>NZ_BNJH01000006.1:157500-933033 GCF_016587395.1 Ktedonobacter sp. SOSP1-52
GGTTCAGAACGTCGCGAGACAGTTCGGTCTCTATCCGTCGTGGGCGTCGGAAAAGTGAGGGGAGTCATCTTCAGTACGAGAGGACCGAGATGGCTTGACCGCTAGTGCGCCAGTTGGGGGGCCTCCTCCAGAGCTGGGTAGCTACGTCAAGAAGGGATAAGCGCTGAAAGCATCTAAGCGCGAAGCCGACCCGAAGATAACTTTTCCCACTCTCTAGAAGAGTCAAGATCCCAGGAAGAAGACCTGGTGGATAGGCTGCGCGTGGACGCCTGGTAACAGGTGGAGCGGAGCAGTACTAATGATCGTACGGCTTGTTTCCCATTCTGTTTCTTCGCGAATGTGGTGAGTCCTTGTGGTGTGAGTGAGAGCGGTCTGAGATCGGACCTGAGCACGAGTGAGAGGGCGAGCGGCACGGGGAGCAGGAGCAGGCCAGCGTGGCTCAGCAAAATTGAGGGAGTACTTCTTTGGACAGGTTACAGATACAGAGGAAGAGCCGATAATTATTTGAGCTAAGCTCAAATAATTATCGGCTCTTCTTTTATCAAACACGCGCAAAGTTGACGATGAGAAGAGTTTGCTTGCAACGCTCGCCTACGCGCTTTGCTCCTGGAAACGGAAGAGACGCAAGGCCAGGAAAAAGCAGATCAGGCCATACCCAAGCAGGCCAAGGATATTGAACTGCACCTCGGAGAGGCCTTTTCCGAAGATCATGACACCGTTTAGCCCATCAATTGCCCAGGCCGTGATGCCAATTTTGGCTATCTGCTGCATCCATTGCGGTTCCGACCAGAGCGGCCACCAGGAGCCGCCAATAGCGGACGTTACCAGCGTGGTCAATGTGACAATGGGTGTGAGCTGTCTCCTCGATTTGACGATTGAGACGAGTAACATGCCGAGACCCGTGGTCGCGAAACTGGTGCTGACCAGCAGGAGCGCGATGGCCTGCCAGGAGCCAATGTTGAGCTTGAACACGTAATAGCCAATTGTAAAGAGTACGCTCAATTGTAGGAGCGTGAGCAGGAACTGGGCGATAAGCTTGCCCCCAAGCAGGGCGTACCTGGGTACCGGGGCAATCAGCAGACGGCGAAATGTTCCCTCTTCCTTCTCCTGGAGAATGGTGGATGCAGCCGAGTTGAGACCAAACAGCGCGAAGAGTACCGCGAAGCCCGGCAGCAACTGGTCGAAGTTGTTGCTTTTGGGTGCGCTCCCTGTTGTAAGCATCTGCACCAGGCTTATATTTTTACTTGTCTGGCTGGCTTCCCCAACCGTTTTACTAATGGCTTCAGGTTTGATAGTTGCATAATTACAGGTATTTGCTGGCTGCTGGCAGACAGCTTGCACCTGCTGAACGGCGGCGCTCCCCGCGTAGAGGGCGTCGATCTGGCGATTGATGACACTGGTGACGAGCTGTTGCGTGAAGGTACTGCGTTCATCTCTGCTGTTAGGGCGGGTGTAGAACTGAATGACGTTGTTCGGCGTTTGGCCTTTGCTGGCGGCATCCTGGAGCCTCTGCGAGGTTCCCGTGGGGATTATGATGCCTGCGACCGCTTTTTCGTTCTCCACCTGCTGTAAGACTTGCTGAGAAGTGCTATATCCCTTCACATTAAGTTTAAAGCTGCTATTGGTTCCTTGCAAGGTTTTGACAATAGTATCCCCTACGCGCCCACTGTCCTGGTTGTTGACGGCAACCATAAATTCTACCGACGCGTTGTTGCTGAAGGCGCTGCCAAAGGCACTGCCCATAATGCTGATCAGCAAAAGCGGGACGAGAAGTAGCAGAATGAGCGAGTGTTTATCTTTAATGACCTGCAAGAGGTCTTTTTTCGCGATATGCCAGAGCGTTCTCATTGAATTGTTCTTTCAGTCTAGTCCCGTAGCGTTTTGCCTGTAAGCTGGATAAAGAGTTCTTGTAGTCCTCGTGGTCGTTGAATAGTGCGTTCTGGTTCTAGCCGGGCAAGTAGCTGGGGCAATGTGCCTATAGCAATGATGCTCCCTTCATTCATGATCGCGATACGCTGGCAGAGGCGCTCGGCCTCTTCCATATAGTGCGTTGTGTAGAGAATGGTTGTTCCCTGGTCGCGCAGGAGCTCGATGCTTGCAAAGATGTGCTCGCGCGATTGCGGATCTACTCCGACGGTTGGCTCGTCCATGAGCAGGAAGGATGGACTGTGCATCAAGGCAATGGCGATATTGAGTCGGCGCTGCATGCCGCCAGAGAAATGCTTCGGTGTATCTTTGCGCCGCTCGTAGAGCCCCACAAAGTTGAGGACCTCTTCGGCGCGCTTCTTACGTTGCTGACCAGGAATGCCATACATTTTGGCAAAAAAGGTCAGGTTCTCCAGGGCGCTTAAATCACTATATAGTGCAAGCTCCTGTGGCACGACGCCGATGTGATATTTGACGGCTCTGCCTTTCTTTTTGACAGAGAGATTGCGAATGTAGGTATCGCCAGCGGTGGGACGTAGGTAGCCACACATCATATTGATGACGGTACTTTTGCCCGCGCCATTGGGCCCGAGAAGCCCAAAAATTTCTCCTCTATTTATGCCAAAAGTGATGCCTTTGACCGCTTCCAGCTTGCCATAACGCTTCACCAGGTTTTGCACCTCAACCTCGGCCACGCTTTTTCTGTAAATGGTATTAGGCACCCGGTCGTTTAACTTTAAGGTCGCATCAAACACTTTTCTACTCCTTAAGACGTTTTCACATTCCCTCCCACTCACCTCTATTGCGAAAACATTGGATTATGCCATGTGCATGTTGTTGCCTTTACTTCTCGCGCCTGCGGCGCTCGCTTTGTTTAGTGTTGGCGTGGCTATGGCAGCCTGCGGCTGCCATAGCCACGCCAACACTAAACAGGAATTGCTCAAGCAGCATGCACGTGGGTCTGGGTAGTTGCTACTTATGTAAGAAGATTGCTCCCTCCATGTGTGCTGGTGTGCCAGGGAGAGCAATGACCACGCTGTCAGCGCGCCCTTGGCACAGTGTTTAAGAAGAAAGAGATACGGTGGTTAGCTTACAGCCTCTGCTGCCAGCTTCTCCGCCTGTCCAGACTCGATCTTCTCTTTGATATTTTGCTGGTTCTCTATGGTGTGAGCGTTCATGCGGTCAAGTACGACAGGCAGGGGATCGGGATATTTGGGGTCGAGCTCGAAGTCCTGGGTCCAGGTCATCTTTGTACCCTCTGGCGCGGCCTCGCAGGTCCACTTCAAGTGCATGTACGCGAAGGGATAGAGTGGCTCTTCGCGCTCAGCGGTGGCGACCATTTGCTGGTGGTCTAACAGGCGCTGAGAGCGCCAGGTGTTGCCCTCGGCATTGGTGAGCTGGAAGGTCAGGCGGGTGTAGCGGCCTTCGCTCTCGCGATTGAGAATCTTTGCACCGTGGTACTCGTTGAAGAGAATGGGCCAGCGCTCGATGTCATTGGTGATGTCGAAGACGGTCTGCGGGTCTTTGCAAATGATGATGCTGTTTTGAATGCGTGGCATGGTTGTAATCCTCCATATTATATTTTTGTGTTTGTTTAATTGGCGATTAGGAAACGGCTACCTGTTTGTCCATGAGGGCTTGCAGGAATTTTTCTACGTCGGCAAAGGTCTGTAATTTACCCAGAGCGGCGTCATCAATAGTGAGAGGGAGGCGCTTCTCAAGCGCGACCGCCATCTCGACGATCTCGGTGGAGTCCATATCCAGGTCATCTTTTAGTCTGGTTGTGGGCGTCACCTTGCTAATATCAATGTGCAGGTCCTGCATGACATGGAGAAGTTCCGCACGAATATTCATAGTTTCTATCCCTTTTCTCGTTAGTAATTTATTTACAAAGTAAACAGGGGAATTGTGTGGGGGACTGGTTTCTTATTCCGCTCACCAACCCCCATTCGGGGGCACTGCGGCACTTTCGCACCTAGCCTGTTGGCTCAGGTGAGCGGAAAGGAAGCCCACGCCCCGGCAGGAGGGTTTCCCTCCTGCACCTCCCTTTTACTATGAAGCAATCACAGTGGCGATGGCCATGCCCGCATCGTGTGAGATGCTAAGCATCAGGCGGGTGTATCCCAGGTGCTCGAATGCGGCCTGCGCACGTCCGTGAAGCCTGATATATGGCTCGCCATACGTCCCATTCAGGATCTCGATTTCATTCAGTCCCACCAATTGTCCCTGGCTCGCCAGGATCTTTTTGACGGCCTCTTTAGCGCCGAAGCGGCCTGCCAGCGAGCGCCAGCGATAGCCATCGGCGTTCTGGCAGGAGTGGCGCTCCTGGTCAGTAAAGAGCCTGACCAGGATGCGCTCGCCCCAGCGATTGTAGATATCCTGCATGCGTTGTATATGCACCAGATCTACCCCAAGAGCCTGTACGGTTGGCAGAAGCGCGAGCGATTGCATGGGTGCTTGAATGTTTTGTATCTGGATCAGGCCACGGTTGCCGGCCAGGCGCTCACTACCATACATGCGTTCACTCCTCCAAATCCGCGTGAGACGACGAGGGTGTTCCGGAAGGATTCCAGTTTCTGGGCATTGCCGCGCACGAAGTTCAGGTCAAAACCGGGCGCTGGCTGATCCAGGTTGGCAGTGGGCGGAAGCTCCTTCTTCGCCATGGCGCGTAGGGCCAGAGCTACGTCCGCTGGGGCTGCCGCGCCAAGCATATGCCCGATGGCGGACTTAGGAGCCGTAACCGGGACATCCTGGCTGCGTGCGCCAAAGGTATCCTTGAAGGCGTAGACCTCGGTCATATCCTCTACTGGAATGCCGGAGCCGTGAGCGAAGATGGCGTCGACCTGTCCAGCCTCCAGGTCTGCGTGACGCAGGCTCTTCTGGATGGTCTTAGCCAGGATGTAGCCATGCGGCTCAACAGTGTAGAGCGGGATATAGCCATCGCTGCCGACCGCCCAGCCCTTGAGTTCTCCGTAGATGGTCGCGCCACGGCGCTGTGCATGTTCCAGCTCTTCCAGAATCAGGAAGGAACTGCCTTCGCCGAGGACGGTTCCGGTGTGTTTGCGCTCAAAGGGGCGATAGGCCGCACCTGGCTGCTTGTTGCCGTGGCGGGTGAGATAGCCTGCGGTCTGGCAGCAGAGCCAGGCGTAGGGTGAGAGCGGCGCTTCGGTCCCGCCCGCGATAGCCACGTCGGCCTGGCCACGGCGAATGACATCTGCACCATGAATGAGTGCGTAGGCGCCGCTGGCACGGTCAGAGACAAAGGTACGCGCTGGCCCTTTGATGCCCAGGTTGATGCAGATATTGCCCTGGGGCGCCGCGGGGAACCAGGCCGTGGCCTGGTAGGGGCTGACCTCGCGTGCGCCGTCGCGCCACAACTCGCGCAGTTCGCGCTCAGCGAACTCCCAGCCGCCGAGAACGTTGCCGACCATGACAGCGACGCGCTCCGGGCGAACGCCGTTCTCGGCATCCACACTCAGGCGAGCGTCCGCCAGGGCCTGGTTGACCGTGGCGAGGGCCAGGTGCGTAAAGCGGTCCGTGCGTTTGACGGTGCGCGCTGGCAGCTCCTGTTGCGCGTCAAAGGTGTTGGCCTGGCCCGCGACCTGACACTGGTAGCGCGCGGGATCGAAGCGGTCAATGGTCTGTGTGCAGGCCTCTCCCGAACGAGCGCGCTCCCATAGCTCGTCCATGCCTATTCCCGCGGGTGTGATACACCCGATACCTGTGATGACAACCTTTTTCATTACTTCTCTCCTGGTGCTGCTCTCAGAACCATTGATGCGTGTAGCCCTGCGAAGCCACTGGCGTTGGTGAGGATGACATCACCATTCCAGGGGCGTCCCTGGTTGGGCACGTAGTTAAGGTCGCAGAGGGGATCGCGCTCTTCATAATTGATGGTAGGATGAATATAGTGGTGCTCCAGGCTCAGGGCGCAAGTGACGACTTCCATGGCGCTGGCTGCTGAAAGAGCATGTCCCTGCATGGACTTGGTGCCATTGACCGGAATCTTGTATGCGTGATCGCCCAGGGCCATTTTGATCGCACTCGTCTCGCAGCTATCGTTCTGCGTCGTCGAGCTGGCGTGCGCGTTGACATAGTCGATCTCTGTTGGCTGGATGCCGCTTTGCTCAATCGCGCTGTTGATGGCGCGGGCGAGGTCATCCCCATCGGAAAGGAGGTCGGTCATATGCAAGGCGTTGGAGGTGTTGGCGAAGCCTGTGATCTCGGCGTAGATATGCGCTCCACGACGTTTAGCGTGCTCCAACTCTTCCAGAACCAGGACGCCACAGCCCTCGGCGAGCACGAAGCCATCGCGCTTGCCATCGAAGGGACGGGAGGCGTGCTGTGGCTGGTCGTTATGGCGCTGCGAGAGGCAGTGAATGATCTCAAAGGAGGCAATGGTTACCGGTGTAATCGGCGCCTCGCTGGCACCCGTGAGCATGATGTCCGCGTCGCCATTCTGAATGGTTTCAAAGGCATAGCCAATGGCGTCGAGTCCGCCAATACAGCCGGTCGAGAGTGTTACGCAGGGGCCTTGCAGACCCATGAGCGCGGAGATCAGAATACCCGGTGTGTTTGACATTGAGGCCAGGAAGAGATTGGGGCTGACCTTGCTGGGATCGATCTCTTCGCGTCCCAGGTTGGTGACCTTGATAAACTCTGACTCCATCTGGCGTGTGCCACAGATCGCGGTTGAGAGGGCGACGCCGGCCCGGTCGCTGTCGATGGACTTCACATCAAGTTTGGCATCCGCGACGGCTTGCATGGCTCCCGCGACTGCGAACTGGATAAAGCGGTCCAGGTTCTGTACTTCGCGGGGAAGCCCAAGCTGCGCGGGATCGAAGTTATCGACCTCGGAGATAACCTGCGAGGCGAAATCGAATTTCTCAAACAACTGACAACTGGTTACCTGTGAGAGGTGTTTTGTCGCGCTGCGACCAGCAGATAATCCCTGCCAGTACTGTTCTTTGCCGATACCAAGCGGACTGACAACACCTAATCCTGTCAAGACAACTTTGCGCATTTCTTTTACCTCGAAGCTAAGAGCAAGGGGAGTGGCCCTATTCTCAGTTCTTTTATCTGTTCAAAACCAGTGGCTCGTAACCATGTATGGAACTGGGTCGTGGTGAACACGCCGCCTTCCTGGGAATTGAGGAAGAGGCTCAGACCAATCATCAGGGCCGCCGCTGGCCCGGTTCGCTCATCATTGGGCATGACATCGGCGAGGAGCAGCTTTCCGCCTGGTTGGAGCAGGCGATAACATTCGCGTAAGAGGGCCTGGCTCTTGCGCGCTCCCTTAAAGCGACATAAGTGGCCAACAATAACCAGGCTAAAGCTCTCGGAAGGCAGCGAGCGTAGCTCCAACTGTGTGGGTTGAAGAAGGATACGTTCTTGCAGACCAAACCGTGAGACCTGTTCATGTAGGTCTGGGAGGAGACCTGGCTCGTCGCGTGCGATGATCTCGACGTGTGGATGGCGTAACGCCGTGGCAATGCTCCAGGCCCCGCTGCCCGCGCTGACATCGAGCACACGCCCTTGTAGCTCGGTATCTAGCTGTGAGGCGGCCTGCCAGGCCGCAGGAAAGACCAGCGGGAAGAGGTGTGTGAACATGCCAGGGTCTTGCTCACGGCCCTCAGGTGAACCCCAGTCTCGCCGCAACTTCTTCTTGCCTGTGCGCATGACCTCGGTGAGGTTACCCCAGGTATCCCATTGCTCCATGACCGCGCTCAGGTGGGAGCCGATATAGCCCGGCTGCCCCTCTACCAGGTAGACTGCCGCGAGTGCGCTTAAGCTGTAGGCCTCGCGCTTCCGCTGGAGGAGCTCGAGTCCCACCAGGGCATCGAGCAAGGCTTGTAGCGCCTGGGCGTTGCAGCTCGCGACCGTGGCTAGCGCGGAGCAGGTGTGTGCTCCCCCCGCGATGTGCGTAAAGAGCTTGAGCTCAATTGCTGTATCAAGGACCCTGGCTCGGGCAAAGCCAAAGTTGATGTCTAAGAGTGGCGCGGCAATCGGTACCTGTAGGTAGGGCGCGAGCAACTCTTGATTGGGAATTTGCAGTACCATAATTCCTCTTTTACACAATCGCTACAGCACGAACCCAGGAGGCACCGGCATCGCGAAGCGCGATGGGAAAGCAGGCAACCTGGAAGCCATGAGATTTCGGCAGGAGGTGCAGATTCGCTAGCCGCTCCATGTGGAAGTATTCGCGCTCTCGCCCATACATATGTGTGGGCCAGAGCTTCTCCGAATCCTCGGTCGCGAGATAGGACTGAACCATCTCCATGAAGGGGAGATCGAAGCCGTTGGTATCGATGCCAATGACCTTGATGCCGCGTTCCACAAGCCAGCGAGTCGCCTCCAGTGTCATTCCCGGGTGAGCCGAGAAATACTCTGGTCGAGGCCACAATTTATCGGAATCCGTGCGTATGAGAACAATATCCTTGGGTTGTAGTTCATAGTTGGCGCGCACCAGGGCTTCTTGCAGATCGGCGACCGTAATGGCGGACCTGGGGTCCTTGTGCGAGAGGTCCAGCACAACGCCATGTCCAAAGCAGTATTCAAGCGGGACCTCGTGAATACGGCGAGCCGGCTTCCCTTCACATTCGGGACCGAAGTGATAGGGTGCGTCAAAGTGCGCTCCACAGTGCACCGAGACCGTGTAGACCTCGTTGCTGAGAAACTTGCCATCAGGAAAACTGTGGCGATTCGCCTTATGGCGCAGGCGCAGGTAGCGCCGGAAGCCATTGAGCCTCTTGCGCAGGGATGCCTTCTTGGGGAAGAAGAGCGCGCGCCAGATCTGGTCACCGCCCGTGGTGTGATCGGTCGTGCGTATCCCTCCAAAGTTTGGATCGCGTGGATGGGGCTCAATAGGCAAGCTTAAGTCAATAATCTGCGGCATAATGTAGCTCTCAAACAATGCAAACAATGTGAAGGCATAGCCAGTGGGTAGCCATAGACGCTTCTGGTACGGATAAGAGTGTTGCCTTTCGGAAAACCTGAGCGCGAAGCGCTAGCCGCGAGAGCGGCGTTGGTTTCCGAATAAGATCTAATGGATGAATAAAAGATGGATTAAGGCCTCCTCCTCAGAGAAGAGGAGAGGAAGAGGCTTATTTATATAAAGAGTTGACAGTAGGGCCAGAAACTAGCGACGATGACCAGCGGTCTCCTCGTACTGGTATGGCTCCTCGGTCAGGAAGTAGTTGCGGATGGGCGGGCGCTCCGTGGGAGCGACAACCAGGAAGCGGCAGGTCTCATCACTACCGGTAATGAAGCCATGGGGCTCGTTGCGAGGGATGAAGATAACATCGCCAGCGTTGAGCTTCACGTCGCGCTTCTCCTGCGGCAACTGCAGCGTCATCGAACCCTCGAGGATGAAAATTTCATGCTCCCACTCATGGTAGTGAGGGGGGGTTGAGCCATTGGGCATGACCTCGAAGAGGCTAAGGACGAAGCGGTCCGCGCCATCGGTAGTATCAATGAGACGCTTAATGGTGGCCTGCTTGGCACCTGGCTCGCGAACGATATCGGTTGGGACATCCTGAGAACGAAGGTGTTTCATTGTAGTAATCCTTTCTTGAATGCATACCGTCTACTATTTTTTAAGGACTAAGAACTGAGAACTAAGAACATATTAGATCTGATCTGACTTGATCTCGCTTCACGCGCTTCTTATGTCCTGTTGAGTTAAGTATAGAGTACGGTAGAAAATAAATATTCAATTACCTTATAACTAGTTATGAGTAGCTTGCACTAACAAATTGCTGGAAAGAAAGAGGTAAAGTTTCATGACTTTTGCCCATGTTCGTTAATGCCTGTGTACGCTACTGCGTACACAGGCTGTGTAGGGGCAGAGCTTGCTCGGCCTAAAAGTCCATGCCAGCATGAACCCTACAATTTTGACGCAGGTCGCAGTAAGCGTGGTTTGATGCGTTCTTGCCAGCAGCCGAGGGCTGTGATGCGCGTAGGAATCGTACCAATCACAGGGGCGCGTAGCAGCAGGCGGGCGATTGGCGGTAGTTGGAAAGGCATGCGTGCATTGAGAGACTTGACGATCTGTTGCTGGATCAGGCCAACCCAGCCCTGGGCGATGCGTGTACGTAATTCGCGCCTGCGCTGTACGGCGGCCAGATCGCTCTCGCTGAGTGTTTGGTCTAGCAGGGGCCTGGTGAGCAGATTGGCCGCCGCAATCGCGTCCTGAATGGCCAGATTGATGCCGACGGAGCCGATGGGCGACATGACGTGTGCCGCGTCCCCAATAAGCAAGAGACCAGGGCGATGCCAGCGCTCCAGGCGGCTGGATTCAATCGAGAGCAGCGAGACCTGCTTCCAGCTATCCAGGTGCTCAACGCGATCAGCGAACCAGGGGACGCAGCTCTCCACCTCTCGCTGAAGCGCTTCAATGCCCGCCTGTCTCACCTGCTGATAGGTCCCTTTGCTAATGGCGCAACCAACCTGCCATTTATCGTCGCGATCCAGGAGGATGATAAACATGCCGGGCGCGAAATGCAGTTCGACTGCTTCAGAGTGTGGATCGCTCTCATGACGTGGGAGATGGAACCAGAGGAAGTCCAGTGGTGGCGAGAGCGTAATGGGCGCCATATGCGCGAGGCGCCGCGTCCAGGAGAAGCGTCCATCCGCGCCGATGGTCAGCGCGGCCTGTACCTCCACCTCGCCCTCGGGCGTGCGATAGCGTACGCCACGGATGCTTCCCTCCTCTTCCAGCAGGCGCTCGACGCGCGCCCCCATCACGAGCTGAAAGTGGGGGTATTGCCTGGCCTCTTCCACCAGGAAATTGAGAAACCTGACCTGTGAGAGCTTCATAATATAGGGGTAGGGCGATTTCAGGCGACGAAAATCGTCAAAGGTAAGCTGCCTCTCTCCCATATGGAATTGGACGTTATAGGCCCTGGTATGGGGGAGTTGGAGCAGGCGCTCAGTCAGGCTGAGCGCCTGCATCTCTTCCAGAATAGATGGATGAATGGTATCGCCACGAAACTCGCGCGCAAAGTCTTTATGCGCCTCAAGTAGTATGACAGGCACCCCCTGACGCGCGAGCAGCAGGGCGAGAAAGGCCCCGGCTGGCCCCGCCCCCACGATACAGCAGGTTGTCTTCTTAATCTCATGTATGTTATCCTGCTGCGCGGAAAACTCCTGAACCTGTGGTCGCTCCGGCAACGCTTTGCTCATCGAAAATTATCCTTTCCAATTGTTACCCGTATTGCTCCTATATTTCAGTATAGATAGCAATCACAAAGCGATCACACTTAGTGACAAAAATGTGTACTAAAAGTTGCGATATATGCCTATATAGAGTTAAAAGTGAAGAGTTACAATAGAAATAAGAACGCATTGAGATACGCAAAAAATATTAAAATGAGTAAAGGCTCTCGTATAACTTTGCTCTACTTTTAATAGTTTTCGTTGAGAAAAGGGAAGTTATGCGCCTATTTGCAGCCAGGTGGTTACGAGGACTAGGGATTGTGCTCTTATGCCTCGCAAGCATTTTTATTACTGGCCAGGTATTTCTCCGTATTAGGCGCAGGCTTCACCCGGAACCCATGCCCCCTGAAATCGCGCCATACCTGGATGCTCCGCTCAGGCGCAAGCTCTTTGGCTCCCCGGAGCACATCGTAGAGCGTGCGGGCGTGGCGCCGGGTATGCGCGTCCTGGAGATCGGGCCGGGGCCGGGACTCTTCACGACTGTCCTGGCGTGTTGTGTGGCTGCGGGAAAAAGCTCTGGCAGCGTCACGTGTGTGGAGGTGCAATCGAAGATGATTGAACTGCTGCGCCAGCGCCTGGAGCGGGAAGAGGTGAGCAATGTGGAGATCATTCAAGCGGATGGTTGCCATATGCCTTTGCCCGAGGGGAGCTTTGACATGGTCTTCCTGGTGACGGTCGTAGGCGAGCTTCCGTATCCAGTGGCGTTCTTCCGCGAGTGTGCGCGTGTGCTCAAAGTGGGAGGTGTAGTATCGGTCACAGAGCAACTCTGCGACCCTGATTTCTGCCTGCCAGGTATGGTGCGCAGGTGCGCCGAAGCGGCTGGGCTGGAGGATGCCGGATATGTGGGCATCCCCTGGTGGTCTTATACCGCGAGCTATCGCAAAACTGCCCCTGGCAGTGTTGTCTCTTCCCAATAAGGAAGTATGGCGTTTCTACCTTCTTAATTAGGTAGTACCTGGAAAGGGTATCTAAGCTTTATGTCCAAAGAACAGAGCGAGCAACTGGTAAAACGTTTCTTCGAAGATGTCTTCAGCAAGGGTGACCGCGCGGTCGCCAATGAGATCCTGGCTTCGGACTTTGCCTTTTATGGTCCCCCCGATGGCATTCGTGGTGCTGAGGGTTTCCTGGGCTTCAGTAGTGAGATTCGTAGCGCCTTGAATGTTCAGTTCAAGATTGAGGTCATTATCGCCGATGACGAGAAGGTCGCTGCCTATGCCATCATGAGCGGTGTCCACCAGCGTGATTTCCACGATATTCCCGCCAGCGGCGTGCGCTTCGCCCTCCCACGCATCGACAACTTCGTCATTTATGACGGCCAGATCCATGAAGTGCGCACCACTTTTGATCACCGCGTCCTGCTTGCGCAACTGGGTTCACCCGAAGAGGATGCCGACGATCACCTGACACACGTCGCGGCCCGCTCACAGCGCGCCTAACGCCCGTCTTTTCTAGCTCGCACAGCGCGTGAGTTAGAATTCAGAGGTCTAAGCCAGGAGGTTGCTAACAACGTTGTTAGCAACCTCCTGGCTTAGACCTCTTCCTCCTCAAATGCCTCGTTAAGTGCGACCAGGCGTTTTTGCAGGGCGTAAATAGCGGCCTGGGTGCGGTCGGTAAGGTGCAGCTTGGAGAGAATATTGCTGACATGTGTGCGGACCGTGGGTTCGCTGAGGGCTCTGCCGGGATTAGCGAGAAAGCAGAGATTGACTCAACATTTTGTGGAGACAGTGTGGTACTTTAGGAGGTAAAATAGTGTTATTTGAAAGGCAAGGATATGACACAGCCAACATTGTTATTTCTACATACATCTCCAGTTCACGTTGCTACCTTTGAGCGCCTAGTCGCTGAATGTGTGATAGATCCCGCCAGCGTGGCGCTTGAGCACGTGGTAGATGAGAGTCTCTTGCAAGAGGCGAGGGAGCAGGGTGGCGTTACCCCTGCCCTGCGCGCACGCATTGAGTGCTATGTTGAAGAGGGCGTGGAGCATGGCGCAAGTGTGATCGTTTGCACATGCTCCACGATTGGCGCCAGCGTGGAGGAGTACTCCGACCAGGTTCCAGTGACGGTGATGCGCGTCGACCGGGCCATGGCGGAGGAGGCCGTCAGGCAGGGCGAGTGCATCCTGCTGGTCGCTGCCCTTGAGAGCACCTTGGCGCCAACGCGCGAGCTATTGCTTGATGCTGCGCGCCGGGCAGGCAAAGCCATCGACATCGTCGAGCTGCTCTGTCGTGAGGCCTGGGCACATTTTGAGCGTGGCGATCAACAGGCCTACCTGGGCGAGATTGCCACGCAGCTCCGCGCGCATGCCCATGAGGCCGACGTTGTGGTGCTGTCTCAGGCCTCCATGGCAGGTGTGAGCGATTTGTGTCCCGATCTTGGGCTACCCATGCTGACGAGTCCCCGCCTGGGCACCCTGGCGGCCCTGCACGCGTATCAGGCGCGGCAGGAGCAGGCAGCCAGCAATCGTGAGCCAGAGCACGACGCCCGTCGCGAAGAAGCGCCCCAACAGTAGCGAGGCACCCCAGCCACTGATGGGCGCCAGGAGTGCGCCAAGCAAGGTCATGTGCCACCAGCCAGAGTCGCGGGGGCGCTGTCCCGCCCGAGCGAGCCATGTCAACAGCCCCAGCAGCGCCCCCAGCAGGAGCCAGCCAAGTGTGAGCGATAGTTCTATCATCTGTAATCTCTCTTTCCTATTGTCTGGAGTGAAGGGATGTGGATTGTGGAAATGCCGGAGGCATTTCCACAATCCACATCCCTTCACTCAATTTACCCTGCCTGGAAGACCTGACTGATCAGGTTGAAGAGCTTTGAGCCATCGCCGATGGTCTGGAAGAAGTTGAGGTTGGAGCGCACTTCGACATGATCAAAGATATGGAATTCGACGTAGTTGTGTGAGTGATGCAGGCGCGTGAGATCCCGGTCGAAGGCGCGGGTCTCGGTGAAGGGCAGAAAGGCGTCGTTGCGGTCATGCAGCAGGTATACGGGAGCGTGAATCTCTTTGATGATCTGGCTGGTTGAGAGGCCCTGGAGCTGCGCGTGCATCGCGGGCGTTAGCGCGGCCATATTCTGTGCGACCCGGTTCGGAGCTGTGCCGCTGAGGAGCTGATAGGCGGCGCGTCCCTCTGGCGAGAGCTGGTCCTGTTCTCCTTGTGAGAGTGGTGAGCCATCCTGGCTGAGGGCCTGTCGAATGAGTTCCTGCTCATAGACGGGAAGCTGTTCGGTGGTCACATTGGCAAGTACTTGTAGCGCGTAGGCGGTTGGTTGCCAGGACTCGGTCTTGCCATCGTAGGAGACGGCGCGGCGCCCAAAGGTCTCAAGCAGGGTCTCGGCGTTATAGTAGCCACCAAAGGCGGTAACATAGGCCACCTGGTCGCGAATATGGGGGTCCGCCGCCGCGTGCGTTATCAGTGGCACACCTGCGCTAAAGGCGATCATGCCCGTGCGCTGGCCCTGTAAGGCGGGGAGAGCTTGTAGGTATTGATAGGCTTGCACCACGTCCGCGCTATCCTCTATGGAGACGTCATCCTGCAAGAGGGTCGAGGTGGTCATTGCCACGACAACTATGCCTGAGCGTGCCAGCGTCTGCTCAAGATTGATCAACTGTGGCACCTGGCGTTGGTCTCCCACTCCAGGTAAGAGCAGCACGCCCTGGCGCTCGCCATGGATAAGCGGAACCATGTCAGGCGTAAAGATATCCAGGTAGAGCATGCCATGCGAGGCTGGAAGCGCTTTTTGCGTATGCGTGATTGGTTCGCCCGCCAGTGTGAGCGGTAGCGGCTCTGAAGCCGTGAGCAGCGATGGAAGAATAAAGGTTGCGCGCAGAGTCGCCTGGCCCCAGGGGAGGAGCGAGGTGTATATGCCGCCAAGGAAAAGCAGCGCCAGCAAGAAACGTGCCATGAGAGAAACTATGCTGCCACGTTTCCGGAATTTACCTTTGGTTGTAGATGTAGCCTTGAGAGCTTGTTCTCCTCCAGCACCTTGCCCAGGGGGATGATTATTCTGTGCCTCGGTTTGCATACTAGCTTTCCCTCTTTTGTGTACAATTCCGTATATGCATTGTTTTGCCAGTAGTATAGATGCTTTTCTTCTTCCTTGAAAGAGTCATTTGACCCATAAAATGGTAATTGTCTGGTGGTGTGATGCAAGTTGTCGCAACTTTGTCGCAATTTATGGGTATATACTCTGTAGAGCCTGTATGCTATTTTCATGTCCAGTTGGCAAAGCTATAATAGAACACATGTATAGAGGGGATGACGCACCTGTTATGGAGAAGGTACTACTGGTTGAAGACGAGAACGACCTGGCAAAGATTGTTATGCGCGAGTTGAGGGGCGCGGGATACGAGGTATTTCATGCTGAGGACGGCCTGAAGGCGCTGGATCTGCATGAGCGCCACCAGCCAGATGTAGTCTTGTTGGATTGGATGCTGCCCCGGCTCAATGGCCTGGAGGTGCTACGGCGCTTGCGCCAGAGCTCGGCGACTCCCGTGTTGATGCTGACGGCTCGCAGCGAGGAGGCTGATCGCGTCATAGGGCTGGAGATCGGGGCCGACGATTATCTGACCAAGCCTTTTAGTATGCGCGAGCTTGTAGCGCGTGTGCGTGCCCTGCTCAGGCGCGCCGAATTGATTAAGTTGACTATTAGCGCGGACCGCCGTGTGGCGAGCGAGGAGCTATGCCTGGGCAATCTGCGCCTCAATCCTCAAACGCACGAGGTAACCCTCGAAGGTGCGCTGCTGGATTTGAGTCCTACTGAATTCGCGCTGCTGCAACTGCTGTTGCGTAGCCCCGGGCGCGCCTTTAGCCGCTCCTATCTTATTGAAACACTCTGGAGTGGCACCTACATCGGCGGAGACCGCTCGGTTGATAATGTCGTCTTGCGCTTGCGCAAAAAGCTTGGCAAGCTGGGCGATTCCATCGAGACAGTCTGGGGCATCGGCTACCGCCTGCACAATGGAGCATCAGGTAAGGTGTAGGGTCCACGCTTGCTTGGACTTTTGTCGGGGAGAGAAATGCTTGACTCCCTGGGCAAGGCCGTGCAAGCATGATCCCTATAGAGCGGGCAGAGTAAAATGGTCAGGAGCCTGGAGTTTGTGGCCTGGAGACATATGATATGGGAAATACATTGATCAGGAAGATGCGCGAGTTCTGGTTTCAGACGCGTGGCTGGCAGGCCTTGCTCGAGATGGTGCTCATCCAGGCAGTAGTGATCATTACCTGGTGGCTGTTTTTTCGCGCGCAGATGGCGGACGAACCTGGACGATTAATGAATAATACAGTCACATTTTTCCTGTTTTATTGCCCCGTAAGTGTGTTCTGGAGTACCATGCGCTGGCGTACGTCAAAAGTGCGTCCCTGGCGCAGACAGGTGGGCGTCGAATTTCTCATGGCGGCCTGTGTGCTTGTGATTTTCCTGCTTGAGATGGTTTTTTTGGTCTGGA
The DNA here is from genome assembly GCF_016587395.1 of Ktedonobacter sp. SOSP1-52. Classification (NCBI taxonomy): domain Bacteria; kingdom Bacillati; phylum Chloroflexota; class Ktedonobacteria; order Ktedonobacterales; family Ktedonobacteraceae; genus Ktedonobacter; species Ktedonobacter sp. SOSP1-52. Next base: position 174,080 of record NZ_BNJH01000006.1, read on the forward strand.
CCCCTTTCCCTTCATTATCGGGTCTGAACACGATCATTTGGTCTGGCTATGCGGATCGCTTTCGATCCACTGATGTAGCGCATCCTCCGGCAACTTCGCTTGCTATTGATGTCTTCCTCTCTTTCTGTAGCGCCAGCTTTTTCCTGTTCCTGCGAGCAGCGATTCGTGTGCTCCAGGCCTGGAATCGCTTGCGTAAGCAGCATTTGAGCTGGGCGCTCACCCATGCGATTATGATGATTCCCATGTTTGGAGTAGGCGTGCTCTCACTTTTTATTTTATTCGCGAGTGCTTTCTCTTACTCAAAACCGGAGAACCTGCCGCTCTACCTGTTCTTGAACCTGTTCCTATCAGGGAGCGCCATCGCGGCGATTCTGGTCTTTGTGCTCCCGCCTGTCTTACTTTTCTCGAACTTCTTCGCGCGCCGTATTACGCAGCGCATAGAGACACTTGTGGGCGCGGCCAGCGCCATGCGCGCGGGCAATTATAGCATCCGTATTCCGGTGCAGGGCGAGGACGAGGTGGCGCGACTACAGAACGACTTTAACGCCATGGCCGCCCACCTGGAAGAGACATTGCATGAGCTGCAGAAGGAGCGCGACAACGTTGCGCAATTGCTCAACGAGCGCCGGGAGCTGATAGCCAGCGTCTCGCATGAACTGCGCACGCCTGTGGCGACCATGCGTGGTTATCTTGAGTCAACCCTGGCCAACTGGAATGAGGCTCCCCCTCCTATGTTGCGCCAGGATCTGAACGTTATTAATCAGCAGACAGTACGCTTGCAGGGATTGATCGATGACCTCTTTGCCCTGGCGCGGGCCGAGGTTGGCAAATTGAAGCTGCGCTGTGCTCCCAGTCATGTGGATGTGTTAACACAGCGCCTGGTGGATGTGTTGGCGCCCCTGGCCTGGCGTGGTAGTCGTGTGGAGATCATCGCGGATGTGGCGGTGAACCTGCCGCAGGCCCTGGTTGACGAGGCCCGGCTGGAGCAGATTCTGCAAAATCTTCTCAACAATGGAATACGACATACACCACCGGGAGGTATTATCTCCGTCAGCGCACAGGCAGACCTGGCACATGAAGAGGTAGTGCTGCAAATCAAAGATACGGGTGAGGGTATCCCCGCTGACGAATTGCCTCATATCTGGGAACGCTTCTACCGCACGGAGAAGTCGCGCCAGCAGCCTGCCTCTGGGACTGGCCTGGGACTGGCGATTGTCAAGGAGATGACGGAGGCTATGGGTGGAAGTGTGGAAGTTGAGAGCGAGGTGGGGTTGGGGACCTGCTTTACCCTGCGTTTCCCTCTGGCGGTGCAAGATATTACCACTAAGACCCCTATTGTGAAGCTGCTGGAACAGCGGCAGCAGCACTAGACGAGCATAGGAGTTATGCCCGACTGGTGCGCTGCATCTGTCCCAAAGTGGTAAGCAAGCAAGATACGGATACGTTGTCTCGATGGTGGATTACGCCTCTTCAGGAGCGTTTCGTTCCCGCTCCTGTTGTTACTATATCCCCTGTCCAGAAAAGATGTGTTTAATTTCATCTATAAAGAGAGGGAGGTGGTGAGGACAGCCTCACCACCTCCCTCTCTTTATAGATGAAGTGCTTTTCAAGTATGGGCGTATGATGGGCTTAAGTATAGTAATTATCCAGTAGTGTCGTACCATGCTTGACTGCTATGCTTCATCATTTAGGATTAGGCATGAGAGAGGTAAGAGTAGAGATATGTTAGATACATCTGTTTCGGTCTCACAGACATCATGTTGTATTGTTGGTGGGGGGCCTGCCGGTGCTATGCTTGGTTTGCTGCTGGCTCGGCAGAATATTCCTGTTGTGTTGCTTGAATCGCATATGGATTTTGACCGGGATTTTCGCGGCGACACAGTATTTCCCTCGGTCCTGGATGTGGTGTATGAGCTTGGCTTGATTGGGAAGCTTATGAAGATTCCGCATACCAAGATTTCAAAGCTGAGTATGCAGACGCCGAAGGGGATGATCTCTCTAGCGGACTATTCGCGCCTGCGGATTCGCTTTCCGCATGTAACGATTCTGCCTCAGCCTAACTTTATCTCGATGCTGATAGAGGAGGCCAAGCAGTATCCTCACTTCCAGGTCTTGATGGGCGCCCAGGTTGATGGCCTGTTACAGGAGAATGGCAAGGTATGCGGTGTGCGCTATCGTGGCCAGAGCGGACGTGGAGAGATACAGGCGCAACTGGTTGTCGGCGCGGATGGGCGTTTCTCGCGTGTACGCAAGATGGCAGGCCTGGAGCCTCAGTTCGCGGAACCAACTATGGATATTCTCTGGACGCGCCTCTCGCGTAAACCATCCGATCCTGAGCTGGCGACGGTCATCCAGTCAGATAAAGGAATTCTCTCGGTCTCGCCGCGCCCAGATGTCTGGCAGCTTGGATATCCTATTCCTAAGGGGGGCTATGCTCGTGTGCATGAGCGGGGTCTGGAGGCGTTGCGTCGCTCGATTGCCAATATCGAGCCGCTGTTTGAGGAGCGCGTCAATGAGATTAAGGATTGGAAGCAGGTCTCGGTCTTCTCTATCCAGGCTTACTGCCTCAAGCGCTGGTATGCGCCGGGTGTGCTGCTGATTGGAGATTCCGCGCATGCCATGTCTCCCATTGCGGGCGCGGGCATCAACCTTGCGGTCCAAGATGCGGTGACCGCCTCGAATATCCTGGGTGATAAGCTGAAGGCTAAGAATGTGCAGCCAGCGGATATGGAGCAGATTCAGCGTGCTCGCATGCTACCGGTCAAGCTGATTCAAAATCACCAGCAGAAGTTGCAAAAGCGCCTGGTGAAGCCCCTGGAAAAGGAGGGAACGCCACCCAGCCTTCCGCTGATGATGCGCGTTTTCTTTAGTATTCCCTTCTTGCGCGATATTCCTATGCGCGTCCTGTTATTTGGTTTGCGCCCCGTGCACATCAAAGCCTGACCTTTTCGCGCCTGCGACGTTCAGGGTATGGAATGAGGATGTAGTTGACGGGCTTCGCCCGTCAACTACATCCTCATTCCATACCCTGACTTACTATTCTGTTTTGGCTTCGACCAGGTGTTGGGGAGGAAGGGTTCGCTGGCCTCGGTTGTGACGTCGGGCAGTTGGAGGACCTGTAAAAAGGCTTCGACGACTGTGGAATCAAACTGGGAATCCGCACAGTGCTTGAGTTCCGCGCAAGCCTCTTCATGGCTGATGGGGTTGCGATAGATGCGCCCTGAGATCATGGTATCATAGGCGTCGACAACCGAGAGGATACGCGCGGCCAGCGGAATCTGCTCGCCGGCCAGGCCACCGGGATAGCCCTGGCCATCCCAGCGCTCATGGTGTGCGCCAATGATATAGGCGACAATGGCGAAGGTTCCACCAGCGCGTGAGAGGATCTGTCTGCCGGTGTCCGGATGGCGTCGAATAACCTCCCATTCATCTGTGTTCAGCGGCCCTGGCTTGTGTAGAATGCTATCTGGAACGGCGACCTTGCCGATATCATGGAACATGGCGGCGAGGCGCACGTTATGGATTTCTTCCGATCCACAGCGTAAACGACGGGCGACGGCCTCCGAGAGGTTAACCATGCGTTGCGCGTGCTCATATGTCTCTTTGTCATACGCTTGCATGGCAGCCAGGAGGGCGCGTGCCGTGCAGATCTCCTCAGAGGAGAAACTGCCCAATCCCGAGACGGTAATGATCTGGTGGGCGCGCTCTTCCGCGAAGACGATGCAGACGCGGTTGCGACCGCTATGCTTGGCGCGGTACATCGCGCGGTCGGCCTGCTCAAGCAAAGCTTCGCGTGTTTCACCATGATAGGGATAGATGGAGATACCGATACTCGCCGTAATGGTTAGCTCAACCGGTGTTGCGTTCTCGTCGATATCCCAGATGAAGGGTTTTTCCATGATCTTGTGACGAATTTTTTCAGCGACCTGAACGGCCTCAGAGACGTTACTGTGACGCAGTATGACCGCAAACTCTTCGCCGCCGTAGCGGCCCACAAAGTTTGTTATGCCAACGGTGTCTTGCAGGCGTATGCCAACCTCGTGCAGGACAGCGTCGCCTGCCGGGTGCCCCCAGCTGTCATTGATCAGCTTGAAGCGGTCTAAATCCACGAAGAGGAGGGCCATGGATTCCTGCGTTTCATTAGCCTCGCGTAGAGCTGTGTCAATGTATGCGATGACTGCCCGGTGGTTTGGCAGGCTAGTGATGGGATCGGTTACTGCCGCGCGGGCGTTTTCACGATAAAGCTGATCCACGGCTGTGAGAAGCTCCTGTTGCTGGGCAACGAGAATCTGTTGTTCGTGATATGCTTCCTCTAGCTGGTTGCGTAGTGCCTGCTCACGTGTATTGACCTTGCGCAACGTCGTCAGCAGGGTATGTTTCCGTGGTATCTCGGCACAGAGCCAACCAATGACAATAGCGATGAGGGTAAAGGTGACGACGGTAAAATTCCAGCGCATTTGTGAAAAGATCGTGGGTGCCCAGGAATGGCCAATAACCTCTACGATGCCAATCAGCATTGTGATAATGCCGAAGCATGAAACAGCTACAATCCAGGCACCCTCACGTCCGCTAATATGGGCCTCTAAGCGTGAATGGCGAGAACGATTTTTTAAGTGCACAATATAACGAATGACCATGGCGAAGACCTGGATGGCGGCCAAAAGCCAGATAATTGTAGTAATAGCACGTAGGAAAAGGTAGAAAGGGAGACCGTGCTGCGTGCTGATTGGATTAAAATCAGATATTCCTGTTAGGAGCAAGTCCATCAAGAGAACAAAAGCCGCGGTTATCCCTACCTGAACCAGTAAACTCATATAGGGAATGCCCTGGCGGTTGATGCGCGTTAGCCTTTCGGGTAACATCCCATCGCGGGCGGCCATAAACAGGAGACGTGAGGACATCGTGATGAACAGCACAGTCTTTCCGGTCGTACCGATAAGAAAGAAAATGAGAACAACTTTACTTATTGCTAGCCCGAAGGTGTTTTGAATCGCAGCAATACCTGTTTGTATAGGAATAGGATTGTTTTGTTGCCCGAAGAATAAGAGAACGCCTAGTGTTGAGAACAGGTAGAACGGGAGGATGATGGCATAGCTCCTCCAGATAAAATTACCTACGTTGCGGCCTCTATCAGGATGCTGATTTTTTATTTCGCTTGTCATAATGTATGGAGCTTCGCCTCCCAGCAGACCCCAAATGGCGATACTAAAAAATTCCATATGCTGTGGCCCCGGCAGTATGGTAGCTGAGCTTGTCGCCGGGGCATGTCCATTGAGGACCCAGAGATAGCCTGCCAGCCCCAGGAGAAGAATCTGAAGCATATTGAGGATGAGAATACCTGCAAGAATATATTTGAGTTTGCCCAGAGGAATAAATATGAGTCCCAACACAATGGCTGTGAGGCATAGCACCCCCCCTAGCTCTTCAACAGGTGTAGCAAATAGAGGTGAAGCAAATATTTGGAATATTACCAGACTACTTATGAGGGAGGCACTAGTGGCGAAGAGTCCCGCGAGCCAGAAGAAAAGTCCCGTAATTGATCCCCATTGTGGTCCTCCCAGAGCCGTAATCCAGCGATACTGTCCTCCATAACTGGCAACGCGTAGCGAAAGCCAGCGTGAGATAATGATGATAGGAAGGACAATAAGGAAGGCCAGGAGCCAGTAGATGAGTGCACCATACCCTACACCGCCTGCTATGCTAACGGGTGTAAACATCAGGACGGTGAGCAAGGAGAACACTAGCAGGTCTCTTTTAGTAAGCGTTTTTGGGAGCTGGCGCAAGGCATGAACAGGCTGGGTAGCTTTCAGAGGAACGTTTGCGTCGATATCCAGGCGCCTCAGAAAGGGATCCTGGTCTGTGTGGCGCTCAGGTGTAGGACTGTTATGCGGTTGAGCCGGAGTAGGGCTGGTTTCCATTGGTGGCACTCCTTATATACGCACACCTTCTTATAGTCTTGATTGTTGATTCTACCTGCTCACTGTGTCGCTATGTTTTATTCCAGTGTAGGCCCATCTGTATAGGGACTAAAGTCCTTAATCTTTATTGCTACCAGCAATAAAGAGAGCGCGTGAAGAGGACCCGGGTGGGAATTTGCCCACCCGGGTCCTCTTCACGTGCTCTCTTTATTTACTTCTTTTTGGCATTGAAGACGCCATAGGGGAGGGTCAGCTTGCTTTCAATGACCTGGCCTTCGACATCCAACACAAAGTTGATGCGTATGCCTGACAGGCCTTTGACGTGGAACTCTGTCTCTTTATAGGGTAGGAGTTCGTAGTCGGGTTGGCCGGGGATAGTCGCCTGGAGCGTCTGTTCACCCTTGAGGACGACGACCATAACTGTATCAAGTACCTTATATTCACCGATAAATTGCTCCAAAAAGCTCTTCTCGGTTAACTGCTTGTTGATGCTGCGTTTGAAGACGATATCGTTGGCGGTGGGCTCTAGCGGAACGATGAGGATATCAATATCACCACGGACAGTGCCCTGGAACGAGGCCTTGAGGTTGATATCGAAACGCTCGATCTCCAGGGAGAAGATATCGTAATGGTAATGCTTGAGCGGCGCTTTCATCTGGTTAAACTCGGCGTATAGCTCCTCGCTGTCCAGAGTCACTTCAAATGTGCCATAGCCTGGATGCGTATAGGTTCCCACATACGCCTCAAGCCGGTGTGATGGTTGAGTGTCTGGTATGCGCTCGCCTGCGTCCTGCTCCTGGCCTTGCTGCTCTGCTGCTTTGAATTCTTCACGAGTTTTCTGCGCGCGTGCGTGCCAGTCCACTCTCTCCAGGCCCACCAGGTGCTCAAAGGCCGCGTAGGTCAGGAGAGTTGGTACAGGGGAGCCACTCATATTTGTCAGCACGGCGATACCAATATTCTGGCTGGGGAAGAGCGAAACGAGGGAGCTAAAGCCGTCAATATTGCCACCGTGATGGATCATGGGGTAGCCACGATAGGGCTGTACAAACCAGCCCAGCGCGTAGCTGGCAAAGGGGCGTTCGGGATAGTTGTCCATGCCCGGGATGACCATCTGAGGGGCATGTAGCTGTATTACCTGGCTCTCAGAGAGGATGCGCTGGTCGTTGTAAAGCCCCTTGTTCAGGTGTAGTTGAAGCCAGTTGCTTAGCTCTTCGATATTAGAGACGATGGCTCCCGCGGGTCCAATGGCTCCCTGCGCTCCATAGAAAGCTATTTCGTTGACCTCGCCCTTGCTTTCCTTGTAGGGATGGGAGAAGTTTTCTGCCTGCTCGCTCGTCTCCACAATAGAGAAATTGCTCTGGCGCATGCTGAGCGGCTCGAAGATGCGTACACGTACAAACTCTTCCCAGGTCTGCCCGGTGATCTGCTCAATCAGGTAGCCTGCAGCCATATACATCAGGTTCTGGTACTGCCAGAGGGTACGAAAGTCTTTGGTTGGTTCCAGATAGGGCAGGCGCTCAAAAAGTTCTTTCCGGCTGGCGGTTGAGTTATACCATGCCAGGTCATGGCGCGGCAGGCCGGAGCGATGCGAGACCAGATCGCGAGCCGTCAGGCGCTCGCTTGCAAAGGGATCAGCCAGGCGAAAGGTAGGGATGTAGGTGCGAATCGGTGTATCCCAATCCAGGCGTCCCTCATCGGCCAGGATCGCGAGAGCCGCCGTCGTGAAGGCCTTGCTACATGAGGCAATGGGGAAGAGCGTCTGAGGCGTGACATCCAGGTCATGTTTTGTATCGCGCTTGCCGAAGGCTTGCTGGAAAATAACCTGCCCATCTTTGACAATCGTGATGGCTGTTCCCTGGACCTGCCATTCCTTCAGCATCTGGTGGACAAAGGTGGTGAACTCTTCCAGGCGAGGGGTCGTTGCAGTCGATGGATTTTCGGACACAGCATATCCTTTCTCTGCTAGCGCCGCTTCAAACATGCGACGAATGTGTGTACTGAAAACAAGTACGCATCTTGTCGCTGATCAGTTGCAAGACAGACGGGGTGCTATAGGCGCGAATGCAGCTTTTGAGGTATACTGTGTGCAACAACGTTTGTCTATAAGGTAAACATCGCTATGAGCACACGTAGCCCCTGCTAACCCGCAGGTAACTTTCAGTTTTGCAACCCGAATTCTTTCACGGGTGAAGATTGGTCGCGAGCGGCAATGGCTGGTCGCGGCCTTTGTGCGCGCGCTCCTCCCACTCTGAATGAGATTTTGCTCTTTATTCAGAGTTTTTGTTGGAGGAGAAGTTTGCGTGATGTACTTCAAGAATGTTTTTCGCCAGCCTGCTACCCGGGGGATATCGGCTGCCTACATGCAGGCGACCCTGCTCAGCTATGGTTTGTTTGACGAGATTGTTTCAGGTTTTCCCGTTGTTGGCCTGCCCCTCTTGCGTGATCGCCTGGGACTCAGTTATGAACAGATTGGCCTGTTGTTTGCCGTTGGCAGTTGTTCAGCTATGGTTCTGGAGCCGATTATCAATGTGCTCAGTGACCGCCACTCCAAGCGCTGGTGGATTTTTGGTGGGCTGCTGTGTTTGATCCTGTGCTTTGTCGTGGCGGCTTTCGCCTCCAGTTATGGTGTCCTGCTGGTGGTGTTTGCGCTCTATTATCCCGCCGTAGGAACCGCTGTGGGGCTGGCGGAGGCCACACTGATCGATAGTGATCCGGCCAGGAGTGTAGCGATAATGACGCGTTGGACCCTGCTTGCCAGCGTGGGAGATATCCTGGCTCCGCTCCTGGTAACGGCCCTGGTGAGCTTACAGCAGGGCTGGCCCGAGATCTGCTGGCTCGCGGCTGGCTTATGGGCGCTTCTATTCCTGCTTACGGTCGCGCAGCCATTTCCCAGGTGCGAACCTGTGGGAATAAAAGCTGAAGGGTCATTCGTTAGCAGTGATGATATAGTTCACGCCGAGCCTGGCGTCATCCCAGAAGAAGGTCGTGTAAGTACCTGGAGTGCTTTGAGCCAGGCTATGCGCAATCCTGCTCTACTGCGCTGGGGGCTGCTCGCGTTAATTCCAGATATGGTGGATGAGGTCTTGCTTGGCTTTGCAGTGCTCTACCTGCGCGATACGCTCCATGCCAGCGAGACGACCATTGGCTGGCTACTTACAGGTACATTGATGAGCAGTCTGTTGGGCCTGGCGCTGCTGGATCGTCAGCCGTGGCTACGCCGAATCGCCAGCCAGGTGCCGCATCGCGTGCTGGCCGGGATGGCTGTAGTTGTCCTGGCTGGCATGCTCTTGCTGTTGACGACGCATATCATCTGGCTGGCGGGCCTGGCCCTGGGTATAGTCGGGCTAGGTGCTGCGGGCTGGTATCCCATTGCTCAGGCTCAGACTTATGCGCAGTTGCCGGGGCGTTCCAGCCTGGTCCGAGCTATTACTGGCTTTGGAGAGCCTCTTAAGGCCGCCCTACCTGCTATCGTGGGCCTGCTGGCGGCGCACTTTGGCCTGCTGGCGGGCCTGGCCTTCCTGGGAAGCGCGCCGGTGCTCCTGCTGCTGACATTAATCGGCTATGCACCTGTAAAGGAATCGCAGAAGTAATGGTTATGATAAGTAATGGTTATGGTAAAGGAGTAGAACGATGAGTTTCTCTGTTGAAACCTTGAAAGAGCACACAAAAGAGCGTTTGACAAATGAGGTGATTGCCTGGTTTACAACGGTGCGACCCGATGGACGCCCGCATAGCGTGCCTGTCTGGTTCCTGTGGGAGGGCGAATCAGTCCTCATCTTTAGCAAGAATAACCAGAAGATCCGCAACCTTGCCCAGAATCCTAATGTCGTGTTAGCCCTGGACAATACTGATGATGGTGGCGACGTGATTATCCTTGAAGGCCAGGCGCGTGTGCTCTCAAGTGACGAAGAGCGGACCGACACTACCCTGCCCGCCTATAAGGCGAAATATGGCGCTGAAATGCAGGAAATAGGTTTCACTCCCGAGTCGATGGGGCAGGAGTATAATCAGGTTATTCGCGTGACCATTGACCGCTTCACCAGCCAGTAGGCAACCTCTTTTGCACGTGCGGTGTTTCTCGCCGGGTAATGGTGTGTTGAAGGATGGTGGCCCAGGGCCACCATCCTTCAACACACCATTAATCAGAATAAACTGGACATGCCTCCGCCCGGCAGGAGAGCAAAGAGGCAGTGGACTATTTAGCTACCAGATGAACAGAAGAACAGATCCTGCGAGCAGGGCTCCCATTGTAACGTTGAATATTCTTGCGCTTCGTTTCGTGGACAGAAATCGCTGTACGCTTGCTCCAAACGCCAGCCAGATGAAACAACTTGGCAGAGCGGCAAGGATAAACAGCAGACCAAAGCCTATCGCCTGGGTGAATGCTGTGCCTGCGACAGGATGCAAGTAGACGCTAACCGCGCTGATACTGACGAGCCACGACTTAGGGTTGATCCATTGAAAAGCAACTGCGCCCCAAAAACCGAGAGGCTGTTTCTCTGTTGTCGCGTCACTGCGACCTGCCGTGGCAATCTTCCACGACAGCCAGAGCAGAAAGCTAATGCCTCCCCACTTGAGAAGCAGGACGAGCCCCGGACTTGCCAGAACGACGTTTCCAAGTCCGAAGGCAACAAGGAACATCATGAGCCCCATTCCAATTACCACCCCACCCAGGCAGGGGAGCCCACGAAGCAACCCCACGTTGGCACCTGTCGAGGTTAAGATGAGATTGCTGGGTCCAGGCGTAATAGCAGCAACGACGGCGAAGAGCAAAAAGGTGATACCTTGACTGGCTGTCATCACTGAGATCCCTCCTCATACTAGAATTCTTGAGGTCAGTTGTTATGATTGAGAAGCATAGCAAAGCCAGCGGCATTGGTCTTGAACGATTGTGCACACAGGATTGGATGCGGAGTACTGAGACGGAATATGGAGTAGAATTCTTAGAAGCATGGTTTCAAGGGAGCGCCTATCAGAAGCACCGTCACGACACCTATGCGATCAGCCTGACGACCGCTGGCATCCAGGCCTTCGACTACCGAGGCCACTCTGAGATCAGCACACCAGGCCAGGTAGTGGTGCTGCATCCCGATGAGGTCCATGATGGGCATGCAGGCACGGAAGAGGGCTTCGGATATCGCGAGCTGTATGTGGAACCGGCTTTGATTTTTGAAGCGATTCAGACCATGTGTACTCACACCTGCTCGCTGCCATTTGTATGTACGCCGGTTACAATGAATCAGAAATTGTCTGCTGCAGTCATCAATGCCTTTCAGGACACCCGCGAATCGCTGGCAATCGATAGTCTCATTATGCAATTGGCAGAGGGGCTGATGGAGGCAGATCCGAGTTGCAAGCAAGTCCCTCTTCCTCGTCATCTCGATGTTGCTGCCCTGAAACGAGCACGCCAGTATCTTGACACTCAGAAAACGCGGGTCGTCCACTCATTGGAATTGGAGGCAGTGACTGGACTCACCCGCTACGATCTGGCCCGGCAGTTTAGGATCATGTGTGGGACCAGTCCCTACCGCTATTTGCTCATGCGGCGTCTTGACTTTGCTCGCGAACAGCTCGTCCAGGGCCGATCGCTGGTCGAGGTCTCTATAGAGGCTGGTTTTGCTGATCAAGCGCACTTCAGTCGGATGTTTAAAGCCACCTTTGGGATCACGCCTGCACGTTATCAAGCGATGAGAGTGGTAAAAGGCGCGAACGTTGAGCAGCACAATCATTGAACGCGCCGTTTACAAGCACTATCGTGCCCTCCTGCATGAGCGGGGGCCATTTTACCTGCGGTAGCGAACTAGCAGACGAGGGGGATGAATCAGGAAGCGGTCGGAGACCCAGGGGGCGCGCGGTGCGTCGGTTAGCTCCGCCAGGGCCAGAAGGGGCGTATCGTAGTTGACACGCCAACCGGCGAAGTCGCGCCAGGCCTGCTCGCGATCCGGCTTCATCGGCACACCTTCTGCGGCGAGTTCGTCGTAGGCGAGATTAAACTCTACCTGAGAGATACTGATAGGATCGGTTGGCGCGGGATTAGGATCAAAGGGCATTTTGAAGAAGCTTGAGACATAGCGTAGGCAGAGATAGCCAGCACGAATACAGAGATCCGCCTGGGGATCGTGCGGAATATCCAGAGCCGCATTGATCAGCGAGGCGGTATCCAGGATAGCACCCGCGGCAGTCACCCATGAGCGCTGCGGTTGAGGTGAGCGGAAGAAGGTGAGCGAACCCAGTGAGGTGTGGCTCTCTTCAATTTCAGCAAACCATTTCTCCCAGCTACGCCAGACCTCTGTGAGTTGTTCCAGGCCACCAATGCGGTAGTAGCGTTTGATTAGCTCGACCGCCGAAGGTGGCGAGCCAGCGCGCGTCTCTAGCAGTGTCACGGCCTCTTCGCGACGTGAGAACGAGGTATAGATGGTTGGTAGATAGGAGATTAATAATGCAACGAGTAGCAGGCCTATAGCGGCTTCCGAGAAGGTCAGGAGGGTGTCGGGAAAGGTATCGACAAAGGCTATCCCCAGAGTAAAGAGCGAGGAGCCACTAACCTCAAATGCCCGGTAAAGGGAGCCATTGTTCAATCCCCAGAACATAGCAGTATAGCCCAGCTGGATGCAGAGGAGCCAGGTAACCAGGAGGGCTAACAGGCTCATAGGGGCGTACAGCTCCATAATTTGATCGCGTTGCTCATAGGTGGTAGTGCGCCGTTTGCGTATTTCAAAAAACATGCGCACAGCGAGAAAGACACTGCGGCTGAACACATCGGAGGCGCTACGCGGTAGCACAAAGGTGCGTATCGCGGAAAGTGCCGCGGCAATGACGCTTGTTGCCCCTAGTAGAAAGACCAGGATGCGCAATAGAAGCCAGAGTATATCATACATGCAGGGACTACTCCGTATTTTATACTGATTATTATGCCCGGATTGGCATTGTCTCTATTTTACCAGGGAAGCGGTCTAAGTGCAGGCTGTTTGCCACGAATGTGCTGTGGCAGATTGATCACAACGATGCCCGGGCAGAACAGGAGTTTAGCCTTCAGGCGTAACACTGTCTGGTTATGCAGAAAATACTCCCACCAGTGTGCGACGACAAACTCTGGCAGAATTACTGAGAGGGTTTCATCGGGATGACGCTTGCGTATCGTATCAATGTAGGCCAGCAATGGGCGAAAGAGTGAGCGATAGGGAGATTCTATCAGTAGCAGGCGCGTCTCCTCGTCCTCACCAATATACTGCTGCCACTTCATCCAGTCCTGGCGTATCTTGAGTGCGCTCTCCTCATTGACGACGACATGGACGGCGGTCACATGGCGTGTAATGGAGCGCGCATAGGAGAGGCTTTGAATGGTGACGCGGTCGAGCCGGTCAATGGGAATGATGACGCGGTGCTTGATCTGTTGTGGCTGCGCGGGAACGTCGGTGGTGCGCTCGCTTTCGAAGATGTGGTAGTGGTGCTCGATACTTAGAAACATTAGCACTAGTAAAGGTATCAGCAAGATAACGATCCAGGCCCCCTCCACAAACTTCATAGCGGCGATGATCATAGCCACAATCGCGGTCGTGCTAGCGCCCAGGCCATTAATCATGATGCTCCTGCGCCAGTTCTTAACGGTCCCACGCAGGTGCCACCAATGCATGACCATACCTGCCTGCGAGAGTGTGAAGGCGATAAAGACGCCAACTGCGAAGAGATTGATCAGGGCATCGGTGCTCCCTTCAAAGACTATGAGCAGGATGCAGGACATGACGGCCAGAGCGATAATGCCGACTGAGAATGCCAGGCGGTCCCCACGGAATGAGAACTGTCTGGGGAGGAAGCCATCGTGCGCGAGGAGCGAGGCCAGGCGTGGAAAATCAGCGTAGCTTGTCTCCGCCGAGAGGGCCAGAATACCCAGCACTGCGAGCTGAAAAATGGGAAAGAGGACGATAAACGGGCCAGAATTGCTGTAGACCTTCAGGGCGATCTGCGCTACCACGGTAGGGTTGCCGGAGGGATGAGCCTCAATGCCATAGGTCATTGCCAGCAGCGTAATGCCCAGGAAGAGTGTTCCCAGAATAAAGGCCATGATAGTCAGGGTCGTCGAGGCATTACGTGTCTCTGGCTTCTTAAAGATAGGGACGCCGTTGGAGATCGCCTCTACGCCCGTCATCGCTGAACAGCCAGTTGCGAAGGCGCGCAGTACGAGCAAGACTGTGAGGGGTTCGAAAACTGTGTCTTTCATTGGTGCAAAAGTGCCAATGATAGGTTGGTGATGAGTGACATAGGCCTTGAAGAGGCCAACGCCTATGAGCAGGGCGGCGTTGATGACAAAGAAGTAGGTAGGGAAGGCAAAGATAGAGCCGGACTCGCGCACGCCTCGCAGGTTAAGCAGTGTGATGAGTACCACGAGCGCGATGTCGAGGAGCACAATTGAGCCATGTAGTTCTGGAAAAAGCGAGACCATGTTCAGGACGCCAGCTGAGATACAGACGGCGACGTTGAGCACATAATCGATGAGGAGCGCGGCGGCGGCGACCAGTCCGGGAAGCTTGCCCAGATTCTCGCGCGCCACGGTATAGGAGCCGCCGCCATTGGGATAAGCAGGAATAGTCTGGCGGTATGAGATGGTGACGATGCAGAGAAGTAGGATAATGACCAGGCTGATAGGCAGGGTCAGGCCCAGGTGAGCAGGTCCGGCGGCCGCCAGGTTGATCAATATGGCCTCGGTGGCGAAGGCAACTGAGGAGATGGCGTCAGAAGAGAGGAGAGGCAGGGCTTTAAATTTGCTCAGGCGTTCATGCTCCGCCTTAGCGCTGGCCAGGGGGACACCAATCAGGGCGCGTTTGGTCCAGTAGGCCGCTTGGGATAGGCGACCCTCGGGAACCTCCGCAGCCTCAGTGGCCTCTAGCATACCACTCCCGACGCGACGCAGAGGGGGATTCTCTGGACGAATAATAACATAGCGCATATCCCCCAGGCGCCCGCCTCGTCGTTCCTCGCCTACAGGCGTCTGCAGATCGTAGTCATCTGCTTGTATCTCCGCACCGTCTTTACCGATGTATGTTACCCTATTAAAGAGTTTATCGGGGTTATCCATATGTAAGCTTAAGCTTTCTTAATAGAGCATCAATTGTACGCTGAATATAGCATACGTGATCGCTCATAGAAAGAGATTTAGCGCCAGCGACCAGAATTTTGAGAAAATTTTTAGAGGGAAAAAGTGTTTTGAGTATTATGATGGTCTGGCGGAGCCAGACCATCATAATACTCAAAACATTAGCGCTTCGCGGCTCGCCTGAATCTGTCAGGATCTGGCGTTAGCATGGACATCTCTGGCTGGGTCGGGGCATCGGTATGCGGTGGGACCTGCAGGGGAGGTGGGGGCGTGATTGGTGGTAGCTGGGTTCCGGGCGCGTCGCCGATAATACCCGCTAGAGTTTTGAATTGATCGTATCCCAGGCGGTTCTGCGTGCTGCCCCACATTTTCTCGCTCAAGGCCTGGACGGCGGGCTTGATGCGTTCGTGTAGTCCAGCTTCGTCGACGGCTCCCCCCAGCCTATCGTTCCATTCGGCGAAAATGGCGCCTTCAAGTTGTGGGTCGCCCGGTGCATAGTTGAGTTTGGGGTTGCTCAGGTCAAAGATGTATGGCTCCCATTTGTTGTAGAGCAACTGGGTATCCAGGTAGTCGTGATAGTAGGTGACTCCAGGCACGATATAGAGATTCTGATCGTTGGCGTTGATGATACGAAAGCCCATCTTTTTCATATCAATGGGGTTCGACCACTGGTTATTCCAGACCTCCAGCGTGGCATCACTATCGACCGGGACCGAGCTCTTCATCTCTGAGAGGCTGCCCCAGATGCGAGCCTTCTTGCCGTGCTGTTTCAAGTAGGCGATATAGTGATTGATGTAGCGCCGGTAGTTATCGGCGTCGCTCACCGCGTACTCGTCGACGCCGATGTGAAACTCACCAGTATCGAACCAGGGCAGGAACTCGTCCCAGACGGAGTCCATAAAAGTATAGGTTTTGGGATTGCTTAGATCCAGGAAGTCTTTGTCATATTTGCTGCTTGCCAGGTCAGGCCGGTACTTAGTGAATGCCAGGGCATGCGCGGGCGCGTCGATCTCAGGTGTGATCGTTACGCCATAGGCACGGGCCAGGTCCTGTAGCTCGCGCATATCTTGCTTGCTATAGGCCCCATCGGTTGCCGCCAGCCCCTGAAACTTGTCGCTCTTGAGGCGAAAGGCGGAGTACTTTGCCTCCCACCCATCCTCACTGCCGACGCCAGACTGGTTATCGTTGAGGTGCAGATGAAAATCATCCATTTTGTACCAGGCGAGCAGCTTCACATAGTCCTTGAGGATGTTTAAGGGTATGAATTTGCGTCCAACGTCCAGCATAAAGCCGCGCATAGGATAACTGGAATAATCCCTGGCCAGGCCCCTGGGGATGTGAGATTTGGCGTCATCTTGCGTGAGGATCTGGAGCAGGCTCCGTGTGCCATAGAAGGCGCCCTTGCTGGTGCGGGCATCGATGATGACGCTATCCTCGATTGTGAGCAGGTAGCCCTCATCACCGATGGCGCGATCGGTGGCCCCCAGCGTCAGGAAGAGATCGCCCGGACTGGCATTAGGAGCTGTAGAAATAGAGACGTTGCGCTTTGCGACTATGCGCAGGTCATTTTGAAAGGTGCTGGCCGCCTCTTTCAACTGCGTTTCATAGCGTGTATCAATAACAATATGCGCCAGGACTGGTAGTTCGAATTCCCCCACACTACCCCGCCACTCGCGCAAACTGGGGATGACTTTAGGCGCGGGATTAATCATAACGGTAGCCTGCCTGGCTGTAGGTGCCTGTGGATTAAAAAATATGGCCAGGAGGACGCCTAGTAGACAGAAGAGTAGGATGATCCCGCTTGTTAGTAAGAACCGTTTGCGCTTCAACTATCATCTCCTAAAAATAGAGTATATTTGCGCAAGGAATTTTTACTTCCTCTTATCAGGAGCTATGCGCATCAAATGTAGTATAAGAGTGGTAAAACGGGATGTCAATTTCAGGGCGTTTCACCCTATATTAGTCCTGGCTAGTTGGTAATAGCCATCTCCAGCTAGTTGAGTGTTTTTCTGGAGGGGCGTTGAACCTCTGTCAAAAAGAAGATGAAACTAGAACATGATTTTTTCCTCTTGCAACGAGTTTTGCGCAAAGGTGGATTATGATTATTGCGCCTGCAAATCCTTGAGCAGGGACGAATAGTGTTGACGATTGAGCGGCAATTCGACCTCGCAGTGGCAGTGGCTTGAATAGATCATTGCATTTGCCAGTTCCAGTTCCTGGCATGCCTGTACGCCATCGGCATAGTCGCTACTCCCGTGGAGAAGAGCATCGTGGAAGTCGCGATAGACAGCTATGTGATTGCCTTGCCCTTGTTCCAACGTAATAGCATATGGATGATGTACAGGTTGGGCATAGGGCTCGCGGCTGGTAAGCGCATATTCGCTCATGTCGAGGTCTAGCGTGCGGGCCAGCAGCTTGTCACGACCAATTTCCAGCGAGCCGCGGGTCCCTATGATCTTCAGATGCTCAGGATCATCGGCCTCCGCTGAGCTGATGTGCACCATGCCTAAAGCTCCATCCTGCCATTCTAGCATTGCCTGGACTGTATCCTCAGTTTCGATCTGGTGCAGCAAGTTACGCGTCCAGGCCAAGATGCGCCTGGGGGAGCCGAGCAAATGGCAAAGCAGGTCGAGATTATGTGATGCCTGGTTGGTGACAATTCCTCCTCCTTCTCCTGACCAGGTAGCTCGCCAGGGTGCCATTTGATAGTAGAAGGATGGCCGTGTCCACACCGCCATCAACTCAACGCGTTGGATCTTGCCCAGAACACCCTCCTGCAGCAGCTTGCGCGCGGCCATGATCTCGGGGCGATAGCGTTGCTGAAATACGACGCCAAGCACACGTTTGTACCGATGCGCGGTCGCGATCATCTCGTCGGCCTCCGCCACCTGAAGCGCCATGGGTTTCTCAACCAGCACATGACAGCCTGCTCGCAAACTCTCTATGACCATGGAGGCATGCAGAAAAGGAGGAGTAAGGATGACGGCAACGTCTGGTTGCGTCTCGGCCAGCATCTGCCGGTAATCTGCATAAAAGGCGCATTGTAATTCGTCGGCGCGCTGCTGACCTATTGTTGTATTGATATCTGACGCGGCGACAAGATCAACTATTGGTAACGCCAGGGCTGATCGGTGGCCATTCAAAATGCCCGCACCTACGCCAATGATGGCGTGCCGCAAACTCTGTACCTGCGATGCTTTCATTGTTTTTTCTGCCTTTCTTGCATGAAAGAAGCTCTCTAGAGAGCTTCTCCTTTGTCTCTGACCTCTTAGTTTCTCTCGATTGAGGGGGTAAATGGAGGATACAGAGAAACCTTGATATATTGTGTTAGTTGAGTGTCACTTCCGCCTCTTGTAGCATCTGGTACAGGGCGGCAAAGGACTCACGAGTTGCCTGCTCACGTCCACCGTTAGGGTGAATATAGTGGGTTTCAAGCGAAATAATCCCGGTGTATCCATCCTCAGCAAGCGCACGGAATTGGCCTACATAATCGATGGAGCCAGTGCCCATCTTGACGAAACGCCTCTGCTGGGGCGCATCCAGGGGATAGGTAGCATCTTTTACATGCATATGCAGAACACGTCCTCGCACATGCTGGTAGCCAGCTGGAAAAGGGCTTGAACCAACATACGCCTCGTTGCCGGGATCCCAAATGACACCAAATGCGTCTGCGGGAAGGCGCTGAAGTAGCCAGCCAGCTTCCTCTCCTGTCGCAATATTACAGGCATGTTCATTCTCTAGTACAAGCTTCAAGCCAGCTTCTTCTGTGAGGCGAGCAGCCTCAGCGATCACTTCCAGGAGAACTGGGCGTATGGTTGTTGGATCGGGTATGCGCAGGAAGGAGAAGGTTCGTACCAGTGGAGCCCCAAACAGGGCGGCGACCTCAAATGAGCGCTGCAATAAATCCCATTCTCGCTCCTGCTCCTTCGTGCGTGCTGTAAGAGCTAGCTCACTCCAGAGGGGGCATTTCAGGAAAGGTGAAGCAATTGAACATACACGAAAGCCTTGATCGCGTAAGAGAGATTGAATGCGCATCAGGCTGGCCGTATCATGGAGGACTATATCTTTGCCCTCAACCTTGCGTAGTTCGACCGTATCGACCTGGAGATCGCGACAAACGTGAAGCGCGTGCTTAAGATCCTGAGAAATCTCATCTGTTACAATACTTAGCCGCAAAAGTAGCTCCTCTCTTTCAATACTCATGCTAGAATATCTCATCGCCCAACGAACGACTGCCGAAATTGGTCCTATTGAGGTGTAGTGTTCAGTTACTCGCGATAGGCCAGGTCAAAGGCTATTTCAAGCGCGCTATCTCAATCAGCAGACGTGTTATGACCAGTAAAGTGCCAGGTATCCCCCTCACTTGTCTCTCTCATCTGCTGTTTTGTCCGGGAGCACAAACAGGTCATCAACGACGACCATCTTGCCAGTGCGCATTGACTCATTGGAAGCGATGCCAACCAGGATTGAAGCGGCACCATCGATATGTGAGGCTGCTCGATTGAAGGGATCAGCTGGCGGAGTGGGCGAGAAGAGTTGCTCTAGCAAAATGGGATCGGCGCCGCCATGCCCTCCGTCTCCCGTTGGAACTTCAACATCGTATGGGAGAGCGAACATTGGGTACGCACGGATACGTGCGGATTTGAAAGGCCCTTTGCTGGCGTTCATTCTGGCCTCTCCATTCCCTTGGAGATGATTGACATTCTCGACAATATCCATCTCAATCCGGCCCTTGGTGCCAGTAATCGCCACGCGCAGACCTTCCCAGGGCGCGTAGGTAACCAGGCAGTAGGACAGCAGCACGCCATTGCGATAACGCGCTGTCACACACATGGTATCTTCAATCGTAATTGGCTCTCCAAATACATTACGATCTCGTAAATAGCCCGTCTCATTTTCAGCAGCCTGGTAGAGGCCACGAAACATCTCATTGTTCTCCAACGTCAGCGCAAAAGGATCATTGTCAGCCTCCGGGACGCCAGTGTAGCGCTCATACGCATACTGTTCGCCGCGGGCTTCGGCGTTTTTCTTGCCATAGAAGCTGAGATCGCCCAGCGCAAAGACCTGGTGAGGGTATGAAGCAATCCACCAATTGACAAGGTCAAAATGGTGTGTAGCCTTATGAACAAGCAGACCGCCACTGTGCTGTTTTTCGCGATGCCAGCGGCGAAAGTAATCTGCGCCATGATTGGTATCCAGTATCCAGGAGAAATCGACTGCCAGCGGTTTCCCCACCGCACCCTGCATCACCAATTCGCGAAAGCGCGTATAGGCTGGGGCATAGCGATAATTAAAACTCACTCGTAGTGAGCGGCCAGTGCGTTCAATTGTCTGGAAGATAGCTCGCATTTTTTCCGCGCTTGTAGTCATAGGTTTTTCCGTGATGACATCACAACCTAATTCCATGGCGCGTATGATATAGAGATGATGTGTGGCATCTATAGTCGTGACGATTACTGTATCGGGATGGGTTTCGGCAATCATCTCGTCAAATTGTTCGGCATGATAGGTTGGTAGAGGCGGCAATCCCGCCAGCGTTTGTAAGTGCTGGTTATACCAATCCATGCGGACCTGGCTCAAATCGCAGAACGCGACCAGTTCCGCCACGTCGCGATATGTAGTGATGAGCGCGTCAATAAACATGCGGGCGCGCGCCCCCGTCCCAACCAGCGCATAACGTTTCTTCTCCATGCTTGCTCCGTCCCTTCGCCTTCTTTGTCCTGTTGGTGGCATAATTTGTGACCGATCACAACTATTATATGCACTATTTTGCCGGATAAATCAAGCCGTAGTGGATCAACCTCTCAAAAATCCTCGCTAAAGGGGCCATAGAAAGAGCATGTAATGCTCTTTCTATGCAACAACACACGTAACTATTTAAGAGAAGAAAGCGTTAAGAGTAATAATGGCTTCGCTTAATGCATTTTTAGGGTTCAATATCAATAGCTCACCTATTGACAGCTTCATCTAAAATTGGCTATACTGTGAACGGTCACAATATGATTGCAGCATTGGACATATCAAGTGAGCACGAGAGATGGGGAAAGAGCCTGTCATGGCCCAGAAAAAAAAGAAGACTACCATTCGTGATGTTGCACGGCAGGCAGGTATTTCCTATCAGACAGTTTCGCGTGTTTTGAATGGGAACAATAATGTTGCAGAGGAGACGCGCAAGCGTGTCCTGCTGGCAATGCAAGAATTGGATTTTGTCCCCAATAAAGTTGCGCAGATGCTTAACACCAATCGCTCGCAGATTCTGGAGTTGATTATTGTTGACATTATGCAGGGTGGTCACTTCGCTGACTCCATCAGGAGTATGGCGTTGGCGGCTAGGGATGCTGGCTACAACCTGCTTGTGACTATGACCAGCTCGGATGAACTGGGGATGGCGTTGGATAACGCCGCGGCGAGGTTGGTAGATGGAGTAGTGATGTATGCTCCTGCTCTTCATATTTCCGATGAAAAGTTGCTGGAGTTATGCAATGGGCTCCCCCTGGTGCGCCGCGACTACGTGCCGACTTCCCGTCTTGCATGGGTCGGCTTTGACCAGGTGTACGCGACGCGTATGGCCGTGGAGTATTTGATTGAACTTGGACATCGCCAGATTGCGGCCATTCCGCCCTCCATCAATCTGATCAATGGGCAGTTGCGCTATACTACCTGGAAAGAAACATTGCGCCAGCATGGTCTGGAGCCGGGACCTGCGCACGAAGCACATTATACGTTTCGTAGTGGGTATGAAGCTATGGAGCGCATTCTAGCGACACACCAGCCTTTTACAGCTGTGCTGGTTGGTTCAGATACGATGGCGTTGGGGGCGATGCATGCTCTCCATGAGCATGGCTTGCATATTCCAAACGATGTCTCAGTACTTAGCTTTGATAACGCGGAATTGGCCTCCTTTACTGAACCGCCGCTGACGACAATTAACTTTGCCTTTAGAGAGCAGGATAGTATGGCCATCAAATATCTTGTTGAGATCTTAAACGATTCGGAGATGAAACTGCATCAGCGTATCTTATTACCGGATCTGGTGGTACGAAAAAGCACACGCAAGCTTGCTATTGATACTACATACGTACAGTAACGTACAGTTCCCACTCGTACTTTGTTCATTGGAGAGAGAATGTCTCTCTTCTCAAGAAGAGGTTGTTCCACTATTTGCTTTGATACTTTGGATGCTCTTTCCCACTTGCTTGCAATGGAGGCAGGCAGACTAGTTATCGTCATGCGCTTGTCCTATTATCGGAATGTATGAAACGCTTCATGTCGAAACAAGGAGGTCCAGTTACATGAGTAGTAGGATTACTTATACGCGAAGGCGCGTATGCCAGGTCGGACTGAGTAGCCTGGCGGGTGTGACCCTGCTAGACCTGGTCGGTTGCGGTAGCGATACCGGCACAGCGGCTAACGAAACCCTTCAACTCTCTTTCTGGGGGCCAGCATCACGCAATAAGTTAACCCAGAACGCGATCAAAGCTTTTCAGCAAGCACACTCCAACATTACCATTCATTCCTGGTTCGCCGACTTTAGCGTCTATTTCAATAAGTTGAATACCCAGATTGCCAGCGGCGGCATCCCGGACCTGATTCAGATGGACATGTCATACGTCGCGCGATACGTCCAAGAACATGAATTGCTGGATCTAACGCCATTCGTCAATGACAAGACCATCGATCTCTCAGATTTTGATCAGGGTATGTTGAAGAACAGTGAAGACAACGGCGTGTTGTATGGTATCTCGTTGGGTGGCAACTACGAGTGTATGATTTACGATGCCACGCTCATTCAGGAAGCGGGGCTTGGCACGCCTCCCACAAGTTGGACATGGAACGAATTCGCAACGTATGCAGGTAATATCTCCAGTGCCCTTAAATCTAAGGGTGTCTATGGGTCTCCCGATGCCAGTGGAGCGATAGATATGTTTGAAATTTGGGTGCGCCAGCGAGGCAAGGAACTATGGACGACGGATGGCAAAATCATGTTCACCGTCGATGATATCGCCTCCTGGTTTAGCTATTGGGACGGCATGCGCAAATCTGGTGCCTGTGTTCCCGCTCAAACTCAGGCAACGGTTACTGGCAGTGGGCCTAATACCTCCCTGCTCGCCGCTGGCAAAACGGCCTTCGCGACGGGACATTCAAACCAGTTCGGCAGCTTTCAAGCCCTGACGAAGCATACACTGGCCCTCCAGACGGTTCCCACAGGTCCTGGACCTGGTAACTATCTCAAACCCTCAATGTTGATGAGCATTGGAGCAAAATCGAAATATGCCAAAGATGCTGCTACCTTTATCAATTTCCTGATAACAGATCCTAAAGGCGCCAAAGCTATCGGCCTGGACCGTGGTGTACCAGGGAGTGCGCGTGCGCGTGCCGCGCTTCAGCCTACACTGAAAGCTGGAGATAAAGCCGTTCTGGCGTACTCAGACTTGATGGCGAGCAATAACACGGCTAGTCCCAGAACCGTGCTGGACCCCTCTGGAGCAGGCAAAGTCTCAACGGCGCTTAGCAATGCGTCTCAGGCAGTAGGCTTCGGGAAACAGTCGATCATGGCTGGAGCCAATTCTTTCTACCAGGAAGCGGTGAAAGCGGTCTCTTAGCTCTGAAATATGGAGGTGGTTCGATGGCTCTTACTCCTATTGAGGGCATAACGCGCGAGGTACGTGAGAAGCTCCCCATCCGGAAACGTCCGCGAGCACTTCACTCTCATGAGAAGAAAGAGAATGCCGCCGGCTACCTCTTTCTTCTCCCCTGGTTCGTGGGTATCTTCATCTTCACAGCGGGACCAGTTATCGCCTCGTTATATCTCTCGTTTACCAATTACAATCTGATTGGAACACCCAGCTGGATTGGCTTACAAAATTACCTGACGATGTTCCAGGATCCACAATGGTGGGATGCAGTCAGAGTAACGCTTGTCTATGTGGTGCTCTCTGTACCACTCAAGCTCGCTTTAGCGCTGGGCGTCGCGCTTCTGCTCAAGCGAGGGCTGATCGGGCTGGGGCTCTTCCGGGCAATCTACTACGTGCCTTCCCTGTTGGGCAGTAGTGTGGCTATTGCCCTGCTCTGGAGGCAGATCTTTGACGCAGATGGCGTTGTGAATCAGGCGCTCAATCTCATTGGTATTCATGCTACCACGAGCTGGGTTTCTACACCCGACACTGCCCTGTACACACTGGTCATTCTGGCTGTGTGGCAATTTGGCTCCCCAATGCTCATTTTTCTTGCTGGGCTACAACAGATTCCCCAGGAATACTATGAAGCAGCCTCAACCGATGGCGCAGGGCCATTGAAAAACTTTTTGTCAATTACGCTGCCCTTGATTACGCCCCTGTTGTTCTTTAACCTGATCTTGCAGATGATAGGCGCGTTCCAGGCATTTACGCCGTCTTATGTGGTCAGTGGCGGCACCGGAGGCCCGGTGAACTCTACCCTCTTCTATACGCTTTACCTCTACCAGGAAGGGTTCGCCAATCTGAAGATGGGCTACGCTTCGGCAATGGCATGGGTTTTGTTGATCGCGGTAGCATGTTTTACCGCGATCGCGTTCCTGACCTCGCGTTACTGGGTATTCTATCAGGATGAGAGGGGAGATAAGTGATGATCACATCTCTATCCAGAACCGGCAAAGCCAGGACTAACACGCGCTGGTTCGCGAAAAAATTTACGCGCTTCCTGCTGTATGTGCTCGTGCTAGGTGGCGCATTGGTTATGATCTATCCTTTGCTCTGGTTGTTCAGCTCTTCGTTTAAACCAGAGGATCTGATTTTCTCAAGCCCAGGCCTGGTGCCGACGCAGTGGACACTAGGGAATTATGCTGAGGGCTGGAATGCCCTTGACTACCCTTTCACCCGCTTCTTTCTCAGTTCCCTGACAGTCTGCCTTGGCGCAGTCGTTGGTAATATCTTTTCCTGTTCGCTGGCTGCCTATGCCTTTGCCCGCCTGCGTTTCAAATATAAACCCTTCTGGTTTGTTTTGATGCTGGGAGGAATCTTGCTGCCAGCGCACGTACTCATTGTGCCACAATATATTCTCTTCAAAGAGCTAGGATGGATAGGTACGTTTCTTCCATTGATCGCGCCCAAGCTTTTCGCCACAGATACATTTTTTATCTTCCTGATGATCCAGTTTATTCGTGGTATTCCGACAGAACTGGATGATGCTGCCAGGATAGATGGCTGTAGCCACTTTAGCTTCTACTGGCGCATCATCCTGCCGTTAGCGTTGCCCGCGCTGGTAACTACAGCCATCTTTACATTTATCTGGACATGGAACGACTTTTTTAGCCAGTTGATCTACCTCAGTGACGAAGCAACGTTCACTATTCCAGTTGCACTGAGTCAATTTGTGGATAGTACAGGAAATTCAGCCTATGGGCAACTTTTTGCCATGTCTGTGCTATCTCTGTTACCCATTTTCGGCTTCTTCCTGATTTTCCAGCGTCTCTTAATCCAAGGAGTAAACACGACAGGACTGAAAGGATAATAGTGTAGCATCCCCTCTTACCCGGCGAGATTTGTCGCCAGGATGCCGTGCGTTTTATACTGGAGAGAGCGCATTCTACACTCTGCTAAGTTTATGGTTTGACTCTACCTGTA
This sequence comes from Ktedonobacter sp. SOSP1-52, assembly GCF_016587395.1. Taxonomy (NCBI): domain Bacteria; kingdom Bacillati; phylum Chloroflexota; class Ktedonobacteria; order Ktedonobacterales; family Ktedonobacteraceae; genus Ktedonobacter; species Ktedonobacter sp. SOSP1-52. Next base: position 199,690 of record NZ_BNJH01000006.1, read on the forward strand.
TGCGTTTTTCCAGCAATAGAGCGTTATGGAAGTTGAGAGGAAATATGGAAGATGCTGACCATGTGCCAGGGCAGGCTCCTGGCCCTATGTTTGACCAGCATAAGCATAGACATACGTCTGATGTGTATGAGCATGAGAAGCATAAAGCGCATGAGCATCACGCCCACGACCATGCCCATGAGCATGAGCACGAGCATGAGCATGAGCATGATCGCGAGCATGGTCATGGGCGCTGGGGCTGGTTGTTGGAGGCGCTGCCCTTCGTGCATGGCCATAGTCATGCCGAGGCATCTGTGGATACCGCGTTGGAGAGTAGTGACCGGGGTATCTGGGCGCTGAAGATCTCTTTATTAGGCCTGGGGGTTACGGCGCTCTTTCAGCTTGTGATTGCCATGCTGAGTGGAAGCGTCGGCCTGCTTGCGGATACCATTCATAATTTCTCGGATGCCCTGACGGCGGTGCCGCTCTGGATCGCCTTTGCGTTCAGTCGGCGCGCGGCGAATCGGCGCTACACCTATGGCTATGGCCGACTTGAGGACCTAGCCGGGGTGGTAATCGTGCTGATGATCTTCCTGAGCGCGCTCCTGGCAGGCTATGAAAGTATCACGAAGTTTCTGCACCCTGAGTCGCTGCATTATGCCTGGTGGGTCATGCTGGCGGCTATTGTCGGCTTCGCGGGGAACGAGGGTGTGGCCATCTTTCGCATTCGCGTTGGTAAAGAGATCGGCTCAGCCGCCCTGGTGGCGGATGGCAAACACGCTCAGGCGGACGGCCTGACCTCGCTCGCAGTCCTCATTGGTGCCGCTGGCTCTCTGCTAGGTTTTCCCCTGGTGGACCCGGCCATTGGCCTGCTAATCACGCTGGCGATTCTCTTTATCGTCAAGGATACGGCCCTGGTGATGTGGCATCGCCTGATGGACGCGGTTGACCCGCAGGTAATAGATAGCCTGGAGCGGGCGGCGCGAGCGATTCCCGGCGTACTCGATGTACCAGAGCTGCGTGCGCGCTGGCTAGGACGTGCTCTGGAGGCCGATATGCATATTGAGGTCGATGAGAATTTGAGCATTCGCCAGAGCCATGATATCGCCGAGGAGGTGCGGCATGCGCTCTTTCACACACAACCGCGCCTGGCAACTGTCCAGATCCATGTCGATCCACATGGCACGGCGGAGTACGACCCGCATAGCCTGACCAGGCATCATATGCGACCTCCTAGAAGCCAGGCCGATTAGAGTGGGCTATGATCTAGATTGCCATCGAGGGCGCGATCGATGTTGACGCAGGCGGTGATCATGGCCAGGTGCGTAAAGGCCTGAGGATAATTGCCCAGGGCCTCGCCAACCAGGCCGACCTCCTCGGCGAAGAGCCCAACGTGATTGCTGAAGGAGAGCATTTTCTCCAGCAGTAGTCTGCCCTCGCGGGGACAGCCTGAGCGGGCCAGGTTCTCTGCCAGCCAGAAGCTACAGGCGCCGAAGGTCCCCTCAGTGCTTTCGATGCCATCACTGGCGGCACATTGTGGGTCATAGCGGTTCACGAGCGCGCTTTTGGCGAGATCACGTTGTATGCGGCGGATAGTTGAGAGCATACGTGGCTCGTTGGCGCCCGTGAACTTGACGAGGCCCATAAGGAGCAGGCTGGCGTCGATGGCGTCGCCGCCATAATATTGCACAAAGCTCTGGTCTTTATTGCTCCAGCCTTCCTCCATGATCTGTTGATAGATCTGGGTGCTTGTCTGCATCCATTCGGCGTAGGGAGCGGGCAGGCCCCGGTGCCTGGCGAGGCGCAACGCGCGGTCGAAGGCCACCCAACTCATCAAGCGCGAGTGGACGAAGTGTTTGGGACCACCGCGCACCTCCCAGATGCCTTCATCCGGCTCTTGCCAGTGGTCCTCAAGCCAGTGCAGCAGGCTACGCATATGCTCCCAGAGGTCGTATGAGATGTCCTCGTGACGGTTATAGATATAGATTGCGTCCAGCATCTCACCATATACGTCGAGCTGCATCTGGGTATAGGCTCCATTGCCGATGCGGACGGGCGCGCTGGCCCGATATCCCTCTAAATGAGGCAGAATTTTCTCGCTGAGATTATGTTCGCCATCGATACCGTACATAGGCTGGAGCGAGCCGCAATCTGGTAGCTCGTGACAGCGCTCATCCAGCCAGTTCATAAACTGCTCCGCCTCCTGGGTAAAGCCCAGAGTGAGCAGGCTATAGAGGCTAAAGGCGGCATCGCGCAGCCAGGTAAAGCGATAATCCCAGTTGCGTGTTCCACCTATAGTCTCGGGCAGGCTGGTGGTGGGTGCGGCCACAATCGCTCCGGTGGGGGCATATGTCAGCAATTTTAGCAGCAAGGCCGAGCGCTCGACATACTCGCGCCAGCGCCCGCGATACTGGCATTTCTTGAGCCATTGGCGCCAGAAGGTCATGGTGTTATGAAACATCTCCTGGTAGCCCTCTTCGCAGAGGGGATCAGGAGCCTGAGCACCCGCGGTAGTGCTCTCCAACATAAAGTGCAGTGACTCACCTTCATGTAAGACAAAATGCGCCTGCACACCTCCCTGATCATCTGGATAGAGCGCGATATTGGTAGAGAGTCCAAGGTGGAGACCCTGGCTGTGGAAGACGGCTCCCTGCTCCGTCAGATGGGTATCATGTTCGTCCTGAGCATAGTTGAAGGCTGGACGACAAGTTAGGTGAAACTCCATGCTCCCCCTGGCGACCTCAACTGAGCGAATGATGTGGTGGGGTAGGGTATGGGAATCGTCATCATCTTTGATGGGCATGAAATCAGTAATCTCACCAATACCATCAACACAGAGAAAACGCGTGAGTAAGACGTTGGTTTCGGGCAGGTACATCTGCGAACAGCGCAAATCGTTCCTTGGTGTGGGCGCGATCTGAAAGAAGCCGCCTTTATTTGCGTCCAGGAGCGCACCAAAGACGCTTGGCGCGTCGAAACGCGGCAGGCAACACCAGTCAATCGAGCCATTCTTCCCAACCAGGGCCACTGTATGCAGGTCGCCGATAATGGCATAATCTTCAATAGGTAAATATCTTGCTTGTAGCTCCAGCATGCCTCGTCTCCAATCTCCTGCAAGGATCCTGCTTTCATCTTGCTTCTAAGCGCCTGTAAACACTACCTGATTACAATGTATCCGCATCCGCAAATGCTATGTTCTTTTCTTTGCCTCCTTACCATAGGCACCACGTTTACGGCGCGCAAGGCGATTATGCGCTTTCGTAAATAAAGTTGGATTATCTTGAGCGCCAGAAGCGCACAGCAGGCTGATTTCATAGCCCGTTTTAATTTAAGCAACAGCATAATTGGTGCATTCGGTAAATCAGCGGGAAATGTGTAGGGGCCATGCTTGCATGGCCTTCCTCCCGCAACGTGAGTACTTCTCCTGGGGAAAAGAGTCTAAGCCAACTTGGACCCTACAACTTTCCGGATGCATCAATAAGCTAATCCCTACTGAGGGGGCATTTGGGTGTGGGCATAACTGATGGTAGTGGTAAGAGAAGGAGAGCGAGGGAGATCGGGGGTAAAACGGCATGAATTGCTAGATGTAGTTCGGTTTGTGTGTAACCTCCCTCGCTATGGGATTGAGTATAGCAGATACTCGTAAATACTTCATTAACAGCTTTTAAGAAACGGCCCCAGGAGTACTAGCTTCTCTTGCGAGGGGTTGAAGCATTGGATGAGGTGTTTTCTTACACAAATGTTATGTCTACTCTTCACTTTTGTTTGACCTTTCTGTAATATTCCAGGGAACAGAGATTCAGTTGGTGCAATTGAGCAAAAAGTGGCTCAATTCACAGCTTCTTTGTTAGAAATGTGCGATCCTTTGATGACTACATACGAAGAGCTTATGCGAAAATTGGCTGATATGAGGAGCCTGGCGTCTTTCCGTTTTCGAATAAGCTTTAAGGAGATTCAGAATGCGCGATAAACCATCACCAGATGCCTCTCAGCCCTCTTTTTTCAAGCGACTTCAGATGCTTGCAGGCAAGGGGGCAAAAGTTTTTCCCATCGCTTTTCTCGTTTTGAGTGCGATTGCATTCATTGTGGCAACGCTAGTTGTGTCCAATGATTACGACCCTCTTACGGTGCATGTAGATTCTTCTGCTCTCCTAAGAATTGCTCTTTTCTGCCCTCTGGTGATAGCAGTTGGCATGGTGCTTGTTCTGGGTAGGCGGCGTTTCTCGGTCTTACGTCTGAATTACTGGCAAATTTTTCTGATTGTCCTTGGCGCTGGCCTCGGTCTGTATTTGAGTTACCAGCACATTCTCTACCATCGGGTCTGTTGCGATATTGTCTATACGGAGGCCCGGGGATATCCTTTGGGGGCCTCGATATTTTCCTGGGAACCAACTCACAGCCCGCCCTATAGCTGGAATGAGATAGATGCACTGATAGGACAGCATTCTGGTCAGGTTGGTCAGGTTATCGACTGGCCTACTATCTTTGCCAATGGTATGTTCTATGCCAATGCCACCCTCATCCTGGTCGTCACGCTCCGCTGCATGCTGTACCTCCCTGGACGATTCATCGGCAGGAAGAAAGCTCGCGTGAGCTTACAGCGCACCTGACCAGGATGAGGGAGATTCCAGAACAATGTATGTTACATTTTGCTCTTCTCCTTGAATAATTTTTCATATATACTTTTTGCTCTCCAAAAGAGCGCTGGCACACATATGTGCCAGCGCTCTTTTGGAGAGCAAACGCTTTCTCCTGGCCTATGTTAGCGTGTAGCTTCTTGCACTCGCTCAAGCCATTCATTCATCAAGGCGTTGAAAAGCTGGCTCTGTTCAATCTGCGCGTTTTGTGGGCACACCCTGGCAGTTGTTGACGCCCCTGGCCTTGTTATGGGGCCTCACTTTTATCGTCCTCTTTGCGCTCCAGGGTGCGCTCTTCCTCCGCCTGCGCGTGGATGCGGCTATTACCATGCGTGTTGAGAGGGCAGCGCGGAGGCTCTGGATTCCGGCGCTATTCATGGTTGTTTTGCTAGCTATCGCTGGCGCTTTCGTCTCTCAGGCCATGTTGCGCCTGCTGGTAGTGCCCTGGATCGCGACTTTAAGTGTGCTTGTGCCCCTGCTGTTCTTCGTCGCGGGCCAGTTGATCCAACGCCAGCGCTGGTGGTGGGCGCTCATATCGACGAGCCTCTCTATGCTCTGTGGTGTGCTCGCGCTGGCAATGAGCCTCTTTCCACATCTCCTGCTCTCAAGCCTCCAGCCCACCTGGAGCTTGACGGTTGAGCGTGCGGCGGCGGCTCCCTCCAGCCTGGTCTTACTCACCTGGGTTGCTTTAATCTTCCTGCCCATTATCATCGCCTATCAGGCTCTGGGTTACTGGATCTTCCGCAAACGCCTGCACATGCAGAGCCGCTTGCATTATTAAAAAAGGTGCTTCATCGCAGATCGGGTAGTGCTTGTAAACGGCGCACTTTCCCAACAGTAGCCGCGTACGCAAGTAGCGGGCTCCCGAGTTAGGGCAACATGTGTTGTTGTCGTGCTTGTGCGGTTTCGCGGGCGATCTGGAGGAAGTTGTGTAGCAGGGGCGAGGTATTGTCTGGGAGCCAGGCCAGGGCAAGGTCGAAGGTTGGGGTGGTTCCCTGGAGGGGGAGGTAGGCGACATCCAGACTGCGTAGCAGGCGGGATGAGGCAGGCACGATAGAGACGCCAAAGCCCGCCGCCACCAGGCTGATGATTGATTCCCAGCCCAGAGCCTCCTGGCCCAGGCGCATCGAGAAGCCTGCCTGCTGGCAGAGGCTGATGATCTGGTCGAAGAGGCCAATGTTCCAGGCGCGGGGATATAGCACAAACAGTTCATCTCTGAGTTGGGCAAGATCGATGCTTTTCTGGCTTGCGAGGGCGTGATCGGCAGGCAGGACGGCAACCAGTTGCTCGCGGCCAATAACCTCTAGCTTGAGGGTAGTGTCGAGAATTGGCGGATGGATGAAGCCTACCTCGATCAGGCCTTCGCGTAGCGCCTGCACCTGGTCGGTGGTGACCAGGTTCTGTAACTTTGTTGTGATCATGGGGTAGCGTTCGCGGAAGGCCTTTAAGATGGTAGGGAGGATCTCGGCCATGGCTGTGCCCACAAAACCGATATGTAATTGTCCTAGGAGGCCATTATAGGCCTGGTGCGCGGCCTCAATGGCGCGCTCGGTCTGGGCGATGACTTTCTTGGCCTCCACAAGAAAAGCCTTGCCCGCGGGGGTCAGTTGTACGCTACGCTTTGTGCGGATCAAGAGCGGTATACCCAGCTCGCTCTCCAGGTTCTGGATCTGCTGGCTGAGTGGTGGCTGCGCCATATGCAGGATCTCGGCTGCGCGGCTGAAGTGTAGCTCTTCCGCGACCACGATAAAATAGCGTAAGTGTCGTAGCTCCATAGATATTTATATTCCCTACATATAAGTATAACACAATTTATATATTGGACAGATAAGTTGTTTTCTCTTATGCTAAGCCTATCGGTTTTGTGTCTATTCAGGACATCTCGCCACTACGTGGCTCGCTGGGTAAGAGGATGTGGCTGGGAACAGCCTGTGGCCGTTCCCAGCCACATCCTCTTACCCCTTTGCGGCGTCGTAGACGCTGAGCACAAAAACGATGATTGCATCATTTATTCGGGGAGGAAATCTATGAATAAGCAGGGACGTAGAATTATTATTACTGGTGGTAATAGTGGTATGGGGCGCGCGATGGCGGAACGCTTTGCCCAGGAGGGGGAGCAGGTCGCGATCATTGGGCGCGACCGTGACACCTTGCGCGCCACGGCTGAGGGGCTTGGCTCCCAGGTCTCCTGGTACCAGGCGGATGTAAGCCAGCGCGAGCAGGTGCAGTCTACTGTATCGAACATTGTGGAGCAATGGGGCCAGGTGGATGTACTAATCAACGCGGCCGGCTTTGTGCGTGGCGCCACGACCGATATGCCGCTTGACGAGGCCGAGCGTGAGTGGGACGCAGTCATTGACGTGAATCTGAAGGGCAGCTTTCTGATGACCGTTGCCGTCGGTCCTTATCTGGCGCGACCCGGTGGGCGTATTATCTATATTAGCTCCATTGCCGCCTTCACTGGTGGAAGTCGGGCCGGTTCAACCGCCTATGCCGCGTCCAAGGCGGGTTTGCACGGCCTGACCTATGGCTTTGCCCGCGAACTGAGTTCGCAATCAATCACAGTCAACGCCGTAGCCCCCGGCTATATCGCTGATACGGGCTTTACTGGCGCCTGGACCGATGAGAAAATCAATGGCATCATCAAGGAGACGCCAGCAGGGCGAGGCGGTCATGTCGATGACGTGGTCGCCGCAGTCCACTACCTGGCCTCACCCGAAGCCTCGTTTGTCACCGGCGAGGTATTAAATGTGAATGGTGGCTGGCTCTTTGGACGCTAAATGCAATAGATAGCAGAAGGGTCATGCCAGGCGCCGCCTGGCATGACCCTTCTGCTATCTATTGCATTTTATCCTTTGAGCGTTGCAGCCTCTTCTGGCGTGGCACTGGGAAGGCTGCGTTTCTGGTTGCGGGTCATGCGCCAGAAGAAGCTGCCCACGATAGCCAGGTAGACAACGAAGCCTACAATTTGTAGGATGCTTGTGTTCTCGGTATAGCCTGTGAAGATGTGCAACAAGCTGCCAATAATGCTTTTATTCTCGCTGAGCCAATCGGTGCTACTGGTATCCCAGACCTGGGTGGTTCCGAAGGTAATCCATCCGGCGTCCTGGGCACCCTGAATAAAGTTGCTAAACAAGCCAGCCGCCATGACTAGCAGGAGGATACCCATGACGCGGAAGAAAATGCGGTAGTTCAGGCGGTAGCCAAAGCGATAGATGAGTACACCCAGGGCGATGGCGACCAGGACTCCCGATAAGGCTCCAAGGAGGAGGATCTGTGTATCGGCCTGGAAGGCGAAGGCCAGGGTAAAGATCGCTGTTTCGATGCCCTCGCGCCCCACGGTGCTAAAGGCGAGCAGGCCCAGGGCGAAGCCGGAACTTGCCGCGCTGGCCTGGGCGGTTAATTCTTGCTTGAGGGTGCGGCTGTGGTGCTGGACCCAGAACGTCATCCATGTAATAATGACGACGGCAATGAAATAGGTAACGGTTTTGAAGATGCTGAGGAAGTCAGGGCTGAAGAGGCTACTGACGGTCTTGAGTAGGGCCGCGACCGCGAACGAGCCGAGCAGGGCCAGGCCCACACCAAGCCAGACTGAGGTATTATAATGTGTCATTTTGAGCTGGCGCAACGAGGTGAGCAGGATACTCACGATCATACTGGCCTCCAGCCCCTCACGTAGGAACAGGACAAACGTTGGTAAAAAATTCGCGAGCATTACTACAGATTACTCCTTCTCCAGGGTCTTAAGCAAAGAGCGTCTCTCCTATGAAGCCTCCCGGTCGTGTCCCTGGAGGGCAGGCAAAAATCGCGCTCCCATTATGGGTGATGTATTCGTTGAGCAGGTCCCGCTGGCCTAGCTTCTGTTGTAGGGGGATAAATTGCTTGCGCGGGTCGCGCTGGAAGGCGATGAAGAAGAGGCCGGCGTCCAATTCGCCCGTCACTTTATCCATGCCATCAGTGAATGAGTAGCCACGGCGCAGGATGCGGATGTTGTCATCTTCTCGCGCCAGGCGAATATGTGCATTGGTAGCGATGATGGAGGTCCCATCCGGATGCTTGGCGGTCAAATCGACGGCATCAAACTCCTGTTTGCCGGTCAGGGGCGCCCCCGAGACCTTCCTCCGGCCGAAGACCTTCTCCTGGTCGGCCAGAAAGTCGCGGTCCCATGACTCCAGGTGCATACGAATGCGGCGCGCGACCAGGTAGGAGCCGCCATGCATCCAGGAGGCGCCCTCGTCACCAACCCAGACGTGTTGATCCATAAGTGCGGGATCTTCAACCTTCAGGTTATTAGTGCCATCCTTGAAGCCCATCAAGTTGCGTGGCGTTTCCTGTTGAGTGCTGGTACTGGCTGTGCGGTTAAAGCCTAGCTGCGACCAGCGGATGGTTGCGAGTCCGCGAGCCTGGCGGGCCAGGTTGCGCACGGCATGGAAGGCGACCAGGGGATTATCTGAGCAGGCCTGTACACAGAGATCGCCGCCCGAGCGGTTGGGGTCGAGGGCGTCTCCAGCCATTGAGGGAAGATCCACCAGGGCCTCTGGTCTGCGTGCAGCCAGTCCATAGCGATCTTTCCCATCTTTGGTGAAGAGGGTTGGGCCAAAGCCAAAGGTGATGGTCAGGTTGGCGGCTGGTAGTCCCAGAGCCTCACCAGTATCGGGAGGTGGAGCATGATCTGGAAATGTGCCCTCGCCAATAGGCTTGCCCGAGGTCATAGCCGCCGCTGCCACCGTCCAGATGCGCAAGAGACTGGCGACCTCGTTGCGATCCTGAGTCGTCAGGTCAAAGGTCGCGAAGTGGAGATGATCCTGTTGAGGTGTTGTGATTCCTGCCTGTTTCTCTCCATAAAAGGAGATGATGTCGTTGTTACTCGTCTGTTGCATTGCTTGCTGTCCTTGCGTGTGAGCTAGCGCATAGCCGCCTCCTCCACCCAGGACCAGGCCTGCTCCAGCCGCGCTGGCGGAGATCAGCATATTGCGCCGATTAAATTTTTGGCCAGTCTTCTCACTCATGTACTTCTACCATCTCTCTTTACTTCTCGCTTGATTCTTCTCCGAAACCCTGAGCGCGCTTGTCCCCGAATGGGGGGAAGCGCTAGGCACGCCAGTGACGTTGGGTTTCGGAATAAGATCCTAGTTTGCTGTTTGGGGAAGGGAGACTGCGACTTTGGAAAGGGATTCGCCCGCATCGTCAATGCTCTGGGCAATTGCGCGCTTATCTCCGTCCTTGAGAGTGGCGTAGTCCATGAACCCCTTATCGGTACGGAATGGTTTGAGTACGTCCTGTACTTTCTGGAATTTGCCAGCGATATCCTGTTGCAGGCCAGGATTTTTCTCGCTCAGGTAGTCTTTGAAGCTGTTGAAGGCTACCTGCGAACCCTCGACATTGGCGGCCAGGTCATACAGGTCGGTATGCGAGTAGCGATCCTCTTCACCAGTGATTTTGGTATGCGAGGCCTCGCTAAGCAGGGAAACCGCGCCATCAATAATATCGGTTGGTACCAGTTTAATCCCATCCAAATTCTGGCGCAAGTCTTTGACGTTCTTCAGCAACTGGTCGGTATATGTTTTAAGGCCTGTGGTCTTTCCATCGACCCATAGTGCCTTCTCGATACGATGGAAACCGGTCCACTGCTCATCGGGAACATCACCCTCGCGGGCATCGATGCCGGGATCGAGATTGCCAAAACTTGAGGCGATGGGTTCGATACGCTCATAATACTCACGCGTCGGCGCGTAGAGCACCTTTGCTTTATTGAGGTCGCCCGCGTTAATGGCATCGTTGAACTGCTGCGTACTCGTAACTAGAGCATCTGTCTGCTGGATAACGTATTGTCGGTATGTCTCAACTGCATTCTTAATCTTGGCGTTCTGCACATTGCCAGACGGCGCATTGTTTGAAGAAGTTACCTTATCGGTACCAGTGAAAGCGCCTTCCATGCCCTTACTGACATAAAGTTCATCATAGAGCTTATAAGAGCGCTGTTGTGGCGTAATGGTAAAGGACTTTTTTTCGCCTGGCTGCATCGTAGTTTCGGCGATCAGGCCCTTGATCTCGACAATGTGCACATTGGTGCCTTTATTAACAAAGGTTACTTCAACGGGCTGATTGGCTGTAACATTAATGGTTTTGGGATCAAAATAGTTATCGTAGGCGTTGATTGTAACCGCGTTCTTACCGCCTGTCTTATTGCCGTCGCTAGTCGAGCCACAGGCCGCGAGCAATACCAGCGGAAGACCGCATAGAAGTAGGATAAGGAGAAGCATACGCTGCTTGACTAACATCATTTTGAAAGCCTCTTAAATATTTTTTTGCCGAGGAGTCCGGCGTTAGAAATATCCGACTCAATGGATTGGATATTAGGGTGACCTAATATCTGAGTCCACGAGTCGGATATTAGCACAGCGTTGTGGTGAAAGTCAAGGGTATGTATACCTGACCGACATAGCGGCTCGCCCAGTGTCTCCGTACCATTACACGTGCAAGTAATTGCGTACGTCAGTAACGGGCCTTATATAAGAGCTTCCTTTTGAGTAACCCTTTAAATAAAGGTTTCGTGTCACCTGTATTAATCACACCATAGTCAGTGAAGTCGCTGGCCGTTGTGTGAAGTCCGAAACATCAAGGCAAAAATGAAAAGGAAGGATATGTCTCAAGATAAAGAGCAAATTAAGCCATATAAGCCAGAAGAGCCTGTTGATGAGGCGACCCGCAAGCAAGAGCAGCAAGAGATTCGCAACGCCTCCAAGGGCGCCGCGCAACAGATGGCCTCCGAGGAGTTAGAGGATGAGGAGCCTATCAGCCGCGAGCAGGCCGAAAAGGAGATGCGCGAGGCCATTCAGCGATTGAAACGGCAGCAGAAGCCGAAGGAATAGAAAGTATAGAATATGCTGGGGCAAGACCGCAGGCCTTGCCCCAGCATATTCTATACTTTCTATTCCTATGAAAGCTGTGCTTGCTTATCTGCGATAACTTTGTAAGATGGACTGTAGAGAGACTTTTGTAGTTTGCCTGGTAGTGCGAATATCAGAAATTTCTTGAGCAGCCATGACAGGAGATCAAGACTGGTTGCTCTCTCCTAGAGGAGCTTGTTATGTTTACCGCTTTGGTGCTCCTGTTTTTTGTGATCATGATGGTTGTGTTCTTCGCGCGTGCGCTTTCCCAGCAGCATTGGTCTCAGCGTGCGCCTGATGGCTATCCGGATATGTCACAGATGCAACAACAGCAGATGCCGCCGCAGGCAGCTCCGTATAGCGATCCCTACAGCGACACTGGATACTATCAACCTGGCCAGGAGCAGGCCGCGCCTCCACCCAAGGAGGCCGATACCTACGACCAGGGCTATGCCGCGGGCTATACAGCGCGGCCAGAGCCTGGAACAGCGCCTCGTGCCGATGAGGAAGGGGATATCTATAAGGCCCGTTCGCAGCCAGAGCCACGCACAAACTACGATTCCAGCTACTATCGTCCTGGCTCAAGTGATGCGACAAATCCGCCGGAGCGAGATAGAGATGTTCCACCGCCTCGCCGCCAGGAGCCTCGCCAGCCGTCCAATCAGGGTCCCTATCCTCCTCAGCGGCCCGATTATGGCTCGCAGCAGCCGCCAATGCAGTACCAACAACCGGACTATAATCAGCAGGTGCCGCCAATGCAGTACCAGCAGCAGCCTGATGGCTACGGGCAACAGCTTCCGCCACAGTATCAGCAGCCATTCTACGGTCCCTATCCTCCCCAACAGCGCAGTGGCATGAACCCCTGGGTGGTAGGTGGCCTGGGTGCTTTGATGGGCTATGGTCTGGGACACATGTTTGGCCAGGACCAGGGCCATGATATGGGACACATGGGAGGTGACCCTGGCGGCTTTGGTGGAGGAGGAGACTTTGGCGGAGGAGACTTTGGTGGAGGAGGAGATTTTGGCGGAGGAGACTTTGGCAACTTTGGAGGAGGAGACTCAGGTGGCGGCGACTTCTAGGTTACAGCTTTGCCAACTTACCAGAAGTAGTTTTGATATGGTGGGGAAAGGCCCCAGGCCTTTCCCCACCATATCTCTTACCCCCGAAGCGTCGTAGACGCTGAGAACACCTTATAAAGAAAGATTGAGCAAAGAGAACGTATGCTCCAGACCTTCATTGAATGGCTCAAGTTGTTTTACGATCAGTATGGCTACTTGATCGTCTTTCTCAGCACGCTCTCTGAGAACACAGCTCTGCTTGGCCTGGTCATGCCAGGCAACTCGCTGGCCCTGCTGGGCGCATTTTATGCCCGTCTGGGTACACTCAATCTGGGCCTGGTGATTCTCTTCGCGACCCTGGGAACGGTTGCCGGTTATCATATCGACTATCTCCTGGGGCGCTTCGCGCTTGGGGGTCCATTGCAGCGCTTCAGCGCCACGCGCCTTGGCATACGAATGCGTTTTGGTGCCCGTATGCGCCTCGCGCGCCTCATGCTCCACAAGCATGGGGGTAAGGCCATTATCCTCTCACATGTTGCGGGCCATTTGCGCTCATTTGTTGCGATCAGCGCTGGTCTGACGCGCATGCGCTATACACGCTTCCTTTTCTTCGAAGTCATCGCCGCCCTGCTTTGGAACACCATTTACAGCCTGGTAGGCTACTTTATCGCGGTCGAGATCGATACGCTTGAGACCATCTTCCAACGCATGGGACTGGTAATTATCGCCCTGGCCCTGGTGCTCTTCGGTGCCTGGTATATGTGGAGGCGTCGCAAACGCCAACAGCGTCATCAGCGCCGCCTCGCGCGGTTACAGGCTAGAATGCAGGCTTGATAGTGTGCGGCTTGAAGGTTTAAAGATCGAAGATAGTATAATAGGGGGACAACCATGAGCCAGAGCTGGCTTATGGAGCAACAAAAGGAGAGTTGAAAAACTATTATGGAGTTTGGTGTAATTGTTCCCCAGGGCTGGAAGATGGACCTTGTGGATATCGCTGATCCTGTTGAAGCATATGAGGCGATGACACGCGTGGCGCAGGAGGCCGAGAAGCTGAATTTTGATTCGGTCTGGCTGTATGACCATTTTCATACCGTTCCCACGCCGACACAAGAAGTTACTTTTGAATGCTGGACCAGCATGGCGGCCCTGGCGCGCGATACGAAGCGCGTGCGCCTTGGACAGATTGTGACCTGTAATAGCTATCGCAACCCCGCCCTGCTGGCCAAGATGGCGAGCACGGTTGATGTGATGAGTCACGGTCGTCTCGTGCTAGGTATCGGCGCGGGCTGGTACGAGCACGAGTATAATGCCTATGGCTATCCCTATCCCTCGGGCCCTGATCGCCTGCGCATGCTACGCGAGGCGCTTCAGATCATCCATGCTATGTGGAGCCAGGAAGAGGCCCATTTCGAGGGCAAATATTACCAGGTGCGTGGCGCGATCAACCAGCCCAAAGGTGTGCAGAAGCCCCACATTCCCATCCTCGTCGGTGGTGGTGGCGAGAAAGTGACCCTCAAACTAGTCGCGCAGTATGCCGATGCCTGTAATGTGGGTGGCACAATTGAGAATATCAAGCATAAGCTTGAGGTGCTCAAAGGACACTGTGACACCCTGGGCCGCGATTATAACAGCATCAAGCGTACGGCGATTGTTGACGACTGTGCTATCGCGCGCACCGACGAAGAGGCCGTGGCGAAGCTCCCCGCCAATATGCGCGCCAATATCGACGAGGCCCGCAAGCGTGCGCTCATCGGCACGCCCGATATGATCCGCGAGCGCATCGCCGAGTACGAGGCGGCAGGTATCCAGGAGCTCATTATCCGCTTCTCCGATGCCACAAAGATCGAGCCTCTACATCTCTTCGCTGAAACCTGCATGCATTAAGTGTATTAAAAAAGGAAAAGTGGATGGTGGTATGTCAGAGCCATACCACCATCCACTTTTCCTTTTTTAGGCTTGACAAAGCGCAAATTGTCGGGTACGCTCTGTATAATAGATGATATAAGGAACAAGACGAAGAACGAGGAAAGTAAGAGACATCGCGATTACAGAGAGCTGGCGGTCGCTGCGAGCCAGTATCAAGGTGTCGTCTGAAGCTCCCTCGTGAGTCGTAGTGGTGAAAGCTTCTCCTGGACAGAGGGGTGAGTAGTTGCTGCCGGTAGCCCCCGTTAGCGGGCCGGGTACATCTATACCCTTAAAGGCCGTCGTCGCGAGGCGACGGTGAAGCATGGTGGTACCGCGAAAGTGGCCCTGAGCGCACTTTTCGCCCTGCGTGGGCGGAGGGTGCTTTTTTCTTGCCCTCCGCGTCGAGTCTCGCTGTTTATTAGCTCTATGACCCGTCAGCAGGAGGAGTTTATGTCACAGACACATGTCCCGCAACCAGGTGCAGGTGAAGCGCTGCAACAGGTGCGGCCTCCCAGCTATGATTTCGCCAGCTTCGAGGCGAAGTGGCGTACGCGCTGGGAGGAGCAGAGGCTGTACCAGGTGGATTTACAGCGGGCTAAAAAACCGTTTTACAATTTGATGATGTTCCCGTATCCGTCGGCCGAGGGCCTGCATGTGGGCAACATGTACTCCTATGTCGGGGCGGATATCCAGGGGCGCTACAAGGCTATGCAGGGCTATGATGTCTTTGAGCCGATTGGCTTTGACGCCTTTGGCATTCATAGCGAGAATTTCGCGATCAAGCAGGGCGTGCATCCGCGCATCCTGACAAAGCGCAATATTGAGCACTTTCGCGAGCGGCAATTAAAGCATATCGGCAATCGCTTTGACTGGTCACACGAGGTAGATACAACCTCGCCTGAGTATTATCGCTGGACGCAGTGGATCTTCCTGCAACTCTTCAAAGTCGGGCTGGCCGAGCGCAAGTCCGCCAGCGTCAACTGGTGCCCCAAAGATAAGACGGTCCTGGCGGATGAGCAGGTCATAAATGGGCGCTGCGAGCGTTGCGACTCCATCGTTGAGCGCCGCTGGCTGGAGCAGTGGTTCCTGAAGACAACGAAGTACGCGCAGAGGCTGCTGGACGACCTGGAAGGTCTGGACTGGTCCGAGCGCGTCAAAAACCTGCAACGCAACTGGATTGGCCGCTCCGAAGGCCTGAAATTTGCGCTGCAAGTTGTGAGTGAGCCTGAGACATCAGGAGAGGCGCAACCTGGACAGGATGTCGCTATCCAGGCTTATACGACGCGGCCTGACACCATCTTTGGCGTGACCTTTGTCGCGCTCTCCGCCCGGCATCCAGCTATCGAGGCGATCACAGTCCGGGAGCGGCGCGCAGAGGTGCAGGCCTTTCAGGAGCGCATGAGCAAGTTAGCGGTCGATGCCGAACGCGGCACAAGCGGCGTCTTTACTGGAGCCTACGCTCGGCATCCCCTGACTGGCGAGCGCCTGCCCATCTGGATCGCGGACTATGTCCTGGAGGGGCATGGCACAGGCGCGATTATGGGCGTGCCCGCACATGACCAGACAGACATGATCTTCGCACGCTCTGTGGGCCTGCCCGTGCGCTTCGTCGTGCGACCCGCTGATGGCGCTGCTGTCCAGGATGAGCAAGAGGCCAATGAAGAGGATGGTATCCTGTATGAATCGGGCGAGTTTACAGGCATGACGAGCGCCGAGGCAAGAGAGGCAATTATTGCCTGGTTCACGGAGCGCGGTCTGGGGGAGCGCAGCGTCTCCTATCGCCTGCGCGACTGGCTGATCAGTCGCCAGCGCTACTGGGGGCCGCCCATTCCTATCATTTACTGTCCCGAGCACGGAGCTGTCCCAGTGCCAGAGGATCAACTGCCCGTTGTGCTGCCAGATGTTGAGAACTGGCGTCCCACGGGGACTGGCGCCTCGCCGCTGGCCGCCATTGAGGAGTTTGTTAACACGACCTGTCCGATTTGTGGTCAGCCAGCGCGGCGCGAGACGGACGTCAATGATAACTTCCTGGACTCCTCCTGGTACTTTATGCGCTACATCTCAAGCGACGATGCCACGCAGGCCTGGGACCCGGCCCTGGCGCGTAAGTGGCTGCCAGTGGATATGTACATCGGGGGCGCGGAGCATAGTGTGCTGCACCTGATGTATGCACGCTTTATTACCAAGGCCCTGCACGACCTGGGCCTGCTGGAGAACAATGAGCCGTTCAAGCGCTTCCGTGCCAATGGCATGATTACTAGAGATGGCGCGAAGATCTCCAAATCCAGGGGAAACATCATCAACCCCGACGATTATATCGAGCGCTTTGGCGCGGATGTCTTCCGCGTCTACTTGCTGTTCATGGGACCCTATGAGGGTGGTGGCGACTTCAGTGACCGGGGGATCAGCGGCGTGGTACGCTTCCTGGAGCGCGCCTGGCGCCTGGTCGAGCAGTATGCCCAGCAAGCACCAAAGAGGCCTTCGTCGCCAGAAGCCATCCGCGCCATGCACATAACAATCAAGCGCGTCAGCGAGGATACGGCCAGCCTCAAGTATAACACTGCCATCGCGGCCATCATGGAGTACGTCAACGGTATCATTGAGCGGCGCGCGGCCTCAAAGGCTGAGTTGGAGACGCTGCTGGTATTGCTGGCCCCCTACGCTCCCTATATGACCGAAGAGCTGTGGGAGCGGCTGGGGAGAAGTGGCTCAGTTCACCGCGCCTCCTGGCCTGAGTACGATCCCGAGGCCATCCAGGCCCAGCGTGTGACCATCGCCGTACAGGTCAATGGTCGCCTGCGCGACACCATCGAGGTCCCCACCAGCGCCAGCGCCGAGGAGGTCCAGCGCCAGGCCCAGGCCACGGAGCGCGCGCAGCACTTTATTGAAGGGCAAAGTGTCAAGCGCATAGTATACGTGCCAGGCCGCCTGGTAAATATCGTGATTGGGTAGAAGCGTAGCCGCGTACGCCAGGAGCGGGCCCGCTCCTGGCGTACGCGGCTACTGGGCAACGCAGACATAAAGGGACTGGTATGCAATTTTCTGATAGCCAGGTTTACTCGTCCTTGCAAGATATCGTTCAGAAGACATGGAAGACAGATATGCGATCAATCACACCTCTCGGGGAGGGGGTCTATGGGAAGACATACGGTGTACGCTTTCAATGTTCCCCGTATCGTGCCGTGATTAAGTTGCAGAAATATCCGCGTATGGCGGAGCAGGAGTCTCGCCAATTGGCCCAATTGCGCGCCTATCTTCCAGCTTTAGTACCCCAGGTCTATGCGTGTTTGCCAGAAACGGAGCCATACTCGGCTCTTGCTATGGAGTGGCTTCCTGGACAAACTTGTCCACGGCCAGAGCAGCTTCCTCATGTACTGCGCCAATCCCTCCAGCGCCAGGCCGTGGATCTTCTGCTGGAGGTGCATGCCATTGCGCATCCAGAGGGCTATGGCTCGTTTGATGGCCCATTTTATCGCAGCTGGTGGGATTATTACAGTCAACGAATCCAGGATACGTACCAGACAATTACAAACTCTGATAAAGCTTGCTCCTATCTTGGTTCTCAAGTGCTTGCCCTTATGGATCGTACGATTGAGCATGGCGAACAAATTCTTGGTACCAGTCAGGGGCAGCCGGTCCTCCTGCATGGCGATTTTTGTTTTGGTAACCTCTTGTTTAATCCCCACACCTGGAGTATTTCTGGCATCATTGATCCGATGGATGCCGAATGGGGTGAGCGCGAGCTGGATCTTGTAAATCTCATCAATGGGCATATACACCATTTCGAGCTAGTAAACCGGTATCGTGAAGCCAGGGATCTGGGTCCCTGTTTTCCCCTCCGCTATTGGTTCTACCAGGTCTGGAAGTGGCTCTTTTATTATGTACGTGTACAGGTGGCATGCCGGGAATGGGTGCTTCGCTGCGGGCGCGAACTGGAGAAAGCCATGGAGCGTTATCTTTAGAGGCCTCCGTCCGCTGCAACCTTGCAGGGTAAACAATTACCCCTTCAGAAGATGAAGCCTCGACAATGGCTGGTCTTGTGGCAGTGAATATCTTGAAAGGAGGAGATTTTCCACAACAGTTCATACCTTGTTTCTTTGAGGAGAAGGTTATGCAGACTACGCAAGAGTTGTTTGACAAGCTTGCTCCTTTGAATCTGGTGACGCGTATGTGTTGAGCATCTACCTGGATATGAGCCCTCACATGTCTGGTAAGCGACCATGGACGCGTACATCTACTCCTGTACTGAGAAACCGTATACGTGAGATTGAGAAGACGTTATTGCCGCGTCATCCCATGCTAGATTCCTTTAACAAGGATGTGGAGAAGGTGCAGTCGTACATGGAGAACCATGTTGAGCCGTGGCAGCAGGGCGTTGCTATCTTTGCTTGTCATGAACGCGGCCTTTTTGAAACGCTGGAGGTCGGTACCGCATTTCAGAACCAGATTGCCTTTGAACCCTATCCCGATCTTTTTCAACTAGCGCACTTGCTAGATAAGCATGAGACAGTTATCACGGCCCTGGTTGATACCAATACAACCCGCCTCTTTGTTACACGTTGGGGCTTCCTTGAGGAGATCCCAGGACCTGAGGTCTTGCCTCGTGGGTATGGGAAGCGTAACGCAACCTGCTTAAATCAAGCGCGCTACCACCGGCGTGTAGAGAATAAGCGGAAGGCATTTGCGCGCGAGGCCGCCTCAGCTATCGAAGACCTTGTCAAGCAGGAGGATGCCCAGCGTGTGATTCTCGCGGGCGATGCGGTTGCCATTCCCTTGCTCCATGAAGAGCTTTCAAACACAGTGGAGCCGTTAGTCCATGAAGAGGTTCTGAGGCTTGATATTAACACACCTTTACGCGAGGTACACGACGAGATTAAGCCTGTTATCGAATACCTGGAGCGTGAGGCCTCGCATAGCCAGGTCGATAACCTTGTAGAAGGCATACGCGCGAATGGGTTGGTGGTTAGTGGCATGCAGGAGACCCTTGATGCGCTTGAGCATGGACAGGCAGACGTTCTGATTCTGGCAAACGATGTTCCGCTCGATGATCAGCAACGCAATACGCTTGTGCGCAAGGCGGCCAATTCAGGGGCCAGGGTTGAGGTAGTAGAGGGCAATCCTGTTCTTCAGGAATTAGGAGGGGTAGGCGCGCAACTGCGTTATCGCCCCCAATGGGTTTAACCTTCTCATCCATCTAGTCAAAGCACAGAGGCCGCATCTGCGGCCTCTGTGCTTTTGCAGAACCTCTTCTAAATGTTTAGAAAGTCCTTCGTGTCCAAATTAGGTTAGGCCAGGACGCAGTAGCCGTGCCTCGCGAGGAGGGTGGTCTTAAGATATTAGCTGGCGAGTTGGGATTGGGGTAGTTGGGCCAACTGAGCCAGTTTTTGCGCGGTGTCCAGTTCTGGTAGGGGTGTGTAGACGACCATGCGCAGGTCTGGCGCGTCGATGACCTGGAAGGAGGTTGATTGGAGGGCCAGGCGCCCGACCAGGGGGTGTTGTAGCTCTTTCTTTCCGGTATGAACTCCCTGGATGTCGTGGCGTGGCCACCACTGGCGAAACTCTGGGCTTGTTTGCTCAAGGTCCACGACCAGGGCGGAGAACCATGGCTCTCCGACATAGCGTTCGGTGCTGGAGCGGAAGACAGCTAGCAGGCCCTGGGCCTCTTTCTCCCAATCGGCAAGCAGGGTGCGTTGCTGTGGATTGGTAAACATGTAGCGCAGAATGTTGCGGTCACGGTTGGACATGGCGCTAAAGTCGCTATAGACGCGCATCATGGACTGGTTCCAGGCGATGATATCCCAACGCGGATTGGCGATATAGGCGGGATAGGTGCCAAAGGTATCCAGGATGTGCTGGAGGGCTGGATCGATCATGGCCGTCAGGGGATGGGGATCGGCGGGAACCTGCTCGCGGGCGAGGATGAAGAGGTGATTCCGCTCGGCACTGTCGAGTTGCAGCACTTGCGCCAGGCTCTCCAGTACCTGGGTGGAAACGGTTATTTCGCGCCCCTGTTCCAGCCTGGTATACCAGGTTACGCCGATTCCAGCCAACACGGCCAGTTCCTCTCGGCGCAGTCCCGGTGTACGTCGCCGTGTCCCAACAGGCAAACCTGCATCCTCTGGGGAGAGCCGCTCGCGGCGCGTACGTAGGAAGTGAGCCAGTTCTCTTCGTCGTTCTTGATCATCCATCCTCATTCTCAAAAATAACCTCTCTATGCCTGCTATCCTGGCAGTTTTTGTACCAGGATAAGTTGAGTTCTGGTTATGCAAGCAAAAGCATTGCATAATTCTACCACAGAAGGTTGAGATGTGTCTGGAAGGCTCGCGTAGCGAGCCGAGGCAGTGATATAAGAGAGGAAATTTATAATGGCAGATCTGAATAACTCGAAGGTTCAGGAATTATTGCACTTGAAGACATTTGCCCATCTAGCGACTCTTGGGGCCAAGGGCGAGCCACAGTCATCGCCTATGTGGTTTCTGTGGGATGGCGAGTATATTAAGTTTACGCATGCGACCGACCGCAAGAAATATCAGAACATTAAGCATGACCCACGCGTCTCTGTCTCCATCACAGATACAGAGAATCCCTATACCTATGCGGAATTCCGCGGCGTGGTTGAGCGGATTGAGGAAGATCCCGATGCGGCCTTTTTCAATGAAATCGCGGAACACTATGGTACACCTTGGCGCAATCCTGGCGATCCGCGCGTGATTTTGTACGTTAAGGTGCAACACATTGTGGGTCAAAACCTGTAAGGAGTGATGTTATGCAACAGCGAATACTGGGTTCAAGAGGCATCCAGGTGAGTGCTATTGGCCTGGACTGTATGAGCCTGAGCGATTGGGCTTATGGTTCCGCTGACGAGGCGGATTCCATCAAGCTGGTGCAGCATGCGCTTGACCAGGGTGTGACACTGCTGGATACGGCGGATATCTATGGTCCGTTTACCAGCGAGGAGATTGTAGGGAAGGCCATCAAAGGACGACGTGAGCAGGTGGTGCTGGCGACCAAGGGTGGCCTGGTGGTATCGGACAAAACCACTCGTGCCATGCATACCGATGGCTCACCCACGCACCTGAAGATGGCCTGCGAGGCTTCATTGCGCCGCCTGGGGACGGATGTTATTGACCTCTACCAGTTGCATCGCCCTGATCTGAAGGTTCCCATTGAGGAGAGCGTGGGTGCGCTGGCTGAACTGGTGAAGGAGGGCAAGGTGCGATCCATTGGGCTCTCGGAGTGTGATGTACCAACCCTGGAGCGCGCATACAAGGTGCATCCTATCGCGACGCTCCAATCTGAACTCTCACTGTGGACGCGCGATGTTTTGAGCGAAATTTTGCCCTGGTGCCAGGCGCATGGTGTGGCCTTCCTCCCATTCGCGCCTTTGGGGCGTGGTTTTTTAACGGGACGCTATCGCTCCACAAGCCAGTTTGACAAGACTGATTTTCGCTCATATCTTCCCCGCTTTCAAGAAGAGTCGCTGGCCCGGAATCTGGCTATCGTTAAGCGGGTTGAAGAGGTGGCGCGTCGCTATGAGGCTACTCCTGGACAGATTGCGCTGGCCTGGGTGCTGGCTCAAGGGGAACAGGTAATTCCTATTCCCGGCACGAAGCATATCGAGTACCTGGATGAGAATATAGGCGCACTGGCTGTGACACTCTCCCCTGCTGATCTCCAGGAACTTAACCAATTGCCCTCGGCTGAAGGAACTCGCTATTAAAGAGTTGCTACTCGGGACTTTTCACCACTAGGGGCTCAACGGGGGAGTATGAGATGTGGTGGGGCAATGCCTGTTGTATTGCTCTACCACATCTCATACCTTTATCGCCGCAGGCGCTGACTGTACTTTAACATGAGTTCTGTTTAAGCAAGGCTGATCAAGCAGCCAGAAGAGCGTGTTCATCGAGATGCAGGCCTGGCTTTTTGTCTTGATGACTGTAGGCAATAAGCCCAGCAATCAAATGAACGACAAAATTGAGAGGACTGCAATGTCGAGAATGCTCAATTTGTGAAATGTTTTTGAGCTGGTCGATGATCGACAACGGTCCCTCTTTTCAACCTTTATGGCCCTCTTGCGTAGAATAAACTATGGGACAAGTGTAATCAAATATTGTCTCCGATGAATAAGATACTGGAACTTTTCAGAAAGGATTCTATTATGAAAATAACTATCGGACCTTTCTCCCTGGACATACTTCTGCTTCTCCGTCTCTGGTTGCCACCAATTGTGTTTATTGTTATATGTACAGCTCTATTCTTCCTACCTTTTCACATGCTTTTGCTGACACTCGATGATGTAGCTCCCAATCTCATCGGTATTGCGTGGTTGTCGTTGCTCCTTTTGTACATCATTGCTGGCATAGCCTTTATCTGCTTCTATGCTCGCTTTTTACGTGTTTCTTTTACATCAGAAGATGCTCGTGATCGGAGAAATATGGCTGTCTTGAGCGGCTTGCCTTTTTATGCCCTCTGCTTCCTTTTCTTGCTGGATCTGATATATTATATGTTTTTTTCCCCTGATGATGCGCCTGCCCTGGCTGGGTTCGTCGCTGTGCTTGGTTTTGTGGGTTTCGCTCTTATCTCGGGTGCTTACTTGCTCCTGTTACGTTTCTTCTTGCGCCGCCCAACTGCTATTACCCATGAATAACTAAAGTACGTGAGTTCTGGATAAGCTCCAGCCATCAAGCAGCCAAAAATCATCGACATCACAAACCAATTCGAGTACATTCATTATCCAGAACTCACGTTACTTTATACACCAAAGCAAAAGAAGGGAGAGGCTGTTGCCAGCTTCTCCCTTCCGAGTGAGTAGTGAGCGAATAGTTTTGTCTGCTCCTACACGTTGGTGCAGGGTTTGTCGTTGGAGATGTAGATGTTGCTCCAGCTATCGGGCGCGGGCATGAAGGGCGCGTTGATGTCATAGCCCTTGACGCAGGGTTTGAGCGCCTTGCCAGTCTCCATCTGGTAGAGCGGAATCCAGCCCGCGTCATTGACCACCTGTTGCTCAGCCTGGTTGTAGAGCTTGAGGCGTGTCGTGATATCCATCTCACCATCCGCCTGGCGCATCAGATCGAGAGCCTTCTTCTGATCGACTATATCTTTGGCGTGATTGTTGCCATAGTTATAGTTGTCGAAGGAGGACTCGGGCGCGAAGAGCGTGGTGAGCCAGTTCTGTGGATCTGGATAATCGGCCTTCCAGTAGGAACTCCACATCTGCAAGCCATTGGGATTATTGGTCGTCGAGTCAAGCTCTGAGGAGAGTTTGTTGACATCGACGGTATCAATCTTCACCTGGACGCCGAGCACTTCCTGCCACATCTGCTGGACGGCGACGGCCTGGTTGGTGTCGTCCTGTGAGGTCGCATAGATGCTCAGGGTGATGGGTGGCAGGCTGGAGAGCGTCAAGTTCTCTTCCTTGAGACCCTCAGCAAAGAGCTGTTTGGCTTTGGCCTGATCGCCCTTTGTGCTGGTGACGCCAGCCGGACCCGTCAGGTCTGGATTATGACCTGGCATACCAGAAGGAACGATGTTGTTCGTTGGGATGGCGCTGCCGCGCAGCACTTTGTTCGCGATCTGGTCTTTGTTGATGGCTAGATCGAAGGCCTGGCGAATCTTGATGTTGTTAAAGGGCTTGGCTAAGTAGTTCATGGCGTAATACTGCACACCCAGGATCGGTACCAGGTGGAACTGGTTGTTCGGCAGGTTGCGCGCCGAGGCGAGCTTGGCGGTCGGGATCTTGGCGTAACTGACCTGGTTGGTCTCATAGACCTTGTAGATCGTCTCCGAGTCCTTATAGTAGGCCATGATGACCTTCTTCAACGCTGGCTTGGGGCCATAGTAGTAAGGGTTGGGCGTAAAGGTCATCTGGCGGCCCTGATCGTACTTGCTCATGATGAAGGGACCGGCTCCGGCGCCCTCACCCAGGTGATCGACGAAGCTCTTGCCATACTTGTCGACGAGCTTCTTGTTCACAGGATATGAGGTAACATAGGTCATCGTCTGCAAGAAGTAGGCGGCCTTCTGCTTGGTGATGATCTTGACTGTATCTGGCGTGGGAGCCAGCAGGCTATCATCGACCAGGGTCTTGACCGCGCCCGTCTGGAGCTTGTCGGCGTCCTTGATCAGGCCCAGATAGACCATGGCATAGGGCGACTTGAGCGCTGGCTCAAGCGCGCGATTAATGCTATACACGATATCCTGCGAGGTCAGGGGAGAGCCATCGCTGAACTTGAGATTAGGACGCAGCTTAAAGGTCCAGGTCAATCCATCAGCCGAAACACTGTGCGACTGAGCAAGCTGATCAATGAGCTGCTGCTTTTCGTTTAACTGGACGAGACCTGTATATATCAGCGTAGGTCCAATAGGTCCACCAGCAAAGGCGGGGTCCATATCGCTAAGATCGGGCGTCCCAGCCACAGGATAGACAAATACCTGTTTATCGTCGGGGGCTTTCGACGAGCCTGTCGTCGAACCCGGATTGCTACCACAGGCCGCGAGCAGGACTGCCAGAGTCGCCATCACGACGAGCATCACAGAAGTGGCAAATCGTTTGCCTTGCTTATACACGCTTTTCCTCCACAAATTAAGTTGCTTATCTTCTATAAGTATTGACACCAGTCTATTTATTCCCGAAACCGGTATCTATTTTTAGATAGTTGATAGATTAAGTCATCTATACCAATCTGGTGGCAGTATCTCATGAAGTGGAGAAGCTGTCAAGCGGAGATATAGGGAGCGATAGATTTTATATAGAATGGCACGATGCTGCTCAAGCATACGTCTACATATAATGATACGGGGGAAGGTTGCGCTGTTCAAGGATGCGTTTACATATCATGAGACGGGGAAGATCGCCCATGATATGTAAATGCGTGCTTGAGTAGCGTCGGTATTGTATCTAGATGGTAACTCGGTCGAAGTCGGGCGCCCAGGTGGAGGAGTTGGAGAACTTGATGGTGTTATTGCCTGCGTTCAGGTTGATGGTGACGGTATAGGTACCGACGTTCCCCCAATCGCCGGTGCCTGAGAAGTTCAGGGTGGTGCCTGAGCCGCCGTTGATACTTATAGTAGCGCTACGCCCCGAATCGCCATCAGTATAATAGATGGTCAGTTTGTAGCTGCCCGAGCTGCCAACGTTAATATTGTTGAATTGCAGGGTGCCACTGTTATTGCCGACGTAACCAACCTTCTGCCCGCCAGAGCAGTTGGCGCAACTGGAGGCGGCGGCCTGTCCAGTGAGGGTATTGCCTGATGCCTCAGCCTCAAAGGAGCTGGCCGGACCGGGTCCAACGACGATCCGGTCGAAGTCGGGCGCCCAGGCGGAGGAGTTGGAGAACTTGATGGTGTTGTTGCCTGCATTTAAGCTCACAGCAAGGGTGTAGGTGCCAACAGTGTTGAAACTTCCTGTGCCAGTGAAGCTCAGGGCATCGGCAGCCCCGCCATTGACGCTTAGCGAGGCGCCTCGTGAGGCATCACCATTGGTGTAATAGATGGTCAGTTTGTAGCTGCCTGTGCTACCAACGTTGACGTTGTTGAATTGGAGAGTGCCGCTGTTATTGCCAACATAGCCAACCTTCTGACCACCGGAGCAACTGCTGCAACTGGAAGCGGCAGCCTGCCCGGTGAGGCTGTTGGCCGAGGACTCGGCCTCATATGAGGTACTGCTGACGGGGCTTCCCACAATCTTGAGCATGATCACACCATGCGAGGGGACATTCGCGGTATAGCTGCCGCTGAATGAGCCTTTATCTATGTGCGACCAGAGATCGCGCACCGTGGCGCTGGCGTTGGAGAGGCCGATATCGCTCCAGTTGACGGTAATGTTGGTGGCGGACCCGCTACGATTGAAGAGGGCCACGGCACGGGCACCGTTGGCCTGGAGAGTCTTCGACCAGACTTGCAGTCCCGAACCATTGTCGCTGACCTTGGTACCCTGGTTGCCAGCCGGGTCCTGGTCTACAGCAACCACTTCGCTGTTCGTCAGGATGTTCTTTGTACTTGTTGACATACTCGAAAGGTCGTTGCCAGCAATGAGGGGAGCGGCCTGGATGGCCCACATACTAAAGTGTGAGGTATCCTCGGTCGTTGTCATGCCTCCATTGCCAACTTCGAGCATGTCGGGGTCATTCCAGGCGCCAGGAGACGCCGAGGATGCATGTTGCGAAGAGGAGTCGAGGTTACTGAGCATGCTACTCCAACTGTCGCTGATGTCGCCTGTGGTACGCCAGAGATTACCAGTGGCTGGTCCCCAGCTCCAGGGTGAGTTGGTACCCCAGTCACAGATGCTGAAGACGATGGCACGGCCCGTGTTGGCGAGTGCGTCGCGCATCTTGACGTACTGGGTTTGTGGATCGAGACCCGAAGTATTGCACCAATCTTCTTTCACATAGTCAATACCCCAGGAGGCATAAGTGTTAGCATCCTGTTGTTCATGGTTATAGCTTCCTGGCCTTCCCTGGCAGGTCGCGGTGCCAGCATCGGTGTAGATTCCAAGCTTTAAACCATCGTTATGCACATAATCAGCCAGAGCCTTGATGCCGCTGGGAAATTTTGTGGCATCGGCAACAATGTTGCCATTGCTATCGCGGCTCGTCTGCCAGCAATCATCAATATTGATATACTGATAGCCCGCAGCCTTCAAGCCGCTGCTTACCATAGCATCGGCCTGTTGTTTGATCAGGGATTCGCTGATATTGCAGCCAAACTTGTTCCAGCTATTCCAGCCCATAGGTGGGGTCAGAGCGACACCATTGTTAAGAGCATGAGCGGGATGAGAAAACATGGGGAGCAGTAAAAAGGTGGCTGAGAGAATGAGGGAGCAGACCAGGCCTCTAAGCAGGCGTCTCTTGTGCATTACTACCTCCTTGTGTGCAGCACAGGCGATGAGACGACATTCATAGCAGTATGAGGGGCACATGGCTAGAGAGAAAGCACGGGGAATGGCTAGCTAGCGAAAAGTTGGCACCTCCTTTCCTGACATTGGCACATCTGTAGCAAAGGAGCAAGTATAAGAAGTATACTCAAGTATATCGAAGATTGTCAATGTCTATCATTGTGTAGGGTGCGCCCTTCGTATCTGTTGCGCTCATAAAAAGGGAAAGCGACGCTATGCGCATACGCGTATGCGCATAGCGTCGCTTTCCCTTTTTATTTTTATACAAGCACTTTGTGTTGCAGGTTCCACATTTGCCAGTAGAGGCCTTCGTTCTGCATGAGTTGGCGCTCGCTGCCGCGTTCGGCGATCTCGCCATCGCGCAGAACCAGGATCTCATTGGCCATGTCGAGGTCAACGAGGCGGTGGGTGATAAGAATGGTGGTGCGTCCCTGGATAAGGGTGCGCAGGGTGCGCAGGATCTCGCGCTCGGTCAGGCTATCCAGGTTGGCGGTTGGCTCATCGAGAATGAGGATGGGCGCGTCCTTGAGCAGGGCGCGGGCGATGGCGATGCGCTGGCGCTCGCCTCCGCTCAGGAACAGGCCCTGTTCCCCGACCTGGGTATCGTAGCCCTGGGGTAGAGACTCGATAAAGTCGTGAATCTGGGCCTGTTTGGCCGCCGTGATGATGGTCTCGCGCTCGGCATCGTGATTGGCGATGCGCAGGTTTTCGTAGATGCTGGTATTGAAGAGGTGGGTATCCTGGGCCACGACACTCATCAGGCGATGGATGTCCTCCTGGCGATACCCTTGTAGTTCTTGTCCGCCCAATAGAATCTGGCCCTGGCGATGCTCCCAGAAGCGCAGGAGCAGACGCGCGATGGTCGACTTGCCCGCGCCGCTGGCGCCCACGATAGCCACACAAGAGTTCTTGGGTACGCGGAAGCTGAGGTCCCGCAAGACGGGTGGCTGCTCAGGTGTATAGCGGAAGGTCAGATCGCGAAACTCGATGTCATAGCGCTGGGGCAGGGGTGTGGCCTCTTTGGGGTCCTCCACCTCGCTACGGGCGTCGACGATCTCAAAGAGACGGCGCGCGGCCTGCGTAGTGCTGCCCAGTTGCTGGAAGGCGGCAGGAAGAGGCTGCGCGGCCTCAAAGCTGGAGAGGACCGTCAGGACCAGCATCGCGAGTAGGACGCCAGGGAGGCGACCCGAGGTCACCAGCGGAATCGCCAGGAGGAGCGTCAGCCAGGTCGCGAGATTAGTAAAGAGGTTAGTCAGAGCGCTCTGGATGCCCGTAATATTGGCCATCTGGCGTTGCAGGCCTTGCAGGGTTGTGCTCAAAGCGCTCAGACGGTTGGCCTGGTGTTCCTCTTGACCAAAGGCGACGATATCGGGCATGCCCTGGATATTATTGACCACCTCGGTTTTAAGTTGTGCGTTGAGTGTGACCAGGCGCTCGCCAATCGTGCGGCTCAGGACGTGCGTAAGCAGGGGGACGCCGACCGTTGCTAGCAGGAAGGTGACGATAAAGACGAGTCCGATCAGGAGATCAAAGGCGCCCAGGAAGAGCCAGACACTTATAGCAACTACCAGGGCCACCATAGGAGGCGAGATCACGCGAATGTAGACATTCTGAAGGGCGTCTACGTCAGAGATAATGCGGCTCAGCAAGTCGCCGCTGCTCAAGCCCGTGCCATCTGCGCGTGCGAAGCTGAGCAGGCGTGCCGGTGCCAGGGGTTCGATGGCGTTATAGAGCCAGACGCGAATCCGTGAGAGCAGGCGGAAGACCACTTCGTGCGAGACCAGGCGATCGAGATAGCGGAATACGCCGCGCCCAATGCCAAAGGCGCGCACGCCCACAATGGCGATACTTAGGGCTGAAACGGCGGGATGCTGTGCCGCTGCGGAGATTAGATAGGCCGAGGTCGCCAGTAATGCGACACCACAACCGATAGTCAGAAAGCCTAGCAGGACCGCCAGGGCCATCAAGCCTCTGAGGGGTTTCGCCAGTTTGAGCAGGCGCAGGAAGGTTGTCGTCGTGCTCTCGTTCATGCCTTTACCTCCTTCTCATCGCGCCTGTAGGCGGCCAGTAACTCTCTGTAGAGGCCATTCTGCTCTACAAGCTCATGATGCGTGCCCTCTTCCACGAGGCGACCTTCATTCAGGACGAGAATGCGGTCTGCCTGGCGCACGGTATTCAGGCGGTGCGCGATGATAAAGAGGATGTGATCCTGAGTTAGCGTGCTTAGTTCATCGAGGATGCGCTCCTCATGCTGGCTATCCAGGTTAGCGGTGGCCTCGTCGAGCAGCAGAATAGGTGCCTGCTTGAGGAAGGCGCGTGCCAGGCTCAGGCGCTGTATCTGGCCTCCGCTCAGGCGCGCGCCGCGCTCACCAATGGGCGTCTCATAGCCCTGGGGCAGACCCTGAATAAAGTCATGGATTCCGGCCTGCTGAGCTGCCTGGACCCCCTCTTCCATGCTGGCATTCTGACGCCCAAAGCGGATGTTCTCGGCGATGCTGGCGTCGAAGAGGTAGGGGCGCTGGGGAATCCAGGCCACCTGCTGTCGCCATTGCTGAACTGAGAAGCGCTCCAGCGGTGTCTCGTTGACAAGAATCTGACCACTCTCTGGCTCCATAAAGCGCAAGAAGAGCGAGGCCAGGGTGCTCTTACCAGCGCCGCTGGGTCCCACGATGGCGATCTTCTGGCCGCGCCTGGCTGTGAAGGAGACGTCAGCGAGCGCGCGCCGTGGCTCCTCGCCCTCCTGGCGATAGGAGAAGCTGACGCCCTCGAAGCGCAGGGTTTCGGGTGTGGGTAGTGGCTCTTTCGTGGCTGGCTTCTGTTCTGGCAGAGGAGTATCAAGGATATCGAAGATGCGCTCAGCCGCCGCCGTGCTATTCATGCTGGCGTGGAAGCGTGTGCCAATCGTGCGCAAGGGCTGGAAGTATTCGGGGGCCAGCAACAGGACCAGGAAGGCCTTATCAAAGGGCATCAGACCGTACAGGAGGCGCAGACCGATCTCGACCGCCACCAGGGCTACGCTAATCGTCGCGCCCAGCTCCATCACAAAGGCCGAGAGGAAGGCGATACGCAATACCTTCATTGTCATCACGCGGTAGCGCTCGCTGATACGCTCGACGATCTCGCTCTGGGCGCGACTGCGATCAAAAAGTTTTAGCGTAGTCAGGCCCTGCAAGACATCCAGGAAATGCGCGCTCATCTGGTTCATGAGGCGCCACTGCTTCTTCGTCATGGCGTCTGCGGCCTTGCCAATCAAAATCATAAAGATGGGTAGGACGGGGAGCGTGACCAGGAGAACAATGCCCGAAAGAAAGTCGCAGGCAAAGACCGTGATCAGAATGATGACTGGCACCAGCATGGTAATGATCATCTGGGGCAGTAGCTGGCTAAAGAAGGCGTCCAGGGCCTCGATGCCCTCAGTCAGTGTATTGGCCATCTCGCCGCTGCGCTCGCCCGAGGTGTAGGCGGGCCCAAGCGCGAAGAGGCGCTTCATCACTCGCTCGCGGATAGAAGTCTTAGCCTTGCTGGCTGTATATCCTGCGATGAATTCGCCGAACCAGGGCAGAAGCGCGCGCCCAAGCATCACTGCGGCCAGGATGAGTAGGAGGCTGGTTACCTGCGCGAGGGTCTGCTTATCGAGAAAGATATGTTGAATGACCTGCGTAATGCCATAGGATTGCGCCACGATGAGCAGCCCCGTCAGGAGGGCGATACCAATCGTACAGGCCAGATAGAGCTGTACCTGCGGTGTATAGCGAAAGAGGCGTCTATATATTTTCATAATCCCTACCCCGGGTTTGTAGTATCAAATCTGAAAAAAGGCCTACTTATATTATGATATACAGCAAAGGGGCGAATGGGTTACAGCAACAGGAAAAAATAAGGGAAGGGACTCGCCGGTCCCTTCCCATGTCACAGCAGTGTGTAAGGAAGAAATGCGCTTCAGTGTGAGGCATGCGACATTGCATGCGATCCTTATAGATGCTCAAACGTGATTGATTAGTGATGGCTCAGAGTATGAACGCTGACGCGTTTGCGGAAGACCCAGTAGTTCCAGGCCTGGTAGGCCAGAACGAAAGGCACACAGGTAAGCGCGATCCAGCTCATCACCGTGAGCGTATAGGGACTCGACGACGCATTGGTGATGGTCAGGTTCCAGGCCGGGTTCAGGCTGGAGATTAGTACATTTGGGAAGATGGCCATCGCGACTGTCAGCGTGGTCAACAGGACTGTGACCGAGGTCAGAATAAAGGCCATTCCACTACGGCGCAGCAGGACCATGACTGGGATCAACAAGAGAGCCAGGGCACCTACGATAGGCGTGAGCACACGCAGATCGCTGCCGAAGCTATGAATCACAGGCGAGGCCATGTACAGACCACCAATAAAGATCGCGGCCAGGA
Source organism: Ktedonobacter sp. SOSP1-52 (assembly GCF_016587395.1). Classification (NCBI taxonomy): domain Bacteria; kingdom Bacillati; phylum Chloroflexota; class Ktedonobacteria; order Ktedonobacterales; family Ktedonobacteraceae; genus Ktedonobacter; species Ktedonobacter sp. SOSP1-52. The sequence continues at coordinate 231,451 of NZ_BNJH01000006.1, forward strand.
TCACCGTGGGGAGCCAGAGTAGGAGAGCCGCCTTGAAGGAGCGCTCCATCAGCTTGTGCTCAGTCTTCAGGCTCAGGAAGACCGCTCCATGCAGGGCGAACATCAGCGTAAAGGCCAGGCCCGCGATGATGGCTTTGGGATTGAAGAGCTGCCATGGCGTACCCACATAGTGCATGTGTGCGTCGATAGGCGTACCCAGCAGCATGTTGGCGACTATGATGCCCCATAGGAAGCCGGGAAGCGCGCTGCCCACGAAGGCCAGCCAGTCCCAAGTCCGCCGCCAGCGTGGCGAGTTGTGCTTGCCCCGGAATTCAAAGGCTGCGCCACGTACGATCAGGGACAGCAGCAGCAGGATAAAGACCAGGTAGAAGCCGCTGAAGAGCGTCGCGTACCAGTTGGGGAAGGCCGCCAGCATCGCGCCACCCGCGGTAATCAGCCAGACCTCATTCGCGTCCCAGAAGGGACCAACCGAACTAAGAATCGTGCTCCGCTCGACATTGTTCCTGCCCAGGAAGGGCAGGAGCATGCCGACACCGAAGTCAAAGCCCTCAAGCAGGAAGAATCCTGCGAAGAGCACCATAATCAGCACAAACCAGGTAATTTGTAAGCTCATAACAGTTCCCCTTAGTACGCGCCCTGGAGCACGTTCTCTTCTTCGGAAGCCGCCTTCTCTGCCTCAAGCGTAGGCACATCCTGCTTCGCTGTGCGTACGAGCAGCCAGCCATCGACCACGGCCAGGGCCGCGTAGACCGCGATAAACGCGCTTAGCGAGAAGAGGATCATCCCGGCGCTCACATTAGGCGAGACGCCCGCATCTGTCTTGAGGACGCCGAAGACTAGCCAGGGTTGACGGCCGATCTCTGTCAAAATCCAGCCCATTGTATTGGCAACAAAAGGGACTGCAATCGCGGCGACCATCAGCATCATCAGCTTGGGATATTGGGTGAAGCGCCGCTTGTTCAGCAGGAACAGTCCCAGGCCCGCGATGGCGACCATGGCCATACCAGCACCAACCATCACGCGGAAGCTCCAGTAGGTGATGAAGACAGGCGGGATATAGTTGCCGGGACCATACTGCTTCACGTATTCGGCCTGGAGCTGGTTGAGGCCCTGGACCTTGCCATCAAATGAGTTGTAGCTCATAAAGCTGAGCCCAGCAGGGATATCGATCGAGAAGAGATCCTTGTGCTCCTGTGTATTCGCAACCTTAAAGAGCGAGAGTGGAGCGGGATTTTCGGTATTCCACAGGGCCTCAGCGGCGGCCATCTTCATAGGAGTATGCACCGTGCTGTACTGACCCTGGATGTGACCAAAGAGGGAGACCGCGATACCACCGATCAAGGCCATCGTCAGGCCGATACGCGCTGAACGGGTAAAGAACTCGGTGTCGTGCTCATCACGCTTCTTCAGCAAACGGTAGGCACTGATACCAGCGACGAAGAAGGCGCCAGTGACCAGGCCACCCGCGACCACGTGTGGGAACTGTACCCAGAGGCGGCCATTAGTGATCAGTGCGAAGAAGTTCGTCATCTCAGCCCGGCCATTACGAATGACGAAACCAGTAGGCTGCTGCATAAAGGCATTCGCTGAGAGAATCCAGAAGGCCGAGAGGTGAGATGCCAGGGCGACCAGGTAGATGGCGGCCAGGTGTATCTTCTTCGGCAGGCGATCCCAGCCAAAGACCCAGATGCCCAGGAAGGTTGACTCCATAAAGAAGGCCAGCAAGGCCTCAACCGCCAGGGGCGCGCCAAAGACATCACCTACGAAGCGTGAGTATTCAGACCAGTTCATACCAAACTGGAACTCCTGCACCAGGCCAGTCACAACGCCCATAGCGAAGTTGATCAGGAACATCTTACCCCAGAACTTCGTCATGTTCCGGTAGACTTCTTTGCCCGTACGGACATAGAGGGTTTCCATGATCACGAGTAGAATCGAGAGTCCCAACGTCAGTGGGACGAAGAGGAAGTGATAAATGATTGTACTAGCAAATTGTAGCCTTGCTAGAAGTAGCGCATCCATTATTTTTTTTGCTCCTTACACTTTATCGCAATTAAAGAATAGCATTGGTGCAGGGGGAAGAACCTCGTGTGAACGCAGGATATTAGCCGCTTCAAATACCGTATTTCTGTATCCAGTTTTTCCCTGATAGACCAGGTTCTTTCTCCTGTCTGGATCAGGTGTAACCTTAGTGAAAACCGCAAAAGGAGCAGGAGGTAGGGTGGAATCCTACACACCCACGTTTAAGTAAGCTTGAATATACTGGGACTCTGGCTATACACGTTATCCCGACATCAGATTCATGACCGAAACACCCTAAGGTGTAATGCATACACTTACTCATATCGACCTGGGGAATTGCGCGCACTTACTCATATCGGCCCTGGGATAAAGAAGGATAGCCAGGCGGTACCGCAGTCCTGAGGAGCTTATGGAAGCTGATCGATGCTGCTAAAGCACGCGTCGTGCCTCCACGGCTAAGAAGAAGGTCCTGCTAGCCTTCAGTAAAGCAGAGTGCTGGCGGATTACGAGTAGTAGATGGAGGCAAACCAGACACAGAGAGGATCAAGCAAGACAATGTATAGCAGTAGCACCGAAGAATTTGAGATCCAGTTTCACCCCGAACGCGGCATAGTTGAGATCTACAATACCGAAACGCAGAGCCACCTCGAACTCACCATCGAAGGTGCCGTAAAAATGCTCCAGACCATGCTCAAACGCCACGAAGAGAACACCAAATAACAGAGTAAGCAGAGAGACCAGGTTGAGTGCTGTACAGCACTCAACCTGGTCTCTCTGCTTACTCTGTTATTCTCTCTATAAATTAACTGCTCCGCAGCATGGATGAAAGAAGGGACCAGAGCCTCTTCGCTCATCGATGCCGCGGAGCAGTTTCTTTTGCTACATTGCCGTATCCTCCTTTGCCGGTGGATTGGATTGTATGTATCAAGGCGAGTGGCTAGGTCTGGATAAACATTCTCGCCGAAATGTCCTTGCCCCTGGATAATAAATACTATACCGCCTCTTTGTGAAGAGACTATGATAGAAGTTTCAGAAAACTGTGATGAAAATGTAAACAGGACTAAGAGATGGAACAAACAACCAGGGGCATTCGTGACAGGAATGTACTAAATCCTGCTTGTGACACTCCGCGTCGGCTAAAGCCGAGCAGCTTCTGACACTGTGCCGTAGTCGGATTCGTGAGATATGTGGCGTAGCCACTACTCAAAGTGAATCCGTAGTTGGGACGCAATATCTGGGAGAGGCGCGCCCATCCGGCGCCTTCCTCTCTGGGCGGTGCCATGCCCGTTGGCATGATCTCCACGCCTTGCCGCAGGGAGAGATGGTCCCAACTGGCGTTTGGCATCCTGGGAGATCCCAACACCTGAGCCTTTCGGCTCCCTCTTCGCACGTCGCGTCAGAGCATGAGGCTTTTCCTTCAAAGGTGCTTGCGTACGCTCGATCAAGCGCTGTCCGACTCTCAGGCTGGCATTTCTGTCGGCATGATCGCGCATCTGGCACTGTGGGCAGAAGCAGAGGGCGGCGCCGGGAGTATAGCCCTCCTGGGGTTGTCCCTGGTTGTAGCGCACGACCAGGCCATGACAGCGATGGCATTCCCGGCTTGTATTGCGCGGATTCACACGGGCCGTGATGATACCGTCTCCATTCCACGCCTTGTACTTTGCGTAGCGGAAAATGCGGCCCTTCATCCAGTAGGCCCGTTTCGTATTGCCCAGACGCGAATACTTGCCCTGCTCTGGTCGCAGGTTGCCTAGATGCTCGAAGACGAGAATACTCGCCTCGTGCTTGGTGGCGAACTGGACAATGCGGCTGCTCACCAGATGCGCGATCTGTTCGTCCACGTGCCTGATTTTGGCCCAGAGGTCGGCATTGTCCTGTTCGTTCTCGGCAATGATGCCAGTCTGAGATCGGTTGCGCGCAATACGTCCAAGTAGTTTCTTCCTACAGCCCGATACCGCTGTGCCATTCCCAATGAAGGAAGTAGCCAGGATGGTGCCGTCAACGGTCTGGACGCTGCACACGGCTACGTGATAATCAAGATTGAGATCCACCGCGCAGAGACGTGTATCGGCGGCGGTGAGTTGCTCTCTGACTTTTGCGGGCGCCTCGAATGTCTTTTCGATAGGGGTATGCAACCACCAGCGATCTCCCTTGCGGACGAGTTGCGGACTGCCCATCAGATCACCATCAGGGAGATCGCGACCGAGCGTGTGTATTTTGAGCCAGGACCAGCATGAGCCGGTCCAGACTTTGAGCATGATAGAACGGGTACAACGCTCGCGCCAAAGGCTTGCGTAGAAGGGAGCTGACTTATTCCATGATCGGGGCGGGACTGGTGGCCGCACCCTGAACGGCCTCCTCTTGCCCTTCTTCGTTTGTTTGGCTTCGTGTTTCTCCTTATGTGATCGCCATGTTTTGAGAGAGGAGAAGAAGGAGCGAGCCGAGCCGAGCGCGGCATTGATAGCAGCGCGTCGGAACATAGCAGGGATATCTGGCGCGAGATCGGTGAGTGGCATGATCGGATGGGGGTTGGACTCCGTTGTATGCGTGAGTTTCTCCAGGGCCGTGAGGGCCTCCTTATTATTGAGGGCAAGAAGACCTTCGTGTGCCTGGATGACTTCAAAATAAAAGGCCACGACGCGATTGAAGAGGCCCTGGTTTGCCGCGAAGTAGGCAGCATACTGCGGTGGATAGTGTAACGCCTGCCTGATGGTTTTCGTGGCTTTTGCCATGTGGTACCTCCTCTCGCAAAAACACATGGGTATCTCTCTTCGAGAATACCAGACTGATGTAAAATTGTCAAACATACGTTCTATATAGTATTCTATTGCACAAGGCTAAAGCCTAATAACACGCCTCACCACGGTCGAAAGAACCGTGGTGAGGCGGGCTAAAGCCCTATCCAGTCATGGAGGAAACGGCTTATGTCTTCAGAGCAGTCGAGCAATCGGGCCATAGTCAATATACGCGATATACGCGATATATTACAAAGAGCTACGGATAAGCCCACGAATATGTCTCAGGGGGAGCGCCTCGGGTGCCTGGTGGGTGGAGGTCTGCTGACCCTCTTTGGCCTGACAAAAGGTAGCCTTGCCAGCCTCTTGCTGGGTGGAGGTCTGCTCTATCGAGGAGCAACAGGCCATAGCGTGCTTTATGACAGGCTGCACGTCAACCGGGCGGAGCATCCCTTCCCCTCAAGTAATGTCAGTAAGCTGCCAGGTGGAGCGGGTTTTCGTGTGCATAGAGCCATGACCATTCAAGCCAGCCCCGAGCAACTGTACGATACCTGGCGCGATGTAGAGCGTGCGTCTGCCTATATGCCTATGGTGCAGGAAGTGCGTAAAACTGGCGAGAAGAGTTCGCACTGGTTGGCCAGGGGACCGCAGGGGCAGCGCCTGGAGTGGGACATAGAGATTGTCAGGGAGGAGCCAGGAAGGCTGATCGAGTGGCGGGTACTCAATAATCCCATGCTTGAGGATAATGGGCGTGTACGCTTTACCGCTGCCCCCGGAGGGCGCGGCACCATTGCGATCCTGGAGATGGATTTCGCGCATCATCGCAAGCTCCAAACTGTCCTTGAGATGCCGCTGCTGGGTCGGGCCACTGATATCATGCTTGAGACGCAGGTAGCCGAGATCCTGCACCGCTTTAAATCTCTGGTGGAGACGGGCGAGGTCCCCACTATAAAGGGGCAACCAACAGGGAAACAGGCAGAGGAAGGAGTACGGGTATGAAGGCCCTATGCTGGTTTGGAGCACATGATGTGCGGGTAGAGAATGTATCCGATCCCGAAATTCTTAACCCGCGTGATGCCATTGTCAAGATTACGACCTCGGCCATTTGTGGCTCAGACCTGCACCTTTATGATGGGTATATTCCGACCATGAAGAAGGGGGATATTCTGGGGCATGAGTTCATGGGCGAGGTTGTTGAGGTCGGTAAAGATGTGAGCAACCTCAAGAAGGGCGACCGCGTCGTCGTTCCCTTTACCATCGCCTGCGGCAACTGCATGTTCTGCAAGCGCGACATGTGGTCACTCTGCGACAACTCTAATCCCAATGCCTGGCTGGCTGAGAGCCTCTATGGCTACTCTGGCTCGGGCCTCTATGGCTACTCGCATCTTTATGGCGGGTATGCCGGAGGCCAGGCTCAGTATGTGCGTGTTCCCTACGCCGATATTGGTCCCCTCAAGGTTCCCGAAGGCATGAGCGATGAACAGGTGCTCTTCCTCTCGGACATCTTCCCCACGGGCTATATGGCGGCCGAGAACTGTGGCATCCAGCCTGGAGACACAGTCGCGGTCTGGGGCTGTGGTCCTGTAGGGCAGTTCGCCATCAAGAGTGCCTATATGTTGGGTGCGGAGCGCGTCATTGCCATTGACCGCATCTCCGAGCGTTTGCGCATGGCCCAGGAGCACGGGCGTGCCGAGATCATCAACTACGAGAAAGAGGGCGATGTGGTGGAGATGCTCAAGCAGATGACGGGCGGAGTTGGACCAGATGCCTGCATCGACGCTGTGGGACTGGAGGCGCATGGAACCAGTGTTGGTGCCATCACCGATACCATCAAGCAAAAAACGCGCCTGAGCACGGATCGTCCCCATGTCTTGCGCCAGGCGATTCAGGCCTGCCGTAAAGGAGGCACTGTCTCGCTACCAGGCATCTACGGCGGCTTTGTGGATAAGATGCCCATGGGTGCCGCCTTCGCCAAGGCCCTGACCTTTAAGATGGGTCAAACTCATGTGCATCGCTATCTGCGCCCGCTACTGAAGCGTATTCAGGAGGCTGAGATCGATCCCCGTTTTGTCATCACGCATAAAGTCTCTCTGGAGCAGGTACCCCACGCCTATGAAATGTTCAAGCACAAGCAGGACTCCTGTATCAAAGTAGTGGTCAAGCCCTGGGAGGCGTAATCACTTACATCATGCGGGCCAACGCTGCGAAAGTACGCGTCGGCCCGACTTGTATGAAGCGTGCGAAAATGGTCTTCATTCCCAGGTAATTTTCTTGATGACTGACTTCCCATCTTGAAAGGCTGGCCCTTCAATGCCGATACTCCAGGAGACCTTCGGCGTAATCACAATATATGTGCCAGGTCCCCGAAAACCCTCCTCAAGTCGCAGAATCGCAGCCTCACCATGAAGCTTGATTGAGCGTGGCTCAAGGGGTTCGAGCGAGGGTAGTTCATCAATAAGCAGCGACACCTTGCTATGTCCGGCGGCAATATTTTTATATTTGCGTGTACGTTCCAGGAAATAACCGCCAATATAGAAGTGCCCGTTCTCAAAGGCGAAGCCGACCGCATCCGCATCGGGCTGACCATTGACGGCCACCGTTGCCAGTCTGGCCAGGGGTTGTGTGCGCAAAAACGCGAGCTCTTGTTCTGAAAACATTTCTTTCCTCTTTCTCTGAATGCTCCTAATACGAATCTTTCTTCATCAAGGCTTTTAACGATTGATCACAAAAGGTATGTTCTACCTTTTAAGCGAGAAGGCGAAGATGAGGCTTGCAATGAGGGCGAGAGCCATCATAATTCCCGAGCCAAGCCAATCCAGCTTCAGAACCTCAGGAGTATCGCGCCCAATGCAACCAGGCCTGGAATGGGTACATAAGCCCGCAGCACGGGGTCAGTGATAACTTTCCTCAGAGAGCCTGAGATCTCGCCCTCGGGTGCAGCATCGCCTCCACTGGATCGTGGCCTTGTGCTCGGGCCAGCTTTAAGTCGGCCTCCAACAGGCGGAAACCCTCATGCACGAACTCTAATAAGAGCACATCTTTGTTTGCAAAATGGGCATAAATGGAGGGATGACTATACTCAATGCGATCCGCGATCTTGCGTATCGTCACATTGCGCCACCCCTCCGCTAGAGCAATTTCGCGCGCCGCATCTAGAATGCTTTGCTTGAGATCCTGCTGCTCTTTCGCCCGTCTTTCTTACCTTCCCATATGCTTTGACTTTACCTTAGTTAAATCAAATTACCTTTGGTAAATATAAATATACCAGCAATCAAAGGCTATGTCAAGCCATTCTCACCCGAATCCACCTCGCGCCTGCGGCGCTCGCCAGAGTAGGGGGTGTGGTGCGTGCTGGCAGCCACAGGCTGCCAGCACGCACCACACCCCCTACTCTGGCGTATATAAAATTGGAGTAGAAAGTTGTCCCAAATGAGATGGCTCAACCCTCTTTATTTATGGCAACACTTGCTCTCATGAGTCGACGAAAGGCAGAAAACAGCGTGGAGTCCTTTGAAACTTACCGGATATACCTCTTTTCTATTGCTTACCGCATGCTTGGTAGTGCGATGGATGCTGAGGATATGGTGCAGGAAACGTACCTGCGCTATCAGTCTACACCCATAGAAACCATTCACTCGCTCAAAGCGTATCTCACCACGATCGTCACGCGCTTATGCATGGATCAACTTCAACTAGCGCGCAGGAAGCGAGAACTATATGTAGGTCCCTGGTTACCGGAGCCAATTCTGACAACCGAGATGGATGAAACGGACGACCCGGAAAAGCGTGTCGATATGCAGGAGTCGATCTCGTTGGCGTTCCTGGTCTTGCTGGAGCAGCTTCAACCGTTCGAGCGCGCGGTCTTCCTGCTACGCGAAATCTTTGGTTATGAATTTCCCGAGATCGCCACGATGCTTGACAAGAGCGAGGCAGCCTGTCGCCGCTCCTTCAGCCGAGCCAGGCTACATCTACGTACGCATCGGCCGCGCTTCCCGGCCTCTCCCCAACTCCACCGGCAATTACTCAACGGTTTTCAGCAAGCCGTAAGTGCTGGCGAGATGACACCACTCATGAATATGTTGGCCGAAGATGTCACCTTCTGGGCAGATGGCGGCGGCAAGGTCAGGGGTGCAGCGACTCACGAGCTTGTTGGACGTGTCCCGGTAGCCCGTTTCTTGCTGGGGACAAGGCGCTTCTGGCCCGAGGGCTATAGCCCTGAAGTAGAAGAGGTCAATGGTCAGGTGGCCTTGATTGTCCGTGTAGGCGAAAAAGCCTTCTCCGTCATGACTATTGAAGTGGAGCAAGAACGTATTCGGGCAATTCGAATTGTTGCCAACCCGGAGAAACTTGCCCGGGTGTAACTATAAGGAAGTAGGGTAAGGCTGGTGGCGTACACAACCAGCCTTACCCTACTTCCTCATATTTACGTATACGTAATCGTAAGCCAAAATAGTAGATAGGGTATTATTACTTCAGGCATATCGTGATGTCTTGATAAGATAAGCTTAACAATAACGCTTGACTTTGGCGAGCATCTCGTCCATGTCAAAGGCTTGGCCAGGAAATCATCGGCGCCGGCAGCCAGCGCCTGGGAACGGGCCTGAGGATGGGCCGAGATCATCATCAAAGGGATATGATTGGTGGACTGGTTCTCTTTGAGATGGCGCGCGAGATGACGACCATCCTGTCCTGAGAGCAGCATGTCGAGAATGATGAAGTCTGGTTGCGCCTGAAGACAGATTTGAGCTAAGTTCGCGTTTTCTGGAAGCTGATTGATGTTCGAGACGAGATATCCAGCATCCTCTAGCAGTAACTGGATCACCTCAACAATATCTGGGTCGTCATCGATGACGAGCACCCTGGATTTAGTGGTTGTCATGACTGGTCTCCTTGGCAATGGTTGTATGGGGTTGAAGTGGGAGTGAGAAACTAAACGTAGAGCCCTGTCCCTTCTGGCTCTCCACCCAGATATGGCCCTGGTGGCGCTGGATGATCTCGTGTGCGAGGTAGAGTCCTATGCCCAGGCCAGGAAATGTTTGTTCGAGAGGCTCATCCACGCGATAAAAACGCTCGAAGATCTGGGAAAAGTGCTCCGAGTCGATGCCGATGCCATAATCTTGAATATGAATTAAGGCTGCTTGATCGCTATAACAGATCTCAATACATACCTGTTTTCTGCCTGGAGAGTACTTGATAGCGTTGCTTACCAGGTGATGGATTACCTGCCTAATGCGCTCACGGTCACCTGTAATGGTGAGTTTTTCGATGCCTTTGAGCTGGAGCTTATGCGTTGCAGTGGTGGCCTGCTGGCTCTCTAACTCCTCCCTTACAGCCTCAACAAGATCAAACACCTGAGGACGCAGGTTGAGCATACCCAGATCCAGTTGAGAGATACTCAGTATCTCATTGATGAGGTCTGTCAGTTTATCAAGCTGATAGTTCATCTTGGCGAGAAAATGGAGTGATTGTTTCTCATCAGAGCGCTGAAAGTGTTTTTGCAGCAACTGGGTATAGCCTTTGATGCTGGTAACTGGTGTTTTCAACTCATGGCTGACCATACTGATAAAGTTGTCTTTGAGTTGCTCCAGGCGCTTCCTTTCACTAATATCGATGAAGACAACGACGCCAGCGATAATCTCGTTCTGTGTATTCAAGATGGGCGCAGAACTTACACTCATGATACCACGTGTGCCATCGCCGCGTAGAAAAGTGATCTCTTCCTCCCGTACAGACTCGCCCTGGCGGATTGAGCGTGCAAGCGGCCATTCATGCCCGGCATAGGGTGTGCCATCAGAATGAAAGCCTTTATAGTGGTTGTATTTGTCAACCTCGTTAGATTCAGGAAAAGAGTGACGCCAGATCTGCCTTACCTGGTCGTTGCTAAGCAAGAGCTTGCCCGAGGGAGACTCGGCGATCATAACACCCGCGGGCATTTGTTGAAGGACTGTAAGCAAGTGTGTATGCGCCAGGTCTGACTCCTCAACGAGACGTTGCTGCTTGATTTCAGCTTCTTTGAGCGTGGTAATATCACGCAGGCTACAAATAAGCGCGGCTATCTGGGGATCAGCCAGTTTATTGACAGCGTGTAGTTCGAGCCAGCGCCAGGAGCCACCTTTGTGACGATACCTTTGTGTCGTAAAGAGTTCTTGCCTGGTGTGAGCCTGTAAGCTTGCCATGTTCTCAGAGGCCTCGGATTGATCGAGGGGGTGAACCCATGAGAGCATGGCTTGTCCAGATACCTCTTCAGACAGGTAGCCTAGCACATGTGTCAGTGCGGGACTGGCATACACAATAGTACCTTGATCATCAAGTAGAAGCGAAACCTCATGACTATGCTCGATAAGCGCACGCAAACGTGCCTCTCGTTGGGTAGGAGAGGAATTGCGTTCGGGGAAAGAGTCTTGAGGCTTACCTTGTATTGGCATCATGAGTACCTTTATATAGAAGAACAGAAATTCTCTGGTACCCATAATACGGTTTACAAAGATAAAAAGAGACACCTTGCTACTGTTGGGTGGTGTGATGGTAGCAGGGTGCGCCTACCAGGACGAGCGCCGCAGGCGTGAGAGGTCTAGTACATGATGAATATATGTTATAGTAGAATAAATCAAAGTTTGGGAGAGAAGCCTATGGATAAGCATCAAATCATACTCAAGGCGAAGAATGACAAAATTCGCCTGGTGCGTTTCCTCTACTGCGATAATGGGGGATTATTCGCGGCAAGGCCACACATGTGGATAAGCTGGAGAGCCGTATGCGTGAGGGCATTGGGCAGACGTTGGCCATGCAGGCCTTTACGGGAGTAGAACAACTGGCGGCTGTCGAGGGTATGGGGCCGGTTGGTGAGTTCCGCCTGTTGCCAGATCCGGAGACCTTTGTCACGCTGCCCTACGCACCACACGCGGCCTCCATGATGTGTGATATGGTCCGTACGGATGGCGTTCCCTGGGAAGCCTGCCCACGCACCTTCTTGAAGCGCATAAGTACCCGCCTGGCCGCGCATGGCATGCGTGCCGAGGCCGCTATTGAGCACGAATTTTACCTGGCACGCAAAGACGAGCAGACGGGGCAGTTTCTTCCCGCCGACAGCAGCCTCTGTTATAGCAGCATCGGTCTCGATGAACAGGCACATGTGATCGATGCCATTCTCGCCGCCTTAGAGGCGCAGGGAATCTCCATCGAGCTATTTCATACGGAACTGGGACCCGCGCAACAAGAGCTCTCAATCCAGCACGCCGACGTGCTCAGAGCCGCCGATAACGTCTGCCTGATTCGCGAGACGGTCAGGAGCGTGGCGCGCGACTATGGTCTGTACGCGACCTTTGCCCCAAGCCATTTCTCGATCAAGCGGGCAGCGGCGCACATATCCACATGAGTCTCTGGGGGACCGAGCGTGGCGAGCAAGCTGGGAAAAACCTCTTCTTTGAAGAGGGCCAGCGTGGTGGTTTTAGCCAGCTTGGCAAATACTTTGTGGGCGGCGTCTTAAAGCATATTCGCGGCCTGGTCGCGCTCACCTGTGGTAGCCCCAACTCCTACAGGCGCTTATTGCCGCATTATTGGAGTTCGGCCTATAGTGTCTATGGCTATGATAATCGTGAAGGCGCGATTCGCATCCCCTCGCTCTTCAGCGGGCGCGAGGCCAATTCTGCCAATATCGAGTTGAAGTGTGCCGACCATAGTGGCAACCCCTACCTGGCATTGGGCACGTTGCTAGCAGCAGGTCTCGACGGTATCGAGAAGCGTATCGAGCCAGGGGAGCCACAAGAGATTGATCCCGGCAACTATAGCGATGAAGAGCGCGCCCGCCTGGGCATCCAGCGCCTGCCAACCACCCTCAGCGAGGCTCTGGACGAATTGGAGCACGACACCGTACTCACCGAAGCCCTGGGTCCGCTGCTGGCTACCTCCTACATTGCCGTCAAGCGCAACGAAATCGAATTCTTTAAAGAGAAGACTCCCGAGGAGGAGACCGCACAACACTTCTACAAATATTAAACAATGGTGTGTGACAGATACCGGGCTGCCCACAGGCAGCCCGGTATCTGTCACACACCATTGTTTTACAGTTGCAAAGACGGGCCAGAAAACTACGGAGTCGGAGTAGGGAACGGAGGCACCAAAGTCGGGAAAGGCGAAGGTGTCTTCTGCGGTTTTGGTGTTGCTGTGACCGTCGGCGTTAGTGTCGGTGTTGGCGTTGGGGTTGGGGTGTTATTACCGCCACCCGGTTTGTTTCCACCATTGCCATTGGTGGTGGTAGGCGCGGCTGGGGCAATGTCTTTCCCGCGCAGTGTCGGGGCCTGACCATTGATAACCCAGTCGCAGATACCCGCCCCCGCTAGGCCATCCTGCGCCGAAAGGTTGCAGGTATAGGTCACGCCACCGGGCTTGGAGAATGTGGTCGGCCCGTTCATGCCATCCGTCGCTGGGTCGAGACGAGAGGTGTGGCAAGCAATGTGGACATTCATCGCGTCGTTAATGTCGGCACAGGGACGCCCGGAGACAAACTCCATCACAGCATGCCAAATGGGAGCCGCCCCGGTAATACCAACCACTCCATTTGCCATGTCATGACCATCGGCATTTCCTGCCCAGACCCCAACTGTGGCTCTAGGGGTATAACCAATCGTCCAGTTATCTTTGAAGGAATCGGTGGTACCAGTTTTGGCGCCTACCTGGTAGGTATTACAGCTAATGTATGTCTTGAGGGACGCCTGACAGCTTGGGTCCCAGTCATAGAATGAGAGATCATGGTCGCCAGGAAACTCTGGCTGGCGTGATGGCTCATCACTCAGGACCGACGTGAGGAGGTAGTTGACCTGGCTGGAAAAGACACGTGTGCCTTTCGTCTTCGCCGGGTCATAATGGAAGAGATGGTTGCCATAGTTATCCCAGACATCGAGAATATTCTGGTACGGCACATGCACACCATCATTGGCGAAGGTCTGGTAGGCGCTGGTCATTTCCAGGGGCGAGACATCCACTGTACCCAGGACCGGCGTCAGGTGAAAACAATTCATGGCATCCGTGCAGTTTTTCTTCTGCATAGCTTGATCAAGGCTGGTGATGCCCATCAGGCGCGCGTTATTAAAGACATTATCGGTGCCAGCAAAGGTCATCGCCTTTACCGCAGGAATGTTGTATGAGTTTGCCAGAGCCGCCCGAATAGTTGAGCGTGGCCCAGATACCCCATTCGGCTTCCCACCGTAGTCATTGGGCGAATATGGGAATTCTACGTTATCTTGATCCAGGGCGCCTGCAGCAGCGCCATTTGGAAAGTAGGTACGAACGTCAGGTAGAACAATCCCTGGATTCCACCCCATCTGGAAGGCCGTAGCATAGACGATTGGTTTAAAGGTCGAGCCAGGACCACGCCCACTCGTGGTCACATTAACGCTACCGGCCACACGCTTGTTCTTTGGGTCCTTGTAATAGTCAACGCTACCACTCATCCCCAGGACCTCGCCTGTCTTGGAGTTCATGACCACTACTGCGGCATCGTTCACTTGCAGGTCTCGATTGAGTATAGCAGTTGTTCCAGCATAGCTGCCGAACTTCTGGTAGGTTGGCTGCGTAATAAAGTATTTCGAGGCATCCTGAATATACTGCTGAATGTTCATATCCAGGGTGGTGCGAATGTTAAAGCCGCCCGAGAGGAAGGCCTGGAGTCCCATTTGATCGTCACCATTGCCGAGTATATGCACCATCTGAAGTGTGACCCAATCGGTGAAGTGAGGAGCCTTTTTAATCGCGCTATATGGCGCAAATTTCCAGGTAGCCGTTAATTTCTCGGCCTGCTGGATCATCTCGTCGTTGATGGGCTTGCCATCGACACGCTTGCCATCTGCCTTCATCTTTTGCAGGACATAGTCCTGGCGGCCGAGCGCGTTCTGGCGTGTGGTCTCGCTGATTGATGGGTCAAAAATGGTGGGATTATTAGGAATTCCAGCCAACAACGAAGCACGAGCCAATTCCACAATTGGATTGGGCTTGCCGGTCTTGGGATCAAGAGCCAACTTCGTAATGCCGGGCTTACAGTTAAAGTTTTTATCGCAATCGGGTTGCAAGCCAAATAAATCGCGAACCGCGGCCTCAACGCCGAGATCCTGAATCCCATAGGGGACACTATTAAAATAGATCTCCAGAATCTTCCACTTGGGGTACTGTTGCGTCATACCCAGAGCCAGGGTAGCCTCGACGAGTTTGCGCGTGTAGGTACTCTGATTCTGCTTCGACAGGTTTTTAATCACCTGCTGCGTAATGGTACTACCACCGCCATTACCAGAGGTGGCGGCGCGCAGAATGCCTTGTGGATCGATACCCGCGTTGTTCCAGAAGGTGCGATCCTCGGCAGAAACCTGGGCGTCCTGCAAAACCTGGGGAATATCTTTAAATGAGATGGGTGTTGAGCGGCCAGCACTTCCTTCTTCTTGATTGTAGAACTCCCCAATTAATGTCGTGTTGCGGTCGTAGATGCGTGTTGTTTGCGCGCTCGTCTTGTTTGCAATGCTGGCAACCTTGCCCGCTTGTTGTTGATAATAGCTCACAGCAAAGAAGCCCGTGATAGATGAGGCTATAAAGCCTACTATCAATACCGCCAGAGCTACGCGACTGAAGATCCTGCGGAAGCGCGATTGTGGACGTCCACGCCCACGGCGCTTGTTAGTGATCAAAGGCGCGATAAAGGGCGAGTTCAAAGCGCCCTTCCAGGGAGTAGCCTGCTCCATAGTCGGTTGCTGAGCGAGGGGATTGCCGCCTTGAGGATATGACCCCTGATAGTTTCCCATAGGTGGCGGCGCAGTCTGCGTAGTCTGTGTATAATTACTGCGCCCCAAAGTGGCCATTTTCCCAGAGACCTGGCGCATAACTTGCATCGCATTTGGCATCCAGCCCTGTTGTTGAGGGGGTAAAGGCCTCATGGGAGGCCGTGCAGTTTGTGGAGAGAACTGCTGGGGCCTCTGTGGTTGTGGTGGCATCTGTGGCTGGAACTGTTGGGGTTGGGAAGGCGGAAACTGCGAAGAAGCAGGCCGACGCGGATTGGCTGCAGGCGGAAACTGTGGAGGTTGACTAGGGCCGGCAGGTCGTTGTGAAAATGGGCGTGAAGCGGGTAGTTGCTGCTCGACATTTTTCTGCTGATAGTTGCTGAGTAATCCTCCCGTTTTTTTTGCCAGTTTGCCGTTCTGCGTCTTGTTCGCTGGCGTGCCTGGCTGATTCCAGTTATTACTCATATGCCTCCTTATACGTTTTCATGGTCAGCAGCAGGTTGCTCCTTTATTACACATATGAAAGGGCCTGACTGATTCAGGGTTAGGAAATGGGTACTCAGCGACGAGTGTCACTTTTCCCTCTTCACATGCGTATGATGCGACTGACCTCTCTGTTTTTTGACTCCTTTATGCAAAAAACATCGGCAACGATAAGATTGCCGGAAAATTCACGTTCACTGTCTGCATTTGCTATGTATCCTGCATAGGTTAACATACACACTCATCTATCTGCTAATTGCTTACATAAATGGGCTAGGGAGACCAGGCTAATGGTTTAGTTTTTGTGGATGATGTGCGGCAAGTGAAAGTGAGAATGTGCAAAGATCTCGGGACTATTTTAACTAATCAAAGCGGCCTCTATGCTATAATAAGAGCATCAAAATAGATGTGCTTCAATCCTCTTCGCACACTTCGATTCCCAACGAGTTTGCTGTAAATGATGGCTTTAAGGATGAGCCGCGTATCATTATTTCGCGAAAGGTAGGGAAACTTGCTATGGCGACATCTGCAATGGGAAATGAAGGCAATCAGCTCCGCTCGGAGCGTATTGCCGGGGGAATTTTACCGCGTGTGCTCAATTCATTTGACATGGTGGCGATCTTCGTAGCGATTGTGCTTTTTGCCAGCAACGGAGCGGTAGTCGCAGGCGGCGCGGGACCCTCCGCGTATGTGTACTGGATTCTGGGCTTTATAACTTTTCTTATTCCGGGGGCGATAGTCACAGGTCAGCTGGGCTTGATGTTTCCGGGCGAAGGCTCAATCTATGTCTGGACTCACAAGGCGTTTGGCTCTTTTATGGGGTTCTTCGCAGGCTTCTGTGCCTGGTGGCCAGGTATTCTGGTAATGATCGCCACCAGTGATACCGTGGTCTCGCTCTTGCAGCAGATCAACGCCTCCTGGCTGACTGAGCCCTGGCAGCAAGGGGTCGTCATCCTGGCTGTGCTCGCCTTTTCACTTGTGCTGTCTGTTCTGCGCTTCCGGGTGACGCAGAATCTGGTCAATGTGATCTTTGTGGCCTATGGCGGCGCGATCCTGCTTGTGGGACTGGCTGGCTTGCTGGCCCTCTTTGGTGGCCATTCCGCCCATGTTGACTATGCAGCGCATAATTGGTTGCCTGTTCCCGCGACCTATACTTTCTATGGCACTGTTATTCTGGCTCTACTGGGTATTGAGGTTCCACTCAATATGGGAGTCGAGATCACCAATACGCGCTCGATTACCCGGTATCTCCTCTGGGGTTCGGCGGTCGTCATGGCAGGCTATCTACTAACGACCTTTGGTGTGATGCAGGCCGTGACCCCGGTAAGCGCGCAGGGAAGCCCTTCAGCGATTGCCCAGGCGGTGACCTCCGGCTTTGGTGGCGCGGGTAGTGTGCTGGGTTTGCTGGTCAATATCATTTTTATTGGCTTCTTCCTCTTTAACACGACTGTCTACAACTACTCATTCGGACGCCTGCTCTTTGTCTCGGGCCTGGATCGTCGTATGCCAGCTATCATCAGCAAGGTCAATGCCAACAAAGTTCCCTGGATGGCTGTGCTGGTGCAGACTATTATCGCCGCCGTCTTTACGGTCATCGCCTTTATTCTGGCTCCGTATGCCTTAAATGCTGGCCTCAAGCCCGCTGACCTTTCAACCATCATCTATGACATTCTGCAAGCGGCGGTAACTGTTATCTGGTGTGTCTCGATGGTCATTCTGTTTGTGGATGTGATTGTGATTCGCTACAAATACCAGGATGCCTTCACACGGGTAAAGCTGGCTCCCACCTGGGTCTTCTACTTGTGCGCCG
Organism: Ktedonobacter sp. SOSP1-52; assembly: GCF_016587395.1. Classification (NCBI taxonomy): domain Bacteria; kingdom Bacillati; phylum Chloroflexota; class Ktedonobacteria; order Ktedonobacterales; family Ktedonobacteraceae; genus Ktedonobacter; species Ktedonobacter sp. SOSP1-52. The sequence goes on from NZ_BNJH01000006.1 coordinate 249,261, forward strand.
TCTTTGGCCTGATTGCCAGTGCCGTGGGTGTGTATGTCACATTCACAGGTCCCTGGACATCACTGGTTACCAGCGCGCAATGGGTGCTCTGGATTGGAGGCATTGGTTTGCTCTCCCTGATCGTGGGTGTGTTGCTCTACTTCGTAGGCCAGTTCACCGCTGGACGCCAGCAGGCCGATGATCAGGAGATCATCGCCGAAGTCACCGGTTCGGCAGAGTAGCCGCATCCAGTAGCCGCGTACGCCAGTAGCAGACCCGCTACTGGCGTACGCGGGAAGATGGACTAGACCGCTGTACTGATCTGAAGAACGCGCACGCCCTGCATATCCAGCCAGTATTGTCCCCTTCTCTGCGCAACGCGGATGAGCACGGTATCGCAGAAGGGGCAGCGTATGACCGTCCCCATCCCATGCATGTAGACAGCCAGTGCACCGATGGCACCGGTTGTACCGCAACCTGTACAGGTTGCCTGGGCCTGCGTCATTTCAAAAGGGAAGATCTCTTGCAGAATGCCCCCGGCAGCGTTGCCATCAAGCTTGTTCTCCATCATGTTTCTCCTGTGGGTCCGAATCGTTCAGTTTTGATTCGTCCAGGTTCGTATCCCAATGTGATGAGACTCGTTGCGGCTGTTTCGACGAATGGGGTTGGGCCACAGATGAACATCAATGCCCGTCGATCAACCTGCCATGCCACCTCGCGCAGCATCTCGGTATCGATCCGACGATGAAACCCTGTCCATCCAGGCGGTTGCACGCGGGTCAGCGTCTGCACCACTTCAACCTTCGTGTTGCTCTTGACCAGGCGAGCGAGTTCTTCACGGTAGATCACCTCCGTGTACGATCGCGACGAATATAGCAAACGGATCGGAATCGTACTCCCCAAGGCGGCATGATAGCGGATCATTGCCATCAACGGCACGATACCCGATCCCCCAGCTACTAGCAAGAGAGGACCACCCATCTGTGCCTCCCAGACGAAGTATCCCCCAATTGGACCGCGCAGTTCCAGTTGGTCACCGACACGGAGTTCACCCGTGAGGTAGGGCGACACTTCCCCGTCATCGATCCGTTCGACGGTGAGCGTCACATGTTGTTCCTGCTGAGGAGCAGATGCGATCGAATAGCTGCGCTCTGCCCGGTAGCCGTCTTCAGCCGTGAGTCGTACATCCACATGCTGTCCCGGTCGATGCCCCTTCCAGTGAGGAACGGCGAGTGTAATACTCTTCGCCCGCGCTGTTTCTTCCTGCGTCGCAACCACCTCGCCAAGCTGCCAGCTTAGTCGCCCCGGTATCGTTCTTCTTTCCATGGATCACCGTGATTATGGTAGCCAAGCGACTCCCAGAAGCCCGGTTCATCCCGATCGACCAATCGCAGACCTCGGACCCACTTGGCGCTCTTCCAGAAGTAGAGGTGGGGAACCAGCAGGCGTGCTGGTCCACCGTGTTCGGGGGTGAGTGGCTGCCCATCATACGCATACACCACCCACGCCTTTCCATCCAACACGTCTTCCAATGGAAGGTTGGTAGTATAGCCGCCATCGCTAAAGGCAATCACGTAGTTAGCATCGTACTCAACCTGCTCGAGCAGTGTATCGACGGAGACGCCTTCCCAGTGTGTATCCAGTTTCGACCACTTGGTCACGCAGTGGATGTCTTTGGTTACCATCTCATGTGGCAGGGCGCGAAATGCATCCCAGGTCCACCGTTTTGGTTGATCGACCTCCCCAAGCAGGGAGAAATCCCAGGTTGCGAGAGGCGTGTGTGGTGTCGGTCCCGCCGAAAGGACGGGAAAGTCACGCTCCAGATATTGTCCTGGCGGGATTCGCCCACTCTTATCGCCAGGCTTTCGGCGACCTCGGAATCCTCGCGAGACGAAACCTTCGCTCATTTTCTCACTCCTGATCTCTTTCTCATGTTGTTTCTCTCGAATCTATCATACACCGATGTCCAGGCTGATCGGCATACGCCGGATAGGATGAACCCACCCCTCGTTGTTGCTCAGACAGCATGACGTCATCGATCTAATGCATGGCCTGGTTTCCGGCTGTGTTGCAAAGATTCACGAAGGAAGACGATGAACGTCGAGCCTCCAGCAGCCAGTCCAAACAAATTGGCGATGAATGAGAGCTATCCTAAGAATCAAGCGTCATAAACAGCGCATTGAGCCCTTCAGCCAGGAGTGGATGGGTAAACGTACCTTCTTTTAAGGCAGTGTAGGGTAACTTCCCCATCATTGCCACCTGGATGATCGTCATTATCTCGCCCCCTTCTATGCTCAGGATGGCGCAACCCAGGATTTGCTGGGTCTCGGCATCGACGATAGCCTTCATAAAACCGCGCGTCTCGCCTGTTTCCAGAGCACGGGGTACAGCATTCATGGGCAATTTCGCCACATGGATGTTACGCCCCTGTTTTCTGGCCTCGTTTTCACTCAAGCCAACGCGCCCAAGCTGGGGGTCGATGAATATGGTATAGGGAACAAGGCGACCTTGCGTGCTGGCGTTGCCATGCTCCAGCAGATTGGTGCGCAAAATGCGGAAGTCATCGTAAGAGATGTGAGTAAAAGCGGGCCCACCTTTCACATCACCCATCGCGTAAATGCCAGGAACGCTCGTCTCCAACTGCTCGTTGACCTGGATATACCCCTCCTTGTTTAATTGGATGCCAGCAGCTTCGGGGTGAGATCTTCGGTGTTAGGGACGCGGCCGGCTGCTGCCAGTAGATGTGAGCCGATGAGCTGCTGTTCTCCCTGAGGCGTGCGCACAGTCAATTGAATACGTCCTCCACTGAGTGGCTCCACCTGTTGGGGCGTGGTTCCGGTCAGGACCGTGGTCCCTTCCTCGCGCAAAATCTTTGTTATTTCGTCACTCACGTCTTCATCCTCGCTCCTAAGTAAGCGTGGACCGCGCTGAATGATCGTGACCTGGCTGCCAAAGCGACGAAACATCTGCCCGAACTCCAGCCCAATGTAGCCGCCACCGATGATGAGCAGGTGTTCGGGGAGTGTGTCTAGCTCCATGAGCGTGGTTGAATTGAGCACGGGTACGCTCTCGATGCCTTTGATTTCTAGTTGTTCAGGCCGGTCACCGGTATCGATAACAATCAGTGGCGCGGTGATCTCCCGCGTCTCGCCACCCTTGAGAGAGACCTCAAGCGTGTTTGGGGCGAGAAAATGAGCTTCGCCCCTGAGCAGATCCAGCTCTTGTGCTGCTGTAAGACGGCTTTTGTAGCCGAGGCGTGCGCCTTCGACGATCCCATGTTTGCGTGTGCGTACGGCCTGCAGATCGACCGAAATGGGGCCAATATGTATGCCGTAGTCAGCGCCACGCCTTGCCAGGTAGGCGAGGCGTGCGCTGGCGACCATCGTTTTGGTGGGGGTACAGCCCACATTGACACAGACACCGCCAATGTGGTCACGCTCGATTAGCGCCACTTTTCGGCCTGCCTTCGCCAAAGCGATGGGGAGGAATCTGCCGCCCTGGCTGGTCCCGATCACAACCGCATCATAGTTGGTGGCTTGCGGCATCTCAATGTTCTCCTTCTGCTTCTCCGTAAACGTAACAGGTGCTTCCCACGAGCGAAATACATACCTCAATAGTGGTGTTCCATCTTCAAGATATACGTTGGCACAATAGAAGGACAAATATATCTCTCCGCCTATTTATGCAAAAGATTGCCGGGATGCCATCTACTGCTATCTGCATGTTTTTAACTAAGTTCCCAAATTGAGAATGGCCTTGTCATGTTCCGTCAATCGATAACTTCCTCAAGCATCTCGCCCAGATCGACCGTGTCTTGCGCATATTCCAGCTTCCCAGCCTGGATGCGCGAAAGGTCGAGTAACTCGTCGACCAGGCGAGTAAGAGCATTCAGCTGTGTTTCCATACGAGCACACACCACCTCCATATTGGGAAGGTCTCGTTTCTCAAGTTTCTTACACAAAAGCTGTGTTTGCAGCTTCAAGGAGGCGAGGGGAGTCTTCAGCTCATGGCTGACCATGCCCAAAAAGGCATCTTTTCGCTGTTCCAGTTCTTTGCGCGCCGAATTATCTAGCACAAAGGCAATCCCCTGGAACGGGTGATGTTTTAAGATGACCCCGCACACGAGCACTGGAAGGCGACTACCATCTTTACACACGTAGTCTTTCTCATATGTCATCGCCTGCCGGCGGCAAGCTCCTGATGAGCCTGCTGGGCCTGTGCTAGATACTCTGGAGGCGTCATGTACAATCAGTTCATGCGCCCTTCACAAAGGTCTTCACGGGTATAGCCGGTCATGCGCAGAAAGGTGTCATTCGCGTCCACAATCTGCTCCCCCTCGATGATATTGATCCCGATTATGCTGGAATCCATCAGGGCGCTCACGCGCTCCTGGCTCTGGCGTAAGGCTTCCTCGTGCAATTTGCCCGCCATCGTGCTTTCCCAGACGGCCTCGCGCCAGTAGATACTCTCGAGTGTTTGATCGCCCTCCGCTTTGATCCGGCTCCATTCAGCCTGCAGTTGCAGGGCACCGCGCTCGACATACCCCTGAGAAACGTTCGCCCGAGCCTGGGCAAACGCCATCTGGACTCGTGCGGCCCATTGCTGCTCCTCAAGATGGGTCAGGGCCTCCTGACAAAAAGCTCGCGTTGCTCCCGCATCCCCATGATGGAAACCCGCAATTGTGGCCTGCAAGGCGGCGATTTCCCCCAGAAGATGGAGTGGAGCCTCCGGTCCGTGTGCATCTCGCGCCATGGGTGTCTGTTCTTCCCGCAGATGAGCTCGTGTCCAGGCGCGTCTGGCATCGCGCACCTAGCTTTCGGTGACGTCTGGCATCGCGATCCAGAACAAGCTCTGGGCAGAGGCCAGGCACAAACGAGGCCGCTCACGCAGAACCTCGCGGGGAAGTTGCTCCATCCAGGAAGGGAGCAACGCGTACTCAAGCTGACTCCAGATGTCTTGACGGGGAATCTGCTCCATCAACAGCGCGGCCCAGGACCACTCGTGCGCCTGCAGCGCGTGCTGGATCGCTTCGCCGCACATCTGTTGGGCCGCATACCACTGACTGGCCCGCAGATGCAGGCCAGGCACCTTCGTGGGAGAGATCCGCTCCAACTGAGCACGCAGGACCGAGGACCAGAGAGGGTGGTAGGCATACCACTGGCGCTGCTCATCAAGTGGGCTGAGAAAGAGATTGGCTTGTTCTATTTCCTCCAGGAAAAGCTGGCTGTCCTGCTGCTCAAGGACTGCATTGCACAGAGAGTTGTGCAGGCGGGATAAGATGGATGTTCGTAGGAGGAAGCTTTGCACCTGCTCTGGCTGTCGTTTTAGCACCTCTTGCACTAGATATTCGAAAAGTGCACTCTGGTTTCCCTGGAGTGCTCGAAGCAGATCGTTGGGGTGTGCCTTTTCCTTCAAGGTAAGCGCTGCCAGTTGCATGCCTGCCCACCAGCCTTGCAGGCGTGCGTCCACTGCCTGGATGTCTTGCTCGGCAAGCCGAAGATCCATCACGTTCCAGAAAAAGGCGGTCATCTCCTCGCTCGTTGCCCGTAATTGCTCGGCGCGTAATTCCTGGATCTGGGCCTGCGCGCGCAGCCGGGCAAGGGAAAAGGGGGGGTCAGTCCGTGTTGCCAAGACCACACACACAGTGGGCGGCAGGTGCTCAAGCAGTGAGGAAAGCAGGGCATGGATCGCGGGCTCTGTAATCTCCTCGTAATTGTCCAGCACCAGCACCAGGGGGTCGCTTTGCCGGGCCAGGGTATTGATCAGAGTTGCGAGCACTGCTTGCCAGGATGGTTGTGGTATCTCGGACAAGGAGGCAACGGGGAGAGGAGAAAGTCCGGGCCGGCACTGTTCCAATGCGGTCAGAACGTATGCCCAAAACTGCAGGGGAGCGTTATCGCCTGCGTCAAGCGACACCCAGGCCACTGGCGGGTGACCTGGAGGAAATGTGCGAACCCAGCTTGCCAGCAGCGTGGTTTTCCCAAAGCCTGCTGCGGCGGAGATGAGCATGAGGCGTCGGTGGAGGCCAGCATTGAGCAAGGCCAGGAGACGCGGGCGAGCAATGATCTTATGGGGAGATACGGGAGGAAGAAACTTGGTCGCAAGCAGAGCATGAGGGGATGAGCGTAGGTCCGGCGCTGGTATGGTGTTGTGGGGGGTATGGTACTCGTGGCCCATACTCGTTCTTCCTTTCTGCTCCCTGTTGTTTGCCTTTTGGCGATGAGCAGATCAACTCTTTGGAGCATGCATGCTGTGCCATTGTCCATGAAAGAGCTCTCTGCCCCTCTCACTATGCATGGCTCTCCTGTTTGATTGCATTCCTGCGCATTCGCTTCAATTGACCAGGGAAGTCGAGCTACGCACTAGAACTTTCGTGCCGGATCCCGGCGGCCACTTCTCGCCTTCCGATAGCTCTTTCGACCCATGACTTCCTCTCCGCGCTTCCAGTATACTCCGGGAGTCAGAGGTCATCCGCCAGCAAGGAACACTGCTCAGATGCGAGGGATGGCACCATTAGTAAAATCAAAAGACGTGTTTATGGCCAAGCGCCTGAAAAAATGTTGTGTACATTCCCGTATACTGTCCTGTGTGATAGCGTCTTTACTCATCTAATATTGGCAGAATCGCAGAATAACCTGTTCTCGAAGCTCGACCAGGAAAGATCGTGTACCGCGTCTGCTCGTGCGTAAGCGAGGCGGACGAAATAAGGGAGATATGCATGCAGAAGCATTCCTGGTGGCAACGGCTCCACTGGCCCGAATACGGCTCAGAATTGCTGGGAACCGCGTTTCTCGTCTTCATCGTGTTAAGCGCGGTCACCTTCAATTTGGGTACAGATTCACCACTGGCAGTCGTGCTTCCCAATAGCGGCGTTCGTCGGCTGATTACGGGACTGCTGCTCGCGGGAAGCGGACCGCTTGTGGCAATCTCACCTCTTGGCAAGCTGAGCGGTGCCCATCTCAACCCCGCTGTCTCGCTGGCATTCTGGCTGCAAGGCAAGATGCACCAGCACGATCTTGTCAGCTATCTGGCGAGCCAATTTCTCGGTGCGGTGCTCGGCGCGGGATTGGCCGTGCTGATCTGGAGGGAGCGGGCGGCAAGTGTCCACAATGGCGTCACCGCTCCAGGGGCGGGATATCCCATCTGGAGCGTGTTTCTGATCGAGATGGGACTCACTTGCCTGCTGGTTCTGGCGATTTTTCTCTTCGTCAGTAGCCATCGCCTGATGCATTGGACCCCTTTGATGACCTGGCTCCTGATGGCGTTCATCTACTGGCAGGTTGCGCCCATCTCTGGCTCCAGCCTGAATCCCGCTCGCAGCTTTGGCCCAGCGCTGGTCTCCTGGTTCTGGCGTGACCAGTGGGTGTATATCCTTGCTTCTCCCATCGGGGCACTGCTTGCCGTCGGACTCTTTCGATTGCTGAGCCTGGTGGGCATACACGATGTGTTGACAGCCAAGCTGTTCCACGCCCCGCGCTATCGGTGTATCTTTAAAAATGTCAAAGCTCCACAATTGAATACCGATCAGGATGGAAAATTGATTGCGCTGAGAGAGAGGAATTGACCACCAGACAAGAGAAACTTTTTTATCACAGGAAACGTTTCGGCACTCAGAGAGCTATCAACCGAACACATCTTTACCTTTATCTCTAGAAGACACAGGTGAGAAGAAGGGAGCACATGATGAGGATGACAGGATATACCAAAAAGCTCGCCATTTTACCATTTGATCATCGCGCTTCTTATATCAGTGGTTTGTTTGGCTGGAAGGAACCGCTCAATGTCGAGCAAGCGTTGAGGGTAGCTGAGAGTAAGCGAGTCATCTACGAGGGGTTTAAAAAGGCCCGTATCCCCAAAGAGGAGGCGGGTATCCTCGTTGATGAACAATATGGTGTTGGCATTCTCCGCGAGGCGGTGCAACAGGGTACCATCACGGCAGTCCCTGTGGAAAAAAGTGGGCAAGACGAGTTTGATTTTGTCTATGGCGACGACTTCGCGCACCATATTGAGGCCATGCAGCCAACATTCGCCAAGGCATTGGTTCGCTATAATCCCGAGGGTGACCATATGCTGAATCAGCGTCAAACTCAACGTCTGAAACGTCTCTCCGACTACTTGCACCAATCACAACATCTATTCCTGTTTGAACTCCTTGTCCCAGCTGAGTTCCACCAACTTGAACTCGTTGATCAGAATAAAGATGCCTATGACAGCCAGCTTCGGCCTCGCTTAATGGTACGGGCCATCGAAGAATTGCGACAGGCTGGGGTGGAACCAGATGTCTGGAAAATTGAAGGGTTGGATCAACGCGCTGATTGCGAGAACATTGTCGAAGTCGCACACCGCAATGGTGGCCAGAATGTTGGCCTCATTGTGCTTGGGCGTGGAGCAAGCCAGGAACGCGTTATTCACTGGCTCCAGACGGCTGCAAGCGTGCCAGGTTTTATTGGTTTTGCCGTTGGTCGTACCAGCTTCTGGAACGCCGTTGCTGACTTTGAGGCAAAACGTCTCTCTCTGGACGCCGCCGCGACGCAGATCGAGCAGCATTTTGAGGAGTGGAACCAGTGCTTTGAGGCGGGACGCTAGGCAGGTATGGCGGTCCACGGCGGTCTGAATCGCTCATCGAATGCGAGCTAGCGGTTGGTTGAACGCAATCTTCATCAACTGTTCACTAAGCAAAGCAGAGTAGCCTCATCTAGTAGCCGCGTACGCTAGTAGCGGGTCTGCTACTGGCGTACGCGGCTACTGCTGGGTGTTGTTTAGGTTGGGCTGAGGGCGAGGGCCTGGTGGTGTTGGGTGAGGTACTCCTCTTTCCAGGGAATGGGAAGTGCCTTCCAGTGTTGGCCTGCGTCGACTGAACGGTAGAGGCCACGGTTGCAGAGCGCGTAAAAGACGCCGGGTTCGGCCTCGTAACTTGCCAGGACGGGTACGACCGTTCCTTCTATATCGGGGAGTCCATCCGAGATGCGTCGCCAGGGCTGGCCAGCTTGCTTCAGGTAGATGGCGGACTGGGCCTCTTCGCGCTGGTGATGGGCGGCATAGGGACCCGGCGAGGCGGAGACCACAATGGTATCCGGATTGGCGGGATCAACAGCTAGGCCCCAGAGGTAGTGCTGTTCCAAGCCCTCGTCGGGTCGCCGCCAGCTTTGTCCGCCATCATAGCTCTCGCTGTAGCCTCGTCCTGGTGAGGAGAAACCATCACCCGCCGCCGAGTACAGGCGGTCGGGTGCCTGGGGATGCATCACCAGGGTATGGGTATCAATAGGGGCATCGGGGACGCGATCCTCCCAGGTCTCGCCACCATCCAGGCTGCGCACAAGCGCGCCGGCTTCGATGGCCGCGAAGAGGCGCCCCGGCTCCCTGGGATCGGGCGTAATCCAGCGCACATGGCTGGTGTAGGGGCGAGGCGGGAAGCGCCAGGAGGGCGCGGAAGGCAGTTCGCGTAGGGCCTTTAGCTCGCGCCAGCGTTGCCCACCATCATCAGAGCGATAGATAGTGCTTGGTTCAGAGCCAGCGTACACCACGCCATAGCCCTGGTTCTGCTCGGTCGAGCTGACCGCGAGCGAAGTGATATGGGGCTGGGTGATACCATCGTTATTGTATGGTTCCATAGCAGCTCCGGCATCACCAACAGGTTGCCAGGAGCGCCCCGCGTCTTCACTTCGCCAGAGTCCTCGCCCAAAGGTGCCACAATACACGATCTCCGGCCTAAAAGGATCGACCGCCAGGCAGGTTGGCTGCAAGCCCTCAAGAAACGTATGGGTCTGCCAACCCTCGCCAGCCTGCTCAACGACGACTAGCTCTCTCTGCATAGCGAGATACATCTTCATAGTGCGTCCCTTTCTGTGAAAAAGATCTTGCACAGTTCTCAGACTCTCTAAAAATATTCTACGCATATAGACCTGGTACCGTTACGGAGAAAACCGATTTTCTAGTTTCATTTTAAGAATTTTATTTGCCAATTGCTCCTTCGCTAGGAAAATGGCCATTGTGTTCACGGCTGTTTTTGATACAGAATAAGACCAGCTAAATGGGCGTATGTGCAACCAATGTATTTTCACCTGTTTGGTCTTGCTTACTCATTGGCAATTTCAGGATGCATTTGAAGGAATTTGTGTAGCCAGTGGAGCTGGAGGAAGGGGTTCAGGGGGAGATGATGGGGAAACATGGCGCGGAAGATGGCCTTGCCTCCTCTGGCAAGGTACTGTTCGAGCGTTACGGTGCTTGTGGTGATGCCGGCGATGTCAGTTGGGCTGAGAAGTAGAAGGGCCTTTGCCTCGTTTTGCGGTTGTGGTTCATCATATACTCTGCCCCCATATTGATTTATTTCAGTGTATGATAGAGACTATGCTTGAGGCAATAGGCATCATTAAAAAGCAATAGTGAACGCCGCTTCATAGCGGCTAGCTTTGCTCACACGATTGAATGGCAAAATTATGTTTTCCTGGGGAGTGATATATGGAGCAGTTTACAGATGCAGGGATGCTGGCCTTGCTAGGATCAGGCGAGTACCTGGATGTGATGAATGAGGTGGATACTTATTTACTGGAGGCGCGGGGTGGAGTTGTGAAAGAGAGCCGGGTTGCGCTCTTGCCTACGGCCAGCGGCCTGGAGGCCAATGGCCCCAATTATTGGAATGGCCTGGGAAGTTCGCATTTCCGGCGCCTGGGCGTCAAAGAGGTGCGGGCAACACGGATTCTTGATCATCAGAGCGCGAATGATCCTGAGCAGGTTGCGCTGCTTGAGGAGAGCAATCTAGCCTATTTCTCGGGTGGCGATCCGCAGCATGTAATTGAGTCGATGCGTGATTCAGAAGCCTGGAGGCGCATCGAGGCCGCATATCGAGGTGGCATGTCGCTGGCGGGCTGTAGCGCGGGCGCCATGGCCATGGGTGGCTTTACCCTGGCGATTCGCGATATTCGCGCTGGCCAGGAGCCGCGCTGGACTAAGGCTCTTGGGCTTGTGCCGCATATTGTGGTCTTCCCACATTTTGATCGCATGCGCCACTGGATGGGCGAAGAGTTGCAGAAGAGGATTATCGCGAGCGCGCCCGAAGGGTGTGTACTTGTAGGTATCGATGAGAATACTGCCCTGGTGCGTACCTATGAGCCACGAGATGGTCGCATTGCGACCTGGCGCGTCATGGGCCAGCAGAGCGTGACGCTTTTCGCAGCTAATGTGGAACCACGCGTCTTCCAGGCGGGTGCGGAAATCGAATTGTAGGGTCCAAGCTTGCTTGGACTCTCTCCCCTATGTATCCGTTGTGCGGATGCGCTACGTATAATGTCTGTAAACCGGTCGTGTGCCTACCTGTAGTTTATGTAGTAGTAGTAGTAGTAAGGGGAAACCGATATGCAAACTCGCCGCTTTGGCAAAACCGATATGCAGATCACTCCGCTTGGTATTGGAGCGTGGGCCATGGGTGGAGGCGGTTGGGATGCCGGCTGGGGTTCTCAGGATGACCAGGAGTCTATCACCACCATTAAGCGCGGCCTGGACTTGGGTATTAACTGGATCGATACCGCTGCCGTGTATGGTCTGGGTCATTCGGAGGAGGTCGTTGGGAAGGCCATCAAAGGTCGTGAGAGACCCCTTATCTTCACCAAGTGTTCCCTGGTCTGGGATGAGAAGCGCCAGATAAGCAATAGCCTGAAGGCGAACTCTATCAAGCGCGAGGCCGAGGCCAGCCTCAAACGCCTGGGCGTTGATTATATTGACCTCTACCAGATTCACTGGCCAAATCCTGAGCCTGATATTGAGGAGGGATGGAGCAAGCTGGCCGAGCTGAAACGCGAGGGCAAGGTACGCCATATTGGTGTCTCGAACTTCAATGTTGAGCAGATGCAGCGTGCCGAGCGCATCGCCCCTGTGGAGACGTTGCAGCCGCCTTATTCATTGCTTAGTCCCGACGTAGAGAGGGAACTTCTCCCCTATTGTGAGAAGAACGATATTGGCGTGATTGTCTACTCGCCCATGGCCTCGGGCCTTCTAACTGGCCGCATGACAAAGGAGCGCATCGAGCAGATGCCTGACGATGACTGGCGCAAGAATGCCGACAACTTTAAGGAGCCTGCTCTCTCGCGCAACCTGGAACTGGCGCATATGTTGCAGGAGATTGGCCAGGCGCATAACGTCACCGCAGGCGTGGTCGCTGTGGCCTGGACGCTGCGCAATCCAGCAGTTACCGCCGCCATCGTCGGTTCGCGCCGCCCTGCCCAGATCGAGGACATGGTCGCCGCGGCAGAGTATCGCCTGAGCGATAGCGAACTGCACGATCTTGAAAAATTCATGCTAGCCCATCGCTAGCCAAAGCAAGGTATTCTACCAATAGTTGCGTATGCCAGGGCACAGCCCCAGTAGCCGCGTACGCCAGTAGCGAGCCCGCTACTGGCGTACGCGGCTACTGTTACATTGTTGGCTGGTTGAGATAGAGTGTCTTATTGTGCTTGAAATTATAGAGCGCCAGGACGGGTCGCTTCCCTGTCTGGCTGCGCTGGATGGCCTCGCGCCGCGCTTCCTCCAGGCGAGGACAGATCAGGGTCACATCCAGATAGCAGCAGAGTGTATCGGGATTGATCCAGGTTCCTAACCAGGTGTCAGGCTCGCGCAGGTAGCTCTCATTCGTTTGAATAAAGTTATGTAAGCCCTCGGCGATATTGGCCTCGGGATTGAGAATGAGTGTCTTATCCGGATATTTTGGCAGACCCCAGGCATCGATAGGATCTAAGAACTGGTAGCTGGAGAGTTGAGAGGTCACGCCCCCATATTTAAGTGTAGCAATCGCGACATCAAGAACGAACTTCTCGAATTGATACTGTTCCAACCAGGTAGCAAAGTACATAGCTATTTGTCCTCGCACGCAAAGTTTCAGTCTCTATCACGTTTGAGGACGGCACTTTTTACCAGGCAAGGCGTATTTTCTGGGAATGATGGCATAGAGAAGCAGGGGAGCGCTGTTCGTCTCCCCCGCCAGGCGAGAGGAAGCTACCTATCAGTCAAAGAACGATCAGTAGGGGGTGATTGGTAGGGCGAGAGTTCAGATGTCGCGCGGCGCTCATAGAACCTCTGCTTCTCATAGTTGAGTTCGTTGTAAAGCTGGTTCTCCTCACGGGTCAGTCCATCAATGCGATGCAGGACGCGAAAGAACTCATTAGTATTCTGGAAGGCTGTCATGCGATCCTGGTAGAAGAGAATCTCGTCATCAATCGCGTCGATACGTTCTGTCAGGTCTTCAATTTTCTGCTGAATGTGTGTGCTCTCAACATCGCGTGGATGAAGATCAAAGTATTCCATAGGTCAGCTCCATCTGCTAAGCAGGACACGTTTAGGTCAAATTAGTATACCTAAGAGGGTGAGGTTATACATCCATCGAAGTAGGGAAATGTATCTCCTCCTTTAGAGTGAGTATGGGTGTATACCTGCGGCCCAGCTTGAGCGTGAAAGAAGCAGTATGGACCTCGGTTGAAGTAATTTGGTTGAAGTAATTGAAATTATGCCAGCCCTCGAATCAAGAGTGGAGGAGAAGCGTACATGTACCAGCAGCAGAAGAGTAGGCTTACAGGGATACAGAAGATAGCGGTGCTCAGGGCCAATGCACTTGGCGATTTTATCTTTACCCTGCCTGCCCTGGAGGCTCTGCGCTCTAGTTATCCCGAGGCGGAGATTGTGCTCCTGGCAAAGAAATGGCACCAGGCGTTCTGGCACGATAGGCCGGGTCCTGTGGATCGCGTCGTTGTGGTGCCTCCCTGTGCGGGCGTCGGAGAGAAGGAGACGTTTCAGAATGACCAGGAGGAGTTGGAGCGTTTCTTCCAGGCCATGCGAGACGAGCACTTTGACCTGGCGATTCAGTTGCATGGTGGTGGGCGCTACTCAAATCCCTTTACGCATAGCCTGGGGGCGCGTACGACGCTGGGCTTGAAGACTCCTGATGCTGTGGCGCTGGATCGCTGGGTCCCCTATGTCTACTTCCAGCATGAAATCCTGCGCTATCTAGAGGTGGTCTCACTGGTAGGGGCGACCACGACGCAGCTTGAGCCGCATGTGTATGTGACGCCCGAAGATTTGCAAGAAGCCGAGCGCGTCGTACCAGAGCAGAAGAAGCCGCTGGTGATTCTCCATCCGGGGGCAGGCGACCCCCGCAGGCGCTGGGCGGCTGAGCGTTTCGCCCAGGTGGGCGATCACCTCGCCGCACTGGGAATGCAGGTCGCGGTCATTGGGATTGGCAGTGAGAAGGCGACTGTTGAGAGCGTACTGGCATCTATGCATACAGAAGCGCTGAACCTGTACGAGCAGCTCTCCCTGGGAGGGCTGGCAGCCCTCTTCTCGCGCTGCCGCCTGGTGGTCTCCAACGACTCGGGTCCTGTGCACCTCGCCCGGGCGGTCGGGGCCTCAACGGTGGGTATCTACTGGTGTATGAACCTGGTGAACTCCGGCCCCATCACCAGCACCGGGCATCGCACCTGTGCCTCATTCCAGATGCACTGCCCCGTCTGTGGCAAGGATTGCATGCTTGAGGAGTGTGAGCACCAGGAATCCTTCGTCAACACTGTCACCCTGAAAGAGGTCCTCTCCGCGATCCATGATCTCCTTGAACAGTAAAGGATGTTTGTTAAGCTCTCTCCCAACACAGACATAGACATCTGTGTTGGGAGAAAAGATATTATTTTTCGACCTCATGGGGATGCACCTCTTAGCTGCCTGGAAGGAGTATAAAGTGCAAGGGGGTGAGTTGACATTACTTGTTGTGATGGTTATGAGTGGGTGAGGGAAAAGCGAGGAGCTCAGAGCAGAGACAGGTTTCGTGCTACCTCGCTGGCCTCAACACGATTGTGGACATTGAGTTTGCGATAGAGGCCCTGGACATGAGTTTTCACGGTATTCACCGAGATCACCAGTTCGCGAGCAATCTCGACATTGGATCTCCCGGCAACCAGCAAACGCAAGACTCGTTGCTCCTGTTCACTGAGTGGCTCCAGGAGTAATGGGTTCTGTCTGGGATGTAGTATCTCTTTTGCGAGCTGGGTACCAGGTTCTTGAGCAAATGCCTGGAGGAGGGTGCGCACATGGGAGATCAGGGAGGCCTCGCGGAGTTCTGGCAGCAGCGTTTTTAGCAGAGCTTCCATGGCAGGGCCTTCATCCAGAAAGACGCGCTGATAGTTCTCAGGGTGTGCCAGTCGTAATGCCTGGAGAAGAGATGACCTGGCCTGCATCTGTTCTTTACAGGCAACGTGAGCCAGAGCCTCCAGGATTTGGATGATCAAAACGCTCTGCTTGCGCCCCTGAGCCTGGGCCTTTTCTCTCCAGAAACCCAACACTTCTAATGCCGTCTCCCCCTTCTTTTGCGCAATGTGAAAACGCGCGAGGAGCAGGGCTTCTTCCTGCTGTTTCAAAAGCGGCAGGCCTTGCTCTTGTTTGAAAACTCGGGAACCGAAAGCGTATTCCTTTTCCTGTATCCATTGCTCTACTGCGGACAGATCTCCCTGTGCCAGTTGCAGCCGTGCCAGATAGACGCGTATCGTGCTCAAAGGCCAGGAAAAGCGAGCGTTTCTCTCCCACTTCAAGAGTAGCTCCTGAGCTTGAGCGGTCTTTCCAGCATACTGCAGAAGGCGGGCTTGGATGAGCGCACCCGATGTAAAAATGTGGACTCCTTCCTCCGGCTTTTCTCTCAAAGCCAGTGCTTGCGAGAGATAGTGTTGCGCCCTGGCGATTTCATTTCGCTCATAGGAAATCTGAGCGAGGCTATGATATGCCCATGAGGTGAAGAAAGGGTCCATGCCTCCGGTTGCCAGAAATTGTCGTCGGGATAGCTCCTGGTCTTTCTCAACGTAGGATAGGGCTTGATGGTAGTAGTGGGAGGCTTTCTGCAGCTCGCCTTTTTCCAGGCATACGCTCCCCAGGTAGAGGAGCGTAGAGAACATGTTCACAAGAGAATCGATGCGTTTCGATAGTTCGAGGCTTTCTAGAATGTACGGCCTGGCCACATCCACCTCACCTGCAAAGAATGCTTCTAACGCATTCGCCAACATATTGTCGGGATAGAGGAAGCTGTCCCTGGAAAGGAGCGGTTGTGCCTGGTAAGCTAACGCAAGCGCATGCGGGAAATCTTCTTGATAGAAGGCAAGCTCGGCGTGGAGTTCTAACGCGTCTCCCAGTTGTTCCCATTGCTCTTGTGCCTCAAAGCCCTGTTCAGCCCACTGGAGGAGCTGCTCAGAACGTGCTTGGATGGTAGGTGAACGCCGATCTGTTGTAAACATCATGGCGATGACAGAGAGGGAACAGAGTTCTGGTTGGACCCGCACCACTTCCTCTGGCAATTGTCCCAACCAGGAGCGCAGCAGATGGTACTCATTGTGAAAGCTGTTTGGAGCCACAAACCGCTCGATCAGCATCGCCACCCGGGAAAACTCTTCGCATGTCAGGGCAGCTTCAATCGCTTCTGGAAGCATCTGCTGTTGCTCATACCACTGACTGGCTTTGTTGTTCAGTGAACATACGGTGGCCGCTCCCAGGCGACGTCGAGCTTCGTGTTGCATCGCCTGCGCCCACAGCATGTGATAGCGGTACCACTGCCGATTCTCATCCAGGGATTGCAGGAAGAGGTTGGCCCGTTCAACCTGTTCAAGCAGGCGATTGCTATCCTCTCTGCCCGTGATGGCATCGCAAAGCGAGGCGCTCAAGCGGTGGAGTCCGCTGGTCTGTAGCAAGAAGTCTTGGAGCTCTGATGGCAGACTTGCGAGAACTTCTTCGCGCAGGTAGTCGAGCAAAAAGCGCTGGTTGCCACTCAACGTTTGCACATAGGCGGAGGGATCAGTGTGTTTTTGCAGAACGAGGGCAGCCAGTTGCAGACCTGCAATCCAGCCCTCGGTGCGGGTTTTCAGTAGCGTAATATCGTCCTCCGAGAGGAGGAGTCCCATGCTGTGAGTGAGAAAGAGGTGCGTTTCGTCCTGCGTGAAGCGTAGATCAGTATCGCGTACCTCGCCCAAAAGCCCGCGCGCACGGAAGCGAGAGAGGGGAAGGTCGGGATCTACGCGGCTAGCTAGCACCAGGTGCACATGAGATGGTAGATGCTCAAGCCAGAAGGTCAGAGACTGGTGAATGGTTGGCTCATCGATGACGTGATAGTCATCCAGGATCAGCAGGATGGGCGAGGTCTCTGCATGTGTCTCAGCCAATTCATTGAGCAGGGCTGTCAAGCTGGTAGAAAGAGGCTCCAGTGTAGGCGTTTGCAGCAGGGTTAGTGCACGCGTCCCAATCTCTGGTCGACATCTGCGAAGTGCCATGATTATCGAGAGCCAGAAGCGCTTCAGGTCATTATCTAGCGCCTCCAGAGAGAGCCATGCAACCGATTGGGGATACCTACGCGCCCATGCTGAGAGCAGCGTCGTCTTGCCCCAGCCAGCGGAGGCAGAGAGCAAGGTGAGTGGGTGAGAGAGGGCTCCATCCAAAATCGAGAGCAACCGCTCCCGTACAACGGGCATGGTGGGCGGACCTGGGGGAGAGAACCTGGTCACTACCATCGTAGCTCTGAGTTCACTGCCCGGCTGTAGAGTGCTGGAAGGGCTTGCTTTATTGGCGTGCGTTGTTGGCAAGGAGACAGGAGACGCAGACGCGTGCGAAGGCGCTAATGACAAATCCTGATTGAACTCATGAAGGGCCTGTGCCACCTCCTCTAAACGCGCAAATGTCACGGTCGCACTTTGTCCAAGATAGCGTTTCCTGGTCTGCCCCGAGCTTGTGTGGTAGGCATACCAGTAGCTGGTCCCGCGTGGTCGAGCCTCTTTCAGCACGCTCAGATGACCATGTTGCCCCCGGAAGGAGAAGGAGGAATGGTTCGTCAACCAGGTGTGCCAGGATTCCTCATTTTCTGGCGTCATCGGTTGTGGTGGATAGTCAGAGGTATGCAGAACATACAGGTGATGCTCGGCAGACCAGAGAAGTATATGTGCAGATGGTTTTGGCATAGGCTCCTTGTACACACAGGTTTCACCCCCAACGCCCCAACATGGGTGAGTATAGCAAAAACGCGGCTGACAAGCAAGCCTTCTCGCAAACTGTCAATCTGATCCTATGGAGAGCGTTCTCTGACTGGTGAGACTGGTTTCTCCAAACAAGAGGCGTCGCTAATGGATGGACTCAAAGAGGTGGACTGTGAACGATGGTTGGATGATTTAATATACTAAGGCGCCGTCGCGCGCTCAAGCTGAATGAGATAGGTCAACGCCTCCTCGCGTGAGTTACCGCACATCTCCTGGGAGGGGCGGAGCAGGCGGCAGACCTGGGGGCGCTCTGGTTTGCCAAAGATCTGGCAACGATTATCCTGGGTAAGCTGTACACAACGCACGCCCGCGGGTTTACCCTGTGGCATACCAGGGATAGATGTGCTGATAGAGGGCGCGATACAGCAGGCCCCACACCCGGCGCGACATTCCAAATCGCTCACTCTTCCTTTTATGGTACAACAGATTCAGTAGTGCTTGTAAACCCTCATTCGGGGCACGGCGGCGCACCTACTCTCGCTGGGAAAGGAGGTAGCCTGTTTTTCCGTCTAGTATTTTTGCACTAGTATAGCACATGGTTTCTCTACATAAGAGGAATTATTCTGAGGCACTGCACCCGGCATGGCCTACCTGAATGTCTATTTGATGAGAAGGGAAATACCATGTATAAGCTCTATGCTTAAGGGTATTGTCAACTTGTTTGTAGGAACGAAGCCAGGGTTTCAGGCCACGGTGAATCTGGTGATGTGGACCAGAGACCACTATTTTCCCCCTCCCTACGCCCATGCGACCTGGAAACGCCTGGCTCCCTTTTTTCATCTGCCAGCGATGGTCACACAGGGCCAGGACACGGTGGACGTGGTGCTTCGGCCATTCAATGACAAGCGGTACAATCAGGATCTAGAAGCGCTCTGTGAACAGGTCAATGCTGCCGCGCCGCACTTACCTGATGGGCGTCGGTTGCAGGTTTCCATCGATCACCTTTATCTCGTGTTCGTCACAGAGAGACCTCTCGTTTTTTGGCTCAAACCCCTTTACTCTGAACAGTCATTGATGATCGGAGGGACTGCGGCGTGAATGATCTTACATCTTTCTCCTCATGGCCTCTTTTGACCAGAGAGATGCTTCGCCGCTGCCAGTTCAGCTCACCGCACGTTCGCGCGGAGAACCGACACGCGAGGCAGCGGAGCTTGGAAGATATGATGGGTCACTCAAGGTCAGGACTCTGCGGAGTCGGCTGAGGCACAGGCTTTCTGCTTCTCAGACGACTCCACGGAGCCTTGTATGTTGAGGCATCCGTTCCCGGAGGGGATACAAGGGCAATATTGTCAGGATAGTAGCTCCATGGCTGCGCGTTCTTTATCCGCAATCTCGAGCAAAAGCTTCGACGCCTGCTGTAGCTCCTGTTGGTTACCTGTTCTTCCCGCACGGTCGATCGAAGCAGAAACACTGACCCACATTGGAGCGATTTCCGTAAACAAACGGTAGGCTTGTTCGATTTTCGGGTCTTCCAACAGATCGACGCATTCTTTCAGGAAATCCCGATACAGATTCCGAAACAAAGCGCCGCCGGTTCCAGCACGCTCCATCAGCAAAGCGGTCAGGCATAAATCATGTTCGATATTGTTGCTACGGGAAGGCCACTTCAAGATTTCATTGCTCATTTTGACTATGCCTTTTTTCCCAATATTGCGAATGGGCGGGTTCAAATAGTCATACGAATTCTTGGTCAAGGATGCGCGTACAGCTGGAACAAGCGGCGGCAAGGCGTCGATTGGCTCGAGCGTAAAAGAACGATTTCGGGAACTCATGGACCCCTTTGCGTTTCTGGCCGCGGCCAAGCTGGTCAAACGCGTCTTCACCAGTCCGCCCTGTTGTCTGGTGTCCGTCATATATGCGTATTCGTCATCGACACCGTATAGGACCGCATAGTGACCGGCAAAGTGCACTTTGTTCGTGAAATAGTCCAAGTAATAGGAGTCCAATTTCAGCCCGACCGGAATTCCATGTTCGATGCAGCTCCGTACGTTCTGCCACGCTTTATCGACGGACGACGTTTCTTGAATGCTGACGGTCAACCCCAGCCGGGCGGCGAGATTGGCCGTCAATTCATCCGGTTTCACCCTTCCTCCGATGAACGGAAAGTCCATCCCCTTTGAGTCCCAATATATGAATCCGAGCCCTTGACCGAGTCCGAACAGCATTGGTTCCGACAGCTGGACTCCCGCAAATTGCAGCAAATTGCCCATAGCTGTCGTTTCACAATGTTCGCCTTGATAGGAAACGAAACCGTCAATGATTTTGCCCATATTCCTCTGTCTCCTCCAACAATTCTTTCATGAGATTGGCAACGAACGCTCGCTCGCTCTCGATGAGGCTTATCGGATGCAAGAACAGCGCTCTTACGTTCAACGGCAATCGAACGCCGCCTTGCGATTCATACTTTTGCTCTATTTTTTTTGAAGTCTCTCGAAGAAAATCCAACCGATTCCGCAAAGCTTCCACGGCCTCGTCCTTCCCGACAAAAGGCAAAGCAGCCAGGCCGAGATCGAAGCGACTGTCGCGCTCTCGCGCAGATGACAGGCTGTCCAGGATTTCTTGTTTCAGCTTGGCAATACCGGCTTCTGTGAGGGCAAAACGGTTCGGCATAGGCCCCTTACCGAATTTTCCGTCGGATTCCTCGGTTACGATCCAACCTTTATCACTCAGCTTCTTCAGTCCTGCGTAGATCGAAGTCGTGCCTATATTCGTCCATTCCCGATAACCGCGTTGATCGACTAACTTCTTGATATCGTACCCCGAAGCCTGACGACATTCCTCGATCATTTGCAGCAGCATGAATTCTACATTCGAAATTGGGTGCATAGAGGGGCCCCTTTATCTTTAATATTTCATAGATGAAATATACCACTAGTGGAATAAAATTTCAATAATCAGATCTATTAGAGAACGACAGGGATGTATGGCTCGCCAGATTTGAGAGGTAGGGCTAGGATCACAGCAAAAATCTATCACAAGGAGTTTCACGCTTAAATCGATCCATAAGCCCCACTTCTAACGCTCTCAACACGTGCATGAAAAAGCTTGTCTTGGCCTGTCGGTGCGATCCTGACGAAAAGATACTATGTACCATAACTAGCGACCTTGTCATTGGGGTCAGCACATCCAGATCTGAAAACGGTACGCTGTTTCGTTTGGGTGCGCTTTCGCCAACTTCTCCGTAGCTGGTCAAGGAAAGGCATCTCTCATCGACAGAGTAATTCCCAAGAAAATCAACAGCTTCATGTCAAAGTTTACACCGTCGAGTGCGAGTTGGCTTCGCTTCTACGCTACTTTCCTCAGGAGAAGCGGCCTCACTCTCCATATCGACTGAGGCATCCTCCAGTGGCAATGCCTCAGCGGAACCCATGGAGAAGCGAGCCTCTGGGGTGAGCTGGCGTGCGACGGAGAGCATTCCTTGTGCCGGATCGACCCCAGAAAGGTGTGCCTCCGGCCAATAGTCGTGCACTTTGCGCAAGAGCCTCCCGCTCCCACAGCCGATATCCAGCACACTCGCCGGTTTGAAGCGGCTTTCGGCTTGATGTAATACGGCAGAGTGAACCGGATCAAACAGGCGTTGCTGCATCCAGGAACGTTCGTAGGTCGATCCCCAGCGGTCGAAGAGTTTAACATCATGTGCGCGGTGTTTGCTTTTCATCCTCTATTTACCTTTCAGGATATTGCTCGCTCCTCTGAATCGTTCCAATGGTCAGCCAGCCTGAGACAGAGGAACGCAGCTGACAAAGTTGAGTGGAAGTGTACCAGAGGGGAGGCGGGTTTCCAGGTCGGTCACCTGATCCGCCTGGTCAATCAAGCGATTCGCTTGGGTCCCATGGATGCCATACGCAGCCACACCGATACTCGTAGTGACGCTGACCTCAGCCGTTGGTTCTCCCAGGCCCGGCCCGCTATAGGGAGGCGACTGAATGATCCTTCGCAGGCGCTCCCCTTCCTCATGAGCTCGCGTGATCGGGACGTTGTCCAGAATCAGTGCGAACTCATCTCCACCATAGCGCGACGCTACATCCCCAGCATGCAGAGCAGTACGCAGGCGTTCGGCGACCTGGCGCAAGACCGCGTCGCCCGCCAGATGGCCCCAGGTATCGTTGATGGCTTTGAAATGATCCACATCGAGAAACACCAACAGAAAACCGCTCCTCTCTGTTTGCCCACGTGCGATCGCCTCATCTAACTGCTGCATAAAGGCCCAGTGATTGAGCAAGCCGGTCACGGTATCGGTCAGCGCAGCTTGTGCTTGCTCCTGGTAGAGCCGATCGAGCTCCTCGTAGGCGCGTTGTAGTTCCTCGCGCAGTTCCTTCTCCCGCGCCAGACTCCTGGCTTTCTCCCGCACCAGCGCGGAGCGGCGAGGAAGCTCGCTGCTTCCCCAGGCGAGCACTAAGGAACCGACGATGCCCAGCAAAACCAGTGCAAACCAGCGATTGTGGGAAAAGAACAGCACAGGCCAGCCCGGCAGCAGTGGTGCCACCATGCAGACAAGCGAACTCAGACCACTAGCCACGCACAAGAGAGACAGAAGCAGGCGTTGGAGATGAGTGAGCTGGGTCCGGCGGCGCTTTTTCCAGCAGAGCCAGAGAGCAAACCCAAACAGTAGAGCGAGGAACCCACACCAGAGCGAACCCGGCAGTGAGGTTACTAATCCATATTGATCACCAGAGAACAATGCGTCCACCAGATCGGCTGACAGAAAGAGCCTGAGCAGCGTTGGCACGATGACGAACAAGAGCACTGCCGCGCAGGCGATCATCGCGGATTGGGTCAGGATCGCCCGTCTCGGCGTGCCAGCCTGATTCAGTTCGGCCAGCGCGCGAGGCAGATAGCCCTGGCGGGTTGCCAGCAGAAACACGCGGGAAAAGATGAGCAGATACGCCAGCACACAGGTAACCCTCCAGGAACGTCAGCAGCCAAAAGAGGGCCATGCTTCGGGGTCCCAGAACAAGTACATGATACTGACAGGGGAATGATTCTTTCCAAACCAACCCAGAAGTATCCATCCTCCCCAATCATCAAAAGTGCGTTTGAGCCCGAGAAAGCCCCGGTCATTGATGCCGGGTATGAATCACTACTCCAGCGTGCGAGAAGAGAACAGGAAAAAGAATGCCTTAAGAACTTGTGTTCTTCTGGTCTCTCTGCTAGAATAGACGTACTATTACTGATCACAGGTATGTGTTTGAAGGTGGAGCGCAGATGCCCAAGACACGCCAGGAATCGCGCAAGCAGAAAGAACAGCAGGAGAAACGACTTGCGACCCCGACCTTTCTGCTCGAACTGCCTCTGGTGGTCGATCCAGGGCAAGCCGCACGCCTGCGTGCCCACCTGGAAGCGGCTTGCCAGCTCTACAATGCTATCCTCTCCGAAGGCCAGAAGCGTTTGAGGCGCATGCGGGCTACCCTCGCCTGGCAAGAGGCACGTGCTCTTCCTCGCACTCAGAAGGCTGAACGAGCGGCGACCTTCTCCTCCTTGCGCAAAGCCTATGGCTTCACTGAGGCCGCCTTGCATGAAGCGGTCAAGGGACTGCGCGTGGGCTGGATTGCCGAGCACATCGAGGCGGTGCTGGCGCAAATGCTGACCACACGCGCCTATCGCGCCCTCAATCGCGTCTGCCTGGGCAAGGCCACACGCGTGCGTTTCAAGAGTCGAAGGCGCGGCTTCTCCAGCATCGAGAACAAGCTCAATGATATCAGCCTTCGGTTTGTCCTGCAGCCACCCGAAGCCGGAAAAGCAGGTTTTCTCCTCTGGAATGGAGACCAGCTTCCTGCCCTCATCGACTGGAATGATCCAGTGGTCACGCATGGCCTCAAGCATCGCATCAAGTATGCTCGCCTCATTCAACGTCCCGCAAGTAGTCCCAGGGCGGCAGGAGCCGATGCCCAGGGCTCTCGCTACGTGGTCCAATTGGCCCTGGAAGGCAAGCCCCATCACAAACCCAAGCACAGGGTTGGCACAGGCATCGTTGGAGGAGATTTGGGACCCTCGACCTTGGCCCTTGTTCCCCAGGAAGGGGAGACGAGTCTGGAAATGCTTTGTGCCGAACTGGCTCCTGATGCCAAGGCCATTCGTCGTTTGCAAGGGCAAATGGATCGACAGAGGCGAGCGGCCAATCCTGAGTACTACGACGAGAAGGGACGCATCAAAAAGCAGTGCCGGAAGAAGTTGCGATGGAAGCAGAGCAAGGGCTACCAGGCCACGCGACGACGCAAAGCCATCAAAGAGCGCAAGTTGGCAGCCCACCGCAAGAGCTTGCATGGCCGCAAGGTCCATGAGATGGTCGCGCTGGGCAACACGATCATCATCGAAAAGATTTCCTACAAGGCATGGCAGAAAACGTTTGGCAAGAGTGTGGGACTGCGAGCACCAGGGATGTTTGTAGAACTGTTGAGAAGCACCGTTGCAAGCACGGGCGGCATCCTCATTGAAGTCCCCACACGCACGACAGCGTTGTATCAATGGTGTCATAGCTGTGGCAAACGGGTGAAGAAGCCCCTCTCCCAGCGGTGGCATCAGTGTGCCTGTGGCGTGGGTCCCGTCCAACGCGACCTCTACTCGGCCTTTCTTGCCGCTTACCTTTGATCCAGCAGATCCCATTCCCTCGTGTGCCCGATACCTGGGGTATTGGGAAGGTGCGCAAGCGCGCCTGGTGGCAGCACACGAGCATACTCGTCAACGCGCTAAAGAGGGGCAGGCTCTGCCCCGAAGCTTGGGCTTGGCTCGAGCCAGAGCGCGTCTGCCCAAAGTTCAGGCGAACCGACACAAGAGCCAGCCTTTCGGCTTCGGCACGCAAGACTGGAAGCGTGGAACGAACCCCTGGAACCCCGCTGCTTTAGCGGGGAGCTCTCAGAATAGTAAAGAGGTTAACCAGGAAATTGAGCTTGTTATAGACGCAAATAGCAAATGGAGGGCAAACTTTGCAGACTATGCCGGGACAATGCGCGATTCTAGGATCAGGTGAAACGACCGTGGTTGGACGCCGCGTGCTGAGTCAGATGTTACCTCGCTTAGAAGAACCTCGCACCATCGCGGTTTTAGATACGCCAGCCGGTTTTCAGCCTAACCATGTACTGGTCGCGGAGAAGATTGTACAGTTTTTGCGGGAGCGCCTAGGCGAGTTTCGCCCTCAGCCGCAACGCATTGAGACGCGCCAGGAGGAGCAGGAGAGCGAGACCGGGGCCGCCATGCTAGCAGCCATCACACATGCGCGCGCCATCCTTGCCGGGCCAGGCAGCCCAACGTATATGATACGCGAACTACAGGGAACGACCTATTTTGATGCCATCCGCCAGGCACATGCTAACGGTACTGCGCTCTATGTCTCCAGTGCGGCCTCTATTGCGATGGGTTCTTATAGCCTTCCAGTCTATGAGATTTTCAAGGTTGGCGATGAGCCGAGCTGGTATCAGGGGCTGGATTTCTTCAAACCCTTTGGCATGAATCTGGCGATTGTGCCGCACTGGAATAACAATGAGGGTGGGGCCGACCTGGATACAAGCTTCTGCTATATGGGGCGTGAGCGCTTCAGCAAGATGCTGAAGCAGTTGCCGGAGGACGTGGTTGTCTTTGGTATCGATGAGCATACCGCTTGTATTCTGGACTTTGTCACGGGCGAGGTCGCCGTTGAGGGCAAGGGAGGCGTCCATATCATCCGTGAGGGTCAGATGGTGGAGTTCCAGGCAGGTGAGAGCTTTCCCTTAACGTTGCTGGGAGCGGAAGCGGTCGCGCAAGGACAACAGCAGGCGCTCTCCATGGTTGGCAACCCAATCGATGTTGAGACGTTGCTTGCGCCAGGCGAGACCCTTGATCCACGCATTGAGGAGCAGAACCTGGCGGGAGCGCTTCCCGCGCCACTTGTTGATGCCCTGGTAACCATTCGTGCTGATCTGCGTGCTGCGAAGCAGTGGCCCTTTGCCGACCGCCTGCGCGACACGCTTAGTACCTATGGCATTGTGATCGAAGATACTCCCCAGGGCTCCCAATGGCACATAGAGGAAGAAGAGTAAACAAGTGATAGAAGAGGTTGCTCGCGCATGCGCGAGCAACCTCTTCTATCACGTAGAAAATTTATTTAGGGCCAGCTCGTTTCATTGAGGGGGGTGACGATGAGCTCCTGGAGGGCGGACTCGGGTGGGAGCTGGGCGGCGAAGACCATGGTTGCCGCGACATTGGCCGGGCTTTGCAAGTTGTTTTTGTCGGGCATGGGAATGCCCTGGTCCAGGAAGCGGTCAAAGAAGTGAGTATCCATGCCGCCGGGGATGAGCGTGGTAACGCGAATGTTATGTGGGCGCCCCTCGACGCTCAAGCCACGGCTAAAGCCCAGCAGGCCCCATTTTGAGGCGTGATAGGGCGAGGCATTGGCCCAGGCGCGGGTAGCCGCGGTCGAGGCGATATTGAAGATATGCCCACCACCCTGCTGGCGTAGCCAGGGGAAGGCCGCTTTGGCGAAGAGGAAGGGGGCGCGTAGATTGATGGCAAGCTCGCGATCCCACTGCTCTATGCTTAGCTCCTCGACCGAGTAGGTATAGTCAACGGCGGCACAGTTGACGAGTATATCCAGGCGTCCAAAGTGTTTCACCGTGGCCTCGACGGTCGTGAAGACGGCGTCCGCGTCGCTGACATCGCAGACCAGGCTATGGCAGGAGTAGTCCTGTGCGCGAAGTGCATTACAAACGTGCTCCAGGCTCTCCTGGCGTATATCCACACAGGCTACGGTGCAGCCCGCGCCGGCAAAAGCCTGGGCTGCTGCCTCTCCCAGCCCACTCCCCGCACCTGTGACGAGTACAACCTTTCCTTCAAGCGAAGACAATTGCATGTATTGAGTTCTCCTTCTTTTTTTCTATTTGTGCTTGCTCTCGCGCTTGCGTCGCTCGCTGTAAGAGGTGTGGTGGGTTTGCCCTGGCTGCCGCTGGTAGCCAGGGCAAACCCACCACACCTCTTACACTGGTATTTCCTCTAATAGTTCCTTGAAGAGGGTGGTGGCGTTGTGCTGGCGATCCTCGATGGTTGTGGGGAGGCAGAGGTGGTAGGTGCCGCAGGGAAGGATGCCGCAGCCACCGTATTTGCGTAGGAGCAGGAACTGGACCACGACCTCTTCGCCTGCGTGTTCGCGCGGCATGCGTTCCCACCAGGAGAAGCCGCCGACCGAGAGCAGCTTCTGTCGGTCGAAGAGCACGTTTGCCCCACCTACCCAGGCGACCTTGTAGCGTACAATCTGTCCAGGCTCTTGCACATAGCGCTGTTCAAGATGCAGGGGATTGGCGGCACTATTGATGGGGGCACGCTCCCAAGGAATGCTTTCGGGAGTAATAGGTTCAGGCGTCACCGGCCCATCCCAGATCTCAATCTGCTGCTGATGTGGGCGTACGTCGTCGAGGTAATCGATCCCGGGCGCGGCGCTACCGACGAAACCACATTGCTCCTGCTGTATCACGCTTAGCATGCGCTCAAGTACCTGGGGTTCCAGGAGCACATCATCATCAATGTAATGGACATACGGCGCATTGCTCTGCCCCAGCAGGAATTGGCGCTGTTCGGCCATGCCATGCCGCTCGGGATGATGAATGAGTTTGACATCGTGCCCACGAAAGCGCAATGCCTCGGCAAGGACGTGAATTTCCTGGCTGTCGATGCTGGCCTGGCCCGTTGGACTCTGGTCGGAGACGATGACGTTAAAGTCAGTAAAGGTCTGACCAAAGAGGCTGGCCAGGACAATCGCCAGCCCTGTTTTGCGCCGATAGGTTGGAATGAGTACATCTACAAGAGCCATAGTTGAGAATCCTCCTTGAAGCGTACTTTCATCATGGATAGAGCTCCCAGGCCAGGGCATTAGCATGGATGGGAAGCACGGCTGGCATACAGGTTAGTTCTTCGTAGAGTTTAGCCAGGCGGCTCGCGGTGCGCGACCAGGTGAATTCGTGTTCAACGCGCTGGCGCGCGGCCCGCCCCATTTCCTGGCGAAGCCCTGGTTGTTGCATAAGTGTGTGGAGGCGCTCTGCCAGGGCACCAGGCGCGCGTGGTGGCACCAGAAAGCCGGTCTCGCCATCGCGGATGGTATAATTAATCCCACCAACTGCTGAACCAATTACGGGTCGTCCGCAGGCCATGCCCTCCAGGGGGGTCAGGCCGAAGGGTTCATACCAGGGCGTGGTCACAACCACGTCGGCGGCGCTGTAGTAGTAGCGCAGCATATCCGGCTGGCGTTTACCAAAGAAATGCACATGCTCCTGGATACCCAGCTCGTGGGCGAGGTTTTGCAGTTCGCCGATCTCTGGTGTTGTAAGCGGGTCTGCCGTCAGGGTCTCGCCTCCCACCACCAGGAGCTTGACTGGTACCGG
Source organism: Ktedonobacter sp. SOSP1-52 (assembly GCF_016587395.1). Lineage (NCBI taxonomy): Bacteria > Bacillati > Chloroflexota > Ktedonobacteria > Ktedonobacterales > Ktedonobacteraceae > Ktedonobacter > Ktedonobacter sp. SOSP1-52. The sequence goes on from NZ_BNJH01000006.1 coordinate 277,618, forward strand.
CAGTCGTTCCTTATATTCTTGTAACAGTATTGCTAAGGCCTGGACGATGTTGCGCACGTCCTTACGTGGTAGCAGGCGGCCTACGTAGGCGATAGTAAAGGCCGACTCGGGAATGCCAAGCTGGCGTAGCCCAATCTCCTGGCGTGCCAGTGCGCGCGTAACCGGGCGTAAGAGCGCGGTGTTGGCGGCGGCAGGTATCAGCGCGAGCCTGGATGGATCGGCTCCATACTCCTCGATGAGTTCCTGCCACTCATTTGGGCATTGTGCGATGACTTTATCGACCTGCTGGATAATATCTTTTTCTACCGCGATGCGTTCAACGGGACTGGTATCGGCCTCTCCCTGGTGGCGCTGTTTGGTAATGCCGGTGGCATGGAAGAGCTGGACCGCTGGAATGGCAAGCATGCGACGCAGCTCGGCCACGACCCAGCCCGACATCCAGAAATGGCCGTGAAGCAGGTCATAGCGCTTCTCGTCGCGCACCATAAAGCGCATAAAGGCTTCACGAAAGGCCGGCATGTAGGGCCAGATGTCGTCCTTGGGTAGCTGGCGTACTGGCCCCGCCTCAAGGTGCATTACGCGTACCCCGGGCGACCAGTCGCAGATCTCGGGCATCATGGGATCATCACGCCGTGAGAAGACATCGATTTCATAGCCCTGTTGAGCCAGGTGACGACTCACCTGGTCTACATAGACATTTTGTCCGCCCGCATCGGCACCTCCAAGGCAGGCAAAAGGGCTGGCATGCTCGCTGATGAGCGCGATACGTTTCTTTCTCTCCATATCTCCCCCTGAACAATCACATGACGCTAACGAGAACTGCTTGAGGGCGCGACAGGCTGTTCTATTGCTGTCGGGCGTGAATTTTTCGCCAGTACACGCGCAAAGGCGGCGTTCCAGTCGTCGCCAAAACGCTTCAGCCCGAAGCGCGTCAAGGCAAGCTTGCGCGCCTCTGCTCCCATATCCCGGGCCAGGCCTGGTTTCGCAATGAGTACTTGCATATGCTCGACAAGCTCATCTAGATCGCAGGAGATGTAGCCATGCTTACCGTTCTCAATCACGGTTGGAAGCTCGGTGGTTGCCAGGGCCACGATGGGTAGGCCAATGGTCATGCCCTCGATGACGGAGAGGGGGAGGCTAGTATAGCGAATAGGACTGAACAGGAAGCGATATTCGGCCACGCGCAGATGGAGATCATAATAGGGGATGTCGCCGATGCCCTGAAGCTCGTCTGTGCCCATGCCCGCGATATCCAACGGGATATGCTGACGGGCCTGCATAAAGAGGTCATACCCAAGTCGTCGTCCACGTTCCTTGATATTATTGATGACGGTAATGCCGCGTGCGAGCTGTCCCGTGTATGTAGCCTGTGGATTGATCGCGACACTGTGTTCAATGACCATGGTGGGCGTGCGCCCGTTATTCCACATCAGGCGGTTATATTTGGTGACATGGACCAGCAAGACATCTGGATCATCAACCAGGTGCCGGGTCTCGGTGGCATCAGGTCGCGGAGTATTATGCTCCAGGTAAATGGTTGGCAACCGTTGCTGCTCCGGCGAGAGAATTTCCTCCCGATCTTCATAAAAATTGCGTGGCGTCTGGCAGATGATAAGATCCAGGTCGAGGTTACGTATCTCCTCGGCTTGAACTTCCTGTACATAGGCGGGCATGCTGGGCGTTCTCCCGCCATAGCCGTCCGTGCGTTCCTCTTTGATGGGCAAGTACCAGTTATGCTCCATCTGTACCAGGGTATTCAGATAACTTCCGTGAATATGCCAGATGAGAATATTGAGCGGTTTCATTGATAAATTTTCTCCTTCAGTTCGGCGGCCATAGTGTAGATATGTTCAGGCGTGATCCAGCGCAGGCAGCGATGGTCGATGGGACACGACCAGTGTGAGCAGGGGCTGCATGGTACAGGATGACGCGCGACGCGGTGTATAGACTGATCCAGGGGTGCCCAGCGCCTGACGTCAACGGGGCCAAAGAGCGTAATGCTGGGCCGGTTCAGGGCGCAGGCCAGATGCGCGGGTCCCGTGTCGTTACTGATAAAGAGATCGTACCTATTAAGCAAGCCGGCCAGGCCACCGATGGTCGTTTGCGCGGCGCAGTTGAGGGCCTTTGCCTGCATATGCCTCTGTACTTCCGCGACGGTCCCCTCTTCGCCTGGACCTCCAGTGAGCACGATCTGTGCACCGAAGCGCTCCACCAGCATATCGGCCAGGCGGGCGAAGTAGGACGCGGGCCAGCGCCGGGCCGGAGACTTTGAGCCGGGATGTAGCCCGATGAGCGGTCGATTGCCCGTGACGCATCCGACAAGCAGGGCCTCAGCCTCCGCTCGATCTCCTACGTTCACAGGAAACTCTAGAGCCGGGTCAAACTCACGACAGCCAGCCAGCGCGGCAACCCCCATGGCGCAGTAGATCTCGTGCCAGTCGAGTGCATAAGGGGCCGTAAGCGTTAGCAGGTCTGAAGCCTCTCGCTGCGTCGGATCATAGTAGCCGACGGTGATAGATGCGCCCAGGTTGCGGGCCAGAGCGTTACTGGTGCGCCCGCTACCATGCATCTGGAGCACGAGGTCATAACCATAGGCCCTTTGTTCCGCTATGAAGCGGCGCATCTTCTCAGGCGTCGTCTTGATATCTTCCAGGCCCGGATAGCCCGCGTACTCCACAAAGCGATCAATGTAGCGGGGAAAGTGTTGAGCAAAGGTACGTGCCCAGGGCAGACCGATCAGGGTGATCTCGCTGCGTGGGAAGCGGCGCCGCAATGCCCGGCAGGCTGGCACGCTTACGAGCAGATCACCCACATAGAGCGCGCGGATGATGGCGATGCGCTCTGGCTGCCAGCCTGCCGGTATGACCTGGTCCGCTGCGTCGGCAAAGCGTGTGAACGTGTCGGCAAGTGGCTGTGGCAGCGTGGAAGCTGGGGCCATATGAATACTCATGAGCGCGCCTCCTCTCGTATACCAGCCGCTGTTGGCGAAAAAGTATTCTGGAGTAAATCGCGAGCGGCCTCAAGCACCATCTGTGGCGAGACCAGGCGAAGACACTCATGCGAATAGGGACAGACGCGGCTATAGCAGATGCGACAGGGAACGTCAACGTAGAGCTGACGATGAGCCACGTTCCAGGGTCCCCATTGCTCGGGGGGATTGGTCAGGGCGAAAAGCGCGATCACGGGTGTTTGCACCGCTGCCGCGAGATGCATGGGACCCGTATTATTGGTGATGGCCAGGTCTGCTCGCTGGAGCAGAGCGCAGAGGCCCGCGAAGGAGAGTTCTCCTGCTGCCCCTCGTACCTGTTCACGCTTTTGCGGATCTATAAGTTCCAACACGCGCTTAACCAGTTCCTCCTCAGAGTGGTCGCCAGTGACCACCACCCGGGCCGAGAGCTGTTCCACCAGGAGATTGATGACCTCGACATACATCTCCCAGGGGTAGGTGCGTGCAGGCATCGTACAGCCGGGATGGACCACGACCAGGGGTCTCTGGTCCGCGAATGCCTGCTGTGCGAGCCAACTCTCAGCCTCACTCTGGGCCTCGGGGGGTACCTGTAGTACGAGGCCGCGCTCACTGGTGCGCATACCCAGCGCACCAACGAGGTTGAGTGCCCGCTCTACCTCATGTATGATATGCTCAGGATGCTTATGGCGGGTGGTCAGCAGGGAGCCGGGGCCATCGATGGAGGCGGCGGCCCGCAAGGGGATATCCGCCAGGTAGCACATGTAGGCTGCGGGCAGCGCGCTCTGGCGGAAGGATGTGAATATAATCGCGCCATCGAAGTGCTTCTCGCGCAGGAGCGCGATCATGGTCTGCTCGCGCTGGCTATCGTGGGGCAGCTTCTGCCAGGGATCGACCCAGGGAGCCTCATACACCATGATCTCGTCGATATCGGGATCGAGGCGCCCGATCTGTGCCCCAACGGGACTGGTGAGCAAGGTTAGGCGCGCCTGGGGTAGCGACTCCTTGACGGCGTGAAACGCAGGCGTCATTAGAAGCACATCGCCCAGGTTGTCGAGTCGTACGAGCAAAATGTTGTACTTATCTTGCCAGCGTGGATCTACCATGAGCCTCTTCCCTCCTCCTGAACACTTGAGACATGCTCAGGTGCCTGCTGTAGCATGGCCATGCGCGCAATGCGGTCGATGACAGCGCTTGTGCTCATACCCCCGAGCAAGGGAATGATAATCATCTGTCCGCCGGCCTCCTGCACGGCGCCAGCCTCTGGCAGGTCCTCATTGGCGTAATCGCCGCCCTTGACATGTACATGAGGACGCAAGAGGCGTATCAGCTTTGTGGGTGTCTCCTCTTCGAATGGGACTACGTAGTCGACCCCATCCAGAGCCGAGACGAGCGCCATGCGTTCCCGGAGGCCATTGATGGGACGCCCGGCACCTTTAAGACGGCGCGCACTTGCATCGCTATTGACGCCAACGACCAGGATATCACCCAGTTCTCTGGCCTGGCGCAACAAGTGGATATGGCCAGCGTGCAGGATATCGAAGATGCCATTGGTGAAGATAAGGCGTTTGCCTGCCTGGCGCTCAGGCTCTAAGATGGCGGCGAGCCTGAGCGCGTCCACCCGCCCGTTTCCCGCCTTACTCTGCTCGCTATGACTTCTCAGGCTCACTCTTTGTAGGAGATCATGGTGTGAGACGCTGGCGGTATGTACGCGTGAGACAGCGATGCTGGCAGCATCCAGTCCAATGCGTGCCGCTTCAACGATATCATCTGTCACGGTCAGGGCCAGGGAGAGAGCCGCGGTAAAGGAATCGCCTGCGCCCACATCATGCGCTCTGGCAACCGATGCCGTGGGGAGATATTGTTCGTGTCCCTGCTGGTCAAGCAGGAAGACCCCCTCACCACCCAGTGTGATTGCAACGTATCTTGTTGTGAGTAAGCTGTGCAGACGCTCAGCCAGTATTCGTGCCTCAGCCAGGAGGGGAGCTGAAGTTAGAGATGTGGGCTTGTGACCAGTCATACCCACGAGTTGGCGCGCCTCAATGATATTGGGCGTAATGACTGACGCGTCCAGCCCCTTGAAGTTATGCAGGGCTTTGGAATCGACGATCATGGGCAGATGCCGCTCAGCCTGAAGCGTATGAAGATGCTCAAGTACGCGGGGGGAGAGGACGCCATAGCGGTAGTCAGAGATAACGACCAGGTCACAGAGCGCGAATGCCTGCTCAAGCTGAGCGAGCAAACGTTGTTGTATATTCTCTTCAGGCATGAAGGCGTGTATTCCGCCCTCATCGAAGCGTGCAACATACTGTCCATTGGCAAGCAGACGCAACTTATGCTGAGTTGGCTCATGCTCTTGTGTGACCAGCCAGCGGTCATCAACACCGCGTTGGCCTAGCACATAGCGTAGTTGCCTGCCTACATTATCGTTGCCTACCAGGCCCAGAAAGAGAACCTCTGCCCCCAGGGCGGCGAGGTTGACGGCGGTATTGGCCGCACCGCCGGGTAGGTGATATTCGCCGCTCTTACGTACTACGGGGACTGGCCCCTCGGTGCAGAGGCGTTCCGCGACCCCTTCGATGTATGTGTCAAGCATGGCGTCGCCAAGCACCAGGGCGCGCAGACCACGAAAGCGGCGCACCAGTTCAATCGCCCCTGGCGAAGTATCGGTTGTTGTATCTTGTAACTCCATGAATCTCCCCTTGCCTCGAAAAAACATGTGACAGGCACATACAGATATGTCAGGCACTTTGCTATGCAGAAATGCGCCTATGTTGACGTGTTCGAGGGAACCATGCGGGCTTATTGTCTCTCTTGAGTGTTGAAGCGTTCCTCAGCAGCGAGGCGAGCTTCAGTAATATCGCAGAGGATGTGGGTGACGATCATGTGCAGCTCTTGTGTGGTCGCTGTCTCTTCTACTGGAACGTGAATCGCGACCGTGGCATGTTCCTCAAGCCGGTTTGTGCGATTACCAGTGACGGCAATGACTTCGAGTTGTTTCTGGCGAGCTATGCACGCGGCCCGCACCAGGTTCTCTGATTCGCCGCTGGTACTGAAGGCAATAAAGAGATCACCAGTTTGTCCAAAGGCCTGTACCTGGCGTGCGAAGACGTTATGATACCCGTAATCATTAGCAACTGCTGTCAGCGTGGAGGTATCGGTCGTGAGGGCCATGACAGGATAGGCCAGGCGTTCACGTTTAAAGCGTCCTACCAGTTCGGCGGCGAAATGTTGGGCCTCGGCGGCGCTGCCTCCATTGCCCGCGATCAACACTTTATGTCCACTTTGAAGGGTTGCGATGAGTCGCTCGGCGGCATTGCTCAGAGCGAAGGCGTGGTGGGTGAGTTGGTTGAGAGCCGTATTAAAGGTTGTGTGTCGGTGCTGTAGTGTGCGTACCACTGTGTCATAGCAACTATTGAGACCATGCGCGCCAGGAAATGTAGGGAGAAAAACGGCCTGTTCTTCGTGCTGCACCATGTTCATACAACCCCTTCTCTAATTTTTTACTTAATAGTAGAGCTTACTATTTGAAGCGGCCTCGCGAAGTGCGATTTACGCTTTAAATTTATTTCTTCAACAGAAGTGAAGCCTTGGTCTAACTAATTTAATAGTTACCATGTCTGACACGATTTTACAAGTCAGCAATAAGATTATTAATGCTTCTCTAAACGTATACTAAGCTTTCTCTAAATTTCTACTAAAAATATAATAAAAAGGAATACCTATAGGGGAACTTCCCAAGACTTCTGAGACCCTCTTTTAATATATTAAGGCCAAAAGTATATGTAGTTATACAGAAATTGGCTTCACTGATGATGCAAGCAGTGAACATGCAATGACAATTACTAACAAGTGAATACGGGTAGTTAGCATAGCTTGAGTAGCTTCTAATTAAGTGGATGTAGATTGAGCCTGACGCTGTGTGGTAGTAGCGCTGCTAAAGCACGCGCTTATATATACTGCTACGAGTGTATCCACACATTGTAGGGGCCTTGCATGGACTCTCTCCGCCGAAATATATGCTCACCCTGCATGAACAAGGCCATGCTTGCATGGTCCCTACAGATTTCTGTGTCACTTGGTAGATGTACCAATAGACACGTGTACTAGTCTTGTTTGCTCTCCTGGTTGAATTTGTGGATGGCGACCTCGCCGGGCTTGCTGATAAATGAGGCGACGGGCGTTACATGGCGGTGTGCCGCGTCCCGTGTTTTATCGTCGTCGTCTGGTGCCTTGGGCATGAGTCGGTTTACCACGGAGAGGATATCGCTGGTCAGGCCGGGGAAGAGGCCGTGGAAGCCAGCTAGCAGCTTGGCCTGGGGTGAGAGGATAACTTCAGCCTCTCCCAGGCGGGCCGCGTCTACAATCTTACGAGCCGCTCTATCAGCCTGCATAGAGATGAAGGGATAGGTCGCACCCATCGCGAACCAGGCATACTCCGCCTCCTTGTCGCCTTTGGCATAGGCGTGTATATGCGATCCTGTGCGCATCAGGCCAGGCACGACGGTCGTCACCGTAATGCCATCCTGCGCCAGTTCAGCATGCATACCCTCGGAGAAGCCTACAGCGGCAAATTTGGCCGCCGAATAGGGAAGCAGGTGGGGTACGCTGACCTTACCGCCGATGGAGGTGATATTCACGATGCGCCCGCTGGCGCGCTCGCGCATGTGGGGCAACACGGCAAAGGTCATATTGACCATGCCCCAATACATAATATCCATCGCCTCTGCATAATCCTCGATAGTCGTACTTTTCTGTGGGCCAACCGTGATCACGCCCGCGTTATTGACGAGAATATCGATACGTCCAAAATGATTGAGAACCTGGGAGACAAAGAGGTCAACCTGGTCGTGCTTGCTGACATCGCAGGTCTGTATATAGATTTCGGTGATTTCGACGCCCTTTTGCGTAAACTCCTCTTTTACGACCTCCAGGGCCTTAGCCTCACGTGCGCAGAGCGCGAGGCGGCATCCCTGGCGCGCGAACTCACGTGCCATCGCCAGACCTAGCCCGCGTGATCCACCTGTGATGACGACGACCTGCCCCTGAAGATCCTGCGCCAGGCTGCGTCTGATGTAGGTACGCAGGGCCAGGCTGGCACCCAGCCCAATCCCCGCCCATGCTAGATTCCTGCTCCATTTTGTGCTCATAACGTTGTTACCTTCCTATTCTATCGCAAGTCCTTGACGTGATTCCTCGCGCTTGCGGTGCTCGTGTGGGGTAAGAGGTATGTGCGGCCCCGCCGCCTCAGTAGCCGCATACGCCAGTAGCGTGCTCCATAGGGAACACGCTCAGCAGGGAGAGTGTGTGTCAGATTGCGCATTGTTCAGGATGAGCAGCAGATGCGATTACGCCCCTTCTGTTTGGCCCGGTACATGGCGCGATCGGCCTGCTCTATGAGAGCGTCGCGTGTGGTACCATGCCTTGGGTAGACGGCTATGCCGATGCTGGCAGTCACTGAAATCTTGTACGTGTTATCACGAACACTGCAGAGGAAGGGTCGCTCTGCGAGGATGGTGCAGAGTTGCCTGGCTCTCTTCCTGGTTTTGGGTAGATCACTATTTGTGCAAATCAAGGCGAACTCTTCTCCCCCATAACGGCCAATGAAATCTTCCTGGTGCAGATTGGCATGTAAGCGTTGGGCAACCTCGTAGAGAATGGTATCGCCCGCTCGATGTCCCCATTGATCGTTTACGCTTTTAAAATGATCGAGGTCAATAAACATGATTGTGAAGGCGCTATGCTCTGCTTGTGCCTGTACGAGAGTCGCGTCAATATAGCTCATCACGGCCCGGTGATTGGGAAGTTCTGTCACGGGATCAATGGTTGCCGCAAATGCCTGTTCGCGATAGAGTTTCTCTAGCTCTAGCAAGAGAACGCCTTGTTGTTGATAAGCCTCCTGCAATTGTTCGCGCAGCGTCTTCTCGCGACTGGTCACGCGCTCCTGGTTGCTTAACAGGACGCTCAGGCGGGGCATCTCACCACAGAGCCAGCCGAGGATCAGCATGATAAATACGACCAGCAGAATGATGCTTCCCCAGTGCTCATTCGAGATTCCAGTGACCCACGATTGTGTGAGCGTTGCCCAGATAGCTACTAGCGTGGCACCTATACCCAGGAGTGCAATTGCTATAAGCATCAGGCGTTTATAGTTGACTGCGGTGGCTATACTCTTGCCTTTCCCTCTAGTGAAACTTATTATTATGGGCAAGGTGAAGAATAGTGATGTGGAGCATAACAAGAGAACAAACGAGCTTGCCAACATGATTTCATGTGTATTTCGCTCGATCTCTATGACGTTATTGCCACTTTCAAAGAGCGAGGGGACGAATATAAAGCCTATAACCATGACCACCAGGATAGTGAAGGCCTGGACTAGCATCGTAAAGACAGGGACCCCCGAAGCGTTTATGCGTGCAAAGACAGGAGGTAGGCGGTGATGTTGAGCCAGGGTGATAAGTAGGCGCGAAAAAAGCACCATAAAGATGACTGCCTGGAAGATATCAGCAAGGCCCAACACGAGAGTGGCGGGAAAATTTATCACGGGTCCGAAGGTGTTTATCCAGAGTTCAACCGCGGCCTGAGTTTCATTTCTTGACACAACAGGTGTCCACGCGGCGGCACCGACCAGGGCTAGCAGATAGAGGAAAGGTATGATGGCAGCCCCCCACCAGATGTATTTGGAGGCCCGGCGTAGGCCCGCTTGTCCCTCGCGTACCTCACTGCCCATAAAGAGGGGATGATTCAGGCCAAGGAAGGCTAGAATCGTGAAGCTATAGAATAGAGGTTGCTTATGCCACAAGAGTGGCTGAGTTGTCGGGTGGTTCCAGGGAAGAAGCCACAGCACGCCATGCTGCAGTCTCCATAGCGTGCTAGCACCCAGGATGATATAGAGTGCGCCGTAGCCAAGGCAAGCAATAAAGAGGAGGCGCTTTAAACGTGCCAGAGGGAGACAACTGATGGCCGTTGCCAGAAAGAGCATAAGAATCATGAGCAGGCCCTGTTGAGAGGAGGTATAGAGCCAGTCTGGTTTGAGCATGCGGAAGTAGATAATCGTCTCCTGAAGCGAGGTTGAAGTAAAGAGCATGCTTGTAAGCCAGATACTAAAGGTGATCGTAAAGCCAAGGACAGGGTTGAAGACACTACTGAGCCACACATAGGGGCTTCCCTGTCCCGGCAGGTGTCGCGCCAGCCAGTAGAAGACGACTGCCCCTGGCAAGAAGAAGGTGCAGGTGCCTAGAAGCCAGTAGAGTAAGGCGAATGGCCCGGCCAACTGCATCAGCATCGCAAACGATAGGACGACAATATCGAAAATAAGGAAGACGACCAGGTCACGAGTGCCTAATGTCCTGGGAAGCGGCTGAATGTCAGGGAGCGTCGCAGTGATCCTGGGTATTTTAGCTTCGAATATATATTGCGCCGTGTGGGGAGAGTTCCGCTCCGGCTGTTCTGGTGGAGGGGCTGCCATAATATCTCTTTCTTCGCAAGCTAGCATATAGCTGAGATGCGCTTTAAGTGATGAGAGCGAGATGTTACATCTATTCTCCTTCTAGTATATTTACTCGCAGGTACATATAACCCCAGGCACATACCAAACATGCGTAAAAATAGCCTGGGGCATGTTCTTGAGGTATCTGTGGAGGCATTGAACGTATAACATACAAATATATATGAATCGAGGCAAACTTATCTATGTTTTTCTTCTTCCCTCTCTCTACTCTCGCCAGGACAATTTTGATTGCTGGCATTATGTTGTTTACGCTTGTGGGCATCATGGTGCGTCCCTGGAAGACAAACGAGGCCATTGTTGCCCTGATAGGGGTAGCCGCCTTGCTGTTGCTTGGTCTGATTACCCCCATGCATGCTGTACAGACATTGTTGGAGGATTGGAATACCTTTCTCTTCTTCCTGGGCATGATGGGCCTCTCAGCGCTTGCCGAAGTGGCCGGATTTTTTGATTGGTTGGCGGCCTGGGCGGCTCGTCTCTCGGGCAAGAGCGTATGGCGCCTCTTCCTAAATACATTCCTATTAGGTAGCCTGATCTCTATGTTTCTCTCCAATGACGCCACAGCCTTAATCCTGACGCCAATTATTTATAGCCTGGTCACACGCCTGCGTCTGCCAGTGCTGCCTTTTCTCTTTGCTTGCACTTTTATTGCCGATACGGCTTCGTTTCTCCTGCCCGTGAGTAACCCCATCAATATTATTGTGCTCTCAACTTCCCCGCTCGACCTATGGACCTTTCTGCGCCTGCTTTTACTTCCCAGTCTGGTGGTCATTGCTCTGAACATCCTGGCCTTCTTCTTGCTTTATCGCCGCCAGCTCAGTGGAAGTTTTGAGAGCAAGCGGCTCCCCTCGGCGGAAGAGTCTGTGAAGCACGTGGGGTATTTTCGCTATACCTGCATGATCCTCTTGTTGGTGGCTCTCGCGTATGTGACGGCCTCAGCTCTGCGCGTGCCGCTCTCTCTGGTGGCGTTGCTGGGCGCGCTGGCCTTGCTGGCTGGCGCGCTATACTGGCGGCAGAGCACGCTGCGGGAGACTGGCAAGCACATCTCCTGGTCGATCTTTGGCTTTATTGCGGGCATGGTTATTATCGTGCGCGCCATGGAGGACACGAACCTCACGGCGCTTTTTGGCCAGGGTCTGCTCCAGCTTTCAGGAGGAACTAGCCTGGGTGCAATCTTAGTAGGTACGCTGGGTGCGGCGGTTGGCACCAACCTGATCAATAATGTGCCCATGGCGGTTGTGTTGACCTCGGCCTTGCATAACGTGCATTTTGCTAATGACTCGGCGCGCTTGGGTTTTATCGCTGCGACGATCCTGGGCTGCGATCTTGGCCCCAACGTGACAACGGTTGGCTCGCTAGCGACAGTGCTCTGGCTGCTCATCCTGCGCCGTCGGAATATCGATGTCTCGGGCCTGGATTACTTTAAAGTTGGCATTGTCGTCACGCCAATCATGCTGCTAGTCGGAGCAATGACGATCTGGCTGCTACTGCTCTAAGAACATGGAGGGAGGAAAGATATGCGTGTACTCTGTTGCCTGGATAGCTTTAATGTTGAGGAGCTTGGAGGTGCGCTCGCCTCGCTGCTGAGAGCGGAGGAGAAGACGCTTGGCGCGCTCTATGTGACCGACACAGGGCCACAGGAGGATATGAAGCGCCAGCGTGAGCGCTTTCTGCGCCCAAGCCGTTCTATGCTGCCTCGCCATGAGCAGATGCGGCAGGCCGAGGAGGGCCTGGCACAGGAGGTACTGTCAGAGGCCCGTCAGCATCTTGGCACATATAGTACGCATGTAGAGTTACTCCAGCGTGTAGGGCGGCCTGAGCGAGAGATCGTGCAGTTGGCCACTGAATGGCAGGCTGATCTCATTGTGATCTGTCCCCGCTCGCCTCGCGGTGGTGGACCTGCGCTGGGACCCAAATCGGTTGGACATGTAGCACGCTTTGTCCTGGATCATGCCCCTTGCCCGGTCCTACTGGTGCGCCCGCGTATTAGTGATGATCCGCTTCCGCTTTCGTCTCCACCTCCGCCCAGGCCGCGCTAATGGGTGATGCAGACTCCTACAAAGTAGTAGCGGGCCGAAGCAACATGCTTCGGCCCGCTACTGGCGTATGCTTAGCTATACTGTTTCGTATTAGCGCAGGGGGTCGCGTCAGAGATGTAGATATTGCTCCAATCGTCGGGGGGAGTGAAGTTCTGTGGATTATCAACGACACCAACTACGCAGGGTTTGCGCACCAGTGTCGAGATGCTCTGATAGACAGGAATCCAGGCGACATCGTTGATGAGCGCCTGCTCAGCCTGGTTGTACTGTTTCAGGCGTGCCTGCTGGTCAGCATTGACGTCGGCCTGCTCCATCAGGAGCTGGTTTGCCTGCTGTTCCGTGGCAAGAGGCGTCGTGTTCTGCCCATAGTTGAAGGCGTTTTTGGGCGAGCCCTTGTCGAAGATCAGGGTCAGCCAGTCCTGGGGATCGGGATAGTCCGAGCTCCAGTCGAGTGCCCACATCTGCATTCCTTTGGGATTGTTCACTGTGCTATTGCGGTCGTCAAGCAGCTTGTTGAAGTCTTCGTCCTGGATCTTGACGGTAACGCCAAGGTTCTTCTGCCACATCTGTTGAACGGCGGAGAACTCGTTGCGCCAGTCAGTTAGACCCAGGGTGGAGACGGTAAAGGTAATCTGGGGGAAGGTAGAGACGGTAAGGTTCTCCTCTTTTAAGCCCTCGGCAAAAAGCTGCTTGGCCAGTTCCGCATTACCTTTGGTGCTGGTGACGCTATGCGTAGCCGTCAGGTTCTCATTGTAACCCGGCATGCCCTGAGGAACAATATGGTTCGTTGGGATGGCGGCGTCTTTGAAGACGTTATGCGCGATGGCATCCTTGTCGATTGAGAGCGCGAAGGCCTGGCGGATCTTCAGATTGTCAAATGGTTTCGCCAGGTAATTCATGGTAAAGTATTCGACATCGAGCTGCGGAATGCTATGATATTGCCCGTTGGGCAACTGTTTGGCGCTGGCAATTTCTGTAGAAGACACGCTGGAAGAGTCTACCTGGTTCGCCTGGTAGGCGCGATAGACAGTATCTGCCTGCTTGTAGAAGACCATGACGACCTTTTTGAGTTTGGGTTTGGGGCCGTAGTAGTTGGGATTGGGTACAAATTCAATGTCTTTGTTAGGAGTGTAGCTGGCGACTTTAAAGGGACCATCTCCGCCGATGCCCTCGCTCAGATGGGCGGCAAAGTTATTGCCATACTTCTGGATCATGCTCTTCTCAACCACAAACGAGGTTTGATAGGTCAGGATCTGCAAGAAATAAGCGGCTTTGCTTTTGGCGATGAGGACCACCGTCTGGGGATCGGGCGTCAAAATACTATCATTGATGAGCGATGGTACGGCGCCGCTGAAGCGTTTATCCGCATCCTTGAGCAAGCCGAGGTACACGGGAGAGACGGGAGACTTGAGATCGGGCGCCAGGGCACGATCCAGGCTATAGGCCACGTCAGCCGAGGTCAGGGGCTTGCCATCGCTAAACTTGAGGCCAGGTTTGAGCTTAAAGGTCCAGGTGACACCATCGGCAGCCAGTGAATGTGAAGCTGCCAATTGGTCCTGTACCTGGAGCTTGTCATCGAGCTCAACCAGGCCAGTAAAGACCATATTGACGGCATTGATGGCCGCCGATTCGGTTGCGAGCGCGGGATCAAAGGTCTGCAATTCCGAGCGGCCTTCAACGGGTTTGACCAGGATCTGCTGGTCATCCGGGGCTTTGCCGCTGCTGGTTGAGGTGTTGTTGCCACCACCACAGGCTGCGACAAAGAGCATCAGGATGCCCATGAAGAGAGGGAGTAAACGACAGGTTGTGATGCGTGTACGTGATTGGGTGTCTGGTGTGTGTAGTTGCATCAGGTCTCCTTGCTACCAGATAGTGAGAGTACCACAAATAAACGATGCAGTGCAGTACGACTCTCTTGTACGTCAGGCACATATTCTGGAAAGAGAGAGAAGGCGCCAATGGCTACTAAGCACCCGCTACATCAATGGAGAAGGCGCTTTGGCCAGAGCCAGCGAGGATAAAGTAGAGAACTCATCCGTCAGCTTCTCCAGCGAAAAATTTGGGATAGTAACAGATACTACGTCAGCAGCGGCAGAAATATCACACATATGCAAGAAATTGTTTTTTCTTACCAGTCGTATTCTGCAAACATAGAGCATCTATTTTTCATAAATGTAAATATAAACATGAAATACAAGTTAAAGTATTACACTTCTTTACACAGTTTTTTCTTCATGGGCGCCATGTTTACGGCGTGGCGTTGCGGGCGGTGAGGGTGAAGAGTTTGGGGATGCCGATATCGTCGAGTTTGGGATTGGGTTCCTCGTCCAGGGAGGAGATGATGAGGCCAGAGGCGGCGACGGCGGTAACGATCTCGCCGAGGGTCCATTGACGCTGGTAAACTATGGGAGCATTTTCCTGTTCCCCTGGGGGGAGATGCTTGCTCAGGGCTACGGGTTTGGTGATAAGCGCTTTGTCGAAGTAGTTGCCCTTGACTTTATGTTTAGCGCCTTTGGAGATAATCAGCTTGGTCGAGATGGGGTGGAAGTCCTGGAGCAGGAGCAGACCACCGGGGCGGAGCAGACGTTTGATAATGCTGAAGAGGGGTTCCAGGTCCACGAAGTAGTGGAGCACACCCAGTTCCAGGAGCACCAGGTCATAGCTGGCATCTAACTCACTCTCTGGCAGGCTTAACACATCGGAGACAATATAACGCAAATCGACTCCAGCGGCCTGGGCCACGTCGCGGGCATAGCGCGCATTTTCCTCGGAGATATCGACGACGGTAGCCCGGGCGCCGAGCTGGGCCAGGGCGATGGCCTTGGCTCCATGCGAACCTAGCAGATTGATAATCTTCTTTCTCTGCACCTCTGGCAGATGGTGTACGAGTGAGCCCAGGCGTCCACGAGGATCTTTCAGAATGCGTTGCGCAGCCTCCTGGGGCGAGCCAAAGCGCGCCAGCCAGGCCTCGTAGGTGTCCTGGTTCCAGGCCTGCATGTTTAACCGATTGTTTTGCTCTTGTAAGCGCCACCAGTAGGCCTTGATGGCACGTACTAACTCATCCTCGGGGGAAAGCGTGCGCACGTAATAATCTGGTGCCTTGACCCAGAAGTGACGTCCTGCATGTTCGATATGCAGGCGGTCGGGATCGGTCGCCACGACTGTATTGTACTGGCAAGAGAGCGTCACACGGAAGGGCTGTCTGCGGAAGGAGAAGCGAGCCGTATTCCCTTCGTGGGTTATGGAGCCTGAGGGCAGAAGCTCGTGCGCGAGCGCGAAGAGATCCCATTGGATGGATATCTCTATGGCATGGGGAGCCTCTTCGAGGGCGCCCTGAGCATAGAGGGCGGCGCGGTTCAGGATGGTATAGTCAATATGCTTTTGTTCAAGTGTTGTTACTAGCTCGGTAAGTGTCTCCCACCAGTTCGCGGCCATAAAGTATCGGCATCTCCCTTCGCTATGTTTGTGTGTTCATTACTATAGCAGGCATAGTCCCGGATGGCAAACTCCACTATGTCCGCCACCTTTCTTGACTTGCCGAGTCTCTGAGGGGGCGGAGGCAACGAGGGCCGCGCTCTCCTCCGTCAAAGGGGATGGAACACGGCTGAGGAAAACAGAACAAGGGCGATGAGCCTCTCAGGCCAAGCCAGGGAATTTTATGTTCGCTCAAGGGCTCCCCACTCTTCATTCCAACCGTAGCATCCCGCTTCTAAATCGGCATCAAAGAGCGCCAGGAGTTCTCTAAAACTGGAGGCAATGACTGGCCGCTGGAGATCTTCCCAAACAACCGCAATGATTTGACCCTGCTGCCCCGCTGGCCCTGGAGCCAGATCAAGGCACAAGAGGTCTCCCGTGTTGTGCTGGCAAAGGGGGATCCAATGAGGATGCCATCCTTGAGGCAGAACCCGCTCAGTTGGCTGAACCTGGGTCCTCAGTTCGTGATCCATCTTCTTTATGGAGTTCTGGCGCTCAATCATCTCCTCTAAACAGAGCAGCTCCCAAAACGAGGAGAAGAACGGATCAGCGACGAGCGCTCCTCCATTGTGGATGCGGTATGAGGCTTTGACTTCCTCAGGAAGATTGATCCCCAGGGCGGTTTCAGCTTCTTGCAGTTCCTGGTCTGTGGCTCCTGGTTGGAGGGAGAGCATTTTTATGAAAGAGTAGGCAGGTGATGATGTTGGCCCTCCCAAGAAGAGAGGGCCTTTTTTCATATGCTGCCTTAGACAGAAAAGAGCATTTAGGACTTTGTGGACTTATTGCAATAAACCATTAAATAGATTAGTATGTATACACTACACTATTTTGGGAGCGTATCAATGAAAAAGACTCATCCAGAGCGGCTTAGTCTTATGGTCGCTGTCTTTCTTATGTTTGGAACCTGCTCGGGCATATCATTACTCAATCACTATAGTTTCCTCAATCCGCTCGCGATTCTTTTTTATGCCCTTGCCTTACTTGTGTTTATTCCAGCACTCTTCAAATATGTCTTCTGGAGAAGGCAAGGGCTATTACAACCTTTCCCCGATGGAACAGTCTTATGGCAACTGAATCATGTGTTGTCGGTACATTCACAGCATTATCCAGCAGTGCGTGTGACAACCACCAAATTTTATCCGCAGCATGTCGTCTTTGTGCTTCCCGAGACTGGTACGCAGAATATGACCATTGTTTGTGATACATGCCAACAAGAGGTGTTATTTCGCGTAGATAGCCTTCATATGCGCAAAGTGAGACGCATACGTATAGCGTTGATCTCGTTGGCTGTGCTGGTGGTGGCGCTCGTACTTGGAGTAGCGATTGGCCCCAGTCTTTCGCCTAATAGTATTAGCTGGCTATGGCTGATCTTCATGGCCTTGCTTTTCGGTAGTATTGGCTTTCTCTGGGTCGCCCTGCAATATACTGGAGTCTCCGTCGTGAAGCTCCCACGAGGCCATAAAGCTGATCCTTTTCTAAAAAAGGCTGATCTGAAGCAGTATCGCAACCAGGCGCTTACTTCCTCGGGGCGGCCTCCTACTCTTGCGAAACCAGTGGTGCTACAGAGCCAGGACACGCCTGAACGAGCCGAGGAAAGCGTGTCTGAGAGCCAGACTGAACCGGGACCAGCTAAGGAGAAGCAAACAGAAAAGAGCGCTCCTGGTCTCTGGAAAATTGGCGATGTCCTTCTTGATCAGTACGAGGTCATCAGCAAGTTGGGTGAAGGTGGGATGGGGACCGTTTATAAAGCTCACTTTCGTGCTGCAAATCGTGACCTGGCGCTGAAAAGTCCCAGGCCAACGATCTTTGCCGGAGCAGGAGGGAAGGAGGACTTCATTCGTGAGGCGGAGACCTGGGTAAAATTGAAGGAACATCCTCATCTTGTGACCTGCTACTTCGTGCTCATGATAGATGATATCCCTTGTATCTTTGCTGACTATATCGATGGCGGCAGCCTGCGGGAGTGGATTCGCCAACGGAAATTGTACGAAGGTGGGCCAGAACGGGCATTGGAGCGCATATTGGATGTGGCTATCCAATTCGCCTGGGGCCTGCACGCTGCCCATGAACAGGGACTGGTGCATCAGGATGTCAAACCGGCCAATGTCATGATGACGGCGGATGGTCTCGCTAAAGTAACCGATTTTGGCCTGGCGAGGGCGCGTATGCTGGCAGGCGAAGAACATATATCAGAGAGTATTCTGGTCAGTTCGGGAGGTATGACCCCGGCCTATTGCTCACCTGAGCAGGCAAGTAAGCAGAAATTGAGCCATAAAACAGATATCTGGAGCTGGGGCGTCTCGGTTCTGGAGATGTTCGTAGGGAAAGTCACGTGGATGGTGGGAGCTACAGCCCGAGAGGCTTTGGCTAGCCACCAGAGACAGGATGATGTGATCCCACAGATGCCCCTGAGCTCGTTGCTCTGTTGGGGCGTTGCTTACAGCCTCGACCAGAGGATCGCCCTGCCACGATGCTGGAGGTTGCTAACGCATTGCAAGTTCTCTATGAGCGCCTGGTGGGAGAACCTTATCCACGTGAAGCTCCCACAACTGTTGGGCTGGAGGCCGGGAGGTTCTTCATCCAGGCATATTCACTGAGTGAACTTGGGTGGCGAGAGGAGGCCCTGGCTGCCTTTGAACAGGCTATTCGCTTGGATCCGTCTTATACTGCTGCTTATCAAGGTAAAGTTATGGCCCTCATTGAACTTGAGCGGCGAGAGGAGGCCCTCGCTACCCTCGAACAAGCTCTCCAGAGCGACCCAACCTCCGCTGGAATGTACCAAATCAAAGGATCCTTACTTATGGAACAGGGACAACAAGAGGAGGCTCTAGCCGCCTTTGGCCAGGCCATCAAGATCGATCCAACTTTTGCTGACACGTATCGACTCCAAGCTCTTCTCCTCACTCAACAGGGGCGAGCAAAAGAGGCAACAAGCGCCTTTGAACAAGCTATTCGGCTGGACCCAAATTCTCTTGATGCTTCTTCCTACCAGGCCTACGGCCTTTTACTCGCGCAGCTTGGACGTTTTAAAGAGTCACTAGCCGTCCTTGAGCAAGCTATTCGGCTGGAACCGACCGCTACTACCTACTACAACAAAAGTCGGGCACTCTATCAGCTCAAACGATATAAGGAGGCGCTTATCGCTCTTGAGCAGGCTATCCAACTTGATCCAACTTTCGTTGACGCCTATAATCTCCAGGGAGGCACGCTCACTCAGTTGAATCGAAACGAAGAGGCGCTACAGGCCTATGAGCAGGCCATTCGACTTGACCCCACCTCTGGAGGTTTCTACACGCTCAAAGGAGTTACGCTCTTCGTTCTGAATCGAAACGAGGAGGCGCTTATCGCTCTCGAGCAAGCCATTCAGCTTGATCCAACTGATGTTGATGCCTATGCTGTCAAAGGGCGCGTACTTAATCAACTCAAACGACGAGAAGAGGCAAAACAAGCCCAGCAGAAAGCACAGGAGCTTCGCAGGCAGCGCTAATTCCAAACGCTGAGCAAGGTTTCACAGCATTCTAAAGATGGGCATGCTACCTCCTCCGCTACTCGTGTTCGTCCAGGCGAGCGACGAGCAGATGCTTCTGCACCTTGCCAAGGGCATTGCGTGGGAGCGTGTCAACGAAGACGACGCGACGGGGTTTCTTGTAGCTGGCGAGCCGTTGGCGGCAGTAGGCGATGATGTCGTTGGCATCACGAGGCTGGTTGGGTCTGGGCACGATGACGGCGACAACCTGTTCGCCCATATCCGTATCGGGAAGCCCGATGACGGCAACCTCGGCGACACCTGGATGGGTCGCTAGGACGTCTTCGACCTCGCGTGGATAAATATTGTAGCCACCGCTAATAATCAGCTCGCGGGCACGACCAGTAATGGTGTAATACCTATCCTCGCTGCGCCAGCCCAGGTCCCCCGTCTTGAACCAGCCATCCTCGGTAAAAGCCTCGGCGGTCGCATCGGGACGGTTCCAGTAGCCTGCGAAGACGTGGGGGCCGCGTACCTCGATCTCTCCTATCTCGCCAGCAGGGAGCACCTGGCGCGTTTGGGTGTCCACGATGCGCGCCTCCTGGCCTGGAAAGGGCAGGCCAACTGTTCCCGGGCGCCTCTCGCCATCATAGGGGACGGAAAGATTCATGCCCGTTTCCGTCATGCCGTACCGCTCAAGAATAAATTGTCCGAAAACGCGCGCGAAATCGTTGAAGAGATGGGGGCTGAGCGGTGCGGATCCGGAGACGAAGAGGCGTGGATGGGGCACGCCCCCCCCCTGACGTTCGGCCTCAGCCAGCAGGCGCGAGTACATGGTGGGAACACCGAAGAACAGGCTGATGCTTGGGTCATCGCGCAGGCTCGCTAGCACACTGGAGGCATCGAACTTCCGCCGCAAGGTCACGCGCGCCCCCGTGTAGAGCGTGCCGTGCATGCCTACCATCAGGCCATGGGTATGAAAGAGGGCAGCACGAGCAGGAGATGGTCTTCGCTGGTCCAGCGCCAGGCCTCAGTGAGCGAGGCGATATTGGCGAGCAGATTGCGCTGAAGCATAAGCGCGCCCTTGGCCCGCCCAGTCGTGCCAGAGGTGTAGCCAATGACTGCGGGAGCATCTGGTGATGGCATGGTCAACTCTCTCGTGCCGTCATGCTCGTCGCCCATGTCCAGAAAATCGCTCAAAGAAAGTGAAACGCGTGCCTCTTGCGTCCCCTCATGAGCTTCCTCATCGACGATGATCAGCGTTTCGAGGTCTGGCAGATCCAGGCGCGACAACTCGGCTCGCCCAGCTGGTCCGGTGACGCAAAAGCGCACCCCGGCATCGCTCATGATATGGCTGAGCTCAACCTGTCGATACTGGGTATTGACCAGCACAACGATCCCCCCAGCGAGGTGCGTTCCCAGGTACGCGACGACAAAGTCCGGACAGTTCTCCAGGAAGAGCGCCACCCGGTCACCTTCTCGCAACCCTTGTACCAGCAGCGCTTGCGCGAAGGATTGTACCTGAGAAGCAAGTTGCCCGTAGGAGATGGTTTGCCCTTCAAAGAAAATAACAGGCCGCTCCGCCCCTCTTTCCGCGTGCTGAAATACCATCTCAACGATCGAATCCATGTCGTACCTCACTTATCATTGACCTTGCTTGCGTGACGATCAACGCCTCGTTCTCACTCCCGATCCTCCCCTTGTTATATCACGTCTCGCGTCAAAACGTCATCATGAAGTGGACCCATTGTTTCTCATTCGCGGTTTGATGGTATTTTGGGAACGCGTGCCCTTGCCCTGTTGCACACCTCTGTGCCGCTTTCGACCAGTTTGACTACCCTGCTCAATGAGTTCGCAGGTCAACAGGCGGAGGACTCCCCTCTGGTGCTGATCCTGGATGACTATCATGTGATCGACGAACCGAGCATTCATGCCTCGCTGACCTTCTGGCTGGAGCATGTGCCCCCGCATGTGCACCTGGTGGTGGGCAGTCGCGTCGACCCGGATCTGCCTCTCTCTCGCTTGCGGGTGCGCGGGCACCTGGTCGAGATCCGCGATACCGATCTGCGCTTTACACGGGAAGAAACGCAGCGCTTTCTCACGCAGCGCATGGGACTTGCCCTCTCGGGGGCCGAGGTGACACTGTTGGAAGCGCGCACCGAGGGCTGGATTGCCAGCCTGCACCTGGCCGCCCTCTTCCTCCAGAAACAGACGGACCCCTCGGCTTCGGTGCACATGCTTAGTGGCAGCCAGCGCTTCGTGCTCGATTACCTGCGTGAAGAAATCCTCACCAATCTGCCGGAAGACCTGCAAGACTTCTTGCTGAAGACCAGCTGGCTCAATCCTTTGAGTGCCTCCCTCTGCGATGCCATCAGAGGCAGAGAGGATAGTGCTCACCAGCTCGAACAGGTAGAGCGAGCGAATTTGTTTCTCCAACCCCTCTCCGAGAGTCGGCAGTGGTATCGCCATCATGCCCTGTGGGCACAGGCCATGCAGCATGAAGCACAGCTTCGCCTGGGGACAGACACGCTCCGTTCCCTGAGGAGCAAAGCCAGTCAGTGGTATGAGCAACAGCGGATGTTCCCAGAAGCGATTGAAACGGCACTGGCGTGTGAGGAGTTTTCCCGCGCGGCTGTGCTCATTGGACGGTTTTTGGTCCCGAACAGCTTTCACAATGCGTATCATCTGCTCTGCTCCTGGCTCAAACGCCTGCCAGAGAAGCTGCTGCAAGCGCAACCGGAACTCTGCCTTCAGTATGTGCTCGCGTTGACATTTACGACTGATCGACGTTCGCCTGGGACCTGGGAACAGGTCGAGAGGCTTCTTCAGTGGGCGAAGCAGGGCTTTGAGGCAACACACCAGTGGGAGCAACTGGGGGAAGCACTGCAACTGCACGCCGAGCTGGTCTTTTTTCAGGGGGATCTCGAAGCCGCGTTGGCGTTGACTCGTCAAGCTAGATCGCTGCTTTCCGAACAGAACCTGTTGTATCCGGACAACGTTGTGATGAGCGGACTAGAAGCCTTTCTGGCAGGCGAGACGGACGTGGCCTACCAGCGCCTCCTTGAAGCGTATAGGAGGTTAAAAAACCTTGGCAATCTTTCTGCTGCCTTCGCGACATCCCTCATGTTAGGAGCAGTCTGCCTGGAAAAAGGCGAACTGCACAGAGCCTCTCTAAGACACTCAGACGCTCCTTGTGCGCTTTCCGACTGGGTAGGGTATAGCGCACCGTTGTGGTAATTGCGGGTGCGCCATCCCTAGTCTGGTGCCCTGCGTAGACGGCGATCTCTTCGACCAGCCAGCGGCCCGCGCACGATGCGCGAAATCGTGACGCAAATCATGAAACGTCACGTCCGCGATGAGCTGCCATTCTTCATGCGTTCCCCCTTTGCTTCAATTCTCCAAAAGATTCTCCGACAAGATTTTGGAGCTAACTTTGGCCTTTTCTCTATTGTGTACAACGAAGCGGAGCATCGGTGTGGGAGAGACTTGACCGAGAATGGCTATTCTCGGTCAATTGTTCTCCAACAAGTCGATTGTGGTTGTGAATTGTCAAAATATCATACACAGTGGGGATGACACTTTTTCTAGATTGATCTCGCTTTCCTCGCCCAGGCTGACAGGCTGGTTCGCGGTTCGACCTTTGAGTGTGATATACTCAGCGTGTTGGGAATTGGGGGTGGATGGAATACCCAACGGCAAGGGAAGAAAACGATGCCTAAACCATTAGTCCATGCGCTCATCTGGTCACACGAGCACAAACACTACACCCTCTATAGCCACGGCCAACCCGAGCAGGATTTCCTTCCAGAAGACCCGTCAGCATTTGCTCGCTGGTTGGATGGACACGCCGCTTTTGCCTTTGAGGGGCAAGCGGGAAGGATCTCGGTCCTCAAAGAAGCCCGCTCCCGTGGAAGCGGCTATTGGTATGCCTATCGCACGCACCATCGCCGCACCCGCAAGCGCTATCTGGGACGGACGCAGACCCTCTCGCTGGCTCGCTTAGAGGAGACCGCCGGGATGCTCTTGCCCGAACAGAAGCCCGCGCACGCATTGGACCAGGAGATAGCGCTCCTTTCCAGCAAGCTCTCCCCACCGCGCTTGCTGGCTGCGCTGGTGGTGCGCGAGCGTTTGCTTGCCACCCTCGATGAAGCGCTAGCTACCAGGCTCGTGCTCGTCTCCGCGCCGGCAGGCTTTGGCAAAACTACGTTGCTGGCCACCTGGGCCAGTCAGCGAAAGAGCCAGGTCGCCTGGCTCTCGCTGGACGAACTGGATAATAGTCCGACCCGCTTCTGGGTCGCGCTTATCGCAGCCCTGCGCCATTGCCCCAGCTTTCCCCCGAGCTTTGGAGCAAGTCCGATAGCGCTGCTGCAATCCCCCCAGCCGCCACCACTGTCCACCATGCTCACGGCGTTGCTCCAGGAACTGGAAGGCGGCGAGGGGCATGTTGCCCCCATCGTGTTGATTGTGGACGATTATCAGGTGATTGGTGATCCAGCCATTCACGAGGGCATATGTTTCTTCCTGGAGCATCTACCTGAGCACGTCCATCTGATCCTCTCCAGCCGCGTAGACCCGGATCTGCCCCTTGCACGCCTGCGGGTGCGCGGACACCTGACCGAGATCCGTGCGGACGAACTGCGCTTTGCAGAGGGGGAGGCGAGCCAGTATCTGGGTCAGCTGCTCTCCCCTGCGCTCGAAGCCGACGAGGTGCGCAGGCTGGTGAGCCGGACCGAGGGCTGGATCGCTGGCTTGTACCTGGTCGCGCTTACCCTGCAGAAACGCGCAGATCGCGCGGCCTACCTTGAGGCGTTGACCGGCAGCCAGCGCTATCTCCTGGATTACGTGCAAGAGGAGATCCTGGTCCGTCTGCCTGAGCGCATACGCGACTTTTTGCTTCACAGCGCCATCCTCTCGCACCTGGATGCTACCGTGTGCCAGGCCGTAACCGGAGCACCGACCAGGGCGACCAGTCAGCAGAGGCTCATGTTCTTGGAGCGGGCCAACCTCTTTGTGGTGCCTCAGGATGAGGAGCGGCGCACCTATCGGCTGCACGATCTCTTCCGCGAAGCCCTGCTCTCCGTTCTCCACACCACGCAACCAGAGCTGGTACCGCTCTTGCACCAGCGGGCCGCTGCCTTTTATGAGGCCCAGGAGCAATGGTACGAGGCCATTCCCCATGCGCTTGCCGCCGCTGACTACTCCATGGCAGCGCGGTTGATGGAGCAAACCGTCGAGCAGTTCTGGCTGCGTGGGGAGGCCGAGACGATAGCGCGTTGGGTACTCGCGCTGCCCCAACCGCTCGTGCACGAGCACGCTCGCCTGCTGCTCACGACCGCCCTCTACCTACTCAACACGGTTACACAGACGACCCGCGAGCAGCGGGCCCGGGTCTACCAGCAGGCGCAGCAGCTCATGGCGCGGGTCGAGAGTGCCTTGCCGTTCCATGTGGACGAATGCAGCCGCCTGACCGTAGCCACCCGTACAGGTACGGGCGCCGTTCTTCCCACCGAGGCTCGGGGGGCCTTGCTGCATCGGCGTCTGCGCCTGTTACACGCAGAGATGGCTTGGTATGAGGCGATGGCCACCTGGGAGTATGGGCGTTTAAGCGCTCTGTATCAGGAGATCCAGGAGCTTGACCAGGATGAGGAGATCATCTGGCAAATCTTCCCGCTCCTCTGCCGTTTCCTCCTCCACTACTGGGACCGGCAAGAGGGAGCGGTGCTTGTGCCGCAGCTGCTCTCCGCAAAGCAGCGGGTGAGCCAATCGGCAAGCCTCTATGCGATCAGCAGGGTCAGGGAATGGTTGGCGCTCTCGCAAGTGGAGGCAGGACACCTGCGCCTGGCCTATCAGGAGAGCCTGGATACCCTCGACCTGGTCGAACAGATCGCGGGCTATGCCCCGCTGAAAGGATTTCTCCAGATCTGCCTGGCACTTGTGTTCTACCAGTGGAACCGTCTGGAGGAAGCACACAGCTTGCTGTACACAATCGTGCAGGACGCCGCGGCCTGGCCGCATCTGAATGTGCTCGGAATGGGATATGCCTGCTTGATACAGGTCGAACTCGCCAGGGGTGAGTGGTCGCTCGCCGAGCTGGCGCTGCATGAGCTGGAGCAGTTGGTAGAGCGCGAACGCTATTGGACCTACTCAGACTGGCTATTGACGCTGCGAGCACAATGGTGGCTGGCGCAAGGACAGCTCAAGGAGGCATCCGACTGGGTGAGTGGTGTCCTTTTTCCAGAGGGGCCATGGGACAGAAACCTGTATGATGCCTTCCCAACCGTGATCCGCGTGTATTTTGCGAAGTTTCGCTTTCGGGAGGCATTGAACTTGTTGGAACGCTGGAGTGAACACCTGGATCGACCGGCCAATGTCAGGATCACCATAACGTATCTGGCTCAGTTGCTGGTAGCGCTGCACCAGGCAGGCCAGCACGCGCAGGTACGCGTGATCGCGGAGCGCCTCTTTGCTCTCACGGAGCCAGAGGGCTACCTGCGCGTGTACCTGGATGAAGGCGAACCGATGAAGGAGGCGCTCCAGGCGCTGTTCACCCCACATTCCCAGCAACACGAGTGGGCAGTCTCTACCACGGCCTCCATCGCAAAGTTGCTCGCTGCCTTCGAGCAGGAGCAGCCGGGCGCGAGCAGATCGCTAGAGGGGGCAATCACATCTGAGCCTGCGCTTTCCTCGGCTCGGCAGCCATCGGTCATCTCCTCCGCGCCGGGGATTTCATTCACCCGACGCGAAGAGGAAGTCCTGCGCTTGTTGGCATCCGGAGCCTCCAATCAGGACATCGCTCAGACCCTGGTGATTTCTCTGGACACCGTCAAGAAACATGTCAGTCATCTGTTCGGCAAGCTGGGAGCGAGCAGCCGCACACAGGCAGTGGCCCTGGCGCGTGCCCGCTCGCTGCTCTAGCACCTCGTTCTCCCCAACAGGGTGTCTTCCAGCCTTTCAAAACTCCTCCTTTTCTTCCACTTTTGAGGGCTGTGTTGGAGGGCACGCCCTTTTATACTCTCCAAGAGAACAGAGCACTCCACTTAGACAGAGGAGGAGACCGATGTACTACCGCATTCGCATCCAGGGACATCTGGACCCATCCTGGCAAGACCGGTTTGGGGGATTTACACATCGAGCAGCAGGAGACTGGTACCACGCTGCTCTCAGGAGTGCTGCCGGATCAGTCAGCGCTCTATGGGGTACTCTTACAGCTCATCCAGCTTGGCCTGGTGCTGCTCTCGCTTGAAACGAGCCAGGCGGAAGGTGCGTGAGCAGGCACGAGATCGCCCGTGAAAGACAGATGGTGTACGCGTGACTCCGAGGGGTCATGGCGATTGAAGCACTCAGACGAAGGAGAAAATCAATGAGCAATTTAGAGAGTATTGTTGATCGCTTCGAGATCGAGGCGTTGCGCGGCGAGTTCGCTGACGCAGTGATGATGCGTGACCCCGACCGCCTGGCGTCGCTGTTCACCGAGGACGGCGTGTGGCGGATACCCCCCATCGTCGAACTCACTGGCCGGGAGCAGATCCGCGCCGGGAGCAAACGATTGCAGGGGCAGTGGGACTACTTCGTGCAAACTACACATCCAGGCACGATCCAGCTGGAGGGCTCCACCGCGGTCGGCCGGGCCTACATCTGTGAGCTCGCGCGCCTGCGCGACGGCAGGTCCGGGCTGAACTATGCCGTGTACCATGACCGCTACCAGCGCACTGAGGACGGCTGGAAGTTCGCCGAGCGCGTCTACGAGGTCAGATACCTTGACACCACACCGCTTGCGGGCTCGGCGCCCCAGGCAGCGGAGGAAACTATGACCGTTGAAGACAACAAGAAAAACGATGAGGCCGAAATCAAAAGGGTCATCGAGGGTGGGGTCGAGGCGCTTCGGGCGAAGGACCTCGATGGGGTGATGTCCATGTACGCGCCCGAACTGGTGTCGTTCGATATCGTGCCCCCGCTGCAATACGTGGGAGCAGATACATACAGGAAACATTGGGGAGAGGCGCTCTCGTTGTTTCCGGGTCCGATCAACTATGAAATTGTTGACCTGTCCATCACAGTGGGCGATAACGTGGCATTCGCCCACAGCTTCAACCGGCTGAGCGCAACCATGGCCAATGGGCAGAAGATCGGTAACTGGTTGCGTTGGACCGCTTGCTTCCAGAAGATCAACGGCAAGTGGTTGATCGTACACATGCAGGCTTCGGTGCCTGTCGATTTGGAGCATGGCAAAGCGGTGCTCGACCTCAAGCCATAGCCATAATTGAAGAGACATTTTGAGATGAATCTGATCACCTGTGGACCTTTCTTCTGTTGATGAACGCTTCTCTCAGCAACGAGAGGATCGACCAGATGAGGTGAGAGGGGATAACTCATCAACAGAGTTATTAGCAAGCTTCCATCGGATTCATCTCAAAATGGACCAAAGACAAGAAAGGGAAAACCATCTCAATGACTCCCAACCTATCACAGTCCGAATTCACGCAACTGGCATCAGAGAAGCAGATAGAGAAAACCGTCCAGGCACTGCAAGCGCACGGCATACAAGCGGTCATCTTTGAGACCGGCGAAGAAGCACAAAAGTATGTGCTTGACCTGATCCCCGATGGTGCAGCGGTCTATGATTCGCCTGACCATCAATGTAGAGCACGAGCCCGGTCGTATCACGATGGTCCTGGTCAAGCAGCAGCTTGGCTTCTAGGAGATCTGGTTGCAGAAAAAGAAGTAGAAGAATAAGAAAGGTGCTATAGATATGCAGAATGGAACAACAACAGAAACGCAAGAAAAGCCACGGCAGGCAGTGGTGATTGGTGCAGGCATCGCTGGCTTGCTGGCGACACGAGCTCTTGCGGAGTATTATGAGCAGGTGCTGGTGGTAGAACGAGACGCATTGCCCGCAGAACCTCGACCATGTGCAGGCACACCACAGTCCCATCATCTTCATCGGGTGTTGCCACGTGGCAAGATGATTTTGGAACGCCTGTTTCCTGGTTTTCTTGATGGCTTGCTTGAGCACGGAGCTTTCTCGCTGGAGCATACCAAAAGTCTTCTGATTGCCAAGGATGGACGTACGGCCCTCAGCGCTCCCAACGCGACGGGCAAGGATGTATCGTGTAGCCGGGCTCTGCTGGAGTGGGAAATACGGAAGCGGGTGCAGGCGCTTGCAGGCGTGCGTTTTCTGTCTCATCAGGACGTGATTGGCCTCGTCGCGTCACCTGACCGCAAACGTATCACGGGGATCTGCGTGCGTGAGCATGGACAACTCGTCGAACGGACAACCTTAGCTGCGGACCTGATCGTTGACGCCAGTGGATGTTCCTCCAAACTCCCCACTGGCTCCAGGAACTGGGCTATTCTCTGCCTGAGGATGAGCAGGTCCATTCCGCCATTGGCTATAGCACCCGCTCTTACCAGTTCCCGCCAGACGCGCATCACGAGTGGAGTACCGCGCTCAAACCGTTCTCTCAGAGCGATGGGGTCGCGTTCTCGCTCCTTGAGAACCACACCTGCGCCGTGATCATCGGCAATATCGGAGGCCAGTATCCTCCTACCGATGCTGCTGCGTTTGAGCAACGACTCGCCGTCGTCATTGGGCCATACCTGCCCACACTGTTGCAAGACGCTCAGCCACTGAACGATCCGCGCGGCTACCGCATCCCGGTGTGTGTGCGCCATCACTTTGAGCAGATGGAGGAGTGGCCCACTGGTCTGCTGGTCATGGGAGACGCCTTCTGCAATTTTGACCCCATCTACGGACAAGGCATGAGCGTGGCCGCGATTGAGGCGGAGACCCTGGCGCGTTGTTTACACGAGCAGCAGAGCTATCCTCACCCCGGCTTTGAACGGTATGCGCTCCAGCGCATGCAGGAGGCCATTGCCCCGGCCTGGTGGCTCAGTAGTGTCTCTGATCTCAATACGCCTGGAGTGACCTATACGGGTTCCTCGCCCTTGCGCGGCGTCAGGTTAATCCAATTGTATCTCGACCTGTATCTCAAATATGGCCCGGTGCTTGATCGGGAATTGATCCAAAAAGGAATGCTGGGGCAAACGTATATGCTCAAAAACTTCTTGATGAATGGGACTGCTGATCTCACCACGCGAAGTGATTAATGCACGCGTGCTCGCCACTTTACTCGCTGTGGGAGAAGCTTCAGAGGAGCGGCAACTGCTAGCAGAGCTTCTCCAGGGCTATCCTCAACGCTTCGAGGCGATCCTCGATGAGATCATCCCCGACTTTTCCCGCTCTTTTGAAGATCTGCAAGCCTTTGCGCAGGAGGAAGACGTCTTAGTGTCTCAGTAGTCTGACTGATTGCAATACGGAAAACAACACGTATGGAGGAATATATGTACGTATCAATTCACTTTGTTGATGATATCATTCTTTTTCTA
Source organism: Ktedonobacter sp. SOSP1-52 (assembly GCF_016587395.1). Classification (NCBI taxonomy): domain Bacteria; kingdom Bacillati; phylum Chloroflexota; class Ktedonobacteria; order Ktedonobacterales; family Ktedonobacteraceae; genus Ktedonobacter; species Ktedonobacter sp. SOSP1-52. The sequence goes on from NZ_BNJH01000006.1 coordinate 307,455, forward strand.
CTGCTTATAGTATGGATCATTGCTGGATCTCAGGTTTTTCTTCTTCCCAAACGGGTGTCCCTCAGGAGGCGACGGCTGGGAATACGGAAAAGTTTGTTCTGGTTGGGATTCTCTGAACTGCATGTGCTGATAAAGTTGGGGCTGTTGTTGCTAAATGGGCCCTCTTTGGCTGGATTTTTGCTCAGGAGAGAATGCTTCTGGACCTCCCATTGCTGTTTCTGCCGGCTCTCTCCGTTCTCCTTTTCTCGTTTCCGTTCTTGCGCAGAATGTCGCGTAACCTCCCGCAAGATGGAGAGTCACCTGCCAAACAAGATGCTGCGGCACCGGCTTTGTTGGTACCAACTCTGATAACAGTCGTTGGTGTTGTGCTCGACACCTACCTTACGCTTATATACACCGACCCTTCGTCTTTGCCTCTTATCCTGATTTTGTTTGCGCTCTTTTGTGTTGTTCTTTGGTTTTGGTATACATTTGGAAAGAAGCTACCTCTCTTCTCCAATGGGAGGAAGACACCTCAATTGGCAGAAACGCGGGTGAGATGGTGGCACCTTCCATTACGCATTGTGATTGTTCTCGCGGTAGTAGCTCTCTGCCTGACCGGCTGGTTTTCCTGGTCCGTTCAAGCGAGTCGCCTTCCTGATCGCATCCCTATGACAGGCAATATGATGGACAATATGACGGGCGATATGACAGGTCACAATATGCAACATAGTCAGCAAAATGACGTTTCTGTGACCAGCCTTGTCGGACCGCAGAGTGGAGAGCCTAATGAGCGTTTCACCCTCGTTGCGCAGGAGGCGCAGATGCGCTTAAGTTCTGGGGCTACGGTCAATGCCTGGACCTTTAATGGACAGCTCCCAGGGCCAGAATTGCGGGTTCATCAGGGCGATCTGGTTGAGGTAAAACTGATCAACAAGCTTCCCAAGGAAGGAGTTACGTTACACTGGCATGGTCTGGATGTCCCAAATGCAGAAGACGGCGTTGCCGGGGTCACACAAAATGCCGTTCAGCCGGGAGAGAGCTTTACCTATCGTTTTGTGGTAAAGAACCAGCCAGGAACGTATTGGTATCATTCACATCAAGCGTCTCAAGAAGCGGTAGAGAAGGGACTGTTTGGCGCGTTGATCGTGCTCCCACGAGACGATTCATTCACCGGAAAGGATATCCCGGTTCTTGCTCATAGCTGGCCAACAAAGGAGGGAAGCTATCAGCAGGCATTTGATACGTTCGATACGTTAAAACGGCTGGCCGTACAGCCGGGGACTCCTGTTCGCTTACGCCTGATTAATACCGATAGCCTCCCGATCAATTTTGTCCTCTCTGGCACCTCCTTTAAAGTAATTGCTATCGATGGGACGGATCTGCATGCTCCTACAGAACTGACCAGGCAACGGCTTCTGGTCGCCGCTGGCGGGCGGTATGATATTCAATTTACGATGCCAGATACGACAGTGTCGCTCGATTGGCTGCAAAAGAGTTCAAAAGTGGGATTACTCCTGAGCCGAGACGGGACAGGGAACGCCCCTGCGCTGGCAGATGGTCCCGTCTTCAATCCAGCCACATATGGGAGTCCACAACAGACGCCATTTAGTCTGTCAAGTCACTTTGACAAGGAATTCTCGCTTGTCCTTGATGATATGTATGGCTTTTATGATGGCAAAATGGCATCCCTCTGGCCCATCAATGGAAAAGTGTTTCCCAATACACCGATGCTGATGGTGCATGAAGGAGATCTGGTCAAAGTGAGCTTTGTCAACCGAAGCTGGATGGATCATCCAATGCATCTGCATGGACACCATATGTTGGTGCTGAGCTACAATGGGCGACCTGTCACGGGAAGTCCCTGGTGGGTTGATACGCTCAACGTCGCTCCGGGAGAAAGCTATGAAGTTGCTTTTCGTGCCGATAATCCGGGGATATGGATGGATCACTGTCATAACCTCAATCATGCGGCGGCGGGGATGATCCTTCACCTGGCGTATGAAGGGGTTTCCAGTCCCTTTGAGGTCGGACCTGGCACGGTAAACCAGCCAGAATGAAGCTTGGCGTGCTGGGAGTACTTTAGATCCACAACGAAGGGACCCACTGCGACCATCGTGCGCCGTTTCGGCGCGCGTAAGGAGCTGGTCATGCAGAAGCGCACCCCTGCGTCATTCATGATATGGCTCAACTCCACCTGGCGATACTGGGTATTGACCAGGACCACGATTCCGCCCGCCAGGTGCGTTCCCAGATATGACACGACGAAGGCCGGACTATTCTCTAGAAAGAGCGCGACCCGCTCGCCAGCCTGTAAACCAGCAGCAATCAGGGCCTGCGCGAAGGGCCTCCGATTACTGATAGGCCGCCGCTTGCAGGCTGAAGAGGTGGGCATAGCGTCCGGCCAGTTGCATTAGCTCTTCATGAGTTCCGCTTTCCTGTAGGCTACCATGCTCCAGCACAAAGATGCGGTCGGCCTGGCGTACTGTGCTGAAGCGGTGGCTGATGAAGAGTGCGGTCTTGCCCTGTGTCAGCTCGCGGAAGCGCTCGAAGAGATCGTACTCGGCCTGGGCATCGAGGGCGCTGGTTGGCTCGTCGAGGATGAGTAGCCCGGCCTCGCGTATAAAGACCCTGGCCAGGGCCACTTTTTGCCATTCACCGCCGCTGAGCTGTACGCCTTCTTTAAACCATTTGCCGAGCGTGGTCTCATAGCCTGAGGGCAGTTTCTCGATGACCGAGCTGGCCCCGCTGCCAGCTGGCGGTAGCGCTCAACAAAGAATTCACCCAGGCTAAAGAGTTTGAGTTCCTTGTTAAAGAGATCGACGGTCAGGATCTGGTTGTAATAGTTCATCTTGCGCTTCTCTGGCGACTGGCGAATCATGCGCCGGTAATCATACCAGCCATATTTTGCGCTCGCCAGGAAGGAGGGAATGGGTACGACCAGGGCGATGGTGGTCAGCCACCAGGCCAGTTGAATCAGTAGGAAGAGCATCGAGATGAGTGTGATCGTTGTGCGTAGCGTCTCAAAGACCAGCGCCACCATCAGTACCGGCTTATAGGAGGACTCGCTGGAGGCGGTGCGTAGTTTATCATAGAACTCAGGCTGCTCAAAGAAGGCCAGGTCGAGGGTATTGGCCTTCTCGAATATAAGTAGTTGAATATGGTTGGAGGTGCGATCCTGCAAGAGCTGTTGTACCACCAGGCTCGAGCGAGAGAGCAGGCGATCAAAGAGACTTACAATCAACTGGAGGACAATCGGCAACCAGAGCGGCGAGATACTATGAGTCTGAATACCATGAACCACGCTATCCACCACCATCTTCGCGATCAAGGCGCTACAGGCCGGCAGGAAGCCGCGAATGGTGGAGAGGATCAGCATCCCCAAAGTCAGGCGTTTGCTGGCCTGCCAGACCCGGCCCATGGCCTGGGGAAACTGGGCTAGCGACTTAAAGATATGGGAGATCTGGAATGGTTCCTCCTGTTGCTCATGATTCTTCTTATTCGGCGCACTCCTGGTCTGACGAGGCTTAAATGTGGGTAGTGAGAGACGCATGCAGGCACTTTCCCTTTCCCTGATTTAAGGTGAAATAGAAACATGTAATGCAGCTGGTAGTATATCCAATTATTTCAAAGAATTTAATGCCCTAATTTGTCTTACCTGTTCGCGCCTGCGGCGCTTAGGTTAAGGTGTGGAGGTGTATAACGTCGGCGAATTCCGACGCTATACACCTCCACACCTTAACCACGGTGAGTTTTCGAGCCGAAATAGGTCATATGACCCACACACATTTCGTTAATTTTGTTTTAGAATATATAGATATGAATATTTGCTGCGAGGAATGGAAATACTTCTGATCCGAAGACCCTGAGCGCGAAGCGCTAGGCACGCAAGTGACATTGAGTTTCGGAAGAAGATCATAGGATTATATGCATGAAAACGGATGTTCTTTACTGTCTTCAATGCGGAGCCGCGAATGATGTAGACCAGGCTGCCTGCTTTGCCTGTGATCAACCTCTGACTGATAGTGTGGAGAATGAGCAGCCCTTCTTAATTCAGGGGCGCTATCGCCTGCTTTCTCAACTTGGAACTGGCGGCTTTGGTGCTGTGTATAAAGTCGCGGATACCCATTCTAGTGACGCAATTCTGGCACTGAAACAAATTAATCTGCGCGGCCTCTCTTCTCAGCAGGTTATTGAGGCAACGGATGCCTTTAACCGTGAAGTCGCGCTCCTCTCTACTCTCAAGCATTCCAATCTTCCTCGCGTCTACCACCATTTTACCGATCCCGAGCACTGGTATCTCACCATGGATTTTATTGATGGCGAGACGCTGGAAGCCTACCTCGAACGCAAGTCTGCAACGCGCTCACCTACTTCCACTGAGCCTCTTCTGCCGCTGCCTGAGCTTCTCGATATCGCGCTTCAGCTATGTACAGTCCTGCACTATTTGCATACGCGTCAGCCAGCTATTATTTTTCGCGATCTCAAGCCCGCTAATATTATGTTGACGACGCGGCGCAAGCTCTATCTCATTGATTTCGGCATTGCGCGGCATTTTAAGCCCGGGCAGACCAGGGATACCATTCCCTTTGGCTCGCCAGGCTATGCCGCTCCTGAGCAGTACGGGAAGGCGCAGACCTCGCCTGCCTCAGATATTTATAGTCTGGGGGCGCTCCTGTACTATTTGCTCTCCGGCATCGACCCCGCCGACAATCCCTTTAACTTCTCTCCCTTGCGGCTTATTGCCCTGCCTGGTGCGACCCAGCTTGAAGACCTGGTCATGTCTATGATCTCGCTTCACACTGAGCGGCGTCCCGCATCGATCACACTTGTCGAAGGCATATTGCGTGAAATTGCTAATCTTCAACCTACAATGCAATCGCCCCGGCAGCCTATCTTTACTCCTTCTATGGCTCCTCCACCGGGTTCGTTTCCAATGCCTGGCATGGGACAGGTGCAGATGCAGGCGCCTCAATCACAGTTGCAGCCGAAACCGGCTAAGCGTCTTACACGCCGTTCTATTCTTGGTGTTGCCGTCGCTGGTACGGCTGTCGTTGTCCTGGGCGCCAACCTTTCCAGGGGATTATTTTCGTACAGGCAGCCGAAACACAGTGCTATGCCTGCTATGCAACCTGCATCTAAAGATACCCAGGTGCGCTTCGCGAACTTTTCCTCTAGTGGGAAAAATGCGGCTATAGTATACAACGATGGCTTTGACTTTCTCGCGATTAACAAAGCCTCCAGTACCATAAATCACTCTTATTCATTGCAGCATGCGCCCAACGACTTCTCTTTTTCTCCCGATGGAACACATATGCTTATCTCGGACATGGCTGGTTATCTTAGCGCCTGGAATGTTTCAACGAATACACCACTCTTCTCTTACCCGGTCTTTAATGCAAAAGGCGATCCCCTTACATTCCTTCTAGCCTGGTCTCCCGACAATCGCTATTTTGTCGGCGCTCGTGGTAGTAGTCTGGAGGATTTTCAAAATGAGGTAGTCCTTTATGAGGCATCCGATCATGGTAAAGTTGTGCGTTCCTATTCAGGTGTTCAAAGTCATATAACTTCGCTGACCTGGTCTCCTAATGGAGCATATATTGCTGCTATTGGTGGGGATCAATTGTATGTCTGGGATGCACAGAAGGCCGGCGATCCACTGATAAGCACATCAGGGTCTGTATCGGCATCGGGCTATCTTAAAGCCTGGTCGTCTGATAGCACCAGACTTGCTTGCTACGATTCCGGGGGAAACATACAGATCTGGTCGCTGCAAGGTGGCAAGCTACAGATTCAGAGTTCCATGCAGACATATGGAAATATTGAGAACGTGGCCTGGTCTCCAGATGGAAAGCATCTGGTCTCTGCTTCCCCCTCCAGGCTTACCCTTTGGGACGTAGAGAGGGGTGCAAGTCTTAGTGTGAGAGCTATGAGTCAGTTTATCGTCGCTATCTCCTGGCCCAAAGATGCTCAGGGAATTGTCATCCTGGACTCAGCAGGTGTGGCATCTCCTATCGATATCATTGGGGGGAGCAGTTTTGGCTGATAGAGTCTTGCTTATGAGCAGCAGAGCAGGAAACTCTTTTAGAAAGAGGGGCTCGACCTGGCTATGAGTGGCGAGGTCGAGCTATAAGGAAAGGGAAAGGCATTCAGGATGCTTCTCCGAGGCTAGTAGCGAGGTTGGGCTGAGCTCTCCAGGCGCTCGCGCATCTGGTCGAAGGTCGTGCCATCAATCTCGCCCCGCGCATACCGCCGGCGCAAGATCTCCATCGCGTTCGGTTCTCCAGGCATCTCAAAGTGCCTCTGCCTGGCTCGCCAGCCAAACCAGCGGGAGGCTCCCCAGCAGAAGAACGCTATAATACCTACCCAGATTAATGGAAACACAGGCCAGAAGCCAGAACCCCAGTGCATATACAATCTCCTTTATTTCTTTCTCAATTTACCAATCCTTATGTGGGAACCAGTGCGGCAGCCATGACCATGGCCCTCGCGCTCAGTTTCCCCAAAGGCAGTAATTTATAGTTCTTGTAGATAGAGAAAGTATAGTGTTGGAAGATGACTGGGATGTGAATTCTGGCGCCCTCTTTTGTCATTGATTTGTCATAAAAGCCTTGCCTCTTTGCTTTAGGTGCAATCATGCTTCTTTCTGATGAGATTCAGCACGAGAATAGACGTAGTATATAACAGATGGGCTAGTGTTTATTAATAAATAGGGTCTCTCTGAGTATACGGAGTATATTCATGAGGAAGAGCAAATATTTTTTTAAAGAATGAAAAATGGATATTGAAACAAATAAAGGCCTTGTGAGACGCTACCTGGAGATGTGGAACACTGGAAATATGGAGCTGGCAGACGAAGTGCTTGCCCCTACATGGATAGATCATGCACATCCAGAGGTAACTGGTCCTGATAGCGTCAAGCAATCGTTGTCTCAGGTGAGAGCCGCCTTCCCTGATTTTCGCATTACGATCAAGAGCATAGTGAGTGAGGACAACATGGTGGCGATTCGTGCCACTATCCAGAGAACCCATCAAGGCAAAGAGATTACCTCAGGTGTGATGTGGTTTGTGCGCATTGCCGATGGCAAGATGACAGAGATGTGGACCGGCTCCGAGACCTCAAGTTAAGCGTTTATGCGGTATAATGCCTGTAAGCCTGGCACGAGGAGATGGACAGGCTTGCTGATTTATGTATGGATACATATTTACGAGCAGTAACGAAGGAGTGTGCAATGATGCAAACACGAGCGGCTGTCTTGTATGAGGCGGGGAAGCCTGTCGTTATTGAGGAGATTACGCTGGATGTGCCACGCCAGGGCGAGATCCTGGTGCGTATGGAGGCGGCGGGCGTCTGCCATAGCGATCTGCATGTGCGCGATGGCAGCCTGCCAGAGCCGATGCCGATTGTGCTGGGACATGAGGGCACGGGCATCATCGCCGAGGTTGGACCTGGTGTAACGGGTTTCGAGGTCGGGGATCGTGTGGTCCTGACCTGGGTGCCTTCCTGTGGGCGGTGCTATTTTTGCCAACGTGGTCAGACGCATCTCTGCACGACCGCTGGTGCCATGGGGATGCAGGGGACACTACGTGATGGCACCAGTCGTATGCACCTTGGCGATAAGAACTTGCACCACTTCCTCGCGGTCTCGTGCTTTAGTGAGTATGTGGTTGTTCCCCAGGAGGGCGCGGCGAAGATTCCCGCCGACGTGCCTATGGAGGTCGCGGCGGTCCTGGGTTGCGCCGTGCTGACTGGCGTAGGGGCCGTTGAGCGCACGGCTGGCGTGCGTCCAGGTGAGAGCGTGGCCGTGATCGGTTGTGGCGGCGTGGGCTTAAACGTAATCCAGGCGGCCAGCCTCTCGGGTGCCTATCCCATCATCGCCATCGACATCAATCCCGAGAAGTTGAAGTTGGCGCAGAGTTTTGGGGCTTCACACTCTATTAACTCGCGTGAGCAGGAAGCCCTGCGTGAGGTCCGGCGCATCACACAGTTTGGAGTGGATTGGGCCTTCGAGGTTCTGGGAAATCCACGCACGATAGAGCAGGCCTGGAGTCTAATTCGCGCTGGTGGCACAGCAGTTGTGGTTGGCCTTGCGCCGCGAACGTCAACGATCACACTTCCCGCCTTTGAGTTTATTATTGAGAAGAGCATTCGCGGCTGCTTCTATGGTTCATCACGCTTCCACGCCGATGTCCCCGCACTGCTCAAGCGCATCCAGGCTGGCCGTATGCGCGTGGAAGGCATGGTTAGCCACACAGTTCCCCTTGATGAGTTGGAGACGGCCTTTGAGCGTATGCGCCGTGGTGATGGCGCACGTACGATTATCCGCTTCCCCAGCGCGTAGCTGAAGCGCTATGACCTACGCGCCTACGCAGGGTACTACATCTGGCCCAGAGGCGTAGGCGCGTAGGTCAGTAGCGCTCTAATCATCCTCGATCTCAAAGCGTCCATTTTTTTTTGCCAGGCGGATGCGGTAGATTGCGCTGACGAATGAGGTGGCTTGTGAATCGACCTTACGCATCTGGTGAACCGATTGGCCACTGGCTATGAGAGTCATTTCACGTTGCATCAGCAGGTTAGCAGCCTGTGCCGCCTCTTCTCCCTCAAGCTCTTCAAAGGTGCCCCAGGCCATGACGCTACGCCAGTTGGCAAGGTTCTGCACATGGTCTATTTCAAAGCAGACTTCGGGATGGGCTCTCAGCACCTGAAGCTTCACTCCTTCGAGTGAGCAACCATAAATACACTCGCCGTCATAGACATAATTGATGGGGTAGACATAGGTCTTGCCCTCCGCATGACAGCCAAGGCGCCCAATCATCTCCGTGTATAGCATTTTCTCGATTTGCGTGTTACTGAGCTTGCCAAGCATACCTTCGCTCCCCTCTCTCAAGAGAACGCTTACTTTACTTTTAGTGTTGCGCTTCACCACAAACAGAGGGGTAACAATTGGGTATTGAAGGCGATATCTGTATTATTTAATATCTTGTCTGGACCACTGTGACCTGGGCGTAACGGCGCTTCAAGGCTCCGTTCAGGAGTACGGCATTTAAGATGACTGCGCCGATAACGAGCGGGATATCGCAGAAGAGGCCAATCCCTAAAGTGAATACGGCGAGGCCGATCAACACAGGCCAGTAAACGACGAAGCTACAGACGAGCAGGACAATGCCGGTAGTGGTTTCGCCCGCCATGAGCCAGCCGACTCCATAGATGCCAAGAAAGAAATTGAGCAGGACCTCTACGATGACGGGCGTATTACTCGTTTGTGCATTATTGACCACGGTAACGTTCGTCATTTGCTGGTAGGGTGGAGGATATTGAGGCTGGCCGTAGGCGTAGCTCTGCTGCTGACCCATGTAGCCTGCTTGCGCTGAATTGTAGCCGGGTGCGGCATAGCCTTGCTGCGGATATGAATATCCTGTTGCAGGAGGAGCATTATTGGGTTGTTGTGGTGCATAATCAGGAACCTGGGGATATGAGTTTGGCATGGGGAAGGGGGCACCGCAGTTGGGGCATATTGTTGCATTATAGGGGGCAACCACGCCACAGCTTGCACAATTCATCAGAGATTCTCTCTTTCATTATCAGAAGTTATTAAGAATAATTAAGCTTATTAAAGTGGCCTGCGAATTGTAGCATATAAACGCATCTATTGCAATGAATTTGGAACAAATTTATTATTACTTGCATCCAGAACCTTTTCGAGAAACCTTCGCGCTTGCGGCGCTCTGGGTAAGGGATGTGGTAGCTGGTTGGCCGGCTCCGCCGGCCAACCAGCTACCACATCCCTTACCCAGAGGCGAGCTTGCGAGCCGAGGTAGGGAGAAGATAGAGCCGAGAACTAGCGTACCGTGATAATTGCGTTGCAGATGTCTGCAAGCGTGAGGAGTCCGCAGGTCAGGCCATAGTTGTCCTGAACAATCGCGAGTTGTACTGGTCGATCTGAGGGAGATTCCAGCAGGCTCAGAGCATTGATCACATGCATTTTCTGCCTCAATTGAGGAATTGGTTGAATAAGTGAGAGCAAGGAGAAGGGTTGATTGGGTTGTGCGTGGCACATCCAGTGGTAGAAGTCCTGGAGATGGAGTACACCTATGACTGTGTCCAGCGTCTCTTCATAGATGACTATGCGTGTATAGTTGAAGTGCAGAAAGGCCTCTTTAACCTCCTCAAAAGAACTTATTAAGGGGAGCGCAGCGATTTCATCGCGATGGCGCATAACATGGCGCAGCGTCTTATACCTCAAGGTGAGGAGATGATAGATAAGCTGATCTTCTTTGAGGACAAAGGCCTCTCTCTGGTGGCGCTGGTATGGTTCGCGTACTACATGCGCAGCAGAAGAACCAGCTGGCAACTGTTGCAGTGCCTCAACGACCTCCTGATCAGTTGGCCAGCGGGTGAATAGCTCGCCAAAGCGACGTATACTTTTGCTTACAGGCTGCATCAGTGTAAGGTACCAGTGAAATGGGCGGGCGATAAACCAGATCGTTTGCTCGCTGCGTAGCAGGGCATACGACTTAGGAATAATATCACCGAGAAACATGTAAATAAAAAATAGCAGTATAAAACTCAAGACCGTGAATATTATGTACCACACAGGCATGACGATGAGGTTAAAGAGACCTGCAACATGGAAGGTGAAGCTACCCCAAAGCCAGCCTAATGCCAGGGTTGAGAGTATTATGCCAAGCATGGAACCGAGATGTGTGGTTCCAGGATGTTGTAGTTCCCATTGAATCAGTCGCGTAGTTGGGCTACCTTGACTCGCGACTTCATAGTTGAATGTCGCGGGCGCATTCAGCAAGGAAAACTTTGAGGCATAAAAGAAGCCGCTTATTATAAGAAGGAGAACTATTCCAACAGGCATCAACACGAGTGGGGCGAACATGGCGATGTGTTCCTTTCCTTCTAATTGTCATGGAATTCCAATATTATTGTAATCCCTTGCTGAAGCCAATTGGAGAAGGCGAAGAGGAGCGAGAATAGTTGTGGGAAGCACCGAGTAATACTCGTATATGTTGAGGGAAAAGAAAAAGAGCCACAAATTTGTGGCTCTTCGCAAGTGACGTATTAAATAATAACATATTTGTGGCTAAAAATCAAGGTCATTTTTGCCAATTTGGTAATAGCTGGTTTGCGTAAAAGCCAGCTATTGCTCATCTCCTGAAGCTTATAGTTAATAGTCTATGTTAGGGAGGGTAAGGAGCTTAGCTCCATCCGTACCCGCATCAGAATTTGTCCCAGCTTGTTCTGTCCGCTGCCATCGCTGCCACACCCCCAATAATAATCGCTGGGAGCGTTCTCGATCAATTCTTCTGCCCCAGTTGCGAGGAGAAGTTTGCGCAGATGAGTGTGTAACTCGAACTTGCGACGAACCGCTTTAAGCATAATTTCATCCTTCACCTGTTCCCAATCGGGGCGCAGGGGATGTTGGCGACTGCGCCCCAGGTCGGCGGCCTGCTTGGGTGTAAAGGCGGTGCGAATTTTATTAGCGTAGGGCGTACCTGCGAACTTCTGAGCCTGGAAGTAGTGCTCTACGGTTGGCCACCAGGTGCCATCCAGGTCGATGCCGTGCCGAGAGAAATTGGAGAAGCAGCCATATGGTTCTTCGTGAGCCGTATAAAAATAAATAGGCATAAACGTAGGACCTCCTGTCCCTGAATCTGCCGCCAGAATAGCAGCCTTTGCCAGGAATAAGATAATTGCATTTGTGGCTTGAGAGTACTCTCTATAAATATAAATCGCATAGAGCGCCAAAACGTAGCACTGTTTTTTTGAAATTGTTCACACTTGCTCAATTAAACGCTCCCAATACTCAGGTGTAACGCTCACCTGTATATCACAATGGAAAACTGAAAGCCTTCAGAAAGGAATTATGGCAAGCGTTATGCAGCCCTCAAACTACGCGCGTCGCCAGGAGCGCTTGAACCGTTTGGCAGAAATTTACCGTTTGTATGCTGCCGATCTGCAACGCTCTATCTACAGTAAAGTTGGCGATCATACCCTGGCCGAGGACCTGGCTAGCACGGTCTTTCTCAAAGCACTACGCTGGCTCAAGGAGGATCAGAGCCTTGAAAGTGCTCGTGGCTGGCTCTATGCAACGGCCCGAACAACAATTGTTGACTATTGGCAGACGCAGAGCCCATACGAAATGCGTTCTTTGAGTGATCTGGAGGCACAGTCTCTTTTTCGTGAGAACACGAATTTTATCGACCAGCAGACTGAAATGCGTGTGCAGCACCTTCTCAGCTTGTTGTCAGAACGTGATCGCAGCATTTTAACCTTGCACTATCTTCAGGGATATAGCGCTGCTGAGATCGCCGAGGCACTGGGAACCAACGCGGGCCATATTCGCGTGTTGCAACTGCGAGCGCTGAGGCGTGCGGCACAGGTCGAGACAAGGGAAAGGACCAGGGATACTATGCAAGAACAAGAATCGCCATTTGATGCATTCGCCAGATCCATGACAGCGGAGAGCAAGCGCGTGCTTGATCTCGCCCGCGAAGAGATGCTTACTCTCTCTCACTGGTGGATAGGCACAGAACATCTGCTGTGGGGCCTGGCGAGCGAGGGCAGCCTGGCTTCATTTCTTACGCCGCTGGGTATCACACCTCAACGTATTCATGCCGGTATCGTTTTTATTTTTGATCGCCAGGCACAACACGGTCAACTAGCTCCTGGAGAACCACTCGCTACGAATGTATCCGCGGACGCGCTCACATTGCTGACTCCTCGTGCCAAACAGGTCATTATTCTGGCAGGGGAAGAGATGAAGAATCAGGGCGAGAAGAGCATACGCCCGACCCATCTTTTGCTGGGCTTGATGAACGAAGGTGAGGGGATTGGCGCGGGTCTGCTCCGCTCGTTAGGTATCAGTCTCTTGCAGGCGCGCACCGCGCTCACATCGCCTACCGCTCAGCAGACATGCTCCTTCTGTGGGCGTAGCGGTTCCCAGATTGCTCATCTCTTCCCAGCTGAGATCGGTATCGCTGAAGGCAGTTCGCCCAATACTTTTATCTGCGATCAATGCGTGCAGCGTTTCCACGCTATGCTTGGGACAGTCTAGAAGGGTCATCACCAGGGAAGGCTATTTATAGAACGCGGTCTCCATCGGCGGCAGTGTGTTTATACATTGTTTATGCCGGTGGGGGCCGCGTTTATGCGTTGTTTATGCCTTCCTGGCTATGCTTACCAGCACAGGCGTAGAGGATAGCTTATCATCAACGAAGGCAGGCGTGCCTGTACGCTGTGTACACAACCACAACCCGTTAGCTCAAAAGCAATTGTGCTCATATAAAAGAACGACTTGAACTGGTAGCACGAGGTGGTGCCAGCAGACCATTCAAGAAAGGGGTTGGGTAAAATTACTCTCTCTATGACAAACACATCAACTACTCTGCAATCTGAGTCGGGTCTGGGGACGCCTGCCATTGAATTGCGCAATGTGACCAAGCGCTTTCAGACGCCAAATGGCCAGGCATATACCGCTTTACGCGACCTCTCCCTCAGTGTAAAGCCCGGTGAGTTCTGTGCCGTTGTTGGTCCCACTGGTTGCGGTAAATCGACGACCCTGGGTCTGATCTCTGGCCTGGAGAAGCCAAGCATTGGCGGGGTCGAGGTGATGGGCAATCCCGTCCAGGGCATCGACCCTCGTATCGGCTATGTTTTCCAGTCGGACGCGGTCTTCCCATGGAAAAATGTGTTGCGCAATGTCGCGACTGGCCCTCTCTTCCGTGGTGTTCCCAAGGCCGAGGCCTTTGAACGCGCGCGCGACTGGATCGCCCGCGTTGGCCTCTCTGGTTTTGAGGACCGCTATCCCCATCAGCTTTCAGGCGGCATGCGTAAACGCGTAGCCCTGGCCCAGACCCTTATTAACGAGCCACAGATTATTTTGATGGATGAGCCATTCAGCGCCCTGGATGTACAGACGCGCATCCTGATGGAGGATGAGCTACTAAACCTCTGGTCTGCCACCTCGGCCTCTGTCGTTTTTGTTACTCACGACCTGGAAGAGGCCATCTCCCTGGCCGACAAGGTCTGTGTGCTGACCGCCGGCCCCGCAACTGTCAAAGGTATCTATAACATAGACCTGCCACGCCCGCGCAACCTGACGGAGATCCGTTTTGATCCGCATTTTGTCCATCTGTATCAAGAAATCTGGGAAGCTCTTCGCAACGAGGTGGTCATTAGCTATGAAAGAAATAAGCAGAAAGCCTGAGATGGCAGTAAATGAGGCTGAGGCCAGCATTGTGACGAAAGCACGTCAGGCCAGAACTCGTCAGCGCATCATCGTTAACACCCTGCGCATTGGCTTGTTGGTTGTGCTTGTCGGTGGCTGGGAGCTGCTCTCGCGCCTGAATATTATTGATCCCTTCTTCTGGGGACAGCCCTCGGGTATCTGGGCACAGCTCGTCACCTGGGTAACTCAGGGGACCGCGCAGGGGCCATTGTGGGTTCAGATTGGTGCCACGCTTGAGGAGACCTTCATTGGCTTTGTGATTGGCGTTGTCCTGGGAGTTATCTCCGGCGTTGTCTTAGGGCGCAACTACTTCCTGGCCGATATTCTCAGCCCCTATATTAAGGCTGCCAACGCCATTCCGCGCGTTGTGCTTGGCTCTATCTTCGCCATCGGCCTGGGCCTGGGCATTCAGTCCAAGATTGCCCTTGCCGTCGTGCTCGTCTTCTTTATTGTCTTCTTCAATGCCTTCCAGGGCGTACGTGAGGTAGATCGTAACCTGATCGCGAACGCTCGTCTGCTCGGTGCGAGCAGCCGGAAGGTCTCGACCGAGGTCATTATTCCTTCGGCGCTGACCTGGATTATTGCCAGCTTACATACCAGTTTCAGCTTCGCGTTGGTAGGTGCCGTAGTTGGTGAGTTTATCGGTTCGACTGAGGGCCTGGGCCTGATGATCGAGTCCGCGCAGGCGAACTTTAACGCCAACGGTGTCTTCGCGGCAATGGCGATTCTCGCGGCTGTAGCCCTGATCATGGAGTTCCTGGTGACCGCGCTAGAGAATCGCTTGATTACCTGGCGACCAAACACGGTGAAGGATGTCACCATCTAAGATCTTATTCCGAAACCTAACGTCACTGGCGTGACTAGCGCTTTGCGCTCAGGGTTTTCGGAGAAGAAGTAAGCCGTGATGTATGAGGTGCATACGTTAAGATGCGCAAAGGAGCGCTATCTTTGCACGTATATTTATCAAAGATGAAAGAGGAGAAACCCTATGAAAACATGGAAGCGCAGCGTCTGGGTCAGCTTAATGCTGAGCATGACCCTGGCTCTCGTTCTCAGCGCCTGTGGCGGTGATAGCGGTAGTAGCAGCGGCGGGGGCAAGACGCATATCTCAATCATGGTTGGTGGCCTGAGTAAGCAGATTTATTTGCCAAACATGCTTGCCAAGCGCCTGGGGTATTTTGATCAAGCTGGTCTGGATGTGACCCTGATCGACGAGGCGTCCGGCCAGTCTTCCGAGAACCAGGTGCTCGCGGGCCAGGTAGACGCTGGTTCGGGTTCGTATGATCATACCATTGATCTCCAGGCCGCTGGCAAGGGCATGGAGAGCGTAGTGCAGCTCGATGTTGCTCCTGGCGAGGCCGAGGTTGTCTCTGCTAAAGAGGCGGGTCAGATCAAGACCATCGCCGATCTCAAAGGCAAGAACCTGGGCGTGACCGAGCTGGGTTCGGGTACACAGAACCTGACGATTGCGCTGCTGGCCAAGGCTGGTATCTCGCAGGACCAGGTCCATTTCATTCCTGTGGGCGCTGGCGATACCTTTATTGCGGCGATGCAGCAGGGGCGTATCGATGCTGGTATGACCACCGAGCCGACCATCACGCGTCTGACTACCAAGGGCATTGGTAACGTCCTGGTGGACCTGCGCACACCTGAGTCGACCTCGGCTGCCCTGGGTGGCACTTACCCCTTCATCTGTGTCTTCATGAAGAACGAGTATGTTAGCAGCCACAAGGATACCGTCCAGAAGCTGGTCAACGCATACGTGAAGACCATGAAGTGGATTCACACGCATACCCCGGAAGAGATCGCTGCGCAGATGCCCGCCGATTACTATGCTGGCGACAAGGCTCTCTATATCACGGCCCTGAAGAATCAGTACGCGATTTACAGTCCTGACGGCAAAATGCCCCAGGGTGGTCCCGAGTCGGTGCTCAGCGTAGAGAATCAGACCAAGCCTGCCGTTAAAAGCAAGACGATTGATCTGAGCAAGACCTACACCAACGAGTTCACCGACAAAGCCAACAGCTAAACGTCATTTCCCCTGTATATGTATCAATATACGTAAACCTTATCCCCTACGAGCAGGGAGCCAGCCACGCGGCTGGCTCCCTGCTCGTAAATTTTTTGGATCATACTCCACTGGATGTACGTCTCTTGAACGAAGAAGACAAACCAGCCAAATTGTACTTGACAACCATCGAAGGTGATCGGTCCTTGACACTTTTTGTCAGGGATTGTTGCTATACTGAGTGCAGGTTTCGCGTTCTGGCAGCAAAGGAGAACAGCTCTGAAATTTGATCGCTTACCTGTTCTTGTAAAAAGTGAAAGGATATATGTAATGGTCCCAGAATCCGTCTCCTATTGGCAACGTACTTCTTCGCGCTTCTCTCTCCCCACTGATCTGCCGCCAGTGGCAGATGTCGCCATTGTTGGTGGAGGGCTCTTAGGCGCTGCAACTTGTTATTGGTTAGCACGAGCAGGCGTTCATGTTGTCCTGCTCGAGCGCACAGCACTTGCGGATGGCGCGACAGGGCGCAATGGTGGGTTTGTTCGAGCAGGTACTGCCGGGTCTTATCCTGAAGCCATTGCTCGTCTTGGACAGCAAACCGCTCGTGCCGTGATGGACATCACCTATGAAAATCGCGTCTTGCTTCGCCAGGTGCTACAGGAGGAAGAGATCGCGTGTGACTACCGGGAGCCGGGTGCGCTCCAGTTGGCTCTAACTGAAGCCCAGAGTGAGGAACAACGCCAGGAAGTGGACCTATTACGAGCAGAAGGATTTTCCGCAGAGTGGCTTGAGCGAGCACAGGTGCAGGCGATGATCAACACACCACTTGCTCCCGAGATCCTTAGTGGGCGTTTTCTGCCAGAACAGGGCCTCCTCCACTCTGCGCGGCTCGTGCAGGGCCTGGTCCAGGCAGCGTTGCGCCATAGCGCAAAAGCCTATCAGGCAGAAGTTCATAAGATCGAACAGGATGGAGCACATATCCGCCTGCGAACTTCGCAGGGGAGCCTGGTTGCACAAAGGGTTATTGTTGCAATCAATGCCTGGACGAGTACCTTATTGCCAGAACTGGCGAATGTTATTGTCCCGGTTCTTGAGCAGATGCAAGCCTATGAGACGCTTGATCCCATTTTTTCGATGGCACTCACTGTCCACATGAACACGGGAGAATATATGCAGCAAACTCCTTCTGGCAATATTCTGATTGGAGGGTGCGGGTCTGTTGCCCCAAACGCAGGGGTTGGTATTTGGGAAAGTATGCCAACAATCCCGGTACAAAAGGCGATTGAGCAGGTGTTGCCACGGATCTTCCCATTGCTTGCCCCTCAACTGCGTGTGGTACAACGTTGGGCAGGAATCCTGGGATGCACGCAGGATATGCATCCGATTGTTGATGTCGCGCCAACATTTCCACAGGTCTTCTTCGTTGGCGGTTTTACTGGCCATGGGATGCCATTCGGTCTCCGTTTCGGGCAACTCTTAGCCACTGCGGCAATGGGCGGGTTCCTTCCCTCTGCTCTTCAGCCATTTCGACTGGATCGTCCTTCACTGGGCAGGTGAGTTATGCAAGCATGGCCCCTACAACCTGGCGAGCACCAATAATTTGTAGGGGCCATGCTTGCATGGATTTCTTGAGGGGCAGAAATGCTTGCTGACGGTCACCGCGCTCTTTATTTGCTGGTAGGAGTGACGAAGCGATAGCCGACGCCAGGCTCGGTGAGGAGGTAGCGCGGATTGGCCGAGTCGGACTCCAGCTTGTGGCGTAAGCGATTGATGTATACGCGTAAATACTCGGCCTCATCGCCATATTCTGGCCCCCAGATACTCTGGAGGAGCATGCGATGCGTAAGTACTTTGCCTGCGTTGGTGATCAGTTGCTTCAGCAGCGCGAACTCGGTTGGCGAGAGGCGAACCTCTTCACCCCGCAAGCGTACGACATGTCCCGCCAGGTCGACCTCAAGCTCGCCAAAGTGTTTTGCGCTGCTGACGGCTGGCAGTGATCCTGTCTCTTCCCAATTTGTGCGGCGCAAGGCAGCACGTACGCGGGCTAGAAGCTCCTCCACTCCAAAGGGCTTGGTTAGATAGTCATCCGCGCCCAGGTCGAGCGTCGCCACTTTGTCGCGCTCTGAATCCAGCGCAGTGAGAATGATGATAGGTACGGTAGAGCTTTGGCGCACGCGCTGGCAGACCTCCAGTCCATCCATACGCGGCATCATGACGTCCAGAATAAGCAGGTGGGGGGCTTCCTGTTGCCACAAGGCCATGGCTTCAAGACCATTGCTGGCTTCCAGGACCTCAAAGCCACGCGCGCGCAGATTGCGGCTCACAAAGTCTCGTAGCGCCTCCTCATCCTCGGCAAGCAGAATACGTTTTAGGGTTGCTGGCATAGGTTTTCCCCTTTATTTAGATACATTAATAATTGTAGATCCTGTGCTACTTATGTGGGCCTTCTCTCGCCGGAAGGGTGAACGAGATCGTTGTTCCCTGTTCAGCGCTTTCGGCCCAGATAGATGTTCCATGAGCTTCGATAAAGGCTTTGCAGATAGCTAGGCCGAGCCCGGTACCTCCTGAATGGCGTTGCCGACCATGTTGGGCGCGGTAGAAACGTTCAAATACATGTGGTAACTCGGTCGGCGCGATGCCAGGGCCGTTGTCTGTGACTGCGACAATGACCGCCTTTTCCTGTAGCTTTGCTGAGATATGTATCTTGCCCTCACCATAGGCCAGGGCATTCATGACGAGGTTGTGCAACACAACCTCTATGCGTCCACTATCGATATCTACGAGAGGCAGGTCGTCAGGGATACGCGTGGTTACCGTCACACCTGGATGCTCGGTCTCCGCGATAGTATGTGTGACTATTTCCTGTAGCCTTGCCGGAGCGCGCTTGAGTAGTAGGAGTCCTGCCTCCTGACGGGAGAGATCCAGCAGGTTGCTTACAAGCTGTGCCATGTAGTCGGCCTTGGTACTGATGGTTTGCAGGAAGTGGCGCTGGTCTTCAATGGGCCAGGTAACGTCTTTCTGCAGGAGGGTAGAGGCGTAGCCTTTGATGGCCGCCAGAGGCGTGCGCAATTCATGCCCTACCGCGCCCAGAAGGGTTGTCTTAAACTCATCTATCTCACGCTCGCGAGTTACATCACGTAGCAGCAGGCCCCGTCCGATAATTCGCCCTGCCTCGTCACCCACATCAAAGAAACGCAGGTGGATGACCTGGCGTTGTGTGTGTCGCTCAAGCTCAATGAGGAGTTCAGGCTTTTCGGCGGAAGTGGCCTGGAGCATATTTCGCGCACACTCCTCTGGCTCCATAGCTGATCGGGAAAGCGCCTCGTAGAGGACCTGTATAGGATGACGTTCAAGCTCTGTAATGGGCAAGCCGGTGATAGAGCTGGCGCCCGGGTTGGCGTAGAGCACGGTTCCATCGATACCTGTCAGCACCAGGCCATCGCTCATGCTCTCCATAATTGCCTCTAGCTTCTGTTTCTCCTCCGAAGCCTGCTGATAGAGCTGGGCGTTCTCACGCGCTACCTCACGTAGCCGTTCGTCACTGCGCTCATAGAGAACGGCGTGCTCCCAGGCCAGGGTGGCGTAGTTGGCGAATGTCAGGAGAAGATCGATCTCATTCTGGTTAAAGGGCTGGGGTTGAGTGCGATGGACCAGCAGGACCACGCCACCTGCATGGCGGCTGATAATGGGGACCGCCAGCACCGAGCGGAAGCCCTCGTCATATGAGAGCGAAGGCGCTGGCTCTGCGCTGAGCAACTTTTGCACAGGTCGGCCAGAGTGGAGGGCCAGGACGGCTGAGGAGCTCACATTTTCGGGTGCCAGGGAGAGGATATCATTATAGCGCCGGTTATGCCCATCGCTTACCAGTACATGTAAGACTCCTTGCTCGTCTGGCAGCAGTACCGCAGCGGCCTGTACATCTACCAGGCGGCGAACCTCGCGAATAATTTTCCCTACCACCGCCTGCGGTTCTAAGGAGCCCACGACGACGCTTGAGGTCTCAAGCAGTGTCTGGAGTTCGCCCAGCTTGGCCAGGCCATCGCGCTCCAGGCGGATGAGTGAGCGTGCCAGGTAGCCAACTTCGTCCGCGCGCCTGGCGAGTTGGGTGGCATGCGATGGGATAGATTGTTCCGAGGAGGGTAGAGCCTGGTGTTGTATCGCCAGGGTATGTAGAGGACGAATAACGCGCCCATGTAACAGGAGCCAGAAGAGCAGGCCGCCGATAGTGAAGATGAGCGCGATGGTAAGAAGCCAGAGATGCAGTTGAGTCACGACGTGGAGAGCTTCAGAGGCTGGACGCTGGACGACCACCGCCCAGCCAATATCGGAAACTGGGACTGAGCTAAAGAGCCAGCTCTGCCCATCAAGCCCTGTTCCAAGTTGGGAGTTCCCTTGATGCTGTAGGGCCAGGTCCGCGCCTGGCAGTTCATCAAGGACAGTTTGCAGGAGACGCGAGTGATCGGGAGTCGCTACCAGCTCGCCGCGGGCGTCGATAATGCTAATCTGGAGTTGATGTTGCTGGAGCTGTTGCGCTTTAACGACAGCTTGCAAAGGCTCGCTCAACTCGAAGAGTGAGAGGCTGGCGGCAATGATGCCTACAAGCGTGCCATGGTTATCATGTATGGGGGCAGCAATGATGACGCCCGCGTTAAAGGTTGTTTCGACGGCGATGCCTACCTCTATGACAGGATTGGCTGTATTACGTACGCGTGGAACTACATCTGGTGGCGAAAATTCGACCGCCATACTGGATTTCAATTGTGGATAGGAAGTTTGAATGAGGCCAAGTGGATCAAGCCAGTATACATGGTCTACATCGTTACGCGCAGTTTGGTAAGTCTGAAAGAGTTGCATAATAGCCTGGGATGTTCTGGCCTGCATAGCCAGGTGTCCAAGCGTGCTCAGTGAAACTTCAGAATCGCGTAAATGAAGATTTGTCTCAAGCGCAATCTCTTGAGCCAGGGCCTGGTCAGAAGCCTGAACGGCTTCACGCTGTTGTTGCTCAATAACAGTGTTTATTCCTGCTCCCCCGACGAGAACTACAATGACAAAAAGTAAATAGACGCTTACTAATTGGTAGAGCAGCGAATGACGTAAAAGTGGAGGCATACCTGGCACTCCTCACCGAGTTTTGGCTGAAACCCCGCATAGTAGCGAGTCATCAGTGTACAACACACCACTACTTTGAGACATTTAAATGTATTATATCTTACAAATGGGAAAAGCTAACAAGCAATGCATAGAAATAGTAGCAAATATGCCTGTTTGCTTATATCGCTACTAGATAATAGAGCATCTTTTTATTTCTTATTGTAGACAATATAATGAAAAAATGCGATAGGATATTCTATTAAAGTGTATGGGTTTTATTTTTTATATTTTTTATGTGAGAGATTATGCAAACCCATGGCGTATATATACTATACTATCTTACTAGAGTATCCCCTTTTTAAGGATATGAAAAAGGTGTGGACAAGAACGCTTGGTTTTCCCCGCCTTTCTTGGTCTAATATCGAAACAGTTGCATTTGCAAACAAGCAAACAAAGAAATAGAGAGAGGTACCAGGTTTTTCCTGGTATATGGCTGACGTAAGGTCGTAAAAGCTAATTTAAGCGATGATATGCAGCAATCTTTGCTATTTCAACACAAAGTGGTCATTGCATACTGTCTCAAGGAGAATGTACTCAATGCGATCTGGCAAAAAACGTGTGACACTCTTTTTGCCATTGCTCCTGACCCTGCTCGCCGTGCTTGTCGCGGCATGCGGTGGCAATTCAGGAGGCAGTGGCTCAACTGGTAGCAAGCTATCTGATGACAAGCAGGTCTATGTGAATGCTTCACAGACGGCAGGTCTATCAGATCTCGCGACGCTTGATCCCGCGCTCTCGACCGACGCCCCCTCGATTAGCGCGATTGACCTGATGTTTACTGGCCTGGTCCAGCTTGATGATAACCTGAAGGTCTATGGCGAACTGGCTCAGTCCTGGACCACCTCCAAGGATGGCCGGACCTGGACCTTCAAACTGCGTCCTGGTATTAAATTTAGTGATGGCAACCCCATCACCGCTGATGACGTGATCTTCAGCATTGATCGCGCCCTCAAGCCTGAGTTGAAGTCAACGGTGGCCCCCTCCTACCTGGGCCTGGTGAAAGACTCGGATAAGCGCTTCGCGGGCAAGGTTCCCACGCTGATTAACGATAGCCTCTTCGCCCCCGATCCCTCGACGGTCAAGATCATCACCAACCAGAACGCGCAGTATTTCCTTGATGCGCTCACCTACTCGACCTCGTATGTCGTAGAGAAGAGCTTTGTCCAGAAATATGGCGACACCGCTTTCCTGAAGCACCTGGGTGAGGGTGGTTGCTCTGGCCCCTTCAAACTGGACCAGTATAACTCTGGCAAATATGCCAGCTTTGTACCCAACTCCAACTACTGGGGTAGCAAACCACAGCTGAAGAAAGTTGTCCTCCCGTTCTACAAAGATCCACAGACGGCCTACAAAGCCTTCCAGACCAACCAGTTAGACCTGGCCAACGTACCACCCGCCAACCTGGATCAGGCGCGTGCTCTGCCTAACAACCAGTACCGCCAGGTGCCTCAGTTGACCATCGACTACTTCGCAATGAACTACCTGGCCAAGCCCTTCAACAATATTAAGATCCGCCAGGCCTTTGCGCTGGCCGTTGATAAGAGTGCCATCGAAAAGAGCATCTACAAGGGTGCGCGTTTGGCGACCAACCACATTGTGCCTCAGGGTATGCCTGGCTACAACCCCGACCTGAAGGGCCCGGCAGGCGTGACCAGCGTCAAGGGCGACAAGACCTTGGCTAAGCAGCTCTTCCAGGAGGGTATGCAGGAGGCGGGCTACACCACTTCTAACTTCCCCGCTGTCACGCTGACGCTTGCTACCAGTGGTTCATCCGCTGGTAAGAACCTCGCCGAGTTCGTGCAGCAGCAGTGGAAAGATGCCCTGGGTATCACGGTCACCATCAACGATGAGGACTTTAACAAGCGCCTGGATGATGTCTCCAATACCGTAGGCAATGGCAAACTGCAGATGTGGTTCGCTGCCTGGGGTGCGGACTATCCCGATCCCGAGGACTGGACGACCCTGCTCTTTGGTGCTGGTTCGCCTAGTAACTCACCCAACTATGGTCTGGGGACTTCCAAGACCGTCGCGATTCAGAAGCAGATGCAGGACCTGATGCTGAAAGCCGATGTCAACCAGAATGCCACTCAGCGTATTGCTCAGTATAATCAGATTGAGCAGCAGATGGTGGATGACGTCGCCTGGATGCCCGTCGATCAGCGTACTCTAAGCTATGTCCTCAAGCCCTGTGTCCAGGGTATTGTAGACAACGCGCAGGATCTGATTCCTCCTGGTGACTGGGCCAACATCTACAAGACCAGCGATTCCTCCTGCGCCAACACGAGCGCTTACTAATCTCGTGTAGCGAAGAAGGTATGTGACAACTAGTCACATGCGCACGACAAAAGAGAAGAGGAGAGGATGCAAATTGCATTCTCTCCTCTTCTCTTTTGTCGTGAAATAGTGCTCTGTAAAATGAGCTTGTGATGTAGATTTATATGAGTTTTCTGGACGAGAATGTCGCTCGCATTTAAAGTATTTAGGCATGAAATTGTTAAAAAATGGAAGCGCAGATCTGATAACACATTAATAGTTGTTAATAAGATGGTTTGATTGCATAGGTACTTGATATTATATTACCTTTATATTTTATATTATAGATAACTTGATGGAAGACAAAGCTGGGTAAGTTATTAAAGAGAATGAAATTTGATTTTTGGGGATTTGTGCGAGAGATTATACAAACTCGTGGCGTATATATAATACGCTGTGTTAGCGTATTATCCATTTCTAAGGATATGGAAAGGTGAGGGCAAGAAAGACAGATTTTCTTGTCTTTGTTTGTTTTGCATACGACAGCGGTATTTACTTGTTTGTAGTAGAGAAGGGGTCCAGTGGTGAGCTGGTTTATAGCCGGAAAAGATGGTCTAAGCGGCGATAATACTCTTCACTACCTCAGCAAAACATGGTCCTTGTATGCGTTTCTAAGGAGAATGTACTTAATGCAGTCTGGCAAAAAACGTAGGATACTCTTTTTGCCATTGCTTCTGACCCTGCTCGCCGTGCTTGTCGTGGCATGTGGTGGTAATTCAGGAGGCAGTGGCTCAACTGGTAGCAAGCTATCCGATGACAAGCAGGTCTATGTCATCCCCGAGAGCGGTCTATCAGATCTCGCGACGCTCGATCCCGCGCTCTCGACCGACGCTCCCTCGATTAGCGCGATTGACCTGATGTTTACTGGCCTTGTCCAGCTCGACGATAATCTGAAGGTCTATGGCGAACTGGCCCAGAACTGGAGCACCTCCAGCGATGGTCTGACCTGGACCTTTAAGCTGCGTCCTGGTATTAAGTTCAACGATGGCAACCCCATCACTGCTGATGACGTGATCTTTAGCATTGACCGCGCCCTTAAGCCTGAGTTGAAGTCGACTGTGGCCCCAGCCTACTTGAGCCTGGTGAAAGACTCGGATAAGCGCTTTGCAGGCAAGGTTCCCACGTTGATTAACGATAGCCTCTTCGCCCCCGATCCCTCGACCGTCAAGATTGTGACCACCCAGAATGCGCAGTACTTCCTCGACGCGTTGACCTACCCGACCTCCTATGTGGTGGAGAAGAGCTTCGTCCAGAAGTATGGTGATACCGATTTCCTGAAACACTTGAGCGAGGGCGGCTGCTCTGGTCCCTACCAGCTGGAAAAGTACACCTCCGGCAAACAGGTCAGCTTTGTTCCCAATAACAGCTACTGGGCAGGTAAGGCTCAGCTGAAGAAGGTTGTATACGCCTTCTACAAAGACCCGCAGACGGCCTACAAAGCTTACAAGACCAACCAGCTGGACCAGGCTGGTGTGCCAACAGCTAATCTGGATGAGGCGCGTGCTCTGCCTAACAAGCAGTATCGCCAGGTGCCTCAGTTGACCATCGACTACTTTGCGATGAACTACCTGGCCAAGCCCTTCAACAATATCAAGATCCGCCAGGCCTTTGCGCTCGCCGTTGACAAGAGCGCCATCGAGAAGAGCATCTACAAGGGTCAGCGTCTGGCGACCAACCACATTGTGCCTCAGGGTATGCCTGGCTACAATCCCGACCTGAAGGGTCCGGCTGGCGTGACCAGCACCAAGGGCGACAAGACTCTGGCCAAGCAACTCTTCCAGGAAGGTATGCAGGAAGAGAATTATACCCTCGCCAACTTCCCCGCCATCACAGTAACGGTTGCCAGTGGTGGTTCACAGTCGGGGAAGAATCTCTTCACCTTCGCGCAGCAGCAGTGGAAAGATACTCTGGGTGTTACGGTCACCATCAACGATGAGGATTTCAACAAGCGCCTGGATGATGTCTCCAATACTGTAGGCAATGGTAAACTGCAGATGTGGTTCGCGGCCTGGGGCGCGGACTATCCTGACCCCGAGGACTGGACGACCCTGCTCTTCGGCGCTGGTTCATCCAATAACTCACTCAACTATGGTATGGGGAATTCCAAGACCGTTGCGACACAGAAGCAGATGCAGGATCTGATGGCGAAAGCCGATGTCAATCAGAACAGCGCTCAGCGTATCTCTCAGTACAACCAGGTTGAGCAGCAGATGGTGGACGATGTCGCCTGGATGCCTGTCGATCAGCGTACCCTGAGCTATGTCCTCAAGCCCTGTGTCCAGGGTATCGTGGACAACGCGCAGGACCAGATTCCTCCTCAGGACTGGTTGAAGATTTACAAGTCCAGCGATTCCCCCTGCGCCAACACGAGTGCATACTAAGCTCGTATCACAAAGAGGGTATGTGACAACTTCAATCACATGCGCTTGACAAAAGAGAAGAGGAGAGGGTGCAACTTGCATCCTCTCCTCTTCTCTTTATTGTGGAATAGTGCTCTGTAAAATGAGCTTGTGATGCAAGTTTGTATGAGCTTTCTGGATACAATATACCTCGCGTTTAAAGTATTTAAGCACTAAATTGTTAAAAAATGGAAGCGTAGACACAAGACCGTATTAATAATTGTTAATAAGATGCTTTGATTACATAGGTGCTTGATATTATATTACCTTTATATTTTATATCATAGATAACTTGATGGAGGACAAAGCTGGGTAAGTTATTAAAGAGGATGAAATTTGATTTTTGGGGATTTGTGCGAGAGATTACACAAACTCGTGACGTATATATAATACGCTGTGTAAATGTAGTATCCATTTCTAAGGATATGAAAATGGTGAGGGGCAAGAAAGACGGATTTTCTTGTCTATGTTTGTCTCGCATAGTGGCAGCGGTATTTACATGTTTGTAGATAGAGAAGAGTTCTAGAGATGAATTGGTTTATAGCCGGGAAAAGATAATTTAAGCGGCGATAATACTCTTCACTATCTCAGCAAAACATGGTCCTTGTATGCTTTTCTAAGGAGAATGTACTTGATGCAGTCTGGCAAGAAACGTGTGACACTCTTTTTGCCGTTGCTCCTGACTCTGCTCGCCGTGCTCGTTGCAGCATGCGGTGGCAGCTCGGGTGGTAACACAACTGGCAGCAAACTATCTGATGACAAGCAAATTTATGTCATCCCTTTGAGTGGTCTATCGGATGTCGCGACGCTTGATCCCGCGCTTTCGACCGACTCGGCTTCTATCACTGCTCTTGACATGATGTTCACGGGCTTGGTCCAGCTCGACGATAACCTGAAGGTCTATGGCGAACTGGCTCAGTCCTGGAAACAGTCTAGTGATGGTTTGACCTGGACCTTTACCCTGCGTCCTAATCTCAAGTTCAGCGATGGCAACCCCATTACCGCTGATGACGTGGTCTATAGCATTGATCGCGCTCTCAAGCCTGAGTTAAAGTCGACGGTTGCGCCTTCCTATCTGGGGCTTATTAAAGACTCGGACAAGCGTTTCGCGGGCAAGGTCCCCACACTGATTGGCGATAGCATCTTTGCTGTCGATCCCACAACAGTGAAGATTGTGGCCAAAAGCAATGCCCAGTACTTCTTGCAGGCGCTGACCTACTCGACCTCATATGTCGTAGAGAAAAGCTTTGTAGAGAAGTATGGCGATACCGATTTCCTGAAGCACCTGAGCGAGGGTGGCTGCTCTGGCCCCTTCAAACTGGACCAGCACAACTCTGGCAAGTACGTCAGCTTTGTACCCAATTCTAACTACTGGGGTAGCAAGCCACAGCTGAAGAAGGTCGTGTACGCGTTCTACAAAGACCCGCAGACAGCTTACAAAGCTTATAAGACCAATCAGCTGGACCAGGCTGGCGTGCCAACCCCCAACCTGGATGAGGCGCGTGCTCTGGCCAACAAGCAGTTCCGCCAGGCTCCTCAGCTGGCTATCGACTACTTTACCATGAACTGGTTGACCAAGCCTTTCAACAACGTCAAGATCCGCCAGGCCTTTGCGCTCTCCTTCGACAAGAGTGCGATTGAGAAGAGTATTACCAAGGGCGTGCGTTTGGCGACTAACCATATCGTACCTCAGGGCATGCCTGGCTACAATCCCAATCTGAAGGCTGCTGGTGGCGTGACCAGCACCAAGGGTGATAAGACCCTGGCCAAACAGCTCTTCCAGGAAGGCATGCAAGAGGAAGGCTACACAACCGCCAACTTCCCCGCCATTACCTTGACGGTGGCAACTGGTGGTTCACAGACCTCCAAGAACCTCTACGAGTTCGCGCAGCAGCAGTGGAAAGACACTCTGGGCGTTAACGTAACCATCAACGACGAGGACTTCAACAAGCGCCTCGCCGATGAATCGGGTACCGTAGGTAATGACAAATTGCAGATGTGGGCCGCTGCCTGGATCGCGGACTATCCCGATCCTCAGGACTGGCTGACCCTGCTCTTTGGTAAGGGCTCGACCAACAACGAGAACAACTACGGTATGGGTAAAGCGAAGGATCTCAGTGTCCAGCAGCAAACTCAGGAGCTCATGTTGAAGGCTGATGTCAATCAGAATGCCACAGAGCGTATCGCCCAGTATAACCAGATTGAGCAGCAACTTGTCGATGATGCAGCCTGGATTCCCTTCGATCAGCGTACCACAGTTTATGTCCTTAAGACATGTGTCCAGGGTGTTGTGGATAACGCTCAGGATCTGACTCCTCCTGGAGACTGGGCTAAGATCTACAAGTCCAGCGATCCTGCCTGCGCCAACACAACCACGTACAAATAAGCTCGTGTAGTGTAGAGGGTGCGTGATAACCATTCACGTGTGCTCGACAAAAGGGGAGGAGAGGGTGCAATTTGCATCCTCTCCTCCCCTTTATGGGTTCTCTTTGAAAGTCTATATCACCAGAAAGGCTTTTTCTGCTCTGCTGAGTAGTTGCTAGCTAAATGGTGCGGCGTGAACGGCCAGCCACGAAGAGATTGTACAGGGCCACGATGACGGCAATCACCAGTAGCAGGTGAATCAAGCCACCTGCGATGTGGAAGACGAAACCAAGCAGCCACAGAACAAAGAGAATGACCACAGCGGCCCAGAGAATGCTACCAATCATGATGTTACCCCTTTCGACTTATCCGAGGAATTCGCGAGAAGGCGAATATATGCTGGCCTCTCAAATATTTCTCGGATTACAAATGTAATCATAGATGATACCTTGTAATAGATGATGCAACTCTTTCTACTATGGACACGAGTTACCTATCCGATACGATGCACAAATGCCTGAGTATCTGTTTAGAAAAGGATAAGTTTTGGCTTAAAAGTAGGGTTGGGCAAGGGGAAAGAGATCCCAGTCAGGGCGCGTCCTCTGCATGACGGCGCGTAAGTCTTGCCTCTTGACTTTCTCACTCTGACCTGCTAGTGTTTCAATGTGTATTGAAATACTAGCAGGTCTCTCGATGAGAAAAGGAATACATGGAGATGCAAGAAGCATATAAGGCGATCGCTGACCCCACACGTCGGAGAATTTTAAAGTGTCTGCGGGAGGGAGCACATACAGTGGGAGATCTCGCAGAGCAGGCTGGCGTTACCCGGTCACTTCTCTCGCATCATTTGACCATCCTCAAATTGGCAGACTTGGTGCGTGTTGAACGCCGCGGGCAATTTCAGGTCTACTCGTTGAATACCACCGTTTTTCAAGACCTCATGATGGAGGTTCTTGGCTGGTTTGGGAACATGCATGTTCCCGCCGATTTCCAGGATGAAACACCCTTCACCACCGAAGAGGAACCTTGTTCTGACCAACCTCTGGAGAAAACGCATGAATAATCCCAGTCGCACCAGTGACAAAATCCTACCACGCCCCAATCCCAGGTGGCGCAACTCGACCGATATGTTGATCTGGGCAATTATCGTTCTTCAACTGCTGATCGCGCTTTTCGCGTACCCGTTCTTACCTGCAACAGTGCCTATTCATTGGAGCGGCGGACATGCCAATAGCTATGGACCGAAATGGATGGCGACGTTTCTTTTCCCAGGTATCAGCCTGCTGGTCTGGTTCCTGCGAGTACGTCAGGCTGCCGGTCCCCATCTGGGCAGTCGTATTGACGAGGCTACCAATGTCCAGTGGCGTAGCCTCCTTTTCATGGGCAGTATCGTGGTGCTGCTCCTGGTCCAGGTCATTGCAACGGCGAACAACCTGGGAATGAACCTCGACATAAGCTTTTTCATCTCGTTGGGAGTTGGCGGGCTGCTCATCTTCACCGGCAACTATCTTGGCAAACTGCGTCGGAATTTCTGGATGGGCATTCGCACGCCTTGGACGCTCAGCAGTGATGCTTCGTGGGAACGCACTCATCGTGTCGGGGGCAGGCTCTTTGTTGCTTGCGGCCTGCTTTGCATTCCGCTGAGCTTCATGCCAGCACTCCGTCCCTGGTTTTTCCTTTCTCTGGTCTTGTTGATGGCTGCCTTTCTCTATCTATATTCATATATCAGTTACCGACGCGAACAATCAGAGTACGCATCGGGACCTTTCGATGATCCCCCAGCCGAGAACTGATGAGACCGAGAAACACATAGTCATAGCCGCACTCAACACATCTATTCATTCAAAGGAAAGACGATGGAAACCTCCTTACGGTCAGGTGACCCGATTGCGCCTGCATCCTCTCAGCCAGCCAGGGTAGATTGGCAAGGTATCGGCCTCTTTTTACTCCTCACGTTTGGCATCAGTTGGAGTCTCTGGCTTGGATTGCGCGCCATGGGCATCTCTTTCACCATCCGAGCCGCGATTGGGATGTTTGGCCCGGCACTGGGAGCGCTGCTGACCCGCCTGATCCGTCGCGAGGGGTTCGCCGACGCGGGACTTGGATTGCGCGCCAAAGGGCAGCGTGGCGCGAGTTGGATGTACCTGGCAGCCTACGTCGTTCCGCCGATACTGATCGCGGCCAGTATCGGCTTTGTGTTGCTGGTGGGTTATGAACATTGGGATCTTAACCAGCATCTGCACACACTCGCCAACGCTCTTCAAACGCGTCTGGGGACGCGCGCGCTGCAGCTTGGGATGTCCACAACGCAGTTGGCAACAATCAGCCTGATCTCGCAGATAGTGTTGGCGTTTACCCTGGGCCTCCCTTTCAACATGATCTTTACTTTTGGGGAAGAATTTGGCTGGCGCGGTTACCTGCTCCCACGCCTGGCTCCACTTGGCGGTCTCCCAGCAGCCATCCTTGTCGGCCTGGTCTGGGGTTTCTGGCATGCTCCATTGATTGTGCTGGATGGGTACAATTATCCCGGTCATCCCTGGCTTGGTATCTTGATGATGATGCTTTTCACTGTCCTGCTCAGTATCATTTTTGCCTGGTTGCGTTTCCGTTCTGGCAGTGTCTGGCCCTCGACCCTGGCCCATGCTGCGTTCAACGCGCAAGCAAATTTTGAAGTACTGGCTCTCTCGAGGGGTAACTCGCTTTTAAGCGCGCCCATTGGCCTGTTCGGCCTTGTCCCCATGTTCTGCTTTGCACTCGTGCTGGTCGTCACCAGACGAGTAAACTGGAAGTGATCTCTGAAAAATGACTACATCGTATGTCAAGTAGCTGTTTGCGGTCGCGACAACTCATGTCACATCAGGAGTAGAGCAAGCCGATGCCTGGTGTGACTTGTTTTTTATTGATACTACTATGAATAATAGAGAGCAGATGTGCCGTGCGCTGGCATTCTTCTCTTTTTATAGCCGAACGCTTCCCTCTTGCTCATTGTGTCCTCTAGCCAGGGAGAGAAGTAGTAATGAAGACGCTCTCAGCATCTCAACCTAACAACCCCTTGCCAGGCTCCAGACCTGAGATTCCCCCACTCCCTGCTGTGCTGAACAGGAGGGACCTCGTTGTTCTTCTCGTCCTGGCTGTCATGGCCTTTTCTAATATTGCTTATATCCACCCCGCAGGCCTATCCGCGATTTTCTACTGGCTATTGGGAGGAGCAATCTTCTTGCTTCCCTGTACCATCATCACCCGGTGGCTTGCGTTGCGCTTACCTGGGCAGGGCAGCCTCTATGCCTGGGTCAGCAGTGTCTTTGGCTCGACTCCAGGCTTTATCGTGACCTTTGGCACCTGGGTTGCTGGTCTTTTGCTGACGGTTACCTATATTGAAGAGGCGGCTGACTATCTGCACCTCTTATACCCGGCGTACCTCAGTACACTCACTCAATATGCCTTCGCCATGTTTCTGCTTTTCTGTCTGGCGGTGGGTATCAGTTGTCTCCCGCTCGCACGCTTAAAACACGTCTTATTCGTAAGCTGCCTGCTCTATTGCCTGCTCTATCTCTTACTCGGCGCAGGAGCGCTTGGATGGCTCCTGCAAGGGCACCAGAGCGCTGCCTCCTTTATACGCCCCGTAAACTGGTATGCCGTCTTCCCGAATAATGCGTCCTATTTTAGTACCATCATTTTCGCCTTACTTGGCGTCAATTATCCTTTTTTCCTGGGGAGGGAACTGCGTGAAGGACAGGCTGGTTTGCGACACGCGTCAACCTATATCTGGTGGGGAGCGAGCCTCATACTGCTGTTCTACCTTCTTGGTACCTGGAGCCTTGTGGTAGTGCTACCAGCCGTGCCCGAAACAGAAACGTTGACCGCATTTCGTGCAAGCACCATGCTCTTTGGCTCGTTTGGTGGTTTCCTCTTTGCCCTCGCCCTGGCCTACTCAGATGTGATACTGCTGGTTGTCTATCTACTCCTCTTTTCGCGTTTATTGGTGACGCTGGCTCAACACCATCACCTTCCCACTTCTTTTGCGCGTCCTAATCGTTGGGGTGTTCCTCTCGTCTCTCTGCTCATAGATGCATTGGCTGTTGCGGTGACTTCCGCTATCCTCTTTGTCCTCTTCCCTTTGCTGCATGTATACGAGCAAAATCCAGCAGTGACGAGGTATAATAACTATGAGCTTTCCCTGGCAGTAGGTGTTATCCTGCTCCTCACGTCGATGATCATTCTGTTTGTCCTGCCCTTCTTTATCTGCTCTTATGGATCTCAACAGGGCGCTTCTCCTGGGCTACGGTGGCGAAAACATTTTACCTTTTTCTTTATCGCACTCACTGGAATAAGTACGTCGGTAATCGCTATCTGGGCGACGCTCTCAATATCCTTGGTTGCATCAATGTCCAACAGGAATTGGGAAAATACGCTCCTCATGAGTGTTGCGGTAACACTTGCCGTGGGCTGGCTTGGAGGAGAATATCCCCGGCTACGGGCCCTGCTGAGTGATCAACAATTTGAGACGGAAAAAGAAAGAATGTTGCGCAAGCAACTTCAGGAAGCGTATCAGCAACAAGAGGTCTTGCTCATGGAAGTGGACCGTTTGTATCGAGAACAAGCCCGTGTCGCGATAACTGATCCGGTCACAGAGCTCCCGAATCATAGAGCAATCATGAGCGCATTCAATGTTGTGTTTACTGACTGTTGTCAGAGAACATGTGCGGTCCTCTTTGTCGACGTGGATTGCTTTAAACGGATCAATGATCGCTGGGGACACCAGGTTGGCGATTGTATCCTGCATGAAGTGGGGCAGCGCCTGCGAGCCTCCCTTCGGGCAGATGATACAGTCGGACGCTACGGAGGAGAGGAGTTCGCGGTTATTTTACGGGACACCAACCTGGACCTGGCAATGAACGTCGCAGAAAGGCTTCGTCGTGCTCTGGAAGAGCAGCCATGTTGCTGGCAGACCGAGGGAGAGAGGCATGAGACGCATGTCACTATCAGCGTGGGGGTCGCCCTCTATCCCGATCATGCCTCGACTCCAGATCAGCTCATGAAACGCGCGGACCTGGCTATGTATCGAGCCAAGCAGGCTGGTCGAAATTGTGTCTGTATCGCAACTGCTGTTTGACAATACGCACCATGCCAGGGCTGCCCATGCTTGTTCATATGCCTCATTGCAAAGGCCTCACCTCCTACCATACGCTTGACTGCTTACCCCTCACCTCTCTTATAAGGCGCGAAGGGTGAGGCTTCTTTCCCTGGATGCAGTTGGCAATAAAATAGACGGCTGCCTGCTTTGAGAGATATACTTCACTATAAAAGTTTTTGCCTATGTAATAGGAGCGTTTCGCTCTTTGCAAGAGAGAGGGAGGATGTATTTTGCAGACGAATAATCAAGCTGCTCGTGTCTCAGTATCTACGTGGAGCCTGGATCGTACTCTTGGCAGTCCAGATTTTTATGGTGTTGGCGATCCGCTGCCAGCCGATACTCACAACAAGGGGGCGTATTCGCTGTTAGCATTGCCTGAGCGCCTGGTGGAGGCGGGCATCTCTACTATGGAGATTTGTCATTTTCACTTGCCCACTCTTGATTCAGGGTATCTTAGAGAGCTGCGAGCGGCATTGGAGGCTGCACAGGTAGAACTCTTCTCGCTACTGGTAGATGATGGCGATATTACACATCCCACGAATGGGGAGCGTGACCTGGCATGGATACGTCAGTGGTTGGACGTGGCTCAAGCACTGGGGGCACGCTGTATGCGTGTGATCGCTGGAAAATCCGATCCCTCGCCTCAAGCACTAGAACGAAGCTACCAGGCCTTGAGCGTATTGGCGGCTGAGGCCAGAGAAAGGGATGTACGCTTGATGACTGAGAATTGGTTCGGGCTCCTTTCAACTCCCCAGTCGGTTCAGGCCCTGTTCGAGCGCTTGAATGGCGAGGTCGGACTCTGCCTCGATTTTGGTAACTGGAAGGGTCATGGGAAATATGCAGCCCTTGAAGAGATTGCTCCCCTGGCTGAGTCCTGCCATGCGAAGGCTTCTTTTGACTCACCCTACGTCCTGGACCAGGAAGACTTCCTACGTTGTCTAGACATTACGCGCCTGGCCAGCTTCTCTGGCCCCTATACCTTGATCTATGATGGTCCAGATCAAGACGAGTGGGAGGGGCTAGCCAACGAACTGGCTGTTGTGCAACAGTACGTGCAATAAGCACAAAAATTTGATCGAATAGAGGGGAGGTACAGGAGGAAGACTCCCCTCTATCTCTCCTCTATTCGATCAAATTTTATGAGTTCGCTTGCTCTATTTGCTGCTCTACGCGGTCGAGCGTGGTGAGTGCTGCTTCATGAAATGTCCTTCGCTTACATAGTTCCCTAGAGTGCTTAACGCGCGAAGGTAACGAGTCCCAGGATACCCAGCACATAGCAGATGAGTACCAGGAGCGAATCGATGCCCATATGTAGTATCTGACGCTTAGGTCGGAAAATCAACCCATAGATATAGATAATGGTAAGTACGCCACCGAGCGCGGCCAGGTAGAGATCGGCCTTCTGTGCCTTTGGCAGCACGGCTTCGCCTGAGAGCAGGGTCGCGAGCAGGAAGAGGACCGGGAGGAAGGCATTGCCACCAAAGATATCGCTAAAAGCCAGGTTATAGGATTTCAATCTGATTGAAGCCAGACCCGTTGAGATCTCTGGCAAGGCCGTTGCCAACGCCAGAATTGTGCTACCAAAGACGACCCCACTCATACCGATCTGATTGGCGATCACATTGCCGCTTTCCTCAAGTGCCACACCTGCAACCAGTGTAAAGAGAGCCGCAACCAGAAAGACAATGACGACGCGTACTGTGCTCCAGTGTTGTATCTTCTCCTTTTTTCTATCGCTGCGCTTCCCATGCAGCACCTCCTCGGGAACTCCCTTCTCTTGCCAGGGGAGAGCCTTGCGGGCCTTCCCGATTAGCCAGACGCCGACAACCCAGGTAATAGTAATGAGGAGTGTCGCCGGAGTAACGCGTAGGAAGACGAGCGACGGTGGGAGCTGTGTACCCATTATCGTCAGGAAGAGTACGGCAACGACCAGGCTACCCTCTAGGATCAATTGCAGGGAGGCGGCATAATAGCTCAGTGCATCCTTCCGCCACAGGCCCACCACATCAAATAAGACCAGCACCACTGTCTGAATGGCGATTCCGCCCAGGATGTTACCAACCGCGATCTCCAGATTATGTGAAAGGGCCGCGCTGGCCGTAATCGCGATCTCTGGCAGGTTTGTCGTAATGGCCAGGAAGAGCATGCCTCCCAATGCCTGCCCCAGCTTAAAGCGGTCATCCATCTCATCGGTCGTGCTCGAGAGATAGACACCAGCCAGCCAGACGACGGCGGCTGCGGCCACAAAAATTAGTATTAATATGAGAAGTGGCAATGAATGCAGCATGGCTCCCTCCTCTTGGTAGAGCGATATATTGTGTGTCTGTCTGTAACTGAACACGTATCACTTGAGCAAAAGGAGGCAGGCGCATCGAGATAAAGGGGAGACATAGTTTTGCGAGCAGTCGCCTAACACCTTCAGTGGCAAACAAAGGGGAGCAGAGACAGAAAAAAGAGGAAGAGATCGCCTTCTGTCCTCTTCCTTGCATTTTTATTGTTTTTAGCTTATATTTGACTAAAGCAAGTAAATAATTGCCATAAGCAAAGAAAGGAGAACAGAGATGGTGGATAATTTGGAGACCAGGATTCGCGAGGTACGACGTTTTAACCGCTTCTTCACTCGGCAGATCGGGGTATTGCGCGAGGGCTTGTTGCATAGCCCCTACTCCTTGGCTGAGTCACGTGTGATCTTTGACCTGGCTCAAGGCCATGCTCTGACGGCATCTGACCTGTGCCGCGAGTTGGGACTGGACGCGGGTTATTTGAGCCGTATCCTCAATCGCCTGGAGCAGCAAGGACTGCTGGAGAAGATACGCTCGGAGTCCGATGGTCGCCAGCGCCTCCTACGCCTGACCGCTGAGGGAAAGCAAGCCTTTGCGGTGCTGGATCAGCGTTCACGTGACGAAGTCAGTGAAATGCTCGGTGAGTTAAGCGAGGGTGAGCAGCAACGCCTGCTTCAGGCTATGGAGAGCATTGGGCATATTTTTAACAAGAGCCTGAAATACTCTGAACCCTTCTTTTTACGTTCACATGAGCCGGGCGATATGGGCTGGGTGACGCACAGGCATGGCGTGCTCTATACCCAGGAATATGGCTGGGATGAGCGCTTCGAGGCCCTGGTGGCCCAGATTGTCGCAGATTTTATCAACAACTATCAGCCAGAATGGGAGCGTTGCTGGATTGCCGAGATGCAAGGCGAGATTGTGGGTTCAGTATTTGTTGTGCGGGCTAACGAGGGCGAGGCCAAGCTCCGCCTGCTGCTAGTCGAACCGAAGGCACGTGGCGTGGGACTCGGGACTCGTCTCGTTGAGGAGTGTATCCGCTTCGCGCGTCGTAGGGGCTATAAAAAGCTCAAGCTCTGGACGAATAGCATTCTTGTGGAGGCGCGCCACATTTACACCAAAACTGGCTTCACGCTCGTGGAGCAAGAGCCTCACCACAGTTATGGCCATGACCTCATAGGCGAAACGTGGGAACTACCACTGTAGGCAGGCACTACCTTTTACTAAAAACTCAGTATGCAACTTATTCGAGTAGATGATGTGGTGGCCCTGGCAGCCGCAGGCTGCCAGGGCCACCACATCATCTACTCCCGCGAGCGCCGCAGGCGCGAAGAGTGAGAAAGAATAGGAATTATTTCTACCTTTGCTGGGTTTGTTACCCCTGGAGTGATACACTATGAAAATAAACTCACATATAACGCAAGAGATAAAGAGGTAGTTCATTCATGGAAGAGCAAGCGAGCATAGCCCATGTTCCAGCTCCGGAGCCGGTCCAGCAGGAGCTGGCTGACCAGGAGATAATCGAGGTAGTTGAGGCAAACGAGACCGCCCCAACACCAAGTAAACGCGGCCAGCTCGTCAAGTCGGCGACGGTTGTTATGTTGGGAAACCTGGGGAGCAGTGTGCTGGGTCAGCTACGCCAGAGTGTTCTGGCAGGCCTGGGCACAGCCGTTACCGGCCCCTTCGCTACCGCCTTGACGCCCCTTCAAACATTTCTTGACCTCCTGGCCAATGGTACCGTCAGTGGCGCGCTCATTCCCACTTTTACGGACTATGCTGATGAGGAGAGTCACCAGGAGCTGAGGCGCGTGGTCTATAGCCTGGTGAACCTATTGATTCTTATTTCCCTATTTGTCAATGCGCTCTTTATCTTTGTCGCGCCCTGGTTTGTGGGATCTATTCTGGCAGGCGATTACACAGCGGGCGAGAAGGCGCTTACGATTACGTTCTCCCAGGTTATTATCTGTGCTCTGACCATTATGGGACCCTTCGCTGTCTTGCAGGCTGTGCTCTATGCGCGCAAGGAGTTTGGCTTCGCGGCCTTTGCCTCTGGCGCGCTGCACCTGGGAATCATCGCTGGTGCCATTGTGACTGGTTGGCTTGGTGCCACCCACTTTGGCCAACTGGGCCTGGCCTTTGGCGTTATCCTTGGCGGCCTGGCCCAGGTTGCGTTGCTGGTACCTGGACTGAAACGCCAGCACCTGCCATATATGTTCGTGCTGGATGTAAAGCATCCAGCGATTCGGCGTATCTTCAAGTTGTATGCTCCCCTGGCCGTGAGCTATATCGTCAGTATGTTCTTCGTCTTCCTCGATCTCAGCCTGATGAACCGGACCCCCGGTGATCATGCGGCTAATTTGACGGCTGCTAAATTCGCTACGGCCTTAATCCAATTCCCTGGTGGCCTTGTGGCAGCAGCGCTCTCCTTCGCCATCCTGCCCACGCTCTCGCGTTACACCACCGAGAATGAGGACACTCAGTTCAAAGAGACATTGACTATGGGCCTGCGCCTGGGGCTGCTCTTGATGATCCCTGCCATGGCGGGCCTGATCATCCTGCGCTATCCAATCGTCTCTCTGCTCTTCCATCATGGACTCTTTAAGCCCAGCGATGCCGACCTGGCGGCGGTCGCCCTGCAGAACTATGCCTACCAACTTCCCTTCCTGGTTGTGGACCAGTTGATTATGTTCGCCTTCTATGCGCGTAAGAATACCATTGTCCCCGTTATTGTGGGTTTCGTCTGTTATGGTCTCTATGCTCTGGTCGCGTTGCCCTTCTACCGTACGATTGGCATGCCCGCATTGGTCTTCGCCAACACGGTGCAGAACTCCATGCATGGTATTATCCTCTTCGCTCTGTTCTACAAATTCTTTGGCTCGCTGCATTTCCGCTCCTCGCTCCCGGCGCTCCTCAAGATTATTATCGCGACGGTGGCGATGGCGGTGGTCGCCTGGGCCTTGCAGTACTGGATGGGCTACTATGACTTCTTCTCCCTGCACACGCTGCGCGGTCAGCTCTTAACGACGCTCATTGCAGGCGGTGCCGCTGTGGTGGTCTTCTTTGGTGGTATTCTATTGATGAAGGTGGAGGAGATTTCCCTGCTGAAGCAGGCTGTACTGGCGAAGCTGGGTAAGAAATAGTAACCAGAGTGAAAACAAGGATTGAGCTAAGGCATGGAGCGTCAAGAAGTCGAGCTCTATCTCCAGGAACTGGGAGATGAGCTAGAGCGGCGCGGCTTTCAGGAGCCGGTGCGTATTATGATCGTGGGCGGCGTCTATATGCTTATGATGGTCGGCAACCGCGAGTCGACCCAGGATATCGATGTGGTCTTGATGGACCTGCCCGATACCACGAACAGGGATACGGCTACCAAAGAGACCAGGCTCTTTCAAACGGCGGTGCGCGCGGTCGCCCGCCGTTTGAAGATCAAGCAGCACTGGCTCAACGATGACGCGGCCCTCTTTGTGCGCGGTTTCGCCCCTGAACCTCAGGCCCGCCACTGGAAAACCTTTGGCAGGCTCTCGGTCTATCTCCCCTCCAAGGCCTGCATCCTCGCCCTGAAGCTGATCTCTTTCCGCGAGAAGGACCGCAGCGACGTCGAAGCGCTCTCCCAACAACTCAGGATCAGTACGCGCGATGATGCTCAGGCTCTCGTAGATACCTTCATCGCCAAGCGCTGGCAAGAAGAATACTTCCTCGAAGACACCCTCGACGAAATCTTTTTTGAGTAATTGCAGCAAATTGCTGAGATTCTACTCCTACATCTTCTTGTTTCTTCCTTCTTCATGTTATAATTTGGTTGACAGCGAAAAAGGCTGAAAGCAGAAGAGGATAGTATTATGCAAACATGCACACAGCTACAGACCATGGCTGTCGCCTTTCGGCAGATCTGTGAGGATACCGACAAAACACCGTGGGTCCCGCTAGGTGACTTTATGAACGACTTCTTTGATAACTTCGCGGACCGCCGCGAGGAGCTGGTCAAAGATTCTATCGAGGTATCGGTGAGCCTGGCGCCCGAGTTGCAGCGCTGGGCGGTCTTTTGCGCGGCCTCGGTGGAGTATCTGTGCGCGAAATATGAGCTCCCCTGTCCCGCCTGGGTGCATGATGCCGCCTATGCTCCTCTTGCGGAAGCCTGGTTCTTCTCCCCGGCTGCCGAGCGCAACCCGCGCGTGCGCGAGCGCTATGAGCGCGAAACTCCCGAGGAGTTCAAGCGGCGCAACATCTACTGCGGTAACAAGGTCTATGTGAGTAAGCGCGAGGCCGCCGCTGAGCTACGATTGAAGCTATCAGCCTAGTGTTACAATAACAAAAGCAGTTCTATCAATGAAGCGGAGAGATGAGGTATGTTCCTCATCTCTCCGCTTTTATGTGTGCTCATAATTTTCTCAGTGTTTTCTTGCGCCTGCGCCCTCTACACCTCCACATCGGGGGAACTGCTCGTCATTTCTTGCAGGGTTATTTAATTCTCTTCTGCTTCTTGCCTCGGTTCGCTACGCTCACCTCGGGGTAAGGGTGTCTGGGTGGAAAAAGGCGGAGCCTTTTTCCACCCAGACACCCTTACCCCTGAGCGCCGCAGGAGCGAAGGGTCTCCAAAGGGAGGAGCTGCCTCCTTTTATGAGAATTAACTAGCCCAGCCTTTCTTGAGGTTGAATAGACTTTTCTCTAACTCTGGTGTATAGTTCGTCGTATAAATGAAGGTATCATACCTCGATGCATGGGAACATCACAAGGAAGGAATCCTACCATGGCGAGCAAATCTGATAGTCTAGGGTTTTCTCAGGGAGCAAGCGGGATAGTAGTGCGCACTGCGAGCTCCCCCGTTTTGATTGGATTATGGTCATTGTCTCCATCTGGTGGCTGGGCGGTCTCTTTATCGATGGGTGGGCGCACAGCAATATTCCGCAGCTAGAGACTTTCTTTACCCCCTGGCATGCTGTCTTCTATTCGGGATATCTGGCGGTGGCTTTCACTCTGCTCGCTCAGGTATTTCTCAACGTACGCCAGTCAGCCCTTACAAGCGGCCAGAGCACATCCTTCGGATCGCTGCTGAGTACTGCCTTGAAAGATCAGAACTGGCTGCGCGCCATTCCAAAGGGGTATGATCTTACGCTGCTGGGCCTGGTGGTTTTTGGCATTTGCGGCATTGGCGATATGACCTGGCACATTTTTCTGGGGATTGAGCGCAGCACCGAGGCCCTGCTTAGCCCAACACACCTGGGCCTGGCGCTGGGCATTGCTCTCGCTTTGACAGGTCCATTGCGTGCCGCCTGGCGTCGCTCTGGGGCTGCCCCTTCCTGGCGCCAACTGGGACCCGTCATTTTCTCCCTGACCTTTACCTTCTCGCTTTTAACCTTTTTTACTTCTTATGCCTCACCATTGATCTCACCCTGGCCACTGCTTACTGTTACGCGTTCGGCCACAGATGGCATTACCGCTATCCTGCTGAATACTGCTATTATGATGGGTTGTGTGCTCTTGATTATGCGCCGCTGGCGGCTGCCCTTTGGCACCTTCGCCTTCATGCTGGGCTTAAACGGCGTGCTGATGCTGGCTTTTCATCCTCGTGCGGCATTGATTGCTGTTCCCACCGCGCTTCTGGGTGGACTCGCGGCAGATCTTGTCTATCGCTTCTTGCAGCCATCGTTGGACCAGCCGGAGCGCGTGCGTTTGTTCGCTTTCCTGGTGCCATTGATGTTCTATATCCTGTACTTCATTGATCTCTCTATTGTGGGACCAATCGCGTACGAGAGCGGCATTCAGTGGTCCGCGCCTTTCTGGGCGGGAGCACCTGTGATCGCTGGCTTCGTTGGCCTCCTACTAAGCTTTGTCCTGCTGCCACCTCAGGGTGCTCCCGAGGAGGAGTAGGCGCGTACATCAGTAGCGCACGTCCCATCCATGAACCTCTTGCGTCTATGTGGTAAGCTAGAGCAAGCGCAAGGGGGTGATGACTACGCAATGGTATCCAATTGATCGTGACTCGCTGGAGCGCGATTGTACGATCGAGTTTTTTATTGCTGGTGGACCTGGAGGGCAGCATCGCAACAAGGTTGAGAGTGGTGTGCGCCTGATCCATCGTCCCAGTGGCCAGGTGGTGACCGCGACCGAGCGGCGTTCACAATACGCCAACCGCGAAATGGCTTTTGAACGGATGGCGGCACGCTTGGAACGACTCCAGCATGTTGATGCTCCACGTGTACCAACACGACCTGGCATGGCAAGCCGTGAACGACGGCTCCAGTCCAAACGCCATACCTCGCTGATTAAGCGACGCAGAACGACGGCTATTCATCGCGATGAATAGCCGCAATTTTTTTTTACAAAGTAATTTCGTTTAGTTTACTTCTTCAGCCAGTATATCGGCAATGTGCTGGAGGAGGCGGCTCCAGCCTTTGCTCATCATCTGGTAGCCCAAATGCTGGAGTGGATGGTTGGGATCAAATCCAGCGTGTTCCAGATAAAGGTGTGTCCCCTCGCCTTCTGGTTCGAGGCGCCAGGTTACGATTGAGTTTAGCCCATTCTCCTCACCTCGATCAATCCAGCTGAAGCTTAGCCAATGCTCAGGCTCGAACCCTAGAA
Organism: Ktedonobacter sp. SOSP1-52; assembly: GCF_016587395.1. NCBI lineage: Bacteria > Bacillati > Chloroflexota > Ktedonobacteria > Ktedonobacterales > Ktedonobacteraceae > Ktedonobacter > Ktedonobacter sp. SOSP1-52. The sequence goes on from NZ_BNJH01000006.1 coordinate 349,901, forward strand.
CCTCACAGTATACCGTGCCACCGAACTTCACGTTAGGAATGGGTACGTTTTGAAAAGTAAAATGGTAGCCTATCTGCAACTGGAAGTCGTTAGGCATCAGCCAGCGTGCAATTAGCTCTGGCGTGGTGAGCGCCTTCCAGACCTGGGCTGGTGTGTAGGAGAGAAATTGGTCGCAATAAATAGTAAGAGTCTCAGTCATGGTTTTCCTCCGCAAGTAGTTGCTCTAAACTGGCGATGCGCTCTTTCCAGAACCGCTCATAGGGCAACAGCCACTCCTGAATTTCTTGAAGTGGCGCCCCCTGTAGAGAGTAGTAGCGCTGTCGCCCCTGTTTATGCTCGCTAACCAGTCCCACATCTCGTAATACTTTTAAATGTTCTGAGATGCTTGGTCGCTGCATAGCAAAGTGGTCCGCCAGTTGCTGAACGGGTTGGGGTCCCTCATCACGCAGCAGGCACAGCAACTCCCGCCGCGTCTGGTTGGCTAGAGCAGCGAAGACCATGTCGATAGAATCAAGCATGCATTGTATCCTTCTTTGTGCTCTGGATGATGCGTAGGAAATATCCTACGCATATGGCCCAGTCATATTATACGTAGGATATTTCCTACCTGTCAAGGCTATTTTCGATAGATAAGAATAAGCATCGAGCCAACGAGCAGCAACGCGCCCAGGATACCAAAGACGCCCAGCTCTTCGTGAAAGATGAGCCAGGCCAGAAGCGCGGCGGTCAGTGCCTCGCAGAGTGTAATGATGCTCGCCATCGTTGCGGAGATCGAGCGCATACCAGCCTGGAAGAGGGCATAAGCCAGGGCGGTAGGGATGCATCCCAGGTAGAGCAGCAGGAGCCAGTCATTGAGCGGATAGGTAGTCACCAGCGGCGTCGAGGTGCTAAAGAGTAGCAGCAGAAGCGCGCCGGTCCCGAAGGCCACAAAGTTAATCTGGACCGAGTGATAACCAGTGCTAAAGAGGCGTCCCAGCAGGATAAAGAAAGCGTAACCAGCGGCAGCCAGCAAGGCCAACCCGATCCCCAACAAAGACACACTCGCTTGCTGTGGATGAGAGCGTGCTGCAACTAGAAGCACTGTTCCGCCAAGGGCCAGGACCAACGCCAGCAGCGTTGAGCGCGTTAGGTGCTCGCGCATCAAGAAGGTCGAGCAGAGGGCAACTATGACTGGAGCCACGCAGAGCGCGATCAATGTAGAAATGGTCACGCCTGTATAGGCGATGGCCGCGCTATAGCTTACCTGGTACAGCGCCTGCATGCCCCCCATCAGGATCATGATTAGCAGGTCACGCGGTTTAATCTGCCAGAGGCGCCGCCCTAGTAGCTTGCTACAAGCAACGAGAAAGAGTGGCGTAGCGATAGCCAGGCGAAAGAAGGCGAGTGAAAGTGCATTAGTGACTGTATGAGCATAGATTGCCTGATTGGCGACTCCGACCGTCCCCCAGGCAATAGAAGCGCTGAAAATAAACCAGAAGTCGCGGCGAAAAGAATTGCGCGAAAGCATAGAGCATCCCTTCCTCAAAAAAGATCTTAGAGTTGAAAAATGGCGTGTGAGGGCAGGATGAAGGCGTATAGAGAGAGGCGCAAGGCCTTATGAGAAGGATGCGCTTATCAAGAAGGTTTTATAGAGCGACGCCGTGTTACCTGCCCTGGTGGGAAGGGACCACGGGTGGGGGCAAAATAGAGTAAGAGCTATAAAAGACGCGATCAACCACGGTGAGAGTATCCTTCTCTGTATAGATCAATAACACGTAATGCAACTATATTGTATCATCTACGAGTCAGCTTTGCGTACGTAGACAAAGTCATGCGCGAAATAGAGTTGTTCCCCTTTTTCGTTTGTACGAAGATTGGTGTAGGTGACAAGCCAGTTCATATTGGCTTCATCGTGTTTGATCGTGTTGACCTTGTTTTCCTCGTCAGCGATAACGAGGATGTCCTTGAGCTTGAGTTGATGAATGCTCTTCCACTCATAGTGATAGGTAGAAAAGAGCGCAGGCTGTTGCTCATCCCTCTTGCGTGGCATATGGTTTCTCTCCTCTGTGTAGAAGTCTCATATGTGCTAGACGCTTTTTCAGTATCAGAGTAACTTACCAGGGAGAAAAGGGAGATATGCACATGGCATTATTTAACTGTCGTCAGGCTGTGAAGGATCACAGTAGGATTTAATAATCTCCTGGGTGTGCTCACCCAGCAACGGCGGTGGGCTGGTGATTTCAGCGGGTGTGAGACTGTAGTTGACTGCAGGCCCTACCAGGCGTACATCGCCAGCGGTTGGGTGAGCCAGGCTCACGACCTGCTGCGAGTGCATAACCTGGGGATCTTGAAAGACCTGGTCCATGCGGTTGACTGGCCCAACAGCGATGCCCGCCTGAGCTAAACGTGGTTCCCAGGTAGCGACGCTCTCCGCCTGGAGCGCATCCTCGATTAAGGATATCAGGGCCTCGCGATTCTTTACGCGCTCAGCATTGATGCGAAAGCGCTCGTCAGTGGCCCATTCAGGGTGTGCCAGTGCCAGGCAGAGCTTATGGAAGAGCTTATCATTGGCGGCGCCAATCACGATATAGCCATCGGCGGCGCGAAAAGCCTGGTAGGGTACAATGGAGCCATGCGCGCTGCTCTGGGGCTGTGGCACTTCGCCCGCGATAAGATAACTGCTTGCCGCGTTGATTAGTGCCGCCAGTTCCGCACTTAGCAGCGAAACATCGAGGCGCTGCCCCTGCCCACTGCGTTCCCGGTGGTAGAGTGCAGTCTGAATCGCTGAGAAGGCGTTAAGTCCAGTGATCACATCCGTGAGTGCCACACCCGTCTTGACGGGTTCACCCTCCGGTGTTCCAGTAATCCCCATCAATCCACCCATTGCCGAGACAATCACATCATAGCCCGCGCGGTCTTTATAGGGACCACTGCGCCCATAACCAGAGATGGAGCAGTAGATCAGCCGTGGATGGCGCTCGTGCCAGTCCTCATAGCCCAGGCCAAAGCGCTCCATAACGCCTGAGCGAAAGTTCTCAATCACCACATCGCTCTCTGCCACCAGCCGGTGTACCACTTTCAGGTCATCTTCATTGTTCAGGTCGAGGCAGACGCTCTTCTTATTGCGGTTGACACTCAAAAAGTAGGCGCTCTCACCCCCGACAAAAGGAGGTCCCCAGCTTCGTGTATCATCGCCCTTCCCCGGCTGCTCAATTTTGATGACCTCAGCCCCCAGATCCCCCAATAACATCGTGCAGTAGGGTCCAGCAACGACCCGCGTAAAATCAACGACCCGAATTCCTGAAAGCACACCCATTGTGTTCTCCTCCATCTGGCATAGTGTACTTTGCATTATATGCCAGGGGAAGCTCGTGAAACCAGGCGGATGGGTGCCAGCTTGCGAGGCGTATTTTGTCATTAACGTTCAGTCATTCTTTTATATGGGTTGATCGTGGTACTAACGAAATCAGGAAGCACTCGCTTGCTTGATTTCGTGAATAGCGATGTTTCCGTGTAACGTTGTTGGTAAAACGTGTGAATGATACGGAAAGGATGAACCATCGATGCCGATGAAGATCCCACAGGATCTCTTTGTGCACGAACTGAGTGACATCTATGATGCTGAGCAGCGGATAGTCCAGATGCTACCACTTATGGCACAGGAGTGTAACGATCCTGAGGTCAAGAGTGCCTTCCAGCAACACGAGGTTGAGACCAAACAACAGATAACAAATATTCAACAGTGTTTCCAGACTTTGGGTACTTCACCAGAGAACGCACCCTGTGCCGCCATAGCAGGTCTGAAGCAGGAGCATGATAGCTTCCTCAAGGAGAAACCAACTGAGGATCTGGTGACCATGTATGATCTCGGTGGTGCCGCCAAGACCGAGCACTACGAGATTGCATCCTATCAGTGCTTGATTGAAAAGGCCAACCTGATGAGTCAACAAAAGGTCTCCCAACTCTTGCAGCAGAACCTCCAGCAAGAAGAGGCAATGGCAAAGAAGGTCGAGAGCATATCCAAGCAGGTTGACAAGCGCCTGCTCTCCGACATGCGCTAGAAGTAGTATTACAAGCAGCGGGATGAAACGCCATCCCGCTGTTTCCGAATCGTTTCCTTGACAATCGTCGTTATTAGTTTGTATAGTTGATGTGTGCTGAAAAAAGATTGACTCTCAATGGCACACGTATGCACGATCAAGAAAAGGAGAGGAAGTATACGCTTTCCACATTGCCTTGCGCGGTACCTCTACCGGGTCGTGCTCTTCATCCCCTCACATCGTCATAAACCCACTCACTCCCGGCCCAAGGGATTATTGTGCCTATTTGCAGGCCAGGTGTCTCCGCTGCTTAGCAATAGCCGTTAGCTTTTTTCATCTCTGCACACTGTAGATTCCTGACATTGATCCTCACGGGCTTCCTGCCGGGCTTTTTGGTCCTGGTTCTATCATGCTGTCCCCAATATTACATATTACATATTATAGAGGAGAATCTCATGCAAGAAGCTATTCATCACTCATATCGTCGCGATTTAGGCGCCGGGCTGGTACTTCGCTGGTCCACGGTTGAGGATATTGAGCGTATCGCGATGCTGTATGGGATGGTTCATCGCGATAAAGCCGATGCTCCACTCAATACAGGTGCTATGAGGAGTATTCGCACGTACATGAGTGGTCATTATCCCCTGATGGGACCCAATGATTTTGGTATCGTCGAGGATACAAGTAGAGATGGAAATCCCGTTGTTGCCACGACTTGTTTCTGGAAGCATACATGGACGTATGAAGGTATTCCTTTTAATGTTGGCCGTCCAGAGTGTGTAGCGACTGATCCAGCTTATCGCCATCGTGGGCTTGTGCGTGCGCTCTTTGAGATGTTTCATGCGCGCAGCGAGGCCGAAGGAGACCTGGCCCAAGCCATTACTGGTATTGCTTATTTCTATCGCCAGTTTGGCTATGAATATGCGCTTGAATTAGAGGATAGGCGCGCCACTCCAATCGTGTTAATACCAGAGGCCAGGGAGGGTGAGCCTGAATCATTCACCTTGCGCGCCGCCACAGTCAAGGATATTCCCCTGATCGAGGCGCTCTATAACCGGCGCCAGGCCAGTAGCATGGTCTCGGATAGCACGCGCACATTGTGGCACTATGAGATTGAAACCTGGAAAAAGCATCCCCAATTGAGGCATACCTTTAACTTCCAGGTCATAGTGGATACCTCTGGAGAGGCAGTGGGTTTCGTGGGCTGTGATGCCTCTCGCCGGGGCAAAGTATTGGGGGTCTGGCTGCTGGAGTTTGCCCCTGGAATAAATATGCAGAGCGCTATGCCCCCTCTGCTGCGAGCGCTACGTAGCTATGGCCTTGCCATGGAAACGAGCCGGCCTGATACTCCCGCTCTCCAGGAGATCAGCTTCTCTCTTGGCACGACCCATCCAGCTCATGATGTGCTGGGCGAGGTATTGGACCATCCCACCGAGCCTCCCTACGCCTGGTATGTCCGGGTGAAGGATCTGCCAGCTTTTCTCATGCATATTGCGCCCGCGCTTGAGAAGCGTCTAGCGGCTTCACCCGTCGCAGGTTATACAGGCGATCTCAAGCTTGATTTCTACCGTGATGGCCTGTGCATGCGCTTTGAGCAGGGGCGCCTCGTTGCCGTGGAGCCCTGGCGCACGCCGCTCTATGGCGCCGACCCGAGCGCCAGTTTCCCGCCACTGATCTTCTTACAGGTCCTCTTTGGTCACCGCAGCATTGAGGAACTTCGTCACGTGTTTCCCGACATCTGGGTAAACCCTGAAGCGAGGCTGCTACTCAGGGCGCTCTTTCCCACGCGACCATCCTTTGTCTTCGGCTGGAATTAGGAATTATGGATAAAGAGTGACCGGCGCTGCTAAAGCACGCGCCTACATATCATGGTACGAAGCACGCCGTACCATGATATGTAGGCGCGTGCTTTAGCAGCGCATGACATTTCGGTCCACTTATACTCTCAAGGCGTTTTTCACATAGGCGAGGACAAACTCGCCGAAGAGGCTGTTGGCCCAGGCAAACCAGGAACGGGTATAGCGCTGGGGCTTGTCCGGGTGGAAGCTCTCGTGCATATAGTTGGTCTCGGCGGTGGTGTTGACTAACATGCGAATGATCTCTTCTTGCTCGGCTGGATCGTTACTGGTGAGGCCTTGGATACTGAGGGCGATGTGCCAGATATAGCCCCCAGGTGTGTGGGGGCTGCCGACGCCACTGGCATGTTTGCCTGTAAAGTAGTATGGATTATCGGGGCTGAGCACGAAGCGGCGTGTGTTCTGGTAGAGCATGTCATCGATAGGTCGATAGCCGAGGTAGGGAATAGCGAGCAGGCTGGGAACGTTGGCGTCATCCATCAGGTTGTAATTGCCGTAACCATCAGTCTCATAGGCATAGATGCGCCCGTGGCGTGGATGCTCAACGATGCCATACGTTTGAATGCCGAAGTCAATCTCCTGGCGCAGCGCCTCGGCTGCCTGGGCCAGCTTCTCGTCCTGGTAGACCTCGCGCGCGATCTCGCAGGTATACCCCAGGACAACCACGGCAAACATATTGGCGGGAATCAAATACCCAAACCTACAGGCATCATCGCTAGGTCTGAAGCCCGACCAGACCATGCCGGTGAAGTTGGTGCGTGTACCGTGTCCCTGGAAGGGTAGGGTATCGGATGGCAGCAATGGATCTGGGCGCTCAAAGGAATAGGTTGAGTGTGTATCATGTTGTTGCTCAATGCGCATAATTTCAATAATCTTGCGCAACATGGCATGGATGGTCTCATTAAAAGTGCTGGTATCGCCTGTATGGCGCCAGTAACTATAACAGAGTTTAATGGGGTAGCAGAGCGAGTCAAGCTCGTACTTGCGCTCCCAGACCCAGGGGCCTGCGGGCGGAGTATCGCCTTTATGGCCCTGGCCGTTTGCTTCGCGGTTAAAGGCATTGGCATAGGGGTCGCGTAAAATATATTGTGCCTGGCGCTGTATCAGTCCACGCAACATGCGTTGTAGAGCCGCGTCCCCTCTTGCCAGGGGGATATAAGGGTTGACCTGGGCTGAGGAGTCGCGCAACCACATCGCGGGAATATCGCCCGTCATCACAAAGGTCGTGTCATCGTCGAGTAACTCAACAGTGGTCTCCAGAGTGTTTGGATAGCACTGTGTGAACATATCGCGCAATTGGGGATAACTGACAAGCTGCTGTTTTACATCTTCGATCAGGGTTGCGATTGCTGGATAATGGTACACGTTTCGTGGATTTCCTTCCTGATAGAGTGCATGTGGACGCGAAAGGGAGTACAGGAGCCGCAAGCACGTCCCTGTACTCCCGAGAGTTAATTATTAAAAATTTCCCAAAACTTTCCACGCTAAGGATTGTCTAGCCGCGCGTGGTGCAGCAATTGATGATCTTCAGGTCTCTTATTAGCTCCCATAGACCTCCAGTTCATAGATACGAGCCGCGATGGTATTGGGATCGGTCTGCGGATTGGTAATATTCAACTTTACGTAGCGCGCAGTCGTGGTGCTGATAGGGTGAGTGGTAATGCTGGAAGTGTTACCACTCACGTTGACGACCGTGTTCCAGTTGGAGCCATCCGTACTAAGCTGAAGGTTAAAATCGCGCGTGTTCCAGGCGGTATTCTCGCCACCTGCCCCAGCGTGCTTCACGGTGAAACTGCTAATGGCATAGTTGGCTCCCAGATCAATGCGTAGCCAGTACTGACCGCTAGTTGCTCCGGCGCACCACTTGCTATCATTGGTTACACTACCATCGACCGCTTTATTGGGCGTCTCTGACGAGGTGCAGGAGTTATTAGCGGTAGCCGTTTTATTGAGCGCGACATTGCTGGTGGCGCTTGTAGCGTATACCTCTAGCTCGTAGATGCGAGCCGCGATATAGTTAGGATCGCTCTGTGGATTGGTAATGTTCAGCTTCACATAGCGCGCGGTTGTTGTGCTAATGGAATGCGTCGTGATGCTGGCCGTATTCCCGGTTACATTGACGACTGTGCTCCAGTTGGAACCATCGCTGCTCAGTTGAATGTTGAAGTCGCGTGTGTTCCAGGCGGTATTCTCGCCGCCCGCTCCCGCGTGCTTCACAGTAAAACTGCTGATGGCGTAGCTGGCTCCCAGGTCGAGGCGCAGCCAGTACTGGCCACTGGTTCCACCCGAGCACCACTTGCTGTCATTTGTCACACTGCCATCAACGGCCTTGTTAGGCGTCTCCGATGAGCTACAAGAGCTGTCAGCGGTAGCGGTTTTATTGAGCGCGACATTGCTGGTACCGCTACTGGTACTGAATGGGATAGCGGCGTTGAGTGCATCCTGTGCCGAGCTCTGGCGCGCGGCATCGGCGCTATCAAAGGGTCCGTACCACATCAGGCCCAACTGGTTGGAGCCATTGCGATCATTGTTCCAGATCGAGTCCACGTTTTGCGTAATAAAGCTCTTGTACGCCTGCTTGTTGTCAGTGCTGTAGAGATAGCCCAGGTTGCGCATAAAGATGCCCTTGAACTGTGGACCATCGCCACCACAACTTGAAGGCTCACAAGGCTCTTTAAGTATACCATTATTCACCAACGTCCCTGTTGCCGCATCGGCGATGGCTTCAGCCTTGCTGAGATAGGACGAGTTATTGGTGATTTTATACATATCGGTTAAGCCGCCCAGGATCACGCCTTGATTATAGGTCCAGGTCGTCTGACCATTATTATGACATGAGCTATCCAGGCCGTCATTGACCAGGTTGGAACCGTTAATCATGCCACTGCTGTTGAACCAGCTCCACTCGCGATTGGCCCAGTCAATGTAGCTGCCGCTACCACTATCGCCAGAGGTGCGCTGGTGTAGTTTTGTGGCGAGCGCGAGAAACAGCTCATTGGGAATAGCGTTCTTGTAGGTGCGATCCTTGCTCCACCACACACCGCCTCCGCAGGTGCTATCCCAGCCGCCAGCCATGTCGGAAAAGATGGTTTTGGCCATGCTTAGATAGCTGTTATTACCAGTAAGGTCATAGGCCTTGACCCAGGTTAAGCCCCACCAGCCCTCATCATCATAGTAATTGTTGAGGAAGTTACCGCTCGAGTTTTTACTATAGGTCGTCGCGATATCGCCCGTATAGGCCGTTGAACCTGTGTTTGATGAGTAGTCGATGATAGCTCCCAGCGCGTTGGCTGAGTTCCACCAGCCAGTGCTATTGAAGAGGCCATTTGAACTGTTATACCAGCTCTGAAGCGTAGCCGCACTACTATTGGCATATGAACGGTAGTCACCAGCCGCCCTGGCCTGGTGTGTGTCGAGAGTTACTCCCAGACTCGCGCTAAGAAGACAGAAGAGCACTATAATCCCCATGACCTGGCCGCGAAAACGTTGCGTGAACATACCAACCTCCTTGTTGTAATCCGAAGAACACCAACCGTCCTGGGCGCTCATATTACAACCAGTAGTCGTGTACGCAGCTACTTGCGTACACCCGCTACTTGCGTACGCGGCTACTAAAGCAGTGTACAGATGCATTGAGCTGTGTGGTGACGACGCTGCTAACCCTCGAATGGGGGTTAGCAGCGTCGGTCGAACGAAAGCCCTAAATCAACCTTTCTGTACATTGCTCTAAATGGTGAATTCACAACATCTGTAGGGTCCATGCTGGCATGGACTCCGAGCGAAGCGATCTGCTTGCGCTCGGGTATCGGCCTGCGGGCCTTGACAGTCCATGCTGGCATGGACCCTACATCGACGAACTACATGAATTGACCACTCAAACTTACTGGTTTGATTTAATTACGTCGTTGAGTTGTTGCACCATCTGCTGGGTGCCACTCTCAAGAGGCTTTTTGCCAAGCAGGATGTCGTTCCAGTTGGCGGTAATGACATCGGTGGCCTTGGAGGACCAAGGCGCGACAAAGCGGATGCCCACTTTATCAGGTGTGTTCAGGATATAGTTTACCGAGTCGGAGACCGAGCTCAGGTCATCTTTCTTTAGCGTATCGAAGTAGGGTGCCGAAGAAGGAACATAGGCCGCAGGTGCGACAGGCGAGCCAGGCAGGACCGTCTCCCACGCCTTGGAGGCCAGAAACTGCATGACCTTCCAGGTCGCGTCTGGATTCTTCACATATGTGGGCGAGGCGATGCCGACCGCGTCGTAGAGTTGTACATTCTGCTTCACCTGGGGCAGGGGTGCGAAGCCATACTTGAAGCCGGGCTTGGACTGCAAGAAACCAGCCGCCAGCCACTGACCATTGTAGAGCATCGGAATCTTGCCAGCCACAAAACTATCCTGTGCGCTATCGACATTGTATCCAGGAGGTGTGACAGAACCATTCTGGACGGCAGTAGCGAACATTTTGGCGCAATTAAGAAACTCGGGGCTGGCGTTTACGCTGCTGGGGCTGAGAAGCTTATCCTCGAAGGAGGCACCACCAGCGGAGACGGCGCAGTTATTGGTCTGGAAGGGATCATCGGGTGTGTTCCACAGACCATAGCGTGAGACCTTGCCGCCGTCCTTCTGCGTCAAAACCTGGGCGTCGTGCAACATCTCGTCATAGGTCCAGCCAGATTTTGGCAGGGGGAGACCAGCCTGCTTGAACAGGTCTTCGTTGTACCAGATGCCGTAGGTGTTCATCAGGGTGGGTAGACCGTAGAGCTTATCGCTGGTCTTCCAGTTAGTCAGCGAGTTAGGCGCGAACTTGTTGATATCGAAGTCGCTGGAGCTCTGCTGGGCCTGGCTGCTCCAATCATAGAGGAGACCCTGTGCGCCATACTGCTGCTCGGTGTCGTTACCGGCCCAGAAGATGTCGGGGAGCTTCTTGGCTAACACCAGTGAGCTAAGCTTCTGACCATAATCGCTGTTAGGCGAGGGGACACGCTCAACCTTGATATCCGGGTTCTGCTTCATGAACTCTGCTAGCGCCTGGTCGATCAGCTTGTTGGTGTCAACCGTCTCCCAGGTCATGACAGTTACCGTTTTGGGACCACTGCCGGTATCGCTACCGCCACATGCCGCAATGCTCAGTGATGTGAGCAGCAACAGGAGCAAGACGATCGATGTCTTGAAGATCCTTTTCTTCGTCATTGTGATGCAAACTCCTTTGAATTGAGAAAAATAGAAAAATATCCAGAAGGTCTATCACTCGTAATGACAACGTTGTCTTCACCATGCCGCGAAAGAGCCGGGTACGCTGAATGCTTTCAGCGAAGCGGCTTACTTATCGCGAGCTGAGGTTCCCAGAGCCCCCAGGCCTTGCATGAAGTAGCGCTGGGTGAAGAAGAAGATGATCAATGGCGGCAACATGTAGAGCAAGTTAGACGCCATATACAGATTCCACTTTGTCGTTGCGACGCCTGCGAAGGCCCCGGAGAGGGTTGCCATACCCAGCGACAAGGTCCATTTGTCATCGGAGTAGAGATAGACCAGGGGATTGAGATAGTCATTCCACGAGAGCGTGAAGGCCATAATGATCATCGTGATCCAGACTGGGCGCGTGAGTGGGATCATGATTTGGGTAAAGATGGTCCAGTGGTTCGCGCCATCCAGGCGTGCGGCCTCGTCGAGCGAGGTGGGAATGCTCATATAATACTGGCGCGCCAGGAAGATAAAGAGTGGATTACCCAGGAAAGATGGTACGATGAGAGGTAGCCAGGTATCGTACCAACCCAGGTCGGAATACATGTGGAAGAGTGGGATCAGGCCCACGATGCCAGGCAACATCATACTTCCCACAAACAGATAGAACCAGAGCTTGCGTCCAGGGAAGCGAATGCGTGAGAGACCATAACCAACGAGCATGGAACTGACGACCGAGCCAGATGTGCTTAAGAAACTCACGATAATAGTATTCGAAAAGAGGCGCGTGAAGTTAATGCTCGCAGGCCCCAGGATAAAGTTCTCAAAGTGGAACTCTTTGGGCCAGAATTCGGGTGGTATGTGATAGATATCGCTATTGCTCTTCAAAGCGACAGTAATCATCCATAGCAATGGAAGAAGCATTGCCGCTGAGAGGCCGATGACGACGATGTACCAGATGATGTTGCCGGTGATCTTGTCATACCTGACCACCCGTTTGGCCTCGGGGGTCACCTGACGGGTCTTATTGATGCTCAAGCTCATACATTCAACCCCTTTTTGAGCGTAAAAATCCTCTTATACGATGTGTGGTGCATGTATATGCGTTACTAAGATCTTATTCCGAAACCCAACGTTACTGACGTGACTAGCGCTTCCCCCATTCGGGGACAAGCGTGCTCAGGGTTTTCGGAGAAGAAGTAAATGTGTGCTTAATCCCTGGCTCTGCGCTTGCAGAGAGCGCCTTTAATCTACGCTATTTTCTTCATACACCCACATCGATGAAAAGCGGAAAGTGAAGATCGTCACAAGCATGATCAGAAAGAACAGTATCCAGACCTCTGCCGTGGCATAGCCAATCTGCGGGAACTGGCTGATACTGCCGAAGCCAGTGTGATAGATATGGACCATCAGCACTTCAGTGGAGAAGCCGGGACCGGGAAGGATGTTGAACTGGTTAAACGCCTGTAGCGCGCCAAAGATTTGCAGGATAAGCTGTAAGAAGATGATTGGACTGATCATAGGAAGGGTTGTATGCCAGAAGAGCCTGAGAGAACCCGCGCCATCGATCTTTGCTGCCTCATAAATCTCCTTGGGAACCGCCTGTAGGCCCGAAAGGAAGATGATCATTGTGCTACCAATGCCCCAGAGGCCAGTGATGACAATGGCAGGAAGCGCCATGGTGTAGCTGGAGAGCCAGGTGCTTGTGGGCAGGTGTAAGAAGCTCAAAACCTGGTTTGCCAGGCCGATCTGCGGATTGTAGATAAACTTCCACAGCGTCAGGGTCGCGATGGCGGGAAGAATCGCTGGTAGGTACAAGGCCGTGCGAAATAGCTTGATACCAGGAAGATTACGGTTGAGCAGCACTGCTAGTAACAGGCCAAAAATCAGCGACGAGGGAACGCTCAGCAGGGCGAAGAGGCCCGTGGCTTTGAGAGTAGGAATAAACGATGGATCTTTGGTAAAGATGTAGATATAGTTTTTCAGGCCGACGAAAACCGGGGTTGTGACGCCATCCCACTTTGTCAATGAATAGTACACTGAGGTCACGAGTGGGTACAGGACAAAGACCATGAAGCCAATGATAGAGGGGAGAATAAAGAGATAACCCGCCAGGGCCTCCCTCCCATTCCAGCGTCTACGATGTAGAGCGCTTTGCCTGCCTCCCTGCTTCTGTGGAGCATTCTTTGCCTGTTGCTGCGTCACATTAGCATCGTCTCGCACGCCTGCTGTTTCCTGGTGAACGCTCATATCCAAGTTGATCACCTCTTTGAATCAGCGCAGTAACAATTCTAAAAATAACAATTCTACAGGTGCATCATGCATTGATCACCTGACACTTTACAAGTGTGTGCCATTCTGGTTTAATAGTAATGACAACGATGTCATCAAGCGTTTATACGCTCTACTATATGTTTGACAACGATGTCATTACTGTACCATGCAAATGACATCGTTGTCAAGAGGTTGAAGAAGAAATTTTAGGTTATACTTATAGATAAAAAGCGGATCCGGAGGATTTGCAGTGAGTAACGAGCAGACGGAATTCTCTCTGTCAGAGAAACGACTGGCGAGGCAGGAAGGTACTAACCTCCCTCTCACCTCTTTAGAGCCTCTGCATACTGAGGGAAATAAGTTGCGACCAACCATGCAGGATGTGGCGGAGATGGCGGGTGTTAGCCTCAAGACTGTTTCGCGTGTGGTGAATAAGGAGGCGAGTGTGACCCAGGCCACCAGGGAGCGGGTCGAGGCCGTCATCAAGTTGCTTGGTTTCAGGCGCAACGACCTGGCACGCAATCTGCGTCAGGGCCAGACCTCCTCTACTATTGGCCTGGTCATCGAAGACATCGCCAACCCCTTCTATTCGCAGCTTGCGCAGGGCGTTGAGTATGTCGCAAGGCGTTATAATCATATGCTTATCCTCAGTAACTCGGAGGAGAATCCGCAGCGTGAGCGCGAGCAGGTGAGTGCGCTCTCTCATCGCAGGGTTGCAGGCTTGCTGATCGTTCCTGCTGGCTCCGACCACTCCTACCTGAAGAGCGAAATGGAGCGAGGGACACCGGTGATTTTTGTGGACCGTCCGCCAGCGAATCTGGATGTGGATATGATCTTGCTGGACAGCTATGGGGGCTCCTATACGGCTGTGAAGCATCTCTTGTGCCAGGGGCATCGGCGTATTGGCTTGATCTGTGGTGATCCATCCGTCTATACAGGCTCAGGGCGCGTCGCGGCCTATCGTACCGCGCTGACCGATTGGGGAATTATCCTTGAGGACGACCTGCTCTGCTTTGGTTGCGATGATGCTGAGAAGGCAGCTGCGGCGACACACCGCCTGTTGAATCTTCCGCATCCTCCGACCGCGGTCTTTACTACCAGTAACCGTATTAGCGTCGCGGTGCTGCGTGCCTTGCGTGGTATCACGCGTCGCCTGGCGTTTGTTGGCTTCGACGATTTCGAGCTAGCGGATATGTTGCCAACGCCAGTCACGGTGATTGCACATGATGCCGCCGAGATGGGGCGCCAGGCGGCCGAACTGCTCTTCGCGCGTATCCAGGGCGATGAGCGCCCGCCCCAGCGTGTGATCATTCCCACCCGGCTTATCATGCGCGGCTCCGGCGAAATTCCTCCTGAAGGCTAGCTTCTGAGCGCTAGGAAGGCGAAGGCAGGGCGAGAGTATACTTAATACTTGCCTCCATGGAGGAGGCGGCGCGGCGGATATAGACAGGATCCTGGTAGAGCTTGCTGAGCATGATCGCACCCTCCATAGTGGCAATACAGGTTGTGATCCAGGTTTCTATATCGATGTCTGCGCGTAACTCCTGGCGCTCGATCCCTCGTATAATGATGCGCCGTAGCGTCTCCTGGAGCCTGTCCATGGCCTGGCGCGCCCGGGTACGTAAGATGAGGTTGGTATCATCCACCTCTACAGCCAGGTTTAGAATGGGGCAGCCTCCCTCCACTGGTGGATCTTCGATGATACCCTGAAAATACTTCAACAGGGCCAGCAGGCGGTCAAGGGCGTGTTTTTTTCCCTGCAATGCCTGCCGCATGCTTTGTTCCAGCAGGGATAGGGAGTACTCGAAGGCTTCGAGTGCCAGTTGTTCTTTGTTAGAGAAGTGGTTATAAATACCGCCTTTTTCGAGGCCAGTTGCGCGCATCAGGTCTGTAAGCGAGGAGCCGACGTAGCCCTGTTGATTAAAAACGGGGGCCGCGCGGGCGAGGATCATTTTGCGCGTCTCACTCCCTTTACTCATTGTTTGCTCCTTCCGGGCATATTCCTTATAGCCCTGGCAGTGTATTTGAGCGAAGCAGGCAAGCAAAGAATTGCTTGACTAATGCTTGCTCGGTATTCTTGCCCAGGCGGGCGAGGAAGATATTGGCCGGGTGCATGCGAATATTTGGTTCAGAGGTCAGATATTCTGTGAAGCCATAGGCCGCGCAGAAGCGTTCCAGCATCTCGCGGTACCTGAAAGCGCTCAGCCCCAGGCCAGCCATATCCCAGTGCCAGTAGAGTCCCATACCCAGCACAATGATCTCCTCATAGGCTGTCTCCGTAAAGACCAGTTGCATTAGCTGGTGTGCGATGCCAAGCTGCCGCCAGTTGGAGCTGACCTCCAGGCCGATCTCATAGGCAGCCTCCAGATTTTGCCACCAGGTGTCAACCGGGCAGAGGGCAATGTGTCCAACAATGGTGCCAGCCGGTGTATAGGCGATGGTGAGCATTGTATCTTCCCGCTCCGCGATCTGCAAGAGGAGCGCATGTTCATGCTCCGGCAGGCGCGTAAAGGCACGCATGCCACTATCTGGCTCAAGCTCTTGGATAAAGAGGGGCGAGCAGTGGGAGCGCAGGTAAATTGGCCCGGCAGCCGTTATGATTGTTTTTTGATGGGGCGAGGGAGATAGAACAGTGTTGCGCACGATTTTCTCCTTTGTCGTGACTCCGTAGGCGGGAGAGGGCTGGCAATAATAAGACCGATCGGTTTGTTTTTGTGGCAAATTTTTGAGACCAATCGGTCTCAAATCAAGTATACCTTGTGTATTTTTCTTCTGTCAAGAGTCTTTTGAAGCTGCTATCAGGAATGACCTTATCCGCTTTTGACAGTATCATTAGAGAGTAATGACCATTACTATAAAGTGAAAGGATGCTTTTCTATGTCAGAGCATATGCAAAAGAAGGATCTGCAAGAGCATATTCAGCAGAGCTATGGGCAGTTGATGGAGCTTGTAAGCTCTTTGAGTGAGGAGCAAGCGACCACGCCGGGAGTCAACGGGGCCTGGTCCGTCAAGGATAACCTGGCCCATCTTGCGGTCTGGCAAAACTATTTGCTAGCTTCCCTGCGAGCGATACCTACTGGTCAGAAACCGGACGCGTTCGCCCCTGGTTTGGAGACGGAGGATGAGATCAATGAACATTTCTATCAGCAGAACAAGGATCGCTCTCTAAAGGAGGTGCTCGCCAATCTACAGGAGGGATACCAGGGTGTACTCGGCGCGCTTGAGGGCTTGAGTGAGCAGTCCTTGAACGAGCCTTTCCCCTGGCGCGAGCAAGGGAATGTAGTCTGGGAGTCCATCGCTGGCGATACCTATGAGCACTATGAAGAGCACCGCGCCAACGTCTTACACTGGCTGGCTAGCACCTCAACGAATTAAATAGCCCCGTATGCAAGTTACTTTGAGTAGTAGATGTGGTGCGTGCGGGCGGCCAGTGGCCGCCCGCACGCACCACATCTACTATCTAGGCGAGCGCCGCAGGCGCGAGTTGCAGATTACAAGCCCTGCCAGTTGTACGTGGTATCGGGAGTGATGCCGGGTGAGTTGTAGGCCAGGGTAATCAAAGCGTGAGCATTCAGAGGGACTGAGTTGATATCGCCGTTATATTGCTTGCCGTTTACGTAGACAGTCCAGCCGCTGGTCTGGCTGAGCTGGGCGGGATACTGCAATTCGGGGAAGCGCCCATGCCAGATCTGTAAGAAGTCGCCCAACGCATACGTTTTGGTCTTTGGCGACTCAATATGAAGGATGCCCGAAGTATCGTGGGTATGGAGCCAGTAAATACAGGAGTTGTCGCTGGCAATGCCAATAGATTGAGGAACTTGGACCTGCTGCCCATTAATATAGATGGATAGATGAGCATGGATATGGTAGTCGAGCTGTTCGTTGCCCTGACAAGCGATCCCATTAACGGAGGGATACAAGGGGTTGTCGCTGGTATTCGTATTGCTGGCAGCGGTTGCTGTTGCGGAGGTGCTGGCGGAGTTGGCGGCCTGAGCAGGTTTCCATAATGTCCAGGTGACGCCACCAATTGCCAGGAGGGCCACAACAATAACAGTGGCAATGATAATGTTCCGGTTGCGCCTGGCGCGTAGCTGCCTCTCTCTCTCGAGGCGCTGTCTCTCACGGCGCTCTTGCTGACGCTGGCTCTTTGTAGGGAGGTGGGTGGTTTGTTTCGGCATGTACTTCTCTCGTCCTCATGCAATACTTGTGAGTATTTCCTGTCTAAATATCTTCATACTTACAAGCTACGACGTTATCTACTTCCGATAGTATATAGCATATGTAAACCCATGTTTACGTCTACTTCTTCTGAGAAAACCCCGGGTGCGTTCGCGCCCGGGGTTTTCCCAGAAGAAGTAATTAGCTTTCCGATAAAAAAGAGCAACCGTGGCGTTTACTTTTCATACAACAATCCCTTGTAGAAAATCACAGACGCTGGATTTTTCCGTGGCCGGTATCATTCACGCCTGTATAGAAAGGCATCTATGCAAGATAAGCATCATGTACCTGACCCATCTCGATCAATGGGAGAGAGAAAGCAGCCGATTTCTCTCGTGGCTCAGCTTTTGCAAGCAACGATTACCATGCATCACGTAGATGAAGTGTTGCTCTGGTTGTCGGACAAGATTGGACAATATTTGGGCATACCTGTTGTCCAGTTCTGGACAATGCAATTGGATCGTAGTGGAGAGTTGCATGCTGAGACGCGTGCGAGCGCGAGCCAGCTCCCATCTTTACCGCAACAGGCGACAATAAATCAGTATATAGTATCTGTGGTGGATCGTCTCTTGCTGGAGCAACATGGTATAGCATCTCTCCCTGTTGCAGATGTTTTCTCTCCTGTACTGGCCTCCTTCTTGACCCGCTATGGCTTACAATATTGGGCTGGATATTTTTTGCAGCATGAGATGCTGCTCCCTCCCGCGAGGAGAGAGCCGGAGGGAAAGCAGAGTCCCACGCCTCTGACCATAATTGTCTCATTCTTCTCACAAGCTCCCCTCTCAAAAGAGCAGGAGCGCGCCATCGCCTTTATTTTAGAGCAGGCCTTGCGTATTTTGATCAATCGCCGCTTTCTTGCCGCTCCTGATGCTCTCTTGTCGCCAACTCTCGATAAGCTGTCAAGGAAGTTTTTTTCAGGCCTGACGCTCGCAGATATTGTGCCACGACGCGCGCAAGACCTGGAGGCGTTTCAGGCGGATAACCCATTCGCGAATGCAGCGATTCTTGAGGACAAAAACGCCAGGCGTCTCTATGCGGCAATTGATGGGCGCAAGACCATGGCCGATCTCATGAAAGGCCTCGCTTTTGGACCACAAGAGGGTGCTGAGGCATTTCGTTATTTACTCCATCAGCAGAAAATTCAGCTCTCTACGCTGGACGAAAAGCCTCTCGAGGGGATTTCCACTATTGATTCGCTGTTCTAGAGACGCGAACTCCGATCTTATGCCGAAACCCAACCCCCATTCGGGGACAAGCGCGCTCAGGGTTTTCGGAGAAGTAGTACATATTAATCAGGGGGAAGTAGTTTTATGATCAGTCAAATTGCAAATTTGATGTCTATTCCAATTGGCACTGTCTGTCTCATTATTTCTCTGAGAGCTTTTTATGTCTACAGGCTGTCTCGTAGTGATATGCTCTTTGTGTTGGGGCTTGCCATGGCCTCTATTTCTTTAGGTACATTTGTCGGTACTGTTGGCGAGGCGCATATTGGAGGCAACACATTCGCGACGGATTGGGCGAGGTCGTTTGGTGCATGTGGTGGGGGCCTCTTTATCTTTCTAAGTTCTCTGGTGAAGTCTCATGACCAGATGCAGCAGCTCAAACGTTGGCAGGTAGTTGAGATGGCGCTCTTCCTTATTGTGATACTTTTAACGCCATTCTACCCGCCGGTTCCCGGACCCCAGGTATCCCTGGCGCTCAATGCCTGCCGCATGATTATCTATACCTGCGCCTTCGTCCGGTATGCCACACTTTATGTGTCAAAATCTACCCGTTTTAGCTTGATCATGAGCCTTGGTTTTCTGGTGTTGGTGATTGGCTATGCATTCAACATACCGGGCATACTTCAATCAAAGCTCGCCTTTATGACGATTATCGCGGCATCGGTGCGTATCATTGCGTATGTGACTCTCTTAACAGCCTATTCTATAGGATGAGTGAAAAGAAAGAAAAAGGGGCTGGGGAAACCCCCTAGACCCCCTTTTCCGATTTGGCTGCTGTTGGTGAGAATACCTATGTAGTAGAGAATTGATCTGGGAAACGAGGGGAGACATATGTGTAGAAATATCAAGGCGCTCTTTAACTTTGAGCCGCCGGCGACTGAAGAAGAAATTCGCCAGGCGGCTTTACAATTTGTGCGCAAGGTTAGCGGTTATAATAAGCCATCGCAGGCCAATGAAGCCGCCTTCAATGCCGCCGTTGCTGAGATAGCAGTCATCACCAGTACGCTCCTTGATTCTTTGGAGACGCACGCTTCACCAAAGAATCGCGAGGAAGAGGCCGCCAAAGCGCGCGCGCGCCGTGCATAACCAATATTGGCGAGCGGAGGAAGTCCAGGTTTGCTTGAACACTCGAGGAAAGCCCAGGATACGGATAAAAATCTATCACTATGAGTGGTTTTTATCGTATCCTGGGCTTTCCTCCGTCAGGCTCCCTCAAGGCTACAAAGATGGTCTTTCGCTTCCATCAGAGGTATTTTCATCTTCCACCTTCGCGATACATTCAACTTCTACCAGCGCACTGAGCGGAAGCGCTTTGACCGCAATGGTCGAGCGTGCGGGATAAGGGGGATCGAAATAGCGGGCATACACGGCGTTCATGGCGGCAAAATCATCTATATTTGTGAGAAACACCGTCACCTTGACGATATGGCTCAAATCGCAATTGACTGTCCTCAGGACCGCTCTGAGGTTCTCGAAGATTTGCGTCGTCTGTTCCGCAATGTCGTTTCCAATTGGTGTGCCAGTGTGCGACCTCTGTCCAGTCTGCCCAGAAATGTACAGCAAGTCGCCAGTCCTGACGACATGAGAAAATGGACCAACGGGCGCTTCGATTTCTGGGCTGTTCAATCCTTCACGATTCATTATGTTCTCCGTTTCTCTGAATGTATCTCCCCTTTGAGAAAGAGCATCTGTGAGCAGAGCTATCAGTTTCTGTTCACAGATTCGCCAGGGAGGGAAAGCAGCCTTCCCTGCGCGACAAGCGAGACATCGCCGCCTACCAGTACCGCCTGGATAGCGTCACGCTGTCCCTTAATACGAATGAGCATCTGGCTGGGTCTGCCGGTGAAACGTCCCTGGTGGAGCAGGAAATCCTGGTCTGATTGGACAAGGCCATGCTTTACCAGGTACGCACCAACTGTTCCGGCGGCGCTCCCTGTCGCGACATCCTCAAGTCGCCCATCGTTATTCCAGTGCCGGCCTTCCAGGGTTGGAACGTCGAGCACATAGGCGAACTGCGCGCCTGCCTTTGCCAGGAGCTCTTCAAAGGCGGGATGCACGATCCGAGCATGCGCCAGTCCCTGTCTGATAGGCACGATCAGATAGCGCAGCCCAGTGCTGATGACCTCCAGGGGGAGCTCAGCAGCAAGATTAGCTGGTGTCAGGTTCAGCGCCGTGAGCAGTTCGCCAGCCAGCCCCTGCTCTACCTCGCCGAAAAATGTTGGTTGACCCTGATCGAGGAGCGCGTGATAATGGTTTCCATCTTGCCTCGTCGTCACCTGTACGGTCTTTTGCGGGAGAATGAAATTCCAGGTGCGGGATTCCTCCGCGCTGTTCAGCTCATGCAGAACGCTAGCCGCACCTAAGAGCGGATGACCCGCGAACTCAAGCTCTTCCTGCAGATCAAAAACGTGCGCTTTGACCGTTGAAGCAGAAGGCGTCTCACAGAGAAAGATTGACTCAAAATGGTGCATCTCCTGAGTAATACGCTGCATTTGCTCGCGGTTCAATCCTTCGCTGGCTGGAAAGACAGTCAGACTGTTGCCCGTAAATGAGCGGGCGCTGAAGACATCAACGTGATAGTAAGCGAGGAATGGGGTCATTGTGAGACGGACATGCTGGCCGGACATGGTTCTTCCTTTCTTTTCGACTCTTTTTGCTGAGCTTTGTTCATTAGGTGCGAACTCCAGAACAGGACGCCCAGCGCAAGAAATTGACAGATGCCGCCGACCCAACCGAGTGCAGTGAGAGAGGTGAAATGAATAAGCAATCCGCCCAGTGCTGACCCGCCCGCGCTACTGAGGTAGATCACCGAGCTGTTGAGCGAGAGAATCACGCCAGGTATTTCTGTGGTCAGTGCCAGCAGACGATGCTGCTGAGGAGGGATAGTCATGGAGTCAAAAACTCCCCAGATGAGGATGAGCACGGCTGCTCCGGCGAACGAAGTGGCGACATAAGGGAATGCGCAGAGGATCAGTCCCAGGGCGAGCGAGGCCAGGACCAGCGTACGCATTGCTCCCCAACGGTCCGTGCTATATCCTGCCAGGGCATTTCCCACGATCCCCGCCAGGCCGAAGAGCAGGAACATTTTGCTGATTCCGACTCCGTCCAGGTGGGTGACTTGCTGCAAGAAAGAGCTGAGATAGGTGTAGATGATAAAGTACCCCAGGACCCACGGAGCGGTGTTCAACAAGGTTACCAGCAACACAGGTCGGCGTAAGAGAGTCAGGCGGGTGCGCAGCCCAATTTTGGGCGGATTGGCAATGGCAGGGAAGAGCACGAGAATGCCAAGAAAGGCCAGTCCACTCAGGCAAGCAATGAACGCAAAGGTCATGTGCCAGCCCCACGTAGAACTAATAAAGATGCCCAGCGGTACCCCCAGGACCATCGCCAGTGTCAACCCTGCCATCGCCAGCGCTAGGGCCCGCCCGCGCTTTTCCTCAGGCGCGAGAGAGGCGGCAACTGAGGATGCGGTGGGGGTATAGAGAGCCGCACCTATGGCCGAGAGCATGCGCGTGACGAATAAGACAGCCAGGTTGGGGATAGCCGTAGCCAGCAGGTTCATCATGACCACCAGCAGGAGGCCAAATAACAATAAACGCTTGCGCGCGATATTGCCAGCTACAGCAGCCAGCACAGGCGCTCCCAGCGCATAGGTCAACGCGAAAACGGTTTCCAGTTGACCAACCAGGTCAATCGGCACGTGGAGCTCATGAGCGATCTCAGGTAAAATGCCGACCACCACAAAACCATTTGTTCCGAGCGCAAAACCACCGATAGCCAGCACCAGAATACGAAACCACATCTGTTTTTCCTTTTTTTCTTGCGTATTTGCGGACTTGACAGGTTCGCTTGCTATCCACTATAAAAGAATGTGGTTTGAAAAAATAGATCCAATTGAAGAAAGATTGGTATGAAAAATGGAGATTCAGCAGATTGTCCATCTCCTTGGGCCCTGGTCAACAGGCAAAGGGCCATTATATCGCCGTTTGGCGGCTGCCCTTCAGAGGCTGATCCAGCGTGGGGATGTTGCTCCAGGAACACGGCTTCCAGCCGAGCGCTTGTTGGCGACAGCGTGGGGTATCAGTCGTAGCACCGTCATCGCGGCGTATCAACTCCTGGAGCAAGAGCAGTAGCTTGAACGAAAGCCTGGTAGTGGTTCCTGGGTGCGTTCGCACCCCTTTGGGCGCACCTACGCCTCGCCGCTTCCAACAGATGTGTGGAAAGCCCCTGGCACCTCTCCCAGACGCAGGAGCGCGAGCTCATCGATTTTTCTGTTGGCGCGCCTGGAGAACTGGCGGAGATGCCGGCTCCCCTCTTCCATCTCACAGCTTCTGAGCGTTTCCAGATGGAGACTCGGGTGAAATTCAGACTGCTCCTAGCAAATGGCACCATCCAGGTATGGGTCGTGCCATCAGGGCGCGATCCATACCTGGATGGTGCCATCACTTCCACCAGAGGCGATGTGCTTGCCACTGGGCGACCAGGCCAGGACCTGTGTGGGGGACGCATGGGAAAAGGTGAAGAGCCTGAGGTTTGTCCTGGTATCCCACACCTCGACTTTTGCGTCCTTACCGCCATAGGCGAAACGTGCCCCATTGGGCGACCAGGCTACGACGGAGATGGGAGCGGCATAGCGATAGCTGAGCACCTCCCGGTTGGTTGCCGTGTCCCACATCTGTACCATCCCATCGTCTCTGCCGCAACCAACACGTGAGCTATTGAGGATACTCGCTGAAAAACTTGATCCAAGAGACAAAGATGAATAGACCCTTGGCGACCAGTCAACGCTTGTAACCCTTGCTGGATACCCTTGATGGCGCGTAATGTTTGTTCCCGTGAAGGCGTCCCAGATCTGTATCGAACGATCATCGCCACCGGAGACAATGCGGTAATCGCGTCCAGGGGCCGCCGAAGCCTCATCGGGGAACCAGGCCAGCATATTGACACTGCCAGCGTGTCCTTGATAGATGGTAATGAGTCGACCCGTCATCGCATCCCACACATGTACTTTGCCGTCACTTGCGGCGGACGCGAGAAAGAATTGCCCAGGCGACCAGGCAATGGCATTGACGGTGTTCCCCAGATGTCCACGGTAGGAGGCGACCAGGCGATTAGTGGCGAAATCCCAGACCTGGATGTGTGCATTAGCCCCAACCATGGCAATGCGCGTACCATCAGGCGACCAGGCCACGAGATCGATGATATTGGATTGATCATTGTAAATATTAATCGTGGAACCTGTCATAGCATTCCAAATGTGGACTGTCTTCTCATGGCTGGCGGAAACAATACGTGTACCATCGGGTGACCACGAGAGAGAGCGTACGCCCTGGAGATGCCCGCGATAATTGCAGAGAACCGTTCCTGTAGGCTCGCCTGGTCTGGCGGGTCTCAGAGGAGGCAGGATGGAAGGAGGCGGGGGCGTCGTATTTTTTACCACGGCGGGAACGGGTTCCTCGAAAAAAGAGGGGGCTGCAACTGCCTGGCTCGTGCCGCCCTCCAGACTTCCCTGCTCAGGAGCGAAAGCCCCATACTGGCTGCTAGGAGTGAGTGCCTGGTAGCGACTGGCTTGTTCCAGGGCGAGTGCAAACTCTCGTACACTGCGGAAGCGCTTCTCCGGGGCCTTCTCCAGCACCTTCATGACGACCTGCTCGACGGCAGGGGCAATGGTCGGTACCTTTTTACGCAATGGGGGTGGCAGGGCAAGAAGGTGCTGTGAGAGCACTTCTGTTGGCGAACCATTGAATGGGCGTTCGCCGGTGATCCACTCGTACGTGATGATGCCCAAAGCATATTGATCACTGGCTGTTTGTGGCTTCCCTTGTAGTTGTTCCGGCGCCATGTATACCAGGGTTCCTGCCACATCCTCTACATTTCCGTCTTTAAATGTCTTTATCATCATCGCGATACCAAAGTCGCTCAGAAGGATTTCATTGCGTCTCCCCAGCAGCATATTCTCTGGTTTTACATCGCGGTGAATTAACTTTTCATCGTGAGCATATTGTAAGGCTTCGGCTATCTGTTTCACATAAGAAACCACAGTTGGCAGTGGGAGGGGGCTGCCGCTGGCGTGACGTTGACGAAGTGTGCCATTGGGCGCGTATTCCATGACGAGGAAGGGAGTATTGCCTTCTATACCAAAGTCCAGGACGCGCACGATATTTGGATGCACCAGGCGCGCGATGGTGCGAGCCTCGGTGCGGAACCAGTCGACCGGGTCGCTTGTCAGTTGCGTATCGAGCACTTTGATTGCGGCCTGTGTGCCGAGATAGATGTGCTCTCCT
The DNA here is from genome assembly GCF_016587395.1 of Ktedonobacter sp. SOSP1-52. Lineage (NCBI taxonomy): Bacteria > Bacillati > Chloroflexota > Ktedonobacteria > Ktedonobacterales > Ktedonobacteraceae > Ktedonobacter > Ktedonobacter sp. SOSP1-52. Next base: position 374,954 of record NZ_BNJH01000006.1, read on the forward strand.
AGATAAACCTGGGCAAATGCTCCATCTCCTACAAGACGTGTGAGTTGGTAATTGCCGAGCTGCTGCCCAATATAATCAGTCATGCTACATGCGCTCCCTGGAAATATCTATAGCCCCTATTGCTCTTTACTGCCAAATGTAGCATATCATAAAGCGCGCCAAAATAAAATGCTCGCTCCTTTGTTATTTTAAGGTTGCTCCTCGACTTGCTGATAGGGTAAGGTAACAGAAAAGGTCGAGCCTTCTCCTTTACCAAATCTTGAATATGGAGGAGGACATGCGTCTACATATGATGATCGTTATATGTAGACGCATGCCCTGAGCCCTTTATGGGGATTTAGCAGCGTGGAATCACGCCGTTTTCTGTCTCCCTTTTCTCAAGAGAGTTGGATAGAGCGGGTGCATATTTTATTCCTCTTCCTCATGCCACGTAAAGGTGACAGCCGCGCCAGCGGGCAGTGTATACGAAAAGTTTTTGTGACCTACTTGTACCCGGAAGGTTGTTGCTCCAGCACTACTCGCGTTATGGTTGTAGACAACCAGCACGCGTGTTCCATCCCGGTTAAGAAACGCGACGTTCTCAAGGTTACTACTGCTGGTGGTTGAGGCGATACGCCAGGCGCCAGCAGCAACAAACTTGCTGAAATGTCCCAGACCATAATAGTCAGAGTTCTTAGTCACGCTTCCATCCGCGGCAATTGAGATGACGCCCCGGCATGTACCACATGATCCAGCCGTATCCAGGTGCGGATTACCGTTGGGATCAAGTGCCAGGCCCCAGCGTACAACCGTTTTTGCACCATGGGTCGTTGAGCCAATTCCCAGTTCCATGACATCCTGAAGGGTCGCGGCGAAGGTAGGATTACTGTTATTCTCCCACTGTCCTCCCGAACACTCGGTTTCGTAGATATCTTTCTGGCCGTAGAACTGATCTTGCGCGCTCGGATCTCCACCATAGCAGTGGAATGCGATCCCATCTACGTACTTACCAGCGGGGCTATTCAGGATGGCGCTGGGATACTCTGGTGTGTCCCAGTTGTGGTCAAAGGCCAGAATTTTGGTCTGAACATGACTCTGCTGGAAGGCACTTGCCAGGTTCGTGATGAAGTCCGCTTCATTGCCAATGGTCGTGTCGTTGGCAGTCTGGCTGGTCGCGGGCAGGAGCATGGTTGGCATATAGTTGCCATTCTGTGGCTCGTTCTGTGGCGTGATCGCGTAGATTGGAATGCCCTCGCGCTCATAGGCCTTGATGAAGGCAACGAAGTACTGAGCATAGGCCTGGTAATACTTCGGGTTTAGATAGCCCTGGTTGATACTGGCGACGCCAGAGCCGCCATAGGAGAACTGGTTGAGCCCCGAACCCTGTACATTGTCATCGACGGTAGTAACGCCGCTCGCTGAGATAATATCGACGCGATCAGGGTTAATACCGTTCCAGTGCGCGCTGCTGCTCTGTTGACCAGTGACCCGAACCTTCAGTGTATGCTGGCCCGCGCTCAGGGCCGGGCTGGTGTAGACCAGTGTGTTGCCAGCATTGGTGGGCGCGTAGAAGTCAACCATCGTCTCGGAACCCCCATCGATGGAGAAGGCGCCGATGCCATGGTCTGTACCGACAACGCCATAGAACTTGATCTGTGTGCCGTTAAAGGTAATGGATACATAGTCATTGGGCGTATCATCCCAGCTATTGCTCCCATCATAGAAGCCCTGATTTCCCCCATCGCAGTTGGTGCAATGGCCCCAACTATTTCCGGGTTGCTTCATCCATGCGGGCGGCGACCAGGGGGTTGCCATAATTTTGAGCTGGGGATTAATGCGCAGGGCCTCTTTCAAGAGTGAGGTAATGTGATAGCGATCATCCTGCGCAATCGAGAAATGGCTGAGTGTGGGATCTGTCTGTCCCGTAGGCATATCATCGTAGGTGTACTCTCCCACCCAATTCTTGCTTGCATCCAGGGGCGGTGCCAGATCAGATGATCCCATTGGCTGGCGTAAATAACTTAGCCCAATACCCTGGTGGGGATCGAAGAGTGTGCGCATCACCTGCTTCTGGTCAATATTGGATTGTGAGAGAACGACTGCCGACGATGCAGTCAGGGATGCGCCGAAACCGGTTATGCTCTGGTATTTTTGCTTTGTGTTGATGGTAATCGTAGGGGTACCGGGGTCGGCGTGATTAGAGAATGAAAGAGCTGGTTGCTCTTTGAGCAGATTGCTCTGATCAGGTGTTGTCAACCAGACACGTACATCCTGACTATCGGCGTATGCCCGCGAGGGATAACTGGCCGCGAGCGAGGCCACACTCAAAATAAACAGAACGATGATGAGTGGGGAAGCAATTTTCTGTGTCAAGCGAGACATAGCATCCTCCTTGAAGAACGTCTCCTGGGGAGTGAGAGAGAGCATCCGCGCACCTCTCGGTCATCTCTTTACTACAAAATAACATGGTTTTTACTGCCATATTGTTCTGGCGCACTACCTCCATAAAAAGAGTAATGTGTTTCGTATATAGAAAGAAAACACATCCGTTTTACTATTGCGTTTATGGGAGGGTAGCTGAATAAATGTATTTTATCACCATGAATAGTATATTTCCATTTATGAATAAAGAAGGTCGGCCTGTTACTTAACGTTTCGCGTCTGCGGCGCTCAAATACATAGGGAGTGTAGGCGTGTATGGCGGGCAGATGCCCGCCATACACGCCTACACTCCCTATGTATTGATAGCTTATGGATGGGTATCGACCAGGGGCAAGGCCGGGGTGGAGGGAGAGCCAGTCTCGCGCCGGATGACAGGGGCGACTTTGGTGCCGAAGAGCTCGATGGCATGCAGGATCTGGCGATGAGGCATCGCGCCAACGCTCGCCTGCATAAGGAAGCGATGGTGTCCAAAGATCGCATGCTGTGCGAGGATCTTGTCGATGACTTCCTCTGGGCTGCCAACCACCAGGGCACCTCGCGGCGAGCAGGCCGAGTCGTATTCCCTCCGACCCATCCTGGGCCAGCGGCGCTCCACTGCCAGCTTGTTCATCATGGGGATATAGTATTGGGAGTGCTCATCTCTCGCCGCTTGCGAGGTATCGGCAATATAGCCATGCGAGTTGATGCCTACGGGCAAGGTGCTTGCGTCGTGTCCAGCGCGCCGGGCTGCATCACGGTAGAGCTTGATGAGTGGTGCGAAACGTGCTGGTTCTCCTCCGATGATTGCCAGCGCCAGAGGCAGACCAAGAGTTCCCGCGCGTACCACTGAGGCAGGAGTGCCACCAACGGCGACCCAGACCGGCAGAGGCTCTTGCAGAGGGCGTGGGTAGACGCCGAGTCCATCCAGGGCGGGACGGTGCTTTCCAGTCCAGGTGACATGCTCTTCCTGACGGAGGCGGAGCAGGAGATCAAGCTTCTCAGCAAAGAGCTCCTCGTAGTCATCGAGGTCATAGCCGAAGAGCGGGAACGATTCAATGAAAGAGCCGCGACCAGCCATGATCTCCGCGCGCCCACCTGAGAGCAGATCGAGCGTCGCAAAGCTCTGGAATACGCGAACAGGATCATCTGAACTCAAGACTGTGACTGCGCTCGTCAGGCGAATCTTCTTTGTACGCTCAGCGGCGGTAGCCAGCACAACCGCAGGCGTCGAGACAGCGTATTCAGGGCGGTGGTGCTCGCCAACTCCGAATACGTCGAGTCCAAGCTGATCGGCCAGCTCAATCTCCTCAATAAGGTTGCGTAGGCGTTGTGCCGGGCTTATCTTCTCCTCTGTTTGGGAGGTCGACGCAATATCGGCGAATGTATAGAAACCTAGTTCCATCAGAGCTCCTTGTGGGGCGATGCGTAGCGGAAATGCGCATAGTCCAGAATCTGTTAGCAGCATGCAGCCAGGTGAGTAGCATTTTCTTCTTTGCTAACTATTTGTTTGTTACTTACTAATAATATTGTATACCCAAAGGATCGTTGCGTCAAGCCTGTTTGGCTGTAGTATCTGCGGCGCTCAGGGTAGTGAGCTGAGACATTAAAAGGACTCTGGCCTTGTATATGTTAGTGTCTATGGTTTATTTGTATCGTTGTATGTGAGCATGCGATACTTGTCTGTAGACACATCAAAGGAAGGAAGTAGAGATATGACAGATCATATTCAGTTTAATGGGCTTGGTATGGGGCTAGGTAATCTTTCCCGGCTCTCCAAAGCCAAAACGCGCTCAATCAGCGCTGAGAACTTCACTGGAGAGAAGGGCAAGGGGGGAATGGCGACCGAGGGAACGGGAGCTGCCAGCGCGCGTGATCTGGGTCAGGGATGGAAGATCTCACCCTCAATTGCTATCCCGTCACGGAGCAGCGTGACGCTGGCTGAGATTGAGGGCCAGGAGCCATCCAGCATATGTGGATGACAACCTTTCTGGGGAACTGGCGTAGCCTGGTCTTGCGCGCTTATTGGGATGGCGAGGAGAATCCCTCTATCGAGACTCCTTATGGCGACTTCTTTGCCAGTGGTTGGTGCGAACCTTGCCAGATTAACTCGCTGCCTCTCGCGGTAAACTCTTCGGGAGGCATGAACTCCTACTGGGAGATGCCTTTTCGTGCGTCAGCGCGGATTACGCTTGAGAACCTGAGTGAAAGGGAGGTCGTTCTCTACTACCAGATCACTTATACCCTGACTGAGGTTCCTGAGGATGCAGCCTATTTTCATGCGCAATGGCGGAGAAGCAATCCTCTACCTTATAAGGAAGTGCATACGTTACTGGACAACGTTCGAGGAATGGGTCACTATGTTGGTACCTATATTGCCTGGCAGAGCAATAATGCTGGCTGGTGGGGTGAAGGGGAGATGAAATTTTACCTGGATGGCGATAAGGATTTTCCTACTATCTGTGGAACAGGAACGGAAGACTACTTTGGTGGGGCCTGGTGTTTCCTGCGCCCCAGAAATGACTACGTGGTCTTTGATGGAGAGACACTGGGGCGCAGCTTTTTGGAATCGAAAGTAGACGCGCGCTCGACGGAGTATGGCACATATTCTACACCTTTCCAGGGCCTGCCCCAGGTCATACAGCCAGATGGTGTCTATCGTAGTCAGCAGCGGTTTGGCATGTACCGCTGGCATATTATGGACCCTATTCGCTTTGAAGAGGATCTGCGTGTAACCATTCAGGGCTTAAGCTGGCGTCGTGGTGGGCGTTACTTGCCGCTACAGGATGATATTGCCTCAGTGGCCTACTGGTATCAAACGGAGCCGCATGTGCCTCATCCCACTCTACCTGAAAGCGACGCTCTAGAAGTCATTTAACCCGATGTGTAACTTCTGCACTTGACCCCTCGCGCCTGTGGCGCTCATCTTGGTATGAGGGGTGGTGTGTGCTGGCAGCCGCAGGCTGCCAGCACACACCGCCCCTCATACCATACCCCTGCGAAGCATTGTAGTGGCGAGAAGGCCTGAAAGGAAGCAACCAAAGAGGGCTATATGGCTTCCCTATGAGGATATTCTCATAGTATTCTCATTTTTGGCTCATATAGTTAGGGATAATTGTAGTCCCTTTTAAACAGGGCAAAAAAGCTCAGCTTGCGGAACTGTTGTTTACTCTTTTATAAGATCCTCATGTCTTAACTGATTGGAGTCTGTTTGATGAAATCGCCACATACATCATCATCTATAGCTGATAAATCTACGCTTCATATGCCTACCAGCCGGTCCGATTCCCCTGCACCATCAGGTGATAGGCCTTTACCCATTAGTGGGTGGATGCTTTTCCCTCAACGTTTGTTTCTGGGGGCGACCTTTGTGTATGCTGGTGTGCAAAAGCTCACGGATCCCCAGTTTTTTCACAAGGGGACGCCGGGTTATATTGGTAATCAAATTATCGGTTTTGCGCAGGGCTCGCCGCTGCATTTTCTCCTGGTCAAAGTGGTAGTTTCGCATGCCGTATTATTTGGCTGGGCGGTCGCTTTAGGCGAGCTGGCCATTGGCCTGGGTACGCTGGTGGGATTCTTCTTCCGTCCTGCGTCTTTCTTCGGAATAGTCTTGAGTATTCTGTTCTTATTAACGGCAAGCTGGCATGTCTATCCCTACTTTTATGGGGCGGACATCGTTTTTGCTTGGAGCTGGCTGACGCTTTTTCTTGTGGGACCTGTTGGCACGGGACTCCCCACTCTCGACGGTTGGCTGCAGCGTGTGTTTTTCCCTCAAGGTGCAACCAGGCGAGGCCTGATTATGCGTACCCTGGGTGTCTTGATTCTTGGCATGAATACCTGGCGTGCTGCAGAGCCAGAGACGGTTCGCAGAGGATCACAGCGGCGTTTTTCGGCATCGCAGCAGCAGCGTGAGAAGCGGCGTACCTTTCTGCAGGGCTTGGCTGTGGGGAGCGTAAGTATGGCTGGCCTAGCGTTTCTGGGTTCGGTGCTGCATGTTTTTGGTAGACCAGACACAACGACCACGAGTGGTGCTGCGAGTAGTAGCGGAACTGCTAGCGCGGGAAAAGCTGCTTCTGGTACGTCCATAGCCCAGGTCAAGGCGGTGCCTGTCAATAGCGCCGTGAATTTTACGATCCCAAGCACTGGTGATCCTGGTGTGCTCATTCACCTGTCAGAGGAGCAATTTGTGGCCTTCGATGCGACTTGTACGCATGCAGGTTGTGAGGTGGGTTACGATCCGGACAGCAAACTGCTGATTTGTCCATGTCATGGGGCGCAGTTTGACCCAACCCACCAGGCCGCAGTCATGCAGGGGCCTGCCCAGCTGCCGCTAACAGCTGTCAAGATCCATGTCGATGCGGTAAGCGGCGCTATTATTCTCGATTAGACTGTGCCAGGCGGATAAAATCACCTAGAAGTAAGAACCACCAAACTGGGGGATGCTTACAGCAGTGGGTATCTTAACTGCAAAGGGGAAGAGAGGATGTGCCCCTGCAACTGTTATCGATGAAGGAACGTGCTTTAAAGAGAACAAGGGACGAGTATGGATGTTCATACACGTTGTAGGCTTGGACTTCCTTCGCGTGCTTCTCTTTTCGTTTGCCGCTCACGTTCTCTGCACTCGGTTGTCTGCGAAAGCTGTCGCATGGAGAGAATGAACATTACCCTGTAGAGGAGGAGAAAGGGATACAGAAGTGAAATCTTCTTTTGACAAAGAAGAGGCGAATCAGCGTCAGGAACAGCATTTGACCGCCCTTGAAGGACTGCTGGAACTGTCAGCGACCGACGTCAAAGTGACCCTCAATCAAGCAACAACCCTCATTGCAGAAGTCCTCTCTGCTGATAAGGTGGATATCTTCTTCCATGACCCGACCAATGAGACGCTTGTGGCCCTTGGGACCAGCGATACCCCGATGGGGAGGAAACAGCGGTCCATCGGAATGGACCGCTTGCCCTTGGCCAATGGGGGACGCACCGTCGAAGTCTTTCTTACTGGCACCCCTTTCATCGCGCATCATACCGACCAGGACCCTGAGGAACTCGTGGGAGTGAAGACCGGACTCGGCGTGAAGTCGCAGATGGCGACGGTCTTTGAGGTGGAGACGCTTCGCCGAGGTGTATTGCTAGTGGTATCCAGTCGTCCCGAGTTCTTCTCAGAGCAGGACCTGCGCTTTCTGGAAGCCATTGCCCGCTGGATCGGTATTGTGATCCATCGAGCCGAACTCACCGAACGGTTGAAACACGAGGCAGTGGAGCAAGGCCGACGTCTGGCGGCTGAGGAGTTGCTCACGATCATGGCTCACGACTTACGCAATTACCTCACGCCCCTCAAAGGGCGCATTGAGCTACTGCAACGACGTGCACAGCGAGAGGAGCGCGAGCAAGATCTTCGTGACGTCAGTGCCGTGAACCACACCCTGGGACTACTTGAACGGGTGATTTCCGATCTGCTTGATGTAGCACGGCTCAATCAAGGGATCTTTGCCATCACTGTATGCTCGATGGATCTCGTGGCTCTGATAAAGGAAGTGGTTCGTGCCTTTAACTCGTCAGAAACGCCTATCCATATCCACGCGCCTGCGAAGGTCATCTTTTCTGCCGACTCGGATCGACTGCGTCAACTGCTTGAGAATGTGCTCGCCAATGCGGTGAAATACACGCCGAAACAGACTTCAATCACCGTGGAGATACACATCGAGCGACGGATGGATGGACCGTGGGTAGTCTTGACTGTCTGCAATCAAGGACCAGGTCTCCCTGCAGATCTGCAGGCGACGCTCTTTCATCCCTTCGTGGCTGGCTCGCAGTCGACCGGATTGGGTTTGGGACTCTACCTGGCAAACAAGATTGCCGCTGCCCATAATGGGACGCTGACCATTGACTCCCCAACAGGCCAAGAGGTGCAGGTTACCCTGGCCTTACCAGCGGAGGAGGATGAGCTCGTCGTGGACAATCAGGAGGGATCTGATCCGCTATAATACGAGGAGAAAGAGAGAAGCGCGACACTAGGAAATGATATTGGTACGTTTCCATACAGCGATGTAAACTATTTTTATGGAGAGTGATTTTATGGCACAATTGCCCGAAAAGCCCGCATTGAATGATCTGCAAAACTACGTTGCCGCTGTCTGCCAGGAGCGTGGCTGGACAAAGGATAGTCCCTCGGAGAAGTTTGTGTTGTTTATTGAGGAGGTTGGTGAGCTGGCCAAGGCTATGCGCAAGGTGGCTGGGTTGTACGAAGAGAAGGCAAAGCAGCGCGATGTCGACCTGGAAGAGGAGTTCGCCGATGTCCTGAGCTATATATTGGATCTGGCAAATACCTTTAATATCGACCTGGAGAAAGCTTTCCGGGCGAAGGAGCAGGTTAACGAGACCAGAGTCTGGGAGTAGAGCCTGGTAGAGCGTATAAGATGCGCCGTGGTAGCCACAGACTACCACGGCGCATCTTATACGCTCTACCAGGCTCTTTATGGAACTCCTCTCTTCTCCTTGGCGTGATGTTTCTATGATTTGTGTTGTCATAGAACTTTGATAGTAGAGAGGGAAAGAAGAGATGTCGCAACGAGAAGATACGCAAACTACAGGCGGAGGAAATGAGCGTGCGTTTCTTATAGCTGTTGATGCAGGCAATGAAGGGCAGCTCTTGAGTGTTGAAGATTCTTTGCAAGAGCTGGCAACGTTGGCGCAAACGGCTGGTGCCGAACCTGTGGGTATGATGACGCAGAAATTGGAGCATCCTGATTCGGCGACCTATATAGGAAAGGGCAAGCTTGAGGAACTCAAGGCGTTAGAGGGGCAGCTGGCATTCGATGTTGTTGTGGTTGACGATGAGCTTCGTCCAGCCCAGCAGCATAACCTGGAGGATCAATTGCGTGCCCGTGTGATTGATCGAACGGAGCTCATCCTGGATATCTTCGCGCAGCATGCACGCACACGCGAGGGCTTGCTCCAGGTCGAGCTGGCACAGTTGGCCTATCGCTTACCACGCCTGAGTGAGCATGCTATCAACTTTTCTCGTGTAGGTGGTGGAACGTTGGGGGCGCGATAGGTGTGCGTGGTCCGGGTGAAACAAAGTTGGAGATAGATCGGCGTCGTATTCGACGGCGTATGAGTGAGATCAAACGTGAAATTGAAGTGGTCCGTCAGCATCGCCAGGTGAGCCGCCAGCAGCGCGCTTCACATGCGCTTCCAGTAGTGGCCGTGATCGGTTATACCAACGCGGGGAAATCAACCCTTTTTAATGCCCTGACCGCCGCAAATGTACTCGTCGAGGATAAGCTCTTCGCGACGCTCGATCCGACGACACGCCAGCTGACGTTGCCAAACAACCAGGAGGCCTTGCTTACTGATACCGTTGGTTTCATTCAGAAATTGCCTACAGACCTGGTTGCAGCCTTCCGCGCCACGCTCGAAGAGGTGACGGATGCTGATCTCTTGCTAGAAGTCGTTGATATCAGCCATCCTAATATGCATGAGCAGCATGAGGAGGTGCTGCGTACACTCAAAGATTTGCATGCCGAGCATTTACCACGTATCACGGCGTTAAATAAAATAGACTTGCTAGGTAAAACACCGCAGATTGATACATCGTTTTTTCCCGACGCGGTAGCCATCTCAGCCTTACACCGGCAAGGATTGGATACGTTATGCGAGAAGATGTCCCAGGTGCTGGCGGTAAATATGGTGCCTATATGCGCAACTGTGCCATATAGTAAAGGTGAACTGGTAGATCTCTTCCATCGTAGGGGCCATATTGAGCATGAGCAGCATGAGGAAGAAGGGACGCTGATTGTGGGGCGCCTTCCATACAGCCTGCGTGGGCAATATCTGCCCTACCTTTGCGCGGTTCCTGCTCATGTCCATGTGTAGCGGTGCAGTCGCTCAATTTAGAGGAGAAAAGTTCGGGGTAATAAGAGAGATACTCTCGCTCCTTTCAGGAGAGCGAGAGTATCACAGAAGGAAGTCTTGTAACTGGCTATCGCAGCTCTGGCGAAGTGTCCCGAGGGCTTTTGTTTCAAGCTGGCGTACTCGCTCACGCGAGAGGTGAAGCATCTCGCCTATCTCTGCGAGAGTATGGTTTTCGCCGTCGCGAAAACCGTAGCGCAGTTCGATAATTGAACGCTCACGCTCATTGAGATGCGCGAGCATCTCTCCGATAGAGGCACTCATTTGTTGATGAGCCACTGTCTCGTCAGGTACTGCGGCATAGGGATCATCAAGCATGTCGCCCAGCGACATCTCGCTCTCGTCATCGAGAGGCGTGTCCAGGCTGAGCGTACGTTGCTGGTGTTGCAAGAGCTCACGTGTGGCCTCGATATCCATTCCCATGGCTTGCGCCAGCTCCTGAATATCGGGTTCACGCCCCAGCTCCTGGAAGAGGAGTGAACGCGTTTTGGTAAAGCGTCCCATTGTCTCTACGATATAGACTGGTAGGCGAATGGTGCGACCACGATCAGCGATTGCCCGGCTGATTGTATGGCGAATAGACCAGGTCGCATAGGTGCTAAAGCGGTAGCCAAGCGTATAGTCAAACCTGTCGACCGCAGTCATTAGACCAATGTTTCCTTCTTGAATCAGGTCTGATAGCGATAATCCACAATGCATATACCTCCTGGCGATGCTGACGACGAGGCGCAGGTTGGCCTCGATCAGGCGTGCGCGAGCCTCTTCTGCCAGGCGCATAATACGTTGACGGGGAAGCGTGTGAGCCTGCTCAGCCTGCCAGGCCTCCTGTTTTCCCTGAGCGATATATTTGGCCAGGGCTATCTCTTCCTCGATACTTAAAAGGGGAGAGCGTCCCATTTCTCCGAGGTAGAGGGTTAAGAGGTCGTCTGCGACCTCTGGTTTGCTTGCTGATTGTTCTGATGTGTGTTCCTCTATAAGAGGTGTATCTATCTGAGCTTCAACTGGAAGCTGGTTATTATCTTGTTCCTCCTCCCCCTCTTCCAAAAACCACTCTTCTGGCGAGTCATTTGTTAGCCTCTCATCCTGAGGCGTAACGGTGGAATATGAGAGAGGAGATATCTGTGCCTGCTGTGTTTGTTCTGAAACATGAGGTATCTGTTCCACACGTTCCAGAGGTGTCATGACGTGTGACATAGAATCTCCTTGAAAATCATCAAAATTATTCATGGTAAGAAGGCTTTTCGCCAGTAGAAAAGCGAATGCATAAAAAATGCAATGAATGAGCGTCCAGGGGTTCTTCTTGCTAAGACGAAGAGCCCTAAAGCTTTTAAAACTGCTGCTCAACAGCTATGATGGGGTGATGTATCTGTTAAATGCTCAGTGGTAAATTGGGGGCAAGTATGAAAACGTTCTATATACATAGTTTATTCCATATCTGCAACTCTTTTTGGGCATGAGAATAGGAAGTGAAGGTGTTTGCGGTATCTTCACTTCCTATTTTCATACCTAAAAAGAGCTGATGTTAATGTTTTTTGGTTTTCTCCTCTATGCGTTTGGCATAGTTGGGATCGCGTGTAGCTTCAGGATCAGTTGCCATACCCGCAGGTGGCTGCCCCGTCTGGGCCTTTTGATCGCCCTTGGGGTGCTCTGAATGCTCCTTTGCGCGCGCGGTCTTCTTCTCCTGATCGTCATGTTGCTTATCAAGTTCGTGCATATATTCTGTCACTCCTCTCTCGATTACACTTTTTTGTGCTTGCCGCCAGTTCGGGTGCCTGCCGTCACCGCTTGCCCCTTCCCGCCAGGTTGTACATTTGGGTGCGCTTCTAGAGGCGCGGGGGCGAGGGTAGGGATTTGCCCCAACGGCTTGGCCTCTACCTTACTGAACTGGCCATGTCCGTCAACAGATGGTCCTTCGGTGAAGCGTGCGTGATCAGGAATGGGGGCTGAGGATTGCACAAAGTATGAATAGCTAAACTCAGTCTTCTCTTGTGCCTGGGGAAAATCATTGGGAACGGGTAGCGGTTGCTCAAGCTCTTCGAGGACTGCCAGCCACTGGTTCTGATGCATGGTATCGCGAGCGATTAAGAAGGACAGCGTATCCTTCATGCCAGGGTCATCGGTCCACTCATACAGGCGTGTAACTAAGGTGCGGCCAGAGGTTTCAGCCGCTACATTGGCGTACATATCGGCGGCGATGTTTCCCGTTGAGACAATCCATGAGCCATTAAAAGGATTGCCGTTGCTATCCTCGGCCAGGGCGCCCATCGCGGAACTGATGAAGTGGCGTGGATTCATGCCACCCATGATGGCGCCAACAACGGGATTCTGAGTGATGGCCTGCTCTTGCATATGGGTTGGCGCCCCCTCTAGATTCAACGCTACAGCCGTCGCTAGCATTTCGATATGCCCGATCTCTTCGGTTCCTGTATTCAGGAGCATGTCTCTATATTTGACGGGTCCGCGTGAATTCCAGGCCTGGAAGAGGTACTGCATCATGACGCGAATCTCCCCTTCGATTCCTCCGATGGCCTGTTGTAACATTCTGGCAAACACAGGATTGGGTTTATCGACGCGCACAGGATATGCGAGATGAGGATCACTGTAAAACATAGGTCTCCCTTTCTTTACAGAGCAAGGTTGCATGAGCCAGAAAGTAGCTCGACTGGTAAAGGTATTGGAAAACCTGCACAGGTTGTTATCGAAGCTTCGAAAGAAACACGAATAGAATTGTATAGAAGGTAACATTTTGCCAGAGGGAGAGAAAACTTTTTGTGTGAGTAAATCGTGTATTTCTTTGTAGACCTGGTTATAGTAAGCCAGGAAATAGAGGTTGAAAGTTGGGGCATAAGATGGCAGGTCACGATATCATTGTTATAGGAGCATCAGCGGGCGGTGTGGAGGCATTAATGCATCTCGTACGAGATTTGCCGCCGACGCTACCGGCCTCGTTATTTATTGTCTTGCATATCTCGGCCGATGGTCCAAGCCGCTTGCCAGATATTTTGAGCCGTTCTGGCCTTTTGCCAGCGGTCCATCCAGTTGATGACGCACCGATTGAGTATGGCAAAATTTATATTGCCCCGCCAGATAATCATATGTTGCTTGAGGAGGGGCGTATTCATATCGTACGAGGGCCGAAAGAGAATCGGCATCGGCCCGCCGTAGATCCCCTCTTTCGCTCGGCGGCGCATGCCTATGGGAGGCGCGTCGTGGGGGTGGTGCTTACGGGTGGCCTGGATGATGGAACGTCAGGGCTTTTCACCATTAAACGCGAAGGTGGTATCGCGGTTGTGCAAGATCCGCGGGATGCCCTCTACGCAAGTATGCCTCAAAGCGCTCGCGAGTACGTGGATGTCGACTACATGCTCCCACTCAAAGAGATTGCACCACTTCTCACTCGTCTCGCACATGAGTCTGTGACAGATGGAAGTTTGCAAGTTCCGGCAGTATCCCTTAGCGAGTGGAAAGAAGAGAAGGTTACAACCATGGAGAAAAATGACCTCCAGAAGGAAGAGCTGAACGGAAATCCCTCGGTTTTTTCCTGTCCCGAATGCGGTGGCGTGCTCTGGGAAATGCATGATGGAAGTCTGCAACGTTTTCGCTGTCGCGTGGGTCATGCCTTTTCCGTGGAGAGCATGTTGCTTGAGCAGTCCGAATCCTTAGATAAGGCTCTCTGGATGGCTTTGAAGACGCTTGAAGAGAAAGTGGAGTTGCTCCAGCGTCTGACGAATAACGCACATGCGCATGGTAGGGCTTTACTGGCGCATGGCTTTGAGGAGCGCTTGACAGAGGCGAAAAGACATGCTCAGACGTTGCGCCATTTGCTAGTCGAAGGGGGACTGAAGCTCTCAGAACCTGAGATGGTGCGAGAACTTGAGGCTGAGCCTCCTTCCTAGGGAATGAAAGCCCCACAATTTTTACCTCTACAATACACTTCTCTCACTAAATGATTGACAGGCCTGGAAAATAGTTCTATAGTGAAGATTGGCGTATGTGTCAATCCAGGATTTCTGCATCCTTTTTTAGTTGGAAGCGAGCGTTGCCTCAATGAAAGAAGATGAACAGCAGAGGGAGTCGGCTACGGGGAACCTGATCGTCGTAGGGTCTTCGGCGGGAGGAGTGGAGGCGCTTTCTATATTTGTCAGTACCCTTGCAACTGATTTTCCAGCTCCTATTGTCCTTGCGCAACACCTCGAACCGAACCGTATAAGTTCACTTGATACCATTTTACAGCGTCGTACTCAGCTTCCCGTCGAAATAGTGACTTCGAGTAGTCGCTTGCAAGCTGGAAGAATTTATGTTGTGCCATCTGATCGCCTGGTCAGTATCCGTGGTCATTTTGTTGAAGTGCGGGAAAATCATTCCAAACGTCCACGACCATCGGTGGATATCTTGCTATCTACCGCGGCCGAGGCCTATGGTGAGCAATTGATTGCTGTAATCCTGACAGGGTCTGGCTCGGATGGATCTGTCGGCGCGGTGGATGTCAAAAATAGAGGAGGAGTGGTTGTGGTGCAAGATCCGCAGACGGCGCGCTATCCCTCTATGCCTTCATCACTACCACCTACTATTGTTGATTTCGAACTTTCCATCGAGAAAATTGGCCCCTTTCTTCAGGAACTCTTAACCGGCGAGCATCTCCAACAGGTGGGGGAGCGAACTGAAGATGTTTTGCACGATATTCTTGAGCAGGTGAGCCGCCAGGCCAGTATTGATTTTCGACCTTATAAGACATCGACTATCTTACGACGCATCGGTAGGCGCATGGTCGTGACGCATAACCGGAGCATGCAGGAGTACGCCCAATATCTTAGGACCTACCCGGAGGAGATAGGTGAACTGGTGAAGGCTTTTCTCATTAATGTGACACAGTTCTTTCGTGATGCCGAGGCCTTCTCCTATTTGAAGAGCGAGGTCCTGCCCAAACTCATCGCGCGCACGCGCGAACGGGATCGTGTTTTGCGCTTCTGGACAGCGGGGTGCGCAACAGGAGAAGAGCCCTACTCGCTGGCGATGTTGCTCACCGAGATGCTGGGCGCGGAGATGCTGGAGTGGAGCATCAAGATCTTTGCTACCGATTTAGATGAGGCTGCGATCAACTTTGCGCGCAGAGGGGTCTATGGGGAAAACCTGCTTAAGGGCATGCCTAAAGAGTACCGGGATCGCTTCTTTGAGTATACCGATCATGGCTATCGCATCTCTAAAGCCTTGCGCCAGATGGTGATCTTTGGTCAGCAAGATTTGAGCCGGAGCGCCCCCTTCCCACGTATTGACCTGGTGCTGTGTCGCAATGTCCTTATTTATTTCACTTCTGAACTCCAGGAGTATGTACTCAATCAATTTGCTTTCTCGCTCTCGCCTGATGGCTACCTATTTTTAGGGAAAGCCGAGACAGTCCGCCCAATCCAATCCTTTTATGAGCTTGTAAATAAACAGTGGAAGGTATATCGCTGCATCGGGAATGGACTTCCTTCAGTGCGCCGCCAGATTCTTACCGATAGAACAGCTTCCCACATGGAGGGGCAAGCAATGAAGCAGCAGAATAGAAATATGGGGAAACAGCATAACGAACATGAAGCCACAACGATTCCATTAGAAATAGGCCAGTTGCGGCGCTTCAATGAATTGCTCCTCCGCTTCTTGCCCATTGGTATTGTGGTCATTGATCGCTCGTATCGCATCCTGACTGTCAATGGAGCGGCACGGCGCTTGCTGGGATTGCGTGAATCGGGAACTGACCAGGATTTTCTGCATGCCGTACGGGGCATTCCCTATCACGATACACGCGCTGCCATTGATGCCGTTTTTCGTGAACGCAATGCGGTCAACCCTATCGAGGTAGAACTAGATACGGCTGTGGGAGGTAATGGACGCTACATAAGCCTCTCTATTTCATTAATGCAAATCGAAGTAGGCTCGTTTGACCTGGCGGTGGTCAGTATTACCGATGTGACGCAACAGGTGCAATTTCGTCGACAGCTAGAGACGATCCAGGCCGAGCAAGCACAATTGATGAGCGAGCTGGGAATCGCCAATAAACGCCTGAGCGATGTCAACAAAGAACTGATGGATGCCAACGAGGAGCTGCAGGTCGCCAATGAAGAATTGATGCTGACGCACGAGGAGTTGCAGGCCAGTATTGAAGAGTTTGAGACCACGAATGAAGAGCTGCAAGCCACCAACGAAGAGTTAGAGACCAATAACGAAGAGCTACAAGCCACCAACGAAGAGTTAGAGACCACCAATGATGAACTGCGCGCTCGCAGCGGCGAGTTGCAGGAAATAACCGTCACTCTGGAAAACGAGCGTACACGACTCGCGGAAATGGTGGCCTTAGCTCCCTTTTATATCCTGGTGTTGCGTGGGCCAACCCTGGTTATCGATGCCTATAATCCCCGTTACGCACCTCTTCTTGAAAAGCGGCCTGTGCATGGGCGCGCCCTTGACGAGGTCCTCGATATCTTTTTTGATCAGGGGGTAGAAATGTTGCATCTGGCGCGCGATGCGTATCGCTTCGACACAGTACGAACGTTAGACCGCGTGCTCCTTTCGCAGTCAGGAGATGAGGCAGGTGAGCAGGCGGAGGCGTATTTCACCTATACCCTAGTTCCCTCGCATGATGCGAGTGGTAAAGTAGATGGGGTCATTGTCTATGCTATTGATGAAACTAAAAAGCGTTTATTAGAAGTTGAGCATGAACGCGAGCAGTTTGAGCTTATCTTCCATAACTTCCCTGCCGGAGCGTTGGCCCTCTTTGATGCACAATCGCATCTGTTGTTGATTGCCAGCCCTCGCTATCTTGAGAGCGTGGCCCATATGACCGGTTATCCTCAGGATGCGCTTATTGGTCGAACCTGGGAAGATTTACGCCTGGCCCTTTCCTCAGAAGAACGGATTGCCCTTTGGGAGCAGGTGCTTGCAGAACGCAAAGCCATGCGCATTCCAGAGCTTTCTGTCATTGATGAGGAAGGCCATAACAGGATTATTTGGGACTATACTTTAACTCCGATTGTAGATAATCAGGCTGATAAGCAGACGCCAAAGCGCGTGCGATATATGCTCCTGGCCGCGGTTGAAGTAACCGAGCAGGTGCAGGCGCGTGAGGATATAGAGAAACTCGATAAGTTAAAGGATGAGTTTATATCTCTGGTAACGCATGAGTTGCGCGGTCCTTTAACTTCAATTCTGGGCAATGTGCAGATGCTCCAGAGGATACAGGAAAAGCAGAAAAATGCTGAGGTAGAGCGCAGCTTGCAGCAACTCGACCAGGAGTCAGGCATGCTGGAAAAGATTGTCTACCAGGTGAAGCGCATGAACAAACTCATTGCCGAGATGCTGGATGTGGCGCGCATACGAGGAGAAGTCTTTGATCTGCGTGAGAGGCAAGAAGTTAACATTGCAGAGCTGATTCGCCAGGTAATGAAGCAGTATGAGGATATTACGCGGCAAGGCCGTATTATGCTTGAAACGCCGAAAGAGGAGCTTGTGGTTTCTGCCGATAGAGATCGCATTGAGCAGGTTTTGCATAACTTGATCTCGAACGCCTTGAAATACAGCCCGGCTGATGCAGAGGTCAAAGTAGCAGTAACGTGCTGCCAGCAGGGGAAGCGCAACGAGGTGGTTGTAGCAGTACATGACAAGGGCCGGGGAATCTCTCAAGAAGATCAAACGCACCTCTTCGAGCGCTTTTATCGTGCTCACCATGAGCGCGATAAAGTAGAGGGATTGGGCTTAGGACTCTATATCACTCATGCCATTATCTCCCAGCATAGAGGCCGCATCTGGGTTGAAAGCCAACCCGGCCAGGGGAGTAGCTTTTATTTCTCGCTCCCTTATGGTGGCTAACTGGTGAAGTTGGTATGAGTGGGACGACGCTACTAAAGTACGCGTCTACATATAAAGGCGCGAGGCCCCGTATCTTTATATGTAGACGCGTACTTTAGTAGCGTCGCGAGCGTTTACGGTGGCACAACTCCTGCTCCTTGCAGGCATAATGAGTCAGCATTGTGAGTAATGTGGGCGTGCTTTTGGGAAATTGGATACAGTGTATGCCATATTCTTTTGCCCGCTTGACACAACCGTCGTTGTCTTCCTTCAAGATAAGGAAAGGCGTTTTCTGAAAATACTGGCGCTGCTCAAGTGCTGCTAAAAATGTAAGCGCATCTCCATCAGGCAGACGTGAGGCGACGACAAACGCCAGCGGATGAAGGCTGCGAACGATATTGAGTGCTTCATGGATGTTCATAGCGAAGAGCGTGTGAGTATGTATCTGTAAATAAATGGCATCACGAAGAGTGGCAGCACATGCTAAATTACTCGTGACGATCATGACAAAGGGAACTTTGCAGGGAACAAAGTGGGTGTAGTTGCTGTACTTTAGCAGGTTATCTGTGTACATCTCTCTCTCCCAACCCTCAATTTTAGAGGGAAAACATTTGCGCTACTGAACTTTCCATGGAATTACACTTCTGTCACGTGAGCTGAGCACCGAATGTAACATAAGGGAGAGAAAAGAACGTGGGGCGACGCGTGCTTTAACACGCGTCGCCCCACGTTCTTTTCTCTGCACCTGTCTACTTGCTCTAATGGATGTAGGAGATAGGCAGCTAGATTTGTACCATGGCTAGCAGTTTCTGAATTTCTCTGGTGTCGGGTTCCTCTGGCAAGAGGCGTAAGCGTTGTTCTAGGAAGGTCTGGCAACGCTGAATGGCACGAGTAAAGTAACTGGTATCATATTGGGCATCTGCATTCTCGCGGATGGCTTGTCGGGTGTGTGTAAGGGCCAACTGGAAGCACTGGTTAGCAAAGGCGTAACAGTTGGCAATCTGCTCTCTACTCTGAGTGAGTTGCGTTAAGCCCTCAGCCACTGCTCCTGCGGCAAAGGCGATCTCAGCCCAGCCCAACATATTGTGCTGAATGTTTTGTATGACGTTAGGGTTTGGCAGTTCAGGCAAAGCGAGGTGCTGTGTTGTGATCGGTTTGCGTACCAGAGCGTAAAGGGTCGCAAAAGATGAAGGCGAAAGTTGCTCTTCTCGCGCGAAGGTATTGATAATCTGTTGACAAAGGTAGCAGGCACGCGAACGCTGGAGCATGGCGGTATCCTCGTACCCACTTATCTGGGCAATCTGCGCATGTTGTTCGTAGACACGAACCAGGAACGCCAGGAGGATGTAGCAGGTCTGTTGCAGTTGCGCTGGTAATTGCCCCTCTCCAGAAAAAGCCTGCCACTCCTGGAAGAATTGCTGGCATTGTTCTTCCGCGCTTTCTAGTAAACGTGTGCATTGTGCCAGTTGTAAGACCTTGTGGCTCTCCCTTTCTTCCTGCAAGCGTTGCTGTTTCCAGGCGCTATAGTCGAGAAGGATCATGACATGGAGCATCTGGGTGAGAGAGATGCCAGCCTGTTCATGGCTTGTCTGATAGAACAACTTGCCCTGTACGCAAAAGCTAATGGCGCGTTGGAATGCCCATTCGATCTGTTCAGGAGTTTTTGGTTGTTGCGCACCTTGAATAGTAGGAAAGAGCGAGGCGTAGGTGCAGTAACTTAGCTGATGATAAAGCTGGCCTGCCATCTCCATATTGTGGCTGGCGCGCAGGTGTTTTTGCGCGTGTTCGTAGTGCGTACGCGCCTCCTCATGGGAAGTAAGCGCACGACAATCGTTGCCACAATGAAGCTCAAGAATTAAGGCGAGATCGTCATGCGCGGCGTTGTTGTCTTGCTTCTGTTCGCTGATCTGTTGGAGTGCGCGGCGGTGGAAGAGGAGCGCTGTGCGGTATTCTTGTTGCCGATAATAATTGCTTCCCACAGCATCCAGCACAAATGGGCGTAGTGAGAGGGGGCTAAGGGCCATTGCGTATTCCAGAGGGGGCAAGGCACGGGCTGGCTCCCCTTTTTCTTGCGCTACCAAGCCCTCGAAAAAGGCCTGCCGGGCATGAATAGCAAGCGGAAACGCAGTAACGGTCTGGGGAGAGAGAGACGCGAAGGCGCGTGTTAAGGTTAATAGCACATGATCTGAGCTTGCTAAGAGCAAATCCAGCAACTCGGTAAATTTCTCTTGCTCATTGGTAGCCTCTGCTAAAGAAGGTGCGAGGTGTTGGGAAGAGAGACTAAAAGTGAGCGAGCGTGTTGTCTCATCGCTATGCGTCCACTGCTCAAAGTAATGTTGAGGTAATCCCAATTGCTCCTCGAAAAAGCTCAGGGCCTGAGGAGATGGGATAATGGCATCGCGCTCAATGGCGCTAATATAGGATTTGGAGTACTGATGACTCCCCAAATCTGTTTGTGTGAAACTACGTTGCCTTCGTAATTGTCGTAAGTGCTTTCCCAACGATTCTTGCATAAGAACCTCCTTTCGACGCAGCCAACCAACTTTTGTTGAAATTAAATGCTAACTCTTCTTTTCTCATTTCCACCAGGCAATTTTTCAAAGAAATTCTTACAAAGTATAGTATATATCCTTGTTAAGGAGGTAAGTATTGCTACTTATCACACGATTCAAAGGAGGGAAAAGTGCAAAATAGAGACGGGGAGACGATTATTGGCCTGCTTGTTAAACAGGCTAATCAAGGGTGAGGAGGAGAGGCACCTTCACCTTTTTGTGTCACTTTTCCGCGTATGTCTTCGTGCCTTTCACACTGGAAAGTTTTAAAGATTTTTAAAAGCCCAGGCGAAAACGCGGCATGTGCTGAAAAAGCAATGAAGAACGCCAGGGTATCATCAGGGAAGGAGCAGCAACTTCACAATGTTGTGAAGGATATGGAAAGATGAAGAGTTATGTACCATCGCTCGGCATTGAGCAGGAATTTCAATTAGTTGACCCACGCACAGGAAATTTGTGCTCGCGGAGCCGGCGTATCCTGGCTCGAGGTAAGGGAATATTTGGGGAACGGCTCAAAGAAGAGTCAAAGCAGTGCTGTATAGAACTGGTCTCCAACGTTTGCCCAACCATTGCCGATGCCCGTACCGAAATACAGCGACTAACCAGCCTCTTAAAGAGTTTGGTGGCAGAGGAAAACGTCTCCTTAATTGGAGCTGGAACACATCCATATGCGCGCTGGCAAGAGCAAGAGGTGACGCCCAGGGAACATTATCTTCAATTAGAAGATGAGTTACAGGACCTGGAGCGCGAACTGGTGATTTACGGGTTGCATGTCCATGTTGGTATACCCATGAAATCAATGGCGCTTCCTCTCATCCAGCAATTAAGCCACTGGCTGCCTCATCTGCTGGCGCTCTCGACCAATTCTCCCTTCTGGGAGGGCCAACCCACGGGATATAAGTCATATCGCGCAAATCTCTGGCGGACAGTACCACGCACAGGCATACCCCCGGTGCTGACAGCGAATGCCTTTCATGAGTATACTGATGAACTTATCGCAATGCAATGTATTGAAAATGGTAAAGGTATTTTCTGGGACATACGCCCACACCCCAGCTTCCCCACAGTTGAGTTTCGTGTCTTTGATATGCCCTCGACGATTCAGGATGTTATTGCCCTGGCCGCCCTTTGCCAGGCCCTGGTGACAAAGCTGTACCAGCTGCAATCACGTCCAGAGCCCAACCTGGATCTGTCACGTAGCTATCTCGAAGAAAATTACTGGCAGGCCATGCGTTATGGCCTGGATGCCCAGGTGATAAATTTCGAGCGGCGTCAGCGCCTGCCTATGCGCGCGGTCATTCACCAGCTACTAGACTTTGTGGCTGATGCCGCCGTTGACCTGGGGAGCGAGGCTGAAATAGCGTATTTACGCCGCTTGCTCGAGAGCCCAGAAGGAACAGGCGCGGACCGCCAGTTGGCTCTCTATCGAAAGACGGGTGATATACAACAGGTTGCATATGCCCTCATGGATCAGACAATGGCAAAGAGCGTTTCTGAACCAGTTGGCGCATTAACTTTAAAATCATGACTGTGCGCTACTTGACGTACGCGCCTATGTAGTTGGAGATTGTGTAGATGCATACGTCAGTAGCGCACTGCCTAGAAAGTGATCTTTATGGACAAGAAGAGAATACTTGCCATTCAGCATGCTCCTGAGAATCCTCCTGGGCAGCTAGGAGGACTGCTTGATTGCTTCAATATCGAATGCATGACACTGCAAGCCAAGCATGATGAATTACCTAAAGATACCAAGGATTACAGCGCCTTGATCATTTTTGGTGGCCATGAGCATGTCTATGAGGAGAATGAGCATCCCTATATCACACGTGAAAAAGAGCTTGTGACGTATGCAATTGACCACAAAACTCCCTTTCTTGGAATTTGCTTTGGCTGTCAGGTGCTGGCCGTTGTCCTGGGGATCTCGATTTATAAGCAAGAGCCAACACGCATGGGGATGGCTGAAATAGAGCTAACACACTATGGCCAGGACGATGCCTTCTACCATGGCTTGCCGCCCCGACATACCGTTTTTCAGTGGCATGATGATAGGATTGCTCCACCCTTACCTTCTGATGTGATGCCACTGGCTGTCTCAACGGAAGGAGAACTCTTAGCGTTTCGTGCAAGTTCCCATAGCTATGGTATTCAGTACCATATCGAATTGACGCCGAAGATGTTTAACTTCTGGCTGGAGGAACCATCATCAAGAGATACCTTTATTCGTACCAATGGCAACAAGGTATTCCAGGAGACAGAGCAAGCGTGGCGCGCCTATTATCCAGATTATGAAAAGCACACCCATCAATTGTTTGAGAACTTTCTGCGCTTAAATGGGCTCCTTTAGGACGAAGATCATTGTGTAACCTTTATCCAGAGGTAGCGTGTTAGAAATAAAGTGGAAATTCTCATTACAGCTTTTGAGATGAGTTGTGGCTTTGTTAACCTCACCAGGAGATAACTGGTGTTTGGTTGGCTTATACCCATGTTTTGCGTGAGAGGGGAGATATTCATGAGCCAAGTGCCAGAACGTTTTGTGCCTCGTTATGATGGGAAGCAAGGTTCCCAGACAAAAAATGAGTCGCTGGCACGAGCACTGGAGCCGCTTACCCAGATTACGGGTCGCCCCCTGGTGTTAAAGACATTGAAAGGGAACTTTTTAAGCCTGGACGTAGAGGCCACACACCTTCTTGCATGTTGTCGTTTTCTGCGTGATCAACTTGGTTTTGATATGCTCAGCTCGCTTTCAGGTGTCGACATGCTCGACCATCTGGAGGTAGTGTATCATCTACGCTCTCTGTCACACATTCTGTTGCTTCAGCTCCGCGTACGTACATCTCATGAGCACCCCGAGGTTCCAAGCGTTGTCACCATCTGGCCCACGGCGAACTGGCATGAGCGAGAAGCCTATGATCTGCTCGGTATCCACTTCTCTGGTCATCCTGATCTTCGGCGTATGCTGCTGGATGATGATTTTGAGGGCCATCCTCTCCTCAAGAGCTTTCGCCAGGTTCCCTTCTCGCTCAATCAACAGGCCACGACTCAGGTAAGCCCTGCTATGGCTGTCGATGGACGCTTTCAGCAACAGAAGTATGAGCGCGTTGTTCAGAAACAGTTCGGCCAGGGAATGGAGGAGCGGCTCCATCCAGGAACGCCTACCTTTAGCCATACACAGCAAGATGTTCAGGAAGAGGCGAATGTGCATGCTCCTTCGAAGGCGGGCGAGTCTGTTTCGGCAAGAGGAAAGCCAGCCACCAGAGGCGAGCTGGATATTCCAGGGAGCAAGCCTGGTACTCCATTGAATTCAGCAGAGAAATAGGTGAGAAAGAGAGAGGAAGAGGCATGAGTGCGAAACAATTTGAAGAATCCGGAGCCACAAATGGGAGGTCGGCGAGGAAACCGATTCCTCTCGCTATGGCTTCAGGGCCCGATCAATATGTTCCTGGCGATCAGGATGGCCCGGTGCAGTTGATGAGCCTTGCAGATATGCTCCAATGGGCCCAGAACTGGGCACGCTCTCGCTCTGTCTGGCCCCTTGGGTATGGCCTGGCCTGCTGTGCTATTGAGATGATGGCGGCTGCTTCGGCAGCGCAATATGATCTCTCGCGCTTTGGCTCGGAGGTCTTTCGTTCCAGCCCACGCCAGGCGGATTTGATGATTGTCGCGGGGACCGTATCGGTCAAGATGGGACCACGCTTACGCTTGTTATGGGAACAGATGCCTGAGCCTAAATGGGTACTGAGCATGGGGCAATGCGCGAACTCAGCAGGTGAGTTTTATGATAGCTATTATACCGTTCAAGGGGTTGATACCATTGTGCCTGTGGATGTCTATGTCCCTGGTTGCCCCCCGCGTCCCGAGCAATTGATTGAGGGATTACTCAAGTTGCGCGAGAAGATATTAAAGCAGGGTTTGCACGTAAAAGGAGTAAATGAAGGCGATCTGTAAGCTCCTTTGCGTGATTTATCAAAGGAGCCTGGAGAAAGGAGCATCCTGCTTATGTCCACCCAGCAGGAAACGAACCAGCAAGCCACACCGATCCTGGGAGATGTCGAACCCAAAGCCCAGGAGATGTTGTTGAACATGGGACCGCAGCATCCCAGTACGCACGGGGTACTGCGCTTGGTGCTCACATTACAAGGAGAGACAATCGTTGATTGTACGCCGGTGATTGGTTACCTGCATCGAGGTATGGAGAAGATCTTCGAAAAGCGCACTTATATGCAAGGTATACGCTATACCGATAACTCTGATTATCTCTCGATGATATTGTGTGAGATTGCGTATGTGGGGGCAGTTGAGCAGGTAATGGGTCTGGAGATCCCACGCCGCGCGCAATATATACGCCTGTTAGTTGGTGAGCTACAACGCATTGCTAGTCACCTCGTCGCGGTGGGAACCTATCTCCTAGATCTTGGTGCCTCGACACCTATTATCTGGGCCTTTACCAGCCGCGAAAGCATTCTCGAACTGTTTGAGGCTCTGGCAGGCAGCCGTTTTACCGTCAATTACAATCGCGTAGGAGGAGTGCTGCACGATTTTCCACGGGGCTGGCTCAAGCAATGCGAGGCCTATCTCGACAAGCTTGAAGAGACTCTTGACAATCTCGATAAACTGATTGTCGACAACGAGATTTTCCGCGCGCGGACTCAGGGGGTTGGCTACGTTGACCAGGCCCAAGCCATCGCGTATGGTCTGACTGGCCCGATGGCCCGTGGAAGCGGCGTGAACTGGGATTTGCGTGTACACAATCCTTACATGGCGTATCGCGAGGTGCCCGTGCAAATACAGGTGCGCCAGGAGGGTGATTGTTTTGCGCGCAACATGGTGCGCATGCAGGAGATGCAGGAGAGCTTGCGCCTCTGCCGGGTGGCGATAGATAAAATGCCCCCAGGACCTATCAGTGCTCGTGTTCCTATTGCTGTGCGTCCCCAGCGTGGCGAGACCTACTTTGCGATTGAGAATAGCCGGGGCGAATATGGCTTTTACATGATCTCGGATGGAAGTGAGTACCCATGGCGGGCGAAGATGCGCGCCCCTTCATTTGTTAACTTGCAGATCTTACCCGAGATGATACGGGGTCATAATATGAGTGATGCCGTTGCTATTATTGGTAGCATAGATATTGTGCTGGGTTGTGTGGACCGGTAAAACTACGGCTACTACCGGCGTAAGTCTGTATGCTCTTGGAGAGAGCCTGAACCAAAGGCATAGATAAGGCTGCGACCACACAATAACTTGTGTGGTCGCAAGTGAAGGTAAAACCATTACGAGCATAGGTTACCAGAGGAGAGGAGTATCTTGAAGGGGCGTACACTGAAGATGTTTCATCTCCTGCTTAGCCCGTTTCAAGTCTTCCTGCTGGTCCGCAAACTCTCGATGCTTTTGTCGTAGCTGTTCGAGTTGCTCACGAAACAAGACCTGTTGAGCCTGGAAAGAATCCAATGCTTTCAAGTGTTCCTCAAAAGACTGTTTCCACTGAAGGAAGCGTTCCTCATTTTTGCTCGCACCCCCAAATGAAGACACAGTCTTGTTTGTTTCATCCATAAAGCAAACTCCTTGTGTGATACGGTGGAGGATAAACTTTTCCCTTCTAGTAAAGGTCACGAAAAAGACATCCATTTCGTTTAGCGCAGAGTTGCGCTACCAGGTTTTGTATTGGAAAAGGACTCTATTGTGAGGACTGACGATAGACCGACTTGTGGATAAAGTTACGCAAAATATTGACACAAATGGATGGAGATGTAAGCACGAGTAACTGCTTGAGCTTGCGTATAACCTGGCCGCCATCTTCTGCACATGATTCGCCAAGTATCTCGTAGGTTGCTGTAAAGTAGGAAAGAAAAATTTGACAAAAGGAAGCGTACTCATTTGTCAATTGTGTGGGATTGCATTTCTTCAGGCGTTGGCAGAGTGAAAAGGCCTCTTCGTCAAGTACGCCCTTATTTTGATGAGGAGTGGGATAATCAATTGCGAACGTAAGATAAGCCATGAGGATCGCATCAGTTTTTACCTTGTCTTCTTCTTCAGGGAGTGTGTATTGATAATGTGGTTGGGATGATGGTGAGTGGTCTAGCATTCCGCTTCCTTCAAAAAAATCTATGGAATTCTTAGCATCTACTCTAAAACACGTCCACAAGACAACAAAAGTAACACGTAAGAGTGGTTGCTTCTTCGTGCATAGAGAGAGTAGTAAGGCTTTTTACTGGAAGGTATGCATAATTTATGGCAAGCTTGCGATCAAATACTGCTACTTTTGACTATCTCCTAGCGTGTACCCCTTATAAAGGATTGGAAATTTAGAGAAAGTATAGCCCTACAATAAAACAGCTATACCTTTTAAATAGAGAAGTTAAGGCTCCTATAAACACATGTCTGAGAGATAGAGAGGTAGATATGAATCTGGGAAAAGGTGTAGTCAATACCAGCATGTACTTGCTGGATCCGACTGACATCGGCGAGCATTTCCTATACTTGCGTTATGGATCATTTTATATTCGTACTGGCTACAATGAAATCCATTTTTCTCCTCAAGAAGCCATGCAAATGTTGGAGTGGCTTGAGCAGCATCGAGATTTGCTGCAACAGACTACGCAAAATGAGTAGTTTTCAAAGAGAAATAGAGTAGCCAATATGCATAAGGAACACACGAAGCCAGGAGCGCGCAATCTAAGAAGGAGCAAGCTTACTACAAATAGTAAGCTTGCTCCTTCTTCACATCTGTATACAGAAGTTAGTGAGCAAAGACTTCTTTCAGGCCCTGTTTGCGCATATTGTCAAGACGTTTCAACAGGTTTTTATCTGCTACCTGTTCAGGTTGCTCAATTGAGGATCGCGTCTGAGTGAGGAAGGCAGCCGCGATCTCAAAGGCTCCCAGGCCTAGAAGGGTCCCTATTGTGCCTGGTTTACGGTTGTCTGCGTCTAAAAAGAGAAATGGTAAGGTCGCAAGCGATATACCAGTGACACAATCGAGCGCTAGGTGCGTTTTCATCGGAATGACCTTGAGTAAACCAGCCTCATAGCGCGTCATAGCACTGACACTCAGTGTGTTCAGGGCAACGCCGGTGACCGCCGTAGTCAGAGATTTGTCCCAGTGTAATGCTCGTGGCAGCACGAAGAGGGTGGCTGAAGAAACGTAATCAAGGATACCATGTGTCTTAGTCGAGATGGGTCGCATATATATGTCCTCCCTGTACATTGCTGTAAATGCTACTTCTGGTTCATCCACACCCGCATAGGTGCCTATTCTGACAACGACCGAGGACGTGAGAAAGATGACAAAATTGACGTGAACTTTCTCCTGGCTGTGCTATACTGTTTGTATCACTCTTTGGCGCAAAAGAAAGCAAAAGTGGCATGCCATCCTTCAATTTTGAACAGCTAGAATCGCATAACAGCCAATCCCCCCAACCCAAACGCGAGTATATCCAGGGAACTGTTGAGCGTGTGACGTACCACGCGGAAGACTCAGGCTATACCGTCGCGCGCTTTCACGTTCCCGGACGGCGTGACCTGGTGACGGTCGTTGGCCGCTTTCCTGCGATAGCCGCCGGGCAGAGCCTGCGCCTCACCGGCTTCTGGCGCGAGCACCCCAAGTATGGCGAGCAATTTCAGGCGCTCTCCGCCCAGGAGACGAAGCCTGCCACCCTGACCGGCATTGAAAAATACCTGGGGAGCGGACTCATCAAGGGGATTGGACCCGTGACGGCGAAACGCATTGTGGCCCACTTTCAGCTTGATACATTGGAGATTATTGAGCAAACACCAGCGCGCCTGGTGGAGGTACCCGGGATTGGGGCCTCGCGCGCGCAGAAGATCGCCAGCGCCTGGGCGGCACAAAAAGCCATTAAAGAGGTCATGATCTTCCTCCAGGGGCATGGCGTCTCTCCCACCTATGCCGTAAAAATCTATAAGCAGTATGGCGATGAGGCCATCGAGATCGTTTCCAGGAATCCCTATCAACTCGCCACCGATATTTATGGTATTGGTTTTATTACCGCCGATACTATTGCGCGCAACCTGGGGATCGCGCCTGACTCGGATTTTCGTTACCAGGCGGGAATCCTGCATATTCTGGGCCAGGCCTCGGACGAGGGGCATTGTTTTCTGCCAGAAACGGTCCTTGTCGAGCGCAGTGTAGAACAACTGGCTCTGCCCGAGTTTCCCGTTGCCGCCGAGCGCATCCTCGCCCTGCTTGGACAGATGGTGGAGGCGCAGGAACTAATAGCCCAGGCGGGCTATGAGGACTTGGCGCAAGAGCGTATCTACTACTCACCAGCCTTTTACCATACGGAGGCGGCATTGGCGCGGCGTCTCTCCACGTTTGTGCGTCATCCAGTGGAGGTGGACCAGGCGCGTGTCCAGCGCTGGATTGAGGGGTATACACAGAAGAAAAGCATCGAGCTTTCAGAGGAGCAGCGTCATGCGGTGGAACTGGCCGCCTCTTCACGCCTGCTCGTCCTGACTGGCGGGCCTGGCTGTGGCAAGACGTTTACCACGCGTACTATTGTGGCCCTGTGGAAGGCCATGGGCAAGTCGCTGCTACTGGCAGCCCCTACGGGACGCGCTGCCCAGCGCCTCGCTGAGGTCAGTGGGCACGAGGCGAAGACTGTCCATCGCCTGCTCGCGTTTGATCCTAAGACGATGGGCTTTCGCCATAATGAGGAGAATCCCCTGGTGGTAGATGTCCTGGTCGTGGACGAGGTTTCGATGCTGGACCTCTTCCTCGCGCACTCACTTTTCAAGGCCCTGCCGCCCCATGCCCAGATCTTGCTGGTAGGGGACAGTGACCAGTTACCAAGCGTGGGACCAGGCATGGTACTCTACGATATGATTGCCTCGCGCCAGGTGCCAGTGGTGCGTCTGACCTCGATCTTCCGCCAGGCGGCGGAGAGCCACATCATTATGAACGCGCATCGTATCAACGCCGGACAGTTTCCTCAACTCACTCCCACAACCAGGTTTAGCGCTTCGGACTGCTTATGGCTGGAGGCGGCGGAGCCTGAGTTGGGAGCGGAAGGCATCGCACACCTGGTGCAGCAGTACCTGCCTGCGCACGGAATCGACCCGATACGCGAGGTCCAGATCCTCTCACCCTCTACACGGGGCGATGTCGGTACCCGCCAGCTCAACGCCCTTTTGCAGGAACTACTCAACCCGCGACGACACGGGGTTGCTGAGCTTGCACGCGGTAGTGGCTATTTGCGTGTGGGAGATCGCGTCATCCAGCAGGTCAATGACTACCAGCGCGAGGTCTTTAATGGCGACCTGGGCACGATTAAGGCCATTGATGTAGAGGAGCAAGAACTGGTGGTGCAATTTGCCGAGCGCGAGGTGCATTATGACTATGCCGATCTGGGCGAGCTTTCCCTGGCCTGGGCCATAACCATTCATAAATCGCAGGGCAGCGAATATCCTGTCGTCATTTTGCCCCTCTTTACGCAACACTATATGCTCTTAAGTCGTAACCTGCTCTACACCGGCCTGACACGCGCACAGAGGCGTGCTATTCTCGTTGGCCCTACAAAGGCGATTGGTATGGCTGTCAACTGTATTTTGGATCGTAAGCGCTATACTGCTCTCGCGGATCGCCTCAAAGGAATGCCAGAGACCACGTTCGAGGCATCGTGAAACAGGGCTGTGCTCAAGCATATGGTAGTTTTTGGAGGCTTTGATATAGTGTCTCAAGGTAGGAGGTACAAGGTGGCAGAAGCGATCTTCTAGCCCAGAGGGAGCTCACGACAGATTAAGAGCACAGAGCGAATCGTGCCATCTTCCTGGTAGAGGGGTGTCCCCAGTACATGCACAAAATGAGTTTTTTTATCAAAAGTGCGGATAAACACATCCATTGATTTGGGTCCCATCAGCACTTCGCCACGAAAGACATGGCTTTGCGGCCAACGCGTATCAGGTAAGAGACGCCCTCGCTCATCATAGATTTCAAAGAGCGGGCCCATTAGCCATGCTTGTTCAAGGGGAAGGCCTTCTGGCAGCGAGAGTAAATGATAAGCCTCCCGGTTCATATGACACAGCCCATTATCCTCTACGATAAATATGGCATCTTTCAGTGTGTTCAGGAGCGCATCCCGTTGTTGATCGCTGGTGGGTTCTCTCACACTTTGCTCCCTTCTACTACACACGCGCACAACTATGTCTCGCTTAGAGCACGAAGCTTGGAGGCCAAAAAGTTTCGCTATGACCATGTTTAGGTACAACGTAACATATAATACGCCTACACATATGTTACATATACAATAATCGACAGTTACAGAGGATCGAGCGAGAAAGCTCCGCTCATTCATGACGGGAATGAATCGCCGTTCCTTTTGCCTCTCGCGTTTCCAGATCCTTCAAGTGGAAAAAGAAGAAGACAGGAGAATCTCTAGAAGGAGCAAGGATGTGCTCATCTACGAATACAAGTTAGATGGCAGCAAAGCGCACTATGCCGCCATTGAGGAGGCAATTCGCATTGTGCAGTTCATTCGCAACAAATGCCTCCGTCTCTGGATGGACGAACACGCCAACAAGAATGAGTTGCAGTGCTATTGCGCCGTCCTTGCCAAAGCGTTCTCCTTTGTCTCTTGCCTTAACTCACAAGCACGTCAAGCCAGTGCGGATCGGGCGTGGTCTGCCATCGCTCGCTTTTATGACAACTGCAAGCAAAAGAAGCCAGGGAAGAAGGGGTACCCTCGTTTTCAGCATGATAACAGAAGCGTCGAGTATAAGACGACAGGATGGAAACTTGAACCCGATGGAAAACACATCACCTTCACCGATAGCTGTGGGATCGGTCGCCTGCGCTTGGTTGGCACACGTGATATTGAAACCTTCCCTCTCAAACAGATCAAGCGAGTCCGTTTAATACGTCGTGCTGATGGCCACTATTGCCAGTTTGCAGTGCAGGCTGAGCGAAAGATTGAACATATTCCCACTGGGAAACAGGTTGGCATTGACGTTGGCTTGAAGGCATTCTATACCGATTCTGAAGGCAGAATCGTTGAGAACCCACGCCACTATCGCAAAGCTGAAAAACGTCTCAAACGGTTGCAACGTCGCCTCTCGAAGAAACAGAAAAAGAGACAGAATCGCAAAAAGGCACACAAAGCGGTTGCCAAAGCGCATTTGAAAGTCCAAAGGCAGCGTGAAGATTTTGCCAGGAAACAGGCAAACGCGCTCGTCTCGTCTCACGACCTGATTGCCTTTGAAGACTTGCAGATCCGCAATATGGTAAGAAACAGGCACCTGGCCAAGAGCATCAGCGATGCCGGATGGGGACGGTTTCTCACCTGGATGAACTACTACGCTGCTTTGCACCATATCCCTGTCATCGCAGTTCCTCCGCACTACACCAGTCAGAACTGTTCAGCGTGTGGCACACTCATCAAAAAGAGCCTAAGTGTGCGCACTCATACATGTACTGGCTGCGGCGTGGTATTAGATAGAGATCACAATGCGGCAATGAACATTTTGCAGAAGGCCCTCAGTACCGTAGGGCATACGGGAACTGATGCACCTGTGAGTGCATGAAACGCTTCTGGACAGGATGGCCTCTACAACGCCTCAGCAATGGGACGCTGCAAGCAACCTGGATGAGAGAAGAATCCCCCTGGATTTATCCGGGGGAGTGTCAATAAGCATAAGAGAGGGTATTGGATGCTATTTTTCGGGATGGATATATCGCGGTCCCCTCTGGTCCTGGCCTGGGCATATCTATCGATAAAGATGCAGTCAGGAAGACTGCGACGCGTGGTCATACCTGGCATAACCCCGTCTAGCATACTGTAGATGGTGCTATAGCAGAGTGGTAGAAAGGTGGTATCAAGAGAGAAATAAAATGGGCGAGGGAGGTATGCAACACCTCCCTCGCCCACAAACAGCATTCTTTTAGAGTAAGCCACCATGATTGTTATTGTTGTTGTTGCCACCTAATGCGCCACCCAGCGGATTGCCCTGTCCGCCCAGGAAGCGATTGGCCGCATAGGCCGCCACGCCTGCTACGGCGATCTTTGCGAGGGGGCTACTGAGCGCGCCACCGGGGCCAAAGATCTGTTTCAGCAGGTCGGGATCTTTCTGCTGAGTATAACTGGTCACGCGCGCGGCCTCAGCAGGCGACATCGAATAGGGATCTGTATTTTGTACTCCCGCCTGCTGAGGGGAGAATCCCCGTTGTGTCAATCCACCAAGCAAATTCTGCAAGAGTCCACCGCGCTGCTCAGGTGGCATCTGCGCATAGACCTGCTCATGGGCCTGCTCTAGCTCCTGTGGCGAGGCCTGCTGGGCAAACTGATTATAGTTCTGCCAGGCTTCCTGGTGGGGGATCTGGTTATAGTTTCCTTGCTGCCAGGCGTTCGCATATTGTTGCTGATTCGTAAAATTCATAGACATTACACTCCTTTATCATGCAGCTTTTCTTTTTATTTTGCTTAAAGCATCGGCCTTGCATTTAAGAATGTCTCCCTTTCCACGCTTTAAGGCAAATAGAAGTTTCAGTGAGAATCTGCCAGATTCTCACTGGCTAAAGAGAAGCACTACCAGCACAAACAAAAGAGCCGGGATACCCCGGCTCTTTTGTTTGTATGGGTTTGTCTATGCTTGACAACGAAATTAGATGTTGATGTCCCAGATGGTTTGCCCACTCTCCATGATATCGTTGTCAAACAGGAAGGTGAATTGTTTCTGGTTGGCGGGCACCTGATAGACGAGGTCACCTCTGATCTTATCGCCGGTGGCAACCTTGCCATCAGGTGGATTGGAAACGCTAGAGCTCAGGAAGGCGCTCTTGGCCTCGGTTCCATCCGCCTCTCTTAGTCTAAAGTTGAGCAGGCTACTGATGATCTGCTCTTTAGCGCTAATATTGTGTGTCGTGACATTGATGATAATAAAAATATTGCCATCGTCGGGCTTGAGATAGTCCTCGCCGTTAGAAGTCTTCACAGAATTAACGGTGACTTCCCATGTATCGCCCGTTTTGACGGTCTGGCCTACCGTATAATGTTTGCTGCCCCCTGATGACTGATTTGTATCGGGCGTGCTTCCAGTATTCGTATCGTTGTTGCTGCTGGTAGTGGCAGTACTGGTAGCGCTTGTGATAGCGTTAGAGGCGCGGAAAGCGAATGCGCTGATGACGCCGCACGCTACCAGTACGAGCAGTAGGACAACGCCTCCAATCACCAGTCCTTTGCCAAGGCCGCTTTTCTTTGGTGGTTGCTGAGGATAAGGTGGATAACCTGGCTGTGGGGCATAGGGCGAATAGGGTGCCTGCATCTCTGGCTGAGGATAGGGCGGATAGGGCTCATGTTGGCCAGACTGCGGCGAATACGATGAATAGGGTGCCTGCGGATCAGGCTGTGGGGGATAAGGCGCGTAAGGTGCCTGAGGTGGATAATCAGGTTGTGAGCCCTGATAGGGCGGTTGATAGGGTGGTTGTGGGTATTGTGGATAATCGCTCAAGAGAATTAGCCCTCCATAGTATGAATGTGGTTTCTTTAGGTATAAACGAACCAGCCTACCAATTGTACAATGCGAGTTTTACCTGTTTATAGGTAATAGTCATGAAGAGCAAGGTTGGTACTAAACCTTGCTCTTCATGGCGTCGAAATAAGCCAGAACCTGACCCATTTTTTGCCTGATTTCGCGAATATATTTTATACTTGCCTTAGGTAGGAGGAAGTTCAAAGATTGTAGGCTTCTTTCGAGTCGTATATCGTCCTACTGGAGCGAGAAAGGAATTATATGCCTTCTGTATTGCCTGATAACGAGCAGCTTCGTCGCGAGGCTGAGACACGCGCTTTTGTTGATCACGAATTGCAGCAGCGCTTCGCGCCTGAAGATGATGCTTTGCGTAATTCACTCCTGCGTGCGCAGGGCGCAGGGGTTCCCGCGGGACAGATTTCGCCCCTGCAAGGGAAGCTGTTACAGGTCCTGGCGCTGACCTGTGGCGCGCGTCGCATCCTCGAAATTGGATCGATGGCAGGATATTCAGGGATCTGGTTGGCGCGTGCGCTTCCCGCGGGAGGAAAGCTGATCTCGTTGGAGGTCAATGACAAGCATGCTGAGCTGGCGCGTGCCAACCTGGCAGAAGCGGGTCTGGCAGAACGGGCAGAGGTACGCGTAGGGTCGGCCCTTGAGCTTTTGCCGGTGCTGGTCTCCGAGGCGCCCTTCGACCTGATATTTATCGACGCAGATAAGCGCAATAATCCCCAGTACCTGGAATGGGCGCTCAAATTGAGCCGCCATGGGTCATTGATTGTGGCAGACAATATTGTGCGCAATGGGCAGGCTTTTCAGGCATCGCCTCCTGATGAGAGCGCCGCTGGTGCCGCGGCCTACAATCGCATGATTCTTGAACATCCGCAGCTAGTGAGCGTGGCCTTCCCCCATGATGATGTCAATAACGGTATTGACGGTTTCTCTATCTCTGTAGTGCAAAGCAAGGATGCTTGAGGCCATACTAAGGTACAGCTACGCCTCCATTTTATACTGATATTGCCCGCCTCAGATAGACAGTAAATATGTGCAAGTGCTTTTCAGTAGCTGAGAAATGGAGGTGTTTCAATGCAGTGTAAGGAGCGACTGGAGACCTACCTTCAGGAACAGCATGTGCCTTTTCATGAGCAGCAGCATGAGCGGGCCTTGAGCGCTCAACAGGTTGCGGAGTGCGAGCACATTTCGAGCAAGAAGTTTGCCAAGGAGGTCATCGCCTTTGCCGATGGCAAGATGATCGAGCTGTCGCTTCCTGCCTCAAGTTATGTGGATCTTGAAAAAATTCGCACCGCGCTGGGGGCTAAAGAGGTGCTTCTGGCACAGGAGAAGGAACTGGCCGATGCCTTCCCAGATTGTGAAGTTGGCGCTATGCCTCCCTTTGGGAATCTCTACGGTTTACCCGTCTATGTCGAGAAGAGCCTGACAACACAGGAGGAGATTACCTTTCCCGTTGGGACGCATACAGAAACCATGAGCGTGCGCTATGCTGACTTTGCGAACCTAGTGCACCCTCATGTCATGGAGTTTGCGCGCTCTAGCTCAGCGGTTTAGTAGTTAGTAGTAGAGAACGTGGTAGTGGGCTGGTTATGCCAGCCCACTACCACGTTCATGCTTTTTTATGCCAGTATAGAGGGTGTGCTACCAGTTAGGGCCATAGCCGGGGTAGTCGCTATTGCCACCGGGGTAAGGATAGTTGCCACTGGGGTAGCCGTTATTCCCACCAGGATAAGGGTAACCGCCACTGGGGTAGCCCGGATAGCCAGTGTTCCCACCATTTGTAGAGCCGCTGGTATTGGGGTTACAGTTGTTATGGCGATATCCACGATGATAGCAAGGAGGATTGGTATCTCCGCCAGTGTTCCCACCGGTATTGGTGCTACCACTGCCACTGGTGTCGCCACCAGTAGTCGTGCCAGTGCTACCGCCGCTGGTTGTGCTATCGCTCTTAGCCGCGAGGTCGCGAGCGATATTCCAGGCGTCGGGGGTACCCATGCCAGTGGCCATGTCATAGCCCTGCGCGGCCTTGTAGTACAGGTTATTGCCGCTGGTGACGTCGTGGTAGGGGGCATACTGCTGCTGGTTCTTATACAGGCTATACAGCGCCTCGTGTCCACTGCCTAGAGTTGGCTTGTTCTGAGCTTGCAGGTACTGGTTGACGTTGGTAGCGATACCGGCCCAGAGAGGGGCCGCAGCACTGGTGCCACCAACGATGTCCCAGTGACCCTGAATGTAGAGTGAGTAGCCGCTATTAATATCGGCGTCTGCCGATATATCGGGCACAGCACGTTTAGCATTCGACTGTACGCCATCCTGGTAGGCTGGACGGCTGAAGTGCTGGCTGATGCCGCCACCGCCGCCACCAACGCGCTGACCGCTTGGAGAGCTCCACGCCGACTCGCTGGCATAGGTGTTATCGCTATTGATGCTTAGTTTCGTACCACCTACACCCACGACATGGGGATCGCCGGCGGGATAATCGACGTTGAGCTGTTTATCGTCACAGCCATAGGCCCCGGAGTCGCCTGAAGCAGCGAAGAAGGCCTGTCCCTGGGCCACGCCCTGTTTGAAGACGTTGTCCATGGCGTCGACGAGGGCTGTGCCGGTATCGCGCTCACACTGACCCCAGCTAATGCTAATCACCTTAGCGCTATTGTCGCTGACAATGCGGTTATAGATGTCCAGGGCACCATTCGCGCTGTTGGGACCAATGTAGACCTTCTGCGTCGCCTGGGGCGCGATAGCCGAGAGGACCTCCATATCCAACTCAACCTCGGGTGCGCCGCTGCCCGCCGTATTTCTGGCGCCATCAATCAGTACATTTGAATATTTGGTTGAACCAAGGTTGTAATGCTGAAGATATGTATTCACATTGCTGGGAGTGTAGCCATCCAGCTCGAAGAGCGCCACTGTCTGGCCCTTCCCATTGTAACCCGCGTTCAAGAGCGGGTTGATATTATATGCCGCACGCAGCTCGGTTGGCGTATAGCCACCAACGGGACCGCTGCCAGGGACGGCGCTGGCACGAGGTGCGAACTGGGCGAAGTGACGATAGTGGGCAATGGAGTCCAGGCCCGAGACATGCAGGACCACGTCACCCAGGTCAGCAGGCACTGATGGCTCATCTGTAGGTGCATAGACTACCTGCCCATCAATCTGGTAATCCGAGATCGAGACAGCGAAGGCCTTTTCTGCATTCTCCATGCTTCCGCTCATGCTGATCAGCTGATGATTGGAAGAAACGTTGTCTATGCTTAAGCCATTAGCCCGCAAATAATCGCTTACGTGCTCAATAGTCTGTTCATCAGGTGCGAAATGTTCCGTAAAGTATTCTGGCGTAATATAACGGTGATACAAGGACGAATGGGGATCATTCTGTGCGGCTATTAGTGCATCTAACTGTGCCTCATTACGCAGGCGTAGTGAGACTGCAAGGTGCATGCTTTGACGACTATCCGCGGCGTGCATTGGCTTATACTGCTTCAGCACTGGAGCAATATGTCCCCGCATCGTATAACGGGGCGCAAACTTGGCGTGAGTCGCTGTTCTCTGGGCCGCAATCATGGCGGTAACCAGTAGGAGCAGCATCATAAATGTAGCTGGGAAAGTCCATTTCCATGAAGTCGACTTCGTGTTCCTCCTCCGCATAGTGCCTCGCTTCCTAACCATAAACAGACTTCAAGAGGTCGCAACACAGCGTTTCTACACACACCGGCCAGCCAGAAGGGCTGGCTCAAGAGCATATGTTTCTTATAGCTGTGCCTTGTCTACAGGATACATTGATATGCATTGATACACAATGAACTAAAAAAATAACAGCACAAAAGTACTAATAGAAATTTTTGTATGCCTGAGAGTGTGAATGTAAATCTTGCTTATGGCCAGAATATAGGTTATACTTACATTGTTACTTTGGTACATTGGTAAAAAGATGGCGAAAAGGAGAAATGTATGGAGCAGGCAGGCAAGAGGCATGGTAATCAGGATATTGTGGTAGAGCGTGTGCAAACAGGTATGCGCATGGAGAAGCGTATGGTGAAGGTTCTTAAAGGGCTTGCGGAGTATCTGGATATGTCACTTGGTGATCTTATGGAGGGCATTGTCCTGCATGCCTTTGCTGGTGAGGCACCCTTTGGCCCACAAACCCAGGCGCAGATTCAGCGCTTGAAGGAGGTCTACGGCATGGATTATGGAGCCGATGCCAGCCACCGCCTGCGCGAGGAGTAATACCAGGCACAAAGTGAAATTCACAAAGTATGTAGGGTCCGTGCATGCACGGACCCTACATACTTTGTGAATTTCACTTTTTAGCGCTCAAAGCGCTTATCGGGCCGTCTCTTAATATCAGGTTCAGGTGGGGTGATGACAGTATGGGGAGTGGGTTCCTCTTTCGGGATGAGCGATGGACCCTGTCCCATTGTCGAAGTCTGTTCTGTTGACCCTGGTCCACGTTCCATACGTGGTTCCTGGGAGAGCGAGACCCGGCTTTCACTCTCCAGACTCTTTGGCTGGTTCAGGAAGCGCTCGCTTAGCATACGGCGCATCTCTTCGCCTTTCTTTGGGGCGACGAGCAGACCTACGCCAACGCCAACGAGAATGCCATTCATGAACTTACCCACAATAATGCCCCTTTCTCTAAGTATTACCTGCCAGTGCTCCACGCCAGCTCTTTCCATAAAGACCTTCTTCTCATGGAGCCTCACTTCAGGTGACACGTAGAGAAAGCGGGAAAAGTTCTATGACTTCTTGCCACTACGTGGCTCGCAGGGTTAGAGTGTGTGGGTGGAAATGCCGCGGCATTTCCACCCACACACTCTAACCCTGCGAAGCGCCGCAGATGCTGAGATCGTCTTTTGAAGAGCGGAGCGGCATAGTTATGCTCAGATTGAGAGACAAAGGCCCCTTTATATCTTCAGTTTATAGGCCTTTTTGGCTAAGTCATAGGCCAGGTCGACTATCATTTCAGCGGCGTCCTCTTCATCAATGATGCCTCGTACAACCAGACCAGCCAGCCAATCCGCGCTGGCGCGCCGCCACAAGTCATGGCGTGCTGGAATAGAGGGATAGGCACGGGTATCGTCATTGAAGCCCACCGTATTGTAGATACCAGCCGTCTCTATTACGTTATCGAAGAAGCGACGGATACCATTCAGGCTATCAAAAAACCACCAGGGCGGTCCCAGGCGCAGGGCTGGATAGTGTCCTGCCAGCGGCGCGAGTTCCCGGCTATACGTGCTCTCATCGAGATTGAAGACAATCAAGGTCAGGTCGCGCTCGCGTCCAAAGGCATCGAGCAGGGGCTTAAAGTTATGCGTAAACTCGCTCGCCGTCGGAATGTCAGCGCCCATATCGGCTCCAAAGCGCTCGTGAAGCAGAGCGTTATGGTTACGATAGCTGCCGAGGTGCAGTTGCATAACGAGACCATCTTCGACACTCATGCGAGCCATTTCAATGAGCATATGGCCCGTAAAGCGGCGTGCGTCATCAGCCGAGGCCTCACCCCGCAAGGCACGCTGGAAGATACGTTCGGCCCCGCCCTCACTCAGGCGCTCGGTATAGGTAGAGGTCGCACCGTGGTCTGTGGCGGTAGCTCCCATCTCCTTAAAGAAGCGCCGCCGCTGCTCAAGCGCGGCGATATAGGAGCGATAGCCGCTAATCTCGCTAGCCGAGACCTCGCTCAGGCGTTCTATATTGGCCGCGAAGTGCTGATTATCGATATTGACCACCGCATCAGGGCGGAAGGTAGGGATGACGCGTCCGTTCCAGCCAGACTGGCGAATGGCTCGGTGATGATCCAGGGTATCCGTAGCGGCGTCGGTGGTCGCGAGCACTTCAATGTGAAAGCGCTCAAACATCTGGCGCGGCTGAAAGACTGGACTACGCAGCTTCTCTTCAAGGAGATCATAGATTTTTTGCGCATTGGCGGAGTTCATTTTCTCCTCAATGCCAAAGATATTGCGTAGCTCGTCGCGCAGCCAGAGGCTGGAGGGCGTGCCACGGAAGAGATGCCAGTGATCGCAGACGGTCTGCCAGATCTGGCGATGATCGGGCGGGGTGAAGTGGCTCTCCTGCGCCTTGGGAGTTATACCCAGCTCCTCTAGCGAAATACCCTGGGAGTAGAGCATACGGAAAATATAGTGATCGGGGATGATCAGGAGATCGACAGGACTCCCCCAGCCATAGCTGCTTGCGGCAAGCATCGCCGGATTGACATGACCATGAACGCAGACAAGTGGCAGATCCTTGACCTGTGTATATAAATTCAAAGCAACCCGGCGTTGCGCAGGATCAGGCGAGAAGAAGCGTTCTTCCTGGAGTTGCATCATTGTTTCTCCTTCTTTACTACATTTTCTAGAAATTTGGACTCACCATTCTACAATTCTACAGTTCTACAGTTCTACAGTTTCACAGTTTCACAGTTTCCAGGAAAACACATATTTCGCCAATGTGCAAGCCGCACTGCATTGCGAAGTAGCCTGTGTACTACATACAGAAGCGAAAGAACTTGTAGGGGTCCATGCAGATCGCGAGGCTCCATGCTACAATAGCAGTATTGAGGATGGAAAAGGAGATATGACCGTACGTGACTACTACACAGAAGCTTCCCAATTGGGATATGACCGTGATCTATCCTGGCCTGCAAGCGCCTGAGTTTGAGCAGGGCTTTGCCGCCGGGATACGCGAGATCGATGAGCTAGCCGCGCTCTTCGATCAGTACCAGGTGGCCGAACGCCCGGCGCTGGTGGTAGATGATGCCCTGGCGCAGGCCTTTGAGGCCGTGCTGGCGCGCTACAACGAGGTGCTGGAGCGCAGCGAGACCCTATTTACCTACATCAATTGTTTTGTAGATACCAATTCGGAGGATACGCTGGCTCAGGCGAAGCTGAGTGAGCTGATGAACGCCTATGTGCGCCTCTCGCAGTTGGGGACGCGCTTCACGGCCTGGATTGGCTCGCTGGATGTGGAGGCGCTACTCGCTAAATCCGAGCAGGCGCGTCAACACGCGCATCTCTTGCGCCGCGCCCAGATTCAGGCGCGCCATCTGATGTCGCCCGCCGAGGAGATGCTGGCCTCTGAGCTGAATGTGAGTAGTGGCTTGGCCTGGAGCCGCCTGCATGGCAACCTGACCTCGCAGCTCAAGGTAACGCTGGAGCTAGAGGGCGAGACGAAAGAGTATCCCATGAGTACCGTGCGTAACATGTCATACTCTCCAGATCGCGAGGTGCGCAGATGCGCCCACGAGGCCGAGCTGGCTGCCTGGAAGAGCGTGTCTGTTCCTCTGGCGGCCTCGCTGAATAGCATCAAGAACGAGACAAATGTGCTGGCGGATAAGCGTGGCTGGTCCTCCGCTCTGGAGGCGACGCTCTTCCTGAATAGCATCGATCAGCAGACGCTGGACGCCATGCTGGAGGCGGCTCGCGAGTCCTTTCCAGATATGCGGCGCTACCTGAAGGCCAAGGCGCGTGCTCTGGGCCTGGAGAAGCTGAGCTGGTACGATCTAAACGCGCCAATCAGTAAGAGCGAGAAGAACTGGTCGTACGAGGCCGCGAGCCGCTTTATTATCGAGCAGTTTGGCAGTTTCTCCGAGCGCCTGGCGGACCTGGCGCGGAGCGCGTTCAACGAGAACTGGATTGATGCTGGACCGCGTCCAGGCAAGGTCGATGGCGCTTACTGTGCCGGGCTGCGGCGGGGAGAGTCGCGCATCCTGGCGAACTACTCGCCCTCCTATGAGAGCATGAGCACGCTGGCACACGAGCTGGGCCATGCCTATCATAACTTGAATATGCGTGAGTGCACGGCTCTACAGAGCGGCTCGCCCATGACTCTGGCGGAGACCGCCAGCATCTTTTGTGAGACTATTATCCGCAACGCCGCGCTCAAGGACGCCAATAGGCAGGAGCAGATGGCTATCCTCTCCTCGTCGCTCCAAAGCTCGTTTATGGTGGTAGTAGACATCACCAGCCGCTTCCTCTTTGAGCAGGGTGTGTTTGAGAAGCGTAAGCAGCGTGAACTCTCGGTGGATGAGCTGAACAACTTGATGCTGGATTCCCAGCGCCAGACCTATGGCGATGGCCTGGACGAGGCCGAGCTGCATCCCTATATGTGGGCGGTCAAAGGGCACTATTATAGCAGCGATTTCCCCTACTATAACTACCCCTACATGTTTGGCCTGCTCTTCGGCCTGGGTCTCTACGCACGCTACCAGCAAGATCCCGAAGCCTTCAAGCAGGGCTATGACGAGTTGCTCTCCTCAACTGGCATGGCGAACGCAACCGAACTGGCGGCTCGCTTTGGCATTAATATCCGCTCCAAAGACTTCTGGTGCTCCAGCCTGGCCATCGTACGCCAGGATATCGAACGCCTCGAGGAACTAGTCGACAGCCTTTAGCCCTGAGTAAGGTGTATGGCGGCGTAGTGTGGGTTGACAGCCATAGGCTGTCAACCCACACTACGGGCATGAAAGGATAGTACTAATCGGCATAGAGAAGCAAGTAGCATGTTAATAACGGCTTTTAAATCGTCATATAACAATGTGGAAATATAAAAAAGTCTCTTCTAAAATTCATCAAGGGTAAATGACAAATGAACGATATTGTTCAGCAGGTCCCTTTTCTCGATCAGGAGCATGCCTTGCCTGCCGTTAAGTTTTCTGGATTTCAACTGAGTAAGGCCCTGCTCTTTTTTCTCGTCGGACTCGGTGGCTACCTCTTCTTTGTGTTGTTAAGCACGGCGCCTGTGAGCTACTTGCGCTTCTTTCCCCAACCAAAGTACTGGCTAACGAAGGAGATTCTCCATTATTCTACCCCCCATGTGCCAGACAATTTGCATATCGTTTCGGATGGCTTGATCTCTCACCAGCATACGGGCTTTTTTGAACTGCTCTTCTTCATGTTGCTGGCTCTGCTCTGCTATATATTTTGCGCCTTTTGTATTTATAAGCAGCGCGCGGGCCAGCGTCTCACACTTATTGTTACCATTCTGGCCGCATTCTTTGTTGGCTTGATGTATGTTTATACTCAGGCTTCGCTCTCGGACGATGTTGTTCCCTACATATTTTATGGACGCATTTTAGCGGTTTATCATGCCAATCCATATTTTGATATCCCAATAAAGTTTTCCCAAGATCCGCTCTATCCAGACATGTACTGGAAGAACGTCGTAACGGGCTATGGACCTATCTGGACGCTTGTTTCGGCGGGCCTGGCGGGCCTGGGAAATGGTCATGAGTTACGCAGCATTATGCTCTTTCGCTTTATGAGCCTGGGTCTGCACCTATGTAATACGTTGCTCGTTATGGCTATTCTGCGTGCTAGCGGTCAGAAGCAGAAGACTATAGTGTTGGGAACCTTTCTCTACGGGTTAAATCCCTTCCTGGTCTTTGAATGCTGCAATGGTGCGCATAACGATTTCATGATGATAATGTTTATTCTCCTGGGCCTCTGGCGAGCCATCTACGCTATCCGCTCTGAAGTTGTAAGCCTGCGTACTGCTTTATTGCCAGTTTTGCTCCTGGCGACCGCTGGCCTGATTAAGTATAGTGCATTACCTGTGTGTGGCCTGTTTATAGTGTTGTTAATGTGCAAGGTCCTGCGCCAGGATTCCAGGCAACCCTTCTTCTCTGCCCTTAGGTTGCACTGGCGCCAGGCACTCTTCTACGGGATAATTCTGAGCTTGCTTGTTGCTGTTGTGTTTGTTGGTAGTTACACGCCGTTCATGGTTGGGCATTCCTTGAGCGCCATTGTGAATGCTCTGTTTAATATCCCCATCACTAGCCTGATGCATAGTTCAAATGCATATACCATGCTTCTGCTGCGCAATGATCATCGCTTGCCAGCTCCACTGTACTTCTTAACTGAGCTTACTTTCTGGAAGGTGATGAGTTTACTCTTTATGGGTTGCGCTTTTGTTATAGGTGTTGTGCTCATCTGGCGCGACCTCACTGTACGCAGCCTGGTTCTGGCCTCTCTGCTCTTCTTTGCCGCCTTCTTCTATACAAGCCCTTACTACTATCCCTGGTATGCCTCCTGGGTAGTAAGCTTCGTGGGACTTTGCCTTCCCCTGGGCAGGCAACGCCTGGCACGCGGGCTGGTCGCTTTCGCCCTCTGCCTCTCCTGGACAACGACGTTCTTCTACTACAATAATGTTGCGGCCTGGACTATAACTGTGGACCATGCCTCCTCGCCGTTTTTTAACCAGGAGCTCTTCCTGGGTATTGCAGGGTTCGCTCTACCTGTGCTGGTCGGTATCCTGGCGGTCCTCCCCTATCGCTTTAATAAGCGGTTGGCTACCGAGAGTGTTCAGGCTGACCTGGCATGATTTCTCGCCATTATGTGCTTCGTATAGAGGAAGGGGTGTGGTGGTGGATTGGCGGAGCCAATCCACCACCACACCCCTTCCTCTATACGAAGCACAGTAGGTGGAGGAGAGGAAGGTGGATATGCGCTGGGTATGGACAGGTGCTACAATACTCTCATCCCCACTGTTCCGTTTTTAGAAGGAGAGAGAGTTTCGTGTCAACAACAGCATTGCCGCATTGGGACATGACAGTGATCTATCCTGGGTTGGACTCGCCGGAGTTCGCTCAGGGGCTGAGCCAGGTCTTACAACATATTGATGAGCTAGCGAGCTTCTTTACTGAGAAGCAGGTGCAGGCCTTACCGGCAACTCCAGTGCTCGATGAAGCCTTTGTGCGTGACTTTGAGCAGGTCATAGCGCGTTACAATGCCATGAGCGACGAGGTACGTACCA
Organism: Ktedonobacter sp. SOSP1-52; assembly: GCF_016587395.1. Taxonomy (NCBI): domain Bacteria; kingdom Bacillati; phylum Chloroflexota; class Ktedonobacteria; order Ktedonobacterales; family Ktedonobacteraceae; genus Ktedonobacter; species Ktedonobacter sp. SOSP1-52. The sequence continues at coordinate 419,857 of NZ_BNJH01000006.1, forward strand.
TCTCTGTCTATATCAGCAGCTTCGTCAATACCAACTCGCAAGACAACCTGGCCCAGGCGAAGTATAGCGAGTTGCAGCGCGGCCTGACGTTGTTAGCGCAACAATCTACCCGTTTTACGGCCTGGATTGGCTCGCTCGACGTTGAGGCGCTAATTGAGCGCTCGCAGGTAGCCCGAGATCACGCCTTCCCGCTGCGTAAAGCATATAAGCAGGCACGCCACCTGATGTCGCCCGTTGAGGAGGAGCTGGCCTCTGAACTCAATGTCAGTAGCGGCTCAGCCTGGACCAAATTGCATGGCAATATTTCTTCCCAACTTAATGTGCCGCTGAAGATCGATGGCGAGACGAAGAGCTATCCCATGAGCGCCATTCGCAACATGGCCTTTAGCGAGGAACGCGACCTGCGCCGGCGTGCCTACGAGGCTGAACTAGCTGCCTGGAAGAGCAGCGCGGTCCCTCTGGCCTCGGCGCTCAATAGCATCAAGAACGAGGTCAACGTGATCTCGCGTCGTCGCCAGTGGGAGTCGCCGCTGGAGGCCTCGCTCTTTGATAGCAGTATTGATCGTGAGACGCTTGACGCTATGCTCTCGGCGGCGCGCGCCTCTTTTCCCGATTGGCGACGCTATTTGCGTACCAAGGCGCGCCTGCTGGGCCTGGAGAAACTGACCTGGTACGATCTCTTCGCTCCCGTGGCGCGGGAGAGCAAGGTCTGGGAGTTCTCAGAGGCCAGTAACTTTATTATTGAGCAGTTTGGAACCTACTCTCAGCGCCTCTCGGACTACGCGGCGCGTGCCTTCCGCGAGCGCTGGATCGACGCCGAGCCTCGTCCTGGCAAGCGCGATGGTGCCTATTGTGCCTCCCTACGCGCTGATGAGTCGCGCATCCTGGCCAACTTCAAACCGGCCTTTGCTGGCATGAGCACATTAGCGCATGAGCTAGGACATGGCTATCACAACCTGAATATGCTTAAGCGTACGGCCTTGCAGCGCCGGCATCCCATGACCCTGGCGGAGACGGCCAGCATCTTCTGCGAGACCATCATTCGCCACGCGGCCCTGCACCAGGTCGAACCTTCCGAGCAGATCGCTATCCTGGAGGCCTCGCTCCAGGGTTCATGCCAGGTTGTTGTAGATATTACCAGCCGCTTCCTCTTCGAGCAGAATGTCTTCGAGAAGCGCCAGCGTCGCGAGCTCTCAGTCGATGAGCTAAACGAACTGATGCTGGATTCGCAGCGCCAGACCTATGGCGATGGCCTGGATGAAGCCGTGCTGCACCCTTATATGTGGGCGGTCAAGGGCCATTACTACAACACGGGGCGCTCCTACTACAACTACCCCTACATGTTTGGTCTGCTCTTCGGCCTGGGCCTCTATGCTCGCTATCAGCAGCAGCCCGAGGAGTTTAAGCAGAGCTATGACGACCTGCTCTCCTCAACCGGCATGGCCAGCGCCGCCGAGCTAGCCCAGCGCTTTGGCATCGACATCCACAGCGAGTCCTTCTGGCGCTCCAGCCTCGACATTACCCGCCAGGATATCGACCTTTTCGAGCAATTGGCAGAGAAGTAGTAAGGTCTAACACAAGTTGGTGGCGCTGGCACGTAGTCAGCGCCACCAACTTGTATTAGACATAATCCGCAATTCCAGATCACCTCACCAATTATGATTTTTCTAGACCGCTATGTGTAGAAAGCTTTGTGATATCACAGCAATTTTTGCAGAAACCTTAACGTTACTATAGGTAAATGTGAGGGCTTCGCTAAAAAGCTTGTATCTGTATGCAAAAGAAGAATAGGAGAGGTGAGTTGTATTTAAGTTATGGAGTATCCAGGCATAAATGGTCAATACACTCTCGCTTCTTACTCCTGGGTGCGCTTGGGCTGTTGATTGTGTCCGGGTTAGCCTGTGGCATGAGCTCCAGAGGTACTGCTACTGGTCCAGAAGTTCCAGTAACGGCATGTCGTACCCAGGGTGAGGTGAAGCCGGGCGAATATGTTGCGGGAGAGAAGGCCCTGGTTGCGGCTTTTCGCTCAGGGAGTGGCTCTGACGCAAGATTAGTTTTGTGTTTCCTGCGCACACGGGATGGGGCCTTACTCAAGCATTATGATATAGCATCTACTATGGTGGTAGACAGAGTAGATGACCAGGTGTATGTGGTGGCCAATAACGGCGCGTTATGTGCAATTAATTTGCATGATGGACGGCAGCAGTGGTGTCAGGAACAGGTAGTTGGTAGTAGCTTCTCGCATATTTTAAGTCAGAACGGCATCATTTATTTAAAAGTAAGTCAGACCCTGCCTGGTGACGTAGTGGGAGGTGATGCTGTATTTGCTTTGAATGCAGCTAACGGACAATTTTTATGGTATTATGACATCGATAGGTATGGTGGGGACTCTTTAGGTAACTTTGCGCTTGCTGATGGTATTATCTATACAACGACATATAGTGACGATAACGAACGAAGTAATCCCGGAACGTCGGATCCGAAAAGCGCCAGGCGTAGCGTTTGTGCTCTAGAGGCCAACAATGGCAAACAAATCTGGTGTTCACGCCTGGCCGAAACGGGGAATGTTGGCATCGCCGTTGATGGGAAAGTCTATGTGTGGACCGCGACGTATGAAGATAGTTGGGCAACTGTTCCTCATGTGGCACTTTATACCCTAGACCCTCTTACAGGTGCGCTGGATAAAAGGCAACCTTTAGGCCCGTTGGAGGTACGCAAGCAGCAGCCTCTATTTACGGTCTCCCAAGGTGTGATCTTTTTTACGGTTGGCTCGGCACAACAGAACGACTATACTGAACAAGTGCTGGCCCTGAACGCGAATACCGGCAACCTGTATTGGAAAGTGACTTTTCCTGTGTGGATCTGGGAGGTATGGGATCAAAGCGAGGTGCTATATGCTGGCTACGGAGCTGGTATCAATGTGAGGGCTTTGCGATCAGGTGATGGGTCACAGGTCTGGCAATATACAACGCCATCTCAGTATGAACCATCAGCCCTTCAAAAGCCTGTTTTTGCGCAGGATGAACGCTCAATCTATGTCATGGCCTCTTTTGATTCCTATTCTTCAATTCTAGCAATTGATAGATATACTGGTCAACCGCTCTGGCAGGATAGTAGTTGTTTTAACCCTCCTGTTATGGCCGTGACAGCAACGCCTCTCCCTAATCATAAACCTTTGCTGCCTGGCCGTTGTTATTGGGGTGATCATGCATCAACACAGCCCACGCAGTTGCTAGGCTTTACGGTGCTCTAGCTTCTTCATTTGCCTGGTTACTACTTCTCCGAAAACCTGAGCGCGAAGCGCTAGTCACGAGAGTGACGTTGGGTTTCGGAATAAGATCTTATTGCCTGACTGAGGAAGTGGTATGCCCTGTTTTGAGAAAAGTGGCACTTTCTTTGGAGCCACATAGCGCGCGATAATACTGGGCAGGGTTTTAGAGTACCATCATATGAAGAGCAGGAGCAAATATGCCAGAGAAGCAGGCTTTTACCTTAGCAGATATATTTGCCGCGCGTGAGCAGACGGGAAAGCTCTATCACGAGTTTTTGCGTGTACCCTCGATGAGCGTGGGCCTCTACCAGTTGGAGGTGGGCGCGAGCGATCCCCAGCCGCCGCACACTGAGGACGAACTATATTATATCGTTCAGGGGCGTGGTCAGCTTCAGGTGGCGCAGGAGCATATCGCGGTCGAGCCAGGCTCGTTGGTCTTTGTTCCCGCCAACATGGAGCACCGTTTTCATTCGATCACGGAGGCTCTGAGCGTGCTTGTCTTCTTCGCACCCGCGGAATATTCGCAGCGTAGGTGAGGTGCGCTACTTACTACCCTAAAGGGCACAAAGTACGCGCCTACGCTGAGGGCTTGCACACCGCTGGGAGGCCCAGGTGCGTTAGTAAGTAGCGCATATTCCATGTTATACTACGCTTAATACCCTTGTTTTCCCTGGAGGTGAGCGCGCACAATGATGTCGCGCGCTATGGTCATACGATGTCGCAAGGAGGTCAGTGTATGACATGGACTCAATCCTACACGCCTGTCCTGGGTAATCTCTTCCTCTCCGCGCTTATCGCGGCCCTACCTGTTATCGTACTGCTTGGTCTACTAGGTTTCTTTCATGTGCGAGCACATTGGGCCGCCCTGGCGGGCCTGGCTACAGCCTTGCTTGCCGCGCTCCTCGTCTTTGGTATGCCCGCACAAAAAGCTCTTGCCGCTACGCTGAATGGCGCGGCCTACGGCCTCTTTCCCATTGGCTGGATTATTATTGGCGCTATCTTTGTCTACGATATTACCGTGCGCACAGGCAATTTTGAGATTGTCAAGCAGACGGTGGCGAACCTGGCGGATGACCGTCGTCTGCAATTGCTTTTGATTGCCTTTAGCTTCGGGGCCTTCGTTGAAGGAGCGGCCGGCTTTGGTACGCCAGTCGCGGTGACGGCGGCTATGCTGATTGGCTTGGGCTTTCGTCCCCTGCCCGCGGCGGGCCTGGCTTTGATTGGGAATACCGCACCTGTGGCCTTTGGCGCGCTCGGGGCGCCCATCAACGGTTTGTCGACAGTCACAGGGATTCCAGTAGATGTGTTGAGTGCGATGATCGGGCGCCAGCTCCCCTTCTTCTCGCTTATCGTTCCCTTCTGGCTCATCTTCGCCATGTCGGGCTGGAGAAGTATGCTTGAGGTCTGGCCCGCCTGCCTGGTTACAGGTCTGAGCTTCGCGTTGACGCAGTTTGTGATTAGTAACTACTTTACCTATACACTGGTGGATATTATTGGTGCCCTGGTCTCGATTCTCTGCCTGGTCGTTTTTCTGCGTATCTGGAAGCCTAAGACAACCTGGCGTTTTGCTGAGGAGCGCGAGGCGCTTGCGACCTCTGCGAATACGCCAGAGGAGACTTCAGCGACCGAGGGGGGAGTGGTAGCTGGAGGGCAACCTATTCCAGCCTCGGCGAGCGCTGTTTCACTGGATGAGAGCGATGTTGAGTCGGTGCGTGCTACGACCAGTGCTTCTGGCGTGGGCGAGGTCAGCCTTGCTCCTGACGCTGGGGAGATTTCTTTTCAGCGCGCCCTTATAGCCTGGCTGCCCTGGATTATTCTCGCCGTGATTCTTTTCATCTGGGGCCTGGCGGGCGTCAAAGCCTGGTTCAACGCTCTCTCCGATCCCAAGATTCCCGTGCCCTTCCTGCACAACCTTGTTCTGCGCGCTCCACCAGTTGTTGCTACGCCGACGAAGGAGGCCGCGCTCTTTGATTTCAACTGGCTCTCCGCCACGGGTACGGCCCTGCTGCTTACGGGTGTCATCTCGGGCTTTGTCCTGGGCTTGAAGCCTTTGGAGCTCTTGAAAACCTTCTGGGGCACGCTGATGCGCCTGCGTTTCTCGCTCCTGACCATTGCGGCTATGCTTGCGATAGGCTACACGACGCGTTACGCTGGCCTGGATGCGACCATGGGCCTGGCCTTTGCTAGCACGGGTCTGCTCTTTCCTTTCTTCTCGCCCGTTCTGGGCTGGCTTGGCGTGGCTTTGACGGGGAGCGATACCTCATCCAACGTGCTCTTTGGAAGCTTGCAGACCATCACAGCCAAAAAACTGGGCATCTCACCTGTACTGGCCGCTGCCTCCAATTCCAGTGGAGGTGTGATGGGTAAGATGCTCGACGCCCAGAGCATTGTCGTCGCGGGCGTCGCTACGGGCCAGAAGGGTGGCGAGGGCGATATCCTGCGCTATGTCTTCGTGCATAGTGTGATTCTGGTTTCCCTGGTAGGCATTCTCGTTCTGCTCCAGGCATATGTCTTCCCGGGCATGATTCCCTAGTGTGAGCGGTGAAAAAATAGCAGGATACAGGCCAGCAACGGAAGTGTGATCGTTTCCGTTGCTGGCCTTCTCGCTTTTCTCACATCTGCGCCCAGGGCGATATTTTTTCGCCGCGCATGAATTGTGTCAGGAACTTCTCCGCTGGATGTGAGATCTTCTGGATGGTCTCGATGACGGCCTGGTGGTCGTAATCGACGAAGCGTTGCTGGATCTGGTAGCTATTTGCATTGGTATTGAGCAGCGCATAGCTGGCTTGTAGCGAGGGGATGATCGGATTGCTCACACTGCCCAGGTTTAGCACATGTACGTTTTCCACGCGACGCTCCAGGGGGAAATGTGTATGTCCAACAATTACCAGGTCAGCCTCTGCTGGGGCGAGAGCCTTGCGCAATTCCTCCTCACTCAAGGCCGGATGTATGCCTGGACCGTCATCCAGGCCCGGCGCAGCGTGTACGCCCAACACACGTGTGCCATTCGGCAGGGTCAGACGAATCTCCAGCGGGAGTTCGGCCAGCCAATCCCACCAGCCTCGCGCCTGAATAAAGCCCTGAGTCCAGGCAAAGTTTGCTGAGAGTTCGGCCAACTTGGTAACCAGGTGGGGATGAGTCTGCGCCTCTTCCAGGGTAGGTCCAGGTCGCTCGCCAGTAATGATGTAGCGATCAGTATTGCCACGCGTAAAGCTGGCGTTGGGCAAGGTTGTGACTCGTTCGAGCACACCCACTGGATCGTGACCAAGTGCCGAGAAGTCACCCAGTATCCAGTAACCATCGGCGCCTCCCTGCTTCTGAATATCCTCTAGAACTGCATCCAACGCGATGGAATTGCCATGAATGTCAGACAAGATAGCGAGACGCATGCTGTGTCCTTTCGACAGTAATTTTACCAGAAATATGGAGCTCTATCTATAAGAGTATAGATGAGAAGTACAGTTTTGTCACATTCTGAACCAGAAACGTGTTTATATACAACCTTATGGAAGTACTACTATTCCTCTGGGGGTGAAGAACAATACGGTTTGTCGTTCCCAAACCACCTGTCAAAATTGACAGGCTCTATTCAGGAGAAATAGACAGCGACAAGCTGGTGTAAACAACTTATAATATGCAAGAAGTGAAACAAGCAAGTAGGCTTGTTTCGTTCCCATTCTGATACTAGAAAGATACAAAAGTTTGACAGAAAAACAAGAACCAATCCTGTTTGAGTGGGCCGGTGGGTTGGCAGCTTTAACGCGTATGACGCGCATTTTTTACGAGAAGTATGTACCGCAAGATGCGCTCCTGGCTCCTCTTTTCGCAGATATGGCACCGGATCACCCCGAACGTGTAGCTACCTGGCTCGGCGAAGTTTTTGGAGGGCCAAAGACCTACACTGAACACTATGGTGGCTACTCACGTATGGTCTCCCAGCATATAGGGAAGGGACTCACTGAGGCTCAGAGAGCTCGCTGGGCCTATTTGATCTGCCAAGCTGCCGATGAGGCCGGTTTGCCGACCGATCCGGAGTTCCGCTCAGCCTTTGTCTCCTACATTGAGTGGGGATCACGGTTGGCCGTAGAAAACTCGACCCCAGGCGCACATCCCCCGCTTCACATGCCTGTACCCCGCTGGGATTGGGGCACCGCAGGCCCTCCAGGTATTAGAGTCTCCGCCTTGGCCGAGCAGCCCGTGGAGCAAGAGAGTGCCGCCCTTCCCGCAGCCGATGAACCAGTGCATTTCTCAGAGCATATTCAGCCACTATTTCGCCCAAAGGATCGACAATCAATGAAATGGGCATTTGATCTGTGGTCGTACGAGGATGTCAAAAATCACGCCTCTGCCATTCTGCACCGCCTGCAAAGCGGGTCGATGCCGTGTGATGGTGCCTGGTCACAAGAAAAACTCGATCTCTTCCAACGCTGGATTACTTCTGGTATGTCACAATAGTCGCAGAAGTGCTCTGTATCAATGTCAAAAAAGGCAGGAACCTACAGGATGCAAGGGATGGCGGCCCTCCTGAAGAGGGCCGCCATCCCTTGCATCCTTAAAATTTTCTCTCACTTCATTCCAAAATTTACAGGTACTCAATGGTCCTGTCAAAACAACGGATTGGTCAAGGGACAGGCGCGAAAGCAGACGCCCCAGAAAAACTTTTAAGGGTAAAGCACAGCTATAAGTGCAATAATAAAGGCAGAAAGATAGAAGAAAAAAAATCTAAATGAAGCAAATGGGCCGTCTCAAGCTCTGGGGTTTCCCTGCCTGGGTGTTGTGGCTACTCATCCACATCTACTACTTGATTGGTTTTGAGAACCGCATCCTGGTCCTGATGCAGTGGGCCTGGGCCTATATCACGTTCCGGCGCGGTGTTCGCCTGATTACCCAGGTTGAGCCGTTGGCCTCCTAAGCCGTTACTGTTAAGCTAAAAAGCGGAGTGGCGCGGGATTGTCCCGCGCCACTCCGCTTTTTAGCTTAACGATTTATTTCCTGACGGGTTCGCCGGTGTTGGGATCGAGGATCAGGCTGTGATTGTTGTCTCCACGGTGGGAGAAGTCGAACATATTCTGCATGCTGCCAGCGATGGCATCGGAAGACTGATCGCCAATGCGACCCATATTCCAGTTGTCCTCGATGAAGCGCAGGACAGAGCTCTGATCGGTGATAGAATGATCGACATAGTTCTGCTTGGCGTAGGGAGAGATGACCATCAAGGGCAGGCGAGGACCGTAACCGCAGCGACCAGAGTAGGTGCCAGTCTTGGGTGTGCCACAGGCACCGGGACCGGTCAGGGCATCGTTAGGATCGTTCGACTGCATCAGGACGGGAGGCATGACATGGTCGTACCAGCCATCGGAGTCGTCATATGAGATCACGACAGCCGTGCTGTTCCAGTCGCGGCTGCGCTGCAAGCGGTTGATGGTATCAACCAGGAAGTGCTGCTCGTCGAGGGGATTGGAGTAGCCAGCGTGGCCGTCCTGGTAAGCAGGGGCCTTCAGGAAGCTGACGGCAGGCATGTTGCCAGCGTCGATGGAGCTCCAGAAATCGCTCATATCATACTGGTGGTTGGCCTGGTCAGTCTTACCAATCATCTTCGCCGAGGTAGGCGCCAGGTGATGGGGGTTGGCGGTCGACTGGTAGTACTGGAAAGGCTGATGGTGAGGGATATAATCGGTGACGGATGAGCCAGCGATATTGGTGTGGGCCGAGCCGCAGACGGCTTTACCATTGGTGGTAGCCGTTGGGCGGAAGCCACCCTCGAACCAGCCCCAGGTGACGTTCTTGCTGTTGAGCAGATCGCCAACGTTTTTGCCAGTCAGTGCACCATTGGTAGAGTTAGAGCAATCGTCATAGGCAGGATCGAAGTCGTTGAGTACAGAGCCATTGGAGATCATGGGATGGCCAGGGGATGCGAGAGTGCTAGGGGTGGTGCCGTGGGTCTGGCCCGAGATCAGATTCAGCGCGCCAGGGGTCGATGGACCAAAGGTGGTGCCGAACGAGTTGTCGTTCATGGCATAGTTCTGAGCGTAGTTCCAGAGGCCCGTGACCGTGTTGCCATCATAGTAGTCCATCACGATAGATTTATCTGGGCAACTGCCGCCACTGGCGGACTCTACAAACTTATCGACCAGGCCATGATCATAGGCCTTCTGCTCGTCGGTGTAGGCATGATCCTGGTCGCATGTAACGGCCTGAGAGCGGTCCAGGCGAGTTGGATTGGCCGCGTTTGGATTATTGTTCAGCAGAGCATCGGTGAGACCATTGACCGAGGGGGTACCAGGGAGCGCTTTGAAAGTTGGCTCGCCCGCGCTGTTTTTGGCGTTTGGATAGGTGCCAAAATAGTGGTCAAAAGAGACATTTTCCTGAAAGATAACGACAACGTGTTTGATTGGTGTCTGGGTTTTTGGCCCTGACTGCCAGTCTGGGGTGTTATCGGTTGGTGCGGCAAGCGCCGAACGTGCGACGTTGAAGGACGCGAAGAGCACGCCTAGAAGCGCCACAACACCTAGAACAGCGAATAATTTACGCGATTTCTTCATATCAGGTAGCGTCGACTCCTTTTCCAGATTTTTCCATAAGTGCCTTTCGGAAACCTGAGCGCGAAGCGCTAGCCACGGTAGTGGCGTTGGTTTCCGCATAAGAGAGGTTAATTGAGTTAAAATTGCCAATATGAAGCTCTTTAGCTAATTACTTTGGTAATGATCATACCAACAATTACCAGGTTAATTAGTTAAAGTTATATGCTCCGCGTCTTGATTGTAGCGCTTCTGTGTTAAGGCTTTGCTAAGTAAGCGTTAAAAGGCGTGGAATATTCTTTTTTTAGCGGCGAATGAGCGTGGGTGTGATCTGTTTGAGGGTTGGAGCGCCGCAGAGGGCCATTGCCAGCTCCAGCTCATTGCGGAGGAGTTCCAGGATGTGGCGCACGCCTTCCTGCCCATTGACGGCCAGGCCCCAGAGAACTGGACGCCCAACGAGAACGGCGTGCGCGCCCAGCGCCAGGGCCTTGATGACATCGGTACCCCGGCGAATGCCGCCATCAAAATAGACCTCGCAGCGTCCACTGCTTGCCTCAACTACCTCGGGGAGTGCCTCCAGGCTGGTAATGGCTCCATCCAGCTGTCGCCCTCCATGGTTGGAGACGATAATGCCATCGGCGCCATGTTCAAGAGCCAGAATGGTGTCTTCCGCTGTCAGGACGCCTTTGACCAGGATGGGAAGCGAGGTGAGCGATTTGAGCCAGGCCAGATCTCTCCAGGTCAACGAGGGCTTGAGCTTGGTGACATCTGGTACATCGAAATTGGCTGATGCAGGCAGATGAAAGGCGTTGCGCAGGTCGCGCTCGCGGTTGCCGAAGCGCGGGACATCGACGGTCAGAACGATGGCTTTATACCCCGCTTGCTCGGCTCGTTGGACCACGTCGACCGTGATAGTGTTGTCGTCAAAGACATACAGTTGGAACCAGAGTGGTCCACTGGCGGCTGCGGCCACATCTTCTAGCCTGCGGGAGGAGACCGAAGAGGCGGTTAGCAAGGTGCCTGCCTGGCCCACGCCGCGTGCGGTCTCGCACTCGCCCTCGGGATGAGCAAAGCCGTGTTGCGCCGTGGGGGCGACCAGGATAGGCATAGAGACGGGGCAGCCCAGCACGCTTGTCGAGGTATCACAGGTGGTAACGTCTACAAGCATACGTGGCCGTAAACGAATATGGTCAAAAATGGCGCGATTGGCGTGTAGCGTGATCTCGTCGCCGCTACCGCCTGCGTAGTAGTCCCAGTGAGCGGCGTTCATGCGCGCCTGGGCCGGGGCTTCGTAGTCCATTACATTAAAATACTGCATGTAGTGCCTCCTACCTTATTTCTCGCGTCTGTGGCGCTCGCCTGGTAGATGGTATGGGGCGCCAGGGCAGCCTATGGCTGCCCTGGCGCCCCATACCATCTACCACAAATAATTCGCATACGGAGTCAGCTAAAATTAGCTTAGACCATTATGTAGGAGAAAGCAAGGTAGAAGCCAAAGGGGGTGGCTACGTCGAGACGACCCTCCCCCTTTGGTAAGGTATCCAGGTTTTAGCGCTCGGGGATGTTAAGAGCATTCGCTACATCGTGGAGGACCTGAGTCTCCTGTGGGCTGATGTTCTGGCCAGCTACATTGCCCTTTTCGGTTGCGGCATTGGCGACATCCTGCCCAACCTCCAGCAGCCAGAGCTTGAAGGACTGCGCTTCTTGAGGTGTACCCTTTGTTTGCAGAATACTAGATACCTGGCGACACTCCTCAATGCTTTGATCTCTCAAGCGCTGGGCATTGGACTGACTAAGGGCACTGCGCGCGGTATTAGTCCAGCTCTCGATCTGGTCACGGCCAATGCCTTTGGGCATAATATCTTGCACGAGCTGGCTATCGCGGTGGCGATCAGCCGCCTGGCGCATGCTATTGACGATGGTTGTGCCCTCTTTGATGGAACCCACCAATCCGCTGGGGGATGCGGCTGCGACCGCCCCACCAACGCTCAGGGGTGCGTGACAGATAAGTTTCCATTCTTCGGCTGTAAAGTCAGACCTTGAAGTCATGATATGTACCCTTTCTTCTCTGGATTTCTCAGCGCCTGCGGCGCTTCGCGGGGAGAGGTGGTGTGGTGAGCCGTGGCAGCCTACGGCTGCCACGGCTCACCACACCACCCTACTCTTGTTCTCAATGCCAGTATACATGGTGGAAAAATATTGGCCCCGTGTGTAAGACCAACGCTGCTAAAGTACATATCAAGGAGCGACACGCCTCCCATACCCCATATGTAGACGCGTGCGCTTGCCCCCGAATGGGGTTAGCAGCGTCGTGCTCTCCGGCATCATTCCTGCACTCTCGATGTTTAAACGCTTGTTTCTTGCCCTACATAGTGTTGCAGGTGTTGAACGACGTAGCGCCCGATGATATCGCTTTCGATGTTGAGTAGCATGCCGGGTCGCACCTCACCCAGGTTGGTGTGTTCCTGAGTATAGGGGATGAGGGCGAAGGTAAAGCGGTCGGCCAGGACGTCGATGATGGTCAGACTGACGCCATTCAGGGCGATAAAGCCCTTGGGGATGATGTATGAGCGTAGCTCCTGGGGGAGGGCTACCTCGACCTGGAGGGCCATACCATCCTGAGTGACGTTGAGGACGGGCGCAGCGGCCTCGATATGACCCTGGACCATGTGTCCACCGATGCGGCCCTGATTGGGAAGTGAGCGCTCCAGGTTGACTTTATCGCCAGGCTTAAGCGAACCCAGGCGCGTGCGGCGCAGGGTTTCGGGCATGGTGTCGACATAGAACCAGTCGGGTCCCATCTCGGTTACAGTCAGGCAGGTGCCGTCGACGGCTACGCTGTCTTTGATCTCCAGGTCCGCCAGGACGAGAGAGGCGGAGATGGTGAGGCCGCGCTCCCCACAGGCTTTGAGGGTTCCTAATTCTTCAACGATTCCAGAAAACATACTACTTTCTCTCTTTCTTTGCTTTCTTTTAATTATGTGTATGCAGTTGTTGCAGGCTGCGGGCCATTTCGACTGCGGCCCGGGCGCATTCTGTGGCGCGTTCGATGCGCTCTTCGGCCTGTTGCTGGCTCTCGGCGCAGATAACGCCGAAGATGATGGGGATACCGCTCTCCAGAGCAAGGCGCTGGATGCCCTGTGCCGCGGCATCACTGACGACGACGTCGTGGCGCGTGGCGCCCTTCATGACGCAGCCGATGCAGAGCAGGGCATCGTAGTGCGCACTGGCGAGCATGCCATGGGCGAGGGTCGCCAGTTCAAATGCGCCGGGGACGCTACGGGCCTGAATATGCTCGGGTGCGACGCCCAGGCGGATCAGTTCAGCGGTGGCCCGCTCAAGCATGGCGCCCGTGATGGCCCAGTTGTAGCGTGCAACGACGATACCGATGTGTAGATCTCGTCCGTCCAGGTTGGGTTCGGGCAGGTGAATAGAGAGGTTTGGCGTTGGCATCATAGGATTGTTCCTTCCTGATTGGCACCATGCGATGTGCCGAGCTGTAAGAGATGACCTAGACGTTGCTGCTTGGTGACGAGATAGTTCTGGTTTTCGTGTGTAGGTTTGATCTCCAGGGAGACACGCTCAACCTGGATGCCGCTTTCGTTCAGGGCCTGAATCTTGCGCGGATTGTTGGTCAGCAGGCGCACATGGGTCAGCGAGAGGTCGCGCAGGATGGCGAGCGCGCTATCATAGCGGCGCGCATCCACGGGATAGCCAAGCAGCTCGTTGGCGCTGATCGTATCGTAGCCCTGGTCCTGTAGGGCGTAGGCCTGGATCTTGGCGCTCAGCCCGATGCCGCGTCCCTCCTGGGGCAGGTAGATGAGGATACCACGCCCCTCTTCGGCGATGCGCTGGAGGGAGGTGTGGAGCTGAGCCTGGCAATCGCAACGCTGTGAGCCAAAGATGTCGCCGGTGGTACAGGCCGAATGCAGGCGTAATAGTGGGGGTTCTTGCCTGTCTGTTGCAAGATCGCCGAGGATGAAGGCCAGGTAATGCTGATCGCTGGCGATCTCCAGGTAGTCGCACAGGAGAAAGTTGCTGTTCGCGATAGGGAGGCGGGTCGTGGCGATGAGGCGAACCTGCTCTTGTGAGCGATAGTGGGCGATGGCGTCCACAGTCACAATGCCGATCCCCCACTGGCGTGCCAGGGTGTGCAATTCTTCGCCACGGGCCGCCTCGCCCTCGTCGTTGAGCACTTCACAGATCACTGCTGCTGGCTCCAGGCCTGCCAGACGTGCCAGGTCAACCGAGGCCTCGGTATGTCCACGCCGCTCAAGCGTGCCTTGCGGCCTGGCCATGAGCGGGAAGACGTGTCCAGGTCGTGCCAGGTCGGAGGGCTGTGTAGCGGGATTGACCAGGGCGCGAATGGTTGTGGCGCGGTCGCGTGCGGAGATACCCGTAGTAGTGCCAGAGCGTGCATCAACGGAGGACGTAAAAGCGGTCCCTTGTAATGGCTGGTCCGACTGATCGAGCATGGGGAGCTTCAGCGCGGCGAGCCGCTCCGCGCTGAGAGAGGTGCAGATCAGCCCGCGTGCCGAACGCAGCATAAAGTTAATGGCCTCGGGCGTGACAAATTGCGCGGCCAGGCAGAGATCGGCCTCATTCTCGCGCTCCTCGTCGTCGCAGATGAGCACCATCTTACCCGCGCGCATGGCCTCAATCGCCTCCGGCACGCTGATATAGTGTGTTTGTGATCCCGCCTCTAGTTCTTGAGCATGGATATTCAAGCCAAGAGTTTGCATAGCGCTTTCTCCTTGCGATTCCAAACAGCAAGAATATCTTCAGAGGCAGAACATGGGGAAAGCAGTGTGAGTAACAGACATGAATGGGGGAGACGAGCGCATCATAAGTGGCTCTGTACCTGATGCTCTTTAGGGTAGCAAGTAGCAGGTTCTTAGTAGCGCTGAGAGCGGCCATGACACGTATACGTAGACGGGTTTCTAAGCAGTGCGCAGCAGCATTGAACTATATGGCCTGACGCTGCTCAAACATGCGTCTACATATGATGGCACCTAGTATATGTAGACGCGTGCTTGAGCAGCGTCAGGCTACACATTGGTACCATCATGTACGCGCATAGCGCTCATGTGGTTATTTCGTCTTCTCCCATCCAGACTATACTGTCGGCCCTGGAGTTTCACCAGATCCACCGTGGAACACGGGTCGCGGACTGTAACCGCCGGTCGGGAATTGCAGAGCTGCCTTCTCCATAGAGAATGGCAATCTCTCCTCACCCTGCCCCGAAGACATTCAATTGTGAGAAAAACTTCTATTAAGAAAATAATACAAAATTCATCAGATGTCAAATTAAGATATTTGCATCACAGGATTTTCAGTTTATCCGCCCTGGCTCGCAAGCTTGCCGGGGTAAGGGGTGTGGTGGCTGTTGGCTGGCGGAGCCAGCCAACAGCCACCACACCCCTTAGCTCCTGAGCGTCGCAGGTGCGAAGGGTGTTTATTAAGCGGCTAAGTTGATGGAGGTGATGCCTGTGGTGGTGCCGATGAAGATCTGCTGGCCGCTGATGGTTGGCGTGGCGAAGCGTGTCATCGCATCAATGGCTAGAGAGGCACGAGTGGAGCCATTAGCGCTATTGAGCGCATAGAGCGTCCCCTGGGGGGCTAAGGTGTAGACTGTGTGACCGGCGATGATGGGCGAGCCATTGATTTGTGAAGGAGCCTTCCAGCCGGGGGTAATGCTGCCATCCGTATTGACGGTGATCTGCTGAACGCCATCGACACAGGGGAGGATGACCTGGCTCCCATCAGTGGCGGCGCCGCCGAAGGAGCGACAGACAGTCTGCTCATTGAGCTGGCCTCCTACGCCGCCCAGTGCATGCGCGCGTACAACGTAACCCTGACCGGACTTGCCCGCGCTAAAGATCAGGCCATTGGAGAGCAGGACGGGACTCATTGAGCCCAGGTCGGCATCGGTAGAGTTATCCTGTGCCCACTGCTGGGGTGCGAAGCCTTCCTCAAGCTCAAGCTCAGGCGAGAGACGTAAGACGGAATCGGTATGGTCCCAATCTCCACTTGTAGATTCACCATTCCCGACCGCAACATAAAGTTTCTGATCGGCGTCGATAACTGGACCCGGAGGCGCCCAGATGCCCCCCTCGCGGTTGGTCGGTACCTGGTAGACAAGGAGCTTCCCCTGGCCATCGGTGCGTGAACCAATCACGGTCCCATGGTAGTTGCCGCAATCACCAGCCAGGCCACCTAGCGCGACATAGACCGTGTTATTGGCAAGGGCGAGCGCCGCCCGCTGCTGGTGTGAAACGACCTCGATGCCGGGTGGATCAATGTTGCGCCTGACCTTTACCTGGCCCGATTGCACATCGACGCCTACCAGGATATGAGCTGCCCCCTGGCTAATCTCCGCGACCGCAAAGACCAACCTGGTCGCGGGATCATAGACCGGCGTGCCGGTAATTCCAAGAGGGTCAATATTGCCACATGGCAAGTTGCTACGTGCGGCAGGCGTACCCACATGCCGTTGCCATTGTATTTGTCCTGTTTTGGTATCCAGGGCATAGAGCGTATCATTCTCGGTTGCCACTATGACATGGTTGCCAATTACCAGCGGCTCGGCATACACCGCGCCATCCAGCTTGAGGCTCCAGGCCTTGCTGAGGCTGTGTGGATCAGGCGTGTTTGGTAGGTAACCGCTGCGTGCGTCATCATGATGGTACATAGTCCAATCAGCATTGTTGCCAGGAGTGGGTATACTAGTCGGTAGAGTCGTAGGGTGTGCATTATGAATGGTTGACGTCTTGTCAGTGGATGACTGTGATCCATTTGTCGTACAGGCCGCAAGTATAAGAGCCAGGCAACAGAGGAGTGAGAGCAACGAGATACGTTTTCCAGGCATGGTTTTCCTCTTCAAGAGTCCATGCCAGCATGGACTCTACAAAACAACAATATACAGAGATAGTAATCAATATAATACACGTTTGACGCGTGAGGGTTTTTCGCGTCTACGGCGCCCATAGGTGAAAGATGTGATGGTTGTGTGCAGCAGTAACGGCTACTTGCGTACGCGGCTACTGCTTGAGATATAGCGATACGATGTGACATACTGTTAAGTAATCCAGCCAGAAAAAAACGAAAAAAAAGTAACAAGGGGGTTACTCTATGCGCGTCGGAATAGGCTTACCTGGTGGTGTGCCGGGTACCGATGGACACCTCATGGTAGAATGGGCGGGCCAGGCAGAATATGGCCCTTTCTCCAGCCTGGGTGTCATTGATCGCGTCGTCTACGATAGCTATGATCCTCTTACCGCGCTTACCGCCGCCGCCGCTGTGACACGGCGTCTCCAGCTTGTTAGCATGATCATTATCGCTCCCCTGCGTAATCCTATGCTCCTCGCCAAGCAAATAACCAGTATTGATGCCCTCTCAGATGGTCGCCTCGTCCTGGGCGTGGCCGTTGGTGCACGCCAGGATGATTACGACGCCGTTGGTATTGAGTACCAGGAGCGTGGCCGGAGCTTTACCGAGATGCTGGGGATGCTGCGCGATTTGTGGGACGATCCAGCCTTTGGTCCGGTGAAGCGGCGCGCGGGTGGCCCGCCGCTGCTGATAGGGGGACAGAGCGACCAGGTGTTTTCCCGCATGGCGCGCTATGGGGAGGGCTATGTACATGGTGGAGGTCCGCCCAAGACCTTTGCGCGCGCGGCTGCCAAGGCCCTTGCCGCCTGGAGCGACATGGGGCGTCCAGGTAGGCCGCAACTGCGCGCCCAGGCCTATTTCGCCCTTGGTGAAGAAGAGAAACTGCATGGTATGAGCTACCTGCGCGACTACTACGCCTTTACAGGCCCCTTTGCCCAGAAGATCGCCGAGGGCCTGCTGACCACTCCCCAGGCCATTGCGCAATACCTGCGTGGCTACGCAGAGGCGGGCTGCGACGAGGTCATTCTCTTCCCCACCGTCCCGCGTATAGAGCAGGTCGAGCGCCTGGCAAAGGTGCTACAAGGTCTGGGTTATTCCAACGGGCATACCGTCGCGAGAAAGGGTGAGGAGGGTGGCTGGTGAAGATAGTTATCCTGGGTGGAGGGCCAGCAGGCCTCTATTGTGGTCTCCTGCTCAAGAAGGCACATCCCGATTATGATATCACTATCCTTGAGCGTAACCAGCCCGATGTGACCTATGGCTGGGGTGTCGTCTTCTCAGATCGGACGTTGTCATCTTTCCAGCATGCCGATTACCCTACCTACGAACAGCTCACCAGTGGCTTTGTGATCTGGGACGCAATCGATGTCTACTACCGTGGAGAGACCATCCGCTGTGGTGGTCATGTCATCGCCAGCGTCTCGCGCGTCTTCCTGCTCGACATCCTGCGCCAGCGCTGTGCCGAACTGGGCGTGAACCTGTGCTTCGGCTACCCGGTACAGGATCTGGAGCAGATTGGTCCCTATGATCTTCTGATCGCGGCCGATGGGATCAACAGCGTCGTGCGCCAGGCATATGCCGAGCACTTTAAGCCGAAGGTAGAGTCAGGCAAGGCGCGCTATATCTGGCTCGGTGTCGACAAGGTGCTTGACGCCTTCACCTTTATCTTTCAAGAAAATGAACATGGCCTCTTCCAGGTCCATGCCTATCCCTCCAGCGGCTCCTCAAGCACTTTTATTGTAGAATGCGCCGAGCAAACCTGGCTGAGCGCGGGCCTGGACCAGGCGAGTGAGGAGGAGAGCCTGGCCTATTGTGAGCGGCTCTTTGCCAACTTCTTACAGGGCGCGCCCCTGCTCTCCAACAAGTCGCGCTGGATCAATTTTCCCACGCTCAAGACGCGGCACTGGCACCATAAGAACATCGTGCTGCTTGGGGACGCCGCGCATACGGCGCATTTCTCCATTGGTTCAGGCACCAAACTTGCCATGGAGGACGCTATCAAGCTCGCCGAGGCCCTGGCGGGTTCAAGTGATCTGGAGAGTGCGCTCAATACCTACGAGCTTGAGCGCAAGCCCGTCGTGGAGCTATTCCAGCGGGCGGCCCAGGAGAGCCGCGTCTATTTCGAGACCTTGAGTCGCTACCTGGACCTCGATCCTATGACCTTCGCCTTCCAACTGCTAACACGTAGCGGGCGTGTAACCTATGATGATCTACGCCTGCGCGATACCCATTTCGGCGATGCCATCGCGCGTCACTGGGCCAGTCAGGCCCGACAAGTAACAGCACAAGGCGATCACGCTTGCCCTCTTGAGGGGGTTGTGCCGTTGGTCGCGCCTCCTCCGCTCTTCACGCCTTTTAAGGCGCGTGACTTACCGCTGACTAACCGCGTTGTCGCTCAGCCAGGAGCGCCAGAAGAGGCCGAGGCGGGTTGTCCCGCTCCCGTGTATGCTGAGCGCCTGGAGAGGGCCGCTGCTAGCGGTATGGGCCTGGTGCTCAGCGAGATGGTGGCTGTGGAGGCTGGCGGGCGCATCCATCCCGGCAGCCTGGGGTTATACCAGCGCGATCACCTGGAGGCCTGGCGAGCCATCGTCTCCACCGTTCATGCGCGCCCCGGCGCGAAGATCGGCCTGCAACTTGGGCATGCGGGACGGCGTGGCGCGACCTACCCTCGCTCGCAGGGCCTGGATAGACCTCTCAGTGAGGGTGCCTGGCCACTTATCTCGGCCTCGCCCATCCCCTATACGGGGCGTAGCCAGGTTCCCGAGGAGATGCAGCGGGAGAGCATGCAGCGAGTTTGCCAGGCCTTTGTCGCTGCGACCTGCATGGCGCAGGAGGCTGGTTTTGACCTGCTGACCCTCAACTATGCCCATGGCTATCTGCTTGCCAGCTTTCTTTCGCCGCTCACTAATAAACGTGAAGATATATATGGCGGCTCGCTTGAGAGACGAATGCGCTACCCCCTGGAGCTCTTTGAGACCGTGCGCCAGGCCTGGCCGGCTGAGAAGCCCCTGGCCGTCTCGCTCAGCGTGGGCGATTGCCAGAAAGGCGGGATGGAGGTAGACGAGGCCATCCAGGTCGCGCGCCTCCTGCGTGAGCAGGGCTGTGATCTCCTTATCGTCGAGGCCGGGCAGACTACGCCAGCCAGCGAGCTTACCTATGGTCGTGGCTTCCTCTCCGCGCTCAGCGACCGTGTGCGCAACGAGGCGGGCATTCCCACCCTCGTCGGTGGCTACCTGACCACCAGCAACGAAATCAACACCGTCCTGGCAGCTGGTCGTGCCGACCTCTGCCTCTGGTACAGTGGATGAATAGAAACGTGAGGACGAACTATGACACAAGAGCAATATTTGCCGTTGGCGGGGAGACGCGCCATCGTCACGGGCGCGGGTCGGGGGATTGGACGCAGTATCGCCCTGGCGTTGGCGGATGCCGGAGCTGCCGTTGGCGTGACGGCGCGCTCGGCTGAAGAGCTGGAGCAGCTCGTAAGTGAGATCAAGGCGAAGGGGCGTGAGAGCCTGGCTGTGTGCTGCGATGTGACCGATCCCGAGCAGGTGCGCAGCATGGCGCAAACGCTCCGGGCAGGCCTGGGTGGTGTCGATATCCTGGTCAATAACGCAGGAAACGCGGGCAGTCATAAGTTTGTGGATCATCCCGATGAACTCTGGCATCGCATGCTGGCCATTAACCTGACCAGCGTCTACTATGTCTGCAAGGCTCTGACACCGACCTTTATTGAGCAGCGTGGAGGGCGTATCATCAATATCGCCTCTATTGCCTCGCGTGTAGGGGATCGCTATATCGCGGCCTACACGGCCTCCAAGCATGGCGTGCTCGGCCTGACGCGCGCCCTGGCCGCCGAGCTGCTTCCTTATAATGTGACAGTAAACGCCATTTGTCCTGGTTACGTTGATACGCCCATGACGGATGGCAATGTGCGCAACATGATGACCCTGACTGGCAAAAGCGAGGAGCAGGTCCGTGACTTCCTGGCTAAAACAAGCCCCCAGCGTCGTCTGATCGCCCCTGAAGAGGTAGCGGGCCTGGCGGTCTACCTCGCCCAGGACATCGCCAAAGGCATCACAGGCCAGGCCATCAACCTCGATGGCGGCGGCGTTATGTCGTAAGCACCGCATGTGCATCACAAAGGGGTAAGGGGTGTGGTGACGAGGCTGGCAAAGCCAGCCTCGTCACCACACCCCTTACCCGGCGAGCCACGTAGTGGCGAGAAGTTATTGTATCAGAAAGCAAAGGCAGCTTTATGAGTTACGACTTTCTCTATGAGGTAGGCGAGGATGGAATCGCTCACATTACACTTAACCGGCCCGAGGTCATGAATGCCTTGACCTTTGATATCTACGCCCAGTTACGCGACCTCTTCGCCGGACTGCGCGGCAACGACGAGGTGCGTGTCGTGGTGCTAACAGGCGCGGGTGAGCATTTCTGCTCCGGCGGGGATGTGCATGGAATTATTGGTGAGCTATTTAAGCGCGATATGAAGGGACATCTGGAGTTTACACGTATGACAGGCGCGGTCGTGCAACATATGCGTTTGCTCGACAAGCCCATTATCGCGTCCCTCAATGGCATGACGGCGGGCGCGGGCGCGGTCCTGGCCCTGGCCTCAGACCTGCGCATTGCCTCGGAGAAGGCACGCATCGCCTTTCTCTTCTCACGTGTGGGCTTAACAGGCGCTGACATGGGGGCGGCACACATGTTGCCACGTGTCATCGGCATGGGGCGTGCCACCGAACTCTTGATGCTTGGCGACACCATTGATGCCGCGACCGCCGAGCGCTATGGGCTTGTTAACCGCGTCGTTCCGCATGAGGAGTTACAGGAGGCAACCCTACAATGGGCGCGCAAGCTGGCCCAGGGTCCGGGTTTCGCTCTCTCCATGACTAAACACATGCTCAACGCCGAACAGCACATGGACATCGTCTCAGCACTGGAGGCCGAGGCCCAGGCTCAGGCCTTGATGCTCATGGGCGAGGACCATCGCCTCTTCTACGAAGCGGCCAAGGACAAGCAGAAGCCTAAATTCACTGGTCGTTAGCTTTATAGAAGGGGGATGTGCGTGTGTTTCTCGGCAGAAACCCGAGAAACACACGCACATCCCCCTTCTATTTTAAGCGCAACTGACTTTCTGGCAGGCCAGGAGAGGATTCAGGGGAAGCATTTATTTCCCTTTACCAAAAATGCCCAGGAATTTTTTTTGCGCTTGCTTTGCCTTGGGTGCCTTGGGTCTGCCAAAGGAAATCAAAGGTTTTTTATTACCTCTCTTCCCTTTACCAGCTGAATTCGTCATTTTGCTCCGACGTTTGGGAAATAAGCTAGACATAACTCACTCCTTCATCTATGTATCTGACGTATCTTCTTCTGGCCTCTTTATCCAGAGAAGAAGAGCTATCAGATATAAGTATACAAGCAGCTAATAATACTGAGTCTCATACCTCCGAAAGAAGTTATCTTTACTGCCACCTGTATACTAAACAAGGTCTGGAGGAAGGCATGACCTTTTGTGGACAAAGTGACTGTAATGGAAGACTTTCTGTGTCTTTCAGGACCTTATCGCTGTCAATTGTGATCTGGTCATTTTCGCAACGTATAGCCTTTCACACAGCCTCTAGTCTTTATTCGTCTTTATTCTCCCTGGCCATGTTGAGTCTTTCCATAAGCTGGTCCTCTCGCTCATGATACTCCTCCTCAGTGATTTTACCGTTATCGTACAAGTCCTCCAGTTGCACCAACCCCTCCCTGATTTTGGACTCGTCGGTTAATTCCGCCTCCGCCATCTCGGCAATTTTCTTGAAGATCCCTATCAAACCTTTTACCGGAAGCATGAGGGCGATTAAGAAACCAGTAAGCATTAACATGGGCAAAGCTCCTCCTACCAATGAATCACGATTTCTACGAAATTGAATGGGACGAGAGAGGATGTGTACTTCAAATTTGTTTTCTCTCCGTACTTCTCTCCCAGGCTATGCACTTTTTCATCAAAAGCACTTTCCCTTTCCCTGAAGGTCAAAAAGGCCGTGTTCAATATGTTCATGTCTCCGTACAACGAATTCTCTTTCCACTTAAGACTGAGCGGCTTCAGGGCTTCAAGTATCTCTGTACCTTCTCTTTGTTTCTTTTCCGCCAGTGCTTTTTCTACCAACTCTCCAACTTTTACAGCTCCTGCGTACCTCTTCTGCTTATCTTTTTCTTTAAGCAACTTTTGCTTCAATGCTTTAATGTCTTTATGTTCTTCGACTATTTCCTCGTAAACCGCATCTTTATCCCTCCAAAGTGCTCTTATACCAAATTCCATTTTATCTGACATTTCCTTCAATAAGTCAACGAATTCCTGGTAACGGTCTTTAAGCACTTTATCTATGATTGCATTCTCATTTTCTGCAATCGTACAGAATTTTACGGGTAAGACAGTGCCTTCTTCTACCGCTCTGTCTAACACTTTCGCGTGTGCAAGTGCATTATCCCTGGTCACTGGATATTTGACGACCGGCGAGCAGGAAATAACTGCTGCTATATCCTGGTAGGGTAGGGTATAGACAGTATCGTTTCTGTCGCCAATACCGATTGGCCCTAACTCTTTCCTTTCCCCATCTGCCAAAATGCCATAGAGATAGCGGCCTTCTTGGTTGTTCATCTTTTTCACCTTTCGTTATCTTGCTGGGATCAGCTATCCCATTGAACGTCTTCTTTCCATCGATAGACCTTCGTGTGTATCAGTCCGCCCTCAATGAAATTTCTCAGCGTTCTGTGGGCATTTTGAATTACTTGAAACTCCTGAGAAGTGTCTCCGCTTGTTTTATCAGGATGGTATTTTTTTGCAAGCCGGTAATATGCATCACGGAGAGCTTCCTCCGTTATCTCTCCAGTCAAACCAAGCGTGTTTTTCGCCTCTTCGACTTCTTCTGGATCGATCCTTTTAAAAAGAATTGTGGAGAAACTATAGGGAGGAAGTGGACCTACCTCACGAAAATAGACAGTATTCTCCAATTTTTGATCCAGAGAATGAATGGCATTATCAAAAGCCTCCTGATTTTTCTTTTCCAGCAAAAAAGCAGCGTTGAAGATCATATCATCACTTATCATATCGTGCGGGCAAATATCTACTGATTCTTGTTTAAGATCTTGTAATATCAATTGTTGGTATTTATTCTTTTCTGTCTTCAGAGCTTGATCAATTAATTGGCCAAGCAGAACCTTATCCTCTATACTCACCTGCTCTCCTTCCGACGCAATTTTCTGTTGCATTTCGCGAAGCTGCTCGTTTTGACGAGCAAGAATTGCAAGGACTGCTGGCTGTTCCCACGTGGCCACCACATCCTGTTCTATCTTCCCCTCCACTTTGTCTAACTCATTTCTCAGCAGAGTGTAGCCGTTTTCCAGAAATTCGATGACTCGATCTTCGGTTTCTACCATGGTCCCAAATTTCACTGGCACAGTGGTAAAACGGCCCATTATTTTCTCTATGACTCGTTCGTGAGTGAATAAGTCTTTGATGACTTTTTCTTTACTCAAGGTGTCATAGACCACCAGTGGACTGTGGGAAATAACAGCGGCTATATCCTTAAACCCTATGGTTTGGACATTAGAGGCTACAGCATCGCCAATGCCAATCGCGCCCAACTCTTGGTGCTCGCTCGTTTTAATAATGCAGTAGACATATATACCATTTTGCATACTTTTCCCCTTAAAGACGCGTTACTGAGCCTTGCATTGCCTCGCTAAAATGCCTCTTTTCAATAGTTAATTTCTCTAAATCTTCTTCTTTGCTTTCTAGAAACTCCCGTATTGCCAGAAGGCTGGCTTTCTGGCAAATGGAAGCAATTTCTGCCCCAACCATATTCTCAGTTTCCATGGCCAGGCTTTTTGGCGTGATGCCTTTACCTAAGGGCTTCCCTCTTGTATGAACCTTAAAGATCTCCTCCCGCGCTTTCAAATCAGGTTTCGGCATTTCAATTACAAAATCAAACCGTCCCGGTCTCAACATGGCCGGATCTATCAAATCCGATCGGTTGGTACTTGCCAGCACCAGCACACCCTTCAACTCTTCAATTCCATCCATTTCGGTTAAGAACTGGGCAACTACCCGCTCGGTTACCTGCTCGCCTGTCGTTTTTCCCCGCCGGGGGACGAGCGTTTCAATTTCGTCGAAAAACAAAATGCAGGGAGAAGCCTGCCTGGCCTTTTTAAATACTTCACGAATGCTTCGCTCGCTTTCACCAACAAATTTTGAAAGCAATTCTGGACCGGAGACCGTGATAAAGTTGACTTCCGCTTCTTTGGCAATCGCCTTGGCCATCAGCGTCTTTCCCGTTCCTGGTTCACCAGTTAAGAGAATCCCCTTGGCTGGCCTGGTATTTGCCCTGGCATACACTTCAGGATGATATAAGGGATCTCTGACCGTCTCTTTCAGTATTTGCTTGACCTCATCCAACCCGCCTATATCGGAAAAATCTATTTCTGGTATCTCCGTAAAGAACTCGCGTATGGCGGATGGCTCGATCTCACGTAACGCATTGAGGAAATCCTCCATGCATACCTCAAGAGAAAGGATGTCCTTTTCTGGCACTACTTTCCGTTCAAAGTCTATATTAGGCATCAATCGACGAATTGCATGCATTGCTGCTTCACGCGCTAAAGCTGCAAGGTCCGCCCCCACAAAACCATGAGTTAAAAACGCCAGCCGTTCAAGGTCAACATCATCCGCTAATGGGATGCCTCTGGTGTGAATCATGAGAATTTCGCGCCGCCCATTTTTATCCGGGATCGAAATAACAATTTCTCGATCAAAGCGACCAGGACGGCGAAGGGCTGGATCAAGAACATCAGGTAAATTAGTTGCGCCGATAATGATGATTTGCCCCCGTTCCTCCAAACCGTCCATTAAGGCCAATAGTTGAGCCACCACTCTACGCTCAACCTGTTTTTCCTCTCCCAAGCCTTCTCTTTTCGGCGCGATCGCATCCAACTCGTCCAAAAATAAGATGGCTGGAGCACTGTGTTTGGCCTTCTCAAAGACACTTCGCAGGTGCGCTTCGGACTCACCATAGAACTTATGGATTATCTCCGGGCCGGAGAGCTGGAAAAAGGTGGCATCGGTTTCATTGGCGATCACTTTGGCGATCAATGTCTTGCCACAGCCAGGGGGACCGTGCAAAAGAACTCCTTTGGGGGGATCAACGCCTAAGCGCGCAAAAATATCAGGGAAACGTAACGGGAGCTCTATCATCTCGCGAATGCGCTGCGTTTGATTGCCAAGGCCCCCAATATCTTCGTACGTCAACCGCGCCTCTGCTGCCTTTCCCTGACCTGTGATAGCGATGGTGGTTCGTGGCGTGATCATCACTGCTCCGGTGGGCCGGGTATCCAGCACGCGGAAGTCCTGCTTCTTCGAGCCTAAAAAGGTAGTTTGAACCCTATCTCCGGCGATCACTGGAATAGCTGTAAGTTGCCTGGAAAGGTAAGCCGCGTCTGTGGTCGTTCTATCAATTAAGGTCAAGGGAGAGAGGGTCACTTTTTCTGCTTCCGCGATAGTGGTCGTGGCAAGCTTCACCTGTTCGGTAATCCCTATTTGCGCGTTTTCCCTGATGATGCCATCTACCTGGACAATGCCGCGCCCCCGTTGCTCTGGAAAGGTTGGCATGATCTTAACAACTGTTTCCCGTTTGCCTTTGAGGCTCACAACCTCCCCCGCGTCACTAATGCCCAATTTCTCCATCACTTCTGGATCTATTCGGGCAATGCCACGCCCCACATCCCGCGGATTTGCTTCGACTACCTTGAGTTGAACCGTCGTCTCGGACATGTTACCCTTTACTCATCCTTATCTCTAAAACGCCGTTTCTATATTTGCTGGTCATGGTGCTGGTATCGATACCTTCGGGTAAGACCACCTCTCGTGCATACTTGCGCCCCTTGCCTGCAGCAGAGAGCACGAGGATGTCTCCTTTGACCTCGGTGTGAATTTGCTTTCCCTCCACTCCTGGCAATTCGATGATGATTAAAACGTGGTCTTTCTCATCAAAAACATCGGCTAAAGGCTGAATCTCCTCCTCAACGACCGGGCCATGAGCGGTCTTTTTCACATTGCCAAATGGTTCCACGACCGGCTTTCCACCAATACCCTGTTTGACAGAGAAGCCATAGACACCTTTGACGCGCCCTGAAGGACTGGTAAATTCTCCTTCGCGTCTCTCTTCTCCCTTCCCTTCCTGCTCCATTTTGGCGACAAAATCGACCAGACTTCCGAGCCCTTGAAAAATGTCGTTGACCGAGAGTTTGCCGAGACCAAAATCAATTTCTAGTTTCTTCTTTTGATCGTCATCTTTCTCTGATGCGCTGCCCTTCTCCTCCTTTTGTTTTCCCTCCTGCTCCTCTTTGAGTTGGGGAATCTCGCGGTTCACCGCCTTAGTGATTTCGGCGAGCCTCTCTTCTATCTGAGCTGCCTGCTCTGTAAATTGCTGGAGCTGCTTTTCAAGGACGCTTTTTTCAACATCTAGTTGAAGCTGTTTCGAAGTCTCCTCCGTTCCACTATCATGACTTGAAAAAGCCTCAATAAGATCTTTGAGACCACGAGCTTTTTTGATATCACTCATCCCTTTCGGTCTCTTCATAATTCATCCTTCTCTTCCTATGAATGAAGAAGAACATCTCTCTTCTTCCCACCGTGAAGCGGGGAATCAACAGAGCATCCCCTCCCAAGAGGAGCGTACATTCTCAGTCAGGGGATGGCCACGGTTGCTAGAGATATGATCGTGGAACATTACCAGGATGCCTTCAAGATGCTTTCTTACTCTTTAGGCGGAAGCGGCAGTAGCAGTGAGTCCAATGGCTTCAGCATACTTGAGATATGTCTCCACGGAAGCAACGACTGCTCTGGCTTCAATCGATATTACCTCGATGCCTACGAGAGAGACTCTAATCCAGGCATCAATGACGATCCCTTTATCAAGAATGCGGTCAATTACCTCAGCAATGCTACCAGATGCTGGTGCTGCCTTTTCTACGGGCATGGTTGTTTACCTCCTCAGGTTCAGTAACAGGGACTCCTTTTTGCTTCATATGAATGCCTTAGTCAGCCCAACTGCTAAAAACTCAACATTTAGAAGCAATTGCATAAATCCCCAAAATACTCATCCATTCTATTCTTTATCTATGTTGTGTACACGTTCATTATTTGTAATGAGTTACAAAAATCAACGAGATAATAGAACAAAAAATATGATTATATTGATAATTGTGTGTTTGTATAGATGAGGAAAACACACATTGATGAACTTGAAAATCTTCTTATACTAAAATAGCAGCAGTTGTCCGATGCACTGTTGGGGCTGTTCTGAAAATTTTTCTCGCTTGTAACAGCTTCAAGACTTTGGAAGGAGAGATACAAATTGAGTATCAACGCAGCTAGAGATAGAACCAAGCAATTCTTGAGAGAAGCTTTAGAAACGAAAGAACTTGGCGAGGAGATAAAAATCATTGGCATTGACAAGACCGAAGAGGGTTGGGTTGCCCAAGCCGAAGTGTCAGAAAGAAATGTTACTCTGCCAGGTCACGCGATATTTGAAAAAAAGTATTACGTTGTCAAACTGGATAGTGAGCTTGAAGTTTATTCCTATAAGCAGGTGAAAAGTATTGGAGATGAGGAGGAGGAAGAATAGAAAGGCTCAAATTATGCTTTCTCACAATGGACTCTATGCCTATGGATTGGTAAGCAAAAAAACTGAGCATCTTGATATTTTGGGGATAGATAATCAAAACAAAGTTTACCCCGTGTCAGAAAACGATATGTGTGTAATGGTGAGTAAGGTCGATATTGATGCATTTCAAAATCGAATCAAAAACCTGGTTTCTGAGTTGACGAGCGGCAAGGATGCTGTCCAGCAGGGAGCTGCGGAGCTGTTACAAGCCCACGAGCAAGTAATCGATACGCTTATGCAGGATGCCACCGTTATTCCCTTCAAGTTCGGCACTATTTTAAAAGATGAAAAAGCAGCCTCACAGATGCTACAGGATCAGAAGGAGAATTTTCAAAGTCTTCTCGCTAAATTTACGGGCAAGGTGGAATGGGGAGTGAAGGTCTATGTCAATAAACAAGCCTTGACGAAGCATCTTATGCAGAATGAACCCAAATTCATCAGCCTGCAAGAGAAACGAGCAAATCTATCAAGAGGAGCAGCCTATCTCTTTGACAAAAAAATGGAAGTAGAAGTAAAGAATGCCGTCGCAACTCAACTTGCCCAGATCACTGAAAGAATTTTTCATGAGCTAGAGAGAAATGCGTTTGAGGCAAAGCTGAATAATATACTGCCACAAAAAATGACAGGAAAAAAGCAAGAGATGATACTTAATGCGGCCTATTTAATTGAAAGGGGGAGAGAAGCTCTTTTTCGCCAACAAGGGATACAGTTTGTTGAGGAGTATGGTCCCTTAGAATTAGAGCTTGAATTTTCTGGACCATGGCCTCCCTATAATTTTACGTAGGGATAATCTATGGAAAGTCAGGAGAGCCTGAATAACGAACAATTACTTAAGAGTCAACATTTTACGCTTTTAGAACTTTTGGACAGGCTCCTCGATAAAGGAGCGATGGTGAAAGGAGAGATCCTGCTCTCTGTAGCTGATATCGATCTTGTTTACCTGAACTTAGGACTCTTACTCTCCTCGGTAAAAACCGTTGAGAACGCTGCCAGAAGAGGTAGTCATGAAGAAGCAGGCTGGCTCGCTCGCCAACCTTCTTCCCAGGAAGCGTTTTTGAATGAGCGGCCCTTGAGAGAAGAGGAAAAGGAGGTTCCACCAGCACCTTTGCCTGAAGAAAAGGACCAGAGAAGTAGTCATGAGGGGAAAGAAGAAGCATCAACTTCTTTGGAGAAAGAAGAGAGGCGAAGTAAAAATGATGAAGAATCCATCGTTAGAGCTTTACCATCAGTCAGTGATCCCATTGCGAACCAAACAACGAAGCCAAAAGCGAATATCGACCCTAAAAACGTAGAAAAAGGCCTGGCCAAACTCGTATTAACGCTGATTGACCTCATACGCCAATTGATGGAGAAACAGGCAATCCGCCGTGTCGAGGATGATCAGTTAAGCAGCGATGAAATCGAAAAAGTAGGAAATGCTTTTTTACTCTTAGAAGAGAAAATGGAAGAGCTTAAAGAGACATTTGGTTTAACGGATGAGGATTTAAACTTGGATTTAGGTCCGCTGGGGGATCTTTTATGAGCCCTTTCAACTGCTCAATACACCGCGATTTCGCGAACAAAGGAGGACATTTTTTCGGATAGAGCAAACCAGAGTAGGAGTGAGAAGAGGTTATCTATGCCAGAACAAATGAGCCGTGTCCAAACAGCGAATTTAGCTGATGTCCTGGATCGAGTTCTTGACAAAGGACTGGTGATCGTCGGAGACATCAAGATTAACTTGGTAGACGTTGAGCTTTTGACGATCAAAATCAGGTTACTGGTCGCCTCAGTGGATAAGGCAAAATCGATCGGCATTGATTGGTGGGAGCACGATCCATTTATCTCTTCTGGTAAGAAGAAGGCGCAACTTGCCGCAGAAAATGGAGAGGAAGCCGAAGGGACGTAAGGTTACTCGCATGTGACTGACGGGTCACTATCTTTGCTACTCTCGTGTATGTAGGAAGGATCGAGGAAGGAATCCACTCAACGAAAAGGAAAAAACAAACCATGGCAAAAACTTTCGATGTTTCATTCTCTGGTGAGGCAGCATCCATATTAGAGCATGCCAAACACGCTGCCGGCCAAGCGGGAGCAACCCTGAGAGGGGACGAAAAGAGCGGCGCCTTTTCAGGCAAAGGAGTTGAGGGCCGCTACGAAGTAAGCGGCCAGACGGTTCATGTGACAATTACCAAAAAACCTATTGTTGTCGCTGATTCCGTTATTGAGTCAAGACTCCGAGATTTCTTTAAAGAGCGCTAACTGTTTCATTTGATGTATGCGCTATGTGTGGTGGCAGGAAAAGAGGGAGGAGAAGAGGGCGCACGCTCGCCTCGGGCTGCTGTCCTCTGCTCTGTATATGCTTTACTGGGAAGCGGCGATGACCGTAGAGGGAGAAGTTTATGCGTACCAACATTGCAATACCGGCATTTGCGTTAAGGGAGATCTGTATCGACGTAGGGAAAGTATTAAAATTCATACGCTTTGATGTATTTGATGGTCGTATTGTTATAAAAGCTCTGGCATTAGGGAGAGTCGAGATAACGATGAAATTTCGCCCCTTTGCGGAGAACGGCAAACTTATTCTCCAGGACATAGAAGTTGAGGGAGCGCTCTGGCTTGCTAATATGTCTAAACCCTGGATTGTGTCAAAAATTCAAAAAGCGCTTGAAGAAAGCTCAAAAAAGGTATTTATCCATGATATCTCCACTGTATCAGATAAAATCTATCTCTCATTCTCTCCACGCAAAAGTTGATCGGTTCTGAGTTTTTTTGGGCCGTGTTGCGAAAAGATATTGTCAATTATGACCAGACCTTAAGATTTTGGAAACTGGCCTCCACAGGCGCATTCTGCGCATCTGCTAGGAAGCCAATATGGCCGCTGCGATAGGTTGCATCCTGCACCGTAGTCTGGAGAGCCCCGTTGATGTAGAGGTCAAAGGAACCATTGTGGGCGTAGAGTCCCAGGCTATTGCTCGCCCCTGCACCCGTTTTGATATCTGAGGACCTATTGTTTATAAGCATGCGGGCGTGGACGCGTGTATTATCGGTATAAACGATGAGCTGGTAGCTACCATCCAGGTTAATCTGGAAAGCATAGCACACGCCCTCACCTTGCTGCTCATCGAAAATCACACCACCAATATTTCCCTTCAGCATGCGCATATCGACTTGGAGCTTGAAATTGGCCTCGTTTGTCGCGCCAGCCGTACAAGTCGTGAAGTCGCCCAGCATCGACTGGCTGACGTGATAGGCCTGTTGTTGAAAGGCGCATTTACCCAGCCCATCCTTGCTTATCTCCCAGTTGAAGGCGGCTCCATTATCTGAAAGCGAACTGCTAAGCGAGGGTTTGACGTTAGTTGTGAAAGTCGCCGCTGGATTTGCTTGAATGACGTTCGGTGACTGTGTGCTCGGCTGATTATATACAAGAAAATAGCCCAGCACGCCAATGATGCTTAGTCCAATCAGGAAACCCAGCAGGAGGGGCATAAGTGTGCCTGAGCCTGAACGCTTGCGCTTTGGGGCGACAGGCTGAAAGGCTGCGCTCACCTGACTGCGCGGCTCAACATTTTGCCAGGCATTCTCTTCTGGCCCAGCAGGCTGGTGCCTATACATAGGTACAGTTTGCTCGCCTGTATGATAGAGCTTCACGGACCTTTGAGCCTGGACCGCGATGGCGTCGATGGTATTTATATCAGGGGCGTGCGCCAGGGCGCTCTTTAAGGCCCACGCGAAGTCAGTCACATCTGGATAGCGTTCGCCCGGCTCTTTGCGCAAAGCACGTAGTAATACGTTATCCGCTGTCTGAGGCAGGTTAGGGTTAAGCGTGCTGGGTAGAGGTGGCGTGACATGAGCATGCTGGTAGGCGAGCTGAGCCTTGCCGCCACGGAAGGGTGTGCGGCCCGTGAGTAGCTCATAGGCCATGACGGCGAGCGCGTACTGGTCGCTCGCGTAGACCGGATGACCCTGAAGCAGTTCTGGCGCCATATAAGGTGGCGTGCCTCGAATCTGTGTGCTGGTCGTCATCATCGTTGCTAACCTGGCGATGCCGAAATCCGAGAGAAAAATATCCGGTAGTCCCACGGTCTCCGTATCTTGAACTCGAATCAGAAAGTTAGAGGGCTTCACATCGCGGTGAATAATCTCGCGGTCATGAGCATGTTGTAGTGCGCTCGCGGCTTGTGTTACCAGATGGGAAACCTCGTGTGGTGGTCTGGGCACCGTACCCCGCTCGCGCCACCACTGCTCAAGGGTTCCATCCTCAAAATATGGCATCACCATGTATGCCAATAGCATGCGCCTCTGCATCTGCTGCCCCGAATCGAAGAGCTGCACAATATAGCGATGGTTCAGGCGTGCGATGGCTTGAAGTTCGCGTCTGAAGAGCTGGATATCCCTCTCCACATCCTGTTGTAGAGAGGTATCAATTTTAAGCACCTTAATCGCGACATAGCGTGGCACACGTGGATCTTCAGCCAGGTACACCTCGCCCATGCCGCCATTCCTCAATATATGCAGCAGCCTGTAGTGTCCAAGCGTAGAGCCTTCCAGTTGCATCCTCGTATCCTTTATACCCGCCATGTAGATCTGATAGCCCATTCTATAACATGCCTACTATTGTATGACGTGAAAGGATGCCGTTCTTCAAAACGTGTTTTTCAGATTCGTAATTAGATGATGTGGTACACCGTGGCAGCCTAATGGCTGCCACGGTGTACCACATCATCTAATTACCCACCGATGGGCATGCCAAGCTGCTGAGCCAGGTTTAGGCCGTCCTGGGAACTCCATAGCTCAACGATCTTGCCATCGGCGATACGCAGGAAGTCCGCGCCCGTCAGGACAATCTCTTTACCTGTGGGAGGAAAACCAGCGAACATGCCCTTATGCCTGCCGCGCCTGGCGAAGCGGAAGGCGACGATATCGCCCTCGCCGATCATATGTATGACTGTATGCGTGGCATCGGGAAAACCACTGCGAAAAGTAGAGATGTTCTCTTTGACGCCCTCGGGACCTGGCGCCTGCTGAGGGCGCGTGTGATCCACAAAATCGGGCCCCAGGACTTCTTCCGCGATATCCAGGTTGCCCGTATCCCACATCTCCAGATACCTCTGGACAACGGCTTTATTGGCTTCAATGCTCATCAGAGTCTCCTTCTCTCTCCGCCCGACGCTGCGAAAGCACGTGCCTACATATCATGGACCAGATGTAGACGTGTGCCCTGTGCCTTTTATGGGTATTTGGTAGCGCCGGTCAGCAGCCTTTTGCATATCGTTATGAGTGTAGTTACTCTATCCACTGCTTGTTATACTTCCAACCACAGCAAATAGTTTCTACCCCGGGAAAGAGAAGGCCCCCAGTAGCTGCATACGCCAGTAGCGGGACCCGCTACTGGCGTATGCAGCTACTAATACCGCACAAACACGCGCTTCTTGATCCCATCGATACGCACGTGACCACCGCTGGGCACCATGAACTGGGGATCGGTATGGCCAAAGTCCATGTTGGAGACGACTGGCATAGAGGGATGATACTCTTGCAATGCCTTCAGGATGGCTTCCTCCTGCTCCCGCTTGTAGACTTCTTTCTGCTCAGCAGAGAGCTGACGATCAAAATTCCAGGCCTTGGGACGTCCCATAAGCAGTGCGGAGAACTGTTGTAGCAGCCCACGCTCGCCCATGCCCATAAGAACGCGATAGACATACTCCGCCGAAGGCATCTCCTCAGAGGTTTCCAAGAAGAGCACACAATCTTTGTAGCTTTCAAGCGGCTGGAGGTAGCGGTGAGCGCGCAAGTGGTAATCAATGATCTCCAGGCAGCCACCCCAAGCTATGCCTTCAATGACGCTGCCCGCGTTATGCCATTTCCAGCCGAGATTGCTGAACATGGGCACGCGCAGGCGCAGCTTCTCAGGTTCTCCCCAATTGTAATGCTCATCGGACCATTCAGGGGCGGGCGTGATCTCAATCTCGCCTTCCTCGAAGAGAGCATGGCGCAGCGACTTCACGGTATACTCATCCATCATGTAGTGGCGACCAAACTGCGTCATGATCGCGCCCCCATAGTAGGAGACGATGCCCAGGTTCCAGAGATAGATGTGCAGATTCGTGGCGTCGCTATAGCCCAGGAAGAGCTTGGGATGGGCGCGTAACACCTCTGGGTTCAGGTGTTTTAACACCTTAATCTGGTCATCGCCACCAATCGAGCAGATAACAGCCTTGATCTCGGGATCTGCAAAGGCCACCATGATATCGCGTGCTCGCGCCTCTGGAGATGTGTTCATCTTGCGAGTGCAGGGATATTCCACGGGTATCAGGCCAAAGTTCCCGCGCAAACGTTGTAGGCCCAGGTCAAAGACCTCGGGGAAGATCTCAGGCAGGCCCGCCGAGGGTGAGAGTACAGCCACCTTATCGCCAGCTTGTAGTTTTGGAGGATAAATAAATTGCTTGCTTTGCATATCTTATTGATGGACCTCCTTGCATCCCAATTATAAGTGCGAAGTGATCTATTTGCAACGTTTGGTATCTTCTCAGGACTTCTCGCCACTTTATGGCTCGCAGACGTTGAGAATACCTTGTACAGGGAAACCTGAGTAGTTACCAATTCCCTTTGCAAATTCGTCATACCAGGTGGCTGTCATACGTGTTGTAAATGGTGAAGTGTTTTCTCCCCGCCTTATGTCTCCCTGACCTGACTTTCCTCATAAAGTACAAAGTTGTCGGGTTTTCACGCCGTGGTTTGTATCGTTTCACGACATTTATGCCGAGAATAGCGCCTACTAACCAGTGTGTTTGCTGACGCATGAATAGCGCGAGAGAGGCTGGGGCAGATAAAGAGCATGCTTCTTAGTAAGTTGTGGGAGTGGGTAGCGGAGATGGAAGAGTCACTTACCACAAGTCTTTAGCGTGTTGCGCTGTGTAGGCAACAGGAGTTAAAGAAATGATGCATATCATGCTTGCCTCGCTTGGTTTTCCTTTGTGGCTACGTATCAGCCACTATATCAACCTGCTCTTTATTGGTCTGCTTATTCGCAGTGGCCTGCAGATTCTGGGTGCTCACCCCAGGTTGTACTGGCATGATAGTAGCGATCCGCGTAAAGCGTGGCTGAGTTTGACAAAAAAGAAGATTCCCCAGGGGAAGTTGTATACTTCGATGGATGACGAGGTAAGCGTCTCTCCCCTGCTGGGTCTGCCTGGGAAGAAAAACCTGGGCCTGGGACGCCACTGGCACTTCTTCTCAGTTATCTTCTGGGTGCTCAATGGCCTGGTGTATGTGATCCTACTCTTTGCGACTGGCGAGTGGAGCCGCCTGATCCCCACCTCCTGGAGCATTGTTTCTGCCGCTTGGCATACATTTGTGACGTACATTACCTTGCATATCCCGCCTGCGAGCGATTTTCATCCCTATGATCCGTTGCAGCAACTGACCTATGCGGCTGTCGTGTTTCTGCTTGGACCCTTTATGTTGCTGACGGGGGTCGCGATGTCGCCCGCTATCGAGGCGCGTTTCCCCTGGTATCTCAAGTTCCTGGGCGGAAAGCAGTCCGCGCGTAGCCTGCATTTTCTGAGCCTGGTTGCCTTTACGCTTTTCATCATTGTGCATACATTGTTGGTCCTCATCGTCCATTTCCAGAGCAATATTCGCGATATTGTCCTGGGAACGGAGTCAGCCGACCTGGGGACGGCGCTGATCATTGCTGTGATCGCTTTGCTTGTGGTCGCGATTATCTACATTTGGAGCTCCTGGTATTCGCTGTGTCATCGACGCTTTATGCAGCGCGCGTTAGGCATACTCGTTGATCCTGTACGCCATATGCTGCTGCACCGCTCGGTCTCGAAGCAGCGCTACACCAGAGACGACATTGCCTCCTACTTCTGGGTGAATGGTCGCCCGCCCTGTGACGATGAGTTCAACGCGCTCGCTGCTTATCAATTTCGCGATTGGCACCTGCATGTTGGCGGCCTGGTCTTCAACCCCGTGCATCTCTCGCTTGAGGATTTGCGTAGCCTGCCCAAACAGACGCAGATCACCAAGCATAACTGCATTCAGGGCTGGTCGGCTATTGCTGAGTGGGGTGGAGTGCCTTTGAGCGAGATTATCAAGCTCTGCGGTGCGCAGCCCGAGGCCAGGTACCTCGTCTTTACCTCGTACCAGCGAGGCGCTCAGTCCTACCCTGAGGCTTCGGAGAAGGAGAAACAGCAGTATTTTTACGAAACAATCGATATGAGACTGGCCCAGCATCCTCAGACCATTCTCGCCTACGAGATGAACGGCGCGCGCTTACCACTTGAGCATGGCGCGCCCCTGCGCTTGCGCGTCGAGACCCTCCTTGGCTACAAAATGGTGAAGCACCTACGTTCAATCGAGTTTGTCGCAGATTACAGCCATATTGGTGAAGGCCAGGGCGGCTTTCGCGAGGATGTCCAGTTTTATGGCAGGGGAGCAGAGATATAAGATGAGAAAGGAAGAGAAACTCTGATGGCAGATACAGTGAGCGATTTCTTGCTCAAACGTCTTGCCGCCTGGGGGGTCAAGCGTATCTATGGCTATCCTGGCGACGGCATTCTTGGAATCATGAGCGCTATGGGGCGTCATCCTAATCTCTTTCAGTTTGTCCAGGTGCGTCACGAGGAGATGGCGGCCTTTATGGCCTCGGGGCATGCGAAGTTCACGGGCGAGCTTGGAGTCTGTATGGCAACCTCGGGGCCGGGCGCGATTCACCTGCTCAATGGCCTCTATGACGCCAAAATGGATCACCAGCCCGTCCTTGCTATCGTAGGACAATCGGCTCGTACGGCTCTGGGAGGCAACTATCAGCAGGAAGTTGACCTTATGAATCTCTTCAAGGATGTCGCGGGCGAGTATGTTCATACCTGTACTGATGCGACGCAAATGCGCCAGCTGGTGGATCGCGCCTGCCGCATTGCCCTGGCCGAGCGCACGGTCACCTGTATTATTATGCCCAAAGATGTCCAGGACCTGGAGGCTATAGAGAAGCCCCCGCATAAGCACAACACCGTCCATACCAGTATCGGCTATTCCTATCCTTACACTATTCCCAGTGCCGAAGATCTGCAAAAGGCAGCCGATATCCTCAACGCAGGGAAAAAGGTGGCGATCTTGATTGGTGCTGGTGCCATGGATGCGGGCCCAGAGGTAACTGAAGTCGCTGATCTCCTTGGCTGTGGAGTCGCCAAGGCCCTGCTGGGCAAAGCGGCGCTGCCGGATGACCTGCCCTTTGTTACGGGTGGCCTTGGTCTACTGGGAACCACGCCGAGCTGGAACATGATGATGAACTGTGATACGCTGCTTATGGTTGGCTCCGGTTTCCCCTACTCAGAGTTCTTGCCCAAAGAGGGGCAGGCGCGTGGTATCCAGATTGATATTGACCCGCGTATGCTTGGCATTCGCTATCCCATGGAGCTTAACCTGGTCGGCGATAGTGTGCAGTCGCTGCGAGCCCTACTGCCGTTGCTCAAGCGCAAGGGGGATCGCTCCTGGCACGAAAAGATTGAGTCCGATATCCGCGATTGGTGGAAAACGGTGGAGGTGCGGGCAAAAATGAAGGCCGATCCTATCAATCCAGAGTATGTGGCCTGGGAGCTCTCGCCACGCCTGCCAGACAAGGCGATTCTGAGCGCAGACTCAGGCACAACAGCCAACTGGTATGGTCGGACCATCAAGATGCGTGAGGGCATGAAGGGCTCGGTTTCAGGCAGCCTTGCCTCGCTGGGTGCTGCCGTGCCCTACGCCATCGCGGCCAAGTTTGCCTACCCTGACCGTGTTGTCATCGCCCTTACGGGAGACGGAGCCTTTCAGATGAATGGCCTCAACGAGATGCTTACGGTTAAGAAATACTGGCAAGAATGGGCTGATCCGCGCCTCATCGTTATTGTCTTCAACAACCAGGACCTCAACCAGGTCACCTGGGAGCAGCGTATTGAGGCGGGCGATCCTAAGCTTCCGATGACGCAGACTATTCCTAATATGCCATACGCGACCTTTGCGCGTGCACTTGGGCTACAAGGCATCCGCGTTGAGGGGCCAGAAGGCCTGGGACACGCGCTCGATCAAGCGCTCTCCGCCAATCGCCCCGTGGTGATGGATGTCCCGACTGATCCGAACGTGCCTACGATCCCGCCACATATCACTTTTGAGCAGGCGAAGAACTACAGCACGGCCCTGTTGCATATGGACCCGGATGAAGTTGGTATTATCAAGGAGTCTGTGAAGAGTGTGGTCGAAGGCATTGTACCAGGCATAGGAGAGAAAGGAAGATAGCCGTGGTAAGCACGAAATTTGGCGACAATGGCGTCGCCATCGAGCACATTGATGTCTCGGCCTACAAGGTGTCCACCGACTCACCCGAGTCGGACGGCACCTATAGCTGGGATGCGACGACGATTGTGCTTGTTGAGGTGCAAGCTGGTGATAAACGCGGTCTTGGCTATACCTATGCCGACGTGTCGACCGCAACGCTGGTCAAGACAATGTTAGCCCAGGTGGTGCAGGGGGAGAACGCGCTGAATGTGCCTGCCTGCTGGAAAGCCATGGTGGAGGCAGTGCGCAATCTTGGTCGGCCTGGTATCGCCTCGATGGCGATAGCCGCCGTAGATGTCGCGCTCTGGGATTTGAAGGCGCGCCTCCTCGATCTGCCCCTGGTCTCGCTGCTGGGCGCGGTCCGCGAGGCTGCTCCCATCTATGGGAGCGGCGGGTTTACCTCGTATTCGCGCGAGCAGTTACAGCGTCAATTAGGCGACTGGGTGCAGGCGGGTATTCCTCGTGTCAAGATGAAGATTGGTACGCATCCAGACGCCGATCCCCAGCGCGTGCGGGAGGCGCGAGAGGCCATTGGGCCGGATAGTGAGCTGTTTGTCGACGCCAATGGGGCATATAGCCGTAAGCAGGCGCTGGCATTGGCCCAAACTTTCGCAGCTGAGTCTGGAGTGACATGGTTTGAAGAACCAGTCTCTTCCGATGACCTGGAGGGCCTGCGCCTGGTGCGTGACCGTGCCCCGGCTGGAATGGCGATTGCGGCAGGCGAGTATGGTTATGACCTGTGGTACTTCAACCGGATGCTGGAGGCGGGAGCAGTGGATGTGCTACAAGCTGATGCGACACGTTGTGGTGGCATCACTGGCTTCCTACGCGTTGGTGCCCTGGTTGAGGCGCGTTCCATGCAACTCTCAGCGCACTGTGGACCAACGCTGCATATCCATCCTTGCTGTGCGCTCAACAACTTCCGTCACATGGAATACTTCTATGACCATGTGCGTATTGAGCATATGTTTTTTGCTGGCGTCCCCACACCCATTCAAGGAGCATTACATCCCGACCTCTCACGCCCCGGCCTGGGCCTCGAGCTCAAACGCTCAGATATCACGAAATACGTTCTATAGCCTATCCAGGACAGGCAGTGTGAAAGCCACCCCGGGTAGGGGGTATGAAAGTCCAACAAACCCACCCCGGGTAGGGGGTATGAAAGTCCAACAAACCCACCCCGGGCAGGCGATGTGAAAGCCCCAACAAGCCCACCCGGGGTAGGAGGTGTGCATGCTGGCGGCTGAAAGCCGCCAGCATGCACACCTCCTACCCCGGCGAGCGCCACAGGCGCGAGCAGTCAAACAAACAAAGTAGCCGTGTACACAAGTAACGAGTAGAAAGAGAGAGAAGAAATGAAGACAGAAAAAGAGCGCTCTCTCGCGCATCTCTTTGATGGAAAGAGACAGCGTTCTCATCTCCTGGACATCCTGCCACGACGCCTTACGCACGAGGGCATCGTGTTTGAACAACATATACGCGAAGGGCGTTTTCAGCGCAGCCTCTCGCTCATCACCTCCTTCTCGAGCCTGCTGGCGGGCCTGGAGGTTACCTACGAGCATTATCGCGGCAGTTATGGACAACAGGTCATGTATACGCCCATTATCATCAGCCCCTTGCTGACGATTGCGGGTGTGTGGGGAACGTTTAACCGACGCGTGGCGCGAACCGTGTTGCCTCTCATTTCGCTTGTGACGATGGTTGATGGTCTGGTTGGTCTCTACTTCCATATACGAGGCATTGCGCGCAAGCCGGGAGGATGGCGCATACCCATCTTCAACATGATTATGGGACCGCCCGTATTTGCACCGCTCCTGTTTGGTATCAGTGGCTTTCTCGGCGTGATTGCTTCACTCTTACGTCGTGAGGATGACCTCAAGCATACGACACTACCCGGCATACCGCGTCCGCGCTCAGCCTGGTTGGGCTGGTTACCACGTAAGGTCGTGAAAGAGGGGATCGTCATTGAGCAAGATGTACGCGAGGGACGCTTCCAGCGCATTCTAGGCGTGGCTACGGCGGTCTCCGCCCTCTTTAGCGGCATTGAGGCGCTCTACTCTCACTACAAGAATAACTTCAGCTATCGTGTCCAGTGGACCCCTATTCTGTTGACTCCGCTGCTGATGATCGCTGGTATCGGTACGGTGTGGAGTCGGATGCTTGCGCGCACCCTCCTGCCATTTGCCTCTGTTCTGGCGCTCTTGAATGGCGGTATTGGTTTTCTCTACCACATGCGGGGCCTGGTCCGTCGTCCAGGTGGCCTCAAAAAGCCGTTCTATAACCTGCTCTATGGTCCCCCCATCTTCGCGCCGCTGCTTTTCGCCGCCTCGGGCTTTTTAGGCGTGCTTGCCAGTCTGTTAAGGAGAGCCGATTAATGAAGATCAACTTTAAGAACCACACCTCGACTGGGCAGAAGGAGCCGCAGGTCAGTCGCGAGCAGAGAGATACAAGGCGCTGGCCCGTGGATGCCGTGACCGGACAACCGCTCACGCCGCGCGCCCAGCCTGGCTATTATCCAGGTTACCATACTCTGAGTCAGCAGGCCTTTTGGGATGAAGCCACGCGCCAGGTAGTGCTAGCACGCGTTGAGCAGGTTCCGCCCATTCGCTTCTTCTTGCCCGAGGAGGCGCGCTTGATGCAGGCGGTTTGTGATCGTTTGCTGCCGCAGGATGACCGGGACGAGGCGTACAAAATTCCTGTTGTGAACTATATCGATGACCGACTGTATCACAGGCGCATCGATGGCTATCGTTTTGAGGATATGCCAGAAGATCACGAAGCGCATCGCCTGGGCTTGCAGGCTATTGACGCCATTGCGCAACATCTGTATGCCCAACCCTTTATATCCCTGGGGCGCGAGAGCAGGACCAGGTGCTTCAGACCCTTCACGACTGCAATCCACCGGCGGCCCAGGATATCTGGCAGAAGATGTCAGTTAAGCGCTTCTGGCTCCTGCTGGTGCAAGACGTGGTTGATGCCTACTATGCACACCCCTATGCCTGGGATGAGATTGGTTTTGGTGGACCGGCCTATCCGCGTGGCTATATGCGCCTGGAAGGGGGCAAGCCCGAGCCCTGGGAGATCGAGGAGCAGCGCTATGAATGGTGTGCTCCTACGGACGCGCTCTCCGATACCTACAAAGCCCTTGGGGGCCCAGGTGGCCATAAACATCAGACACCAGGCCAGGAAGGCACGCATTAAATTAGATAGGTAAAGAAAATGAAACAACCAATTTTAGGAGCATTCACAGGTCCAAAGCCCGGCCATCACATGCTTGGGCCTGTACAAAAGATAGATTTTCCCATGCATCACTTTCATCCTGGTGAGGCGGTAGATTTCTGTATCGTGGGGGTCGGCTCGGCAGGTGGAGTATTAGTGCAGCGCCTGGCGCGTGCTGGTTTCAGGGTTGTGGGCATAGAGGCGGGGCCCTTCTGGGAAACGGAGCGCGACTGGGTTAGCGATGAGGCCGGATCTTCCAAGTTATACTGGAATGATCTTCGCATTACTGGAGGAGAGGAGCCCATTACGCTGGGCGCGAATAACAGCGGGCGTGGCGTGGGTGGCGGCTCGGTTCACTGGGCTGGATTTACGCCGCGTTTCCACCCCTCAGATTTTCATGTGCTCTCCTCAGATGGTATGGGTGCTGACTGGCCTATCGCCTATGAGGATCTCAAGCCCTATTATGAGCTTCTGGAGAAAGAGATTCCCGTTTCTGGCCCCGCCTATTATCCCTGGGGTGATCCTCATGGTTATATCTATGGTCCTCATCCGCTGGGGGGAGTAGGCGATGTCCTTGTCAAGGGATGCACAAAGCTGGGCATTCCAGTGGTGGCGGGCGGACCCGTAGCGATCCTCGCGGGCTCGCATGGGGACCGGCAGCACTGTATCTATCGTGGCTTCTGTATTCAGGGCTGTAAGGTCGGGGCCAAGCAGAGCACCCTGATTAGCCATGTACCTGATGCCATCCGTCATGGAGCCGAGATACGCGCCAATTGTATGGCCACGCGCATCAATGTCAAAGATGGGCGTGTGATTGGTGTGACCTACTTCGATCCCGATGGCAATGAACGGGAGCTCAAGGCCAGAGTTGTGATTGTCTCGTGTTATGCCATAGAGACGCCACGCTTGCTTTTGAACTCGGCCTGTCCTGGTTTTGAGAATGGGCTTGCCAACTCCAGTGACATAGTCGGCAAGTATCTCATGGTCCAGATCGGCAACATCGTCCTGGGACGCTTTGAGGAGCCTGTCCGCATGTACAAGGCACCCCCGGCACACGCCCTGACCGAGGAGTTCTATGAGACATACCCGCGCAACGACTTTATCCGTGGTTTCGCCATCCAGACCGTTGGCCCGCTGCCAATCGCTTTCGCTAAACAGATGATGGTTGCTAAGGGTGCCTGGGGCTGGGGGATGCGCCGGGTCATGATGGACTACAACCACTGGGCGGCCTTGGGAGTGCTAGGAGAGATCCTCCCCTGGGAAGATAACCGCGTGGAACTGGCGGATGAGACAGATCACTATGGCTTGCGTGTTGCCAAAGTGACCTTCGGCCTGCATGACAACGATAGGAAAGTTGCCAAAGCTGGAGTCGAAAAGACAAGCGAAGTCCTCTATGCCGCAGGTGCGCAGGAGGTCGTTGAAGAGCCACGCTATGCCCACCTGGTGGGTGGTGCGCGCATGGGAAACGATCCTCGCACCTCTGTCACCAATAGCTTTGGTCGAACGCATGATATTCCCAACCTCTTCATCTGCGATGGGAGCCTCCTGCCGACCCAGGGCTCGGCCAATCCTGGACTAACCATCCAGGCCCTGGCGGCCCGCACTGCAGACTACCTCACCTCCAACGGTGCCAGCATTCTCTCTGCTCACCCCGAGAGAGTACTGGTTGCACATCCCCCTGTGCGCCAGGACCTTTCCCCAGCGGGAACCGCCAACAAAGGCGTCCCACGCATCAAATAGAGGAGAAAAACAATGCGTCGTACATCAACTCCAGAAGTCGTAGTTGTCACAGGGGCCTCGGCAGGCGTTGGGCGAGCCATTGTCCGCGCCTTTGCCCGGCGAGGCGCCCATATTGGCCTGCTGGCTCGTGGACGCGAAGGTTTGGAGGGAGCAAAAAAAGATGTTGAACAACTGGGAGGAAATGCCCTCGTCCTGCCAACAGATGTCGCGGACGTGCAACAGATCGAGGAGGCTGCCACGCAGGTGGAAGACACATTTGGCCCCATCGACATCTGGATCAATGTAGCCATGACCTCAGTTTTCTCGCCCTTTAAAGAGATGCAGCCTGAGGAGTTCAAGCGCGTCACCGAGGTAACCTACCTGGGACAAGTCTATGGCACGATGGCCGCGCTGCGCCGGATGCTTCCACGCCATAAGGGGCGCATTATCCAGGTCGGGTCCGCCCTGGCCTATCGCGGCATCCCGCTCCAATCAGCCTATTGCGGCGCTAAACACGGCATCCAGGGCTTTACCGAGTCGGTCCGTTGCGAGCTGATCCATGATCGGAGCAATGTTAAAATCTCGATGGTACAGCTTCCTGCCGTCAATACGCCCCAATTTGGCTGGGTCAAGAGCTGCTTGCCCAATAAGGCACAGCCTGTGCCGCCGATCTATCAACCTGAGGTCATCGCTGATGGGGTGGCCTGGATCGCCGACCACTACCGCCGCCAACTCTATATCGGCCTCTCCACAGTGATCGTGATCCAGGGCAATAAACTTGCCGCTGCCTTTGGCGACTGGTATCTCGGTAAGACTGGCTATAAATCGCAACAGACTAATCAGCGAGCCGATCCTGGTCGGCCAAATAATCTATGGGCGCCCGTGGATGAGGACCGCGATTATGGCGCGCATGGCGATTTTGATGACCGGGCGAAAAAGCGGAGCTGGCAACTGTGGGCTGATACTCATCGAGGAATGCTTGGTCTTATAGGGATTGGCATGGCAGGCATAGCGGCAACATCTCTTCTATGGAGGAAACAATGAGAGAGATGCAGTCATCATCCTCTACGACGGAGCGCTACCAGCCTATTGAGGATTACGCGCTTATCGGAGATCTGCACACCGTCGCTCTGGTGGGGAAAAATGGCTCTATTGACTGGTGTTGTCTGCCCCGCTTTGATTCTCCCAGCGTCTTCGGCGCGCTCCTCGACGTGGGCAAGGGTGGCTTTTTCCGTATCTCGCCTGCCGATATGGCCCCTATCAGATGCAAACAGCTCTACCTGCCAGAGACCAACATTCTCCTGACGCGCTTTCTCAGCGAGGGGGGAGTGGGAGAGG
This sequence comes from Ktedonobacter sp. SOSP1-52, assembly GCF_016587395.1. Classification (NCBI taxonomy): domain Bacteria; kingdom Bacillati; phylum Chloroflexota; class Ktedonobacteria; order Ktedonobacterales; family Ktedonobacteraceae; genus Ktedonobacter; species Ktedonobacter sp. SOSP1-52. The sequence goes on from NZ_BNJH01000006.1 coordinate 464,820, forward strand.
TAACCGACTTTATGCCGATTAAGCGGGTAGGGTCAGGGGAACACTATCATCAAATGATTCGCTCTGTTGCCGTCATCCATGGCTCGCTGACCTTCAAACTAACGTGTCGGCCTGGCTTCAACTACGCTCGTAATGAGCATCACGTGTCTATAATGCAGGATGGAGCGCTCTTTCAGAGTCAGCATCTGAACCTTGGCCTGGCATCTCCAATCGCACTTGAACAGGATGAACAGGGAGGTGTCCAGGCGACCTTTGAGCTGCACGCAGGTCAGTCCTTGCACTTTCTCTTGGAGAGTAGCAAAGAGAGCGGGCATGTGCCGGAAAAGCTCTCAGAGAGCGACTACCAGGAGGCGTTTCATGATACGCTTGCCTACTGGCGGCACTGGCTCTCCCAGTGTCGCTACCAGGGGCGCTGGCGTGAAATGGTGCAGCGCTCGGCGCTTGTCTTGAAGCTCTTAACCTATGCTCCAACCGGCGCGGTTCTCGCGGCGCCCACCACCAGCTTACCCGAGACGATTGGTGGAAATCGCAACTGGGATTACCGTTATACATGGCTACGCGATGCCTCTTTCTCGCTCTCCAGCCTGTTGACGCTTGGTTTTACTCAGGAGGCGGAAGCCTTTATGCAATGGCTTGACACGCGCTGTCACGAGTTGAAGGACAAGCGTATGCTTCAGCCTATGTATGGTATTACTGGCGAGCATGACCTGCAAGAACACATCCTCGATCACCTGGAGGGCTATCGCCAGAGTGGGCCGGTGCGCATCGGCAATGGAGCCTACATGCAGAAACAGCTCGACATTTACGGCGAGTTCATGGAAGCGGCCTACATTTATAACCGCTATGACACCATTTCCTACGACCTATGGCGCAACTTGCACCGCTTGCTTGACTGGCTCCTGGCTCATTGGCAGGAGCCAGACGAGGGTATCTGGGAGGTGCGTGGTGGTCCCAAACGTTTCTTGCATTCGCGCCTCATGAGCTGGGTTGCCTTTGATCGTGCTTTACGTATCGAACGGACGCGTGGCTGGCCCGCATCGGCGGATGAGTGGCGCAAAACGCGGACAGAGATCTATGAGCAAATCATGACCCAGGGCTGGAGCGAGAAAAAGCAGAGCTTTATCCAATATTATGGGTCCGACGCCGTCGATGCTAGCGCGCTCTTAATGATGATCATGAACTTCACAGGCTCCCGAGAGCCGCGCGCGCTTTCCACCATTGAGCGCATTGAGAAGAAGTTGGCCAGTGGCGCGCTGGTGCATCGCTACAATCCGCAGGAGGCCGCCGATGATGGGTTGGGCAGCCAGGAAGGGACCTTTGGCGCCTGTAGTTTCTGGCTAGTGGAGAACCTGGCCAGCGCAGGCCGCCTGGACAGGGCCCGTTTGATGCTGGAGAAACTACTTTCATACAGCAACCATGTCGGCCTCTACGCGGAGGAGATCAGTCCCACAGGCGAGGCCCTGGGAAACTTTCCCCAGGCCTTTACCCATCTCGCGCTCATTACCGCCTGCACCACGCTTGACGACGCGCTAAGCAAGCACCAGGCCAATCCCTGGGAAACCCACACAAACTACTATGATTAAGAAGACGTTTGTTTTGTACAAACAAGCGTAAACAGTGTGTTTTTGCGACATTGTTGAGATGCCCTTCTGGCTATACTGGAGTCAATTTCCTGGATGGCGTGACGTGTAGTGAGTAGGGCCATAGCAACGTTAGAAAGGAAGATGATAGTATGGCAGAGAGTAGTTCCCCATTAACAGGTCAAGTGCAAGATACTATTCGTGATTGTTTACGCTGTCACACAGCATGTATGGAGTCCGCAGTGATTGCTAAGCAGAAGCAAGCCGCACATGGCAACGTGATGCTTGACTGTTCAGAACAGGCCCTGGTCACAGCTCATATGTTGCTACGTGATTCTCCATTAGCTGGTTATGCCTGCCAGGCGTGCTCATCCGCCTGCGCACACTGCGCTGATGTCGCGAACCGGATTGGAGATACCGATTGTGCTAATGCCTGCCGTGCCTGTGAGAATGCCTGTACTCAGCTAGTCAAGATGGTTCCCTTCTAGGGTCTAAACCCTAAAGGGTACAGGGTACACGGCTACTTACAAGATGGGACGAGATAGAGTAGGGCCGAAGCCTCACTCTATCTCGTCTTTTAGCCAGAGATAGCGCATTTCTGAGCTTTGGTCCAGAACCTCTTCGAGACGCCCGCAGGCCTCGATGTGACCCTCCTTGAGTACGATGACCTGGTTGGCGCGTTGTAGTATGGCCCGGCGATGTGAGACAACCAGGTAGGTGTGCTGCTCTTCGCTGAAGAGGCGCTCCCAGAGCCGTGCTTCGGTAGCGACATCTAGAGCACTGGAGAGGTCGTCGAAGACGAGTAGCTGAGCGGGGCGTACCAACATGCGTGCCGCCGCGCTCCGCTGGACCTGACCCCCAGAGAGCTTGACACCTTTAATGCCAACAATCGTCTCCAGGCCAGCCTCAAGTTGTATCACATCCTCCTCCATAACCGCATTTTGTATAGCCCTATATAGCTGTTCCTCGCTTGCGGGTAGGCCAAGCAGGATATTCTCGCGCAGGGTATCGCTGAAGAGGTGCGGCACTTGTGGCGTATAGGCGCAGTGTGGAGGGACGAAGAAGCTGGCGGGCTCGGCGACTTTGACGCCGTTCCAGGTGATCTCTGCCCCTGCTTCTGCTGATAGGAGTCCCAGTAGCGTACGAAGCAGCGTTGTCTTGCCCGAGCCCATACGGCCCGTAATCACGGTAAGCGTGTTGCCTTTGATCTCCAGGTTAATGCCAGTAATGCCGCGCCCGGTGTCGGGATAGTGATAGGAGAGATTGTGCGCCTGTAAGATGTGGAGTTCCGAGGCGAAGTACTTGGCTGGCAGGGTAATTTGAGGCAAGGCATGCTGAAGGTAGAGTTCGGCAGGCGCGACCAACGCTGTGTCGGGTGCGCCCTGGAGCAGCGCCCGCAGGCGGGTGAGCGAGACGCGCGTCTGCGTGACCTGTGCCAGCAGAGTGCCGATGCTTTGTACAAAGTTTGTAATATTGCCCAGGAAGGAAATGAAGAGCGCGATATCGCCCACGCTGAGGTGCTCGCTACCACGCGCGATGGCTGCCAGGATCAGGATGGCGCCGATGCCGATCCCAACCGTGTTACCAAAGAGCGAGTTCAGGGCTGCGCTCAGCACGCTATCCTGAACCATCGCGCCATGTCGGCGCTTATTGAGGTGGGAGAAATGCTCGGTTACACGCTCTTCAGCTCCCGCAACCTGGATGGCCTGCACCGAGCCGAAGATCTCACCGATGGCTCCCGTTACCTCAGCCGTGGCCGCTCGGCTGGCGACCCGGTACTTCTCCAGGCGTTTCTTCATGCTCTGAGCTATGATGACGACGCAGAGCAATGGCAGGAAGACAAAGAGTGTGATGCGCACGCTGGTATGGAGCATGATGACCAGGGCGATGCTGGTAAAGCAAGTCAACGCGAAAACATTTAGTAGCCTGCTAAATAGCTGGGCAAAGATCTCGATATCGTCGCGGAAGCCGCTGATGGCCTCGCCTGTAGAGCCTGGAAGAGGCCTGGCACCGGGTCGCTCCAGGATGCGCTTGAGTATATTATGGCGCAGGGTTTGTGTGGTTTTAAAGAGCGCAGTAACCAGGGCGCGGTTGCCAAGGGAACCCAGAATTGCTCGCGTCAGGGCCGCCAGGATAAATGAGAATGGGAGGAGCCAGAGCGCCAGGTCTGGCCCGCTTTGCTGTTGCAATCTGTTGAAGAAGACCTGGAGTAGCAGGCTAAAGGCCAGGCGTCCTGCCAGAAAGAAGGAGAGTGGAAGCAGCTCGCCAGCGGCATAGCGCCACGGCTGCTGGCGTAGTAGGAGCCAGAGCATGTGTGGCAGGCTAAGGGTCTGTCTTGTCGCTGTCTGTGTTGTAGTCATACCAGAGCCTCCTCCAGACCTAGATGCAGGAGTTGCGCGAAGCGTGAGTCGGGATCATGCGCAAGCTCTGTGCGTTTGCCATGTTCCACAATACGCCCTTGCTCAAGAATCAAGATCTCATCGGCGCGCTGGACCGTCGAGAGGCGGTGCGCGATGATTAAGGCGGTGCGCCCGCTGAGGAGATGGTTCAGGGCGCGCTCCATCAGGCGCTCGGTTGCCGGGTCCAGGCGCGCCGATGCCTCGTCGAGAATGATCAGCCCCGGTTTATGCAGGAAGATACGCGTCAGGGCTAGCAATTGTGCCTCGCCAGCCGAGAGTCCGCTTCCATCCTGGCCAATAATTGTATCCAGGCCCGCTGAGAGCGAGTCGTACCAGCTCTTCAGGCCAACCTGCTCGATCTGTGCCAGGATATATGTGTCGCTAAGAGCGCGATCAAAGAAGGTCAGGTTATCGCGTACCGAGGCGTGAAAGAGCTGTACATCCTGTGTCACAAGCCCAACATGGCGACGCAAGTCGCGCAGATAAGGCTCCCGCAGTGAAACTCCGCCTAGGCAGATGCTCCCCTCCTGCGGATCATAGAGCCGGGCGAGGAGGCGCGCCAGGGTGGTCTTGCCACTACCGGTGCGACCCAGCAGGCCAACGACTCTTCCCGGCTTCATATGAAAGCTAATGTCATGCAGCACCTTCTGCCCAGGTGTATAGCCGAATGAGACCTGCTCAAAGTCGATGGCGAGTGCTCCTTCTGGCAGAGGCGTTCCTTGTCCATCTGAAAGGAGGGTTCGAGTCTGTAGCAGCCCCTCAATACGCTGGATGCAGGCCTCTGCCTGCTGTAGATCCTGCATATGCATTTGGATAGTGTCAAGTGGTTGAGACAGCAGGTCGGTGTAGCGAAAGATAGCGTAGATCGTGCCTACAGCAATCAACTTCATGCTCCACAGGTAGACGCCGATAAAGAGCGAGAGGCTGGTGCCGCAGACGAAGAGGAAGAGCACAGTCACATCCAGGTTGTTTGTCATAATAAGCGTTCGCCGCTGGATGGGAAACCAGGCGCGAATAACCTGGTAGAAGCGCAGCATCACATAAGGTACGGCGCCGTTGCCACGTAGGTCCTCGCTGCCCGAGAGGTGCTCGCTCAAGAAGCCGAAGAAGAGCGCGCTCTGCTGGCGATTCTCTTTCCACAAGGGTAGCACGCGACGCCTTATAAGTGTGATTACTACGAGCATCGTCGCCGAGAAGGCCACCATTACGATACCAAGCAGCCAGTGAATAGTGAAGAATATGCCGAGAATGCCTGCCAGCAACAGCAGGTTGATGAGTAGCTCGACGAAGAATTGCGAGAAGAAATTGGAGAGCGCGTCCACATCACCATCGATGCGCTCGATTAGCTCACCGGAGCTACGCGTCTTATGAAACGAGAGGTCAAGCGCGAGGCAGTGGCGCACCAGATCGGTCCTTAGACGGTTAGTAGCCGTCCAGGCGATAGTGCCACTCAGGTAAGCGCTCGATATGGCTACGCCCTGCGTAAGGAGTGCAATGACGATATAGGCGCAGCCAGTGAAGAGCAGCACCGTGATATCGCCGCCCGTGATAAAGGTATTGATGAAATATTCAATGATCTTAGGGCTGCTTAATTGCAGCCCGATATCTACCAGTAAGATACATGTCAGAGCGAAGATTTTTGGCCCCTGTGGCCTGAGATAGACAGAGAGTAGCGCCAAGTAGCGCCGGACAGGGAAGCGCACCATCAGCTCCTTTCACAGCAAAAAGAGGCAACGAGGTCCCACGGGACTTAACTCCAAAGAAGGAAAGTACAAAGTTCAAACCATGAGGAACGCGAAAAAAACGCGCGAAGGCTATTATAACATATGCATGAGTTGGTGTGTGGATGATTAGAAGAGTGTGGGTGTGGTCCAGTTTGGGTATTCGCCCGGCTGGACCATACCCACACCCTTCTAATCCTCAGCGAGCTAGCGAGCCGGGATGATAAGGAGTGGACGGAGCAAGAGCCAGAGGAAACGCGACATCAAGGCTGTTATACAGAGCCAGATGCCACTAAAAACGTAGAGCCAGAGCGCCTCCTGATCAGTAAGGAAGCTCTGGGGATTTTGCGGCATATACCAGAGTGAGATGTGCTCGCCATTAGTATAGAGGTTATTGCAGACACCTTCACGCGTCTCACGCACGGCTTTTCCCTGCTGATCTGAAAACTGGAAGGCAAAAATGGCCGTTGTGGCGTTGTCGCCTTGAGTAGCGTAGTCATCAGCACCGCACGAGGCCACTTCTTTTGCGACGGCGCCTGTCTCTACGCCGCCAATTCGTACCAACCACGGTGGGACGCCTAGCCAGGCTGCCAGGCCAAGCAAGATGAGGAGTATAAGTATGCAACCTGCTGTAAGGAATAAATGGATGCTTCTAGGCAAAAGAATATTTGCTGTCTGCCTCTTCTTCACCAAAACCATGGATCTTTCTCCAGTCAGAGTACTGTTTTAGCTTTAGATTACTTTTGTTTTTCATATGCATAACGTTGCTTGCCTGCATTTTTTGCCTGTGCGATGAGTCTCTTCAACGTGTGAACCTACAACACTGTGTTTTGAGGTTTCTGAAAGCTATTATTGTGCTTAGATTCTTGTTATACTTGAACAGTAAACTGAGTGGTTGAAGCCGACGCTGTAACAATCCTCTTTGCTGTATATTTTGGGAAGGAACTCCGTATGACAGACAAGAAAGAATATACCAGCCCTCGTATAGCTTCGCTGAAAGAGGTGCTCTCCTCTGAGGATAACGCCGCTCTAGAAATCTTCTGGCAAGAGATTGTCGAGCATGGTGCGCCGCTGATGGAGCTTATTGAGGATGATCCTGAGCATTACCTGGTGACATTTCTCTGGCGCGACCAGGGTGATACACAGAATGTCGTGGTCTTCTCCGGACCAGCGGGCTTTACCGATCCAGCCAAAAACCAGATGCAGCGCTTGCTGGAAAGCGACCTGTGGTATCGAACCTACCGCGTGCGCTCGAATCTGCGTCAAACCTATATGCTCTCACACAACGATCCCTTGACTGATCTTGACTGGAAGGCTGACCTTGGCACACGCCTCGTAGCCGACCCTCTTAATCCGAAGCCCTTTGTCTTTCCCAAAGATGAGGATGATTCTGACAGTTATGGTTTTACGGTCTCTGTGCTAGAACTGCCAGACGCACCCCCTCAGCCCTATATTAAGCCACGCTCCGATATTCCTAGAGGTCGAGTGGAGAAGCATCACCTACGTAGCGAGATCCTCAATAACGAGCGCCGCGTGTATGTCTATACGCCGCCCGATTATGGTCCTGAGCATAAGCCATATGCTCTGCTTCTGCTCTTCGACGGCCCGGCCTATATTGAGATGGTACCCACGCCAACCATTCTTGATAATCTCATCTACGAGGGCAAGATTCCGCCCATGGTTGCTGTGCTCCCCGATAGCCTGGATGGAGAGACGCGTAGTCGTGAGCTACCCTGCCACCAGCCCTTTGTCGATTTCCTGACGCAGGAGCTTCTACCCTGGGTGCGCGAGCACTATCATATTACGGACGATCCGGCACACAGCATCGTCGGTGGCTCCAGCTACGGTGGCCTGGCCTCGTCCTTCGTGGGATTGCGTGCCTCGGAGCATTTTGGCAATGTCCTTTCTCAATCTGGCTCCTATTGGTGGGAGCCGGATTCTGAAGATGGTATTCCACAGGAATCGCTCACGCAGCAATTTATCGCGAGCCCACGCCTCCCTGTGCGCTTTTACATGGAGGTTGGCCTGCAAGAGAGGAACGCCTCTGATACAAGCATGGTCATCACCAATCGCCACTTGCGCGACATCCTGCGTCTGAAGGGCTACGAGGTTCACTATACCGAGTTCAACGGTGGACATGACTACCTCTGCTGGCGTGGCTCCCTCGCCAACGGCCTGGTCACGCTGGCGGGCAAGTTTATATCAAAACCGCGGAGAACCGAATAGATACATGACGATGGGCAATTCTCTGCTTATGGCCTGGCTCGCTACGTCGCGTAACTCGTGGAATGCCTTGTAGGCTGGTGCCTGGAGTATGGGCTGCTGATAGTTAAAATCAGCGGCCCAGCCGGTTGCGATCTGTCAGCAAGCTCTCTTCAGCCTCCTCACCTAGATAGACGCGAATCTGCTCAAGGCAGGTAAAACGGCTCGGTTGGAGCGTATAGAAAGGTTCAAGCAGCGGATCATTGAGTGACATCATCTGTTGTTGCTCTCTTTTTCAGGTTAAGTATCTTGTAACCAGCGATCAAGGAAGGCGTAGGCTTCGGCTTTGACATTAGAGGGGAAACTGTGCCCAGCAGGGAAGATGAGGGCCTGGAAGTGGTCGGACACACCTGCCTGAGAGTAGGCTTGCTGGGCGTGTTTGGCCAGGGCTCGTACTCCATCTATAGGGAAAAGGGGATCGTGCTCGCCTGCTGTAAGCATGAAGGGGCGCGGGGCCAGGGAGGCTACAAGGGCGTCCACGTCGCCTATTTCGAGCATGCCGGGGATGTAGGCAGCGAAATTATGATTGATATTGTCGCGCAGGATGGTGCGCAGCAGGCCAAAGCCACAGGAGGAGACGGCGGCGCGTACCCGTTCGTCGTACCAGGTAAGCCAGAGTGTCTCCTGTCCACCGAGCGAGTGGCCGATAGCACCCAGGCGTGAGCGATTTACGTCTGGTAGGGAAGAGAGGAGATCGAGGCCGCAGGAGAGATCATGAAGATACTTTGCCTGTAAGTTTGAGCCGGAGAGGAGGCGTTTGGTGAACTCGAAGCGTTCATAATTCATGCCGTTGAGCGCGTAGTGCGCCTGGCGCTCTTCCTCTGAGGGCCGACGATCCTCGAAGCACAATTGATCAGGGCAGAGTACGATATAGCCACGGCGGCAGAGTTCCTGGCCGTAGAAATACATGGGATCACCAGCTACTCCAGCAGGTTCGGATTTCCCTAGCTCGAACTGGCCTGCGTGCTGATGAATAGCCAGGATTGCGGGCCAACTACCCTGAGGAGCATCTCCTTTGGGTATGAGAAGCCATGCAGGTATACGCTCGCTGGGTTCTACCATGTAGGTCAGGGCTACGCGTGTGTAGTCGCCCTCGTCTATGGAACTACTAAAGACTGGCTCGAGGGGGACATGCTCTGGAAAGTGTCCCAACCGTGTTAGTAGGGCCTGGCGTAACTCGATACTGGACATGGCTTCTCTCCTCTCAATATCTCTGTTTGTTTACCAGGCCGTGGAGCCACCGTCGACGACGATGGTCTGGCCCGTCATATAGGCTGCGGCGGGCGAGGCAAGCAGAACGATCACACCTTTGATGTCATCGGGTGTGCCGAAGCGGGCCAGGGGGATACCCTCCTGCATCTGTTCGCCGAACTTGGCGAGCAGGCCTTGCGACATACGTGTGGGGAACCAGCCAGGTGCGATACCGTTGACGGTGATGCCATATTGCGCCCAGCTCGTGGCCAGGTCGCGTGTCATATTGATGATGGCGGCCTTGCTGGCGTGGTAGCCTGCTGCGCGCATATACTTGGGGTGTCCACCGGTCAGTCCAGCCACGGAGGCGATGTTAATGATGGTGCCACCCTTGCCACGCGCGATCATGCTTTTTCCTACGAGCTGGCTCATCAGAAAGGTGCCCTTGATATTGACATCAATCACGTGCTGGAACTTGTCCAGGGGCATTTCCTCGGCGGGCGCGCCCCAGGTGGCACCGCTGTTATTGACCAGGATGTCGATGGCGCCAAAGTGTTCCTGGGTGGCGACGACGACGCGCTCGACATCCTCTGGTTTGGTGATATCACATTCGAGGGCCAGGGCCTTGCCGCCTTTAGCCGTAATCTCGCGTGCAACCTCTTCGCAGGCTGCAAGCTTGCGCGAGCAGAGCACGACGTTGGCTCCTACCTCTGAGAGCGCCTCCGCGAAATATTCTCCCAGTCCCCGACCGCCGCCGGTAATGATGGCTGTCTTTCCATCCAGGCGAAATAGATCTAATACACTCATGGTAACGTCTCCGTTCTTAATGTATTCTCTTCTCAACGCTGAGGGTTGGCTAGATTACTCGCGCCTGCGGCGCTCGCCTGGGTAGGGAGTGTGGCGCTGGTTTGCAGCCCTAGGGCTGCAAACCAGCGCCACACTCCCTACCCAGGCAAAAGTAAGCCATGCATGGTGCTGACTATATTGTTTGTGCTGAATCTATCATACGATATCCAGTGCCACTATGGCACACTCTCTTCAAATTCGCGATGCTCAGGGATAAAAAATATGGTGGTTGGCGTGCGCATGCGCACGCCAACCACCATATTTTTTATCCCTCACACTTTGAAGTGTTTGCCCTGGGCATTGACGCGAATGAATGGATATTGAGTTTGTGTCTCAGTGAGAGCGCCATAAAGGTGAGGGCGACGGAAGGTATTGCCCAGGGCCTCGCGTAGACGGAAGTCGCGCAGGGCTTCCAGGTCAAAACTTGCTATGTAGATGCCTTCGCCCTCACCAGCCTCGATCAAGAGCATATCTCGCGATCCCTGTGGGCCATAAGCGATCCCATCGAAGGCGATTGAGTGGCCGTTCTGCTGGGGCGCGGCATAGTTAGCCATTGCGACACCAACCATATTTTCGTAGGCCCGAGTGCGAAATTGTGTCAGCCGGTTAATCTCCAGTTCACAGGCGTTGGGTACCAGGATAATCTCGGCCCCTTGTAACATAAGCAGGCGTGCGGTTTCAGGGAATTCGCGATCATAGCAGATCATGGCTCCCACTTGAATGGGGCCTTGAGCTGTGTCCAGCGAGCAGACTTCAACGGTATTGCCGGGTGTCAGAGCCGCTTCGTTCCAGCTAAAGGCACAGGTATGCATTTTGGCATAGGTCAGAACGATCTCGCCATGGCGATCGATTAGGGAGACGCTGTTGCGTGGAGCGCCAGGCCAGGCCTCCAGGTAGGTAAGGGCAATAGCCATCTGGAGTTCACGCGCGAGCTGTTGAAAGTGGCGAATAAAGGAGCTATCGCGAGCAATGGCCTGCCCCTGCCAGACGATGTCCGGGTCGGGCATGCCACGAGCGGCCAACTCTTCATGGTTCTGCCATTTCTCGGGCGCTTTCCACAGATTATCTTCAGGTGTGTCCGCTCCCTCAGGAAGAGGCTGGGCGGGTGAATAGCCTACATTCCACATCTCGGGGAAGAGCGCGATATCTGCGCCCATGGCTTGTGCTCGGCGACAAAATAGCTCACCTTTTACAAGATTGGCTACCTGGTCTCTGTCGCATGAATTCATCTGGAGCAGGGCGATATGAAGTTGTTGCATTATATAATATATTTACCCTTCTTGTAGTCAATTAATTAATGGAAATTGTTAATGTGAATTGTGAATGGGGGGTGTTGATAGAGGTGAGAATGGGTGGTCCACGAGGGAGGTAGACTTTGAAGAAGTAAAAGACACAATGATATATGCGACAGATTGCGAAATATGCTCTATCTGCCTGGAGGAGAATGCTAGAAGATGTGCTGGCTAGCGCGTGTCAGCGTCAATAGTGTGCAATCATTGCAGCCTCTGTCTGTAGTGAAATTTGTCTGTGAGCTTAGAGTAGCATCATGTTCATGATACTGTCAAGCAAATGCTAGTCTTTCGCAGGGCAATCGCATCTAAATAAGCTCAGCAACAATAAAGGAAAGGAAGAGGAGGTGATAAAATAAGCCAAAAAAGCGGGAGGCTATGAGATGGAGGAGAATGGCCGACGAGATCTTGAACGTCTGTTTGCGCAAGTAGAAGACCCTCGGGTGGAGCGAACCAAACTGCATCGATTACGGGATATCATCATCCTGGCGATCTGTGGAGTCTTATGTGGAGCAGAAGGCTGGGTTGAGATCGAGGAATTTGGGAACGCCAAAAAGGCCTTTTTTACGGATTTGCTCGACTTGCCCAATGGGATCCCGTCTCACGATACGTTCGGGCGTGTGTTTGCGCTCATTGATCCCAAACAGTTTGAAGCCAGCTTCATCCGATGGGTGCAAGGGATCAGCCAAACAGTCAACGGAGTGATCGCGATTGATGGCAAAACGCTGCGCCGCTCGCATGATCAGGCAGGAGGCAAAAAAGCGCTGCATCTGGTCAGTGCCTGGGCGGTCGAAAATCGTCTGGTGTTGGCTCAACTCGCGACGGAAGGGAAGTCCAACGAGATTACCGCCATCCCGCTGCTCTTAGAGCAACTGGCGCTCAAAGGCTGCATTGTGACCATTGATGCGATGGGGACGCAAACGAAGATTGCCGAGCGGATTATTGAGCAAGACGGTGACTACGCCCTGGCTCTCAAAGACAATCACGGGAACCTCTTTGACGAGGTGAAAGCGACGTTTGCTCTCGCGGAAAAAGACGGCTTTGCCAGCCCGTACTGGGAGTTGGATCGACAGGTGGAGAAAGGTCACGGTCGATTGGAAATTCGCGAACAGTGGACCCTGAGTGATCCGGAAATCCTGGCGTATCTCGACCCGCAACACCAGTGGAAAGGCTTGCGAGGCATTGGGGTCGTTCGGGCGCAACGGCGCATGGAACAGAAGACCACAAAAGAAACGCGCTACTTCTTGCTCAGTTTTTCGTCAGTCAACACCTTTGCCACTGCGGTCAGAAGCCACTGGGGCATTGAAAACAGCCTGCATTGGGTCCTCGATATCGCCTTTCGGGAAGATGAATCGCGCGTCAGGCTCGGTCATGCCGACGAAAATCTCGCGGTACTCCGCCATATCAGCTTGAATTTGTTGCGTCAGGAACGCTCTTCCCGTGTTGGCATCCATGCCAAACGTCTCAAATCCGGATGGGACAATCAGTATCTTTTGCGCGTTCTGGATGGGGTTAACTAGATGCGATTGCCCTGTAGTCTTTCGCAAGGTTTCTCAAAGTTTGCTTTTGCGCCTCTGTTGCTCAAGAGTCAAAGTATACGTGTGTAGTTTTTACGGTTTACCAATATGTTGGGTGTGTGAGGGATGGCGGCAACTTTGTTTCGCTGTTGCCCCTGGCTGAGTCGAGTTGGGACTGAATGAGAAAGAGGCTCCCAGTGAGATCGGCGCCCCTGAGATTAGCGTCTCTGAAATCGGCCCCGATCAGGTCGGCCAGGCGCAGGTCGGCGTCTCTGAGGTCAGCCCCAATAAGATATGCTCCGCGCAAGTTGGCGCCCCTGAAATCGGCGCCTCTAAGTTTGGCCCCGATCAGGTCAGCCCCTCTGAGTTCTTTCTTCTTATGCTTGAATTCGGCCCGCACCAGTTCGCTTGTGCACAGCAGCAGGTTATTGATCTCTTGCCGATGGGCCGCCATGTCCAGACTTATAAGAGCCTCAGGGCTGTTATGTGTGAGGCGTTCGGTTTTTTCCAGCGCGAGGTTAAGTTCCTGGTGGAGCGGGCGGGCTGGTTGCAGCGTCAGGGCTTCGCTTAGATACCAGAGTAGCTCATGCAGGTCTCGCATGATAGGGAAGACCGCGAACATCTGCCGGGCACTTTGGGGAGCCTGTCGCCAATCCTGGCCACCGAAGGTAACCTGGGAGACCTTTTGCCCGGCGCCGAAGCAGTCATAGACGGTGCAACCCCGGAAGCCCTGCTGTCTGAGGCGCGTATGGATGCCGCAGCGAAAGTTCGCCTGCAGATTGGGACAGGCCTGCCCAGCGTTTTTATTGATTGCGAAATCTACCGAGGCTGAGAAGGCAGGTGCGACACAGCATAGCGCGAAACAGCGCTCACAGTCAGCTCGCAGGTCGAGGCGCTTTCCTGCAACAGTAAGTTCTCTCTGTTCACGTTTTTTAGTCAATGTGCGCGTCATCCTGTCATTATGTCTATGTATTCATTGAGAATTATAGCTTTTTTCATGTGTTATTGTAACAGAATCTTCGCGCCTGCGGGGCCTCATAGGAAGGGTGTGTGGGTGAAAAACGGCGAAGCCGTTTTTCACCCACACACCCTTCCCATGAAGTGGGCGTACGAGCCGAGGCAAGAACTGAAAAGCCCTGTATTAAAAAGCCTCACTTGAAGCAGTGCATAAAAGGAAGTTATAATACATTCATTAATGAACGTTGTGAATTAGAGTCAGAGAGGCCTCTATGCACAAAGAACTTGTGAATCCGCCTGAGCTGGCGCAGCCAAGCGGGTTTAGTCATGGCGTCATCTCCTCGGGTGGGAAGCTCCTCTTTCTGGCCGGGCAAACGGCCAGCGATCCAGAGGGTCAGATCGTCGCTCCAGGCGATATCGTGGCCCAGTATGAGCAGGTCTTGCGTAACCTCAAGACAGTGGTGGAATCAGCAGGTGGAAGTATGCAGCAAATTGTAAAGATGACTATTTTTGTACGCGACCGCGATCTCTACCGTTTGCACCTCAAGACCCTGGGCCGGGTCCATCGCTCCTTCTTTGGCCGCTACTATCCCGCGACCGCCCTGCTAGAAATCTCGCGCTTCTTTCAAGACGAAGCCCTGATCGAGATCGAAGGCATCGCTGTCCTTGAAGCATAGCACCATCAGTAGCCGCGTACGCAAGTAGCGGGCAAAGGAGCACCTATCATGGATTTTGCATTAAATCAGGAGCAACAGCGGGTACAGGAGGCGGCTCGTCGCTTCGCCCAGGAAGAGGTGGCACCCCTGGCACGGACCGCCGATGAGACGGGTGAGTTTCCTATGCATCTTGTAAAACGCATGGGGGAACTGGGTTTTCTGGCGGGACCGGTGGGGCGAGAGTATGGCGGCGCGGACCTGGATTTTGTGAGCTACGCGCTCCTCTGTGAAGAACTGGGGCGCGTGGACGCCTCGGTGCGCGGCTTTCTGACGGTCCATACCGGATTGGTCGCGCTCTGTATTCAGAACTGGGGCAGCGAAGAGCAGAAGCGGCACATCCTGCCACGTCTCGCCAGTGGTGAGTCGATTGGCTGCTATGCCCTGACCGAGGTCAACGCGGGGTCAGATGCCGTGAGCATGGAGACCACGGCACGCGAGGAGGAGGATAGCTACGTCCTTAATGGCGAGAAGATCTGGATCACTAATGGTCTGAGCGCCACCACCACGATTGTCTTTGCCACGCTGGATCGCGGACTGCGCCACAAGGGCATCTGCGCCTTTCTGTTAGAGGGTAATCCCCCAGGTTGCCAGCGTGATCCCATGCCAAACAAAGAGCTAGGTCACCGTGCCTCTGAACACGCCCGCATCACCTTTAAGGAGTGCCGCGTCCCCAGGTTGGCGCTGCTGGGTGAACGTGGTCAGGGCTTCGCCATCGCTATGTCGGCCCTGGAGTGTGGACGCATAGGGGTGGCTTCGGGCGCGGTTGGCATCGCTCAGGCCTGCCTCGATGCCTGCGTCGATTATACCAGGCAGCGCCGCCAGTTTGGGCAGCGCCTCGCCGACTTCCAGATGCTCCAGGGGACACTGGCCGACATGGCGGCGGATGTCGACGCGGCCCGCCTGCTAACCTACCGCGCGGCCTGGACCAAGGACTGTGGTCTGCCCGCGACGCGCGCGACCTCCATCGCCAAGCTCTTCGCCACCGAGGCCGCGATGCGCGCCGCCTCTGAGGCCGTGCTCCTACATGGCAATCGTGGCTACTCCAATGAATACCCCGTTGAACGTCACTACCGCGATATCAAGGGTCTACAAATCTATGAGGGAACCAGCCATATTCAGCGCGTGATTATCGCCCGTGACCTGGTTGGACGCGAGCGTTAGCCGTCATCCGGGAGGGTGCTCCTGGTATTTCGCTCTCTCGGGCAAAAGGAGGGACATCTACATGGCCTACGCGGACTACTGGAATCCCAAGAACGAGACTCGCCCACATGAGGAACTGCAGGCGCTCCAGCTTGTAAAGCTGCGCCGCCTCTGTGAGTGGGCTTACACCAAGGCCCCCTTTCACAAACGGCGCTTCGAGGCCGCGAACTTTCATCCCGAACAGCTCAAGACGCTCGATGACATCCGACGCATCCCCATGATGACGCGCGAGGAGTGGATGGCCTCGCAGGTTGAACGCCCTCTCTTTGGTGATATGCTGGCGAGCGAACAGCGCAACGCCATTCGTTATCATCTGACCTCTGGTACTTCGGGCCGCGTGCCACTACGTGTGCTGGATAGTATGAAAGACTGGGACTGGATCGGTGAGATGTGGTGCTATGGCCTGTGGGGCTTCGGTGTGCGCCCGGAGGATACGGTGTATTTCGCCTTTGGTTATGGCTCTTTTATCGGCTTCTGGGGTGCGCACTATGCCTGTGAGAAGATCGGCGCGTTGGTCATTCCGGGGGGCGCGCAGACGACTGAGGCACGCATCAAGCAGATCGTTGAGATGGGAGCTACCACCGTCTGCTCCACGCCAACCTATGCCCTGCACATGTGGCAGAAGGCCAGCGAGATGGGCATCGATCTCGTCCAAGAGAGCAAGGTCGACAAACTGATCCTCTCTGGCGAACCCGCAGGCTCAATTCCAGCGGTCAAGCAGCAGTTGGAGACGGCCTGGGGCGCCAAATGTGGCGATACGGCGGGCATGACTGAGGTGGGAACTATCATGATCTTTGAGTGCGCGCACCAGCCTGGCGGGACGCATATCATTGAGGATCATTTCATCGAAGAGGTGCTTGATCCCCATACGGGCGAGCCTGTAGGCTATGGCGAACTGGGCGAGCGTGTCGTCACCTCCTTTGGGCGCGGCTTCATCCCCGCCATTCGCTATCGTACCAAAGACATGGTGATGAAGGTTCCCGCCAGCCTGTGTGGCTGTGGGCGTACCTATGATATCTACGAGGGCGGCATTCGTGGACGCTGGGACGATATGAAGCTTATTCGCGGCACCAATGTCTATCCCCGCGCCGTGGAAGCGATTGTACGCGAATACGACGCCATCGACGAGTTCCAGATCTACATCTGGCGCAAGGACGAGATTCAGGACGAAATCACCATCAGGCTGGAGATCAAGCCTGGGCGCGAGGGCGAGTGGGAGCGCTTGCAGCCGAGCCTGGCGCGTGACCTCTCCAACGCCCACGAGGGGCTACGCTTCAACCTGGAGCGTATGGAGTACGGCCAGCTCCCCCACTTTGAACTCAAGGCCCGGCGTCTCATCGATAGCCGCCCTGTCGCACAGTACAGCTAGCTGCTAGCAGCAGAGGAGAAGAAGCATGACCACATCCACAGCATCTGAAGACCTGCTGGGGCAGCCCCTCAGCCCGGCGGAGCAAGAACTTCTTGGCGCCTACGAAACCCTCAAGCAGCTCGCCAGCCGGGACGATCTCCCGCCTTGCGCCAACAGCAATATCCGTAAAGCCCTCGCCGCCCTCTGGCAAGCCACCAACGACCTCAACCTGCAATATGAGCAGCTCTATGATCTAGGGGTGTAATAAAGTATATTCAATGAAAGAAGAGGTTGAACCGAAGGTTCAACCTCTTCTTTCATTGAATATACTTTTAAATTTAGCGGTTGGTGACCTGCTCGAAGCGGCGACCAACGATATCCCAGTTGACCACGTTCCACCACGCGCTCAGATACTCGGGGCGGCGGTTCTGGTACTTCAGGTAGTAGGCATGCTCCCACACGTCGTTGCCGAGCAGGGGAACGTTGCCGTCCAGAAGGGGGCTATCCTGGTTGGGGGTGCTGGTAACTTCGAGCTGACCATTCTTGTTCAGCACGAGCCAGGCCCAGCCAGAGCCGAAGCGTTTGGCACCGGCATCATTAAAAGCCGCCTTGAAGGCATCAAATGAGCCAAAGGTGCTGGTGATGGCCTGAGCCAGGGCGCCAGTAGGCTCCTTGCTGCCACCAGGGGTCATGGTCTCCCAGAAGAGGGTGTGGTTCGCGTGACCGCCACCGTTGTTACGGACGGCGGTGCGCTTGGCCTCGGGAACCTCGTTGAGGCGGGTGAGAACCTGCTCAACGGCTAGGCTGGCGAACTCGTGCCCTTCGAGGGCCGCGTTCAGGTTGCTGACGTAGGTGGCATGATGCTTATCATGGTGGATATGCATCGTCTGGGTATCGATGTATGGCTCCAGAGCCTGGTAATCGTAGGGGAGAGGTGGAAGTTGAAATGCCATAACATTTTCTCCTTTGTTCTCTATCCATGTATTTTTAAACGAAAACACGGTTTATCGACACTTCTCGCGAAACGAAAGTGCATGTCGAGTCGGGGTAGGTGTGAGGCCGAGGGGTCGCCAGCGCTGGCCCGTCGACCTCACACCTACCCTAAACGTCCACATTCTTCACGAAGAACGCGATCAACTGGTGACATTATATCGCGTTTTGCATGTACATTGCTATGGCTGAAAGAACAGGAGAGCCTGTTCTTTTGGCCATTGTATTTATGCCCCGTGATTATTACAGGAAGTGTCCAGTGTGGCTTGCTGTTACCTGGGCGACTTGTTCGGGGGTGCCTTCGGCGATGATGTAGCCGCCGTTGTGGCCGCCCTCGGGACCCATGTCGATGAGCCAGTCGGCATTCCTGATGATATCCATGTTGTGCTCAATGACGATGATGGTGTTGCCGAGCTCGACCAGGCGATGCAGGACATCGAGCAGGCGTTGCACGTCGGCGAAGTGCAGGCCAGTGGTGGGCTCGTCCAGGATATAGAGTGTGCGTCCGGTGGAGACGCGGCTGAGCTCTTTGGCGAGTTTGATGCGCTGGGCCTCCCCGCCACTGAAGGTCGTAGCGCTCTGACCCAGTTTGATGTAGTCCAGGCCCACATCGTGCAGCGTCTGGAGCACACGTGCGATCTTGGGAACATTGGCGAAGAAGGCTAGTGCCTCCTGAACATCCAGGTTAAGGACCTCGTGAATGTTCTTGCCCTGGTAGCGTACTGCCAGCGTCTCGCTGTTGAAGCGTTTTCCATTGCACTCTTTGCAGGGCACCCAGACATCGGCCAGGAAGTGCATCTCCACCACGTGTTGACCATGACCCTTGCAGCTCTCGCAGCGTCCACCCTCGACATTGAAGCTGAAGCGGTCGGACTTATAGCCGCGTTCTCGCGCAAGCTCTGTCCTGGCGAAGAGGGCGCGGATATCGTCGAAGATGCCGACATAGGTGGCGGGATTGGAGCGCGGCGTGCGCCCGATAGGCTCCTGCGTGATGTTGATGACCTTGTTCAGGCGCTCGATGCCCTCCAGCGAGGCAAAGGATCCCGCAGGCTCTCGCGTATCGTGTAGTGCCTGCACTAGCGCGGGATAGAGCGTGCCATTGACCAGGCTACTCTTGCCACTGCCGCTGACACCCGTGACGCAGGTCAGCAGGCCAAGTGGGAAGCGTCCATCCACGTTCTTCAGGTTATGCAAAGTGGTGTTCTTGATCGTAAGCCAGCCCTGTGCGGGAGCGCGCCGGTTCTTTCCCCGAGGCGAGGTAATACGCAGCCGGTTGCTCAGGTAGCGCCCGGTGAGCGAGGTCTCGTGAGCGGCGACGCGTTCAGGGGTATCGGCAACCACGACCTCGCCGCCCAGGATACCGGCGCCGGGACCTATGTCAATCAGCCAATCCGCGCTACGCATGGTCTCCTCGTCATGCTCGACAACCAGGACGGTGTTGCCCATATCGCGTAGCTGGAGCAGGGTGTTGAGCAGGGTATGCTGATCGCGGGCGTGGAGTCCGATGGATGGCTCATCCAGGACATAGAGGACGCCGACCAGGCCACAGCTTAGCTGGCTCGCCAGGCGAATACGTTGTCCCTCGCCGCCGGAGAGCGTGGGCGCGGAGCGGTTGAGCGTCAGGTAGTGCAGGCCCACATTGAGCATAAACTGAACGCGCTGGCGGGTTTCCTTAAGGATCTCGCTCGCGATCAGTAGCGGCTCTTCGTCGAGGGTCTCATAGAGCTCATTAAGCCAGGATAGCAGCTGGTCGATGGTCATATCACCTATCTCGCTGATGTTGCGCCCGGCAAGGGTGACACCTCGCACTTCGGGTGAGAGGCGTGTTCCCTGGCAAACTGGGCAGGCCTGCTGGCTCATATAGCTGGTATACCAGTTCTTCATGTTTTCCGAGCTGGTCTGATGGAAGCGGCGATTGAGTTCCTCAATGATGCCGGGGTAGCTCTCAACGCGGTTATGGGTCCAGCTCCCATTGTTATTAGCCTGCGAGAAGGAGAGATTGAACTCGATCTCCTCATCGCCCGATCCATAGATGAGCACATCGCGAAAGTGCTGAGGCAGCTCTCGCCAGGGAAGCTCTAGATTGATCTGATAGTGCTCCGCTAGCGACATCAAGGTGGAGGTCGTATAGTTGACGCCCTTCTTGCGTACGTTGCCGAACCAGCGCAGCGCGCCGTCCAGCAGCGAGAGGTTGGGGTCGTCAATCAGCAAGGTGGGATCGACCTCCAGGCTTGTCCCCAGGCCATTGCAGGCCTGGCACATGCCAAAGGGCGAGTTCGGGCTAAAGCTAGAGGAGAGCAGCTCAGGGAAGGGCATGCCGCAGTGACCACAGCGCTGCTGCTCGCTCAAGATCGCCTCATTGCCGTCATACAGATCGACAATCAGTGAGCTCCCACCCAGTTGCATAGCGCGCTTAACGGCGGCCAGCAGGTGCTCATGCCAGGTATCATCCCTGGAAGCCGGTACACTCTCGCACGCGATCAGTAACTCGATAGTATGCGGCTCCTGCTCCTCAAACTTGATATCGTTGAGAGCGATTGTGGACACTCCATCGACGCGTGCCTGCGTATAGCCATCACGTATGGCTTGCTGAATGAGGATGTTGTGGCTGTCCTGGCCCTGTTGTACTAGAGGAGCGAGCAGACGAAAGGGTGCCCCCGCTGGGAGCGCAGCGATGCGGCGTGCGATCTCGTTGGGCAGGTGTGATTGAACGACTGTGCCGCACTTCGTACAGTGTGCGATGCCGATGCGCGAGTAGAGCAGGCGCAGGTAGTTAATGACCTCGGTAATGGTTCCAACGTTTGAGCGTGGATTCTTGCTCACCGTCTTCTGCTCGATAGCCACGGCTGGACTGAGACCATAGATGAAGTCGACTTTCGGCTTCTCGACCTTATCCAGGTAGTGGCGTACAAAGGGCGAAAGGCTCTCCACATAGCGGCGCTGCCCCTCGGCGTAAATGGTATCGAAGGCCAGCGAAGACTTACCGCTCCCGCTTACACCTGTCAGCACGACGAACTTGTTGCGCGGAATTGCCACATCAATGTTCTTGAGATTGTGCTGTTGCGCACCCCGTACGAAGATTTGCTCCGGCTCAACATGTACTTCCAGGCTCTCCTCAACATAAGCCTGGCGTTTCTGACTGGCTTCTCCCTTGAGACTGGGATTCAAACCCATAAGCATCTCGATATGAGGGTGGAGCTGTACTCCTCCAGCTTGTTCTTTACATTGTCTTGAATCTTTGTCTCTGGACATATCTTCCAACTTCATATCAGTATCTAATTGTTGAACGTCGTGCATATGTCGGGCTACCTCCTTAGTGTTCTGGCGGAGACAACGCGTCCCCAGGGTCTATATTGTCAGGTGTATAGCTAAGCGTAAGATGATAGCGTAGGATTAGGGGAAGCGCATGGTTGTGAGAACCACAGCAACAGTGAGAAGTATACAAGGGGTAACCTGACATCTTCTGTCAGGAAGGGGGCAATGTGGCCAGAGATACATATGAAGTGAAGGGATGGTTGCCTGTTCCCCATGCTCATGCCAGAGAAAGAAGTAGTGATTCTGAAGGGTGCGTCTTATATCTATAGGCGCGCCAGAATGTTTATGATCTCAAATAAGACATAGGCTGGCATATTTCTCTGTTACAATAGAGGGCAAGAATATGAATGTATGGGAAGGAGGGATGAGAAGCTATGCGTGCTGACCGCTTGCTCTCTATTTTGTTGCTCTTGCAGGTGCATAGCCGTTTGACCTCGAGGGAGCTGGCCCGGCGCCTGGAGGTTTCGGAGCGGACGATTCATCGCGATATGGAGGCCCTGGGTGTGGCGGGTATTCCCGTGGTGGCGGAGCGCGGCAATGGGGGTGGCTGGGGGCTGCTGGAGGAGTATCGCACTAATCTGACTGGCTTGAATGAGGCCGAGATCCAGGCCCTCTTCTTTATTAAGCCTGACCATCTGTTAAATGACCTGGGGTTGCGGAAGGCCTCAGAGGCGGCTTTGATCAAGCTGCTGGCGGCCGTACCCTCCGCGCAGAGGCGTGACGCGGAGTATGCGCGCCAGCGTATTTATGTGGATACCGCCGGGTGGAATACGAGCGAGGGCGAGAGCCTGCCGCATCTCGCGGTCGTGCAGGCTGCGGTCTGGCAGGAGCGGCGGCTGCGTATTGGTTATCTGCGCAATGAAGAGGTGGTTGAGCGCGTGCTTGATCCGCTGGGACTGGTCGCCAAGGGGAATATCTGGTACCTCATCGCCGCCGTTGATGAGCAGTTGCGCAGTTATCGTATCTCACGTATTGCCAGTGCCGAGCTGCTGGAGGAGCCATGCCAGCGTCCCATTGATTTCGACCTGGCGAGCTACTGGCGACAATCAATGCGCTCCTTTAAAGCTAATCTGCCGCGTTATACTGTGCGTGTGCGCGTGCCAGAGGAGTTAGTCCACGGGCTGTATCATGCCAGCCGGGCCATGAAGATTGAGCAGATGGGCGAGGCCGATGAGCAGGGATGCCTGGAATTGCTGCTGTATTTTGAGATGCGCGAGGATGCCTGTGGTTATGTGCTCAGCTTCGGTCCACGTGTAGAAATCCTGGAGCCACTAGAGCTACGTGAACAGGTTTATGAGCTAGCAAGAAGCTACGTGGAACAACACAAGTAGCCGCGTATGCCAGTAGCGGGCCCGCTACTGGCATACGCGGCTACTCGACCATGGCCCCTACAAAGTTTTTTAGGGTTAGTGGGTGGCCATGACGACGGGTGGCTCGCCGTTGGTGACCTCGGAGGGTTTACGGCGCTCGATGGCGGTCAGGAGCGAGACGATGGTTCCGATGGCGGCAAAGATGGCGGAGATGAGCCAGGTCAGGCGGAAGGTATCGATCGCGCCTGCCTTGAACTCGCGGGCAATGCTGTCGTTGAGCGACTTCAGTTCAGGCTTGAGGGCCTGGCCCGCGGGACCGGGAACCTGGTCGGCCAGCTTTGTCAGGTCGAATGAGTTTTGATTAGCCGACGAGGAGGCCGCGGCCTCGCCAGAGGCGGTACTGTTGGCGGTGCTCTTCTTCAGACCTGTGACGATACCGTCGCGCAACTGTGGAGGGAGCTTGTTATCCTGGTTCACAATCTGAATGGAGTTCTGTTGCGCCTGGTTAATGTTGGGTGTGATCTGATTAGTGAAGACGGCGATCAGGATGGCGATACCCAGCGCGAAGCCGATCTGGCGGAAGGTATTGAAGATACCACTGCCCACACCTAGCTTGGCGCGTGGAACATCTGAGAGAGCGAAGGCGGGGAAATTCTGAAAGCAGAGGCCCATGCCTATGCCCAGGATCGCCAGGCGCCAGGCCATATCAGGGTAGGAGGTATCCACACTGGTGAAGAAGGTAAGCGTAAAGCCGATTGCCAGCACCGCCAGGCCTATTGTACCCATGATACGGGGATTGAGGAAGCGACTGAAGGCGCCTGAGAGCGCCGAGACTACAAAGGCGGTCAGAGGAATGGGCAGGATGGCATAGGCCGCATTGAGCTGATCATAGCCCTGGGCGTTGATGTAGTAGAGCACGGTCATCAGGAATGCGCCCTGGATGGCGATACCGAAGAGGAACATCGAAATGTTCGAGGCGGTAAAGCTGCGAATCTTGAAGAGGCTGAAGTCGACAATCGGGTCCTTCTGTCTTGTTTCAATGAAGGCGAAGAGGACCAGGCAGACGACCATTGTGGCGAAGAGACCCAGAATCGTGGGCGAGTTCCAACCCCAGGTGTTGCCCTGCATAATCGCCAGGACCAGGCAGAACATGGAGATACTCAGGGTCAGCAGGCCAGGGAGATCGATGCCCTTGCTCGCACTTGGCTGGCGCGTCTCAGGTACGAAGAGCGCGACCATGATCAGGCCGATAATACAGAACGGGAGATTGACATAGAAGATGGCGCGCCAGTCAAAGTTCTGTACCAGGAAGCCGCCTAGAACCGGGCCGATGGCTGAGGCGATACCCGACGAGGCACCCCATACACCAATGGCCGCACCACGCTTCTGGGGCGGGAAGATGGAGATGATAATCGCCAGGCTAATCGGATTGAGGGCTGCCGCGCCTATGGCCTGGAAGGCGCGTGCCGCGATAAGCACCTCAATCGAGGGCGCAATCGCGCAGAGCAGCGAGCCCAGACTGAAGACCACCATACCGATCATAAAGGTCAATTTACGCCCAAACTGATCGGCGAAGCGACCAATACTGACCAGCAGCACGGCAAACACCAGGCTATAGGCGTTCAACACCCAGGTCGCCGTCGTCAGGTCGGTATTGAGCTTGGTCACAATGTCCGAGAGCGCGATATTAACGATGGTTACGTCCAGGAGGGACATGAAAAAGCCAAACATGAGCGCCGTCAAGGCGAGCCAGGGATTGGCTACCTTGCCATTGCGCAGCGTAAAGATTGGTTGTTCCCACTGCCCATGTGTCGCATTTGGGCTTGAGGAGTTCTCTGCCGCTGACATAAATGTTACTCCTTAACAAATTGGTTAAAGTCTTTTTTGGGTGTTATGGCATGTATCTATAGCGATTACCGGGTTATGAGCGCGTTGTCTGCTCTGGTAGGTTGGTTGCATCTTGCGTGCGCGCTAGTTCTCGTTCGCGCAGGTGTTGTGCCCAGGTATACTCAAGTTGCCAGTGTGCGATGAGATGATCGACGCCTTCGAAGATATCGTCGCGCAAGGATTGGCTCCATCCATAGCTCGCATCACCAGAGCTATGTTGATGGAGATCTTCACGCTCATTTTGTAGGTGCAAGATGTGCGCCTGGCAGTAATTGAGATAGTGATCGATCAGGTAGAGACGTTCTGAGGGAGCCAGGAACGAGAGAAATGGCATCTTTTGCTGAAAAACCTTCTGGTACTCGCCAGGATTAGAGGTTGTGTCCAGCATTAAGAGGCGAAAGCGCTCCCGCCCTTTATCTGTGATTCGGTAGGAGCGATAAGGCCGATTGCCGTGCTCATTCTCTTGCTCTTCTGCTACAAGCAAGCCATTTTCTTCCAGCCTGGCCAGGAGAGGATAGAGGCGCCCATTGCTGAACTTGGCATAGGGACCAATCATGTCGTTAATAATTTTTGCGATCAGGTAGCCATGCGCGGGCTGATAGAGCAGATGGGCCAGAATGAGCAGTTCGTACATAGCGCTCCCCTTTCCTAGATTTTTCAAGTGCTTTGTTTAGAGAGAGCTGTCTATATAACCCGTCATAGAGACATGTCTCTATGACCTATTGTACTCACTAAAATGAAAGAAGTCAATGAGGAAGTAGGCGCGTATGCCAGGAGCAGGCCCGCTCCTGGCATACGCGCCTACTTCGGGGATCGCGCAGCGCAGCCTACAGACATTGTCCTCGCTTATGCATGCGCCGAGAGGAAGCTGCGGATGGTGCTTGTCACCAGTTCATGATCCTCGGCCTGGGGCAGCCCGGAGACGGTAATTGTGCCGATGATGCCCACATGTTTGATGATCAGGGGGAAGGCTCCACCATGTGCGGCATACTCGCTCTCTGAGATCAGATATTTCTCCTCGATACGCTTGCCCTGGCTACGCAGGTACGTCCCGACATAGAAAGAGCTATGTCCGAAGCGCGTCACAACGCGATTCTTGCGCAGAATCCACTCGTTGTTGTCGTTGGCTGTCCCCTCCATCGAGAGATGAAAAAGTTGCTGGCCGTTGCGCACGATATCGATGGCGACGGGCTTCCCTTTATGCTTTGCAGCCTCGTAGAGGGCCAGGCCAAGTTTAAGCGCGGTCTCATTCGTGAAGCTGGTAAACTGGAGTTCCTCTTCCTGCTGGCGTAGCTCGCGCAGCAGGGCTTCATAGTTTTGTTCTGTCATGTTTCTTTCCTTGTTAGAGGGTGATGACACGGCCCTGGTGGGCACTTTTCTGGGCGGCTTCGATGACGCGTAGCACTTCTACGACCTCGCGTGGGTTGACTGGTGGCTGTGTGCCTTCGCGTAAGGCATCGCGCAGGCGGGCGTAGAAGAGGGGATAGCTACCAGGCTCGCTCTCGACCTGGCCATCGAGGCTTACACCGTTGATCTCGCTAACGATGTGGCCCCAGCGCTCGCGAGGTTCCTGGCCCCATACAGGCGTATTGGTGGGTGTTTTGCCAGCTTTCAAATCGTCTTCCTGTGGATCAAGGCCCCATTTCTCAAAGGTTCCCAGCAGGCCGCGCACCAGAAAGCGTGGGCCAGAGAGGCGTGCGACCTGGCTGACCCATAGATGGGCGATGACGCCAGTGGAGAAGCGGAGCGCGACGAAGCTATCATCGTCGGCCTGGGCATGCTCGCGGCGTTTGAACATCTCGGCATAGACACTCTCAGGCTTGCCGAAGAGGAAGAGCGCCTGGTCTATGAGGTGACTTCCCAGGTCGAAGAGCTGGCCACCCGCATCCGCCGGATCAGCCGATTCTTTCCAGTTGCCAACTTTGGGTTGCAGGCGATAGCGCTCGAAGCGCGATTCAAAGCGTGTCACAGGCCCCAGGATGTTGGCTTTGAGCAGTTTGCGGATTGTGAGAAAGTCATTATCCCAGCGCCGGTTCTGGAAGACGGTAAGCAGCTTGCCTGTCTCTTTACTGGTTGCGATCAACTGTTCGGCGTCGGCGACCGTGGCCGCCATGGGTTTATCGATGACCACATTCAGCCCGGCGCGCAGGGCCTCAAGTCCCAGAGGAACATGGGCGCGATTGGCTGTGGCGATAACGACCAGATCATACTCGCTGGCATCGCTCCATAAATCCTGGACGTGGGAGTAGATCTGGGCCTGGAGATACTTTTCCCTGGCCTGCTGCTGGCGATCAGGATTACTGGTGACTATGGCTGTGAGGCGCATACCAGGCGTACTGGCGATCAGGGGCGCGTGAAAGATAGAGCCAGCCAGGCCGAAACCAACGACGGCGACGCGTACAGGCTTGGCTGACTGAGAGGAAGACGAAGGCATATCTATACTCCTTGTTATTGCTTGCTAGTCAGGCTCTCTCTCATTATCCGCATTCGGCAAGCGACTTGCAAGAGTAATACCTATGGGATAGTGGCGGGGCAATGCCGCAGGCATTGCCCCGCCACTATCCCATATTTCTGCTTCCTCCTCTTAATAAGTGATTTTAAATCTAACGAGGCCCATCTGTTCTAGCTCTATCAACAACTGGCGCACGCTGAGGATGGAGCTACCGGTCAGGCGCGCTAAATCGACGATGGTGCGTTGGCCGTCGAGCAAAAAGTAGAGGTGGCGCTGAGAGCGGGTCAGGGGATAGTGACCAATGAGCGAGATAGCGTCTGGACCTTGCAGGAGACGGTAGGGAACAAGCGTTGTTTCCTGCTGGGTAGACGTCTGCTGAGCACCCCATGAATTATAGGCTGACGCTTTTGGGGCGTTGGTCGGCGGAGAGTTTAGCACAGACTCATTCTGGAAAGGGAGCAGCGTATTGGGCGCAAATGGCCCTTTATTTGTGCGTGCAGGAGGGATATTTGGTGTATAGGGTCCTGGTGGGAGGATATTTGATCGTGGCTGTATGCTGGCTGGAGGTATGGGTGTCTGGGGAGGCATAACCATAGAATCTGAGGTTGGCTGACTTCTTTGAGGAAAGGTGCCCTCCATTTCCATAGGCGAGGTGAGGGCAAATGTATACCTGCACTGGCCCCATGCAAGCAGCCAGTTTAAAGCCTCTTCGCCGGTGCGTGTTCCTACGCTTGCCTCGACTATTCCTCCGTGGAGCAAAATGACGCGCCCTTTTTCTTTCACCCCGGCTTTGCTGCGCTGTAAATCAAGGACGCCACTGCGCTGCTCGTCAGCGAGATTTTGTAAAAAAGTCTCTAAGTTTGTTGCCCATCCTTGTTGCGGTTCTTGTTCGGGCATGCTGTACCTCACTGTTTCTTACCCGTAATTGACATTCCTCCAATTATCTTGTAAATAAGCACGGCGACTCTGCCCTCTGCCGAATTACGAGACAATGCGGTCTTTGGAGGAAAAAATAGTAGTGTAAATTATGTTTTGCTAATCTTTTTATGGGAAAAAAGTAGTTGTAGCAACTAGACAATTATCACCAGCATAGTAAATATAAGGTGAAGGTACAATGTTTGTCAATGTTTTTTCTATTAAAAAAGCACTTGTTGGTTTGAAGTTATCACTCGTCCTGGACGGAAGCGAAACCCACTTCGACGCGTGTGCGGTCACTCTGATGAAAGGTTCGCGAATACTCGTCCTAACTGGAGCAGTCAATAAATTGTAGGGTCCAAGCTGGCTTGAACCCTACAACAGTCATCAAATGTGATCCAGTCGACCAATCCGCGGGGCAATAGCAGAGTTGAGTTGTAGGAGGATCAGTAGCACAATGCTGATATATGTATTGATGATGCTAAAGAGCATGGTGACGGCGTAGAGCACCTGGTAGAAGACTATGCGTCGCTCGGTGGCGGAGCGTATTTCGGTGGTCACCTCGTCTTTCAGTAATCCTGCACGGCGGGCATAGCGCCAGCTGGCGAACAGGATGCTTCCCAGCAAGAGCAGGTGAAGCCAGTATATG
Organism: Ktedonobacter sp. SOSP1-52; assembly: GCF_016587395.1. Lineage (NCBI taxonomy): Bacteria > Bacillati > Chloroflexota > Ktedonobacteria > Ktedonobacterales > Ktedonobacteraceae > Ktedonobacter > Ktedonobacter sp. SOSP1-52. The sequence goes on from NZ_BNJH01000006.1 coordinate 493,364, forward strand.
CCCAGGGCGACACGATAGGTGATAAATGCGGCTAAGAGTCCCGTTGAGAAGGGCATGAGCGAGACAATAAATAAGAAGGCTAGATGGATCCAGGTGAGGTGGCGATTACTCGTCACAAAATAATTAAGCTGTGTTTGCTGGCCAACCCAGAAAATACCCAGGGTGAGAAAACTCATGGCATAGGGGAGAAAGTGTGGCACAAGATCGACTAACGCATGCAATAAGGGCAATTCTCTCCCAAATCCCTCACTCGTCCAGAGGAGTGGCGTAGAAAACCTGGAGCTGGTATTATTCAGAGGAGTGTGCAGGTCGAGAACGAGCAGGGTCATCGCAACGGCAAAGATGCCATCGGAGAGTGCGGCAAGCCGTTCCAATTGTTGGCCGGCGATACGATTATAAAATATTTTCATGGATGGTTCCTTCCTGAGCATATTAGGTAATCTCTTTCCTAATGATAAGTCGTTTGCCTTTCCTGATACAAGTGTGAAATCGAAGAGGGCGCGTAGCCGTGCGCTGCTTTCTCAGGAGAGCCTTCGCGCCTGCCTCAAGGGTAAGGGATGTGCGTGGAAAACGGCAAAGCCGTTTTCCACGCACATCCCTTACCCTTGAGGCAGGCGTAGCAAGCCGAAGCAGTGCAAAAGAGAATCGGAAACTCTTGCCAGAAAGGGTGAGAACTCTAGCAGAAACGAAAAGAATGTGTTATACTAAACGAACACTGTATGGTGCTTTGTTGCTCTAAGTAAACTGACTGAGGTGATGGTGCGCAATACAGAAGTTCAACTATTAGATCCGTATAGCGGATAATGAGAAAGAGAGTTTCCTTTGACTGACCAGACACTGTATTGTCGCGACTGTAACCAGGAATTTACCTTCACTGTTGGTGAGCAAGAATTTTATGCGAGTCGTGGACTGACGAATGCCCCAAGTCGTTGCCCCGAGTGCCGTGCTGCCCGTAAGCAGGCAAATGGAGGCTCACGTGGTGGCTACCAGCGCGAGGCACGCCAAATGTACACGGCTACTTGCGCGAGTTGTGGAAATGAAGCGACTGTTCCTTTTCAGCCACGAGATGATCGCCCCGTCTATTGCCGGGATTGTTATCAGCCCCGTGAGACGTCGTATTCCAACAACCGATCAAGCTGGTAATGCCAAAGGCAGAAGCAATCACGCTTCTAGCCACTAGCCGGTTGAATAATATGGCTACATCCTAAAAAGAGGGTGTGCTTCTACTAGAGAAGCACACCCTCTTTTTAGGATGTAGCCATATTATTCAACCGGCAGAAAATCTTTGTTCTTTTAGTTTCTCCTTATATATGCCTGCTTGGCATCTCTCGCGTTCTGGAATGTCGCGCCACAAACAAGTGGTCCGAGGGTGCGCTCCAGAGGCACTCTCTCCACAGCGAGGCAGGGCAGGCCAGCAAGGCATTTTCAAGCATATCGATGGCCGCGCCGAACTGCTGCCACAAAATGGTGCGGAACGTCATCTCTATCGTTTGTTCAGCCATAACGTATCCTCCTTTTTCCTTCTTTTTTCACAATATAGCACGAAAAGCGGTGAGAATATGTCCTATGAAAATCAACGCGAATTGTAGGAATCGACCGTCTATCAAGAGACAAATCCGCACCAGAAGAGCTGTTATGCACACATCTCTTGTAAATTCGTAGTGGAACAGGCAGCAATTGTTCGCCCTTCCTGGGTGGTACTTTCCCGAAAAGGTGCCATTTTCCCTGAAAAGTTGCTCATTTCCCTGAGAATGTGATACGCTCTGCACATTCGTAGGGATGGTAGTGCACCGCAAGGTTCGGTGTGTTTATCTCCGAAAAGTGAGTATTTCCTTGAAGGTTCGGTCATATTGTATCTGTATTAGTATGCTTGTGTTTGCATTCCCTTCCTGATAGAGTAGCTAGAAGAATTCTCATAAGGAGAAGGAACCAATGAGTATTTCAGAACAGCAGGAAGCATGTTTTGTTTGTCAGAAACACAAAGGCCAACTTGCTCTTCCTGGCGGGATTATTTATGAAGATGAACTGATCTTTGCAAGCCATCATATTCCTGAAGATGGGCCGACTTCGTATCTTGGATGGCTCATTGTTGAACCCAAACGGCATTTTCCAGGGCTTGCAGAACAGACAGAGGAAGAAGCCAAAGCCTCTGGTTTGCTTATCGCTCGACTGAGCCGCGCCTTAAAAGTGTGCACAGAGGCAGAACATATCTATTCCTTTGTCTTAGGACATCACGTTCCTCATCTGCATATTCATCTTCTACCTCGTTATCCTGGCACTCCTCGTGACTACTGGGGAGTGCGGGTCCCCGAGTGGCCTGATGCACCTCAAGGTGATGCTCAACACGTTGTACTGCTGTGTGAACGAGTACGTGACTATCTCATCACTGAAGAAGAAGGCCCTTCTTTCAACTTCCCTGATTGATGTTCATGGAGTTTGTTGCGTAAACAAACTCCATTTTAGATCTCTCGCCATTCTAAAGGAGAGCGATCTCTGATCTCTCCTTTAGAATGGCGAGAGAGGAGACGAAATGGCCGTCAGACTATTTAATCGGGAAAGGTTGTCCGCTGGCCGGTCACGCGGACACAATCGCGCCCGGCCAACTTGGCTTGATATATCGCCTGATCCGCCTGGTCAATTAAGCGATTCGCTTGGGTCCCATGGATGCCATACGCAGCCACACCGATACTCGTAGTGACGCTGACCTCAGTCGTTGGTTCTCCCAGGCCCGGCCCGCTATAGGGAGGCGACTGAATGATCCTTCGCAGGCGCTCCCCTTCCTCATGAGCTCGCGTGATCGGGACGTTGTCCAGAATCAGTGCGAACTCATCCCCACCATAGCGCGACGCTACATCCCCAGCATGCAGAGCAGTACGCAGGCGTTCGGCGACCTGGCGCAAGACCGCGTCGCCCGCCAGATGGCCCCAGGTATCGTTGATGGCTTTGAAATGATCCACATCGAGAAACACCAACAGAAAACCGCTCCTCTCTGTTTGCCCACGCGCGATCGCCTCATCTAACCGCTGCATAAAGGCCCAGTGATTGAGCAAGCCGGTCACGGTATCGGTCAGCGCAGCTTGTGCTTGCTCCTGGTAGAGCCGATCGAGCTCCTCGTAGGCGCGTTGTAGTTCCTCGCGCAGTTCCTTCTCCCGCGCCAGACTCCTGGCTTTCTCCCGCACCAGCGCGGAGCGGCGAGGAAGCTCGCTGCTTCCCCAGGCGAGCACTAAGGAACCGACGATGCTCAGCAAAACCAGTGCAAACCAGCGATTGTGGGAAAAGAACAGCACAGGCCAGCCCGGCAGCAGTGGTGCCACCATGCAGACAAGCGAACTCAGACCACTAGCCACGCACAAGAGAGACAGAAGCAGGCGTTGGAGATGAGTGAGCTGGGTCCGGCGGCGCTTTTTCCAGCAGAGCCAGAGAGCAAACCCAAACAGTAGAGCGAGGAACCCACACCAGAGCGAACCCGGCAGTGAGGTTACTAATCCATATTGATCACCAGAGAACAATGCGTCCACCAGATCGGCTGACAGAAAGAGCCTGAGCAGCGTTGGCACGATGACGAACAAGAGCACTGCCGCGCAGGCGATCATCGCGGATTGGGTCAGGATCGCCCGTCTCGGCGTGCCAGCCTGATTCAGTTCGGCTAGCGCGCGAGGCAGATAGCCCTGGCGGGTTGCCAGCAGAAACACGCGGGAAAAGATGAGCAGATACGCCAGCACACAGGTAAATCCCCCCAGGAACGTCAGCAGCCAGAAGAGGGCCATGCTTCGGGGTCCCCGAAGAGGGCCTAATAACTGAGAGCCAGGAAGTGGTAGCACCTGCCGCGTCGGATTCAGAATGATCCAGGCTACGGTCATGAGGAAGAAGAGCAGAAAAGTGCCGAGCCCTCCCCCCCACCAGAGATAGCTGGTAGAACGCCGGAGAAAACGCTGCGGTCCCCGCATTTCTCCATCCAGCAGTAACCGGGCCATTGAGTCCAAACAGGTTTAACACGGTCAGACCAAACGTTTGCGCCAGATCGTCGGCAACGCACCAGACGCCTGGGGAGGCTTCCCCTCTGGGCAGGCTGCTCCAGAATGTGGTAAGTCATGATGTCGTGCATGCAAGGTCATAGATCTCTCCAGTGAACCTCGGCTGAACAAGAAGTAGGCTCTTCTTTCTCTATTGGCACATACAGTCAAAGAAAAGCTGACCATGGTTGGCTCTTGATGTCCAAGGGGGAACCAGGTGAAGCTCGACAAAAAGGCAAGAGCCGTGCTGTACCAATAACTATTCCCACAAGTACATGATACTGACAGGGGAATGATTCTTTCCAAACCAACCCAGAAGTATCCATCCTCCCCAATCATCAAAAGTGCGTTTGAACCCGTTTGAGCTCAAAATTTCGCTTTAATTATACTTATAAAGCCGCTTGTAATGAGGCTTTGAGAGGGTAAATTTTGACAGCCAAGTTGACAGCCAAGTTGCTGTACAAAGGCGGCTTTTGTTGGGCAAAACTGGACAATTTCGACGGGTAATCTGAGCTCAAAGGCAGGGTTGAGTGGGGGGGGAAAGGGTGATATACTTACAAATTGTAAGGTCGCAAGAGAGCGCTTATGGAAAGTGCTGACCAATAATGATATAGAACGCGGCATTGTAGGCCGCGGGAGGATTTGTAATGCCACAGTTTGATTTTACTGCGCTCCGCGAGGGCAAGACCACCTACGCGGACATGGTTGCCGAAGTTAGCTATAAGGATCTGCAAAATTATATCGAGCAGGCCTTTGAGACCGTTGAGACCATCCTCAAGGACGCGACGGATGCCGCGGTGAATTTTGTTCCTAATGATCCCAAGGCGACTGAGGACGGTGAACGTGGCTGGACCATCAGTCACATCGTGGCGCATTTGACTGCTGGCTTTGAAGAGAATGCTTCCGTCTCTTCTATTCTTGCGCGCGGCCTGGCTCTTGAGGCACGCCTGCACGCTGAGACCCCCTGGGAGACCCTGAAGACCGCGGACCAGGTGCGCGCCCGCCTCAATGAGAGCCGTCGCATGAGCCTGGCTTACCTCTCCGCCTGGCCTGACCAGCCCAATCTGACAACGACCATCACGCGTATTCCTGCCTTTGGCCCAATGAATGCCATTGGTGTTGGTATGCTTGGCTTCTTCCACGCACAGATGCACTATGAGCAACTGCGTGAAACGCTGAGACAGGCTGCCGAAAGCGCGAATGCATAAGTTATAGTAGATGGTGTGAAATGCGCAGGCATTTCACACCATCTACTATAATCCCATAAAGCACATGTTATAAGGAGCGTAACAGTTATGGTACAGACGCAAGATGTGTCTTTCTCCTCGGGGAAGCGACAGGTACAGGGTTACCTGGCGCGACCGGAGGGCGAGGGCCCTTTTCCCGGCGTGATTGTGATCCATGAGATCTTTGGCATGAATGAGAACATTCGGGACATTGCGCGCCGCTTCGCGGATGGGGGATATGCCGCCCTGGCCGTGGATCTGTTCTCCGGGCGCAATCGCACGGTGTGTATGTTCCGCTTTATGGGACAGATGTTTCTCAAGTCGCTCAACAATGAGAGCCTGAACGATTTAAAGGGCTCGCTTACCTACCTGACGGAGCAGCAGGGGATAGATGACTCACGCGTGGGCGCGATTGGTTTCTGCATGGGTGGTGGTTTTGCGATTGCCTGGGCCTGCACCGATGAGCGCCTCAAGGTCGTTGCTCCTTTTTATGCCGCCAATCCCAGGCCCCTGGACGCGGTCAAGCGTGCCTGTCCAGTGGTGGGCTCCTATCCCGAAAAGGACTTTACAGCTTCTCAGGGACACAAGCTTGAGCAAGCCCTGGAGCAGTATACCATTCCTCATGATATCAAAATCTATCCCGAGGCAAAGCATTCCTTCTTTAATGATCAGGGACGCATGTATCACGCCGAGGCGTCCGAGGATGCCTGGCAGAGGGTGATGACGTTCTTTGAAGCGCAGATTGGACCGGTCTCCGTATAGATATTGATTGATATAAATTTTCGATATTGAAGTTTCACTGCTAGTTGAGAAAGAGATCCTTATGACACAGACACCTCCGACTTTTATGGCTGTTCATGCTCATCCCGATGATGAGGTATTTGGCACGGGCGGCACATTGGCTATGCTCGCGGCGCGGGGTGTGCGCACCGCCCTGGTAACGTCAAACCTGGGCGAAGAAGGCGAGATCGTTGATCCCGAACTGGATGAGGCCGCGAAGCAGGTGATGTTCCCGCGCCTGGCTGAGGTACGTCGGCAGGAGCTTCAGGCCTCTGTTGAGACCCTTGGTATTCATGAACTGCGCCTGCTCGGCTATCGCGATTCGGGCATGGCTGGCCGTCCTTCTAATAATCATCCTGATTGTTTCCATCGAGCTGTGTTTGACGAGGCCGTCGGGCGCTTAGTGGCGATTATTCGTGAGCTGAAGCCGCAGGTGATCGCGACCTACGATGCTTTTGGTGGTTATGGTCATCCTGATCACTTGCAGGCGCATCGCGTGACCCTGGCGGCCTTCGATGCCGCGGCCGATCCTCGTTGTTATCCCGATATCCCTGGTGCCTGGCAGCCCTTGAAGCTCTACTACACGGCGATGTCGCGCTCGATGATCCAGCAGGCGGTGAAGCAGATGCGCGAGAGTGGCGCCGATGGTCCCTGGAATAATCCAGAGATGAATATGGACCGTATGGGCACCCCAGATGAACTCATCTCTACCTGTGTTGATGTGCGCCCACATATCGAACAGAAGATTCAGGCTTTACGTGCGCATAGAACGCAGATCGCGCCCGATAACTTCTTCTTTACCCTGCCTCCAGAGCAGCGCGAACTTGCTCTGGGATATGAGTACTTCACCCTGGCGCGTGATCTAACGGATCGCCGTCCTGGTCTCTATGAGCAGGATATGTTCACAGGCATTCTCTAACTTTATCCATGCTTACTCCTTCTGAAAAGCAATACCTTTTCCTCGTGATGACGCATTAGGAAGATGAGCTGTTTTACGGGAGAAACAGTGATGATATTTCTCCACCAGCACCACTAGCAGTGGCGCTGGTGGAGAAATATCCAACCGGAATGATCTATCTTTTGCTCTTACCGATATGCCTCCGCCTGCAAATTGAACAGCTCGGCGTAGCGGCCATCAAGCACGAGCAGTTCAGCGTGTGAGCCGCTTTCTTTGAGCACGCCCTCCTCGATCACAAAGATACGATCGGCCAGGCGCACGGTGCTGAAACGGTGGCTGATGAAAATGGCTGTCTTTCCCTCGGTCAGCAGGCGGAACTTGGTGAAGATCTCATACTCGGCCTGGGCGTCGAGTGAGCTGGTTGGCTCGTCGAGGACAAGAATCGGCGCATTGCGCATAAAGGCACGCGCCAGAGCCACCTTCTGCCATTCGCCCCCGCTGAGCTGAGTACCATCCTTAAACCAGCGACCCAACATGGTCGCGTAGCCATCGTGCAATTTTGTAATGACCGCATTAGCCCCACTCTTGCCCGCGGCCCGCTCCACCAGTTCCAAATTCTCAATTTCATCGATCTGGCCCACGCCGATATTCTCGCGTGCGCTCATATAATATGTTACATAATCCTGGAAGATCACACCCACCACGCTCCGCAACTCTTCAATATCGTACTCGCGGATATCACGCCCGCCAATCAAGATTTGACCCGCGTCCGGATCGTAGAGGCGCGTCAGCAGCTTCACAAGCGTGGTCTTGCCAGCTCCGTTTCGCCCCACTAGCGCGATAGCTTCGCCAGCTTTGATGACAAAGCTGACATTTTTTAAGGCAGCCTCGGTCTCAGGATCTTTGCCAGGATAGGTGAAGCTGACATTGCGGAACTCTACAGCCAGTCCGGGCGAGTTGGAATCGCGCTGCAAGGCATTTGGCCGGGCAGGCGAGACAATGCGCGGCTGATATTCCAAGAATTGGTAGAGGGTGTCCACAAAAAGATTGTTCTCGTAGATCCCTGAGAGATTGCCGAGAATCCCCTGGAAGCTTGAACCAACCTGTATGATCGCTTGTGTATACATGGTCAGGCTACCAATGCTGATCGCGCCGATCACTGCCCGCAAGGCCACATAGATATAGATGGCCGAATTTGCCACGGCCGAGAGGCTGCTCCAGGCAAAACTAGCCAGATAGCGCCGCACAATGATGCGTTTATCTTCTTGGTACAATGCCTCAGCCAGATCTTTAAATTGATTAATGAAAAAGTGTCCCAGGCTGAAGAGCTTGATCTCTTTATTAAAGGTGTCAGTAGTCATCAGGCGGTTCAAGTACATCATGCGCCGCCGCTCTGGTGACTGACGACGCATCTTTTTATAGCCCCGCCAACCATAGCGCGTGCTGGAAATAAACGAGGGAATCGGCATAAGCAGGGCAATCACCGCCAGCCACCAGGTTAGGTTGAGCAGCAGGAAGAGCATGGAGAAGAGCGTCACCAGCGTCTTGGCGAAATCGAAGAGTTGCGAAATAATCGACATCGGCTTATAGCTCGATTCGTCGGAGGCGTTGCGCAGCTTATCATAAAATTCCGCATCCTCAAAAAAGGCCAGGTCAAGTGTATTGGCTTTCTCCAGGATCATCGCCTGCACGCGATTGCTCACGCGCTCCTGCAAAAGCTGTTGCGCAATATTGCTCAAGGTACTCAAAAGGTTCTGCCCCAAACCCACGACCAACTGCGCCCCCACAAAAAACCAGACCATGCCCAGCGTGTGCGTGCGACTGAACGCGGCAGTGATCACACTATCGACCACGCCCCGCGTAATCCAGACGCTCAGCACGGGCAAAAAGCCACTGGCAAAGCTGATGAGCGCCATAGTGATCGTGAGCAAAGGGCTGGTAGACCAGACCAGACGAATCACTCTCGGCAATTGCGTAAAGGCTAGAAAAACTCTGCTTAACTGAAATGTATCGTCGTTTTCCTCTTTGGGTTGCTTCCCTTTTGGTGTTTGGGGAGGCCGCCCGTTCCCATTACTCGACATGGACAAGGGTCCCTTTCTCGCTGAAGGCAATCACAATGCATTGCTCTCCTATTAATGGGGTTTGAGTACGAATGAAGTGGGAAAGCGAAAAGGGCAGTTGTGTAGCATCGGTATTCTGCATAGGTTGCATCCTTTGTAGATCTACTCTGACTCATCTCTCTTGAAAGCTCTTACCTTCTGTCTAAGCATACGGTAGACTGGAGCATATCGCAACTTTTTAGCTGATGAGTTGATTAGAAGTTAATTGGAGAATGGTGAACGATGACACACGTTATGGATCTAGGAGCTTTGCAGGCTGAGGGACTGAAATATTGGAAATGGGTTGGTTTCTATGAGTATGGTTGGCGAGCGTACGCTCGCCAACCATACTCATAGAAACCAGACACAACTTTTTTATTTAGGCGTGCATGTGTTCGTGTGAGTGACTGTGGCTATGGGCCATACCCGAAGGGGCTGAACCAGTGGTGAGCAGGGTGCGGCGCTGCTCCAATGGCGCGCTCATCTGTTGCTCAAGCCAGGCGATGAGTTCAGATAGACCAGTTCCGACTTGCATGTTGGTGAAGATAAAGGGGCGTTCTCCACGCTGTTTGGTGGCGTCGCGGCGCATGACCTCAAGTGAGGCCCCGACAAAGGGAGCAAGGTCTATTTTATTGATAACAAGGAGATCCGAGCGGCAGATGCCGGGTCCGCCCTTGCGCGGAATCTTGTCGCCGCCTGAGACATCGATGACATAGATGGAGACATCGACCAGTTCGGGGCTGAAGGCCGCGGCCAGGTTATCGCCACCGCTCTCGACGAAGATCAGTTCCAGCCCTGGCAGGGTCTCTTCTAGCTCTTCAATGGCCTCCAGATTCATCGAGGCATCCTCACGGATGGCGGCATGGGGGCAACCCCCGGTCTCGACACCGCGCACGCGCTCGGGTGGCAGTGTGCCCTGGCGCAGAAGGAACTCGGCATCCTCTTTGGTGTAGATATCATTGGTGACGACAGCCAGGTTGTGACGCGGCCAGAGCATTTTGCTGAGGCGGTCGATGAGCGCTGTTTTGCCGCAGCCAACTGGCCCGGCAATACCGACGCGAAAGGCGCGAGGGTTTGTGGTTTGTGACATGGTGCCACTTCCTTTCATAACGCTTCAGGTTATCTATTTCCATTGTAATCCTGGTGTTATAGGAATTAAAACAGGAAGTAGCGCTGGGCCATGGGGAGCTCGGTCGCGGGCTCGCAGGTGAGGAGTTCTCCGTCGGCGCGTACTTCGTAGGTTTCGGGATCGACCTCGATGGTGGGCATGGATGCGTTGTGGAGCATGTCGGTCTTGCCGATGGTCCGGCAGTTTTGGACCGCGACAGCTTGTTTGCGCAGGCCGAGCTTGCGAGGCAGGTCTGCCTCGATGGCGGCCTGAGAGGTAAAGGTCAGGCTGGTAGCGGCGGTGGCTCCGCCGAAGGAGCCGAACATGGGTCGATACATGACTGGCTGCGGCGTCGGAATCGAGGCATTGGCGTCGCCCATCGCGCCCCAGGCGATAAAGCCGCCCTTGATGATCAGTTCAGGTTTGACGCCAAAGAAGGCAGGCTTCCAGAGTACGAGGTCTGCCAGCTTACCCGCCTCGATGGAGCCGACATGTTTGGCTATACCATGAGTGATGGCCGGGTTGATGGTGTACTTGGCGACATAGCGCTTGACACGGAAGTTGTCGTTGCGCTCCGAGTCCTCTAGCAGGTGTCCGCGCTGCTGCTTCATCTTATGTGCCGTCTGCCAGGTACGCAAGATAACTTCGCCCACGCGCCCCATGGCCTGGGAGTCGCTAGAGATCATGCTGAAGACTCCCAGGTCATGCAGAATGTCCTCCGCGGCGATGGTCTCGGGCCGGATGCGGCTCTCGGCGAAGGCCACATCCTCGGGAACCTGGGGATTCAAGTGGTGGCAGACCATGAGCATATCCAGGTGTTCCGCGATAGTATTAACTGTGTAGGGGCGCGTCGGATTTGTGGAAGAGGGCAGAATATAGGGATACGAGGCGATGCGGATGATATCAGGGGCATGTCCACCGCCCGCGCCCTCGGTATGATAGGTATGGATGGTGCGCCCGGCAATAGCGGCGATGGTATTCTCGACGAAGCCAGCCTCGTTGATGGTATCGGTATGGATCGCGACCTGCACATCGTACTGATCGGCGATGTATAGGCAAGTATCGATGGCAGCGGGCGTTGTGCCCCAGTCCTCGTGAAGCTTAAGGCCACAGGCCCCAGCCCAGATCTGCTCGCTGAGCGGCTCCGTGGTCGAGGTATTGCCCTTGCCGAGAAAGCCCAGGTTGACCGGCCAGGCCTCTGCCGCCTGGAGCATGCGCGCTAGATTCCAGGCCCCAGGTGTACAAGTTGTAGCGTTCGTGCCAGTCGCGGGACCAGTGCCGCCACCAAGCATGGTCGTGATGCCGCTGGAGATGGCCTCATAGATCTGCTGGGGCGCGATAAAGTGGATATGGCTATCGATACCACCCGCTGTGACGAGCATATTCTCGCCCGCGATAACCTCGGTTGAGGAGCCAACGACCAGCTCAGGATCGATCCCGGCCATGGTATCGGGATTTCCAGCCTTGCCAACCTTGACAATGCGCCCATCTTTGACGCCGATATCACCTTTGACGATGCCCCAGTGGTCGATGATTAGGGCGTTAGTGATGACCAGGTCCAGCGCGCCATTGACTCCTTCACGCGTGGCGCGACTACTCTGGCCCATGCCATCGCGGATAACCTTGCCGCCACCGAAGGTGATCTCGTCGCCATAGGTGGTAAAATCTTGCTCCACCTCGATAATCAGGTCGGTATCGGCCAGGCGCACGCGGTCGCCCACGGTTGGGCCATAGAGGTCGGCATAGGTCTGGCGTGGAATGTGCAGACTCATAGGGCGCTCTCACCTTTCTCTGTAGGCGCTTCTGGGGCCAGGGGACCATTGACACGCCCGGCGTGCCCATATACAATGCGCGCCCCGGCGAAGGGCACAAGCGTAACGACCTTTTCGTCGCCAGGCTCGAAGCGTACCGCTGTGCCTGCGGGAATGTTCAGGCGCATGCCATAGGCCGTGGCGCGCTCAAACTGGAGGGCGGAGTTGACCTCGTAGAAATGGAAGTGGCTACCAACCTGGACGGGGCGGTCGCCTGTATGCGTTACCTGGAGGTCGGTGATAGTGCGCCCGGCATTAGCCAGAATATCGCCTGCCTCGTCGTCAAGAAAATATTCACCTGGTTTCATATCTGCTCTCCTCCTGAATGGGGTCGTGAAGAGTCACCAATTTGGTGCCGTCGGGGAAGGTGGCTTCGACCTGGACCTCCGTAATCATCTCCGCGATGCCATCCATCACATCTTCACGGCTCAGGATGGTTGTTCCAAACGTCATAATCTCAGAGACGCTGCGCCCATCACGGGCCGCCTCCATAATCTCAGCTGTCAGAATGGCCATAGCCTCGGGATAGTTTAGCTTGAGGCCGCGCTGCTGGCGTTTGCGCGCCAGCTCGGCGGCCACAAAAATCAAGAGTTTCTCCTGTTCGCGTTGCGTTAGTTGCAAGATAAGCTCCTTTTCTACTTAATAGATTTTGCGTGGCATGGTGGCGCTCCGGCCGTAGAGGGCTGTGCGTGCCTTGTGCCAGAAGTTTGGTAGCTGCTGTTGGAGACTGCGGCCCTGCTTGCTGAGCGCGCGGATGACCAGGCCATGCGCGGAGAGCGTGCTTACGCCCCAGAGTGTCTCCTGAGAGCTGATCTCCTGGGCCATTTCTGCCAGTTCGCGCTCCAGTTGTGTCCAGCGACTGGTGTCAAGGCCTACGCGGCAGATATAAAAGGTACAGAAATGGGTGTAGGGTCCCAGGCGTGTGGACGAGGTAAGGGGCCGCAGAGATGGTTCCAGGTGGGCGCGCTCACAGGCGATCAGGCGTTCGGGTGTGTATATGTCCAGGTCCAGGAAGAGCTGTTGGTAGGCGAAGCGCTCCTCGCTGCGTCCTGGCGCCACGATCTCCCAGTAGAAGAGGCCCGCGTCCTGGGCCAGCTCGATGCGTGTCACCTGTTGATAACGAGAGCCAGCAAAAGGTATCAGGGGATCGGGCAGGTATTCGAGCAGGGCATGCTCGCCGACGCGGAGCAGAGTGTTCTGGCGAGCCAGGGAATCACCAGGACAACTGCGATAGAGGCGCGTGGCGCTCGTCGAGGTAAGCTGCGCATAGGCGCCTGCCTCCAGGGTTGCATGTAGCTCCAATTGATCGCCGCCCAGGACCCCACCCGAGAGATTGTGCAGGTGGACCAGCGCGCCACCCTCTGGCAGAGGAAAGGAGCGAATCACGCGTAGCGGCGGGCGCTGTTGCTCCACGCGCAGGCGCGTTGTTGTGTGGGCCTCGGAGTGCACGAAGCGCAGATGAAGCGCTCCCCGGATGTCTGGTCTGAACTGAGCAGGTTCAAGTTGAGTGTGATTGATTTGATTTTCAGACTCTGTATGAAGCATAGTAAACAGGCAATCTAATGGCCCGGCGCTACTTGCGTACGCGCCTACTGTCGGCAGTAGGCGCGTACGCAAGTAGCGCCGGGCTCAACACTGAGCTTTTGAATCGATCACACTTTCGCAGCAAGTGTGATCGATAGCTTTTTTAGCTGATAAAGAGCCGGGTGGTAAGGGTTGGGTGGCGCATGCTTGCCAGGTCCGGCAGGAAGATAAAGCTAGTGACCTCATCCAGGGAGGTGTGATCGATACGCTTTCCAACCTCAATTAGAATTGGCTTGAGATGCCAGATAATGCTACTGGCCTGGTTCTGGCCTACAGGTAGCAGGCGCTGACAGGCATAGACCAGGCTGGTCAGGGTTTGTTGGAGATAGGCCAGCACCAGGGTTGATTCCTCTATCTCCAACATACCACCGACCAGGCCAAAGGTTGCGCAATAGTGGGCCTCGCTCTGAGCTGACTTTGCTAGGCGTAGCGCCTGCGCCAGGAGTTCGCTCCAATCGCTTTCCTGAGCCAGTAACTGGACGAACTGGAGGAAGCGCCTTCCCAGTGTGATGCTTGCCATACGTGACTCGCGCGCGCTCTTGAAAGCACTTAGACGCGTATTGAGCACTTGCCAGGAAGGTGCGAAATCAGCAGGCGAGAGCTTGCTAAGGCGGCAAGCTTCGCGGCAGAAGATACCCTCTAGTAGCCCGTTCTCTTGCATATAGTCAGAGAAGAAAGCGAAGAGCTGCTCGCTGGTGAGATGTCCATCGTCGGCGAGCGTCTCCAGGCCATAGGAGTGCGCGGTACTGCCGATGGGAAGGGCGCTATCTGCCAGTTGCAGTAGTTGTAGGAGCTGAAGATCCTGGCTATGTACCAAGCGCGACCTACTTTCTTTCTTAGTTATCAGGGGTTAAAGAGAGTGTACTGTCTAAAAAGCCTAAATGCAAGGAAAGAGTACTAGCGACTAATTACCCTGGCTTCTGCCCCAGAGTGATGAACGAGGTCAGCGTGTGAAAGAAGCGCCCAGAGTGATTGGCCTCTCCAATGTACTCAATTCATTTATCGGCCTCTTCTGGTGTGACACATCCATACTCCTGGGGCGTAGCCAGCCTGGTCTACTCGATCAAAGCCCGATTCCGCCTGCCGTTGCTGATTCATAAGCTGCTCCTTTGCATGAAATATATTGATCAACATGAGTATGCTTTAAGAAAAATGTGTGATGCGCAAATGTCATCAAGTAAGACTGAAAATAGTTAGAAGAGAAGGTGCATTGCTGGTATGATGGGCTGGTATGGATCTGTGTATACGTAAATAGCACTTACTCTTGCATCGGCAGGGGGGATTGCGGTACTATGCGTTTTGAGCTTACAGGAATTACGTAAAAGGAAGGGTGACATGATACAGAATTCTTCTACGACGCCAGAGCCAGTGGGGCTGTTGAAGGCGCGGGTCTTTGCCTTGGTGGAGGCATGTCCGGTGGGGCGGGTGACAACCTATGGCTGGATTGGCAAGGCGCTGGGCTATCCACGCGGGGCACGCATGATTGGCTGGTTTATGAATGAAGCCCATGAAGGAGTGCCCGCGCAGCGCGTGGTGAATAGCAAGGGCGAGCTGAGCGGAAGCTGGGCCTTTGGACAGAAGGGGCGCATGCGCGAGCTGTTAGAGGCTGAAGGCATTGAGTTCTCCGGGGAGGATCGCGTGGACATCAAACGCTACGGCTGGGATCCCTCGCGCGACCTGGATGCGGAAGAGCTGCAGCAGATTGTGAGCGCCGCCACCCCTGACAGCGGCGGCTCTAGCAAGCGCCTGCTCTTTCTCCTGCAAAACGATCCGGCCTCGCCTTTGCGCGAGGAGCTACGTGGAGAGTAGCCCGCTACTGGCGTACGCGGCTACTGATTATGGAGGAACCATGCTAGCATAGCCTTGCCATGGGAGCTGATCATTGCTGCCCTCAGAAAAAGTTCAAGCCAGCTTGGTCCCTACAATTTGGTAGATGCTCTAATGATTGCGTATATTAAGGGGGTGAGATGGTGGTTGATGATGTGAGCCTGGAAGACTTGAGGATATTACGCAGGCCGTTGAGGCTGTGGTTGGCGCGGCATGGGATGACGCAGTGGAGCGTCGAGAAGCGCTATTGTGGCTGGAGTGACCCACCGCTCGTATCAGAAGGGGAGGAACAGGCTCGCTGGCTGGCGCGGCGCTTCAAGGGACAGGCCATTGCAAAAATTTATAGTAGCGATACCCGGCGTGCTGTACAGACAGCCGAAATCATCAGCCAGGGCGTACCTGGATCGGTGACCATAGAACAGGCGCTGGAGTGGCGAGAGATGCATTTTGGTGCCTGGGAAGGCCTGACCTATGAAGAGATTATGGCCAATACTTCAGAGCAACCAGGCTTTTTCCGTGATCCGATAGGCGAGGCGTCGCCAGGTGGAGAGAGCTTTGAGCAACTGATTACGCGCGTGCGTAAGGGCTTACACAGAGTATTTATGGATGTGAATGTTGGGGTTAGGGTGCGTAGTGAGGAACAGGCTCATTATGTGCTTGTAAGTCATGGTGGTCCATTGCGTGTGTTGCTATGTCTCTTACTGGCGTCTCCTGTGGAGCGCCAGTGGCAGTTTCGCCTGGACCCTGGTTCGCTGAGCGCTATTGACCTCTTTCCCGGTCAGAAAGAGGGTGAGCCGCTAGCAGCCATACTGGCTCTTCTGAATGAGCAGAGGTAATATATTGAGTAGATGATAAAACTGGTATCGCGGGAGAAGGAGCGCAGTTAAAGTATGGAGAACGAGCCAACACCACACAGTATGCCAACCGAGCGAGACTCGGGATCCTGGCGACCGGGAGGAACGAGCTATGGTAGCGTGAGCAGGGGGCGGCAAGCGTCGGGATCACAGCCCCCGCGCGGACCAAAGTGGCGACCATCGCTATCCCCAACAAATACTTCATTGGGCGAGCAGTATGCTGAGTTCGTCGCGGCAGTACAGTTCCTCTCCGTATTGCCAGTACCTTCGAGGTCGGGACGAGCGCCGCAGAGCACGCAGGACGCTAGCACAAGCAGTCAGACAAGGATCGGCGCCGCCTATTTTCCTATAGTTGGCTTGGTCTTTGGCTTGCTCTTATGGCTGGTCACCTGGATATTGGGCTTTCGTCTGCCACACTTGGCGTTGGCCGCGCTGTGTGTCGTCGGGCTGGTGATCCTGACAGGTGGGCTACACCTGGATGGCTTAATGGACTCGTGTGATGGGTTGCTGGGAGGAAGAACGCGTGAGCGCAAACTGGAGATCATGTGCGATAGTCGCGTAGGTAGCTTTGGTGTCCTGGGGGGTATCTGCGCACTGCTGCTCAAGTGGGCCTTTCTGGGGAGCATCTCGGGCGCGCACCTGGTGCCCTCGCTCATGCTGACACTGGTTCTGGGACGTTGGGCCATGCTGCTCGCGTTGTATGTTTTCCCCAATGCGCGCACGAGTGGCCTGGGTGTCAGCTACAGGCAGATGGTCACACGCGGACAGGTATTGCAGGCAGGCATTATCTCGCTGGTGATCGCACTGATAGCGGGTGCCTGGCTGGCTTCGGGGTTGGGTCTGCTCATAGGCCTGCTGATCTGGGTGTGCGCGGGTATCTGTGCCCTCCTGTTTGGCAACTGGATAAACGCGCAGATAGGCGGCCTGACAGGCGACAGCTATGGTGCGATTGAAGAACTCACTGAGGTTGTGTTGCTCCTTGTACTGGCGCTGCTCTAAGCGGCACATGTTAATGGATCTATTGGTAAACGAGGCGAAGAGTGGAGCTGGTACACTTCTGAATCTGGGCTGTGTACGATCACGATTGCCTTCGAGATTGAGCAAGCCAGACTGTTCGTCCACCAGCAGTAGGGTCTTCGACAGCATGTGCCACAACGTCGAAACCGAATTGATCAAGCAACATCTGGTATTCCGCTGGATCGAGGCTGGCATGGTAGAGTGGTTCTCCCCGATACTCACCAATCGCCTCGCCGTGCCGTGGACCCGTATTGAACAGAAGGAAAGCGGAAGGGGCTGCGTGGGCGGCGAACACCTTGAACATTTTTCGCTGATCATCGGTCTTGAGGAAGAAAAAGCTGTCCCAACCGAGAATGCCGTCAAATCGCCGGTGAAGCGCGACTGCCCGCATATCCGACACAATCCACTCCTGCTCCGGCATGCGCTTGCGACAGAGGGCGATGAGCGTCGAAGAGGTATCGACACCAGTGACACGAAGTCCATGCTGTACGAGATTGTGAGCGACAGGCATTCCTGACCCACATCCAAGGTCGAGAACGGTTGCACCTTCGGTCAGGCATTTGACGAACCGATCATGCCAACCCTTGTCATTCCATTGTCTGCTATTGCGATCAGCATCCCATTCAAGAGCGTATCGCTCATATATCTCAGGGATCTGTTCGGCGAGATGCTTTGTCATGGTCTGTAGTATAAGCGTTCGCTCATCTCCTCGCAAGTTCTCGTGCTAACTTGGCTGAAGGTTCGACCAAAAGTGCTGGGTCAAGAACCTCTGTGTCAAACCTTCACCTGATTTTCGGCGGTTTAGCCTGATTCGTCCAGGCTTAAGAGAGCTTATTGGCAAAGGCTTTAATGGTGTTGGCAGCGTTGCCGATGAGTGGTTGACCGTGGCCGAGGCAGATGGTTGCGATATTTAGTTCAGCAACTTTGTGAATTGAGCGTTTGGCCTCGGCTATATCGGGAGTCGCTGCAACCATAGGTAGGAGGAAACGGCCTAGGGGAGAGCGCACCATAACATCCCCTCCAAAGAGAATACCGCGCTCCGCGTGCCAGAAGCCACACTGGCCCGGGCTATGTCCCCCCAGGTCCACAACCTCCAGGCCGGGAAGTACCTCATCGAGTCGATCTCCCTCCTTGAGTTCATAATCGACCGGAACAGCTACGGTATGGCGTAGCTTGGGTATCACCCAGGCATCATAGATGATGCGGTCAAAGGCGCCTAGCTCCGCCTTTGAAGGATGCAGGGGTCTCTTCTCGCCACGAATGACTGCGCTCTCATAGCGATGGTGGGCGTAGACCTGGGCGTCAGTTACCTCCTTGAGTGCGGCCAGGCTGCCATAGTGATCCCAGTGGGCGTGCGTGATAAGGATGCGTTTGACCTGATTGAGCTGATATCCTGCGTTCTTGAGCTCCTTCTCCATCTGAGGAAGAGAGCCGGGAACCCCCGTATCGACAAGCGTCAGGCCATCGGTGGCCTCGATGACATAGCTGTGGGCGAGGCGCAGACCCTCGATACTAGAAATACTATGTTGAATGTGTTGCATAGCTATTCTCCTTTATTTAGTACTAGTCAGTACTAATATGTGCGCAAAAAAAGAGCACGCTTCTTTCTATTTGACAGACCGTCATTTAAAAAAGAGGGCCACTCTAGTTTCAGTGATCAGGAGGATTGGAACAGGTGAAGCAGGGCATCGCGTTCTTGCCGGAGCGCTGTGGCGCTCTTCTCGATGCTAGCCACCATCAGGCTCCCTTCAAGCCATGAAATGAACAGAGAAGCAAGGGCTGATGTTGGCAGGTCAGAACGAATTTCTCCCAGGCGCTTTCCCTCGTTCAGGAGCCTTTCAAGCCCCTGGTTTTGCTGGCTGAAGAACTGGCGCAGACGTTCGCGCAGACGTTCGTTGGTCTTGCCAGCCTCCACCATGAGCGACATAAGGGGGCAACCGCCGATGCATTCGCGCTCTACAAGTTCAGCGATCAACCCATCGGTATACGTTCGTAGCTTCTGTAAAAGTGTGTCGTCCTTGTTTTCAAGCACGCACTGGCGGAAGAGCAGTTGCAGCGAAGCGATATGCTTCTCTAGCACAGCCAGGGCCAGCTCGTCCTTGCTCTGAAAATGATAGTAGATATTCGATTTGGCAACGCCACTCTGTTTGACCACGTCATCCATACTTGTGGTAGTAAAGCCATGAGCAAGAAATAGCTCGGCCCCTACCTTGATGACCTGATCACGATTCGATGTGCTTCTCATGACTAGTACTATACAGTACTAGTCATGAGAATGTCAAGGACCAGTAAATTGGAATGATGTATATTTATGCTACGTTTAGAGGATCTTACGCGCCAGAGCAATGATCAGAAGGCTTGAGCTATAAAGAGCTGTTCCTCTGACAAAACGGGTTCAGCTCCCATCACAAGGTATCCACAGTGAGTAAACTAACCATGGGCGTCCTGAGTTGTAATGGTCTCCAACGCTTCTGTATTAGTAGTGTCGGCCTAGTCTTTGTGTGCCAAGTTTGCCATGAATGCGTGAGAACGCTGGACTGAACGTGTGAGAAAGTCCGCGATGGTTGCCAGTTGCTCGTCGCTATAAACATCAAGAAAGTCGTGGAAGTTCTCCCGCAATGTGTTGAATACATTATTCATTTCCGCGAGCTGTGTCTTGTTCAGTTCCACGATGACGCGCCGTCGATCCTGGGTATCCCGTATCCGACTCACGAAGCCTTTGCTTTCGAGGCGATCAACCAGGCTGGTCACAGAGGGTGTGGTCAGCCCAGTGTGGTGCGCGATCTCGCCCGCGGTCAACGGTCCCAATCTCTCAAGGAGCGAAAGTGTCTTCTCCTCGGTTGCTCCCAGTCCTGAACGCTCGGCGATAATGCTATGGAAAAAGACCGCCATCGTGCTGCTCTCACGGCTCGCGTTTATAACGGCCTCAATGAGTTTCTCTCGCTCCAAGCGAGGTGTTGAATTACTACTTGACAAACCGGTCCTCCGTGTATATTATTAGATATGCCTAATATCTAGATTGAACTAGATATTAGGTTGGCGCGGCTTATTCTACCATAGATTTGTATGATGTGTACATGCTATGTTGGGGGCAAAACTGTAGGGGCAGAACTTGCTCCGCCCAAAATGCGATAAATAAAGGAGCAGAAAAAATGACTCATACAGATGATAACACAACCTTTTCTACTGACGTGGAGGCGATCCAAAACGTGTTGCAACAGCTTGTGCTCTGCTGGAACCGGGGCGATGGGCAGAGCTATGGCGAATGTTTTACCGAGGATGCCGACTATATCGATGTCATGGGAACGCATAGTCATAGTAGAGAAGTCATTGCCCGCCTACACCAGCTTCTCTTCGATGGTCCTCTAAAAGGCTCTCAACTGGAAGGCTACGGGAATGTACGGCCAATAGTGAAGTTCCTGGCTCCCACGGTTGCGTTGATCATTGGAGGTGGCACATCGCGCCTGGAGGGCCAGTCAGAGGTTCCCGCTGACCGCCAATCGGTGAATACAACTGTTCTCATCAAGCGCGATGGACAATGGAAGATCCGTGCCTTTCAGAATAACCGCGTGATGTCCCATGCCTTCCAGTCGGGAGGACCTACACAGCGAGGCGAACAGTGAGCAAGCGTACTACACAACCGCAGTGGAGCGTCTCAGGCAGGGTAACCACCTTCCCAGGGGCTCTTTTTCAGAAGAGAAGAGAGGAAAGCATGCCAAATTTGCAAAAGCGAGGAAGGGAGGGCAGAGTTTCAGCCCAGGAGAAAGGAGTGCCAGCGATCGCTGGCACTCCTTTCTCCTGGGTTATGTGTCATCACTACGAGCGGAGCCAATCGATGTGAATGACGCTGTCGTGCTTCAGGCCCTCGACCTTAAGGATATAGCTCTCGCCTGGCAGGAGATCGAGCATGTTGTCGCTCCATTTGACCCCGTCCTCGGCTGTGAGCCAGACGCCCTTGGCGGGGCGCTGCGTTTGCAGCGAGAGTGTGTCCGGACCCAGTCGTTCCACATGGATGCCGGGTTCGGGCAGGGTGAGATATTTGAAAGGTTCAGGCCAGAGGGTGGCTTGTGCCAGAACCTGGTCTCCCTGAAGCAGACGTGCGCCCAGGATGTGGCCTGTAGTGGTCGCAAAGGGGGCCGTTTGCAGCTCGGTCGCCTGATTGGGCGCGAGCGTGTAGGCGTGGTCCTGTTCGTCGACCAGCTCGCCTTCGAGGGTCCACCACTGGAGGGCCAGGTGGACATCGAGCGGCTGCTGCGTGGCGTTGACGGCCCAGACGGCGGCCTGTTGCTTATCCTGTGTGGCGAGACCGACGACGATAGGAGCCAGCTCGCGGCGCACACTGTAGTAGGCAGGCTTCGGGCGCAGGTAGTAATCGACCATGGCCCAGCTTGTGACGGGCCAGCAGTCATTGATCTGCCAGACCAGGGCGCCTCCGATATACTCTTTGCCCGGTCCCTGCCACTGGCGGCGCCAACCTTGGATGCCTGAGCAGAGTGCTTCCGATTGGACAAGTTGGGTGGCGTAGATGTAGCTATCAAGATCGGCCGGATTGCGCACCGTATCGGAGAGGTAAACAGCCAGGCGGCGTGATCCGTCAGAAGCCTTATTATGGTGCTCCAGGGTGCGACTGAGTGGATAGCGCTCCTCTGCTGAGGTAAAGGCTTCAATCGTTGCGCGAACTGGTGTGGCTTGCATACCGAATTCGCTGATGAAACGGCCTCCAAGGCTGGAGTAGTCCTGGTACTTCCTCATAAAACCATGCCAGACATCCCAGACGTGTTGATCACCTACTTCGGGATTATTGCCATTGGTGCCACCATAGGGACTGCCGCGCCAGTAGGGGCGTGAGGGATCGAGGCGGGCACACACCTCGGGGAGTACGCGCTCGTAGAGTTCACGGGCGGAGAATTGAATGGCGGTAAAGTCACCCTCGAACGTGGCATCATAGTGTCCCTGAGAAGATGCGATCAGGTAATCTTCGTTATTGCCGCACCAGAGTGCGATACTGGGGTGATGATGTAAGCGCCGAACAGCAGCCTCGGCCTCCGCCCTGACACTGGCCTGGAACCAGTCTAGCGCGGGATACATGCCACAGGCAAACATGAAATCCTGCCAGACCAGGATACCAAGTTCATCGCAGGCATCATAGAAGACATCCTCTTCATAGATACCACCTCCCCAGACGCGCAGCATGGCCATATTAGCATCCGCCGCCAGTTGCACCCAGGCACGATAGCGCTCGGGCGAGATGCGCGGCGTCAGTGAATCAGCGGGTATCCAGTTTGCGCCCCCACAGAAGATAGGCGTATTGTTGATGGTAAAGTAAAACGAGCTCCCTGGTTGATCGGAGAAAGCATGCTGGCTCAGCTCCAGGCGGCGTAGTCCTGTGCGTATCTCGCGCTGGTCCAGGGTACTGCCTTGCTCATCGTGAAGCGTTACCACCAGGCGGTAAAGAGGCTGCGCGCCATATCCACGTGGCCACCAGAGCTGTGGCTGGACAATCTGTAGTCTGGCTTGTAGACGATATTGTCCATGGTCAGGCAGAAGTTCCAGGGTCGTGCCAGGAAGTTCCTGCTCGCCAACGAGCGTATTCTGTGAATCATAGATACTGACACTGCATGAGACATTAGCAGGATCTGTGCCACCAAGCTCAATATCTGTGGTGACAGAGAGCAGCGCGCTTTCTAGATCGGGGCTGACCTCAGTCTGAGACAACACATCGACGATGCGGCTCTTATAGGCGAGCAGCGAGATAGCGCGCCAGGGGCCTGCGGTAAGTAAGATTGGACCCCAGTCCCAGCCATAGTGATATTGCGCTTTTCTGACATATAAGCGGCTACTATCGCCGTTCCAGGATGTGTGCTTGCCATGTTGGGCTTCCAGGGTTTGACCCAGTCTGAGCGCGGACTCAAAATTAATCAAGAGCTCATTCTGACCGGGGCGGAGCAGGTTAGTGACTTCGACGTGTAGGGGCACAAACATATTGGTGCTGCGCGCGATCTCCACGCCATTGAGCCAGACCGTTGCATAGGTGTCCAGGCCTTCAAAGTGTAACACAACATGTTCAGCGGCCTGGACATCATCTATAAGCGTAAAGGAGCAGCGATAGAGCCAGTCACGCTCGCCGATCCACTGAATATCATTCTCATTAGTACCCTGGAACGGATCGGGAATGCGCTTAGCATCAAGCAGGGCCTGGTGGACTGTACCAGGTACTGACGCGGGAATCCAGCCCTCCTCGCTCTTGCCATCCTTCTCGACAGAGAGGGACATATTCCGTTCTTTTACCAACCAGTTCGTTGCCAAAGGCAGACTCAGTTTTTTCAAGATAAACCATCTCTTCTTAGCTCATCGTAGAGCAGGTTATGGACGAGAACGTCAATGTTGATAATAGTATCATATTGACCTGGGTCAATGTCCAGATGGTTGATAGATTCTCAGCCCGTGTTTGAACTAGACAAAGAAGAGGTGGTAGAGTAGGCCGAGGCCTACGAGCACAATAAAGAAGAGTACGACGGCGTACTCAGTGAGGCTACCGGAACGAAAGTGGATGAAGGGGAAGCGCTGACTACGCCTGGAGAGGGGATAGAGCCAGGGGATGCCAGCGAAGGTCATGGTATCTTCAAAGCTGTGTAGGAGGCAACCAAGGGTGGTTGCGAGGTAGAAGAGGAAGGCGGCATGCATCATCTCGGCAGAGAGGGAGAAAATAGCGGCATTGAAGAGACCGAGTCCCAGCGCGAGCAGGATGCCCCAGAAGATGGTCGCTGCAACAATACCAGGCAGGCTGTGGGTAAGTGTGCGATGCTTGCAGAAACTGGTCACGATGCGGCTGGCCCAGGGGAAGAGATGGCTGATAAGACTCTTGGGATGATCGATATCGGGCGCGACCGAGCCAAGCACGATCCCGCCATAGAAGGCGCTTTTATAGAGGAGATCGGTGAAGGTGAGCGATTGTGAGGCCAGGGGGAGAAGCTGCTCTGTGAGGGCCAGGTTGACCGGGCTACCAGCCATTGAGAGGTGCGTAACGTCGAAGATGAGCGTGTTGACGACAGCGGCTGCGGCAAGGCTAAAGGCGATATGGTTATGCCCTTTCATGCCTGGGAAATCCTCTCTAGCGCTTGAGGTGTGGTGCACCTATGCAATCGGGATGGTTGCTTTGATAGTAGATCTATTCTTTTTGAGATGTTGGAATATGGAAATGGTGATATGCTTCAGTATATCATGAAAGTAAGCATAGGGATTTAGGAGGGAAGAAATTTGATGAGTAGCGATGAGAAGCGTCCGCGGTTGGTACTGGTGCTGGGTGGGGCGCGTAGTGGGAAGAGCGCCTTCGCCGAGCGTATAGCCGAGGCGAGCGGGCGAGAAGTGGCATTTATCGCCACGGCCATGGCGAGCGATGAGGAGATGCGCGAGCGCATCGCCCGGCATCGCGCCGACCGCTCGGAGCAGTGGGTGACGATTGAGGAGCCGCTGGACCTGGCGAGGGCGGTGCGCGAGGGGGCGCAGGTGGCCGATGTGCTTGTGTTAGATTGTATGACACTCTGGCTCTCCAACTGGCTCTTTCGTGAGAGCGGGGTAGTCTGCGAGGGTGAGATCGCACAACCTGGCACGCTCTTTGACCAGGAGTTGTTGGGCGAGGTAGAGCGGCTATTGGAGGCGGTGCGAGAGCTTCCTTCAGGGAAAACATTGCTGGTGGTCTCGAATGAGGTGGGCCTGGGGTTGGTGCCAGATACCCCTCTGGGGCGCGTGTATCGCGATGGGTTAGGAAGGGTCAATCAGCACCTGGCGGAGGCCGCGGAGCGCGTGTACTTGCTCGTGGCTGGTCTGCCTTTGGAACTGAAGCATTTGCGTGCCACGCCCCCGTGGTGGTAGAATAGAGCCTGTTGTTGATACACATCAAACACATTGGGTGGCCCGCAGAGCTATAGCGGGCAGAATAGGGAAGCCGGTGCGAGTCCGGCGCAGTCGCGCTACTGTAACTGGCGAGCGACTCACCAGCCCCGAGAAGGGGTGCATAAACATACCACTGCGTTCTGTTGCGCGCGGGAAGGTCGGTGAGAAGCGTTTGCAGCCAGAAGCCAGGAGACCTGCCCAATAGTGCCGATCTCATCCTTCGCGTCAAAGGAGCGAGTACATGGAACAGCGTTGAGGCTTTGAAGGGTTGCGAGGCGATTCCTGCCGTACGCTGGAAACCTTTTCCCCATGTCTTCTGCAATACCTCCAAAGGGCGCGAGGTGACGACGGGCAGTGTCGTTGTCTATCTTGATATATTTGGAGGAGTACGACTCATGTCTACCTGTGTCATCTCCCATCGTCTGTTGCCCCTGATGTTAGTGGCGCTCTGCGCGCTGCTGGCGGCCTGTAGTGGCTCTACACAGACAGGTTCATCCGCCACACCCACGGCGACGCAGGCCCCGGCGAACGATTACTACGGCAAACCCATTAATATGCCTAAAGCGGCCCCCCAGCGCATTATATCGCTCACAGCCAGCACCAGCGAGATCCTGGGCGCACTGGGCCTGCAAAGCAGGGTTATTGGGGTGGATGCCTTTACAAACTATCCCACTGACCTGGCGAAGCTCCCCAAGGTCTCTAGCACTCAGGGCTACAACGTTGAGCAGATTATCGCGCTCAAGCCTGACCTGGTTCTCTCCTCTGGCGGGCTGACCAAGCAATATGATAGCAAACTTAAGGACTCTGGCGTCAACATCGTTGACCTCTCCCTGACAAATTTCAGCCAGACCTTTGACCAGATTCAGCTGGTGGGGCGCCTGACCTATAGTGAAGCCAAGGCTAATGACCTGGTCGCGCAATTGAAGAAGGAGCGCGATGATATCGAGCAGAAGGTTGCGGGTACCCCCGCGCCAAGGGTCTTGCTCGAGGTTGATGATAGCACGCCTGGTAAGCCCTATGTCTTTGGTGGCGGCTCGTTTGGTGACGAACTATTGCAAGATGCCAGTGCCACCAACATCTTTCATAGCAATACCGCCAACGAAGGGTACCCCCAGGTTACCGACGAGGCGGTTTTGAGCGCCAACCCCCAGATCGTGATTCTTACGGAAGACCCCGCCTATGGTGGCACCCCTGATAGCGTCTATAAGCGCGCCAACTGGAGCACCATCCAGGCCTTTAAGGACCGCAAAGTCTACCGTGTCAACGCTGACATCATGCAGCGCCCTGGCCCGCGCCTCGTGCAGGGTTTACAATGCGTTGCCCAGATCATTCACCCCGACAAATTCCCCGGTGCGCTCCCCGATTACTGTACCGGTACAGTCTAAATAAAGAGTCAGTGATGGGGGAGTGACTGGAGGGACCAACGGCCCCTCCAGTCACTCCCCCATCACCCTAATACGCGCCGCAGGCGCGAGGAGTGGTGGTCATGACAGAAGAAGAACTGGAACACAACGAGGAAATAGAGGAGGGGTACGATCCAGAGGAGGACGTAGAACTAAGCGAAGAGGAGCGGCTGAAGCGCCAGCGCGCCAGCCATGCGGCCCGGCGCGAACGCGCAAAGAGCGCGAAGAAGAAGGGATTGGTCATTCTCAACACCGGGAAGGGCAAAGGGAAGACCACAGCGGCGCTGGGCCTGCTCTTCCGCGCCTGGGGCCAGGGCCTACGTGTCTGCATGCTGCAATTTATCAAGGCGCGCACAGCCAACTGGGGCGAGGAGAAAGCGGCGCGCAAGGCAGGCATCGAGATTCACCCTTTGGGCGATGGTTTTACCTGGCTCTCCAAGGACATCGAGAAGGATAAAGAGCTGGCGCGCCAGGGCTGGGAGATCTGCAAACTGAAGATCCTCTCGGGCGACTATGACCTGATAGTGCTGGACGAGATGACCTATGTCCTTAAATACGGCTGGCTGGCCTGGGAAGAGGTGCACCAGGTGCTGGAGCAGCGCCCAGAGGGGATGCACATCGTTATCACAGGCCGCTACGCCATCCCTGAACTGATCGAGTATGCCGATACAGTCTCGGAGATCACGGATATAAAGCATCACTACGACGCCGGAGTCAAGGCCCAGAAGGGCATCGAGTTTTAGCCCATGCCAGAGACAAAAGGGCAACGAAGTGTGCATGAAGCGCTGGTGCTCTTGCTGGCGGCTGCCTTTGACCTCATAGGCGAGCCAGCCGCCAGCGTGCATCCCGTCGTCTGGTATGGTAGGCTTATTCGAGCGCTTGAGAGTCGTGCCCCTCGCGGCCAAGGGGCACAGCTAAGGTATGGCGTCATCATGTTGTTGGTAGCTTTTCCACTGGTTCTTGTGCCGGTGAAGTTGTTTCAAGGTCTAATAGGAAGCATAGAGAAGAAGGCCAAAGACTATGGAGGAGCGCGAGTAGGCTTGCTCGCTTCGGCAGTATTCATAGGAATGGCTCTGAAGCCTTTTTTTGCCTTGCGGATGCTGGTAGAGGCGGGGGTGCAGGTACGCATGTCACTCGAGCAGGGGGACTTGGAGGAGGCTCGTGAGGCGTTAAGAAGCTTGGTAAGCCGGGATCGCTCACACTTAAGTCCCGAGCTGGTCGCGGCGGCGGCAATTGAATCGCTGGCAGAGAATGTGAGCGATTCGGTTGTCGCGCCTCTCTGGTACTATGCCCTCTTTGGCCTGCCAGGTGCGGCGCTCTACCGTCTGGTCAACACCTTTGACTCGCTGATAGGCTATCATGGTAAGTATGAATATCTGGGGAAGGCTGCCGCGCGGCTAGATGATTTACTCAACCTGCTTCCGGCCCGCCTCAGTGCGCTGCTCATCATCGCCTGTGCGCCTCTCTATGGAGGATCGCGAAAAGAGGCATGGCGCGTGTGGCGCCGTGACGCAGGCAAGACGGAGAGTCCAAACGCCGGGCATCCCATGTCGGCGGCAGCGGGAGCGCTGGGCGTGCGTCTAGAGAAGGTCGAGCATTACATCCTTGGGGAGGAGAGGCGGAACATAACGCCCGCCGTTATCGTCCAGGCGGAGCGTATGACCTGCTGGGTTGGAACCTGTGCCTTCCTGCTCGCGCTGGTCGTGCGTATATGGAGGCAAGCAGGAAGAGGCTAGATGCAGCAACATCCACCACCTACAAAGGAGCAATTAGACGGGCGCGAACTGCCGGTGCATGGCGCTTTGGATTACGGAGAATTGGAGCGCCTGGGCTTGTGCCCAGAGGAGATACACGATTTCAGCGTCAATGCCAACCCCTATGGCCCCTCACCGGTGGCCCGCCAGGCTTTAGCTGGCCTGGCGCTTGAGCGCTATCCAGATCGTACCTGTCTCGCATTGAAACGTGCGCTATTGCGTTATGAGATTGATGCTCAACAGGTAGGGATAGAGTGGTTAGTATGTGGCAATGGTGCAAGCGAACTTATCTGGAGTATCGCGCGTACCTTTCTCTGTCCAGGAGCTGCGGTCGCGCAATTGATGCCGACATTTGGCGAGTATCGGGCGGCGTCACAGGCTGTGGGGGCCAGTGTGAGCGATTGTATACTACGGGAAGAGGATGACTTTCAGGTAGATATACCCGAAGTTATACAGTGGTTGAGGAGGCTGCGCCCGGCATTATTCTGGCTCTGTAATCCCAATAATCCAACCGGGGAGTGGCTACCTCTGATGAAGTTGCGTGAGCTGGCTCGAGTGTGTGCGGAGCTAGGAACGCTGCTGGTCATTGATGAGTCGTATCGCCATTTTCTCTTTCCCGCTGAAGAGGAGACGGCACTGGAGCTGGTGCAGGAGGAGGGACGGGTGATTGTGTTGCGCTCCCTGACTAAGGATTTCGCCCTGGCGGCGCTGAGGATCGGCTATGCTGTGGCGCCTCCCGAACTGGCAGCAAAGCTGGCAACTAACCTGCCAGCCTGGAATGTCAATGGAGCCGCGCAGGTAGTGGCTACAGCAGTCCTCGCGGACAGGGAGCACCTGGCATATAGTCTGCAAGGATTAGCGCGAGAGCGAGAGGCCTTCTTTGGAGCCTTGCAAGGCCTGGGATGTAGGGTGGTGCCAACGCGCACGCACTATGCGCTGGTACGCGTGGGAAAGGCCACGAGGTTGCGAGCAGCTTTATTGCAGGGAGGTCTCCTGGTGCGCGACTGTACCTCGTTTGGCCTACCACGGTATATACGGGTCGCTACGCGGCAGGCATATGAATGGTCCAGGTTGGTGGGAGTGTTAGGGGTATTACAGAGTGAGGAGAAGGAGCTATGGGAGAATTAGCACGTACCATCATGGTACAGGGAACAGCCTCGACCGTTGGCAAGAGTACGCTGGTCACAGGCCTGTGTCGCCTCTTCGCTCGCCAGGGCTGGCGCGTGGCACCATTTAAGGCTCAGAATATGGCCCTTAACTCATTTGTCACGCCCGCTGGAGGCGAGATTGGGCGCGCCCAGGCAGTCCAGGCCGAGGCGGCAGGCATTGAGCCAACAGTCGAGATGAATCCTATTCTACTCAAGCCCGAGGGAGACTCGCGTAGCCAGGTTATTATGCTGGGGCGGCCTCTAAGCACGATGGAGGCGCTTGAGTATTATCGCCAGCGTACAGGCTTTGAAGCGGTGGTAAAGCAAGCCCTGGAGAGCCTGCGTCGTGCCTATGACCTGGTAATAATTGAGGGCGCGGGCAGCCCGGTCGAGATCAATCTGGCGCGCTATGACCTGGTTAATATGCGCGTCGCACGCTGGGCAGATGCCTCGGTGCTGCTGGTGGGGGATATCGACCGGGGCGGCATCTTCGCCTCGCTGCTTGGAACCTTAATGTTGCTTCAACCCGAGGAGCGTGAGCGCGTCAAGGGCCTGATTGTGAATAAGTTTCGTGGCGACCTGGAGCTATGGCGGGAGGGTGAGCGGATGCTGGAGGCGCGAGCGGGGATACCCGTGCTGGGAACGGTGCCTTTTGTGAGGGATCTGGGAATTGCCGAGGAAGACAGTGTCGCGCTGGAAGAGGGAACAGCGCTCCTGACGCAGAAACAGCAGGGAGAAGCCACTCAACAACTACAGATTGTGATACCACGCCTGCCGTATATGAGCAACTACGACGAGTTTGATGCCTTAGCGGCGGAGCCAGGGGTGCGCCTGCACCTGGTAAGCTCGCCCGAGGAGCTTCCTGAACGACCTGACTTGATCATCCTTCCTGGCACAAAGAATACCTTTGCTGACCTAGCCTGGCTCTGGCGCACTGGACTGGGTATGCAAATTCGTCGCCTGGTGCGGGAGGGGGTAGCGATCCTGGGCATTTGTGGTGGCTACCAGATGCTTGGTGAGCGTCTATGTGATCCAACAGGTGTGGAGGGTTGCGCAGGAGCGGTTGAGGCTGGCCTGAGTCTTCTACCGGTGGAGACGATTTTCGCCTCTCTGGAAGAGAAGGTGACTTCTCAGAGTGTGGCCAACTTGACGAGAACTGCTTGTCGGGGCCTGTTTGCCTTTGTGCCTGAGCAGCCGTTGCGAGCCTATCAAATTCATCTCGGTCGCACGGCGGATGCGAATTCGACCTCCCTTATGCCGCTGCTAGAGGTAAACGGCGTGGCGGATGGTTTTCTTAGCGAAGAGGGTTGGGTCGCGGGCTGCTACCTGCATGGCTTGTTTGAGAATGACTTCTTTCGCCATGCGATTTTAAGAGCGTTGGGAGAGCGGAGCGCAGCCCCGGTGCCAGAGATGCGGCCCTTTGAGCGTATGCAGGCCTACGACAGGCTGGCAGACATCCTGGAAAAATACCTCGACCTTTCCTCATTTATTTAATTTCTCATTATGTGCTAGGTGTTGAGAGTCAATCCTATTGCGGGCATCTGCCCGCAATAGGATTGACTCTCAACACTATTTCTTCTCTGCGAGTTTGCGTAGGGTGAGGCCGCAGCCCATGTCCCAGAAGTTGCGTACCAGGCAGTGAAGCTTGGGATACCAGTAAGCGCGCGACGCGCCCGCCGTCTGGTCCCAGATGGGATCAAAGAGCATAAAGACAACCATCATCTGGTAATCGCGCCAGAGCATGGCCCAGTTGTAATTCTCAACGCCAAACTTGCGTAGGCGTTGGAGGTAGCGAATCAGGAAAAGTTCCTCGGGGCGATGGACCTTGCGCTGCTCAGGTGACCAGAAGGTGGGCATCAGGTAGGCCAGGTCATAGGTTGGGAAATTGGCGCTAACGGCCTCCAGGTCGAGAATATAGGTCTGCCCCTTGGGTTCTTCGGCCTCGCCCGCGACCTCACGTGGGCAGAGCAGGTTGCTCAGGTAACAATCGCCCTGCGAAAGGGTAAGCTGGTGACGGTTGGTGATCCGCTCCTCCAGATATTCCTCCCAGAGAGCTGGCATACGTCCAAGCACATATTCATAGGTCGCACGGATCTGAGGTGAGATCTCGCTGGCTGCGCTCTGTTTAAAGGAATCCCACTCGCGGATGCGGCGCTCGATATGCTGCTGGTAGCTCTCTTTATCGCGCCACCAGGGGCGAATGGCCGTCGCCTCGTATTTACCCAGATCGGGATGCTCCCACCAGTAGGCGTGGAAGCCAGCGAGAGCATCCGCGATGCCATCGAGCTGATCGGCGCGCGGAACCCCCTGCCCCTCAAGAAGCTGCTGGCGCGTCACAGGCGCTACATGTGTGGGCGAGAGATCCTCGAAGAGGAGATAGGAGTTCCCACTCTGCGCATCATAGTTCAGGGCGAAGCAGGGGGCGAGCATCGGCAGGTTTGCGCCTAGCTGAGCGACCAGGCGATAGAATTGGACCTCGTTCTCTCCATCGTGATTCTTCTGGAGCTTGAGCACGAGATCTTGTGGCGGTGTAGCAGTTGCATCTTCGCTATAGACCAGGCGTAGATGGGCGGTACTTGAGTTAAAGGCATCAGAGATCCGCTGATCCACAGAGACAACGCTGCCCTGAGAAAGATAGCCAGCCTCGCGTAGGATGGTACTTAACCAGGCAGGTGTCGCATCAGCGAGACGAGAAATAACTTCGCTCATAAAATGTGTGTGTCTTCCTCCCTTATGGTGTCCCCTCATGGTAACGCTTTTTAGCTCCCCCCACAAGTCCTAGTGCCAGCTCATAGCAGTTGACGAGTATCTTGTTCAATGTATACACTTCATTTACCATAAATATTCATAGTGTGTCAAAGAGTTTTCTTGATTGTCTTCATTATGTTCTTATTCCGAAACCCAACGTCACTCTCGTGACGAGCGCTCCGCGCTCAGGATTTCGGATCAGTAGTGTTGTAGTCCGGGGCGTAATTTTTTCAGGGAGCTATCTTCGTATGTCTACGTCTTCGCTATCTGTTGATGAGTTAGTGGGTCAAACGCTGGGGACATACCAGGTTGAGCAGTTGTTGGGGCGAGGGAACCTGAACGCAGTCTACCAGGCTCGTCAGGAGGGATCAGTGCGCCCGGTTATGCTCACGACCTACTTTTTACCCTCTACCCTCTCTTCTGAGGCACGGGCGCGCTTTAGCGCTCGCTTTACCACGATTGCTTCGGGTCTGATGCAATTGCGGCATCCCTGCGTTCAGCCGCTGGAAGATTTTGGCGAGCACCTGGGAATGCCCTACATGGTTTCGCCGCTGGTCTCTGGCAATACGTTGGCCGACCTTGTACGTGAGCGCGGACAACTGACGCCTTTGCAAGCTTCACGGATCTTGTGCCGCCTGGCAGAGGCCCTGGATTACGCGCATAATCACGGATTTGCACATGGAGCTTTACGACCGCTGAACATCTGGGTGGATGCCAGGAGTCTCCAGGTGGTGGGCTTTGGTCTGGTGCCGATGCTGGCACTAGAGGGTCTTGCTCCAGTAGAACACGCCTATCCTCACCTATTAAGTATTTCAGGGTCCTTCCTGGGAGCACCCGAGTATATCGCACCTGAGGTGGTCAAGGGGCAGGTGTTGGGTTCGCGCGCCGATGTCTACGCCCTGGGCGCCATCACCTTCGAGATGCTCTGTGGGCGTCCCCCCTTCAAGGGCAGCGATCCATTTGAGCTTGCCAACATGCATGTACAGCAATCCGCCCCTCTGATAACAGAGTTCAAGGCGGATGTGCCCAATGGCCTGGACCTGGTCTTGCAGCGTGCGCTGGAGCGTAACCCCGCGGAACGCTATAGCTCTGCGGGTGACTTCGCGGCCGCCTTTACGCGGGTTGTGCAGTTGCTTAATGCCCCACAGGGGATGCAGCAGTCGGGCAGGCTGGCACCAGTGTCTATTCCCGGTCAGGGTACGGCAAATATAACAGGCCCCATTTCTTTGAGTGGAATACCTCGTCAGGGCATAACAGGTCCTATTTCGCTGGGTGGGATACCTCCACGTACGCCCGTCGGTGGTATGTCTTCAACATCTATGTCGATGCCCGTGCTGCCACGTAAGATTCACTGGCAGCTCTTGCCTCCTATCGTGACCTCCAAACTAGAGACGGTGCCGCTGACGCCCGAGGCATTGACCAGGCAGAGCTTGCAGGCGCAGCAACAGGTCATGAAGCCTGTTATGGCACGTAGTACACAGCCGCTATCACAGCCGCTGCGACCTATGTCCGCGAACTATGCGACGGTTGCGATGGAACCTGTAAGTGCGAAGGCGAGTGAGGTACAACGGCCTCCCATAGTGCCTAAAGTGGCTCCAGTCTCAGCGAAAGCGGCGAAAGAGGAGCGCATCGAGACCCTGACGGCTCGGCTGGTTGCCCTATTGAAGGCGCAGATTGAGCGCGTGCCGAAGAGCCGTAAGCATATGCTGGCTGTGCTTATTGTTGGCATCCTGGTCCTGATGATAGGTGGTATGAGCCTGGCCTTCGCCTCGCAGGGGAGTGGGCAGCAGGCGAGCAGCCAGAAGGCGAGCACAAGCGCGCCGGCGCGTACGCCAAAGCAGGCTGCCTCGCCAAAGCAGGTTGCTACGCCTCCTCCGTCCTTGCAGGGGACGCCGGTTGTCCACACGGGACGGGTCATTGGTAATACCAACCAGGGGTTTGGGACCGCGCAGACGTTCACCAATCCCGAGGATGGGCGAGATAGCCTGTTGATCCGCATGCCCGATGGCAACTTCGTCGCCTACGAGATCGGTTGCACCACAGATGGCGGAATGCTCACCTATGACGCGAATAGCAACAAGCTGGTTTGCCCACCTGATGGTTCGATTTTTGATCCCGCCAATAGTGGCAACGTCGTCAGCGGCCCTGCCACGACGCCACGCAAGCAGATTCAGCTCCATGTCAACCCCGATGGAACGGTTACTATTGGCTAGAATACTCTTTCTTGTGCCGTGAGTGCTTGCTAACAGGGAGGGTGCAATGCATACGCTCAGCGTATGCATTGCACCCTCCTCATTTTTGGTGAGAGGGATATGGCGTTCTATTTTTGTGTATTGCTTGCATCAGCTATACAATGAATAGATGCAGGAAAGAGGAGCATTGGCAGAAAGGATGGTCGAGGTATGGTGCTAGCAAGCCTGCTGGATGCACTATGGGCTGGTATCGTCTGGATCGCCATTGGGGGCGTAGCTGGGGCAATTGGTGATTATGTGATGCGGGAAGAGCGGCTGGGTACGGCTGTTACGGTTGTGATTGGGATTGGCGGCGGAGTGATTGGAGGCTTGTTTCCAGGTCTTATAGGCATAGGTGATAAGGGCAATTTCTGGACTTATCTGACCTGTGTGTGTGGCGCTATTGCAGCCCTCGTATTCGCGAGGAGACAGGTAAGGAAATAAAAGATAGGAAGGATGGGTAGGTAGCGCGGGCATTCGTCCGCGCTACCTACCCATCCTTCCTATCCTTGACATTTGTGCATGTTCCACCCTATACTTGTACTATGTCCATAGTTATTTAGTAGATTGGTAGAATAGCAGTGAGTGAGACGAGAATATGCGATGATTGAGTTTCACCTGGAGCAACGTACCGGCGTGGCTCCATATATGCAACTAGTGCAGCAGGTCAAGCGCGCGCTGCGCCTGGGTTTGTTGCGGCCGGGCGACCAGTTACCTACAGTACGCGAGGTCGTGACCATGATTGCCATTAATCCCAATACGGTGTTCAAGGCCTATCGAGAGCTGGAGCGTGATGGGTTGGTGGAGAGCCGGCCCGGTCTGGGTACCTTTGTGCGCACACAATTGCGCGTACCGGACCGCGAGAGCCTGGAGCGGCTGCGTGTGAGCTTACAGCAGTGGCTTGAGCAAGCCGCCGGGGTTGGCCTGGACGACGAGAGCGTCGTGGACCTATTGATGGATACGCTACAGAAACGGCGCGCAGCCCTTTCATAGGGGAGAAAAAACTTGTAGGGGCAGAGCTTGCTCGACCTGAGCCCGTGCAAGCATGGACCCTATATATGATCAAACAGT
Organism: Ktedonobacter sp. SOSP1-52; assembly: GCF_016587395.1. Taxonomy (NCBI): domain Bacteria; kingdom Bacillati; phylum Chloroflexota; class Ktedonobacteria; order Ktedonobacterales; family Ktedonobacteraceae; genus Ktedonobacter; species Ktedonobacter sp. SOSP1-52. The sequence goes on from NZ_BNJH01000006.1 coordinate 528,829, forward strand.
CTCAAGAGGAGAAACTGTATATGACACTGGCATTGGAAGCAAACCAGCTCGGCAAGAAATATGGTAAGCGCTGGGCTTTACAGAACTGTGATCTACACATCCCCGAGGGGGGAGTAACTGGCCTGGTGGGCCTGAATGGCGCGGGCAAGACCACGCTGTTGCACCTGGGGGTGGGCCTGCTGGCTCCCAGCGCGGGCAGCATTCGCGTCCTGGGCGAGACGCCCGCACCAAACGCCACCGCGCTCATCGCGCGCATCGGCTTTGTGACCCAGGAGCGCCCGCTTTATCGCTCATTCTCCGTCAAGGATACCCTGACGCTGGGGCGCAAGCTAAACACGACCTGGGATAATGATCTCGCGGAGCGTACATTGGCGCGCCTGGATATTACCCTCAAAACGATGGTCGGCAAACTCTCGGGTGGGCAGCGCGCCCTGCTGGCCCTGGTAATGGCTCTGGCCAAGCGCCCGCGTCTGTTGCTACTGGACGAGCCGTTTGCCAACGTTGATCCCCTGGCTCGACGAGAGCTGGTGCGCCTGTTTATGGATGCTGTGGCCAGCGATGGGGCCAGCGTCGTGATCTCATCGCACCATATCGCAGACCTGGAGAATATCTGCGACCGCCTGGTGCTGCTCTCTCAGGGGCAGGTCAAGGTCGAGGAAGATCTGGAGACGTTTGTCACCTCGCACAAGCTGCTGATTGGTCCCCACGATGACTTTGAGCGCATCGCCGCCGAGGTAAGCGTCATACAGGCCGGGCATACAGGGCGGCAGAGCAATGTCTTCGCGCGCCTCTCTGCCCCTTCTCCGATCCACGCTGGGTCGTGCAGGACCTCTCGCTGGAGGATATTGTGCTGGCCTATCTTGACACGCAGCCGTCCTTGCCCACGCCAAACAACCACTCACAGCAGGAGGTAGCACGATGACCTGGCTTACCTGGCGACAGTACAGAGTGGTGCTACTCTGCGCCGTTGTGGCGATTTTGCTCTATGCACTGGCGGTAGTGATGGTGCTTAATGCAAATGTTCAACCAGGACCGTGGTACATGTTTAAATCGATGGTTCTAGGCTTTGGTAATCTCTGGCCTCAGTTGATCGGGCTGGTTGTGGCGACCTTTATAGGCGCGCCACTGCTCGCGCGCGAGCGTGAGCAGGGGACGCACCACTTTGCCTGGACGCAAGGTATTGCTCGAACACGCTGGTTGGCGGTAAAGCTTGGGCTGCTTGTTTTGGTACTTGTGATCTTAAGTATATGTTTTGCGTTGCTTGCGAATAAGCGTTTTGAGTTTGAGACCAATACTGCTGCAAATCATTCTATGATTACTGTGCTTGGTGTACGAGTAGTAGGTTCCTGGCGCGGCGGTTTCTCTACCAATATCGTGTCTGTGGTGCTTGTCGTCTTCGCGCTTATGCTTGGGGTGGCAGTTGGCTGCTTTGTGCGTCGTAATATTCCTGCTATGACGATAGCGTTTACCCTCTTTCTCGTCGTCTTTTTGGCCCTGACCAATTGGTATACCTACCTCCTTCCACCCCAGACCTATATCTGGGATCAACAACATGACTATCCTCAAGATCTGTTACAGGAAGCTGCAATTGTAAAGATGGTGAATATTGATCAACAAGGAAATGAGATTAAGAATATAAGCGCATATTGCCATCTTTCCTCGCCGGACTCCCAAGATATGAGTGAATGTATAAATAGCACGCCTATAAAAATCACCTATCAGCCAGCAGAGAACTACTGGCCGCTGCAATGGATCGTGAGCGGAATCCTATTGGTGCTCTCGCTAGGGCTGGGTACGGTGATATTCCTGCGGGTGCGTTCCTCGGTCGATTGAATGAGAAGTGACTGTTAAGAAGAAGAGGTATAGATATATGGTCTGGCTTACCTGGCGGCAGCACCGTGTCGCCCTGCTCATAGGTGTGCTCTTGCTGGCCTTCTATGCGTTTATCCTGCTGGGGCGCAACTATGACGCCTATTCGTTTCAGTATGAAGTTGTCATGTTGCTGCCGCTGCTGGTAGCTGTCTTTGTGGGCGCGCCGTTGGTGTCCCGCGAGCGTGGGCAGAAGACGCATTATGTGGCCTGGCTACAGGGAACTTCGCGCACGCGCTGGCTGGTGATCAAACTGGCGCTGCTTGTAGCAGGCGTGCTGGTGCTCGCAACGGCTCTAGCCTTTATCGAGAATGTTTTACAGGATATGATTGTGGGGGATGGCCCGTTTGAGATCTGGTCGCGCTACCTTGTCACGGGGCCGGTCGTTGTTGGGCTGATGCTCTTTGGCTTGATGCTGGGTGTGCTTGTTGGTAGCCTTACCCGGCGCAGTATTCTAGCCATGGCGTTGACTTTTGTGCTTTGTACGACATGCATTATTGTATTTAGTAACGAATATCAATATCTGGTGCCTCCTCATGTGGAATATATGGAGTATCATGGAAATGGGTATTGGGGTCAGCAGGGAGAACTGGTGACATACGCGGGATTTGCTGATCGGCAGGGGCAGGAGACGGGGGATATTCATAGCTATTGCGACTGGCATGACTCAGCCTCTAATGGCAATGTAAATAAATGCATCCGGGACCTTAACCTACAGTGGAAGACGGTCTACCAGACGGAAGATAACTACTAGCCGCTGCAATACGCGGGGAGTGCGCTCTTGCTTGTGCTCTCGCTGCTCTTTGGCATTCTAGCCATTATACGTATGCGAACCATTCGAGATTGAGGAAATATAGATAATAACGAAGAGAAGGCGCATCGCGATGCGCCTTCTCTTCGTTATTATCTATAAGGCGCATTTGTTTTATGGTAGCTAAGACTAGCAGGATAGGATAGGAGAGGAGAGGAGCGTGCTGATCAAAGCATGTTTAAATGGGAGTCGCGAGCGAGATGAACATCCTGGATTGCCCTTGATGCCTGAAGAACTGGCGCGCGAGGCGCGTGTGACGATAGAGGTTGGCGCGGGAGCCTTGCATATTCATCCACGGAACAGTCAGGGAGCTCAATCGCTGGCTCCCCAGGTCATTGGAGAGGCGCTACGGGCTGTACGCAAGAGTTGTCCGGGCATACCCGTGGGTGTAAGCACTGGCCTCTGGATCGAGTCCACTGTGGAGTGGCGCCTGGAGAGTGTGCGTGCGTGGCGAGTGTTGCCAGATTTCGCCTCGGTCAACTTCTCGGAGCCAGGCGCGCCTGAGCTTTGCGCGCTCCTACAAACGCGTGGCGTAGGCATCGAGGCTGGACTCAGCACGCTTGAGGACGCGGAGGCGTTCCTGGCATCAGGATATGCGCCGCGCTGCCTGCGGATCCTATTGGAGCCGGAAGAGGTGGAGGTGTGCGCGGCCTTGCGCACGGTTGAGTCTATCGTGGCGCGCCTGCACACGGCGCGTGTGTGGCGCCCGCTCCTATTGCATGGCTTTGAGCAGACAGCCTGGCCCCTACTGGACGCCGCGCTGGCTCATGGTTACGACACACGTATAGGCTTCGAGGATACCCTGACCCTGCCAGATGGCAGCCGGGCGACAAGTAACGCGCAACTCGTAAGTGCCGCTGTAGAGAAGGCTGATCTATACCATTACTCATAGGCGGCTTAATTTGGAGATGGCTCACAGACTTTTCTGAGCAGGGAAGAGATTTCGAAGTTGACATAGGGCAATCTCGTCTTTTACAATCCATAGTATGGAGAGAAGAAAAGTGTTGCCTTCAATGGCGGATGCACGACTACTGGTAGTGGATGACGATCCCGCTTTATTGCAAGCGCTTCCCCATATGCTGAGGTTGCGCTTACAGAACCTACATGTGGACACTGCGGAATCGGCGCAGCTCGCGCTTGAGCTTGTTCGAGTGCAGAGCTATGACGTCATTGTCAGCGATATAAAAATGCCCGGTATGGATGGTTTTGACCTGCTAACTGCTTTGCAGGGCTTACAGCCAGAGACTCCTGTGTTGTTAATTACGGGCCATGGTGAGCATGACCTGGCTATTCGCGCGCTCCGTGGTGGCGCGTATGATTACATACTTAAGCCGATAGATCGTGATGATTTCGCCGCTGCGGTACGCAGAGCCATCGATACAGTCCAACTCCGCCAGCAGGTGAAACATCAGCAGCAGGAGCTTGAGCAGTATGCGGCCTCGCTTGAGCAGCAGGTATACCAGCGTACTGAGGAATTGCAGCAGGCGAATGTAGCGCTTGCATCCGTCAATGAATCTAGAGAACAGATGTTGCGCATGGTGGTGCACGAAATGGCGGGCCCCCTTACCAGCGTTAAAGGCTTGATGCAATTGATGAAGCGCCAGGCACGGCGGGAACAATCGGGGGAGCGGCTCGTGCAGAATTTTGACACTGTCGAGGGTGCTATTAAACGCATGGAACGACTTATAGCTGACCTGCATGATGCCGCCCATATCCAGATGCAGCAATTTCATGTGCAGCGTGAGCAGACCGACCTGGTCGCGCTCTGTCAGCAGGCCATAGATGAGTTCGCCTGTGAGCGTGTGGCGCCGACTGCCTCTACGGAGAATCAGTGCATAGGGGTGGTGGATGCTCAGCGGCTCAGCCAGGTGCTACTCAATCTGCTTAATAACGCGCGCAAATACTCTCCAGTTGAGAGACCGATAACCGTCACCTTTCAGGTAGGCGAGCAAGAGATATGCATTGCCGTCCAGGATGAGGGCGCGGGTGTCGCCCCTGATGCTCTACAGCACATCTTTGAACAATTTTACCGAGTTGGGGGAGTAGAAGGGCAACATGGTTCTGTGAAGGGACTGGGGTTGGGACTCTATATTGCCCGTGCTATTGTTGAGGAGCATGGAGGACGGCTAGAGGTACAGAGCAGGTTGGGGCAGGGCAGTACTTTTTCCATTAACTTGCCAACGTCCGAATTAGCGGTCAACGCAGCGAAAGAGGCTTTTGAAATGGGAACATGGTCTCTGCTGTGGAAAATTGAGTGGCAGGACCCTCAACTTGATCCTCTCTCATCCGTAAATATGTAGTAGAATGGATTGCTTTCCCCTGGGAAAAAACTGTATCATGGTATATGTTGAAGAGTATTGAAATCACTATCTTCTTATACGGAAACCAATCCCCATTCGGGGGGCACCACCTAAAGGTGGCACGGCGGCGCCACTCTCGTGGCTAGCGCTCCCCCATTCGGGGACAAGCGTGCTCAGGTTTCCGATAGGTAGCACCTAGTTAAGTTAGAGGAATCAGAGGATGCCAAATGTGTATGGCCCCGAGGATCTTACAAAGCAGTCAAGGAAGACGATTCTCGTTGTCGAAGATGATATCCATGTAGGATACTTTTTAGCGCAAGCGCTTAAAGAAGAGGTTTCCTATAAAGTCATTTTTGCTACAGATGGCTTGCAGGCGCTCAGAATGATTCGTACTGTGCTGCCAGACCTTATTTTATTGGATTACCATCTGCCCCATATGGATGGTTTAGAGCTTATCGACCATCTACGCGCCTCAACCGAGAGTGAGCATATTCCAGTAATTCTCATTAGCGGCAATCTTCCTGAGCGCTTGCCCAAGCGCAGGAACGTCATGTATCTCAAAAAGCCATTTGAGCTGGATGCCCTCCTACAGCATGTCACGGACCTGTTGGAGCGTTCGACCCCTGCATAGGGGAGGGGCACCCAGAGGTGAGCCTGGCTAGGAGCCAGGTGTCGCGATGACTTTAATGATGCGCCCGGTTGGTACGGGAGGCTGATAGCCCTGTCCGACCTGGATGCGCTGGACCAGCATATAGTAGCCCGCAGGCATGGATGAAGACAGTTGCAGATTAGCATCGACGGCCTTGTCAGACCAGTTATTGGTCTGAATAGGTGTAATTGTTGCCTGCACATGGCCTGCGATATTATTGCCATCGAAGCTAATGGCCTTCTTAAGGCTCTCTATGCTAGTAAAGGGACCTACCAGGCCGGCCTCAATCTTTACAGGCTGGGGTTTATTATCGAGGGTATCCTGTCCAGATTGTGTAGCCCAGGAGAGAACAACGTTTTCGCCTGTTTGATAGGTATAGGCTACCTCCTGAGGATTGGTTACGCGATCCTTTGGCAGACTGGCCATGGTGGAATAGGTATAGGTTTTATGTGTAGGTGCCTCGGTCAGGCCACAGGCACTCACAATCAGCATCAGTTGTAGGAGCAGGAGGGGAAGCGCCAGGCTTCTTGCCGCTCGCACTATTGGCCCAAGCACGGTATTTGCGGTATCCTTTCGAACTCTGTATTGATAATACTGGTAGAGATAATAGCATGAAGCTGTTATTATGTTCCCTATTATAGCAACGAGGGTGGCCTACAGACAAAGGCCACCCTCTTTTGCCATCTTTTACCTAAATTCTATCTAAGGAGAGAATTTTCCAGGTTGATCCCTCTTTCTTCATGGTCAGATGGGAGTGATAGTGCACGCTGGCATTGCGATCAATAGTAGTCACAATTTGCGTTCCATCGCTGCTACCAGGAACCATCGTAATATCGGTGATAGCTCCACTTTGGGTAAAGGCATTCTGGGCCATCTGGGTAAAGCTCTCCTGGGTCAGTTTCTTGCCATCGGTGGTTGTGGCGTTGGCATCAAGATAGGCGTATGCTTTCGCATAGTCGCGATCCTTGAGGGCCTGATAATAGGTAATAGCAGTGGGAATGCTACTTACAGCGGATTTGGAAAAGGTTGGAGCCGGGACGGGCGTAGTGATCGCGTTCGTCTGTTGTTCCTGGCCTGATGATTGCTTAGATGAACCTGTGCCCTGGTTTTGATCATTACAGGCAACGAGTAGAATAGCCAGGCAAGTGAAGAGCATGACAATAAAAAATGAACGTTTCATACGAATACTTTCAGCCTTTTACACCGAAAAGGCGATACTCCTTCTGTTCTTTTCTTGTGACTGATAAAATACGCGTTATCTAATGTAACTAACGTCTATTATGCTGGTTAGTTCCAGTATCTGGAATTTTTGATCAGGACTTTTGTCTATAGGTAGAGGTAAATATTCCAAATTAATGTTTGCTGTATTATACTACAGAAACATCTCAAATTATGTCTATTATAGTAGAAAAGTTTTATCATTCTCTCGGGGCGAAGGGATAGGGGAAACTATCTTTCTATATGCCATCTTTTTTGCTTGTTTTGCCGCAATAAATAACCACATTTGTATGTATGCTACGTAAGGAGAACATGGATGATGTCCAGCCCCCAACCTCCCCGCCGCGCATCCTTATATGCGCACCTATCCATTCATCCGGGGAGAAAGAGGTATTCAACGTTCCTCATTATAAGCCTGGTGCTCCTCGTGTGTATTGTGGGAGGAACGTTTCTGACTCTCGATGAGATTTTGCCTAACTTGAAGGCCCATGCAGCAGCAGATAGTGCTATTTTGACCTATAAGGGTGACAATAATCGCACTGGTGCTTATGCAAATGAAACGACCCTTAACAAGAGCAATGTTAATGCCTCTCAGTTTGGCAGGCGTGTAAGCTATCCAGTAGATGGCCAAGTCTATGCGCAACCGCTCTTCGTTCCCAACCTGACAATTGGAGGCGCGACGCACAACGTGGTCTTCGTTGAGACAGAGCACGATGGTGTGTATGCCTTCGATGCGGATCAGACCACGCCTACGCAGCCGCTGTGGTACACCAGCTTTCTGAAGTCTGGTGTGACCTCTGTGCCATCGAGCGATGTGGCCTGTAACGATATGGTGCCCGAGATTGGCATTACTGGGACGCCGGTGATTGATAGCACGAACAACATCATGTATGTGATGTCCTACACTAAGGAGAACGGTGTTCCCATCTATCGCTTGCATGCCCTGGACATCAGCACGGGACAGGATAAGATAGCACCTAGCCTCCCCATTCAAGGCTCGGTAGCAGGAACGGGCGCAGGCAGCACTGGCGGGCAGGTAGCCTTCCGCGCGGACCGCGAGCGGAATCGCTCGGCGCTTTTGCTAGCAAATGGGCAGATCTATATTGCCTTTGCCTCGTTTTGTGATAATCAGCCTTACCACGGCTGGATTATGTCCTACAGCACTAGTTTACAGCAAACGGCCATTTACAATAATACGCCAAATGGCTCTGGTGGTGGCATCTGGGGTGCGGGCAATGCCCTGGCCTCTGATAGTACTGGTAACATCTATACTATTTCGGGCAATGGCGACTTCGATATTAATACCGGTGGCAAGAATAATGCAGATTCCTTCGTCAAACTCTCGCCTCAGTTGCAACAGGAAGACTATTTTGCCCCCTTCAACCAGAAGTGTTTACAGAACGCGGACGCCGATCTAGGTTCGGGGGGCCCTTTACAGATTCCTGGCACTAATGAACATATTGGTGTAGGGAAAGAGGGCCGGATCTACGTTGTAGACAACAATAACATGGGTAAATACACACCTGTGTCGGGTACCCTGGATTGTAACAACGTTAGCGCGACCAATATCGACCAGGTAAAGCAGGAACTGCCGCCGCACCTGGTAGGAGGCGTCTACAGTACGCCGACCTATTGGAACAACAACGTCTATTTTACTGGTGCGAGCGATAGCATTAAGGCCTTCTCCTTCAATCCAGCGACTGGCCTGCTCTCGACAAGCTATAGTTCAAAGACGCCTGAGAGCTTTGCTTTTACTGGTGGTGGCTCGGTCACGTCCAGCAATGGCACGGACGTTTCGACAGCGATTGTTTGGGCTCTTGACCCCAATGGCCTCCTACGTGCCTATGACGCGACAAACCTGGGGAATGAACTCTATAGTGATAGCTTTGGTCAAAGCATTTTCGCGAAATTTACTGTACCCGCTGTGGCCAACGGCGAGGTCTTTGTAGGTACGAAGAGTAGCCTGCTCATCTATGGCTTAAAATCAGCCAATACGCCGACACCAACTCCGAGTGGCACGTCGACATCAACGCCGACACCAACTCCAAACCCACAGACAACATTTAACAATGTAGGTATTACCGATGATACGAATCCTGGCGTGGGTAACTTCGATGGAGGGAAGCGCAGCTACTCCTTGCAGGCTTTGCAAAATAGTGGGCTCGTCACCGGTGATAATGTCTTCTTTAACAATATGGTTTTCACCTGGCCGAACGCGGTCGCGGGAACGCCGGATGATTACCTGGCGCAGGGACAGACAGTGCCAGTAGCTCCCATCGCGAACGCGAATGTGCTGGGTTTCCTGGGTGCCTCCGCCAACGGACCCACATCTGGTAGAGCTGTCGTTCACTATACGGATGGCACTTCTCAGGGCTTCACGCTTGGCTTTAGCGATTGGACGCTTGGTGGTGGTAAGAGCCCGGTCTCCTTTGGCAATGGCAAAAAGGCGATCATGGCATATCGCAATACGCCCAATGGTCTGGAGGGAGTAAACACATATGTCTTCTACGCGGACGTGGCTCTTCAGGATGGCAAAACGGTGCAGAGCGTGACGTTGCCTTCAACCGTTGTTGGTGGACAGTTGCACGTCTTCTCTATTGCAACGAAGGTTGGGACTGTCTCGACTCCAGTCTCGCCAAACGTTCCTTATAACAATGTTGGCACCAGCGATGATGGGCAGCCAAAATCTGGTAGCTTTGATGGCTTGAGAAGTTATTCTGCTCAGGCGATGCAGTCCGCTGGTCTTGTGCCGGGAAGTTCGCTGACGGCGTACGGGACAACCTTTGTCTGGCCGGCTTCGGATCCTGGAACGCAGAATAACTATATTGCCCAGGGACAGAAGTTAGCTATCACACCTGTGGATAACGCGAGCACGCTGGCCTTCCTGGGGGCCGCGACAAATGGACCTTCAAGTGGGCAGGCCACGATTACTTATACCGATACTACAACCCAAACCTTTATCCTGGGCTTTAGTGATTGGACGCTGGGCGCGAATGCAGCTGCGCCCTCATTCAACAACCTGGTGGTGACTTCAGCTCCCTATCGTAATACGCCCACTGGGAAAGAAAATGTTAGCGTCTATGTGTTTTACACCGAGGTTGGTTTGCAGGCAGGCAAAACCATCGCAAGCGTGACGCTGCCAAGCAGTGTCAAAGGTGGTCAAACCCATGTCTTTGCTGTCGCAACCAAGGCAAACGCGCCTTATGCCACAAATCCCTACTCTATGGTAGGCACCAGCAACGATAACAATACCCGCGCTGGTAACTACGATGGTGGCGGATATAGCTACTCGGCCCAGGCGCTCCAGGGGAATGGTATTAAGCAGGGTGGCTCTGTCTTCGCCAATGGGGCAAGCTTCATCTGGCCTGCGGTTCCCGCAGGGGCGGTAAACAACTACGTTGCCAATGGACAGACCATCCCGGTCAACGGCAGCTTCGGGTCAAACTACCTGACCTTCCTGGGCTCCTCGACCAATGGCGCGACCAGTGGGACTGTGACAATTACCTATACCGATGGTACAACAGACACAGGGACGCTGGGCTTCAGCGACTGGACATTGAATGCTGGTCGGGTGGCACCATCCTTTGGTAACCTGACGGTGTCAAAGACGACCTATCGCAATGGTCCCAATGGAAAGCAGAGTGTAAACACTTATGTGTTCTACACTGACATTCCAATTAATCCGAAAAAGACCGTATTGAGTGTAACGCTCCCAACGGCGACGACGGGCGGTGGCCGCATTCATGTCTTTAGTGTCGCGACACGCTAGCCTCTACAAGGGCTGCTCGGCCATACATGGCCTATACAATTAATCAGTCCAGATAAAACCGGGGTGAGTGAAAACATAAGCTATATGTTTTCACTCACCCCGGTTTTATTGCATCTTAATTTGTGAATGCGAGACTATTAATAGCGACTCATGTTTTATTTTTTGATAGACATGGTACTAGCAAAATAAATCTTTTTTGAAATTTTGCGAAATTGTGTGAGATTATTAAGACATGTATACGTAGTATACACATAAGATAGAATTACCGCTTCATGAAAAGGCTAAACATTTAGCCTGCCGGGCGATTGCTGAAGCATACTTAGTTTCGCCCCTGTTGTTTTTAAGCAAGAGGAAAAGACCTAAACACGAATGATCGCTATCCTCACGCATTTTTCGAGCCTACATTGTATTGGAACACCCCGCTGTTCAAGTTTAGAGTAAATTCTTATACGAAAACCAATCCCCATTCGGGGGCGCAGCGTTACTCTCGTGTCTAGCGCTTCCCCCATTTGGGGACACGCGCGCTCAGGTTTTCGATAGGAAGTAAGGAGTATTTGCATGAAACGTGGCAGACGCATTGCCATAACTTTTCTGCCTGCTCTTCTCTGTTTGCTTTCCATGCTGATTTCGGCGTGTGGCAGCAATTCAGGAAGTAGCACAGGTAGTAAATTGCCTGATAATAAGCAAATTTATGTGCAGCCCCTTAGCGGTATCTCTGATGTGGCAACACTTGATCCCGCCCTGTCTACCGACTCAGCCTCGGTCAATTCACTCGAAACGATGTTTACCGGCCTGGTACAGCTCAACGATAAGCTTGAGGTGTATGGAGAGCTAGCGCAGTCCTGGGCTACCTCCAAGGATGGCCTGACCTGGACCTTTAAGTTGCGTCCCGGTCTGAAGTTCAGTGATGGTAAGCCTCTGACTTCAGACGATGTGGTCTTTAGCATTGATCGTGCGCTCAAGCCAGAACTCAAATCAACGGTTGCCCCTGCCTACCTGGCGCTGATCAAAGATTCGGATAAGCGTAACACGGGCAAGGTTCCAACCTTGATCAATGATAGCCTCTTCGCGCCCGATGCCACGACCGTCAAGATTGTGACCACGCAGAAAGCGCAGTATTTCCTGGACGCCCTGACCTATCCTACCTCCTATGTGGTAGAGAAGAGCATGGTGCAGAAGTATGGCGACACCGACTACTTTAAGCACCTGAGCGAGGGCGGTTGCTCCGGTCCCTTCAGGCTGGACCAGCGCCTCTCGGGTCAGTATATTAGCTTCGTACCCAATGCGAACTATTGGGGTGCCAAGCCACAGTTGAAGAAACTGGTCTTCCCCTTCTACAAAGATCCCCAGACGACCTACAAAGCCTACAAGGCCAATCAGGTCGACTACGCGACCGTACCAACCAGCAATCTGGATGAGGCGCGTGGCTTTGCCAACAATCAGTTCCGCCAGGTTCCTGAGCTGACCATCGACTACTTTACTATGAACTACCTGGTGAAGCCCTTCAACAACGTGAAGATTCGCCAGGCGTTTGCGCTCTCGATTGATAAAGACCTGATCGCTCAGCGCATCTGGAAGGGCGCACGTATAGCCTCCAACCATATCATCCCCAGCGGCATGCCTGGTTACAATGCGAACCTGGTGGGGCCTGCAGGCGTCAAGGAGACCAAGGGTGATGTGACCCAGGCGAAGAAATTGTTGCAGGAGGGTATGCAGGAAGAGGGCTATACCAGCGCGAACTTCCCCCAGATCACCCTCACCGTAGCCACCCGTGGCGACCAGGCGACCAAGAACGAGTACCAGTTCTTGCAGCAGCAGTGGAAAGACAATCTCGGCGTGAATGTGATCATTAACGACGAGGAATGGAACAAACTGCTGGACGATACCGCGAACTCGACGGGCAATACCAAATCCCTGCAGATGTGGGTCATCGACTGGATCGCGGACTATCCCGATCCCGAGGACTGGACCACGCTCCTGTTTGGTAAGGGTTCGAGCTATAACCAGACCAACTACGGCATGGGACAGTCGAAGGATGTTAACACACAGCAGCAGATCCAGGATCTTATGCTTAAGGCTGATGCCAACCAGAATACTGCTGAGCGCATCTCACAGTACAACAAAGTTGAGCAGCAGATGATTGACGATGCCGCCTGGGTACCCATCGACCAGCGCACCGCGACCTACGCGCTCAAGTCGTGTGTCCATGGCGTTGTAGATAACGCGCAGCAGATCACCCCTCCGGCTGACTGGGCCAACATCTACAAGACAGGCGACTCGACCTGTGCGAGCACCAGCAAATACGAGTAAGCGCGCGTAGAATTATAATACATACAATGAGGCGGCCAGGCAATGCCTGGCCGCCTCATTGTATGTATTAATTGACAGTTTTCTGAAAGGTGGGTTAAACAATGTAACAAAGTGCGGAGCAAATCAGTGTAGTGTACGGAAGGAAAAACCACCCGAATTTGATGGAGGGGAAAAGGGAGGCGCTGGAGGGTGGCGATCAAGAATCTTACTTTCGTTATAGTCAAAGGAGTAAGTAAATGGCTAAGAACTATGCGGAACATCATGCTTCTGTAGTTGTAAATGCGCCTGTGAACCAGGTGTATGCCTTGTTCTCTCACTTTAACGACTTCCCGAAGTTTATGAGCTTTGTGAAAGAAGTCACCTACTACGACAACCAGAATAGTCACTGGGTGGCGGATGTCGCCGGGCGCCACGAGTGGGATGCTACCAATGAGAACTGGATTGAGAATCAGCAGATTGGCTGGCGCTCGACCAATGGCCTGGAGAACTTTGGCAAGGTGACGTTTGAGCCAACTGGCAGTAACCAGACCAGGGTCGATGTCTTCCTGAACTATAATCCGCCTGCCGGTCCCCTTGGCGATGCTGGCGAGAAACTGGGCGTGGGTAGTCGCTTTGATAATGCCCTCCAGCATGACCTGGATCATTTCGCGCGGATGGTGCAAGATGCCCCTGCGGGCGCCCTGGATCCCAACTCTTCCAATTACCTTTTCCATGGTGACAGCGCCGCAGCAAAAGGTAGCACAACTCAGCGCCAGAACAGAACAATGTAAGGTAGTCTTATACCCAAAAAGCACCGCCCCTGTCATAAACAGCGGGGCGGTGCTTTTTGTATCTCACACAAGGCTAGCGCCAGGTATCGCTGATGGGTTGGGTGTGCGCGCTATTGTTGGCATAGGGCAGGCCATACATGTCTTCGAGCGTGCGCAGGGTATTATAGTGGTTAAGATTCTCGCCATAGTGTCCAGCCTTGACCATGGGGCCAACGAAGAGGGTTGGAATCTGATTGACCGAGGTATCATTATCCTCATCCCAGGTGACGATCAGCAGGCTATTATGCTTTTGCGCCCACTGGACATAGCTATCGAGGTGTTGCTTCAGCCAGCTGTCGGCCTGCTCGACTGAAGCGGAATGCATATCGTTGTTCTGATTGGGGACCACGAAGGAGACGGTTGGCAGCGAATTGTAATCGCTGGGAAAGCTGGAGAAAGGCTGGTTGGCGCTGGCAGGCACATTGCCAAAGTCGCTCCAGGGATTATGCTTGCGCGCGTACATCTGGAAGAACCACCAGGGAGCGTAGCAATCGCTAAAGCCAGTATGGGGCATATCCTCGGAGTAGCCGCTGAAGCTGTATCCCGCCTGTAGTAGTTCCTGGCCCAGGTTCGCGCTCTGGAAGCTCTGAGGGCAGTCATCGCTGGAGAGATTGAAGGTCGAGCCTGCGAAGAGCGCCAGGTAGTTTGGCTGGCTGGGATGCGTGATGCCATGCATATTGGTGAGGGAGGCGCCACGTGCGGCCAGGGCATTGATATAAGGCGCGTCCTCATTACCAATGACCTGAGAGTAGCTATGGTTCTCCTCAACAACGACCACGACGTGATCAGGCATGGGGAGATTGGCTCCAGAGCGCTGGTGTACTACACGGCGAGAGATAGGTTGTGTAGTGTGTTGCGCGTAGGCGCTTGAGTAGATGAGGAAGCCGGTGGCGATGCTGAGCAGCAGTAGCAGAAATACAGCCGTATAGCGCCAGAGGGGTGAGCTAAGAGCACGGTAGAGAGAAAAGCGCGACTCGTGGCGCGTCTGCATAAAGAACCTCCTACGAAATAAGATGGATATGGTGAAATACATTGAGAGCTGGTGAGCTGGCAGGTCTGCCTCTCTCAAAGGAGCTTATGGAAAAATAAACGGATATTTGGTGATTTATGACGTGCTCTGCTACAACCTCAAAATTATGTGGGGCATTTGGTGGTTGGCGAACAGTACCAGTATAGCGTTTTTTCAGGCCAGCGCCACGTTTTGCTGCATGCCAATGTGTGGTATGCCAGCGGGAAGCTTCGCCTGGTCGTTGCGCAGAAGCTCAAAGAGGCGATTTAGCGCGAAGGCGAGGAGCGCGCTGGCACCCAGGATAGCCCAGCCGGTGGGAGTGGGCGTGACAAACTGGAGCAGGTCACGCAGTAAGGGGAGCGTTAGAGCAGCGATAAGCACAGCGCTTGAGCCGACGACAGCGGTCAGGACAGGACGAGTCAGAGTGCCTTCGGCACGCCCGATGTCGAGGGTCTGGGCAAGCTGGGTAGCGACGATACTAGCGAAGGCAATGGTGCGAGCATGAGCGAGACCCGAGGGCAGGGTCAACAGGTACGCGCCCAGCGCGGGCAAGGCGCTGATAAGCGCGCGCCGAAGAATATCGTTGCGCAGAGGTCGATCAAGCGCGGCGGTACCCTCACGTTTAAGGGTTGCCAGGTGGCGGTGCTCTGGTTTTTGGAGTGTGACGGCCAGTGCGGGCAATATATCGGTAATGGCGTTCATGGCGAGGATCTGCCGGGGTGTGAGTGGTAGTTCTAACCCAAGTAAGCTGGTACCTACCATCAGCGCCAGCTCGCCCAGATTTCCACCCAGCAAGAGACCAAGCGAACGCCGAATATTGCGCCAGAAGCTGCGCCCCTCGATTAAGGACTCGACGAGTGTAGAGATTTCATCGTTCATAATGACGACATCGGCTGTCTGGCGTGCGACCTCAGTTCCTGTATGTCCCATAGCGATACCAATATCGGCGAAGCGCAGAGCCGGAGCATCATTTACGCCATCGCCGGTCATGGCCACGGTATGACCCCTGGCACGCAAGCATTCGACGATGCGTAGTTTGTGTAAAGGGGTGGCCCTGGCGATGATGGAGGTATGTTCGAGGCGCGTGGCCAGTTCTTCCTCGTCCAGGTTGGTAATGTCTGCTCCTATGAGGAGTTCCGGGCCGTCCAGGAGGCCAGCCTCCCTGGCGATGGCGCGGGCGGTCTCCGGGTGGTCGCCTGTGATCATCATGACACGTACGCCCGCCTCCTGGCAGCGTTCGACAGCGGTGCGTACGGTCGAGCGTAGAGGATCGCTGATGGCAATAAAGCCCAGGAAGGTGAGATCCTGTGGGTCATCAATGTTTGTTGTTGTTGCTCCCTCGGCGACCATGAGAATGCGCAGGCCACGCCGGGCCAGCTCTTGCGCTCTGTCCAGAAGTGCGTTGCGTTGGGTCTCATCTAAGGCACGCTTCTTCCCCTTCAGATAGAGCCAGTTACAGCGAGCGAGAAGCACCTCGGGCGCTCCTTTGAGATTTAGCCTGTGAGAGGCCAGGGTCGCGTGAAAAGCGCGTGTGGGATCGAAGGCGACCTCGTCCTCGTGGGGGACGCAGATCTCTTCAGCCAGGCCCAGGTGGATTGCGCCCTGGATAATCGCATCATCAGTTGGATGCGCGCTGGCCTCAGGCGCGTTTGGATGCG
Organism: Ktedonobacter sp. SOSP1-52; assembly: GCF_016587395.1. NCBI lineage: Bacteria > Bacillati > Chloroflexota > Ktedonobacteria > Ktedonobacterales > Ktedonobacteraceae > Ktedonobacter > Ktedonobacter sp. SOSP1-52. The sequence continues at coordinate 545,231 of NZ_BNJH01000006.1, forward strand.
GACTGGCCAGAGCTGCCGTTACAAGCACGTGATGTAGGGATTTGGTTAGTCGAGCCGGAAGGTGCGCCTCTCTTTCGGCGTCGGCGACGAGGCTTAGTTCCAGATGGCCTCGGGTCAAGGTTCCAGTCTTATCTGTGCAGGCCACATCGACACGACCCAGCGCCTCAACCGCCGAGAGACGGCGTACAAGTGCGTTATGAGTCGCCAGGCGGCGCGCTACTCCCGCCTCTCCAACTTTCGTGAGCAGCGGTAACCCTTCGGGAACGCTGGCCAAGGCAATTGATGCCCCTGTTGCTAGCAGGGTATCCAGTGCGCGTCCCTGAAGGAGGCCGGTGACAATGACAACACCACCGCCCAGGAGAGAAACGGGGATCAGGACACGCAGCATACGTGCTAGCCTGGAGCCGAGCGGACTCTGTTCTGTCTCGGCGGTTTCCAGAGCGGCGGCTGTAGCTCCGATGCGTGTCTGGTTGCCGACCGCGACCACGACGGCTTTGCCCGTGCCTGTCGTCACGTCGCTACCCGCCAGCACGATATGCGTGTTATCGCTTCCCTCGGACGGGTCTTTTGCAACGGGAAGCGATTCGCCTGTAAGGGAGGCTTCGTCAACCTCCAGCCCCTGGGTCTCGATCAGGCGAGCATCCGCCGCGACACGTTCTCCTGGTGAAAGGAAGAGGATATCTCCGGGTACGACATCGTTAGCAGAGACACAAATGATGTGGTTGTCGCGTAGGACATGAGCGGTGGTGCTGCCCAGGCGTTGCAACGTCTTGGCTATTTTATTGGCCTTCTGCTCCTGCCAGGCGCTCACAGCCATGTTGATAAGAATGGTTGTAGCGATAATGCCGACATCGGCACTGGCACCAAAGATAAGCGAGAGTATCGCGCCACCGGCGAGAATAGTATTGAGCGGGGAGCGTAGTTGCTCAAGCAAAGCCAGGAGCATACGGTTTCGTTGAGTGTGAGGCTGTGCATGATGCAGGCGTTGTCTTGACTCCTGGCTTGAAAGTCCCATGATACGGCTATGCAAGTTCTGCAATACGCGCTCGCTGCTCATCTGGCCCCAGCGCTCGGGATGGGGATCAGCCAATTGAGAGAGCGAGGAGGCAGGACGCCTCTGACCACGCAGGTGTAGCCAGCTATCGGCTAGAGCGCCCAGCGCAGCCAGGTAGAGGACGCGCGAGGCCAGAGCTATTCCGGGTGCACCACGCCAACCCCAGATCAGGCCCGCGATATTCGAAAGAAGCGAGAGCAGGACTGAATCACGCGTAGCGCTCTCACGCTTCTTACCTGCGATGATAATAGCCGTCAGGGCAAAGAGGTCAGGCGCGAGGAGGTCCGCCCGCGCCGGCAGTCGTTTCTCGCCATTGAGCAAACCAATGGCCAGGTCACAGGCCGCGAAGGCCGCCGCCGCGCCCACGTGATCTGAAACATAAGCGACACGCTTCCCCGCCTTTTGTTTCTCTTGGATGAGAGTAGACGCATCGTCGCTTTGTAGTAGCGAGATTCCAGCACGTCGTGCCAGGGCCTGGGTCCCCTCCTGGTTTTCGCTGGTAAGAATGTGCAATTCTATGCCCAGTCTTTGACATGTTTGTACCAGGCGAGGAACATCAGGAGCGAGGCGTGGGCGTATGGCCAGTACACCAAGGATCTCTTCGGGGGCTTGTGGCGAGTTGGCGCGACGTAGTGAAAGGAGCAGGCAGTCGCGATGGCGTTGGAGAAAGGATGGCGAGAGAGACGAGTCAGCGTCTTCCAGGGGACCGAGGATATAATGTTCCTCCTCGGTGATGGCACGAATGCTTTTACCGTCAAAATGAGCCAGCGAAATATGGAGAGGACCACGCGTCTTAAAGATGGGTCCCCAGGGGGAACCAGCGGCCGTCGAAATATTTGTGGCCAGTTCTAGCAGCTCGTTTGTCTCGATCTGTGGCGATAACGAGAGGGCATCGACCATTTCTAGACCCTCCAGGAGGAGTCGTGTGCCATCGAGAAGTACGACCTGGGGTTGGCGAATCACACGATCCTTACGCGTGCCAACGACGATGGCCCCTGCCTTGAGCGCGTACATCGAAGCCCCCAGGTCCGAGCTTTCGGCGCCGACCATGGCTGGTCGGGGATTCACAAGGATCAGCGAGGCGAGGGTCTGGGTGAATGAGCGTGTTAACAGGGCGGTGCCAGCGGCGTAGAGCAGCGAGAGTGGGCTGAGGAGCTGGATATAGCGATCATAGAGGGTGGGCGCGACTGGGGCTGGGCGCGGTGTGGTAGTGAAACCCGTGAAAGAAGGCTGCGTTTGTAGCTGAACGGTAAATGGCCCACCGTAGAGTTGGTAGCCAGCGGGAAGTTCCAGGCCTGGCGTAACCGCCACAGGTACTCCTTCGCGGGTGATGCCTGTGCCAGCACCCTCCAGGACGCGGGCGCCCATGGGAACTTTCCTCCCACTTTCCAGGTGTAGAACAGTTCCGGGGCGCAGATGAGGTTCATTGGCTTCCTGTTCCTCGTAACGCTGCCAGGAGGCGCGGCGTGCTCGCACCTCGGTCAGCAGACGGAGTGATTCGCTGCCGATGGTGAGCAGGCCCAGCACGCTGCCACCCAGTGTGAGCGTAATAATTCCAGGGATATTAAACAGCAGATCGCTTGCGGCTTTCCCCACCAGTCGGCGCAGGCCATGTCGAAGTGGAGGAATACCCTGAAGGATGCCAATGATGCTCGCGATCTGAATGGCTTCTGTTGCGCCAGGGAGTGGCTCGGTCATACCAAGGAGGCGGCGTATAGAAAGAAAACCCAAGCCCAGTGTGGCTCCCAGGGTGCGTATGCTACCTTGCACGAGTGGCCTTGGATCGAGGGGGTGGGTTGGCTGGTCCTCCCCCGGCAGGTCAGGGAGGTCGACTCCAGCCACCATAGAGACAAGATCATCCAGCTCTTGTTCGTGTTCTGTAAACTCGACAAGTACATGCCCGGTAGACCAGCGTATATGAGCATGGACATTCTGGCGTTTCTCAAGGGCCATGACCACCCGTTGGGCTACGGTTGGATCGCGTTCCAGGCCACGTACAGGAATAGAGGCTCGTACCAGGTTAGCATTTTTCTCCTGATGGATAGGGGAAAGAGTGTGAGTAGTTTTTTGCTCCTGTTTTGTCTCAAGAGAGGAGGGGTCAAGCGTCTCTAATGTGGTGAGAATAGCTTGCTGGTCGGTTTTTTGAGAATCATAACCTATGAGCACATTGTGAGTGAACTCGTTTGCCTGTACCTTCTGGATGCCGGGTAACTGGCGTATCCGCTCTTCTAACGCAAAACGATTGCGCCCATTCCACCAGGGGATATTAAGGCGTATACGTCCAGGTAGGGCGTGAACAATGTGTAGCTCTTCAGCAGTGGCTATGCTCATAATATTTCTTCTCAGGTGCTTCCTAGAAGTGACAGACACCGGCCTGTACCGGGAGTGCGATGGATATATTGTCCATCACACTCCCGGTGTCATGACTACCTGCTCTCACGTGCCTTATGAGGTCTGTGTTTAGGTGGGGCTGAAGCTTGCGGTGCCCCTTCTGTATGTGGAGTGCGGACGTGATGTGCTTCAGCTAGAATATCTTCCGCCTCTTCGCGTATGCGCGAGCTCGCTTTCTGGAATTGCGCGCTGGTACGCGAGAGGGTCGTATTCAGGCGATGCCCTACATCATCCACTATCTCCTCGGCTCTACTCATATGAGGGTTGCTGCTACTAGCCGTGGCCTGTTCGGCCTGTTGAGACTGCTCCATGCCTTCTGGGGTATGTTGCGCTCTTTCTGGATGCTGCCTGCTTCCCAGGTGATGCATAGCATGATTAAAACGGCCAAAGGCGTAACCAAGTTGATGCCCTAAGTGTTCAGCCGGACCCTCATCGCTCTCAGAGCGGTCTGAACCTGGCTGCTGTTGATGTTCTGGCTTCATCGTTCCTGACCTCCCGCAACCCCAGGAGGTTGCATCTCTGGAGAAGGATGTGCTCCATTTGTTGATACTTCATCTTGATCGGCCTCTTTCAGGCCATGTCCAAATCCCTTGAAGAATGAGTTGACTGCTTCGCCTGCTGCCAGGACACCGGCTGTGCCATAGACGGCACCCTGGCGTACAAGTTTGCGTGCGCGCGGCGAAAAAACGGTCGCGGCGACGACAGCGGTTACGGCTACCTCAGGTTCTAGATAGTCTTCGAGCTCCATTTTTGTGCCACCTTTCGCTGCATATAGCAACAAATCCATACCCCTCATCGGGGAGTAGACATATCCTAATGGATAAGTAAGCAAGGAGAAATAAAATATAATATAGAATACACGTATGACGAAAGCCCAAAGATACTAAGTCTTCTGTAATTATGTAGAACTGTTTGCCACGCCAAGCCTCAATCGGGGTATGAGATGTGGTGGAAAAATGCCTGCTGCATTTTTCCACCACATCTCATATAATGTAGGGCCCATGCTTGCATGGACTAAGAAGCGTTTGGGGTAGGGGATAGAGCTTGCTCTGCCCCTACTTGAGATAGAAATGAAAGGAAAGAGTTATGGCCGCATATTTCATTGTGGATATAGAAGTGAACGATCCTCAGATGTATGAGGAGTACCGCAAACTGGTGGGGCCCACGCTGGAGCGCTATGGTGGGAAGTTCCTGGCGCGTGGAGGCGCGACAGAGACCATTGAGGGCGATTGGCGACCGAAGCGCCTGGTTATACTAGAGTTTGAGGACGCGGACCAGTTTAAGCGCTGGTACTACTCGCCCGAATATAGCGAGGCCAGGGGTATTCGCTTCAAGGCGTCTAGCGCGCGGGCGGTCTTGCTTCAGGGAATATAAAACGAGTTAGGCATCAGGAGCCAGAGAGCAGAAACCAGCTTAATGCTTCGCGCGCAATGTTCTCTGGCACATGATGCCCGCCTGGAAATTCATGATATTCAACGGCGTACTTAGTCTGTCGCAATTGATTGACAATGCGCCGGCTACAATAATCAATGGGGAGCACAGGATCACGTTGCCCATGGGAGATATAGACGCGAGGTAAACCCTGATATTCCGTTGGCTTCATAAAGCCGGGAGAAAAGGCGATGATATGTTTGAACATATCGCCATTTATGAGCCCAAGCGAGAGCGCGTAGGAAGCACCATCAGAGAAACCTTCGACTGCTATACGCTCTGGATCAATTATATAGCGGCTGAATATCTGTTCCAGTGCCTTATCGATGAGTGCAACATCGGGGCCATAGTGCCCGTCTGTAATGATGTCCCAGCTTTGTGAGTGGGAGGAAGGCGCGAGCAGGAGCAAACCAGATTCCTCGGCGTGCGACTGAAAAGGTAAGAGTCCTCCTGTCGCGTTACCGCCCGCTCCATGGAGCATGACGACGAGTGGTGCTGGATAATCCGGCATATATGTACGGGGCACATACAGGAGACAGTCTCCCGTTTTCTCTATGTCCAGAGAATGGATTCCTGGTGAGCTGATGCTATATATGTGTCTGCCCGGTTGTGCATGTAGCCGTCCCCAGTTGTGACTTGCTTGTGTCTGTTGTGTGTCTCTCACTGTGTTTAACCTCCTTTCCCTTGTCACGTTTGAATAAGACGAGAAGAGAACGCTTCATGCTGAGAGCATGATCGAAGATTATTTTGCCTGGCTTTGTATGGGTGGTGGTAAGATTTCAATTTCGCTATCGGCTTGTCCGAGTGTACTGGAGGCGGCAGGTAGTGTGAGCAGGGCGCGTGTTCCCTCATGAGGGGTACTTTCCAGGCGCAGCGAGCCGTCGTGAGAGGTCGCGATGCTGCGGGCGATGGAGAGGCCCAGGCCCGTGCCGCCCGCGGCACGTGAGCGGGCTTTATCTACGCGATAGAAACGCTCGCCCAGGTTGGGTAGGTGCTCTGCCGGAATACCAATGCCGTTATCGCTTATCGCGATCTGGGCCTGCTGGTCGACGAGCGAGGTATGTATGGTTACACTGCCACCAGCATGATTGTATTTGATGGCGTTATCGAGTAGCACCAGGAGGGCCTGTTCGAGCAGCAGGGGATCTCCAATAACGCGCAGGTCGTCTCTGACTTCGGCCTGGAGGGTAATACCCTTCTGATCGGCGAAGGCCGTGACACGGCGTAGACCAGCCTGGACAATGGTGTCGAGGGAGACAACCTCGTGCTCGCGGTGCTGGGAGCCTGCGTCCAGGCGTGCCAGGGTCAGCATATTATTGGCCAGCGTCGTCATATGGCTGGCTTCGGTCACGATATCTTCTAGCAGCTCGGCATCTTCAGGGTCCATGCCTTTGCGAGAACGGAGCAGGACTTCGGCATCGGCGCGTAGCAGCGTCAGAGGCGTCCGCAACTCGTGCGAAGCGTCGGCAATAAAGCGTTGCTGATTATTCCAGGCCAGGCGGGCGGGGACCAGCGCCCGGTGCGAGAGAAAGAGCCCACCGATAACCGCGCCAAGCATCGTCACTCCACCTACCGCGAATAACAGTGTCAGGATGATGGAGAGGGCCGTCTCCTGCGGCTGCACGGATTTTCCTACGACAATAGCGCCCAGGTAGCTTTTCCCGTCCGGGCCGGGAATACCTAACGCATAGCAGTCGACCTGCCCTAGAGGCCCGCCTGTATCAATAATGCCGCTCGCGCTTCCATTTTGCATCGCCTTCAAGGCCAGTGAGGTATCGAGAAAGGCCGTGGGCAGCTGTGGCGTATCCTCCTCCTGGAGTAAATTGGCACTTTGATCAAAGCAGGCGATCAAGATAGGATCATGTGGAACGTAGCCAGAGAGAGGAAGAGAAGGCATTGAGCAGGGATGATCTGGCGAGATAGTGAGCCACTCCTGTGCCCCATGTTGGGCACGGCTTATCAGGTCATCACTGACAGGCGAGAGCAAGAGTTGTTGCACGCCAAAATAGAGCGTAACACCAAAGAAGATGAGCGCGATTGCCAGGACGCTGCTATACCAGAGGGTTAAGCGCAGGCGCAGGCCAGAGAAGAGGGCCGCGCCAGGTTCCCTGGATTGACGGTGCAGGTAGCGGCGGAATCGCCAGAAGAGTGATGGTTCGTTCTTCATACAGCCTTCTCCTTGCGGGGAGGATAGGCTTCGAGCTTGTACCCGATGCCACGCACAGTCTTAATGAGTGGGCGTGTGAAGCCTTGATCGATCTTATCGCGCAGGTAGTGAATGTATATATCGACTACGTTAGAGAGCGCCTCCAGATCATAGCGCCACACGGCATCGGTAATCTGGGTGCGTGTAAGGGCCTGTCCAGGATGGCGCATTAGATATTCAAGGAGGGCGAACTCTTTCGCGGTCAGCTCGATGACGCGCTCCCCACGCCGGGCCTCATGCCGCACCAGGTCGAGGATCAAGTCATCGGCGCGCAACTGGGTCGCCACCTCAAAGGTACGGTCGCGGCGGCGCAAGAGGGCGTTGACGCGTGCGAGCAATTCCTCCATCGCGAAGGGCTTGGGGAGATAGTCATCCGCACCCACATTGAGGCCAGCCACGCGATCCTCGACCGAGCCGCGTGCCGTGAGCATCAGGACGGGAGACATGACATTATCGGCGCGCATACGGCGACAAATCTCAAATCCGTCGAGTTCGGGCAGCATGACATCAAGAATGACCGCGTCATAGGTTCCGCTTTCGGCTAGTTCAAGGCCGCTCAGTCCATCATACGCGAGATTAACGGTGTGACTCTCTTCTTGCAAGACGCGGCGCAAGAGGTGGGCAAGTTTTTTTTCATCTTCTACCACCAGGATATGCATAGTTGCCTACCTTCTTTCTCTAACAGAACCACTCTCTCAACGTATTCTACCAGGAATAGCCCGGCTTGAAAAATGGTGAAAAGATCTAAATTAAAAGAAACGCTTATTTTTCTGCATGACGGGTGCGGGCAGGGTGCGTTCAGGCTCCTGAGCGCTCTTCAAGAGGCGCAGGACGAGGAGTGTTCCCACCAGGAGGATGCTGCCGATATAGAGCGCCGTTGCCCACCAGGTATCGCTATCGCTGCCAATAAACACGCCATGGAGTGTGACCAGGACATACAAGAGCAGGGTCAGGATATGGAAGCGGCGCCACCATTGATAGCCAATGCGCGGGCGCAGCCAGGTGCTGAGGCCGATGGCGAGTCCCAGGTAGAGCGCGAGAATGCCCAGGGTCATCCAGAAAGTGCGATAGGTGCTGGCAAAGGGAATGAGCACCTCGCTCCAGGCAAAATGCGTAAAGGGATCGATCCAGATAGCGAGCACGTGTACAAGTGTAAAGACCAGCCCGAGCAAACTCAGGAAATTGTGCAATTCGCTGTTGATGAGGCGTGGCCAGCGTGAAGATTGCCAGCGCAAGGTGAGCGCGAGCCCGACCGCGACCGCGAAGGTTAGTAGGACATAGGCGGTCAGCCCACCAGCGCGGGCGACGTTCCAGGTTAGCGCATTCCACATAGATGTTATTCAACCTCTCCACCTACTTCTTATGCGGAAACCAACGTCGCTCTCGCGATTAGTGCTTCCCCCATTCGGGGCGAGCGGTGGCACGGCAAGCGCGCTCAGGTTTCCGAATAGGCACTTAAGAGACGTGAGAGCCAGAGACGGGTGGCTGATTGGAATTGTCGGTGCCGAAATTGTCACCGCCATTACCTGGCCAGGACTGAGATGGATCGGACTGATTCTGGCCTGGCGTGACCTGGTTGGATGAATTGGCGGGCGTCGCCTGACGTGCTGCATCCCCCACACTATGGCTCATCACCAGGCCACTGAGCGCGGCAAAGCAGGCGAGTGTCGCGATAACGATCCCGCGCTTCCAGCGACGTGCCAGGGCCAGGACCTCTCTTTTGGGAAGGCGAGCTGTCGGCTTCGCTGTACCAGGCTGTGGCCGTAGCGTGGTAGGCTGAACTGGCGCATATGGCCTGGTAGGCTGGGCATAGGGATAGGGTGGCGCTGGTGGTTGTGTGTTTTCCTGGCCGAAGAAAGGAGGGATATCCTGTCGCGGCCTGGCTTGCTCAGGCGGGGGGAAGGCGAACCGCTCGCCATACCTCTCGTAGAGATTGGAAGAGTCCATAAATTCTGCTCCTGGTGTGGTTGCACCCTGTGGAGGTGGTGAGCCTCCACAAGGTAATGTGATTAGTGGGTTGTTGCGCAGTCGTAGAGCTGGCTGCGGGCGCTAGAGTTGGTTGACCAGGCGCTGCTGGGTACCAGGGTGCAGTGCTGGGTGACCCAGGTTGTTGCACCGCCGGAGCGAGCGCCACCGAAGCCACCAAAGCCGCCACTCTCCAGGCGCTCTCGCAACTGCGATGGGAGATCTTCGAGGATCTGCTTGGGTAGGGAGCCGCCACCACCTGAGTCAAGCAGGAAGAAGCGAACCGTGCCATTTTTTACCAGCGAGGACAACTGGCTGGTAGTAAGAATGGGATCGCTACCACTGAAGCCGCCCATTGCCATTACGGCCTTGTTGGTCGAGAGAATAATGCTATCGGCGGTATTGGAGCTGGGTGTCGCGACCAGGTATTTGGCGTTTCCCTGATGGGCCACCAGGTAGCTGATCAAGGCCTGATCGCTTGTACTGGCGCCATCGCCGCCGGCTGGGCCGCCAGCATTGCGCGCGAAGTCATTGCCCTGGGAGGGTCCAGCCACCGGAAGCTGAGAGGCGGTATTCTGAATAACGGGTATCGCCGCCCAGATGGTTGGAGTGATCAGCAGAACCAGGACCCCAAGTGCCAACGCCAGCGAGAGGACACGGACGTTGGGAGCCTGAACGCGAATTCTGGACGCGAGGCGATAGGCCAGCAGGACGCCCAGCGTGAAGATAGAGAGGACTGCAATCAGCGGTGTCAAGAACTGGCTCCAGGATGGGTAGCTCTGGAGGATATAGATCTGCTCGACTGCCGTAAGGGCCAGGGCCAGGGGCAGGAGCCAGCCACGCCAGCCAGAGGTGCGAAAATCTTTCCACATAACGACCAGGCCAATGCCGAAGAGGGCACAGATGGCCGGGGCCATCGTTGTCATATAGTACTGGTGGAAGAAGCCTGCGACACTGAAGAAGATGCCCTCGGTGAGCAACCACATGCCCCACAGGACTAGTGCCTGTTGCTGGCGATCACCCTGGAAGCGCAGACGACGCTGGAAGGCGAGGGCGAGAGTGCCCAGAATCGCGGCGGGTAAAAGCCAGGCAATCTGGCTACCCAGGGCCGATTCAAAGAGGCGGAGGGGACCAGGGTTACCCGTACCAAACATACCACCGCCATTGCCACCAAATTGCCCGTCCCGTCCCACGTTTGGAGGAAGATCAGGCGTGCCTGAACCATTGGTTCCACCTGGGAAGCCACCCTGGCCGTTGCCTGGGAAGCCATTTTGGGAGCCATTTTGGTTTCCTGTGCCCTGGCCATCTGTGCCCGTCCTTGTGCGGTTCCCATTACCACCGAAACCACCAGCTCCGCCAAAGCGGCCCAGCAGGCGACTGGCACCGTTATAGCCAAAGGCCAGTTCGATTTCGGAATTGGTCTGGCTGGAGCCGACATAGGGACGCTGAGAGGCAGGCGTTAGATCGACAGCCACGAGCCAGGAGAGCGTAAGAACCGCCATTACCACGCCCGCGAGCAACAGATGCAGGATACGCTTGCCGATGCTGTGAGGTGCCGCAAGCAGGTAGAGCAGGCCGAAGGCCGGCACGACCAGGTAGCTCTCCAGCATCTTGATATTAAAGCCCAGGCCAACGGCCAAAGCGCTCAGAAGGAGCCAGCGCAGGCGCCCGGTCTCGGCCGCGCGAAGCACCGCCCAGGCACCAAGCAGCATCACCAGCGTCAGCGTGCTATCAATCGTATTATTGCGGTTAGTGACGACACTGATGGGGCTGATAGCCAGGGCCAGGGCCGCGAGCAGGCCAGCGACCACGCCGAAGTGGCGGCGCACCAGCCAGTAAAGGATAGCCACCGAGAGGACACCCGCCAGGGCCTGGGGAAGAGCAGGGCAAAGCTCGTAAAGCCAAAGAGCTTGGTGCTGATGACCTGCAACCAGAAACCAAGCGGGGGTTTATCAATCATGACGAAGCCGCCTGGATCGAAGGAGACAAAGAAAAAGTTATGTAGACTATCGCCCATGCTCTTGACTCCGGCTGCATAGTAGAGGTTGCCGAAGCCATTTGCTCCTAACTGGAAGAAGTTCATAAAGATCGAGATGAGCATAATGATACCTAGAGCAATGCGGCTCCAGGTCAAGGATTGCGGCTGTATTTTATGTGCCGCATCGTCCTCCGCTGGTGGTCGAGCTACAATTTCTGTTGTATCAGCCATAGGTGTTCCCTTCACTTATCTTTTATGGATGGAGTGCTTTGTTTTTAATGAAAAGTTTGCCGCTCGCGGCAGCAGTACGAGTTAATGCTCTACTGTATCAGTGTACGCCTCATTTATTGGTCATTTATTGGAATATCATGAGAATTTTCCCATAAATGACCAGCGTTTAGTGAATAAAGACCCAGAGGCGCATGGCCAGGAAGGAGAGAATGGTTCCGCTTGCGATGGCGAGGCCCTTCGAGAGGTCTGTCCAGACGAGCGTATTGGTCACAAAGGGATGCGTGACCATGCTGGCGAGCCAGGTGAAGAGGCTATTCCAGCTAAGGCCCAGGAGCGTAGCCAGGCCAAACCGCTTTAGCTCGCGCCAGGTTGTAGGCTGGCGATGGGTAAAAGTCCAGTTTTTATTGAGCAGAAAGCTATTCGTTGCCCCCACACAGTAGGCAATGGCGGTATAGAGGGCAATCAGCCAGGAGCTACCAGTTGGGCCCAGCAAGAGCAGGGCATTTAAGACGAACAGGTCCAATACAGTATTAAGCCCACCGACCGCGCTAAAGCGGAGAAGCTGTACCCAACCTCTATGTGCTCGCATATCATGTTCAGGTTCAGGGCGCGTTACCGAAGAAAAAGTGTACGTGTCGGAAGTCTCCCTGGGGGAGAGGGTTGATGTTTCTGGCACGATTGTTTACTCTCCAAAGGATCAGTCATCCATGATGAACGACCTACGAGTACGATCAATAGGACTATCAATATCAAGATGAGTTCTTGCGGTAGCATAACAAGCGAGGATGGGAGAAAGATTGGAGAAATATGAAGAGATTCTCATCCTTGACATGCCTCTAGATTTGCTCATACACTGCATTGCAACGTTGCATGGAAGGCAACCTATCCGTAATGAGTTAAGAGAGGAAGCAGTAATGCTACAAGCGAAGGCTTATTTTGACACTCATCACCATGTTGGGGTGATTGACCAGCGCATCTTCAGTGGCTTCTTAGAGCATCTGGGACGCGCAGTATATGAGGGTGTATATGATCCAGAGAGTCCTTTGAGCGATGAACAGGGTTTCAGGAGAGATGTGCTTGAGGCCTTACGGGCGATGCGTATGCCCCTTGTGCGTTATCCCGGGGGGAATTTTGTAAGCTGCTACGACTGGACGGATGGAATTGGTCCACGTGAGCAGCGCCCGGTCAGAGTCGATTATGCCTGGAAGAGTCGCGAGACGAATCAGTTTGGCACAGATGAGTTTATGGCATGGTGTCAAGAGACTGGGATCGCACCCATGATGGCAGTGAATCTGGGGACGGGGACGCCCAAAGAGGCATCCGCCCTGCTGGAGTATTGCAATCTGCCAGGAGGAACATATTGGGCAGATCGTCGCATTCAGAATGGGCATGAGCAGCCCTACGATGTGCGCCTGTGGTGCCTGGGCAATGAAATGGATGGCGATTGGCAGGCAGGACATGTTCCCGCCGAGGTGTATGCCCAGCGGGCGAAGGCGGCGGCGATTATTATGAAGGGTCTTGACGCAAGTATCGAGACTGTGGCGTGTGGCTCTTCTGGTCGCGGTATGTCAACCTACTTGCACTGGGATCGCACCGTGCTGGAGCATTGTTGGGAGAACATCGACTATATTTCTGCCCATCGCTATAGCGAGAACAGGCGAGGTGACTCAGCCTGGTTCCTGGCCGAGGGCGTAGAGATTGATCGCGTCGTTGATGATTATGCCGCGCTCCTGAATTACGTACGTGGCGTCAAACGCAGCGAGAAACGTGTGCATCTCTCCTTTGATGAGTGGAACGTCTGGTATAAGAACATGGAGATGGATGGCAAGGGAGAGAGTGCGCCTCATTTGCTCGAAGAGGTATATAACCTGGAAGACGCCCTGGTCTGCGCGCAGTATCTTAGCAGCTTTGTGCGTCACGCCGACGTCGTCAAGGTGGCTTGCCTGGCGCAGATTGTGAATGTTATCGCACCGCTCCTGACAAAACGTGATGGCTTGCTCGTTCAGTCGATTTACTATCCCATCGTCTCTTTCGCCCAACATGCGCGTGGCCTCTCTCTCGTTCCGGCGCTTGAGAGTCCTACCTACAAAGCAGGCGAGCGTGGTGATGTAGCAGCTCTGGATGCCGCCATGAGCTACGACGAAGCCTCAGGGACGGTCGCGGCCTTCCTGGTCAACCGTGAGCAGCGGCAGGAGATGCGGGTGGTGCTGAGCTTGGGCGATCAGCGCTTTGGCGAGGTACTGAGCGTCGAAGTTTTGGGTGGTGGCGATGCCAAAGCTGCTAATACCTGGGAGGAGCCGAAGCGGGTAACGCCGCGTAGCGCAGAGGCGCATGTCAACGAGGTAGGCGAGCTGATCGTGACCGTGCCAGCCCCTGGCTTCGCAGTTGTGCGCGCCCGGGTCAGTAAGAGGTAGTGATGCGTACTGACGTACGCGCCTACGCGTACGTCAGTAGCGCCTGCTTCTAAACAAGCTCGGTTTCGGCGAGGGCGCTTTCAGCCTGGTGGAGGACACTTGTCTGCTCGCTGACAGGCTGTGGACTGGTAACGCCGGGAGCATGGCCGATGCGTGCTATGATCCCGGCAAAGTCGGCATAGCTAGTCGCGAGTGGAAGTGACCCCCAGCTTTTCTGGGCTAGCGAGCGTAGGGGGGCCGCGATGCCTCGAGCCACCTCCTCTTCCGTCTCCAGCACCGGGTTATCACACCAGACGTGCAGTTTTGCGCCCAGATTGCGCGGATGGAAAGCCTCAATGGCGAGAGGACCGTGAAAGACATGGAGTTCAAAGGACTCATAGATGCCATCGGGCCTGGCGCGCCAGTTATCATTGCCCAGGACATAATACAGATAATCGGCGTTGCTATTCATAATATAGAGGTTGCGATCGACGATTGCCTGAGGGTCTAGCCCCGAGCGATACCAGTGCTCATAGATAATATCGTCGGCCAGCTTGACTGCGGAGCCGCCATGTAGTCCATCATTCCAGGCGCGGGTGATCTTACCATGGGCTTTCACGATCTCATTTGCCCAGTTGACAAAGCCCAGGTAGGTGTCTTTGATCACGGCGTCAGGGCCATAGTGCTCACGCGCGAAGGCGAGTAACTGGGGATAGCGCTCGTAATCGTCCTGCATGATATACTCGTCTGCCCCGATGTGCCAGAAGGGGCTGGGAAAGAGCGGAATATACTCTTCCAGAATATCACGCATGAGTTGATAGGACTCTTCTTTAGCCAGGTCAATATCGCCACCGCGTCTCTTGCCGCCCAGGCCGGTAAGCTGTAACTCAGGATGAGCGGCGAGAATGGTGTCCATATGACCTGGCATATCGATTTCGGGCACTACCGTGATGTGGTACTTGTGCGCAAGCTCAATGAGGGAGCGTATCTCAGCTTTTGTATAGTGTTGTGGAGAGACAATTTCGGGATGGCGCTCGCTTTCCAGGCGAAAGCCATAGTTATCGGAGAGGTGGAAGTGGAAATAGTTATATTTCAGGTAGGCCAGTTCACGAATATGCTGCTCTAGCCACTCGACGGAGAAGTGCTTGCGTCCCATATCAACCATGAGGCTGCGTTCGGGGTATGCAGGCCAATCGCTAGCTGTCCCACCGGGGATGACAAGGTTGTGCTTGAGGAGTTGAAGTACTGTGCGGGTGCCATAGAAGATGCCAGTCGCCGTCTGAGCACGTATCGTCAGGATAGGCGTGATTTCAAGTACATAGCCCTCTGGTTGGGAAGTGGTATCACCTGTCTCAAGGGTCAGGAAGATATCGCCGGGCTGCAAAGTCCCGCCAATGGTAATCGCCGGACGTAACTCGGTGAGGGCCAGGAGGTCATCTACAAATACACTGGCGGTAGCATAGAGCTGCGAAGTCATACGACCATCAAGAATAATGCGCGTTTGCGCGCTGAAGTGATAGGGGGTTGTGTCCGCAGTCCATGCTTTGAGGGCCGGGATAGTCAGAGGACGTCCAGCAACCTGCTCATCATTGAGTGTTAATGGTAGTAGCGACGTTGTACCAGTCAGGCGATCCATATGACACTTCCTGTTTCAGATTCCTAACGAATGCTCTTTTTGTCTACCTGACATCAAGTCAAGATAGCAAAAGAGGGAGCTGCGCTTTATTGTATGGATGGGTTCTCACAAGAGTAGCGTTTTTATGCTTGCTTGTCAAGAAAAAGATTTTCTATGAAGGATGAATGAGAGTTTATTGCTAATGCCGTCTTCTTGCTCATGTGAAGAAGCATCCTGGCTGCCACGGGCAGCCAGGATGCTTCTTCACATGAGCAAGAATATAATGCTCTAGAAGGTGACGGGGAGAGTGTTCAGGCCCATGATGAGTGAGCCTGGACGCCAGGTAAGTTCTTCGGGCGCGACGCTCAGGCGCAGGTGAGGGAGGCGGCGCACCAGCGTGCCAATAGCAATTTGACCTTCGAGGCGTGCCAGGGGAGCACCCAGGCAGTAGTGAATGCCCTTGCCAAAGGCAAGGTGCCGATTCTCCTTGCGCGTAATATCGAGCTTGTCAGGACTGGCAAACTCTTCTTCATCGCGATTATTAGCAGAGAGCGCGACAAGGATGTGATCGCCGCGTTTCATGTGTTTACCACCAAATTCGAGATCTTCACGAACCCAGCGCTGGGTTGCGAGCAGCAAGGGACCACGATAGCGCAGAAATTCCTCGACCGCTGTTCTAATCAGCTCAGGCTTTTCCTGGAGTAACTGCATCTGATCAGGATGTGCCAGAAGGGCCAGAATGCCATTGCTGATCAGATTAACGGTTGTTTCATGTCCAGCAATAATGAGCAGAAAGACCATGGCCACCAACTCTTCCTGCGAGAGTTTATCGCCTTGCTCCTCTGCTTGAATAAGCTTACTCAGCAGGTCATTAGCGGGAGACTGGCGTTTGCTTTCGAGTAGCTTAAGGAGATACTGGTAGAAGGCCATAAGCTCGCCCGCCGCCTGGCGAAAGGCCTCAGGATTGCCTGAGGCCTCTACAATGAGGTTGGACCAGGAACGAAACTTTGCGCGGTCGGCTGAGGGAACGCCCAGCATTTCAGAGATGACGATCATGGGAAGCGGAAAGGCGAACTGGTCAATCAGGTCCATCTTGCCTTTGGACTCAACCGCGTCTAGCAGTTCGTCTGTGATCTCCTGAATACGTTCGCGCCACTGCTCCACCAGGCGAGGGGTGAAAGAGAGGTTGATAAGCGAGCGTAGACGGGTATGGTTGGGCGGATCCATATTGAGCATGTGGAGGCTAAGGAAGCTTGAGGCCTGTTGTGGTAGCGCACGCGGGAACTGCTCTATCTCTTCGGGAGTGAAGGCGTTGCCCACGTTTTTCACGAAGCGCTCGTCTCGCAAGATGGTATCCGCATCCTGGTAGCGTGTTACTAGCCAGGCGGCGCGCCCACTTTGCAGTGTAATCTGGTGAAGGGGGTCCTGGTGACGCAGGTCTGCGAAGGTAGGGTATGGATTGGCTTTGAATGCTGGTGAAGTTAGATCCAGGTCTGGATATTGTTGCATGTTTTCTTCCTTTATTTTATTTGCCATAGATTTAGCTCGCATCCATAGAAGAGACACGTCTACTGTGAGAACTGGGTCTCGCTTGAGTTGATAGTTGCTTCTGATGGTTGAGCCTGGGCACTAGAAGCATGAAAAGTAATAGTACTTTACGCCTCTTTTCTAAGCTACATGCTCGTATGTTTGTTATATTACTATGTTGTAGATATACAAATCTAGAGCAGTGATGCATTGGAGGAATTTTCCCGCGATGATGGAGCAAACTGAACAAAAGCTCGGCAACTATCGGCTGGTGAAACGCATCGGTCAGGGAGGCTTCGCCAATGTGTATCTGGGGGAGCATATATACCTGAAGACGCAGGCCGCGATCAAGGTATTGCAATTGCAGTTGACGCCAGAGGTGCTGGAGACCTTTCTTACGGAGGCGCGGCTCATCGCCCACCTGGCACATCCCAATATCGTGCGGGTATTAGAGTTTGGGATAGAGCAGGAGACGCCCTTCCTGGTCATGTCGTATGCCCCCTATGGCTCGTTGCGTGAACTGCACCCGGCGGGTAGCGTTGTACCCATTTCAGCGCTTTCGCAGTATGTGCGCCAGATGTCGCAGGCTCTCCAATATGCCCACGATAGCGATATTGTGCATCGCGACGTCAAGCCCGAGAATATGCTGCTCATGGATGATCACACCGTCATGCTGAGCGACTTTGGTATCGCCGTGGGCGAGCAGAATCGGCAGCATACGCAGGCAGGTCGAGGCGTCATCGGAACCTCGTTTTACATGGCCCCCGAACAGTTTCATGGTCAGTACTCTCCTGCCAGCGATCAGTACGCTTTGGCGGTCGTGGTCTATGAATGGTTGTGTGGTGTGCCTCCCTTTGTTGGCTCACCGACCGAGGTCGCTATCCAACACATCCGTTCGTCCCTCCCCTCCTTACGAGCCAGGATGCCCGCCCTGCCCATCACCCTTGAGCATGTCATCGAACGCGCCCTGGCCAAAGATCCACAAACGCGCTTCCCCTCCATTCAAGATTTTGCCTCCGCCTTCGAGGAGGCTTGTGCGATGCTACCCACCCGCACGAGTAACTTGAAACCCTTGCATATGAGCCTGCCAAGCAAGGTTGCTCAGTCCTCACCGGAGTATCATTCATCCGCCACGGTCGCGGGTCCCTTTTATAGCGGGACCTTGCCCCCACCCTCGACGACGCCCCTTCCTCCCTCCAATCCTCCTCAGAGACAGATCTCGCGTCGCGCCGTGGTCGGAGGACTGGCGGGATTAACGCTGGGCGGCCTGGCGCTGGCTGGCCTATCGACGGTGTTTCGCTCCCAGTCACAAACGGCTAACTCCACTCCGGCTGTGCATACAAAGAAGAAGCCAACGCCAAAAACTCAAGCTACAGCGACGCCCAACGCGACCGCCACAGCCCAGGTCGCGGTCATCAATGGTGTGCCAACCAGGCCCGCGGTAACCTCATGGGGAACCGGGCGGTTGGATGTCTTTGCACGTGGCAGCGATAATGCTCTGTGGCATCGAGCCTTTGATAATGGCCACTGGGCGGCCTGGGAGTCGCTGGGTGGCTCGCTGGCCTATGACCCGGTCGCGACCTCGTGGGGGCCGGGACGGCTGGATATTTTCGTGCGTGGCGCAGATAATTCTTTTCAGCATATGTGGTATGACGGCACCTGGCATGCCTGGGAGACGCTGGATGGTATCCTGACCGCCGATCCAGCGGTTGCCTCACCTCTACAGGGTGTCATCGATGTCTGTGTTAGTAGTGTTGGCGGTGCTGTCTTCTACCGGCGCTTTACTGGCGTCTGGAATGCCTGGACGGCGATGGGTGGAGTCGCGTCGGCTGCCCCGGCGATCTCTTCCTGGCACACGGGGCAGATTGATCTCTTTGTACGCGGTACGGATAATCACCTCTGGCAGAGGCATTTTGAGAATACCTGGCGCGACTGGACGCCCATCAGCCAGGATACCTTTACTACCGGCCCGACTGTGGCCTCCTGGGCGCCGGGACGGCTTGATGTCTTTATCAACGCCGCCGATAGCTCCGTACGCCATAACTGGTTTGATGGGACCTGGCATGACTGGAGCTTTATCGCGGGCGCGCTTGGCTCCGCGCCTACAGCCGCCTCTTGGGGGACGAACCGTATTGATTTATTTGCACGCTCAACCAGTAATATCTTGCAGCAGGCCGCCTATGATGGAAGCTGGCACGACTGGACCCCTCTCCCATAAGCACCAATTCTTACCCCGTGTGCAAGTTATTTCAGGTAGTGGGCGTGGTACATGCTGGTGGCCTCAGACCGCCAGCATGTACCACGCCCACTACCTGTTTCTAAGCAAGCGTGCTATAGACCTTGACAAATGTCTTAGGCTGCCCTAATATCTTAGTGGGTGAGTCGGATATAAATCCTATTGTTGCTAAGATCTTATGCCGAAACCCAACGTCACTCTCGTGACTAGCGCTTCGCGCTCAGGTTTTCGGATAAGAAGTAACTCTATTTTTCTCTCCCGCGGGAGAATACCATATTTATATTATAACCATCAGGAAGGGTTGACATGTTTACCAGGACCAACTTCAAGATGACAAATCCCCTGCGTCTGGGTATACGTATTGTGCTGGTTATTGCTGGTCTGCTTGTTGTCGCGCTGCTTGTCTGGCAGGGAATTACGGCCTCGGGAAATCCCGATCCAACGACGGCCCATATCAGCCAGGGGGCGGCGATTGTCAATACCGGGCTACTGGTCTTTCGCGAGGGGCTGGAGATGATCCTGGTCCTGGCTGCGATCACGGCGAGCATGGTGGGACCCAAGAAGGTGTACCGGCGGCCAGTGGCTCTGGGGTCTGTCGGCGGCTTCCTGGTGACGATTGTAACCTGGTTTGTGGCCATCGCTGTTCTTAGCGTCATTAACGCGCCTGCGCTAGATATTCAGGCCGCGACTGGTTTGCTGGCGATTATAGTCCTCCTGGTCATCATGAACTGGTTTTTCCACAAGATTTATTGGACCGGTTGGATCTCCATGCATAATCGTAAGCGCAAGGACCTGATGCAGCAAGAGAAAGAGGAGGGTGGAAGTAGCTCACGTATCCTCTTTGGTATGGCTATGCTAGGGTTCTCCTCCGTCTACCGTGAGGGCTTTGAAGTTGTGCTCTTTCTGCAAAACCTGCGCCTACAAGTTGGTTCAAATATCGTGTTGCAAGGCGTGGCGATTGGTCTGTTCCTGACGGCCATAGTGGGTGTTCTGACCTTTATCGCGCACCATCGTCTTCCATATAAGAAGATGTTGATCCTGACAGGTGCCTTGTTGAGCATCGTCCTGGTGGTGATGGTTGGCGAGAGCATTCAAGAGATGCAGTTGGCCCACTGGGTTGGGACCACACCTGTTAACCTGCCCATTCCAGCCTGGATGGGACTCTGGTTCGCGCTCTTCCCCAATGTCGAAGGGATCATTGCCCAGGTCCTGGCGGGTGTGTTTGTGATTGGTTCATACTTCCTGGCGCGCTACCTGCAAGTCTGGCGCCCAGTCAAACAGGCCGAGGCGGCTCGCCGCGAGGCGGAAGTGGCTAAGCTCGTGGCCTCAGCGCAGGAGCCAGTCTCCAGCCATTCATAAGTTCTAAGTCCATGCCAGCATTGATCCTACAAGGGAATAGGAGCGTGTAGGGTCTATGCTGGTATGGACTCTTTTTTTATTTCACCCAGGTAGGGAGAGGCTCTCGGGCCGCCAGCCAGGTTGTAGGGAGGGCTGGCTCGGGGCAGGAGAGTGCGACGATGCCACCAACCATGGCGCAGGTGGTATCCATGTCGCCCATGCCACGTATCGTTAACCAGAGCGCCTCTGTGTAGTTGCCCAGTCCTTCACCTGCACACCAGAGGACAAAGGGGACCGTATCGGGGGCTGAGATAGCATAGCCGCTGCCCAGCATGGCGGCCACGGCCTCAACAGAGGTTGTTTCTGAGATATCGCGTGCGCGCCGGGCCTTGTTGCGTACCTGGCTCTCAGGTAGAAAAGGTAGGATGAGATCAATGAACTCGGTACGTGAAGGAAGCAGACCGTCCTGGCGAAGCTGCCAGGCGAGCGCGGTTGCCGCCGCGATGGCGATGGCCCCCGCAATGGCTTCAGGGTGAGCGTGAGTCACCTCCGCCGAGAGTGTAGCCTGCTCTACGACTGTATCTAGTTGATCTGCGAAGAAGGCACCGAGGGGAGCCACGCGCATGGCGGCCCCATTGCCGTATGACCCCTGACCCTCGAACTGACTTGTGGCACCCTCCCGCCATGGGCGTCCCTGCTGAATGCCGCGTAGCAAGCCGTGCATACTCGCGCCATATTTGCGCCCTGGCTCGTAGTGGGCCGCGAAGCTCGCGGCGAGTTCGTCCTGGTCAACATATCCCTTATCACGCAAGACTGCGACAAGCGAGAGCGCCATCTGGGTATCATCGGTATATGGCCAGGGAGCGTTTGCTAGCCTTCGCGCATCAATACGAGTCTGGATAGCGTCTGGATTGGCGGGACGGCCAAAGAATGTGTCGCCAAAGGCGTCTCCAAGTGAGAGACCATCCAGGGCCAGGTGGGCGAGTGCCAGGCGCTCATGCCGCGAAAGTGCCATATAAAAGTGTCCTTCTTCTATAGTATTTGTATCTACTGCGTCATTAGTATAGCATGCATACACCTGCGGCGCTCATTGAAGCGGTGATATGGTATGCTCCTCACCTCGCAGCCCATATTTGTATAGGTGTATTGGCACTTTCCTCTAGGTGGCTCTGGCATACTCTTTTCTAGAGAGATTGTGGAAGGGATTATGCTGTGCGTAAAACATCTGAATACTCCAAAGATCAAGGATTTGAGGCGAAGGTGCCTCTTTTAAAACCCCAAATGAAGATACAACAGCGGTGGTCACGCTTTATTAGTGGGCCAGGGAGCGCCGTTGTTCTGGTATGTAGTCTGCTGGCGGTGGTTGGGATGGTGATATTTTACCCCATATGGGCTACTGCTCTATCTCATCTGCGTCTCCCTTCTGTTCCCCAGGAGACGAAGAAGGCATCTCCACCTTTTGATCCGGCTTTGGGAGCTGTATTGCCCAGGCATCGTGTCGTGGCCTACTATGCTGTTCCCGGGTCTGAGGTGACTGGCCCCGCCTTTGAGCCAAGTGAGTCCATGTATGAGAAGCTACGCGGGCAGGGAGCCGCCTATGAACGGCTAGACCCGGCGCATCCTGTCCAGTCCGGTGTAGACCTGGTGGTGAGCGTGCCAGATTCTTTTCCTGGTCCCGATGGTTACTACAGCCATCACGTGGATGCCCGGACGATACAGAGTTATGTAGATTTCTGCCAGCGGCACCATCTCCTGCTCTTCCTCGACCTCAATTTCGGCCGGGCACCTGTTATGAAGGAACTGACGAGCTTTCTACCGTATTTGCAGCGCTACTCCTTTGTGCACTTGGCGGTCGATCCAGAATGGATGTTTCCGCGTCATGATGGTGTGCCGGGCGTGAACTTGAGCAATGTGCGGGCCAGCGACCTTAATCCAATCATCGAGGCTCTCGCGACCATCCCTATGAAATATCATGTTCCGCGTAAGATGCTTATTTTTCACCAGTATCGTGGAGATGGAGATAGCCTGACTAACCCCTTTGATGCGACCCAGGCGGAACTGGCGGATAAGCATAAATTGCTTGCTGATAAGCGTGTGGATGTCATCCTGCATGTGGATAGTGTTGGAGGCTACCAGGGAGATCATGAGGATAAGAAGAAGCAGTATGCCGAGTGGGTGGGACAGGATATGAAGCAGTATCATAACTTTCTTTACGGTGGCTTCAAGCTCTTTTATCACATCGAGGCCGCAACCGGGCTGATGACTCCTGCGGATGTGCTTGCAATGAAGCCTGCGCCCCTGGTTATCACTTACGGAAACTAGCGGCGACCTCTCGCGATTTAAGTCGCAGAATGCCGTTATGTAGTGCAAGACTTGACAAATTCTTGAGAGCTTTTTTTTTATTTTCAAGATATTTCTCTGCTAGTATTCAAAGAGGGCATTAGAGACGAAGAAGAGAAGAAGCAACATGCAAGAGCGAAGCAAGAAGGCGAAAAGAACACGCATAAAACCTCTTTCTCCCAAAAATACTTTAATTATCATAGTACTTCTAGTATTTAGCACCTTATTATGCATAGGCCTGACCTCTAGCTCGCTCTCTGCGCAACAGGGGAGCGTAGTGGCGGTCAGTCGGAGAGAGCGTTGGGAGAGTGATGGCAAGGTTACAGAGCCGGATTTCGCGTTTTCTCTCGCTTCGTCTCAAGCCCTCAAAGTTTCTCCCCTCTTTGAGGGGTATTATCAGAAGCATAATGGCGGGGCGAATCTAGGCGTGCCAGTAACGGCTGCCTTCCCGACGAATCGTGGCTGGCTGCAATTTTATAGCCTGGGCGCTCTCTTTCTGCCAGACAAGCAGCAGGGTGATTTGGCGGGCGCAAAAGATGTGATGGCAAATTTGATTAGCAAGGGTGTGAGTGACCGCTCGACAGGAGTTGAGCGCCTCTCGCTGCTGCCCTCTCTATTGAACGCGGGCAGCCAGGTGCCCATTGGGGGCAAGGGAAGCTCGTTAACCTATGTCAATGTACGAAGGATGATTAGCTCCTCGCTACTTGCGAAGCATGCTGCTTTGTCTCCTCCCTTGAGTAAGAATGTCTTTGTGAAGATGGGTACCTTCCTGGGCCAGGATGTTGGTCATTTTATTCCACAGACCTTATGGACGTATATGAATCGCGCGGATATCTCCCCCGATGGTTGGCAGAAGGATTTTGGTCTGCCGGAGACTGAGGTAGTGCCCTTTACCGTGAAAAAAGATGGACAGATCCACCATATGCAGGTCCAGGTGTTTGAGCGTGATGCCCTGCTGCTTGATCAAGATACACTGGACGCTTCCGGACACCCAACTGTGCAGCGTGTGACCTCGGGGCTGGATTATTTGAACACCCTGGGTGGACCCGATATTGCTGTGAAGACTCAGCAGACCGTCTGGGCGCAAGGTGAATCATCTCTGCTTAGCCTGCCTGTGAAGGGTCAGGAAATGGCGCATGTGGGACAGAATTTTCCCCTGACGCTGTTGGGTGAGGCTGAGTGGCAGTCGGGTATGCTCTGGTATCACGTGCAGTGGTCCGCGCCAAAGAATAGCGGAAATGGTTGGATTACAGCCTCCGCGGTGAGTTACAACGCTCCCAGCACTATGTTGTCGCACGCGTCGATAGATGTGCTCTCATCTGACCTGGCGAAATACCTGAGGCAAAATGGCGATAGTGTAGGGGTCGCGGTCTATGATATCACGCGCCAGCGTACATATACCTATAATGGGAATATATCATTCGCCATGGCGAGCTCGATGAAGGTGCCTATCATGCTGGCCTTTTTCGATAAACTGGAGAGTCAGGGCCAGGAGCCAGATGATGATCAGATGCAATTATTGACCACGATGATCGAGAACTCTGACAATGACTCCGCCTCCGCGCTCTTCTTTGACGAGCTTGGGGGAGCATCAGCTATTACGAACTATCTCCAGAAGATAGGCATCACGGGTCTTGAACCCAACGATGATGCGTGGGGCTATAGCACTGTGACGCCACAGACGATGGTCACCCTGTTGACCCTCTTGCAGCAAGGGAAGATCCTGACACCCTATGATCGCTCCATCGCTCTCAACCTCATGCGGAATGTAGAGACTGATCAGCAGGTGGGCGTCGGCGACACTGTGCCCCAGGGAGCTTTAGTCGCGCTCAAAGATGGCTGGGTAGTTGGTCCCGACTCGTTGTGGGTTATGAACTCCTCGGGCATCATTACGCGTGGCAAGGAGACCTATATCATTGCCGTCTACACCCAGGGGCAGAACGCCCTTGAGGACGGCCAGGGCATCGTACGCCATGTCTGCAAAGCCATCGCTGATAAATTGCTCTCCTAAACGTAAAGGGATGGCGACGGGCTGGCGGAGCCAGCCCGTCGCCATCCCTTTTTACCCTGCGAGCCATGTAGTGGCGAGAAGTTTGTTTCCTCCCTACATGATCTGTGTGGTTAGCTTTTTACGCAGGACGAAGAGCAGGACGAATCCCAGAATGAGCCAGGCCCCGAGCACAAAGGGAATGAGGTTGAGTGGCCAGGGAGAGGGCGAGATAAAGACCGCTGCCAAGATGCCCGCAATAATCAGAGTCGCCAGCCCTGGGAGCAGGGCGTGGAGGAAGACGTTGAAGCGCGCGCGGCGTTTGCGCCAGAAGAAGAGAATGCTGGCGACCGAGACCAGGCCATAGATGATCAAGACCAGGGCGGCGTCGAGTGTACCCAGGAAGCCAAAGGCCTGGATGGGTGTGAAGAGGAAGCCCAGCGGTAGGCCGATGACCAGGCCAAGGGCGCATAGCATGATGACCGTGCCGATGGGGTTCTGGCGCCTGGGATGCAGCCAGGTGCTCCAGCGAGGCAAGAGGCCGTCGCGACCCACTGTGTAGAGGATGCGCGCGCCACCATTGATGATTGCCAGGGCCGCGCTAAAGAAGGAGAGTAGCCCCACGATATCGATGAGTACGATTAGTATGGGACCACCATAGAGGCGACCAATGGTATCGAAGGGCGCGGGATCGTTGGCGAAACCATTGACCATGTGCGGAATACCGTAACCGATTGTGCCGACATAGGCCATGAGCACATAGAAAATGCCGACAACGAGCATGGAACCGAAGACGGCGCGTGGAATATTGCGATGAGGATCACGCGTCTCCTCGCCCAGAGCGGCGGCGGTCTCAAAGCCAATATAGCTGAGAGTCGCGAGAATTAGACCAGCAGTGATGTCACCATTGGCGGGCACGGTCTGAAGGGTGAATGGAACCAGACTCAGTCCTCCCTGCTGCCCCACATGGAAGAGGACGATGGCTGCTAGAATCAGGCACACGCCAATTTCGAAGACGAGGAAGGTCAGGTCCACATTCAAGGACTGGCGCACGCCCAGGTAGCAGATGGCGAAGGCCAGGCCTATGGCTAGCACAAACCAGAAGCTCCAGTGGAGATTAAGGCCGAACCAGCGCAGGACCAGCGTTTGCAGGTTGGCACCAAGCAGCACAAAGGAATAGGGTACGCCAGTGACGACTGCTGCCAGGCCAACCCAGGCGGTAAGAAATCCTGGAATTGGACCTAGCCCCTCCAAAACAAAGGTGTAGGCCGAGCCACTGGAAGGGATCTCGCGCGAGAATTCGCTGTACTGATTCGCGACCAGCAAAGCGATCACAAATCCCACCAGGTAGCACAGCGGAATGGCTGCGCCAACCAGTCCAGCCTGAGGAATAGTGTTGAAGAAAACTGAGGCAGCTGGTGACATAACAGCCACCGAAATAACAATCGCGTGACGCAGACCCAGCGTATTCCGCCGTAGCGCCGAGGCCCCTTCCCCCTCCATTGGGGGCTGGACAAGTACATCACTCATGGGCGGTCTCCTGAAAAAAAATAGAGAAAAACATCAATGGAAAGACAGTAAGCTACCCAGATAGATCGATGATGTTGAATGCTGCTTGTTAGCTGTACTATATCACATAGGGAGGCTTTAACCGTTTGCATAGTAGAGTGAGTCTTGTGGGTACACTACAAACAGAGGCAGTTTAGTTTAGCTGTACTGATTCCCATTGCTATATGTGGAGGGGCGAACTATGCATTCAGCTTCATCATCAAAGTTCGCGCATACCAAAAGGGCAGATACGACAAAGGTTCAAGACACGGCGCGCGTGCGTGTTCCTCTCCTAAAGCTGCCAGCAGTACTTCGGACATCCGACCTGGTTGTGTTGACTATTATTACTGTGGTCCTGCTGCCTAAAATTAATGCCACAAGTTCTGCCGGTAGCCTCTCGCTTCTCTTCTGGTTATTTGGTTTCATAACCTTTATGCTTCCCCAGGCATTTCTAGGTCAATGGCTTGTGCGGCGTTTACCAGGTAAAGGGAGCCCATATGTATGGGCACGCATTGTGTATGGGCCAACGTTGGGTTTTCTCATCACATTTATGGGCTGGTGCGGCATCGTGATGATAAACGCGACGATGGTTGAGGATACTTTTGCCTCTTTGCGCTTCCTGTTATCTTCCTGGTTTGATAACCTGGCTCTGTGCTTGTTCTTGATGCTGGCCATTCTAGGCCTGGCTGCTGCATTAGCCTGTATACCACTGCGGAGGCTCACAAAATGGCTTTTTGTGGTATGTATCTGTTACGTTGTGTCTGTGTTGCTTCTGACATTGGGGACGCTCTGGTGGGGATGGCATGCGCATGCCTTTGGTTGGGTTGCGCCCACTCCATCAAGGGAAGATGTGACAACACTTTACTTGCACACATATAGTCTGACTCTCGTTGGCTTTACTGGCTTGATCTTTCCCCTGTTTCTGGGGCAGGAGGTTCAGGGGGGCAACGCTGGTTTGCGACGGGCCTCGAATTATGTCTGGTGGGGAGCAGGCGCGATCTTTATTATCTACCTCTTATGCGCATGGAGTTTGCTGACGATTTCGCACTTTGCGAGCGTCAACGATGCTGCCGGTGCCGTCTTTACGCTTTTGTTCGGACCGCCAGGAAGAGTCATTGCTCTGAGTGTCATAGCGAGTGCTCACCTACTACAAACGATGGCGATCACCATTATTGCATCTCGTTTGCTTGTGACCCTGGCGCAGCACAGGCGTATCCCGCGTAGTATTGCCACGCTCAATCGGGTTGGTGTGCCTGTGATGAGTATCGCGGTGCAGGCGTTGGCTGTGGCACTTGTTATCTGTGCCTCGATCCTGGTGGTTGTCCTCTTCCGTCACGGTTTCAGTTTTCCTAGCGCGATCTTCGAGGTCATTTCTAGTATTTTGTATGCTGTCTCCGAACTGCTTTTCCTAACTTTTGCGGCGGCCCTCCTGGCAATCCCTTTCTTTCTGCTCTTTCGCACCGGTAATCGTAGCAAGCGTACATGGAAAAATGTGCTGGTTTTGCTATGTGCTGTGTTACACCTGGTATCCGCAGGTATGGGTATCTGGATAACCGTCACGATTTCCTGGATTCCTCAGTTTCTCTCCAATGACTCCTGGCGACTCCTCGTCCTCTTTGTGACGTGTAGCACATTAATCGCAAGTTTCCTTCTAGGAGAGGTGCCACGTGTGAGAGCACTCTTCGATGAGGAACGTTTTGTCTCGCAGCGCGAGCGCGCGTTGCGCAAGGAGCTTGAGCAGTCCTATCAGCGGCAGCAAGAGCTCATGGTTGAGCTGGAGAAGTTGTATCGCGAGCAGGAGCAGGCCGCCTTGACTGACCCCATAAGCGGCCTACCCAATCATCGCGCCTTGATGACGGAACTGGATAAGGCCCTGGAACGCAGTCGGCGCACCGGCGTGAACTGGGCGCTGGTCTTCGCTGACCTTGATCACTTTAAAAGCGTCAATGATCAGTGGGGCCACCGAGTGGGCGACCTGGTCTTGCACGAGCTTGGAAGGCGCCTTCGCTCCGGATTGCGGGCCAACGATATCGCCAGCCGCTATGGTGGAGAGGAGTTCGCCCTGATTATGGCTGATATCGCCCATCCAGATGAGGCTGTGAGCATTGTCGAGCGCCTACGCCAGGCAGTTGCCACCCAACCCTTCTGCTGGGAACACGAGGGGGAAGCCCGTTGCATCACCATCACCATTAGTCTTGGAATCGCACTTTATCCCCAGCATGGCAGCAGTCGTGAGCAGCTCATAGAGCGCGCCGATTTTGCCATGTACCAGGCCAAAAGCGCCGGACGCAACCGCGTCTGCCTCGCGAAGTAAGAGGAGTGACGTTGCTAAAGCACGCATCTGCATATCATGGAGCGAAATGCCCGTACCCTTATATGTAGACACTTGCTTTAGCAGCGTCAGGCTACTCTTCGCAGGTCTCTAGTAGCGAGTCCAGGGGCCCGGTGGCTTCGACGCGGCCATCTTTCAGGACGATGATCTGGTTGGCTAGCTCTAAAAGCGCCGGGCGATGCGAAACCACCAGGCAGGTACGTTCTCCACCAGCGAAGAGGCGTTCCCAGAGAAGCTGTTCGGTTGCGACATTGAGTGCGCTGGAGAGGTCGCCAAAAACCAGGAGCTCGGCTTCGCGTATAAGCATGCGCGCCGCCGCTGTGCGCTGGACCTGCCCACCCGAAAGCTTGACGCCACGCGTCCCCACCAGTGTCTCCAGGCCCTGCTCTAGTGTGTACCTCAAGGCATTCGAGTGGCGTTGCCTGAGCCTTGATGGGAGGGATCTCCGGCCAATCTCCTTGTAGAGAGACTAGGCGAGATGCGCTACTAGCGCATCTCGCCTAGTCTCTGGCAGAAGAGACTCCAGGCGCGTGAATGAGACCTTTGCCTGAGCGTAGCTTGCGAGCAAGCTACTGGTTTTTTCTTTGAGTTTATGACTGTGTCCTGGTGGAGCATGAGTCCCATGGGCTTTTACTGGGGGCGCCGTGAGATGAAGAGAGATTGAGCGGAGCGAGCGGCCAGACCATGGGTATCATAGAGTTTGGAGGTTGTGAGGCCGGTTCCCTCGCTCTGGATGAGGGTCGCCGCATCCATACAGAGCCACTCGCCGGTTGGTGGGCGCAGAATATGCAGCGTTAGCTCAGGTGGAATAAATTGCCAGGTGCTGATATCGAGCGCGCTACTAATGCCGTTGGCCGAATCGGCGGTCGCGACCAGGCGCTGGGTGGGGGACATATCTTCTTCTGCCAACAAAGGGTAGCGCAGGCGAATCCAGGCCATGGCCGAGCCAATTTGGGCATAGTTGCCGTGGACGAAGCGCCACTCGGTCGCGGCTAGAAAGCCACAGTTCCAGGCAGGAGTCTGGGTGGGATCGGTGGTCTCTGCTGGTATAGGGGGAGCCTGCTCGGGAGCTTGCGCGGGTGGCTGCGCGTTGGGTAGTTTTACGCGCCAGGCGTTGGCACGCATGACGGTTCTTCCCTCATGTTCGAGTGAGGCCTCCAGCAGTTCCACGCTGCGCCCAGGGCGCACCACGCGTGCGGTGGCGTGAAAGGTAGCGATAGGCATAGGTCCAAGGATGTCGATGGAGACGCGTGCTAGCATCATACCTGGTCGTGGCGAGCAACGCTCTATCTGGCGCACCAGCAGGGCCGCTGGCGGTCCCCCATGCTGAAAGTCTGGATGCCAGGGTCCCTGTGTATGTATTGTTGCGCGGAAGGTGTCTTCCCCTTCCTCGATCCAGAAGGCCTGTGTTATCATGTCTTCTCCTGAGCGTCCTATAGTCATAGCGCGTGCCTAAAATGGGAAGTACGCTTGAATATCCCTTTCCCGCGTGTGTGCGATAATAGTGTTTGGTGCTGAAATATGTACCTGATCTGTCATTGTACGACGCATCATTTAATAACGACAAGCAGCCGCTTCATTGTTGAACGTGTAGAGCCAAAGGAGGCCATGTGTTTATTGCGAACGATCAGCCTGATTTATCCGTTGCGCGTACGGCCTGGGCTGTGCTGGAGCCGTATAATGCGATGATTTATTTCGCTCCCGAGGCTCGCGAGGCCTACAAGGAGGTGGGTCTGAAAGGCTTCTGGATGGGATATTTTGCCTCGCGGGCCGCTCCCCTGGGTGCAGTCTCCGCCTCCGTTGTGAGCGCCACCTTCTATAATTTTCATCCGCGCATGGTTGCGCGCGCCATTCCCGATGCCTGGAAGTTCTCAACCCCTGAGCGTGTCTGGAGTGCCCGTGTACAGGCTGCCGACAAGGCCTTGCGTCGCTTGCTGGGAGAGAGCATTGCTTCGCACGAATTGGCAGAGGCGGCTCAACTGGCGCGAGAGGCGGTCGTGGGTTGCTCCGTGATTGGCCGCACCCTCTTCGCGGCCTATAGCGACACGAAATGGCCTGAAGAGCCGCATCTTGTGCTCTGGCATGCCGCCACCTTGCTGCGTGAGTATCGGGGCGATGGCCACATTGTTGCCTTACTGGGCGAAGGGGTTGATGGCTGTGAGGCGCACGTGCTTCAGGGAAGTGTGGGAAATATTGCCAGGGAGTCCATACAGCCTCATCGAGGCTGGAGCGATGAAGACTGGCAGGCTGCCGAGCATCGTATGCACCAGAGAGGACTGCTCGACAAAGAAGGGCGCGCTACAGCAAGCGGTAAGGCTCTGCATCGAGCTATCGAAAATCGCACAGATTGGCTGGCACTCCCGCCCTGGCAACATCTGGGTGAAGAGAAATACAAGCGTCTCATAGAGCTGGTACGCCCACTTAGCACGTGCATTGTGGACCAGGGTGGTGTTCCCATGCCCAACCCTATGGGTTCCCCTCGTCCATAGGGGCTACCTGGATTACATGTAGTGTTGCTTTCGCCCGCTAGCTTTGTAGGCGGGGAGCCGCTGTAGAGCTACGAACGACAACCCTGGGCGATAGCAATGTGGTTGTTGCGGAGAGGGCCTGAGTGCCCAGGAGTACCTGGAAGGCTTGATGTCCAAGCGCGGTTATGGGTTGGGCGACGGTCGTCAGGGGTGGCGAGACCATTTTTGCCATTTGAATGTCATCGTAGCCGATAAGCGAGATCTGGTCCGGTACACTGATGCCCTTTTCGTGGAAATATTGGAGTGCTCCTATGGCTAGCTGGTCGGTGGCCGCGAAGATAGCCGTGGGAAGCTCCTGTGAGCCCTTCTGAGCGAGCATGCGTTGCGCCAGCTCGTATCCTGCCTCGACGCCAAAACCCTCGCTAAAGACGAGGTGATCATCGAATTTGATCTGGTGGGCCTCCAGGGCTTTGGCGAAGCCACGCAGGCGCTCAAGCGATGAGCGCAGGGTCAGTGGCTCCAGGAAGATGGCAATGTCACGGTGGCCCAGCTCAATCAGGTGCTCGGTCGCCAGGTAGCTGCCCAGATAGTGGTCGGTCGCGATGACGGGATAGGGCACATTGGGAATGACGCGGTCGATAAAGACGACGCGCACCTGTGATTGATGTAGGGTGTTGAAAAATTCCTGTCCCATGGCCTCAGATGTGGCAACAATCAGGCCGTCCAGGCGCTGGCGCAGGAAGAGTTCCAGTTGTTTCTCCTCGCGCTCGGCGATGTTATCGGTGCTGCATATGAGGACGGCATAGTTGTGAGTCAGGGCCTGGTCCTCGACAGCACGCGCCAGGGCGGCATAAAAGGGGTTGGTAATGTCAGGAACAAGCAGGCCCACGCTAAAGGTCTGGTGTTTTTTCAGCGCGCTGGCGATCAGGCTGGGGCGATACTGAAGCTCCTCGATGGCGGCACGAATCCGCTGGCTAGTCTCTGGAGAGATGCGGCCAGTTCCATTTAAGACTTTCGAGACGGTGGCGGCAGAGACACCAGCTCGTTTAGCCACGTCATAAATTGTCACCTTTGGCATGGCAAGCCTCTTTCATAAATGACTGTAAGGGTAATCGGTTTCGCTGCCTATAAGTATAACATTGCCCCTGAACACTGTAAATATCTAAGCTTCAACGCGCAGGGCTTTCCAATTCTCACAAAGGAGGTGAAAAAGAAGAGTTTTCCTTGTAGAATACAAAACCAAATCACATCTCAAGGAAAACTCTGCATGGACTATACCACATTCATGCTCGCAAAACGAGCCGAACACGACCCAGAAACGCTTCCCGTCAATTCGTTGTACCAGAGCTTGCGAGCCCTCTCAGATACGAGACGAAAACAAGGAAAACGATACGAATTGGCCTTGGTTCTTTCTCTGCTTGTGCTTGCCAAACTAGCAGGGCAAAAGACCCTGAGTGCAGCAACCGAGTGGGTTCGTCATCATCGAGTGCCTTTAGCACAGCGCTTTGGGCTCTCCCGCCAGCAGATGCCATGCCAGATGACCTATTGCAATGTCCTTGCCAGAGTAGACAGCAAGCATCTCGATGAGCTTCTTTCTGCCTTTTTCACCCGTTGGGAAGCCCAGGCCCGGTGTGGAGAGGAACCCAGTCGCCTGCTGACGCCAGGCATCCAAGCCAAACATGCTCAGGTCGCTGTTGATGGCAAAGCCCTGCGGGCCACAAGCAAAGAGGCTCACCCGGTTCATCAACTCAGTTGCTATGAGGTGCAGACTGGCACCGTGCTTTGGCATTGCAATGTGCAAGACAAGGAAAATGAGATCAGTGCCCTCAAGCCCTTATTTGCACCTTCATGGGTGCGTGGGCGCATTCTCACCCTTGATGCTATGCATACTCAACGGCAACTGTGCGCGCAGGTCCTTCGTTTGAGTGGAGACTACATCTTGATTGCCAAGGACAATCAGCCAACGCTGCGAGAGGATATTGTTGCCTTCTTTGAGGATCCTTCTCCTGATCGACGGCGCTGGAAGCAGGCAGAAACCTGGAACAAAGGGCATGGGCGCTTGGAACATCGCCAAATTCTTTGTAGCCCTGATCTTAACGACTGGTTTAGCAAAGATTGGGAGGGCATCGAGCAAGTCTTTCGGCTGGAAAGAACCACGCGCATTCTCAAGTCGGGAAAGATCCGTCACGAGGTGGTCTATGGGTTGAGCAGTCTCTCGATATACCAAGCGCCTCCCACATGCATGCTTGAACTTATCAGAGCCCATTGGGCCGTTGAAAATTGCCTCCATCATCGACGTGATGTGACCTTAGGCGAAGATGGTTGTCAAACGCGTACAGGAGTGGTTCCCAGTCTGCTGGCCCAGCTCAATAGCACCGTCTTGAGTCTCATGGATCGCGTGGGGGTCCGCAATGTCGCTCGCCAGATGCGCTACTTTGATGCCCATATTGATCAAGCTCTTGATCTCGTTCTTACTGGACAATGTGTGGTTTATTAGAATTGGAAAGCCCTGTTCAACGCGCTTGTTGCTGAGGATATGCTTGAATGCGCATAAAGAAACCGATTACCCCTATAGAACAAGCATGCGAGCAGGCCAGGATGGGCATGTTCTCCATAAACAAGAGATTGCGCCCAACCGTGGTGGGGCAATGTGCATTGATAGATGGGTTTATCCGATGTGCGCTGTCTTTTCGTCTTCGCATGAGAGAGGGCGGTGGACTGAACTCCTCCTGGCAAGTGAGCAAGATACGAGAAGTTTTCCTAAACCTGATTAAGGTATACTGAATCCGATCAGGGATATGTAATCCCGGTCGGTAGACTTATAAATGGCTACTGACAAACAACGGTAAGGATAGAGGAAACATGTTCACGAAAATCGGAACTATCACTATAGGTGTCAGCGATCAGGACAAAGCCCTTGATTTTTATGTTCACAAGCTCGGCTTTGAAAAGGTAGATGACCAGCCGATGAGCGAAACTGAGCGCTGGCTTGAAATTGCCCTTCCCGGCACACAGACCCATATCATGCTGGGTCTGCGTGGCCAGAGTGGCGGCAACGCAACGGGCATGACTGGCTTCGTCCTGCATACCGACAATATAGAAGAAACTTGCGCCACTCTCAAGGCTCGTGGGGTTACTCTTACCCAGGAACTTACCACTCAACCCTGGGGCAAATGGGCTCAATTCGCTGACCTCGATAACAACGAATTTGGTATCTGGGCACCCGCCTGGTAAATTTCCTCTCTCTAAAATCAGCCTTCCAAGCTAGAAGGCTGGTTTTTAGAGATTGCCTATGCATCCTCAAGCTGGATGGGGTGTAGCAGCAGGCGGGGCGTCTCAAGAATTGTCATTGTGGCGAACCTTTCCAGTTGCTCATTTTGCTAGAGCCGTTGACGTATCCACTGAGCGATCTCTTCGCTTGTCTCTTGAAGTTGTTGGTGGCTATTATCATAGAGGGTCATGGGGGGATTGGTCGTACTCGCGTGCTCTTTGAGCCAACGGTTAAATTGTATCATCCGCTCAACAACATTGTTCGAGCCTGAATTACGCCACGCGGGCCGAAGCTTCAGGCGCTCTTCCAACAAGGCGTCATCACAAACCATCGCGAGATAGTGTATCGTCGAAAAGTAGCGGCGTTCAGGCTGCGTTTCCAAATGCTCAGGAAGCGCGGTGCCACAGAGAACGACGGGACGACCGGCCTGACCAACGTTTTTCGCGATCCGTAACCATGTCTCGTGATAGCCCTCAGGATTATGGCCCCAGAGAATATCTGATTCCATAACAACGCACTCGTGCAGGTGTGAAACCAGTTCCAGGCAGACCGTCGTTTTCCCCGCGCCGCTGGGACCTGTAATGATGAACAACGGTTGCTGTAGAAATGGATGCGCATAGTGGCAAAATGGGCAGACAGCGTAGGGTCCAGAGGGATCGACTGTTTTCTCAACCGAATATTCGCCACACTGTGGACAAACGTTAAACACAGAGAATCTCCTTGAGAACGTCTATACTTATTTCTATGTAAACAAGCGTACAGCGCATATAATATCATACATTGGTAGGAGGTGTGCTGTGCCCTGGCAGCCGCAGGCTGCCAGGGCACAGCACAAAAATAAGATGAGAGGTGCAGGCATCGGCCTGCATCTCTCATGTGCTCTTTATCCTCGCACGATATTGCCGCAGGAGATGGGATTGTATCCTGTCTGGGTTGAGAGGTCGGTTGAGTCGTGGACGTGGATGTACCAGCCGTAGGCGGGGATGGTGTCGATGTTGTTAAAGCTTGCCGTGACCTGGGCGGTACCCTGGGCGCTGGCGGTCACAACAGGGAAGGCGTGGACGACCGGGCCAGAGCGATAGCAGCTACCCGAATGGATGTGCGCGGCATGGGTGCTGCCGGGGGCGAGGCCCTGGAGCGCCAGAGTGACGGTAAGGACACGGTCTTTGAGTGCCAGGGTGGCAGATCCACTGACGGCCTCGTTGGGATCGTTGGTTGGACCCATTGTGACATCGGCGCGTGTTTTGGAGAACTTAATGTCACCACAGGTAATGGCTACTTTTTGCATCGCGCTCCCGAGAGTCGGCCCATTATGGACGTTGAGTGCTAAGGCCGTCGTGGGTATACTAAAGCCACTGATGGTGGTATCCAGGTAGGCCAGGCCGTGTTTATCGGCAGTGATGTTAGGGAGCGAATAGAGGATGGCGCCCTCCTGGCTCTGTTCGCAGGTGCCGCTGTGGATATGCGCCGGGTGTACGCTATTGGGCGCCAGTCCATTCAGCGTGACAATCGCATGAAGTCCATTGTTACGTAGGGCGAAGTAGGCCATCCCGCGTGGATCGTGGCTCAGACTGGCCTTCGCGTTGAGTTGTACAGGTAACTTACTCAACTGGCTGTGCGTATGTGCTGAGACGCTTAACGTTTGTCCGCTCGCCAGGAGTAGAGCGAGAGACAGCGCAAAGAGGCACACCTTGCGCGTGAGATGTTGGATCACAGAGTCCTCCTTTTCGTACTCGTGCAGACCTCCCTTTAAAGGGCATCTGCCATCTGCATTATACATTCTCGTTCTCCGTTCTCCACCTCCATTCCAGCTTGTACTCAGCAGGCAGGTGCTGGCACTTCCATTATAGGCGGACTCTCACTACATATTATTGAGTTTAAAGGGCGTAACTGTGTTTTGTGCTTGAGCGATGTAGAAGAGGCTATAGCTGTTGCCGAGTGCTCCAGTAATGTACAATAAGCTCAAAAGAGTCTTAATAAGGAGGAGATATGAGTGGACAGGAAGGCGTTCAGCCAGGGCTGGAGCAGCAGGCAACGGTGCGCGTGATTAAACCGTCGCAGTTTGACGCAAATACGCCGCAGACACCGGGGATGGAGCGGGTCGCTGCTGTCTCGCGTGAGCTTGCCGGATCACAGGGCATCTGGGCTGGTATCACGGTTGTGCAGCCCCGGGTCGCTAGTGGTGTACACCATCATGGCGAGTTGGAGACGGTTATCTACGTGGTCTCGGGCCACAGCCAGGTGCGCTGGGGCGAGGGAATGCAATACAGCGAGGAGGTTGAGCCGGGCGATTTTATCTATATCCCGCCCTTTGTGCCGCACCAGGAGATCAATCCCTCTCCAGACACACCCTCGCGCTGGGTGATTATTCGCACTGGGCAGGAACCAATTGTCGTCAACCTGGAACCAGAGGCAAGTGCGCCCAAAATCGAGGAAAACAAGGCAACCCATCCGCAGCTCTAGACCCAGAGTAGCCGTGTACGCCCGTAACGGGTCCACCGCCCGCTACAGGCGTACACGGCTACTCTGGGGAGGCTTTCAGTATCTCAGGTGGTAGGGATTTGTAGCTCGCCCAGGGTGACGAGAGCCGTTGCCCGGTTGTTGTCTCGGACGTATCTTACCGTCACTTTGTCACCGGGTTTTTTGGTCAGCAGATAGTGGCTAACATCTTCGTTTTGCTCGACGGAGACGTTATCGATCTGAGTGATGACATCCCCTGGTTGGATGCCTGCTTGTTCGGCGGCCCCACCTGCTTGCACCTCTGCAACCAGTAGACCCTTTGTGACGGAGAGGTTACGTTGTTGCGCGATAAAGGGAGTAAGTGGGAGGGCTGTAATGCCCAGGGCTGCGCGCCCGGAGTTGGTGACGCGTCCGTCTTTGATGATCTGCGGCACGATAAACTTGACGCGATTGGCAGGAATAGCAAAGCCAACGCCGGAGGCGGGGGTCTTAAACTCGGGATCAATTGCCGCCAGCGTGGGTACGCCAACCACGTTACCATTCATATCAACCAGGGCGCCGCCGCTATTGCCTGGATTGATTGCCGCGTCCGTCTGGATCGTATCGGGGAGAACGGCGCCGCCACTGCCCTCGGAGACTATGCGGTTGAGGGCGCTGACAATGCCGCTGGTGACAGTCTGGGTGATGCCGAGAGGATTGCCGATAGCCATGACGGTTTCGCCAACGTAGACCCTTGAGGAGTCCCCAAGGGTCGCGACCGGCATATTGCGGGTGGGCTTGATCTGGAGCACGGCCAGGTCATCGGTGGGATCTGTGCCTCTAATTTGTGCTGGAAGCTGCTCTCCGCTGGCGAGCTGCACCTCAACGTTCTGCCCATTCTCGACGACGTGATTGTTGGTCACGACATAGCCGCGCTTATCGATGATGATGCCAGAGCCAAGCGAACCACCGCTACTGGTCTTCACATTAATCTGAACAATCGTGGGCTTGACGCTGTCCGCGACCTTCCTGCGTATCTGATCGATCTGGACATTGGCGCCCTGCTGGGTGGGCGTGGCCTGGGGATTAGCTGGATTGAGGACGCCCAGTGGCCTCTGACTTAGCAGGAGTGCCGCGAGAACACAGACAAGGAAGATGCCTGCCAGGACGCCCGCGAAGAACGGCCAGTTGCGTCTGCGGTCGTGATGTTCTGGAACAGGTTGCCCATAGCCCGCTGGACGCGTAGGTTCTGTAGGCTGTTCGTGATCAGGTGTTTCATCTGAATGATTGCTGCCGCTCATGCGCTTGCCCTTTGCTGAATATGTAGATCTGAGAGTTTTTTTGTGTAGAGTTTTTTGCTGTTGCTACCATTCTACCGGCTTGCCAGGGCAAATATATGCGCATAACAGGATGTATTGTTGCCTGGTTTCTCGCGCCTGCGGCGCTCGCCCTGGCAACTAGGGGCTGCCAGGGCACACTATTTCACTTACGACAAATCTCCCTACCTGGAGGGGCGCATCTGGTCCAAGAGCTCTCGGGCGCGTTGCGCCTGCTTGTTACAGTCTTGCTGAACGTCCCTAAAGAATTGGGTCAGGTCCTGGTTCCCGCTCTGCTGCGCGTCCTTGGCGTAGGCCTCGCAGGTCTGTGCAGCCTGTAGCGAGTGGTACAGGCTGCTAATCAAGTCGTACTGCACGTTGTCGGTATTGGTTGCCTGTTTCTCTTGCATGCGTACTCCTCTTTCTTTCTATCGTTGTATCCTGTCCATGGCAAAGGAAGACACGACGGGCGACATAGCTCTGCAAAAGCGGCATGTCATCCAATAGTGTCTGCTTGCTAGCAGAAACACGATTAGCCGCGAACCTTCGTTGACTCAGCTAGGAGGAAGAGCGCCTCTGCATGCATTTCAGGTTGCATGCTCATGGAGTTCCTGGCGATTAAGCGCGAGCTGTTCCCGTACTTGCTCATCGGAGGTCTGGGCGAAGTCCTGGTACCAATAGCCAACGCCGTAGAATGGCTCGGGCGTCTGAGCACAGATGAGGCGATCAACCTCACTTTGCAGCAAGAAGCAGGTGGGCATAGCCGCGACTGGTACGGCCACCGCCAGGTGAGCTGCGTGCTGATGTTTGATAGCTTGAATGGCTGCACGCATGCTGGCGCCTGTCGCCAGACCATCATCCACCAGAAGAATGGTTCTGTCCGCAAATATGGGTGGTGGTGCGTTGGCGCGATAGAGGCGTTCGCGTCGCTCAAGTTCTCGCTGCTCGCGCCTGGTTGCCTCCTCAATGACTGGTCCAGGTATACGTAAGTGTTCGACGACATCCTCATTCAGGACACGAATACCACCACTGGCTATGGCTCCCATGGCCAGCTCTTCCTGTCCAGGGACGCCGAGTTTGCGGACCAGGAAGACATCGAGCGGTAACTGGAGCTGGTGCGCTATTTCATAGGCCACTGGTACTCCACCACGAGGAAGAGCCAGGACCAGGGTCTGAGGCTGATTGGCGTAAGCTGTCAGT
Organism: Ktedonobacter sp. SOSP1-52; assembly: GCF_016587395.1. Taxonomy (NCBI): domain Bacteria; kingdom Bacillati; phylum Chloroflexota; class Ktedonobacteria; order Ktedonobacterales; family Ktedonobacteraceae; genus Ktedonobacter; species Ktedonobacter sp. SOSP1-52. The sequence goes on from NZ_BNJH01000006.1 coordinate 584,497, forward strand.
AGTGTGGCTAGCTGCCTCCCGGCGTCGTTGCGATCGCGATAAATGTAGCTCATGCGTACCTCTCCTCTAAGTTGCCTCCTTTAGTGTAGTGGCTTACGTGCTACGCATTCTTCTTTATGAGACGAGTATATCCGATAATGGACCATGAGGCGAATCCGCTATCTGGATCGCTAGTGTGTCGTACCTGTTGCTTGAGAAGCGAGGTGGCGTGTAAACCATTGGCCAGCCAGAGTAGCGACTTGTTCCAGTGTGCCAGGCTCTTCGAATAGGTGGGTCGCGCCCGCGACGATTTCGAGGCATTTCTCGACGTGAAGGTGTGCGTAGGCCTCCTCGTTCAGGCGGATAACGATTTCATCACGCGAGCCGACGATGAGCAGGGTTGGTGCCTGAACCTGCTCTAACATGTTCCCGGCCAGGTCTGGCCTACCCCCACGTGAGACCACGGCAGCAACCAGGCGGGGTTGTTGCGCGGCAGCAACCAGAGCCGCAGCTGCCCCTGTGCTCGCACCAAAGTAGCCGAGCTTGAGATGTGCCACCTCGGGCCGTGTGAAGAGCCACTGTGTTGCACCAAGCACGCGCTCGCTCAGGAGGGCTATATTGAAGCGCAGGTGTGCGTGTACCTGGTCGAGGATCTCTTCTTGCTCGGTAAGTAGATCGAGGAGGAGGGTCGCAATGCCAATATTGTGCAGGCAGCGTGCCACAAATTGATTACGTGGACTGAAGCGCCCACTTCCACTGCCGTGTACAAAGACAACAATGCCCGCTGGCTCAGGTGGAACACGTAGATTACCAGCCAGGGTGAGATTTTCGTTGATTGGGATGAAGCAGGTGTCCTCGTTCCAATTTGGGAGGGTTTGCATGATCTGCCTCGATTATCTTCTTGCATGCAGAGGAGTTGTATTAAAACAACACGTAGCAAGCAGAGAAAAGGTTTCCTGTGAGGGTATGGTGTGGAACGGCCTACCGCCTTTTTACACCGTATCCTCTATTTCTCTTAAATAAACTCTTCCTTTTCTTGCGGGTGCTCTTCTTTGGCTGGCTGGGAAGGAGATGCAGCCAGGGAAGAGCGGGCGAATAATACCACCAGTATGGCAAGTACAATAAAAAAGGCGATCACAAGCAGATAGGGGAGTGCAGCTTCCATATTGCGCTGATCCTTTCTTGAAGTGCAGGTGTCTATATACCTGCACTTCAAGTGTAAAAAATGTATAGTAGGCGTGTATGTCAATAGCACTATGGTCTTGCCTGCTTCCTGGTGCTCTCTATGGTTGCTCCCAGCAGGCGCTGTTGCAGGGCATTGACCAGGTTTTGCTCAGATTTCGCGAGTGAGACCTCCATATGGTCAAGGATGGCGACCGTGATGGGATCTGTCAGGGTTGAACTCATCTGGTAAACGCTAGTGATTCGTGCTTGTAGGTGGTCGAGCACATGCAGCAGGACAGCCTGGCTATCGTGTATGTTGTGCCAGTCCTGCCTGGCCTCACGGGCGCCATCCTGGTTGACCGGTTGAAGATTGCCACCCAGGTCGTGCAAGCGCCGGGTCAGAAGCTGCATATGTTGCCTGGCTTCATCCCCTAGATCCTGGTAGATGATCTGTAGCCCTTTGTCACCGACTTTTTGCGCATGTTGCAGGCACATATCCGCCGCATACTGCTCATCCTGGAAGGCGTGTTCAATAGCTTCGGTGATCTGACCTTTACTGTTGCCACCCCAGTACTCGGCGACCTGCCACCAGGGAACTTCGACATTGTTGATATCGTACAACTTCTTGCCCTCTATCTCCAGGCCCAGGCGTTGTAACAATGCTGTCGCGAAAATGGGGAGATCACCTGGTCGACGTGCGGTAAGTAGATTGCCATCCTCTACCAGGGGCGCGTCAATGTAGGTTGCTCCCGCGTTTTGTATATCTTTGCGAATCGCGCGAAAGCCGGTCGCGTTCTTACCGCGTAGTAGATCTCCCTCGATCAAAACCTGTGGTCCATGACAAATGGCGGCGACCAACTTCCCCTGTTGCAACGCATCGCGTACCAGGTGGACAGTGCGCATATTGGTACGCATGGTATCAGGTGCCATGCCACCTGGAATACAGATGGCGTCGAATGACCTGGCCAGTGCCTCGGCAGTGCTGGCATCCGCATTAATCGAAATTCTACCTTGCTTCCCTGCATAAGAGACATGGCCACGAGAGCCCAGTATCTTAACATCCGCGCCCGCCTGTTGGAGCGCGTTGTACGGGATGAGAAATTCGCTGTCTTCAAAAGCGCTCTCGACCAGGATCGCGACGCGCTTTGTTGGCTGCTGACCTGGAAGATGTTGTTCCATATGACTTCTTTCTCTCTCAATATTCTTATTGCGAAAACCAACGCCACTGTCGTGGCTAGCGCTTCGCGCTCAGGTTTTCGAATAGGAAGTATCCCGCCTCGCTGATGCAAGGTCGTGAACTGCTACCTTTCAGGAAGTGAAGGGAAGGTTAGATTTATTCTCCTTTACCACCCTGAGGAATGTTGCCGTTATAGTTGGTTGAGCGGACGTGAAGATCGGTATGGACCTCTGCCTCTGAACCACGTTCCAACCCCAGGTCACGCAACACGTCTGCCAGAGTATCAAACTTACGTTCGGGAAGCTCTACAAGCTTATCGCTAATCTGTTGCTCTACCCCATATTGTTTGGCGTAGGCCACCAGGTTGGCTTTCGTCGTAGGGTATTGCACTCCATTCAGAAACTTCTCCAGGCGTGCATATGGTTCCGTCATAAGTAGGCTGCTCCTCTCAAAATTTTATAGCTTCTGTTAGCTAGCACGTTGACCCGGCGTGAGAAGATACAGGCTCTTCCGTATAGGGAAAAAGATATAAGTGAGACTCTTCTGTTCGCTGATGCGTATTAGAATGGAGCATCATTATACCTTTTTACAGCAGCCAGCTCTTGATGTGAATTTTTGCACCTGTGACATTCAAGAAGAGCCTGGTTTTTATCTATTACAAAAAGTAAAGGACGTACTTTTATGAAGAAGATTCTGGTGGTGGGGCATCTCACCTTTGCGAATGAGGTGTCTGGCCTGCAAGTCACGTGGGGAGGCGAGCACTACCATCTCATCTATATTTCTTCTGGCGAAGTGGCATTGGATGTGGCGAGAGAGCTAAAGCCTGATGTCTTCTTACTCAATTATGCTCTTTCCGATATGAATGGGATTGAACTCTATGATCGTTTACATGCGCAGTCGGAACTAGCCGATGTCCCGGCCCTCCTCTCCTGTGTCCAGATTTTTGATGAGCCCCTGGCTGAGGCGGCAACCAGGCGCCACCTCTATATACTGAAACAGCATGTGGATCTCCTGGCTTTGTTCCGCCTGTTCGAGATGGCCCTCTCTGAGCGCAAGACATCGACGGCCAAGCGCCAGGTGGTTTTGCAGGGCGTGCGTGCAAGTTAGCGTTCTAACACTTATCATCGGTATATCGACACGTTGTAGGGTCCAGGCAAACCTGGACTGTTCTCATGGGCGAGGAACGCCTTCAGGCGTTTCTAAATTTAGAAAAATTCACATGAGTGATGGGGTAGGATTGGCAGCTATCTGCTGCCAATCCTACCCCATCACTCATGTGAATTTTTACCTGTCTCTCCATATGTACACAGCTGTAATAAAAGGCTGAAGCCGCGAGGCTAGCGGATATACTGGTCCATTACCTCTTTGACCTTGTTGGAGGGAATGGCAAAGCCCATGCCGTTGGCAGGCGTATTGAATTCGGGATTAATCGCCGTCAGCGTGGGGATACCGACCAGGTTCCCTTGCATATCGACCAGGGCGCCGCCGCTATTGCCCGGATTGATAGGGGCATCCGTTTGTATCGCGCTGTGCAGGGTGACGCCATGCCCCTCGGAGATCGTGCGTCCAACCGCGCTGATGATGCCGCTGGTGACAGTTTTGCTGATGCCCAGCGGACTACCGATGGCGAGCACATCCTGTCCCACCTGAAGCCCGGAGGAGTCACCCAGGGTCGCGGGTGTAAGTGGCGTGGATGTAGTGACTTTGATGATCGCCAGGTCATAATCGGCATTGGCTCCCACCAACTGGCCGGCTGTTTGGTGTCCATTGGGCAACTGAACGCGAATGTTCTGGGCGTTGCTGATCACGTGATTGTTGGTGACGATATAGCCTCGCTGATCGACGATGACGCCAGAACCAACAGAGTTGCTGGTCTCCTGCTGCGAGTTGATCTGCACCATCGAGGGCTGAATGCGGCTGACTACCTTGAGACGGGCCTCGCTCATAGAGGTAACTGCGATAGGCTGTACAGATGGGATTCCGGTGCCGACGCTGTTGCGACCAAAGGTCCAGCCAGCCCCAAAGAGCATTGCCCCAAAGGCGGTTGCGCACAGCAGGGTCAGGAGTATGGAGCGTAGAACGCGGTCATTGTGGGGCTGTGGTGGGGATGGACGCGCTCCCACGGTAGGTGCGTTGTAGTACTCTTTGTACTCTTGATTATAAGCCTGCCAGGGCTGGTATACCTGCCGAGGCGACCAGTTATCTGCTGGCCGGTAGCTTGGTGTCGGCTCGGTTATTTTTGTGCGTTCAAGTTCCCCATGATGGCTATCATCATGGGCATTAGGATCATACATAGCTCTACCCTTTCTTGAGAGCCACGGTGGGCACTTTAATCACAAGTCCAAGCTAGCTTGGACCCTACAGACTTATCCCGGCGAGCGGGAGGAGTCCATGCTTGCATGGACCCTATAATGGATGGGATGCACTATCATACTATCTAAAGTAATCGGACGATATGTAAGAAGTTCTCAATTAAACTAGAAGCACGTAATATGGTTGAGGTGTTGTCTCTATCACGTATGGGAATGCCTTAAAGTTGCCCGATTGGAGCGCAGTGCAGGCCAGGTAGAGCGATCAATTGGCTTGATAACAAGTATACGTGATGCTTTCAGTGTAACGCTCTCCTAAATGCCTGGAGAGGAATATATTTGGGATGTATAGCGCTTTTGCTGTACGACAAAAGCGCTATACATCCCAAATATATTTAATGTAGCCAGGAGGCGGGGATGCCCTGAGTATGGAGTGTGTGGAAGATGCTGAAGCTTGAAAAGCCACCAAGAATATTGAATGACGTTACGCAGACGAAGGCTATGATACAGAGAGCGATCAAGGCGATATCACTGCGGCGCGCATGTGCTTCATAGAGCCAGGTGCGTTTGCCCACGCCGAAGCAGCGTAGCTCCATGGCGCTGATGATATCTTCTGCTCCTAGAATGGAGCCTATGACCAGAGGTACGATGAGTGGGGCCAGGCGCGCGATCTTACCGAAGATGCCGCCGCGCAGCTTGTCAAGCTCAAAGCCGCGTGCGCGCTGGGCGTCAAGCGTCGTACTAAAATCGCGGCCCACGCTGGGAAGGAAGCGAAATGAGAGTTCGATGGCGTAGGCGATCCAGTCAGAGAGGCCCAGGCCTTTGATGCCAGATGCGATATGGCCCGGGTTGGTGGTGTAGGGGAATGAAATCGCCAGGAAAGCGATGCTAAAATTGCGGAGCGCCTGCGTCAGGAGAAAGACCAGGCTTTCGATGCTTATTGGAAGCGAAATAATGCTGAGATAGGGGGCATGTGAGATGAAGCCGGGAAAGGAGATATGTGTGAGAACATGGAAAGAAGCGACATCCACACCGCGCACAATCGCGCCATTGGTTAAAAAGAAATTGCCCAGTACAATCATGATATTGAGCACAATGACGAAGCGCCAGGCTGTCCTGGTTTCTCGCCAATGTAGATGGCATTGCTGGTAATAGAAAGCGGATACGAGAAATGCTGCCAGCATGAACCAGAAATTCGAAGTCTGAGCGACCATCAGGCTGAAAGCGACCAGAAAGAGCAGCTTTGCGCGCACATCTAGACGATGAACTGGTGTGTCGCGCTCGACATAGGGAAAATTTATTAGCATAGCATGGGCCTACCCTTATCAAAGAAAGGTATGGAGCACACCTGAGAGGTATGCTCCGTGTGCGTCTCTTAACCGCGTCCAGTGCGTCTCACCGCCGCATTATATGCTACAAGCAAGATTGGCAGCAGAATCAAGCCATTCACCAGGTCAGAGAGGGCTGCTGGTGTCAGGTACCCGAGGGTTGCCGTTGTAAAGCTGATCTTCGAGAGCCAGATCTCAGTGTACGAAGCGAAGGCGAGACCAACGATAATACCGATAGCGCTAAAGACCTCGGCGATAACGATCTTACGTGTGGTATTGTAGCGCCCAAGTGTGTAAAAGATGGCCACACCAGCGATAAAGCCGATAAGAGCATTACCAACGTCCCAGTTCCAGTAGAAGCCGCCACCGAGCCAGTCACCCAGAATGTTGCCTATGCCTCCAGCGAAGAGTCCGACCCAGGGGCCATATAGGACCGCGAAGAGCAGGGGGATAACAATGGCCGGGCGCAGCGAGACATTGCCCGCGCTGGGAAGCTGAATAAAATTGCTCAGGTAGCTTAAGCCGCCGTAAAGAGCCGCACCAAGCGCTGCATAGACCACGTGGCGAACGCTAATGCTCCAGAAATTGGACCTGGACTCGGTTTGTTCAATGGTTGCCATTGAGAAATATCCTTTCCGCGATAAAACAAAATTAATCGCTCGAAGAGGGTGAATAGTGAGTAGCAATGATAAAAGAAAATACAAGGGCCGTAAAAAAGTCTTTCCCCGGTAAAGATAGATCCCTGTAATGCACCTCCTTTCATGAAAAATTCCTGATAAGAGAGCGTCTAGCTCACCTGTTGCAGTGTACCTAAGAGGTAGTGCAGCAGAGAGGTAGGGCGGAGATTACATTCATCCAGGAGCTTTGCGTCCGAGAGCACCTCAAGCGGCGCGCCATCGGCAACCAAGTGCCCATCCTTAAGCAGGAGGACGCGTTGCGTGAAGCGTAGCGCCAGGTCCAGGTCATGGGTAATAAAGAGCAGTGCATCCAGGCCGGGTAGGCCGCGCAGATGCTCCATAAAATTCATATATGAGCGGTGATCCTGGCCTGCCGTAGGCTCGTCAAGCAGAAGAATACTGCTTTGCATAGCAAGCACCGAGGCGATAGTGACGCGTTTCTGTTGACCAAAACTGAGTGAGAAGGGAGAGCGCTGCTCAAAGACATCGACATCAAGGGCTTTAAGCGAGGTCTGCACTGCTTCCTGGACGCGCTCCTTTGTAAAGCCCAGGTTGGTGGGACCAAAGCTGGCTTCTTCAGTCACGCTAGGTGCGAAGAGCATGGCGTTTGGACTCTGGAAGACATAGCCAATGCGCGCGGCCAACTGGGCCACACTGAGCTTACGTGTATCGTCCTGATAGAGGCTAACGCGCCCCTTCGTGGGACGGAGCAGGCCGAGGGCTTGCTTGACCAGGGTAGTCTTCCCCGAACCGTTTGGCCCGAGCAGCGCGATGGTCTCCCCGCGCTGTACGCTAAACGAGATGCCACGCAGGATCTCTTCGGAGAAGAGCCCGTAGCGGTAGTGGACATCCTCAAAGCGAAGAATGGGCTCAGTTGCTTGCTGCTGGTCTTCCTCACCCAGGGTAATGGGCTGAAGCAGCCAATCGCGCGGTTGTGCTGTTGCAGGTATTGTGCGTAGCGTGGCCTCAACTGGGAGCTTGACCTGGGTAGGGTCGGCGATCTCAAAGAATTGGGCGGTGGGGCCAAAGAAGGCCTGTTTGCCCTCGCGCAGGAGCAGGACCTTATCGGGATTGAGCCGCAGGGCCTCCTCAACCCGGTGCTCCACAATCACTACAGTACGTCCCTCGGCCCGCAGATTGGCGATGAGTTGTTCCAGTTCATCAATCGCGCGGGCATCCAGGTTAGCGAAGGGCTCATCGAAGAGCATGATCGCAGGCTGCATAACGAGGATGCCAGCCGCCGCGACCTGTTGGCGCTGCCCTCCGGAGAGGGCGAAGGTTTCGCGTCCCTGATAGCGCTCCAGGTGTAGCTGCTCTAGGGAGTTCCTTACACGCTGGCGCATCTCGGGACGAGGCACGGCCAGGTTCTCCAGGCCAAAGGCGATCTCCTGTTCCACGGTGCTGCCCACGACCTGCTTATCGGGTCCTGGAGCATCGTCCCAATATAGTGAGCCAGGTCACGCAGCTTCAGGCCCTTTGTAGTGTGCCCCTGGAGCTGAATCTCGCCGCTGAGCACACCCTTATAGCTATTGGGAATAAGCCCATTCAAGCACTTGATCAGTGTGCTTTTGCCACTGCCGCTAGGACCAGCAATCAATAAGAGTTCTCCCGCCGGGAGAGTAAAAGAAATATCTTCAATCGTAGAGGGAGCCGAAGCCTCCTCCGTAGATGTCTTGGGGCTTGTATCATCCTCGTTGGCGCTACGATAGCGAAAGCTTAGCTGATGGACATGGATGGCTGGAGGAGGGGTAGAACTGTCTTGTTGTACGGATGTCGTCATTGGGCGACCTCAATGGTGTAAAAAATAAAGAAATAAGTGCGAGCAAGCTGCCCGACGCTGCTAAAGCATAAGCATTATTCTATGTATAAGCGTGGGAAGCAGGCTATAAAATGGGAAGAGCTTATGTCTTATATATTACTCAAGAAAAGCTGGATTTGTCAATAATGATAAAGTAGATCAACAAACGCAACTTTGGCAATAAGGCGAGAAGGTGCCAGGAAGCTTTCGGCAAAACATACAAAAGAGCGGACGCTAAATTTATGCTTTTTGTATCTAACGCCTGCGTTAATGCGATGGTACACTCTGTATTAGCGATGCTTCATGTGAATATTTAACATGACGAGTCAAGAATTAGTGCGTGTCGAGTAGTAACCAGTACCTGATGGGTATGCATGCGATGCAGCAGTATTTTTGCCAGCCATACCCTGGCTAAGCGATTGGTTCACTCAAGGAGATGAGGCTTCTGTTAAACACGGATGTTTAGCGGGAGCACGCGTTAAAGCCGTCTTATTGGGGGAACAAGTGCATAATACCGTTGCGCCATCCGTGGAGAAAGCGACTGAACAGGTCGCGACTCATTGTCCCTACTGTGCCCTTCAATGCGGCATGCTTCTCTCTGGTCCTCGCGACCAGGTTACGGTCGAGGGGAACGAACACTTTCCCGTCAATAACGGGTCCCTCTGTGTCAAAGGCTGGAACGCCGCTGAGCTACTCAATCACCCCGACCGCCTCCGTACGCCTCTGTTGCGTGATGCGCAGGGAGGGCTGGTTCCCGCTTCGTGGGAAGATGCCTTAGCGCATGTCGCCGCCGCTATTCAGGCGACCCAGCAACGCTATGGACGCGATGCAGTGGGTGTGTTTGGGAGTGGCTCGCTCACAAACGAAAAAGCCTATCTCCTGGGGAAGTTTGCGCGTGTGGCTCTGGGAACCTCGCACATTGATTATAATGGACGCTACTGCATGTCCTCGGCCGCCGCAGCCAGCCAGGCCGCCTTTGGTCTTGATCGTGGCCTGCCTTTTCCTCTGGAAGACATTTCCCATGCTGAAGTCATTCTGCTCATTGGCAGCAATATCGCGGAGACCATGCCGCCCCTCATGCAGTACTTCGAGGCCCAACGCCAAAATGGCGGGAAGTTGATCGTCATTGATCCACGCGCCTCAGTGACCACACGTGCCGCACACCTGCATCTCCGCCTGACCCCTGGCTCGGACGCGGCCCTGGCGCATGGACTGCTGCATATCCTCGTGCGAGAAGGCTTGATTGATAAAGCCTATATCGCCGAACGGACAGAGGGCTTTGAGCAGGTCAAGGGGCGTGTTGCGTTATACTGGCCGGAACTGGTCGAGCGCGCCACAGGCGTTCCGGAGGCGCTCTTTACCCAGGCTGCGCATCTGCTTGGAAGGGCACGCTCGGCGATGATCCTGACGGCGCGTGGCAGCGAGCAACAGAGCCAGGGAGTGAGCAATACCCTGGCTTACATTAATGTCGCGCTGGCACTCGGCCTCCCTGGCCGTATCTATAGCGGCTTTGGTAGTATAACCGGGCAGGGGAATGGTCAGGGTGGGCGCGAACACGGCCAGAAGGCCGACCAGCTCCCTGGCTATCGCAAGATTAGCGATCCAGGAGCGCGTCAGCATATAGCTGAGGTCTGGGAGATAGATGAGTCGGAGTTGCCCGGGCCGGGAAAATCGGCCTATGAGCTGCTAGAGGGCCTGGGGCAGGAGGGAGGCGTGCGCACGCTGCTGGTTGTTGGCTCCAATATCGTGGTTTCAAGCCCTAACGCGCTGCATATCCAGGAACGGCTCAAGGCGCTTGACTGCCTGGTGGTTTCTGACTTCTTTCTCTCGGAGACCGCGCAACTGGCCGACGTGGTGTTGCCATCGGCCCAATGGGCCGAAGAAGAGGGCACCATGACAAATCTTGAAGGTCGCGTCATTCGCCGTCGACGGGCCTTTACGCCCCCACCTGAAGTGAAAACAGATGTCGAGATGCTCTGTCAACTGGCTGAATTGCTGGGGAAGGGGCGCTACTTTGCCTATGGCGAGCCGCGCCAGGTCTTCGAGGAGTTGGGTCGCGCCAGCGCACGGGGGAGCGCGGATTATGCGGGTATGAGCTATGAAAAGATCGAGGCCAGGAATGGGGTCTTCTGGCCCTGTCCAGGCGAGGAGCATTTTGGCACGCCCCGGCTCTTTCAGCAGACATTTCATACACCTTCCGGACGGGCCCGCTTCCATCCCGTGCGCCACCAGTCGCCAGCGGAGGTTCCAGACGAGGAGTATCCCCTCTACTTAACGACCGGGCGTGTGCTGGCGCAATATCAATCGGGAACGCAGACGCGGCGTGTAGCACGTTTACGCGAGCTGGCCCCAGCGCCTTTCGTCGAGATTCACCCGACCACGGCTCGCCACTATGGGCTGGTGCAGGGAGCGCGCGCCAGGCTCACCACGCGCCGAGGCTCCATCTGTGGCACAGTCAAGATCACTTCGGACATACGTGAAGATACGCTTTTCGTACCCTTCCACTGGGGAGGGAAAGATGCGGTCAATCGCTTAACCAATCCGGTCTTGGATAGCACCAGCCGGATGCCAGAGTTTAAAGTGTGCGCGGTTCGCATCGAACGCGCTAGTGCCTCTTCGAAAACCTGAGCGCGAAAGCGCTAGCCGCGAGAGCGGCGTTGGTTTTCGCATAAGAAGTTAGAACAAGCGGAGGGAGAACCTGCATGAAGGAACGCCTGGTTGTGATCGGCAATGGCATGGCGGGAGCGAGGCTAGTAGAGGAGATTGTGGCTCGCGGTGGAAATGAACGCTATCAAATCGTCGTCTTTGGTGACGAACCCTACGGCAACTATAACCGTATTCTGCTCTCAAATGTCCTGGCGGGGAGCCATGATCCCCAGGATATCTTTATCAATCCCCTCGCATGGTACGCACAGCATCATATCGATTTGCGCGTTGGCATGCACATTCATACCATTGATACCGAGAATAAGGCGGTCTATGCTAGCGATGGGACGATCACGACTTACGACAAACTCGTGATCGCGACAGGCAGCAAGCCATTTCTCCCGCCATTGAAGAATCTGCTGCGAGAGGATGGGGGACTAAAAACGGGGGCCTTTGCCTTTCGCACCATCGATGACTGTGACGCAATGATCAAATACGCCGCCCAGGCGCGTAGCACCGTCGTCATCGGTGGGGGCCTTCTAGGTTTAGAGGCAGCCCGTGGCCTCTCCAACCGGTGCAGCAAGGTACACGTGGTCCACCTGCCGACTTCGCTTATGAATGTGCAACTGGATGAACCAGCGAGCGAGCTGCTTCAGGCCGAGATCGCAAAACTGGGCATTCAGCTCTGGCTAGGGAAGCTCACGACAGAAGTCGTGGGAGGGACAAGCGTCACGGGCCTGGGCTTTAAAGATGGCACACGTCTGGAGTGCGATATGCTGGTCATCGCGGCGGGTATCCGTCCTAATATGGAGCTGGCGCGTCAGGCGGGTATCGCCTGTGAGCGGGGGATTCTAGTCAATGATGGCCTTGTGACCAGCGCGCAGGATGTCTTTGCACTTGGCGAGTGCGCCGAGCACCGGGGCAGGGTGTATGGACTGGTCGCGCCACTCTGGGAGCAGGCTCGCGTCCTTGCTGAACGTTTGACCAGCCCTACGGCCAACGCGCTCTATCGTGGCTCCAAGGAATCGACCAAGCTAAAGGTCATGGGTATGGAGCTGGCTGTGATGGGCGAGAAAGATCGTAGTCTGCCAGACGACGAAGTCGTGACCTATAGCGAGCCGGGCCGTGGTATCTACAAGAAGCTCGTCATTCGCAATGGTAGCTTGCTGGGCGCGATTGTCATGGGCGATGGGCCGACTACACCGCGCTTGCTGCAACACTTTGACCGTGGCGATAAGTTGCCAGAGAACCGTGCCGAGCTACTTTTTGCGCTGACTGGCGAGAGTAAAGCGTTCGATGTCGCCGACCTGCCGGATGACGCACAGATATGTAACTGTAATGGTGTCTCCAAGGGGCAGATCGTCGCGGCGGTGCGCGAGGGGAAGCGCTCGCTGCCTATGCTCTGTAACGCCACGCGTGCTGGAACTGGCTGTGGCTCCTGTAAGCCTCAGGTTCAAGCCCTGCTGGAACTGGCCTCCGATGGGCTGGTTGTCGATGATCCCGCGCTGCATTACTATGTTCCGGGTGTCCCATTGAAGAAGCCGGATCTCATCAAGACCATTAAAGAGCAGGAGTTGCGCAGTGTCTCAGCGGTCTTTCGCGCCCTGGCAGACGGCAAGGAAGATCCCACCAGCAAGGCCGGGCTGGCTTCCCTGCTCAAGACTATCTGGGGCAAAGAGTACGAAGATGAGCGAGATGCACGCTTTATCAATGACCGGGTACACGCTAATATCCAGAATGACGGTACCTTTAGCGTTATTCCGCGTATCTATGGAGGCGTGACCACGGGCCAGGAGCTCCGGCGTATCGCTGATGTGGCGCTCAAATACGATGTGCCCATGGTCAAGCTGACGGGCGGACAGCGTATCGACCTCGTTGGTATTCCCAAGAGGCACCTACCCGATGTCTGGCGCGACCTGGGCATGCCCTCGGGCCATGCCTACTCCAAGGCCTTCCGCACCTGTAAAACCTGCCTCGGCTCGGAGTTCTGCCGCTATGGCGTGGGTGATAGCACCGGGCTGGGGATCAAGATCGAGAAGCGCTTCCAGGGTGTTGAATCTCCACACAAGATGAAATTGGCGACGACAGGTTGCCCACGCAATTGCTCAGAGGCGACGACAAAAGACCTGGGTGCTATGGCGATTGAGGGAGGAAGGTGGGAGATCTATATTGGCGGAGGCGCGGGTTCGAAAGTGCGCAAAGGGGATGTACTCTGTACCGTTGAGACCCATGACGAGGTACTGCTCTACATGGGACGCTTTATGCAGTACTATCGTGAGAACGCCAGGTACCTGGAGCGTACCTATGACCTGGTGGAGCGCCTGGGAATCGAGTACCTGCGCCAGGTGCTTGTCGAAGACAGCGAGGGCATCGCCTCCAGGCTGGACCAGGAGATCCAGGCCGCGGTGGATGCCTATGTCGATCCCTGGCAGGAGGCCCACCAGCCTGCGACCCCCGCGCAATTCGCCGAAGCACTCCAACCAGTAGGAACAAGCATTGTACCCTAAACAGCTAACCGACGAGACGAAAGGGGAAGAACATCGATGAGTATCATGCTACCACCGGGCAAGGTCGTCTACAACCTTGGTCCACAGACGCGCCTGCCTCTGGGCGAGGGACGCACCTTTCAGCTTGGAGAGACCGAGATCGCCGTCTTCCGCACACGTAGCGGCAAACTCTTCGCCACGCAGGCCGCCTGTCCCCACCGGCAAGGCCCGCTGGCGGACGGCCTGACGGGCGATGAGCAGGTTATCTGTCCCTTACACTCCTTCAGGTTTGACCTGGGAACGGGCGAGTCGATTGGCAATACCTGCCCGGCGCTCAAAACCTACGTGCTCCAGGTAAGCGAGGCAGGCGAGATCCTGCTGAGCCTGTAGCACAAGGAGCATACATATGACATTGCAGCACGCACGCATCGTGCTACTTGAGACGCGCATGGCGGGAGAGATGGCCGACCTTCTGCGCCGTCATGGAGCCTTGAACCTGGTGAGCGTACCTGCGGTGCGCGAGGTAGCGCGAGAGTGTGGGCCGCAGGTCGCGAATTTTCTCGTCCGGCTCTCAGGGGGAGAGATCCAGATGCTTGTTTTCTTTACCGGTGTAGGAGTCACAGCTCTGTATAGTGAGGCCGAAAAGTTAGGCTGCCAGGTAGAGCTAGTGGAGGCGTTGCGTGCTACGACGATTGTGTGTCGTGGACCGAAACCAGTCGCAGCGCTGAAGCGTTATGGTATTCCCGTGGCCGCCAGCGCTCCAGAGCCCTATACCACGTATGAGCTTCTGGCGGTGCTGGCCCCCTTTGATCTGGCGGATAAAGTCACAGGTGTGGTGCATTATGGTGAGCACAACGCCCAGTTCACGGAAGAATTGCGCCAGCGTGGTGCCCGGCTGGAGGAGCTTTGCCTCTATGAATGGCTGCTACCCACAGACCTGGCGCCCTTACGTAGCCTGGTTAAGAGCATCGTCGCGGGCGAGATAGATGCGCTTGCCTTCACCAGCCAGGTCCAGGCCCGGCACCTGTTTCGCATCGCCCAGGAGCTTCAACTCAGTAGCCAGCTTACCGAGGCCCTCAATACTAGGACGCTTGTGGCCTCCATTGGCCCGACCTGCACTGGAGTGTTGCAGAGCTATGGGGTGACACCGCGCGTTATCCCTGAGCATCCAAAGATGGGACACCTGGTGAAAGCCCTTGTCAGCTACCTGGCGTAGCTGCAGTTAAGGGCTGCACTCCTCGATACTATTTCTCCGTATTTAGCAAGCGAAGAAAGGGAGTTCTTTATGCCTTTTTTATCTACGAAGGGAAGCGCGCGTCCCGGCTCTATCTCGACCGTGATCGCCTCTTTTCTCCACTTTGATACCTGTTTTACCATCTGGGTGCTCCTGGGTTCTCTCAGCGTCTTTATCGCGCCCGAACTCAAGCTCAATGCTGCGCAGCAGGGACTCATGGTCGCCTTACCTACGCTCAGTGGTTCGCTGATCCGTCTGCCTGCGGGACTGCTCAGTGATCGCTATAGCGGGAAGTGGATTGGCATAGGCTTGCTGACATTTCTCTTTCTGCCCCTGCTCCTGGGCTGGTTGCTGCCGGTAAGCTTTCCAGAGGTGCTCTGCATTGGCCTGATGCTTGGGGTCGCAGGCTCCTCGTTCGCAGTGGCGCTGCCGCTGGCCAGTCGCTGGTATCCTCCCACGCAGCAGGGTCTCGTGATGGGAATTGCGGCGGCGGGCAATATCGGTACCGTCATAGCCAACGCCACGGCCCCCAGCCTGGCGAGAGCCTATGGGTGGCATGCCGTCCTGGGCCTGGCGATGATCCCCCTGGTGCTGGTGTTGCTGGCATTTGTGTTGCTGGCGAAGGAGAGTCCAACGCGCCCTGAAGCGGCACCCATCGCCAGTTATGTGCGCGCCCTGGGCACAGCGGATATGTGGTGGTTCTGCCTGCTCTATAGCGTCACCTTTGGCGGATTTGTTGGCCTGGGAACCTTCCTGCCCCAGTTCTATCATAACCAGTTTGGGTTGCCAGGAGTGGAGGCGGGCTACTGGGCTGCTGGCGCTGCTTTTACCGGAAGTACGCTACGTCCGCTGGGGGGATACATTGCGGATAGGCTGGGAGGTGTGCGTGTGCTCTCCATCCTGCTGCTCTTGATTGCTGGCACGTACGCACTGGCCTCGTTGCTTCTGCCGATTGGTTTTACAGGGGCCCTTTTCATCGTTGGCATCGCCTTTATGGGCATGGGCAATGGCGCGGTCTTCCAACTTGTGCCACAGCGTTTCCAGCGCACGATTGGGATCGCGACCGGCCTGGTAGGCGCCCTGGGTGGTATCGGCGGCTTTGTTCTCCCCTTCCTGCTGGGGTCAATCAAACAGACGAGTGGTTCTTATGCTGCGGGCTGGATCATCCTGTCGATCTTCGCGTTTGTGGTCCTGGCCGTTCTTCGCCTGCTAGCCGCCTTACGGGCAAGCTGGCGCTCGTCCTGGGCGGCTGAGGCAGAGGGTACAGAGATCTATCCTCAAGCCTCTAGAGCGTAAATGGGACGTATGTAGGAAATGATGTGATGCCCCGTGTAGCCTCAGGCTACACGGGGCATCACATCATTTCCTACATAAGGTATCTTAGCCTTCAGCTAGCTTTGTACTACAGCCCTGCGTCATCTTCTGCAAGGCGGCGCTCTCGGAAAGCTGACTGGTAAGCGCGCTGGTAAAATTGCTGGTGATGACTGTGCGGCAGTCGTCCCAGGCGGGCAGAATGCTGGGCACAAAGCCATACTGAAGTGACTCGGGGCCAGCCTGGCGCGCGGGATTCTGCTCGAAGTAGCTCTTCAACGTCGAGCCCTCATAGGCGGATTTGCGGATAGGCATATACCCGGTCGCCTTGACGAACTGAGCATTCGCATCGGCGTTGGTCAAGTACTTCATAAAGTCCCACGCGGCGGCCTTGGCATCCGTGCTGGCGCTGGAGAACATCGCCATATTGGTGCCATAGAGCGAGGTAAACTTGCCTGCGGAGCCACCGGGCAGAACGGCCTCTGAGAAGTTGAATTTCCCACCAATGGAACTCTTGATGAAGGGATAGCTGGCGACAGTGCTGATAGCGAAGGCAGATTTGCCAGCGGCAAAGTCGTTCTGCCAGCTATAGAGCTTGGTCACATGGATATTGCCTGCTTTGACCAGGGGCGTGAGATCGCTCAAGGCCTTTAGAGCGGGCTGGGCATTAGCTCCATCGCCAAAGGCGGCCTTGGTGCCATCGCTAGAAACAAAGTCGGCACCACCAAAGGCTTTATAGAGTGTCGCCCACTCGTCAACTGAGGGTGTGAAGGAGAGACCCCAGCGTGAGCCATCGGTCTTGGTAACCTTCGTGATGGCAGCCTTCAGCTCGTCGGTCGTCGTGGGGACCGCGATCCCCTCCTGCTTCAACACATCCTCGTTGTAGTAGAGCACCTCAACACTTTTGTTGAAGGGTAGCATATATTGCGTACCGTCGATCTGTCCATCCTTCCAGATGGTGGGATAGAAGTCGCTGATATCGCTCTGGCTCAGGCCGTTCTGCCCTGAGATGTAGGGCTGCAAGGACTCAAGCGCGTTCGATTGCTGATACTTCGAAGCCCAGCTCTCATAGACCTGTGCCATCGTGGGTGCGTTATTGGCGGCGATGGCGGCGGTCAGCTTTGTCTTCAAAGTATCGTAGGAGTCATAGGCCTGCAATTTAATGGTGACATTCTTATGCTGGCTCATATACTGCTTGGAGAGATTCTCAATGGCGGTCTTATTCGCGCCAGTCGAGAAGGCCTCCCAGAAGTCTACAGTGTATTTTTTATTGGCATCCAGAACACCGGTGTTGTTGCTGTTATCGCCGCTATTGCCACTTGCGGGGTCGCCCCCACACGCGCTCAAGAGGAGCACTATAACAAGGAGCACCAGGGTCATACTAAACCAGGCACGACGCATGGAAATATCAGTCCTTTCAATACTTCAATCAATAAAAAAGCGAAACAATGGTCTATCGATGTGAAACTTATCCTTTTGTGCTGCCAGCGGAGATGCCCTCTATGAACTGCTTTTGCGCGATCAAGAAGACGACTAGCACTGGTAGCGTGGTAAAGGCAACGGCAGCGGCCAGGCCGGTTGGATCGTTGCCTTCGTCGGCGACAAAGGCGCGCAAGCCAACCTCAACCGGGCGAAACGCGTCGGTGCTGGTTACCAGGTAGGGCCAGAGAAACGCGTTCCAACTACCGATAAATATCTGTAGCGCGATTACCGCCAGGGCCGGGCGAGCCAGGGGCGCCGCCACCCGCCAGAGATAACCGAAGCGCGAACAGCCATCAAGTTGGGCCGCCTCCCACAACGAGGGGGGAAGCGCAAGGAAGAATTGGCGTAACAAGAAGATGCCAGAGATGCTGACCCCAAAAGGAATAATCTGCGCCTGGTAGCTATTGATCCAGTGGAAGGTTGAGACGAGCAGGTAACTGGGGATCAGCGTGGCCTCTGAGGGAACCATAATGATCCCTAGAAGCAGCATAAAGAGCACATGACGACCGGGGAACTTCATTGTCCCAAAGGCATAGGCAGCCAGGAGCGACGTCAATGTCGCCAGGACAATCGTGCAGAGCGCGACGAACAGGCTATTGCCAAAATACTGCAACCAGGGAGCCATATTCCAGGCGCGTACATAGTTTGACCACTCCCAATCAGGCAGGATATGTGGCACCACGTCATAGGCATTATGCGTGGTCAGCAGCGAGGTGACCAGCATATAGTAAATGGGAAATACCGCGATGAGTGTGGCGATGATAATCACCAGGTAGCGTGCACCGCGTCGTAATTGAGCGCCCCACCAGCCGGACGCGCGCTTCTGACGAGACTCTGATAAACGTGTGGCGGACATAGCATCGAACCTTCTAATCTACAGAGGGAGTATAACGGCGCGATAAGCCAAACTGCGCCACTGAGACGGTAAAGACGAGCAGAAAGATAATCACCGAGATGGCTGACCCGATTCCCGTATGGGCCGAAGTGCCAAAGGCCTGGGAAAAGAGGTAGAGTCCCAGCGTTTGGCCCGCATTCTGCGCGCCTCCATCCGGTCCCAAAAACAGGAAGGCTGGCTGAAACATCTTAAAGGCCTCAATGGTGCTCAGTAGCAGTACCACAACCGTCACAGGTGCCAGCAGAGGCCAGGTAATATAACGGAAGGTCTGCCAGGAATTCGCGCCATCCACCCGCGCCGCCTCGGCCAACATGGGCGAGATATTTGTCAGGCCTGACATAAAGAGTACAACGCTAAAGCCCAGGGACTTCCAGGTGGTATAGACAATGATGCTGGGTAAGATCCAATGTGGATCCCCCAGCCAGTCGATTGGTTTAAGGTGTAACAGGTGCAGGATGCCATTAAATAAGCCGTGGTAGTTATCAAACATCCATACCCAGATAGATGTCGTAGCCACGATGGGCGTAATGAATGGTGAGAAGATGGCCAGGCGCCAGAACGCCCGCCCGCGAATACTCGACATCAATAGAATTGCCAGCAAAAGCGAGAGCACCAGTTGCAGCGGAACCGAAATGACAACATAGAGTATCGTTGTCTGAAGTGCCTGCCAGAAGTTCGGATCGCTAAATAAGAAACGATAGTTTGCCAGGCCCACAAATGGCTGTGTACCGTGATTGAGGAAGTTCCATTTGAAGAGGCTGATCACAAAGACAAACACGGAGGGGAAATATGAGAAGATGCCCAGAATAATGAAGGCTGGTAACAGGTAAAGATAGGCCTGTCCCGTCGTCAACCAGCGCCTCCACCTCTGCTTAGGTACCTGGGATTGTTTCTCCTCACGCGCTATCGACAACAAAATATCGCTTTCCATACGACTCTCCAGACAAAGATAAAGTATCACATAAATATGATACTTATAGCATATTAACCATAAGTAATCAAATCGTAAAAAGTAGTTTAACACTCTATTATATCGCTTTTTCGTATATCCGCAATATCCTAATAAGGATAGAGAGTGTATGGAGGGTGTGCAACTCCACGAGTAGTTCCCTGAGGGTCAAAAGCCAATAGTAAGGCGGAGTTTCGTAAAAAGAAGTAATTTTTTATACTATAGGTGTACACATTTGTGGGTTGTGCATACCTTGGGCGATGTGTTGATGTTGGAAGGAGTGTAGGATGGGCGAGCTACTGCGTTCACATATGCAGGTGGTGTTGTCATTTGATATCGAGGTGACCGACAAGGAGACAGAGATCTCGGATGAGACAGAGCAACTGGCGGTCTATTTCAAGGAGTATAACCGCAGGTTGCTCCTGGCAATTCTGCGCCAACCTGAGAACCTGCGCCGCTTTTTGATTGGTTGGGTCGCGGCGCATATTGAAGCGCTTCCCATGCAAGAGGGCGTCTCTTCGTGGGAAGCGCTTTTGTTAGAAAAGGAAGAAGTCTCTCTGCCCAAGCAGCTCTGGGCAACCATTCGGCAGATGAGCAAGGAAGACCAGGCGATTTTTCGCTGGTGGGTTGAGGATAAGCGCATCGACTTTGGCAGCCAGATCACCGATTTTCTGAAGAGCTTTCGCGTCGAGCTAAAAGAGCTAGAGATCACTGATCCTCTTGACCCAGACAAGGCGGCTATACAGTTGCGCTCACGCCTGGTGTTACCCCAGGCGGAGCAGGCGCATGAGGGCAGGGTTTTCTAGTGAGACGGTGCTGTTGCCCGCTACTGGCGTACGCGGCTACTTCTGGTCTGAGGAGTAGCCGCGTACGCCAGTGGCGGGTCTGCCCATGCAGGATGCACCGCTTAACACCCCGGCGCGGGAAGTCCCGCCTCCATTCATGGGACGGGGTGAAAGCGCCGTTCCTTTCGGGCTGGGTGGGTGGGGGCCGACTCCAACCAGGTTGTTCTCACTTCCCCTGATACGCTTCTCTGGAGCCCTTGATCGTTCTGAGAGGCAACTGAAGAATGGATAGATCCGGTTCTCCCTACTTGTGCACCCTGCTCTTTTCTGGTATCATACTCTGCATGCAAACGGTGAAAATCTACCAACTGAATCACCTATCACACAAACAATTCCAGAGCCTCAAAGCTGCTCAGATGGAAGCTGCATAGGTGTGGAATTGTTGTATGCAAATGCATAAAGTTGCACGTCTCTCCCATCTGCCCTGGCCGGGACGAGACGCGTTGCAGAAAGCCACCAAGGGGCGTTTTGCCTTGCAGAGCCAATCGGTACAGATGGTGGTGGCGACCTTTCTCGCCAACATTGACACCACGCGACAACTGCGCCAAGAGCATCCCGAGATGCGGATGAAATACCCCTGGCGCACCAAACGTTTTTACCCGGTCAAGTGGCCTGCGCAAGCAGTGAGCAAAGAACATGGGCGTGTGGTCTTGCCCATGGGGAGAGGACGCCCATCCCTGGTCCTGCCCATCGAGCTTCCAGAAAACAATGGGGCGTGTACCCTGGTCTGGAACCAGGGGTTTGAACTGCATGTCTGTGTGCAGGTCCCACAGGCCGAGGAGGCTCCAGGCACCGTCCGGGCCACCGTCGATTTGGGCGAGATCCACCTGGCAGCCGTCACGACGAACACAGGCAAAGCCATGATCGTCACCGGACGTGGCATTCGTTCGCTCAAACGCCAGCGGACGAAGCAATTGGGCCAGTTTGCCAGGAAACAATCCCGCTGCAAAAAGTATTCGCGGCGCTGGAAAAAATTGCAACGTGCCAAGAACAAACAATGCCGACGAGCCGAGCGACGCATTCGCGACCTGCGACACAAAGCGACTCGCAACGTCATCGACTTCTGTATTGAGCAGCAGGTTGGGACCCTCTTCATCGGCAATCCTCATGGGGTTCGTGACAAGAAGAGTGGCAGACACCACAATCAACGTCTGGCCTTGTGGGAGTATGGCAAGGACATTGACTATCTCACGCACAAAAGCCAGGCTGCTCACATCATGAGCTTCACCGGCTCGGAACGCGGAACCTCGAGCCAGTGTCCTGCATGTGGGCATAGACACAAGCCCAAGGGAAGAAATTGGACATGCCAACAATGCCAGTTCTCCGGGCATCGGGATCTGGTGGGTTCGGTCAATATGCATCAACTCAGCTTTGGTTGTCAAGTGAAGTTTCCTCAATTCTTCACGTATCTACGTCCACCTGGCTTGTCCAGGCGAAGTAGTAGTAGGGCAGACACGCCCCAACGTTGTCTAAGCAAGGAACCGGCCCAACCACGTATCGCGGAGACGGTCTCCTGGGAGACAGGCCAAACCGGTGACGTGGCTTAGAAGCCCGTCCCGTTTACGGGACGTGGAGTGTCACGGTATAAAGACTATTTTGCCTCCCGCGGAACCCTGGGCCAGGAGCTGGTAAGCCCTGGGGGCCTCTTGTAGCGGGAAGGTGCGTATCTCCTGGGGGACGCGCAAGGTGCCTGCTTCAAAGCCCTGTTTGATCTCGGAGAGGATATGAGCTGTCTGGCAGGCGCCAAGCTGAAGTGAGTCGACTCCCACCAGGTGTAGCTCTCGGTGGTAGAAGTCACGCATATTGAATTGTACCTGTCCATCGCCACGCGCGGTAATGGCGATGAGCCGTCCCCCATGGGCAAGGCAGGTCAGTCCCAGGTCAAAGAGTGGCCCCCCTACGGTATCGATGCAGGCGCTGACCCCTTCGCCGTGTGTAAGCTTCATAAGGTCGGTCTGGGCATCGGGCCGCTCGGTGTTGATCACTTCATATGGCTCATTGCCCCGTGGTTCACCGCGTTGGGCGCCAAACATGCGCAGACCGCGCATCTTGCCTAGCTCGATGGCGGCGTTGCCGACCGCGCCCCGCGCGCCCAGTACCAGTACAGAATCACCTTTGCTTGCGCCGCTTGCTTGAAGCGTAAGCCAGGCTGTCAGGAAAGGTACGCCAATCGCGCCCGCCTGCTCCATCGAGAGGTTGTGTGGCTTCAGACTGAGTGTATCGCGTGGCGCGACAATATACTGGGCATGCGAGCCATCGCGGGTAAAGCCAAATTCGGCCCCACTGGCCCAAACTTCTTGCCCGCGCAGCTCCTCCGGCCCTTCGACCACGATGCCCGCGAAATCACGTCCTGGAATGCGCGGTAACTGGGTTTGGATGAAGCGACCCAAAATATTGCCGATGTCGCTGGGATTAAGTCCGGCAGAGCGTATTTCGACCAGGACCTCGTCCGCCCCTGGACGAGGTCGCTCAATCTCGCTCATATGGAGTGTTTCGGGTGGACCAAACTCAGTGATGCGCAAGGCTAACATGATGTATCCTTTCCTGGTGGCTTGTGGAGAGAGGCAAAGCAAGCATGTGTCGTGTTGCCAACTTTGCCTCTCAGAGATTACAGGCTGTCAGTATTATTGTAGCTAGTGCCCAAGGTCAGTGGATGGACGCTGTGATTCATCCATGGATGCTGACCGCTGTTCAGGGGCTGGAGATGGCTGCTGCTGGCTAGCTGTCGCAGAGGACGCACCACTCTCCGACACCCGTGATTGTGGGGCCTCAATTGTACCTCGTGCTTGTTCCTGACCTGCCTGAATGGCGATATGGCGCGGACGAGCCGCCTCACTCACAGGTAGGCGTATGGTCAGGATCCCATTTTCATACTCGGTCTGTACATGGTCCATGTCAACAGGACGCTCAAAGCTCATGCTTCGGGTGAATGTTCCCGAGTGAAGCTCATGTACGAGCCAGTTGCCTTGTGGAACATCAGAGCTACGGCGATACTGGCCATGGATGGTGAGCATATGCTGATCGATGGTCAGGCTGATGTCTTCGGGTTTCATCCCTGGCAGTGCCGCATGTACGACATAGTTATTGCTTTCCTCGTAGACATCGACAGGTAGGCTTGTCTCAAGGCCTTCGCCAAACAGGCGTGGTCGTATAAAACTCTGCTCAAAAAGCTGGTTGATAGCGTTGCGCAGACTTAATCCCTCACCGAAGGGATCATAACGTGAGATGCCCATAAAAATGTGCCTCCTTTCGGCAAACTTATCTCCTGGCTTATTGACCCATGAGGCTTTGTTTTCTCCTCACAGGAGATATCACGACGCGCCCGCTTTGCGGGTCGACACAGGAATACCAACTCGCCTGAATGCTACAAGTGCGGCGGATAATCTGCCTGTGTTAGAATGAGGCGTTATCTATAAAGTAAGAGAAAAAGGAGAGACTGTATGACGCAATTGGTACCCATGACGGAAGAACAATTTGAGCAGTATTTGAACTATTCTATTCGAGAGTATGCAGAGGAACATATTAAGGGAGGGCGTTGGACGGCTGAGAATGCCTACGAGGAATCGCGCAAAGAATATCAAAAGCTACTGCCGGAGGGTGTGCAGTCACCAGATAACTATCTGTACTCGATCTATGATGCGCAGCGCGGCATGCACGTTGGCATCCTCTGGTTCGCACGTGTCACCTGGAGCGCCGAGCCAATGGCTTTCGTCTATGACGTCAAAATCGATGAGGCCCATCGCAGGCACGGCTATGGCTCCCAGGCCTTCCAGCTCATGGAAGAGAAGGTGCGCGAACTTGGCCTCTCCTCCATTGGTCTGCACGTCTTTGGCCACAACAAGGAGGCCATCCAGATGTATGAAAAGCTTGGCTATGTCCCCACCAACATCAATATGCGCAAGATACTGGCGTAGCTAACTTGTAAGGTCAAAGCTGGCATGGATCGGAGACCCACGATTCATCGTTGGCGTGCCCCCAGGCCGATGACTCAGAGCTGGTTGAGAAGATACTCAATGAGCATGGGGGCGAAAGGGGCGATGCCCTTATATTGCAAGACTTCAGGTGGGGTCGTCTGGAGGACGCCCAGGAGAGTCCTGGCTTGCTGACCGTTTTGCGCGATGGTGGCTATGGGTTCCTGGTAAGTGTGGATGGTGAAGAGAATATCCTGTGTGTGAGGCAGACGGATGAGTGCCTGGCGTTCTACGCGTAGCAGGCATAGCTTGCCGATAGTTTCGGGCGTGAGTTCACGTTGCGCTTGCGCTACCTCGTAGGCATATCTGGGCGTGAGATTGAGCCGGGGGATGTTCTTGATGGCCCAGTTGAGGCGCCAGACGGGCCTGCCAACCTTTAAGCGTTCCAGCAAGAGGTAGGACGAACGCCCGATACGTTCCGCGAAGAGCGGCACCTCCTGGTGAATTGCTAAAAACGACTTGCCCAGTTTCTCCTCCAGGCACCAGGCGTTGGGGAAGCAGAGCTGGCCCGCGACCAGGGGGATACCCTGTGTCGTATCGGCGCGCAGCAGAAGCAAGTCTTCCTGAACCTGCCTTCCCAGCCAGTCTAGGGGAGCATAGGGGAGGCTGGCAGCCAGGCCCATTTCAAAGACCGTCATCTCTTGAAGCAGGCTATTGCACCATGCCACCTCTGTCCCGCTCTTCATCAGTGAGAAATAATGGGGATAGTCGCGGGCAAGCTGCTCTAAAAGCAGTTCCACGATCTCCCATTGAGATGGAAGAGTCTCCTGTGGGGTGTGTAGATAGTGATTCTGGTCGTTCGTCAGGAGTGCGCGTTTGAGTTGTATCTCAGGTGCATAGTGATCGGGATCAATCTCTATAAGGCGACCGTTTTCCAGGGCCTGTGTCCCCATAGCCATAGAGAAAACGTCAGCTTTTAAAGGAAAATAAGGAAACACATTGTCCTTCCTTTATGTCTGAGTTGAGCAGGAAATACACAAGAGCTTGTAGCGATAGTATAGCAGAAATGGGATGTGGGATGGCAAGGCCAACGGCTTTGCCATCCCACATCCCATTTCTGCGAAGTATCTTAATGTATCAATTTATAGGGTGACGAACGAGACACCACTACCGGGCGAGAAGGTCCAGTAAGAGAGAATACCAAAGCCGCCACCGCCGGCATACCAGTTATAGTTGCTGGCATAGACGCTGCCATCCGAGTTGATGCGCTCGACAATAGCCACGTGGCCATAGCCGCCAGCGCCCTGGACGCCGGGTTGCAGCACGATGATAGCGCCGACAGAGGGCTTACCGGAGACGTGCCAGCCAGAAGCCGCGGCCTGTCCCGACCACTGCCAGGCGTCGCCCAGCCAGGGAACCCACACATTTGTGAGCTGGTGGAAGCGATACGCGGCCCAATAGGTACACTGGCCCTGGAAGAAATGGTTGCCTGAGCCGCCGAGGGCTGGTCCTGGATTGACGCCAGGATAGGTGGGAGCGGGAGCGTTATTGGTCTTAGATGTCTGCTGAGGTGGCTCATAGCCATCCTGCGTCACTGCTGTAGCGGTCGCCGCCTGCTGGGCCAACAGCGCCGAGTTATCCCCACTCGAAGTATACATACCATTGGTGCTGGGAGAGGAATTAGCGGTCCCTGTATGGGCACCTACATCGCCGACCGCGGCCACGGCCATCAGCGAGCCAGCCATAATAAAGAGCAGGAGCGCGGTAACCGTCACATGGAGCATCAAGCGCCTGCCCTTAGGCTGAGGTGGAAGCATGCCGGTGCTCTGTTTGCCTGACCCTTTGATGACCACGGGCATGCGTAGGGCCGTTGTATTGCTCCGGTACGCATTGGTAGCGAATGGCTGAGTTGTGCCAGAGGTCTTGGTGGTATCGAGGATAGCTTTCAGCGTACCGGTCGTATAAATAGGGCCTGTATTGGGCTGACTTGTTGTAGTAGGTGTGGGGGGAAGTTGTGGTATCCCGTCGGTTATGGTTATATCGGGGAAAGGAAGCTGTTCTACCTCATACGCTTCCTTCTGGCTGGGAGTCTTCTGAATGACTAGATTGGAAGCTACTTTGGGTTCCCAATAACTCTTTGAATTACGTTTTGAACGATGTTCCAAAAACGACATACTACACTAAATCCCTTCCAGAATCTGAAGTGTCCTCAGGACAGCCACAGATGACTTACAAGACCTCCCATTCTCCATAAAAACCAGGTCTTCTCTTTTTAACTGACCGGGAAGCCCAAATGTATGTAGCGCGAGGCGAGTATTCGTTCCTCATGTCTGAATTGCCAGAGCGCGTATATCAGGTGGCGCACCGTAGCGCTCCTACAAACTGTATCCGAAGGGGCATGGATCGGTCAAGTTGGATGCGTTAATCCAGGACCTTAGAACTATGTCAGCGTGTCACATCTTAACCCAGATTTTGCATGTGTGTTTAATGGAGTGCCAAATTGTTGAGGCAAAAGAGTGACCAAAACGCTTGCTTAAAACGTTTTTTACTTTAGGAAGTATGGGCGGGAATAATTTTCTGGTGGGATGTGTTTCCTGTAGTAGAGACAACCTCAACTTTAATGTCATGTTATTGAAAAACAATCGTGAACGCCGCTTCGCAGCGGCTAGCTCCGCTCACACGATTGATCTGCAACCTCTGAATATGTACACGTATAGTAAAAAAAACACTTATTGAATATGGGTATTCCCTAATGCTGTTATTTCCACATGCAGCCAGCAAAGGAGATTTATTATGGCAACTATCCTCGCACTCCTGCTCATCGTCCTGATCGCTGTGGCGGCCTTCGGCTTTATGACTATTTCCTACGAGGTTGAGAAACGCACCATCGATAAACAACAGTGCGGTGAATAAATAGAAGCAGCAAAAGAGGCTGGACTGATCTACTAGACCAGTCCAGCCTCTTTTGCTGCTTCTATTTATTCACCAGGAGAAGAGTTCGATGACGTAGCCGTCGGGGTCGCGGACGTAGAGCTGGGTGACGCCATCGCCTCGGGGTTTGGGGCCGCCGACGATTTCGATGTTGCGGGCCTTGAGGTGCTGCTGGGCTGCTTCGAGGTCCTCGACTTCGAAGGCGATATGGGTGTCGCGCCCAAGAGCGAGTTCATGCTGGGTGTAGCTGCCAGCGTAGATGGCGTCGACGCGTCCAGGGGTATCCTCGCCGATGAGGTGGATGATGGCGCTCCCCTTTTTGAGCCAGGCGCCAGGGAAGTTGAAGCTGCCTGGGCGAGCGATCTCCTCCATGCCAAGTACCTGGGCATAGAATTGGCGCGAGTGCTCCACATCGCGCACGTATAAACTGACATGATCAAGTCGGCGAATCTGCATAAATGTAGGCTCCTTGCATTGTGTTAGGTATTGTCTTCTGGCAAGCTTACAACAAAACACGAAAGCGCCGCAATGGGCACTCGTTTCGATTAAAGGGGAACATCGCTGACTTGCAGGAGTTTATTGCCCAGGACCAGCAGAAGGTGTGTGCCATCGGTGGACCACTGGAGGACGCCAGGGTCAACTCCACTTTGCGGGAGAGGCACAGTCTTTGCGTCCTGGCCTGGTTTGACCGTGATGGTTCGCAGGCGTGCGCCCGTCGCGCAATCGTATAACTCTATGTGTGTGGCCGAGAAGTTATAGAGCGCCAGTATGCGTCCATCAGGTCGCCAGGCATAAGCGCCTGTTCCTGACCCCTGGCTGAGCAGGTTATTGAGTGCGTTGTCGTGGACGCTGATGCTGGGCAGGATATTGGTCTCGGGTGGTGTAGCCGAGATACGCGCGTTGAGGCGCTCGACACGCGAGGACCAGGCAAACAGGGCCAGGTAGCGGCGATCTGGCGACCAGGCGAAGAAGGTGGTGCTCCAACTGAAGCGAGGTTGTGAGGGGCCGTTCTGGGGTTGGATAATGCCGGGTTGCCAGAGTGTGAAGCTTTGTCCCTGTGAGGGGATGCCAACGGGTTGCGCGGCCTCGTCCTGAGCAGGTTGAGCCCGTATCTGCCCATTCTTGCCCCAGGAGAAACGAGGCGAATCCCATATAATCTGCTCGAGATCCCTCTGGGCTGGCAGAACGGAACCACTCTGCAAATCCCAGACGGCGTATGACAATGTATCTGAGAGAAAGTTATCCTGGTTCTGTTGCGCGAAGAGTACACTGATAGCACCAGTTGCCTCGTTTAGTTGCCAGAGCCCCCAGAGGGCATTGGGATAGACGAGGGTAGCAGGTCGTGATAGGGAAATTTCAAAGGCGCAGATGAGTTGTTTGCCATCGGGTGACCAGGAAATTTGTTGGTATTGCACATCCAGAAAATTCTGGGTGGGGAGCTTCTGGGCTATAGCTTGATTGAGGATTGTGCTGTACAGGGTGAAGCGCTTTAATGCCTGCTTGTTGTTGACTCTAAAAACCTGTATCAGGGCGTTACCGGGCTGCCGTGAGGGAGGAGAGAGTGAAGGCTGAAGGCAGTACTCGCGTTCCAGGGTAGCGATACGCTGGTTATCGGGGGCGAGTGCGGCGCTATAGCAGGGGGCACTGGCCTGGACTGTGCTGGCTTTAGCGACAGAGTCTGGAGTTCTGGAGGTATTGACGAACAAGGCCCGTGAGCCGCTTATGATGATGAGAGAGACAAAGCCAAGTAATACCACCAGTGTTACCAGCGATGCCTGAGTTTTGCGGCTACGCAGCCAGGCAGGAAGATCGAGCGTAGCGGTTCGCCGTTTGAGGGCCTTTCTATAGACATTGAAAATAAATGCTTTTTTTGCTGGTGTGTGGCCCTGTCTTTCTGGATCGTCCAGATCGACTACCTGCAGCTCATACTCGTCATTCTCTAGTAAAGAGTCTTTCTCTCCATTGCTCATAGCACATCCTTGTGGCGCTTTATACTCAAAATAAGCTCTGACACATACTGGCTTATTAATGCAATCTGACAGCTTCTATCAGGAGATAGTCTGTACTTGTATCACAAAGTATCTATACTATACGACAGTTTAAGAACGAATTTCGAGCGTATTGTGGGGGAAACGAACCGTGGCAAGTGTGAAGACTTGCCGCGGTTCGTTTTGTTGGAGCTTAGGGCATGTTGTTAAATGGTCCAGGAGTGACGGTACCATAGAGATTAAGGAAGTCAAAGAAAAACTAAATATTAGTGGAGCAATGGTACTCAACTATGTGAAACAAGGAAAAATAAAACATGTAGTACCACCTGGGAGAAAGCATGGTTACTACCTTGAAAAGGACGTGGAGAAACTTGCCAGCGAACTTCAAGCATTTTTGATCTTGAAGAAGAAACCGAAAAGACCGAATTTACAGTAGCAACAGCAGCAGATATACTGGCATACATTGCTCTGAATAGAGAACTTTTTGATATCAAAAATACCGAGGATGATGCAACTCTCACGAAAAAGTGGACGACCTGGCTAACGAAAAACCCCGAGATCGTCTATGTATTGAAGAGAGATGGCGAGGTCATAGACATCACAACCATACTCCCATTTTAAACCAAACTCAGCTAGGTTTGAAGAAGCCCTGAGAGGAGATATCTCCTTCCTCCTGGGTGATGTAAAAATCTCCACAGAGGATATAGAAGAGTACAAGACAGGCAACCATGTCCAGCTCTACATAGCAGAAATAGGCATTAAGCCAAGCTTAAACAAAGACCTAGTAAGTATGGAGCTAGGCTCATCTCCCGGTTTATGGATACGGTGGTTGACTTAGATCGTAGAGGGGTGATAGTGGAAAAAAAGATTGCAGTCGGAGCAACAAAAAGTGGCGTAAGACTTCTACAACACTTCGGTTTTAGTGAGGTAATGTTCCCCCGGCCAGACACGAGGTTGTTTATTATCGACATAAAAGAGTCAGGAGCACCAATAATACGCGCTTATCGAGAAGCATTAAGCCGAGAGCACAAAAGAGTAAGAAAGCCCCTGGTAGTCACTACTATCAGGGGCTTTTTTCATTCTGTAAGGGATACATTGTATACTCGAGTTAATCAAACGTTTAAGTAGATAACTATGATATTTGCGAGGCTCACAATGCGCAATCACTTAGTAGCAATCGCTGATATTTGGCTTGGAAGAAGAGAGTTTGCAATCTTTTATCTATGCATCGTTCCCATTCTTCTCGTTTTCGTGAGTATTGCTATATACCGAGATTTTAAATCACACCAACGCCAAGAAAAACGATGGGTTTGGTACAAGCAATCATCCGTTATTATCACCAGCGGCTTACTGCTAATACTTGTAGCAAACGTATTTGGATATTCATCCTTGAGTGCCTTATCTAGATTCTGGGGTAGCGCCACGTAAGCTGTCACCAGGGGCAGAGTGGCGGGCAATACGGGCATTACCTAAAAAATTCTGAGAGTTCCGACTTTTGTTTTGGTAAAAGAACTTTACCATTTTGCCTATGTTTTCGCGTTTTTGTTGTGCAGCATGGTGCGCTTCGGTATACTCCGTTCTGAGCCAGGAGTTCCGACACTCTCAGTTAGCGGAACTAGCAGGCTCAGGAATTGAAAAGAAAAAGGCGAAAGAATTAGCAAAGCTGCTCCGCGCGGAGCAGCCTGACTATGCCTACAGATGCCGTCGTGTTGCTCGTCCGTTTAGGTTGGACGTGTTGCTTCGCTCAACCTCTTCACTGTGTTGGGGTCACGGTGGTCGAAGAAGCTACTGGTTTTGGTGTCCAGCGTCCTTATCGCTGCCATGTCTTCAGGACTCAGATCGAAATCGAAGATGGAGAAGTTTTCCACGATTCTTTCCAGGCGGACCGATTTTGGAATCGCCACAACCCCTCGTTGGGTCAACCAGCGCAGAATGACTTGTCCCACGGTTTTCTGATGCTTGCCTGCGATGGAACGCAGCAACTCGTGCTCAAAAATGTTGTGTTTGCCCTCCGCAAATGGTCCCCAGGATTCGATCTGAACATGATTTTCCTGCAAGAAGGTCTGCGTTTCAATTTGCTGATAGAACGGATGGGTTTCAACCTGATTGATGGCAGGAACGACCTGATGATGCATGATCAGGTCCATCAGCCGATCAGGTGCGAAGTTGCTGACCCCGATGGCGCGTGCCCGGCCTTCCTGGTACAACTTCTCCATCACGCGCCAAGCGCCATACACATCTCCAATGGGCTGGTGAATCAGGTAGAGATCCAGATACTCCAGTTGTAACCGCTGTAATGATCGTTCAAACGCTGGCCTGGTGCGTTCGTCCCCGGCATCCTGAATCCAGAGCTTAGTAGTGATGAACAGTTCTTCCCGTGGCACACCGCTCCGCTTGATGGCTTTACCAACGGCCTCTTCATTGCCATAGGATGCTGCCGTATCAATCAGGCGATAGCCAGTGCGGATGGCCTCGTAAACGCTGCGTTCGCATTCTTCGGTGTCCTGCATCTGGAAGACGCCAAACCCCAACAGGGGCATTGTTACTCCGTTATTGAGGCTGACTGATGGAAGAGTTGACATGTCTGGCGCTCCTTACAGTTCCTGGTTGGTGGGTCGGAACAGGATTTCATTGATGTCCACATCGTCGGGTTGGCTCATAGCAAAGGCAACGGCCCGCGCAAAGGAGTCAGCCGGAATGGCTCCCGCTTCATAGAGTTTGCGCACACCTTCCGCAATATCTGGCTCCGTGATGCTGTTCGGCAGTTCCGTGTCCAAAGCACCCGGCGAGATCACGGTCGTGCGGATGTGATAGGGTTTGACTTCCTGGCGCAGTCCTTCAGAGATCATCAGGACGGCTGCCTTGGTCGCTGCATAGACTGCACTGCCAGGGCGAACTTTATGGCCTGCCACCGAGGACACATTGATGATATGTCCGGCATGTTGCTCTTTCATATACGGCAGCGCTGCGGCAATGCCGTAAAGCACGCCCTTGAGGTTGACATCAATGGTGCGGTTCCAGTCGTCGATCTTGAGGCGTTCCAGAGGTGAATGTGGCATCAATCCAGCGTTGTTGAGCATCACGTCGATGCGTCCATAGGTTTGGACGGCAGCATCAACGAGGCGCTTCACCTGCTCGGCGTCTGTCACGTCTGTCTGGAGGGCGTGTGTCTTGCCACCAGCATTGTTCAGTTCGTCAGCCAGTGCCTGGATACGTTCCGCGCGGCGTGCCCCCAATACGATGGTTGCACCCTGCGCGGAAAGATGCCAGGCTGTCGCCTCGCCCAGCCCACTACTCGCGCCTGTGATGACGACGACTTTTCCTTCAATGTTTTTGCTCATGAAATTGCTCTTTCTTCTCTTGCATGTCTTTTCTTGTGGTTCTCCTCTTTTGCCACCAGCTCAAACCACTCTGCCTGTTGCGCGACGAGCTACTCGAATGGCTCGGTGGAACAGAGAGGAAACGCTGCTACTGGAGCGCGCACTCCATTTAGAGACCCACCATTCGCTGCATTGCTTCGGAGTATCGAGCGCCCTGGATCGTGATCTGTGAGGCGGCGCTTTCGATCTCACGCACCTCGTCAGGCGAGAGCGTGACAGCAAGTGCTCCGATATTCTCTTCCAGGCGAGAGAGCTTTGTCGTTCCCGGAATCGGTACGATCCACGGTTTCTGGGCCAGCAGCCAGGCGAGCGCGATCTGAGCAGGGGTTGCTTGCTTCTGTTGAGCGATGGTGCCAAGCTTGTCAACCAACGCCTGATTCGCTTTGCGAGCCTCTGGTGTAAAGCGAGGAACGCTGTTACGGAAATCGGAAGGCTCGAACGTCGTCTGTTCGTTGATCTTGCCTGTCAGGAAACCTTTCCCCAACGGACTGAATGGAACCAAGCCGATGCCAAGTTCCTCCAGCGTTGGTAGCATTTCCGCTTCAGGGGCTCTCCACCACAACGAGTACTCGCTCTGTAAAGCCGTCACGGGTACAACAGCGTGTGCGCGACGGATCGTTTGCACTCCCGCTTCTGAAAGGCCGAAGTGCTTCACTTTCCCGGCCTCTATCAGATCCTTGACCGCTCCGGCCACCTCTTCGATGGGTACATTCGGATCAACACGGTGCTGATAGAACAGATCAATGGCATCAACTCTCAGTCGTTTGAGCGATGCCTCGGCGACCTGCTTCACATGCTCTGGCCGACTATCCAGGCCCACGATCTCTCCCTGGGAACCAAATCGAAAGCCAAATTTCGTGGCAATCACGACCTGTGAGCGTATAGGCGCAAGCGCTTCGCCTACCAGTTCTTCATTCACATAGGGACCATACGCTTCAGCAGTGTCGAAAAAGGTGATGCCGCGTTCGACGGCCAACCTGAGTAATCGGATCATTTCCTGCTTGCCTGGGAATGGAGGGTAGCTATAGCTCATGCCCATACATCCCAGCCCGAGGGCAGAAACTTCCAGGTGACTCTTTCCAAGTGTACGCTTCTGCATGTTCTCAACATCCTCTTTTTGTCTGAAAGGGAGCAACAATCGTTCTCCACGATCAGCCCTGGTATTGTTCCTCGCTGACCTGCTCCATCCAATTGGTGGTCTCCCCATCAAGCCGTTCGGCAATGGCGATATGGGTCAGAGCCGTCGTTGGTGAGGCACCATGCCAATGCTTTTCTCCAGGCTCAAACCAAATCACGTCCCCAGGGTGAATCTCCTGGATTGCCTCCCCCCAGCGTTGGATCCGACCGAGGCCACTCGTCACAATCAGAGTCTGGCCAAGGAGATGACTATGCCATGCAGTTCGAGCACCAGGCTCGAACGTGACACGGGCACCACCCACACGGGCTGGATCAGGTGCTTCAAACGGGGAATCGATGAAGACCGTGCCAGTAAACGTGTCGGCTGGCCCGTAGCGCGTCGGCTGTGAACCGTTTCGTTTGATATCCATGCGTTTATTCCTCCTGCTGCATCTCTTTGCGCCAGGTTATTGCTCGCCAAAAACACGTTTGGCGACTGCGATGGCAGACATGGCCTTTGGCCAACCTGCATAGAACGCGAGATGCGTGATCACCTCTTTGAGTTCTGTCTCCGTCAAGCCATTGTCTTTTGCTCTCATGAGATGGCTGGTGAGTTGTTCGGTATTTCCTCCTGCAATCAAAGCAGCAACCGTAATCAAGCTTCGATCACGTTTTGAGAGTTCTGTTCGCTCCCAGATGTCGCCAAAAAGCACGTCGTCCGTGAGCGAAACCATTTTCGGCAAAAAGGTGCCAATGAGCTTCTGAGCAGGGGTTTGTTCTTGCGATTCAGACATCTTTTCTCCTCATTCATTGACTGTCCACCATGCAGGTTCGCCACCGGCTCTGTGCTTGAAGAAAAGTCCAGCTTCTCTGCAAAGGCAAAGCGGCAGGTGTCCTATCTGAGGATAGTATAGACCCGCCAAAGCCCCGGGTGATAGAATGATTGTCGAGAATGATTGGAGGATTCTGCAAATCTTTCCAGAGAGATGAGAACAACAGGAGAGGACAGAGCAATGGATGGACGAGATGACCAGCAGCGAGAACGTCAGGCCGTAATGCAGCACGCCTATCGTGAGGAACTGGTGGAGCGCATCGGGCGAGCAGTGCGTGAAGATGGGGTAGAAGAGCCACTCCCAGGGTTGCATCTGGCCCGCAGTTCCGTATCTCTCCAACCGGTTCATAGCGTGGTTGAGCCATCCATCTGCGTGATTGCTCAGGGGAGCAAAGAGGTCTTACTCGGAGAGAGCCGCTACTGCTACGACCCTTCACACTATCTACTGACCACCGCCGCGTTGCCCCGTGTGAGTCAGGTACTCTCTGCCTCGAAGGAACATCCTTACCTCAGTCTCCGCTTGGAATTGGCTCCCTCTCTGGTCAGCTCCGTCGCCGTCGAGGCAGACCATACCTGGTCGAAACAGGATGCAGCGGTCTCGGCGATCACGGTGAGCCTCCTAGATGGGAATCTGCTGGAAGCCTTCGTGCGACTGGTGAGACTGGTGGATTCTCCGGCTCACGCACGGGTGCTTGGCCCCTTGATCGCACGAGAAATTCTCTACTGGCTCCTCATCGGAGAGCAGGGGAGTCGGCTCTGTCACCTGGCTCTGCAAGGGGGGTACACTCCCGACATCATCCAGGCGGTCAAGCGACTCCGGCAACACTTCGACCAACCCTTACGCATTGAGGAGCTCGCACAGGATCTGGGTATGAGTGTCTCAGGCTTCCACCACCACTTCAAAGCGGTCACGGCGCTGAGTCCCTTACAGTTCCAGAAGCAGTTGCGGCTCCAGGAGGCGCGTCGTCTTATGCTGAGCGAAGACCTCGACGCCACGAGTGCGGCCTATCGTGTCGGATACCAGGACGCCGCTTACTTCAATCGCGAATATAAAAGCCTCTTTGGCGTCCCTCCCATGCGCGATGTGCAGCGTCTGCGAGGCGAAACGCTCGCTTTCTCTGGACAATGAGAAAGACGACACGCTTCATACAAGGTATGATGTGCTTTACGCAACGGGCCACTCCCCCTGCTGTGCTGGCAGTGTTGGCCTGGTTGTCCTCGTGATGTCTCCTAAACGATGGGCAGGATTCTTCTGAAAAAGAAAGGGTAATGCTGGAAATACTCGTATTACCTGCTATTCTGCCCCTGGTGACAGCTTACGTAGCCATTAAGTGGGCGGATTGTTAAAAATTTTGATAATTAAATGGGAGAGCAAGCAATCAATCCGCATACCTTACTAACGATCTCCAAGCCAGGTCTTCTTCTGAGCTCTGACACTTCCCTATCCCCCGGGAGTAGCGTAGATGACTGAGCAAAAAGCGGCTGGCGAAAGAAAACGCCAGCCGCTTTTGTTGCCTGATTTAGAGGTACAAACCTGATGGATGCACAACTTAGTCTGGTTGCCAACCAGCGGAAAAGCTCTCTCCCACGCCTAACCCTTGCAACTCCTCGATTATCTCTTGATCGAGGAGGAAGCTTGGAGCAGGAGCGTCAGATGCCCCCTTTTTTGTCGCAGGCGCGGGACCATTGGCATCCGCAGTGAGCGCCAGGTAGGGGTGCTGGCCTGTTTCTAACAAAAAATCAATGGGTGCTCCCAGAACACGTCGCGCCAAGCGTGCAAGGTACGTTGAGGAGAATTCCCCATACTCGCCTACCTCATTGTCTGGACCCGCCTTGATTAGTTCGATCAGTGACCCTGCCACTACACACTGGCGTAAAACCTCAGTCGTATCCGACCCACTTTTTGCGCTGATTGCCTGGACCATTTCCCAGGCTTCCCCTGGGATATTTTCGATGCTGATTGGGCACTTGCTACTCATCTTCATCTCTTTACCTCTCGCCTGCCGCGGCTGCTGCTTGCTGTGTATCGTGGTGCGATATCGCCTGCTGTGCCTCGCGACGCAATATCGCCTGCTGTGCCTCGCGGCGCGATATCGCCCGCTGTGCTGACGCCTGGGCGAGCACTAGTCCGCCAATAGCGTTGAGGAAAGGCGCGATTTCAGGCGGGACAAAGTAGAAGGAATCCGCTTTGCGATGTGTGTTTACCAGGTGAAGGAGGGTATCATGAAGAAGAACACTTCCCCCGCCAGTAAACATCAAGAACGACTGACCATATTGTAAGTATTTCACTATCAGGCTGTTCAGATTATCTGCACGACTTGCGATGACCTGACTCACTATGTCGTTAACAGGTTGTCTGCGTCCGCCAACGGAAATCATACGGTTCAATAGAACATGCTGAGCTTCTGCATCGGAGAGTTGAATGGTTCTGTATTGTTGACGAATAGCCTCGCTAACGCCGCGCGCAATAAGAATGGTGCCCTCCCCGATTTGCTCTGCACTCATCCTCAGTTTGGGACGAGACTCGCCACTGCGGGGTACAATTTCCACTTCACATATGTGGAACTGTCCCCCCCCGATGTCGAGTGTAATATGGCGATCGATATTGGTCGCAATAGGTGTTCCTTCCAGCGTGTAGTACCAGGCACAGAAGGACCCGAATGTTTGTCCATAGGGAACAAACTCGACAAAGCAAAGATGCCAGGTAGTTTCCTGTCCTTGCTCGTCAACACGCACAACCTCAAACGGCTTGTTGAAGATGTACTTGAGTGCTTCGCGTGCTTCGGGGGTTGCACCATTTCGATCAACTTCCTCCGGGGGCAAGCCAATGGAGAGAAAAATATTGAACTCACCCTGACCGCCCTCCATAAGCTTTCCTGATGCATCGCGCTTGCCATGTCCCGCCCTGACCAGCAGTTCTACCTGGAATGCGGCTATGAACCGCTGAAAACGGTGATCTGGAAACCGTTCAGGAGAGAAACCGACCGGTAAGCTCTCTGCTTTTTTGGTCTCCAGGGCATCGTCACCCATCCAAAAATCCTCTGATCCGTTCACTCGCCATGTGATCCGGCCATCACCGCCCCGTAGTTTCTTCGCCGGAGTATATGCGGTAGGCACTCGCAATCTGGCGAGATAGGGAGCGTTCGCTATTGGCATGACACCTTTTAACGCTTCATTGCCATTGTCAATACAGGCCATCTTCGCGATGACTGGCGACCAAGAGAATGTCTCGCGATTCCAACGCTGGGAAGGGACCTCTGCTATTAACCCCTGGTCCTTGTTGTTCAGCAAGGGAGTACCAGATACCACTTTAGCCAGAAGACTGTCAGGGTGTGGATGTTGTGTCTGGACTTCTACAAAAGTTGCCATGAAATATTCCTCTTGTACTACTTTCTTTATTATTTCTCTTTTTCTTGCTGGCATGCAACTCACCTTTGTCAGGGTCATGCGTGCCATAAGCATCTCATACAGTTCTCTTTTCAAGATACCCCACGGGCCCAAAACACATTCATCAATAAAATATTCACGGAGGATATCAAAGTTGTCGCCATAGAATAAGGTATTCTCAGTGTTCTCAGTAATTGCACGAGCCATCCGAAGTCCCTTAGCTGTAGTCTTCATTGCGAGAGAACCTTCGCGCCTGCGACACTCAGGATAAGGGTCATGGGCGTGTAATGCGGGCAGTACCCGCATTACACGCCCATGACCCTTATCCTGAGGCGAGCTTGCGAGCCG
The DNA here is from genome assembly GCF_016587395.1 of Ktedonobacter sp. SOSP1-52. Taxonomy (NCBI): domain Bacteria; kingdom Bacillati; phylum Chloroflexota; class Ktedonobacteria; order Ktedonobacterales; family Ktedonobacteraceae; genus Ktedonobacter; species Ktedonobacter sp. SOSP1-52. The sequence continues at coordinate 622,670 of NZ_BNJH01000006.1, forward strand.
AGATAAATAGCATGCAGCCATTGACGTGTTAGATGCATATATCTATACTTGGTAATAGCAAAGAACGGAATCGTCTCAAAGATGAGAGGAGAGAAGGAACTTGAAATCACTGCGTTTGACTTCTGGTATGCTCTTAGCGTTCATTCTTGCCATGGGGAGCTTATTGGCGCCTGTGGCTCATGCTGCTACGCGCGATGCGGCGTCTTCTGGAGAGTTAAATGGCGCGCAGCGCGCGGCCCTCTACGCTATAGCGGCTCAGACATGGCGCTTCTTCGATGCTGATCTTGACCCCAATACGCATTTGCCACTCGACAACATTGGCTTTAATGGAGCACCCGCGCGGGGTGCCTATACCTCGCCAACCAATATAGGGGTTTACTTCTGGAGCGTTGTCGCGGGCGAGGATCTCGGCTTTATCTCACATAAGCAGGCCCTTCAGAGGGCTAACGCGACCTTGAGCGAGGTTGAGAAGCTGAGTAAATGGCAAGGCTTCCTTTTTAGCTGGTACGACACTGGTACTGGTCATAGGATATCTGGACCTGGCGGAAGCGACCAGGAGGGGCAGCCAGTACAGGGCGCCTTTATCTCTACAGTTGACAATGGCTGGTATGCAACGGGCCTAATTCTGGTTCGCCAGGCCTTCCCCGAGCTGGCGCAGCGGGCCACAGCGCTGTTTGACGCAATGGACTTTGGCATCTTCTACGACAATGGTGACCAGAGTACGAATATTACCGCTGGCCAGATGTATGGAGGGTATAATGCTGACCAGGGACCCGCTACCTTCCATTATGGTATGCTCAATGCCGAAACGCGTATTGCTGCATACATTGGTATTGGCACCCATAAGATGCCCGGCGATGTCTGGTGGCGCACCTGGCGCACGTTACCCGCTGATTTCACCTGGCAGGGTCAGCCTCCGCAGGGCTCCAATGAGACGTATACCGATCCCCAGTCAGGCAAGCCATTCACCATCTTCGAGGGCCACTACAGCTCCAATAACATCAACTTTGTTCCCAGTTGGGGCGGGAGCATGTTCGAAGGCCTGATGAATAATCTGATCATCCCCGAGACTACCTGGGGAAAGCACAGCTTTGGCTTGAATGATCAGCGCTATGCCCAGGCGCAGATCGCCTACGCTAAGCAGACGTTGCATTATCCCGTCTGGGGTCTCTCGCCAGCCAGCACGCCTGATGATACCGGGAATTACCTGGCATATGGAGCACACGCCCTGGCATCCAATAGCAATTGTTGTCCCTATGACGAAACAGCAGTGACGCCGCATGCTTCCTTCCTTGCGTTGAAGGTGGCACCCCAGGATGCCTTTAAAAATCTTGAGGAGCTGCTCGTGCGCTATCCCTCGCTGTACGGTCCATATGGATTTTATGATGCCGTTAATCCAACAACAGGTACAGTTGGACATCGCTACCTGGTACTCGACGAGACCATGATCATCGCCGCGCTGGATAATGCATTACGCGGAGAGAAAATGCAACAGCATTTTATGCAGGATCCCGTTATCGCCGCGGCCCGTCCTTACCTGGAGGGCGAGCGCTTCTCCATATAGAGCACTTTTGCTCATAACAGAAAGAGTGATATTACCAGAATAGTAATATCACTCTTTCTTGTATTCTCGCAGGCTAACATGTGAACATAGTATGCGATTTGCCGAGGCGAAGCACTACTTAAAGCAGCTTGTAGTAGTTGAACGTGGCTTGTGCGTACAATAAGAGTGACTATGTCCCATATCTAAGTGAACTCAAAGGGAGGTATCTTGTTGAGTGACCTACCATGGCTTGCAAGCCTGCTGAAATCGAGAAATACTATTGATGGTAAGATTGCCACATTGATTGGACACGCGGCCCAGGTTGGGAATGTGGCCGAATATATCGCTGCGACTATCTTTCATATAGAACTTGATGAATCGGGGAAACGTCGGGGCTATGATGGACGCTTTACCTCGGGTCCGCTCGCGGGCCAGACGGTCGATGTCCAGTGGCATCCCAGGCGCGATGGGCAAATGAACATCAAGGTGGATGCTCTTCCAGACTATTATCTGGTGTTTACGGGACCAGAGACTACCACGCCGAGCTTTGCGAATCCCTGGCTGATTGATTCTATCTTTCTCTTCCATGCGGCCGAATTACTCAATGCCTTACGTGAGCGTGGCGTCCAACTAGGAAGTGGTACCAGCGTCACTGGCCCATTATGGGAGCGCGCAGAGATTTACCCTATTCCCAGGAATACACGTCTGCGGATCTCAGAAGAGGAACGTAAACTACTCATACTCTTTAGCTGACCCAAAAGACCATTTGGGAATTATTTGAAGGAATACAGTGTTTCTTTATTGGTAAATGTATTTTTGCCCACATAAGCCCCAGTGTTTGTGGAGGGGCAAAGCGATTCCCATATGTTGTGCATATTGTCGATAGAATGGTGTTAGCGCTCTTTATCACAGAGTTATACACGCATCGAAATAATAGTAGGAGTTCAGATGGCTGAAGTAAGAGCAAATGACTGGAATAGCAAGATCATTGAGGAGTTCCGTGCGAATGGCGGGAAGGTGGGTGGCCCTTTTGCGGGTGGCACACTGCTTTTGTTGACCACAACTGGAGCGAAGAGCGGCAAGCAGCGCGTGAATCCCCTGGCGTATCTGCCTGATGGGGAACGTTACATTATCTTTGCCTCCAAGGCTGGTGCCCCTACCAATCCTGACTGGTATTATAACCTTGTGGCTCATCCCCAGGTGAAGCTTGAGGTAGGCACCGAAGAGTTTGAGGCGACGGCCATTGAAGTCACTGGCGAAGAGCGCGACCGGCTCTATGCAGGAATCGTGGAGCGTATGCCTGGCTTTGGTGACTACGAGAAGAAGACCACACGCAAGATTCCTGTGATCGCCCTGGAGCGCCAGTAGCGGGCTTGCTACTGGCGTACGAGGCTACTGAAGAAACATATACAGTGAGCTGATTGGGCAAATCGCCCAATCAGCTCACTGTATATGTTGACAGATGTGCTTGTGTGTCACTATAATAGCGATATTCTAGACGAAAGCGAGGTGCCCCGATGGGTACCATCTTCATCACTCGCGCCCGGGTGTAGCCGCGGCGTGAGGGAAGCATTTTTAGCAGCTAACAGGTGTTTTGTTTGGGTTGCACAATCGTTGGTTTGATTGTGTGTTTGTTTTCTATGTTTCACCTTCTGGATCTGAGGTGGAGTCATTCCTCTAGATCCATCTTCCCCCTGTCTCACTATCCGAGCGCGCCGTATCCTTATTTTCTGGCTACACCTCCATACCTCCTATTCATTTCTCAATGTTTCACCACAAATTATGGAGGTAGCCGCTGTATGGCTTCACATGATATTCCCGCTGTACCACAAACAGACGAACAGGTTCCTGAGGTGGTCGCGCCCCGTTCTTTCTGGCTCAACCGGGCTTTTGGTTTGCTCTGGAGTGGCCAGACTGTCTCCTTGCTTGGTTCACACATTACTGGTTCGGCCATCCCATTTATCGCTATCATGCTTCTGGGGGCCACGCCTTTACAAGTTGGGTTGCTCTCTCTATTCGCCAGCCTGCCTACCTTGCTTTTTAGTCTACCAATAGGTGCCTGGGTTGATCGCCTGCCACGCCGTCCCATGCTAGTGCTGGCCGATATGGGCCGGGCGCTATTGTTGCTTAGCTTGCCTATAGCGGTGTTGTTTGGGCAGATTTCGCTGTTCCAATTGTTGCTGGTTGCCTTTCTTACAAGCACGCTCACGATCTGCTTTGATACGGCCTATCAAGCCTTTCTCCCTCAGGTCGTGCTCCATGCGCAATTGGTTGAGGGGAACAGTAAGCTTGGGACCAGTGACTCTCTGGCCGAGGTGGCCGGGCCACCCCTGGCTGGCGTGCTGATTCAGTGGTTAAGCGCGCCCCTGGCGGTATTCTTTGACGCGCTGAGCTTTCTCTTCTCTGCTTTGAGCATTGGCCTGATTCGCTCTAGAGAGATAGAGTCGGTGCCAGTCGTTGAGGAGCGCGTCTCGCTGTGGGAAGATATGCGGAGTGGACTGAGAATACTTTTCGCCTATCCGCTTCTGCGCACCCTGGCGATCTATGACACGCTCAAGGCTTTTTGTGCTGGCGTTTTCGCGCTGTACACCATCTTTGTGCTGCGTGATCTGCATTTGAGTCCTGTACTCTATGGGCTTCTGATTGCCGTGGGAGGCGTCAGCGCGCTGATAGGCTCGTTTCTTGCCCCTGCGCTTATTCGGCGCTATGGCGCGCGGCGAGCCCTGCTCTATGGCTTGATTGTGGGTAAACTGACCGCTCTTGCGACCCCGCTGGCCTTTGGTGGTCCCTCGCTGGCCTTCGCGTTGCTGGCGCTGGCGCAGATGGGCGACATTGGGTATGTGTTCTTCTCGATCAATGAGATTAGTCTGCGCCAGCAGCAGATTCCCGCGCACCAGTTGGGACGTGTTAATGCTGCCATTAACTTTCTCGTCAACGGGATTGGGCCACTGGGCGCCCTGCTAGCGGGTCTGCTTGCCGAAGTTATAGGTGTACGCTATACGTTGTTGTGTGGGGTGTGTGCCATGATGCTCAATGCTGCCTGGCTGGCAGTTGTCTTGTGGAGGCAGAAATAGAGAGTATGTATGGGCTTTGGGCGAATGCCCGAAGCCCATACTGCTACGTTCCTCATTGGCGCTATCATTACTGCCAGGCAGAGTCTATGGATAAAACATGCCTGCATTGGTTCTAAACCTTGATTCAGCGTTTTATTCATACCAATGAGGATAGAAACTATCTGTGGCTTTTTTGTCTTTATGACTGTGTCAAGGATGCCTAGTACTACAGTCCCACTTAAAACGTGGGGTGGCTCCACAAGCTCACTACCACGTTACAAGCCTTCTACAAAGAAGAAGCCTACGAAGCCACTTCGTAACATACATACCTCGCTAAGTGAGGCTGTAGTACTAGAGGTTGTTATGAACAATAGTTAGACTAGGAGTATGGAAAGAAAAGCATACCCCAGCGATGTAAACGATGAAGAATGGAGTTTTGTGGCTCCTTACCTGACCTTGATGACCAAAGAAGCGCCACAACGAGAGCACGACCTGCGTGAGGTGTTCAACGGCTTGCGCTAGATTGTGCACACCGGAGCGCAATGGCGCATGATGCCTCACAACTTGCCGCCTTGGGCTGAGGTCTATCAACAGATGTAACGCTGGCTCAGAAATGGCGTCTTTGAGGCCATTGTCAACGATCTGCGTATTTGCCTGGATGACTCGTTTTCGTCGCCTGGCACGCGATTATGAACGCTTGCCTGAGATGCTGGCCAGTCTTCACCTGCTGGCCTTTACCGTTCTCATGCTTCATCGCTTTACTCTCTTGATGAGTCACTGCTCTTTCCGTTCATAACACTTTCTATGCAGCTGATAAGTCGGAAAAGATGAAGCGATACACGTAGCCTTAAAAGGATAATGTCTATGGTAAACCAGATTTTGCATATCAATATACAGACACCTAGTGGGTATCTTGAAAGCATACTCAAGCCCGTAGATGATGGCCAGAAGCCAGCTTATGCCAGCATTGTTTGCCATCGTCATCCTCTATTTGGCGGCACGATGCATAACAAAGTCGTTTTCAAAGTAGCACAAGTCATGCAGACCAACGACATCCCTTCACTCCGTTTCAATTTCCGTGGCGTTGGCCATAGCAGTGGGACATATGACGAGGGACGCGGCGAGATGGATGATGTGCGCTATGCTCTCGATTTTATGAGCCGCAAGTATCCTGGGGTGCCAGTGATCCTGGCTGGTTTCTCGTTTGGTGCATTTGTTGGACTCAAGGTCGCGTCTATTGACGACCGTGTCCAGGCCATGATGGGCCTGGGCGTACCCGCGCGCTGGTTCGGCGCTACCAATCCCCTGGCCGGTTGTCACAAACCCAAGCTGTTTATCCACGGGACCAGGGATGACCAGGCGCCTTATGAGGCCGCGATGCAGTGGTTTGAGCAAGTGCCAGCCCCCAAACGCATCGTCACCGTGCAGGATGCCGACCACTTCTTCCAGGGCAGGTTAGACGAGGTGCAGGCCATCATCGCAAATTTTGTTACCACCTTGGGGGAGTACAAGGATTTCTACAAAATTGGGCCATTTGGCAGAAGTTCCACCTCCTCGCATTGTTTATCGCACCTAATGTGTAAAAAATGCTGATTTTGGCAGGATCTCAGAGAAGTGTTTTTGTTCTCCATTGGCCATTTATCGCACTTAATGCGCAGTTAGCTGCGATAGCATCCAAGGAAAAACAGCTCTTGTCGAAATGATCCATTTTTGCAGGAATCCTTGTATTCCCCCACCTTGCCCCAGCCCTCGCACAGCCTGTAAACTATTGCTGGGAGAGAATGGACCCTGACAGCCTCTGGTTGTCAGGGTCCATTCTCTCCCAGCAATTTTAATTTATTTTCGTAACCATTCAGGGGGTCTAGAAAGAAGGAAGCACAGGATGACCAGTCGAAGGAGAAATCAAACAGGTCAAACAGATGTGTCGCAGTCGGCTCCGTTCAGCACGACGAGTGGCTCAATCGCTCCATCGGCTCTTGCGTCGTAAAGGAGAAGAGAAATTGGTACAGCAGAAAGAGCTCTACCACCGCCTCTTGACCACAACGGAGCACATGCTTCGGCAGGCCGAACAGGTCGAGCATGCCATCGCCACACGGACGCAAAAGACGAATCAGGAAAAGGTGCAGCGGCTGCTCGCCCACGTGGAGCAGGTTGTCCCTCTCAGTACTAGTGAAATCTTATATCAATTAATAGAGGATTAGACCACACAAGAAACCATGGATTTATAGAAAATTGTCGCTTCTATTAGGCTCATATATAAGTTATACTAGAAAAAAACCAGGAGGACATTATGACTTTACAACAAACAGAAATTGCAAATAAGAAGGGTCAACAGAAAACAGCTACAGACAGGGTTATCTTGTATGAAACCTTCTTATCTGTTCTTGATGACTATCAACTCGAGGTTGACAATTCAAAGTGGTATTTCAAGACCTGGGAAATAGAAGAAGAAGATGCTATTAGAGCTCTTTCTACTGCTTCTCATGTTGAGAGAGTTGATTCCGGTTTAGGATTATTAGATCGTGTATGTGAAGACTATAATTTTGCTGGAAAACCAGAAGGAGAAGGGCCAGCTGATCGTTTCATCGTAGTACATCCACAAATGCCTGGTAAGTTATTTTCACATACCCTACGAACTATCATTCAGAATTACCGAGGAATTAATGGAGGAATTAAAGAGAGAGCTGATTATTGGTTGGGGATACCATTTCGATGGTTTGAGGTAGACGCACTGACATTCACAAACTCAGGGGAAGAAAAAGCGGTAGAGCCACACGATCTGGTGAAGAACGCAGAAAAACTTGTGAAAATGAACTCGAACAAGGAGGCCGTCACCATTTAATGTGGCTCTACCGAAAAGCAAAAAGCTATTGACAATAGCTAACGCGATGTGCATGTTCTTAGCGTGACCACTCGTGCCTGCGGTGCTCGTTGGGGTAGGAGGTGTGGTGTGTGCTGGTGGCCGCCAGCCACCAGCACACACCACACCTCCTACCAGAAAGAACTTGCACATGGGATTAACTACATAATTTATACTAATTTCAAGTTGAGGAGGTGTAAGTGTGCCATGACCTTCTTTATATCCATTCCAGTAGTTCGCTCAGGTGATTAATGATGAGTTGCGGGCGGATATGCTTCTTGCTGAAGTGCTCCAGGTAAGTGACCCCGTCTCTGCGCAGGTAGTCGCTTGAGGGCGCGACAATGCCCTGCTCTCTGAGTAAGAGAAGTTGAGCACGGTTGTATTCGGCGACAGAGATCCCTTCGTTCTCAGCCAGGTAGCTTGCGATTTCCGCGTAGTTATAGGGTTTCCAGACGGCAACGATGCCGAGCTGCTGCGCACCTGCGACATCAGAGACGAGCGAATCGCCGATCATGATGCTTGTCTCTGCTGTCGTGTTACATGCCTGGAGAGCAAGCTGGAAAATAGCGGGATTGGGCTTGCGTATATGTAAATCAGCGGAGGCCATAACGGTATCGAGATCGAAATATTTAAGCAGGCCCATGGTGCGCATATCTTCGTGGAATGATTTGCCTCCCCAATAGCGATTAGTGACCACGCCGAACTGGAAGTGGCGCTGCTGCAGTTCATCCAGTGTTGCGAGAGCGTCTTCGAAGAGCACACGTGCTTGCGCAAGGTTGATTTGCATAGTGTCAAAGATGGTCTGACAGAAGGCCAGGTCAGCCTCTGGAACTCCTAAAGCTTTAAGGGCTTGTTGTACTATAGTGGCTCCCTCGGGCTCGGTCAATGGATCTTTTTCTATGGTGAGCGCAAATTGCGTCAGGAGTGTGCGCCGGAGCACGAGGGCTGACTCCTCATCGTTTTCTTTAAGAATGGAGAACGAGGGATATGCCTGGCGGAGCAGGTGTATCGCATGTTGATCTGCGGCAAATTCCAGTGGAGCGATCTGATCGTAGGAGGTGCGCTGCCAAAGGGTATTGCCAAGGTCAAAGAGCAAGCAATGAATACGACTATTGGTGAGCCCTGAGATGCTATCTGTCACTATGCTAACTCCTTTTTTAGATTTAGAATGCTTCAGTTGTAGTTTATGATTTTTCGGGACACTTCGCCACCTGTTGTGGTTTGTAGGAGGATTTTGGCTGTACAGAGTAAGGGGAGGATGGGCAGGGCAATTGCCCTGCCCATCCTCCCCTTACTCTGTACAGCGCCTCCGGCGCTGAGAAGCTTTCAGGAGAAGGAAAGTTAGGAGATGAACTCCTGAGCGAAGTTACGGATAGAATTGAGGTTGGTGCGATCCAGGAAGCCGATAATGAGCTCCTGGACGCCAGCCTCCTCATATTCCATCAAGCGCTGACGAATGGTGGCAGGACTGCCAATAAGGGCGTTATTGATGCGATCTCCGAACTGGTTCTTCACAAAATCGGGAACCTGGGCGAGAGCAACCGCATCGGTCTCGGCGAGGGAACAGAACGTGGTTGTAGTGCGATGGATGCTCTCGTAGTCGCGTCCCACATTTGCGCAGTGGTCTTTAATGACGTCGAATTTATGCTTAATGGTTGCTATATCGCCGCCGACATTGCAGGCATCGCCATACTGAGCGACCAGCTTTAGCGTGACCTTTTCTCCACCGCCACCAATCAGCAGAGGAATGTGAGGCTTCTGTACGCCCTTAGGCTGGTTGATTGCGCCGCGCACCTGATAGTATTTTCCCTCGAAGACAGCCTCCTCCTGCGTCCACATATTCTTGATGACCTGGACGGCCTCGCGCAGCATGCGCAGGCGTTCGGGGGCGTCGGGATACTCATAGCCGTAGGCGCGATACTCATGCTCATACCAGCCCGCGCCGATGCCGAAGTTCAGGCGCCCATGGCTGAGTACATCTACCGTGCTTGCCATCTTGGCGAGAATGGCTGGATTGCGATAGCCATTGCACGTCACCATCTGGCCGATGCGCACGCGTTTAGTATCACGCGCCAGGGCGGCCGTGCTTGTCCAGCACTCAAAGGTGACCTCCTGTGAGGGGCGAGGAATGGTATGAAAGTGATCGACGAGCCAGACTGAGTCAAAGCCAGTTTCGTCGGCGATCTGCGCGACTCGGGTCATTGTCTCGTATGCCTCAACGGGATCTTTGATACCTGCCAGGTCCATTGTCCATCCTTGAGGGAGGGAGACGCCAAATTTTAGAGCCATGAAAAACAATACCTCTTCTTTCGTGAGTGACCCGACGCGTGCTTTAGCAGCGTCGGCTATCTAGCTTTCTGCATGCCGCAATAGTATTTTTCAGAAGCATTATAGCATCGATGAAGGCGACTATGCTGATAGAAGCTCAACATCTATATGGATCTAACATTTTAAATAGTGCAATTGTAGATTTCTATGGCAGAAGTGTATACGCAAGAAAAATTTGCTTCGTGTCTCTTTAAGGAGAAGTCCCCTTTGGTGCGTCTATCGGCGCTAAGAAGACCATCTGGAAAGAGGAAGCATCATGGTACAGTTTGGTTGGAAGGCAGGCCCTGAGCAGTATCCACCTGTTGAGCTTATGAAGTATGCCATCGCCGCTGACAAAGCGGGTTTTGATATGTTAGACGCCAGTGATCACTTTCACCCCTGGAGCGAGGAGGGCCAGGCCTGCTTTACCTGGACCTGGTTTGGCGCGGTCGCGACCCAAACGCAGCGCATTACCCTTAGTTCAGGTGTGACCTGCCCCATTCTACGCTATCATCCGTCGATTATCGCCCAGGCCTCCGCCACCGTCACCCATTTCGCCCCCAGGCGTTTCGCTCTTGGCGTAGGCACTGGCGAGGCGCTTAACGAATTTGCCGCGACCGGGCAGTGGCCCGAGTACACGGAACGTCGTGACCGCCTGGCCGAGGCCATCGAATTGATCCGCGCTCTCTGGACCGGCGAGCCTGTAACCTATAAGGGGAAATACTATCACACAAATAAGGCCAGGCTATACACGCCGCCGACCGGTCCAATTCCCATTATCGTTTCAGCCCTGGTGCCCCATAGCGCGCAATTCGCGGGCAAATATGGCGATGGCCTTTGGTCTGTAGGAGGCAAGCAGCCGGAGATCTATCAGGAGATCATCAAAAGCTTTGAAGAGAGCGCTCGTGAGGCTGGAAAAGACCCCAAGCGTATGCCGCGCTGGCTTGAGCTAACAATAGGCTATTCCAACAACCCCGAGGCGGAGATTCAGTCGCGCTTGAAATACTGGGCGGGCGCACATGTCCCGGCACTCTTCGATCAGAAGATCTATACGCCTAAGATGTCGCAGGAGAATGGCGAGGTGGTTGGCGCGGATACGCTCAAGAAGATGGGCTGCTTCTCCTCCAATCCCGAGGACCACGTGAAGTTTGTCAAACAGTACATCGAACTGGGCTTTGATCACATCATCTTCCACTCTGGCGGCCCAGATCAACTCGCCTTTATCGAGAGCTACGCCCGCGATGTGTTGCCCAAGCTGCATAATTTGTAGCTGCAGGGCAGAAGGCTGTTGCCCATAGGTCCATGCAGACTCGTACACTGCCGTCAGGGGATGATGCTGGAGTGCTTTCGCAAAGCCGAGCGAGAGCACTCGTGATGTTGATCGACTCTGCGCGCTGTTTCTTTGCCTGTTGTGCATGCATACCAACACTCGTGGCCAACTTTCTCTATACTTGACTTATCGGTCCAAAACGAGTATAGTATTTGCAGGGAGGCAAACACACAATGGCGAGACCTAAAACCTTTAATCGTACGCAGATGCTTGACAAGGCGATAGAGCTTTTCTGGAGTCGTGGCTATGAAGCGACTTCTATCAATGATTTACTGGCATATCTTGGTATCAAGCGCCAGAGCTTATATGACACCTTCGGGGATAAGCATACGCTCTTCCTTGAGGCTCTCAAGCGGTACGAGGAACGAGCTAGCGCGTCTACCATTGGAGTTCTGGAGGAACCTGGATCAGGGAAAGAAGCCATTATCCGTGTTTTTCGCGCTACGGTGCAACAGCTTGGGCAGACGATACCTCCACGAGGCTGTCTCATCGTCAACACCGCGATTGAGTTGGCTCCCCATGATCCCGAAGTGGCCCAGTTTGTTGCAGCGAGCGTCGCCCGCACGCAAGAGGCGTTCTACCGGGCCTTACTCCGTGCTAACGAGCAAGGGGACCTCCAGACGCAACGCGACCTGATCACCCTGGCTCGCTTTCTCACGGCATCGCTGCAAAGCTTGAATATTACTGCCAAGGCTACTCGGGATGCTGCACAGGTGCGCGATGTTGCCTCTGTAGCGCTTTCAGTGCTCTCTTAGCCTCTCAATTTTTTTTATTCTTTATTTTGGACTGATCGATCAGTCCAAAATAAAGAATAATGCGAATACCATTTGCATGAAAAAGGAAAGAGATGGTGCTCATTTTCATGACACAACAAATACAAGATCAACCACTTCAGGTGGAAGGAAGAGTACAAAAGAAGAGCATGCGCCGCTGGCTGATGCTCGCTGTGGTACTACTCGCGACATTTATGAACGCGCTTGACACATTTATCGTTAATATTGCTGTTCCTTCAATTAAGAGCAATATTCATGCGACCTTTGCGGAGGTACAGTTCATCATCGCTGGCTATACGCTGGGGTATGCCGTGGTTCTGGTAACCGGAGGGAGATTAGGTGATATCTATGGGCGCAAGCGCCTGTTTCTGATTGGCGTAGCAGGTTTCACGCTCAGTTCTGCTCTCTGTGGTTTTGCACCCACCCCTGCACTCTTGATTTTCTTTCGGCTGCTCCAGGGCATCCTGGCGGCACTGATGACTCCACAGGTGCTAGCACTCATCCAAATCAACTTCCAAGGATATGAGCGAGCGCTCGCCTTTAGCGCTTTCAGCATTACCATTGGCCTGGCCTCAGTTCTGGGACAAGTTATTGGAGGCTTTCTCCTGGCGACAAATATACTGGACCTGGGTTGGCGCAGCATCTTCCTGGTCAATGTGCCAATCGGGATTCTCGCCCTCCTGGCTGCGTTGCTTCTCGTCCGAGAGTCCCATCCATCATCAGCACTTCAGATTGACATAGGAGGAGTTGCCACTCTCTTTCTGGCGCTCTTTCTCCTTGTGTATCCACTTATCGAAGGTGGGAATGAAAGCTGGCCGCTCTGGAGCTTTGTGTGTCTGGCACTGAGCCTGCTCCTCCTTGTCGTCTTTGCGCTCTATGAGCAGCAGCTAACCAGGCGTGGCAAATCTCCGCTCGTACCACTTTCGCTCTTTCGCGAGCGTGCCTTCCTTGCGGGCCTTCTTTCAATCCTGCTCAGTAACACACTCTTTGGCGGTATCCTGCTCGTGCTCCCCTTTTACTTACAGGATGGCTTGCACTATACACCTGTACAATCAGGTCTCGTTGTGATGGTCATGGGAATCGCATTTCTACTCACTTCTCTAGCTTCTGCCGGAATCATCCGTCGCCTGGGGAATCGAACACTTCCCCTTGGCGCAATCCTGATTCTGGTTGGTTATCTCTGTGTCTTCCTAGTTGTGCGTTTCCTGGTGTCGCTGTATGGTATCGTGCCATTGCTGCTAGCTTCTGTCGTTGTCGGTAGCGGAAATGGCGTCCTCATGTCCCAATTATTGACGAAGACGCTGGAGGGGATTGACCACAAGCACGTTGGTGCAGCTTCGGGCGTATTCTCGACGACGCAGCAAATTGCTAATGCGCTTGGAGTTGCCGTACTTGGGGTACTCTTCGCATCAATCGCGAAAGGAACAGGGTACATCAATGCCGCGAATATCTCATTTCTGATCATCGGTCTTGCGAGTGTGGGTCTCTTCTTGACCGTCATGCTCTTCCCTAACATGTCTGGAAATTCCCATAAGTAATATTGAAGGAGAACAAGTGTATGCCACAACTCGATCTTCTACCAGATGCCTTGCTTTCTACCACCCGCGCAGTTCGTAAACGCCTGGATCTGACGCGACCAGTAGAACCAGAGGTGCTTCGGGAGTGCCTGGAACTAGCAGTACAGGCTCCCACAGGCCGTAATCGCCAGCGCTGGGACTTCATTGTTGTGACGGATGCCGAGCAGCGCCGGGCCCTGGCCGAAGTATACTGGCGTGGACCGGAACTGCCCCAGCCAATGCTTACCGCACATCTGCCTGGTGCGAATTTCACCAGGGCCAGGCGCGGTGAACACATCACCGACAAAACCTTTGAGGGGCTGAACGCCCTGATAGAGCACTTAGACAAGGTACCTGCGCTCGTCATCCCCTGTATCCATGGTCGAACTGAAGGAGCCTCAATTCTTGAGCAGGCAAATACCTGGGGATCGATTCTGCCTGCCGTTTGGAGCTTCATGCTTGCCGCCCGTTCGCGTGGTCTAGGGACGTGCTGGACCACGCTCAGTCCCTATTGTGAGCACGAGGTAGCACAATTGCTGGGTATTCCTCACCATGAGATCATGCAGGCAGCACTCATTCCGGTAGCCTATACGCTAGGCACCAACTTTCGTCCCGGTCCACGCGTGTCACTAGAACAAGTAGTGCATTGGAACCGATGGTAACACGGTCGTAATACCGCCCGAGGGCTCCTGCTTTCCCAGGAAGTGGATGCGGGAGCCTTCCCTCACGTCTGCTCGCATTTCAGGACATTTACCAACTGGACACTGTAGACTATGATCAGCAAAATGTTTACTGGCTGCCACGGGCCAGGGCAGTGAAGATGCCAATAGCGGCGCAGCCAGCGCAGACGAGAAAGGCCGCGTGAAAGCCCTGCTCAAAGGTGTGTTGTAGGCCCTCGATGTGGGCTGGCGAGAAGTTGTGGGCCTGGGGCGAGGAGAGCAGTGTGCCCGCAAGCGTACCACCCAGGGCGGCAAAGACCGTGCCAGTCAGGGCAACGCTCAGGCTCTGGCCGATCACGCGTGCAGTCGCCAGCAGGCCAGATGCCTCACCCTGCGCGTGGAGGGGAGCCGCGCTCATCATGGTGCGTGTGTTAGGCGACTGAAAGATGCCCTGGCCAATGCCGGTCACGGCGAGGCGCCAGAGAATATCCCAGAGGGGGCTCTGCGCGTTCATCTGGCTGAGCAAGAAGAGGCCAAAGCAGGCGATAGTCAGGCCAATGGGCGAGAGCCAGCGTGATCCCAGGCGGTCCGCCAATGTGCCACTGAGGGGAGCCGCGAAGGCGAAGGTGAGTGGCAGTGGCGTAAGCAAGAGGCCAGTCTGGATCGTCGAGAAGTCGCGCAACTGCTCAAAGTAAAAGGGGAGCAGGAAGCCAGGCGCGAAGAGGGCCATCATACAGAGCATGAAGCTAATGTTGGCGAAGACAAAAGTGCGATTGGTCAGCAGTTCCAGGTTTAAGATGGGATGAGCCACGTGTGACTCGACCAGGATAGCCAGGCCCAGCATAACAACGCCTGTGCCAAAGGCGAGAAAGGTAGCGGTAGAGGTCCAGCCCCACTCCTGGCCAAAGGAGAGGCCCAGGGTCAGTGAAGCAAGAGCAATAGCCAGTACCAGTGCGCCCAGGGGATCGAAACGCTCGTGTCGCTTGCTCTCGGGGTGTGGCTCATAAAAAAAGCGCCAGCCAGCAAGGATAATGAGCAGGCTAACGGGAACGTTGACATAGAAGATCCAGCGCCAGGTCAGGTACTGCGTAATAATACCCCCAAGGGTAGGGCCCAGGGCGACTCCCAGCGAGACCACAACTGCGTTCAGCCCCAGGGCCAGTCCCCGCTTGTTACCAGGAAAGGTACTGGTAATCATAGCGATATTGACGGAGAATATCAGCGCACCCCCAATGCCCTGGAAGAGCCGCGCAATAATCAGAAAGAGCAGCGAGGGCGCCAGTCCGCAGAGCGCTGATCCCAGGACAAAAATAGCCAATCCCGCCAGGAAAATAGGCTTGCGCCCAAGGATATCAGCCAGCCGGCCAAAGGTAAGCAGGGTCGCGGCAATGATAACGAGATAACCAATGATGATCCACTCAGTAGATCCACTGATACCGGTATGAAAGGTACGTGCGATAGTAGGCAGACCAATATTGATAATAGAACCATCAAGCGTCGTCATAAAGCTGGACGATGCGGCCAGAGCCAGAATGATCCATTTATTGACTGAAGGGGATGATGTCTCAAGGTCTTTATTGGTCTCGACGGCTGTATAATGCGGTTCCTGGACTGGGGCCGCAGGCGAAGATGCTTTAACATGCATATGTGATCCAGTATCTTGTTCATAGCTATAGGGCATAGAGATCTCCCATGTGTGTTTTAATAAGTGCTTTTGCATACGCTGTGGTTATTTAAGTATAAAATTCTCAATGTATATGCGTCCAATAGATAAATCTGGTAAGATCAATAGGTAAAATCTATGAGAGGGGGGGTACGAGAATGGAACTACGGCATTTACGCTATTTTGTGGCTGTTGCTGAGGAACTGCACTTTGGGCGGGCCGCAGCGCGCTTAGCAATTATGCAGCCATCATTGAGTCAGCAGATTCAGCAGTTGGAGGAGGAGCTGGGCTTCCCTCTTTTCCGGAGGACGAAGCGCTCTGTAGAATTAACGGATGCGGGTAGCGTCTTTCTTGATGCGGCCCGGCAGGTACTTATCCAGGTGCAGGAGGCAAAGCAGGCTGCCCAGAGGGCGCACCGAGGCGAGGCAGGGCGGCTTGTTATTGGCTATATTAGCTCTAGTACGTATGATGTCTTGCCCTTGATGTTGCATCTGTTTCGTGAGCGCTTCCCGCAGGTTGAGGTAGCCCTGCGTGAATTGACGACGCATGAGCAATTGCGTGCTTTAGAGGAGGGTGCCATCCAGATTGGACTTATTCGCCTGCCTATTAACGCACCATGGGTAAGCGTACAGGTTGTGCGGCGCGAACCCATTGTCTGTGTCCTGCCAGAGCAGCATCTGTTGGCAGCCTATGAGCGAATTCCAGGAGCTTTGCTGGCACAGGAGCCCTTTGTCTTGCAATCGCGTCAACAGGGGTCGGGCTATCATGTGTATCTCATGAAGCTATGCCTGGGCTATGGTTTTACGCCCAATGTTGTGCAGGAGGTCACGCAGATGCATGCCATTGTGGGTATGGTTGCTGCTTGCATTGGCGTTTCCCTGGTGCCCCTCTCGACGCAAAATATTCGTAGCCAGGGCGTGGTCTATCGCGAACTGGAGGGTGAAGCGCCTATAACGGAGATGGGTGTGGCCTGGCGGAGCGATGCTCATTCCAGGCTTATCCAAAATTTTCTCTCGGTGGCGCGTGAGGCGACACCAGATCTCCACTAGGTAGCCTGTGGGCTAGAAGCTTGTTTCGTGTCTCAGTCATCCGCAGGTTGTTGGCCAGCATACTCTTTGAGTGGGAGGGCGGCCAGAAGGGAGATGACTGCCATACTCACTATATAGAAGGCAATGAATATATAAGGTGGAAGGCCAGTAGTAAGCGGGCTGTGGAGTGAGAGGAGGTAGGTAGCGATGATAGGCGCTGGCCCTCCTGCTGTGATAGAAGCCAGTTGATAACCCAGTGAGGCGCCACTGTAGCGCAAACGGGGGCCAAAGTGCTCCGCGATCAAGCTTGCCTCCGGCCCATAGAGCCAGCTAATGCAGATGCCGATGGAGAAAACGATGGCGAAGACCACCAGGAGCGGATTTCTAGATTGAAGCAAGGCAAAATAAGGAACAGCGAAGAGCGCCATAAGAACCACGCCCAACATGAACCAGCGCTTGCGTCCAATGTGGTCAGAGATGAGGGCAAAAATAGGTATGGTGACGAAGGTGATGATTGCTGAAAAGAAGATCCCGGTATAGAGAAGGCTGGGATCTAGCTGGATGACGGTGGCCCCATAAGAGAGCACAAACACGGTAAAAAGGTAGAAGGGGGCATTCTCGGCTGAACGGAGCAGGGCGCACAGGCAAACCTCGCGCCAGTGAGAATAAAGAACCTCAAGTGGGGGCGCCTTAGCGATCTGCTGCGCCCCTTTAATACGCTGAAAGGCTGGAGTCTCTGGGATATGCAAGCGGATGTACAGACCAATGATTATCAGCGCAGAACTCATGAGGCAGGGGATGCGCCAGCCGATGCTGGTGAAGGCCTCACCTGGATAGAGCTGCTGAAAGAGCAGCACAGCCAGCGCGGAGAGGGCCAGGCCAATAGGCACGCTTGTCTGTGGCCAGCTTGTCCAGAAGCCGCGCCGCTGATCATCACCATGTTCCATACACAGGAGGATTGAGCCGCTCCATTCTCCACCAAGGGCCATACCTTGAAGGAAGCGGAGCAGCGAGAGCAGGATGGGGGCCGCGATCCCAATTTCCGCGTAACCTGGCAAAATGCCCATCAAGATCGTAGCTGTGCCCATGAGCAAGAGGGTCGCGACCAGGGTAGACTTGCGACCAATGCGGTCGCCAAACCAGCCGAAGAAGGCTCCGCCAATGGGGCGGGCGGCAAAGCCCACAAAGTTGGTCGTGAAGGCCGCGATGGCGCCGGCAGAGGGATCGAGTGTGGGAAAGAAAAGCTGAGGAAAGACCGTCACTGCCAGGAAGCCATACAGAAAGAAATTAAACCACTCGATAGAAGCGCCAATAGTGCTGGCGCTGATCAGGGCAGCATCTCACGAAAGGTGATAGGCGTCGCGTTTTTCGCAGGTAATGCCACTGTACTGCACCTCCCTCCGGCTAGAAATAGTTCGTATACGTCTTCTTGCTGACATTCATACCAGAGATACGTGCATTTCGTCAATACTTGTGTCTGCATCAATTGGGCATCTCGGCTCGCAAGCTCGCCTCTGGGTAAGCGATGGTAGTGTGATGGATGAGCAAATGCCCATCCATCACACTACCATCGCTTACCTATGAGCGCCGCAGGCGCGAAAACTTACGTCGGGCGTGGTAATGTTAATCGGCGGGAGCCAGGCTTATCTCAGGCTCATTGGCTGTAGGCGCCTCGGCACCTGAGATATCTGATTTTGTCATTTCCTTAAGGCCCAGAACCGAGGCAAAGGAGATGACGGCAAGTACGACCATGTAGATTGCGACCGCCTGCCAGGAACCCGCTCCGATGTTGACTACGACTTTGCTCAGACCAAGGGCAGAGAGGCTGCTCTTACCGGTCAGGAGCAAGAGGGCGATGATCGGAGCCAGGCCACCAGCGAAGGGAGCGGCTAGCTGGTAGCCAAGTGAGGCGCCGCTATAGCGAGAACGGGTGCCAAAGCGTTCGGCGATGAGTGCCGCCTGTGGACCATAGACCCAGGAGTGGAAGATAGCGAGAGAGAGAACGACCGCGATGAAGAAAGCTACCGTTCCCGCGTTCATCAATAGGAAGTATGGGAAGGCAAAAATTGCCATAAGCACGCAGCCAATCAGATACCAGGTGCGGCGTCCGAAGCGGTCGGAGAGGTGCCCAAAGAGCGGAATGGTGATCATCTCCAGAATTGAGCCGACCGTGATGGCGTTCAGGATAAGCGTCTTATCCAGGGCCAGCTTCTCCAGGCCATAGGTGATGACAAAGGTTGTGAAGAGATAGAAAGGCGCCTGCTCGATGAAGCGGGAGCCAGCACTGAGCAGGATCTCGGGTGTGCTGTGGCGGAAGGCCTCAACGAGCGGAGCCTTGGCTTCACGCTTCTGCTCTTTGAGCTGCGCGAAAAGCGGGGTTTCCAGCACGCTTAAGCGGATGTAGAGGCCAACAACGATCAGGAGCGCACTGACAAAGAAGGGGATGCGCCAACCCCAGTCGAGGAAACTGGCTCCCGTAGAGGACTGCACAACATTGGCCACGATAGTGGAGAGCACCAGGCCGAGGGGCGCGCCCATCTGTGGCCAGCTAGCCCAGAAGCCTCTGCGTTCTTTATGACCATACTCAAGTGCCAGCAGGACTGAGCCACCCCACTCGCCGCCTACACCCAGGCCCTGGCCGAGGCGTAGCAGCACAAGGATCAAGGGTGCGGCCATGCCTATCGCTGTATAGCCGGGCAAGAAACCGATGAGTAGCGTCGAGATACCCATCAACAAGAGTGTCGCGATAAGTGTGGATTTGCGACCGATGCGGTCACCCAGGTGACCAAAGAGCGCACCTCCAAAGGGGCGTGCGATAAAGCCAACCAGGAAGGTGAACAATGAGAGGAGGGTACCAACTACCTGGTTCGAGCCAGGAAAGAAAAGCTTGGGGAAGACGAGGGTCGCCATCGTTCCATAGAGGAAGAAATCATACCATTCAATAGCCGTGCCCAGAGTGCTTGAAAAGATAACAGGTCCCATGCGTGAACGTGTGATGTTGTCATTGGTCGTCGCCATATTTCCCTCCAGTGCGAATAAATAAGCTCTGCTGTACTACGCTGTACTTGATTACAGCTAAGTGTAGAGGCTGGAGAGTAAATATCACGTAAACAAAGGCGAGAGAGTGTAAACAAAAATATAAATATTGCAAGTAAAGTGCGTGAGGTGACGGGCGCAGCCCGCTCGCTACCTCATGCACTTTACTTGCAATAAGAAGATCTTTCCGGCATACTTAAACATACCGAGGCGCGATGTTTAGGGCCTGATCCTGGCGAGGATGATTATGCTGCGATTACTTGAGCGAAGCATCACATTGCAACTGCTTGTCTTCTACTGCTTATTTCTGCTGCCCTTGCTGTTGGGCGGTGTCGAGTTGTATCTCTTTCAGCGCAACGCGCTCCAACAGAATGCCACGCGCGCGGATTTGAGTCTCGCCCAGGCAGTTGCCCTTGATGTCGAATCGATTATTGGCCCCGCGATAAATATCGATACTACTCTGTCTTATAGCCAGGAAGCTAAGAAGCTTGATCGACAGCAACTCACTACCGCCTTCTCCCTGGCAGCACTTGTCCAGCCCGCCAGCAATCTCTATGCGGTCTGCGATGTATCTGGAAATCTGCTGCTTGCCTCGCCAGAGAGCCAGGCCCGCAACTTGAGTGAAAGCCAGTTGTGCCGCCACTTTCTGCCTTCGGTGCAGACAAATAGATCGCTTATCTCTATCAGTCGTATTAGTCTCAATTCAGGTGGGTCTCTGGTCGTGCTTGCGCGGCGCATTAGCGATGATCGAGGAAAGGTAGTCGGGACCATGTTGGTAACTCTCCAGCTTGAGCAGCTGGCTGCGCGCCTGCTCTCGATGGAGAAGCAATGGAATACGAATGGTGAACTGCGTACCTGGGTGGTTGACCACGAAGGTCGTCCCATAGTACAGCCTGGACAGGGGTCTTTCGCGGTCGATTCGCGTGTGTCATTGCCTGGAGTGAAGGAGGCTTTACAGGGGAGGCAGGGGAGCCTGATCGCGCAGGAGTCTAACCGCGATTGGCTCTATAGCTATATGCCTGTCAGCCTGGACGGTGGCTACTGGGGCGTGGTGATCCAGAGGCCAACTGACAGCACATTTGCCACAGTCGTGAGTTTTCGGAATAGTCTGGGCATCGCGCTCTTTATGGTGCTTATCGGGGCCAGCTTTTTTTGGTTCGCGATGCATGGGGGAGTGGTCGCGCCGCTGAAGAAGCTGGCGCAGGCGGTCATCATGATCAAGCCAGATCAGGAGACGAAGGTCATGGATGGCAGGCTTCTTGCCAGGGAGCGGGAGCGTATCGACGAGATTGGGCAGGTCATCGCAGCCTTCTCCGCCATGGAGGACGAGGTGCATGACCTCTTTCGCAAAAGCGATGCGACAAGCCAGGCGCGCCTGTACACCCTGGATGCCATTATGCATAGCATGAATGAAGGCCTGCTCCTCGAAGCTCCCAATGGACATATCATCTATGCCAATCAGCGCTTTACCCAGTTTGTGGGCCTCTCGCCCAATGATCTCCTACCCCCTATTTTCGATGAGCATAAGGCGCAGGACGCGCTGCTCTCGCTCATTGAAGACCCCGATGTGTACCAACAAGCTGTGCACGCAGCCGAGACCGGGAGCGGACCCGATGTGATTGAATTTTATGTACGCGGCTACCATAATCCGGTTGGACAGCATATACCTGTGCGTAGGGTTGTTCGCCTGCGCGTGTTCCAGGTGCGCGATCAGGCAGGCGAGCTTATTGGACGCGGAAAGGTCTTTCAAGATGTGACGCGTACCAACGAGGCGGAGCTAATCAAGAAGAACCTGCTTGCCATCGTTTCGCACGAGTTGCGAACGCCATTAACATCTATCAAAGGCTATGCTACGAGCTTGCTTGAAACCGATGTTGAGATGGAGAGCGCTATACAGGAGGATTTTCTGCGCGGGATTGTGATTGAGACTGATCGCATGGCGGAGCTGGTAACGAGCCTGTTGGATATGTCGCAAATCGAGGCTGGGACGCTCAAGCTCTCACCCGGTCTCTATCCCCTCGATGTATTAATCAAGCAAGCTCTGCCAGAACAGGAAAGCGAAAAGGTACGGATCAGTCTGCCAGTGAAACCTTCGCTGATTAACGTAGATGGGAAGAGGATTGAGATGGTTTTGCGCAACCTGCTCCAGAATGCCCGGCGTTATGCTGGCGCCGATGCGCTCATCGAGATCGTGGTCAGGTATGAACAGGAAGATGGCGAGGTAAAGGGGGGACTCTATCTGAGTGTGATCGATAATGGCGCCGGTATTCCGGCGGATCTGACTGAGCGTATTTTTGAGCGTTTCTACCAGGTTGATAGTGGACGTAGACGTAGCAGCAGTGGTGTGGGGCTGGGGTTGGCCATTTGCCGTGGCTTTATCGAGGCACATGGAGGGCGAATCTGGGCCGAGAACCGGGTCGATGGAGCAACAGGTGCTGCCTTTCATATCTGGCTCCCGCCTCGTGTGCTTTACCCACCTGACGCGCAGCCAGACATGTTTGCCTTGCTCAATATTTTGTAACCCAGAGAGGTGTTACTATATGCCACAGGAGAAATATATTCTCGTCGTTGATGACGAGCCGGGGATTCGCAATTTTATCCGGCGTAACCTGGAATTGCGTGCCTTCAAAGTCTTGCTTGCCAGCGATGGATTGGAGGCCCTGGCGCACTTTGACCAGGCTAACGTGGCCCTGGTGATCCTGGATATCATGCTACCCAACATGGATGGCTTAGAGGTATGCCGCCGTATCAGGCAGAAGAGCACTGTTCCCATTATTATGTTGACTGCGTTGGGGGAGGACGCCGATAAAATCGCGGCCCTGGACCAGGGCGCAGATGATTATTTGACGAAGCCCTTTAGTGTGGGCGAATTGATGGCGCGAGTGAAGGCTGTGCTCAGACGAAGTCACTGGGCGTTTGATGAAGTGCCTGTCTCGGCTGGCGTGAAGCGCTTTGGCGGCCTGGAGATCGACTTTGAGCAGAAGCAAGTCTGGCGCGACGGCGATCCCGTCAAGCTCTCGCCGACCGAGTTTCACTTGCTCCAGGAACTGGCTCTGCATCCAGGAAAAATCTTTACCCATGAAGCGCTATTACGCCGGGTGTGGGGAGTAGAGTATCGCAGCGAGTCCGAGTATTTGCGCGTCTATATTGGACGCCTGCGGCGCAAACTGGAGGCTAACCCCTCTCGCCCAACGCATATCATGACCGAGCCAGGCATCGGGTACTATATGACCAACTAATATGGGATATGATACGTGCCGGTAGCCACTGGCTACCGGCACGTATCATATCCCAACCAGGCGAGCGCCGCAGGCGTGAGAAGTACTACCCGCTTCAAGCCAAGTTCTGTCTACGTCGATAACATATGGAAATAGAGAGAAAATAGAGAGAAAGATACTCCTCATCTGGTAGTGATGGACCGTTCGCTAGTACTGCTAGAAGACAAAGTACCACTCTGAAACAAACTCCACCTGACTTCACTCTTATATTCCATGTGCCACTGAGGCGCAGGTAAAAAGAAATAAGGAGAAGGTATTACTTCTCCGTAAGGAAACGCATTTTATGACAGCGAACCGATTCACCACGATGGTGTTATCACGCGATGACTTTAAGCCGTCCCCTGTCAAGCGCCCTACTACGCCAAAGGAAGCCGGCAATGAATATGCCGAGCTTAAAAATCTGATGAAGCAGAGAGGGCTTCTAGAAAAGCAGCCTGCCTACTATACATATAGAGTTGCCCTGCTTCTGGGGCTCCTTCTCATTGGCATTGTGTTTTTCCTGCTCGTTAATGTGCTCTGGTTACAACTTCTTGACGCGGTCTACATGGCCTTTGTTTTTGCTCAGGTTGGCTTAGTAAGCCATGAGGCAGGCCATCGCCAGATGTTTGCTCGTTCATGGAAACATGATCTTCTGGGCCTGGTGGGAGGAAACCTCTTGATCGGCATGAGTTATGGCTGGTGGCTTGATAAGCATAATAAGCACCATAGCCATCCCAATCAAGTGGATATGGATCCAGATATTGAAATCCCTTTTCTTGAATTTACAGGCATGGAAGATGTGCAGCAGATGGGCAAGTTTAGACAATTTCTGGTCAAACACCAGGCCTTGCTCTTCTTTCCAGCCTTGATGACGGTCGCGGGGGCCTGCAATATAATAGCATTGAGTTTCTGTTGCATCAGAAGGCCAGATACAAGGGCCTCGAGTGGCTTCTTCTGGTTGCCCACTACATTCTCTACTTCGCATTTGTTTTCTCGCATGTACCATTCTGGGCGGGTATCCTCTTCATTGCCATCCACCAGGCTGCCACCGGATTTTACCTGGGATCGATTTTCGCTCCCAACCATAAAGGCATGCCTGTGCTTGAGAAAGAGAGTAAAGTCAGCTTCTTGCAGCGCCAGATAATGACCTCGCGTAACATCTATGCGCACCCACTTACCGATTTTGTGTATGGTGGCTTAAATTATCAGATTGAGCATCACCTGTTCCCTGCCATGCCGCGCAATAAGTTGAAGGAAGCACAGGGTATCGTGAAAACCTTCTGCCAGGAGCGTGCTATCCCCTATCATGAAACGAATATCACCCAGTCTTTCAAAGAGATTCTTCAACACTTACACCTGATTGGTGCGCCATTGCGACGAGCCTGAGTAAAGAAGATAGCAGCACAACAGAGCAGAAATGGGTGCCGCCTCAAATATACAACATGACAAACAGAAAAGAGGGAGAGGAGGGCAAGCTTGCCCTCCTCTCCCTCTTTTCTGTTTATAACTACACTGCTTCGCTGATAGGTGCCTGACTGAACTGGCTGTTGTGGAGATCGGCGTAGAAGCCTTTCTTCGCCAGCAGTTCCTCGTGGGTACCCTGCTCAATGATTGTGCCGTGATTCATGACCAGGATCAGGTCGGCATCGCGAATCGTCGAGAGGCGGTGCGCGATGACGAAGCTGGTGCGGCCCTTCATCAGCTCGCCCATGGCTCGCTGAATCTGGATCTCGGTACGCGTATCAACGCTACTGGTGGCCTCGTCCAGGATCAGGATCTCGGGATCGGCTAGGAAGGCGCGTGCGATGGTAAGCAACTGCTTCTGACCCTGCGAGATGTTGCTGGCTTCTTCATTAAGGATCGTGCTATAGCCCTCGGGCAGAGTGCGGATAAAGTGGTCGGCGTAGGCCGCTCTGGCCGAGCGCACAATCTCTTCCTCCGTGGCTCCCTCATGTCCATAGGCGATATTGTCGCGAATGGTACCATTGAAGAGCCAGGTATCCTGGAGCACCATACCGAAGGTACGGCGCAGGTCGCCGCGCTTCAACTGCGTGATATCCACGCCATCGACCAGGATACTACCGCCGTTGACCTCGTAGAAGCGCATCAGCAGGTTGACAAGGGTCGTCTTGCCTGCGCCCGTGGGACCAACGATGGCGATCATCTGTCCAGGCTCGACATGGATATTCATGTCCTCCATCAGGATCGCATCTTCTTTGTAGCCAAAGCGTACATGCTGGAACTCGACCGCGCCCTGGCGCTCTTCGATAGTCGCGGCAGGCACGGCTTCAGGAATTTCCTCTGGCTCATCCAGAAGCTCAAAGATGCGTTCGGCTGAGGCCATAGTGGACTGAATCACGTTGGCAAAGTTCGCGAGTTGGGTGATAGGCATGGTAAACTGCTGGGCATACTGGATAAAGGCCTGGACGTCACCGATGGTGATACCCTTCTGTGTGACCATAATGCCGCCAATCACGGCTACAAAGGCGTAACCGAGGTTGCCAATCGAGCGCATGAGAGGCATGATCATGCCTGACATAAACTGCGCCTTCCAGCCAGCCTCGTAGAGCTCTTCGTTCAGCTTGGTGAACTGGTTCAGAGACTCGTTCTCGTAACCAAAGGCCTTGACGATTTTATGGCCTGAATACATCTCCTCGACGTGACCGTTGAGGTGCCCCAGCGAGCGCTGTTGATTGCGGAAGTATGTTTGCGAGCGCTTGGCTATGCCCACTGTCACGAGCAGGCTCAAGGGAAGCGTGACCAGGACAATCAGGCTCAGCAGCCAGCTAATGGAGAACATCAGAATGATGACGCCTACCAGGGTAACTGAGGAGGTGATGACCTGCGTCACACTCTGCTGGAGCGTTGTGCTGATATTATCCATGTCGTTGACGGCGCGGCTGAGAATCTCGCCATGCGTACGACCATCAAAGAATTTCAAGGGCAGGCGTGAGAGTTTCTCTTCCACATCGCGGCGCAGGTTATAGACGGTCTTCTGCGCGACCGTGGCCATGATGTACTGCTGAATATAGGTAAAGATGGCGCTGACCACATAGAGACCGAGCAGCAGCAAGAGCACCTGCGCGATATACGTAAAGTCGATGCTGGGCGCGGGCTGGTGCCGCATAAAGGCCTGATATTTGGCGATCAGGCCATCAAAGAGCTTGGTTGTGGCCAGACCCAGAATTTTTGGTCCGACAATATTGAAGACCGTACCGATGATGGCTGCGCCCAGGATCACCAGTAAGCGGATTTTATAGGGTGCGAAGTAACCGAGCAGGCGGTTAAATGTCTTTTTAAAGTCCTTAGGTTTCTCTACAGGACGGCCCATGGCTCCCATTGGGCCGCCACCCATGCCTCCACCGGGGCGCTGTCCGTTGCGTACCTGGCTCATGCTATTTCCTCCAGAGCGAGCTGGGAAGTGACGATTTCGCGATAGACCTCAGAGCTCTCCATCAGCTCTTTATGGGTTCCAATACCAACCATGTGACCCTCATCCAGGACTATGATCTGATCGGCGTCCATGACGGTGCTGACGCGCTGGGCCACGATGATGACCGTTGACTCCTGGGTCTCCTGTTTGAGCGCGGCGCGCAGCCGGGCATCGGTCTTGAAGTCCAGGGCTGAGAAGCTATCATCAAAGATGTAGATCTCGGGTCGGCGCACCAGGGCGCGGGCGATTGAGAGGCGCTGCTTTTGACCACCGGAGACGTTGGTACCACCCTGGGCGATGGCTGAATCGAAGCCATCCTTCATCTCGCCAATGAAGTCGCTGGCCTGGGCTACCTCGGCGGCATGGCGAATCTCATCATCGGTGGCATCGCGCTTGCCAAAGCGAATATTCTCGTTAATAGTACCGGAGAAGAGGATGGCCTTCTGTGGCACAAAGCCGATCTTCTCGCGCAGGTGTTCCTGAGGCATTTCGCGCACATCGACACCATCTACAAGCAGGTTACCGCTATCAATATCGTAGAAGCGCGGAACCAGGTTGACCAGGGTTGACTTACCAGAGCCGGTACCGCCAATAATCGCCGTGACCTGGCCTGGCCGGGCGCTAAAGGAGATGTGAGAGAGCGCAGGCTCTTCTGCGCCAGGATAGCTGAAGGTCACATCCTGGAACTCGACGTAGCCCTTCTGCTCGTTCGCCAGGCGCACCTGCTCGGCATCGTTGATCTCCGGCTTGATAGCCAGGACCTCATTGATGCGGTCAGCCGAGGCCGCGGCGCGTGGCACCATGACGAACATCATCGAGACCATCAGCATGGCGAAGAGAATCTGCATCGCATACTGCAAGAAGGCGATAAGCGCGCCGACCTGCATCTGGCCATTATCGATACGAATGGCGCCGAACCAGAGAATAGCCACGCTGGAGACGTTTAGCACCAGCATCATGACAGGCATCAAGAAGGCCATGATCCGGTTGACCCTGATCGAGACGTCCATCAGGTCAAGGTTGGCATCATCGAAGCGCTTCTCCTCGTACTTCACACGGTCAAAGGCGCGAATGACACGCACGCCGGTCAGCCCCTCATCAACGACCAGGTTGATTTTATCCAGCTTCTTCTGCACCATCTGGAAGAGTGGAATGGCCCGCGTCATGATCAGGAGAATGGTTCCAACCAGAATCGGAATCACGACCAGGAGAATCCAGGAAAGGCCCGCGTCCTGTTGTAGGGCCAGGATAACGCCACCGATGGCCATCATCGGAGCCGTCACCATCATACCCAGGATCATGACATAGACCTGCTGCACCTGGGTTGTATCGTTGGTGGTGCGTGTAATCAGCGACGCCGTGCTGACGGTATCGAACTCATGCAGCGAGAACTTGGCCGCACGCGTAAAAATGTTGCTGCGAACGATTTTTCCATAGCCGGTCGCGACCCTGGAGGAGAAAAAGCTACCGATAATGGCACAGATTGTGCCACCAAGCGTGATCAGCAGCATCAGGCCGCCGATTCTCCAGATGTAGTCTGTATCGCCCTTGGCGATACCATTGTCCACGATATCCGCCATAAGTGTTGGCAGATACAGGTTAGCCATAGATTGGGCAAAAGCAAGGATCAGGATGAGAACGATGGCCAATCTAAACGGTTTCATAAACCGTAGCAATTTAATCATGCCTCTTCTCCCTTCCATGGAAAGAAGTAACCATTAGTGTCCCTCTCATTAAAGTATTGGAATGCTTTTATTAATAAGTCCGCAAGTTGATTACTCTGTTGATCTCCCAGGTACTCGCTCAGGTTTTGAAAAGTCTCGAACAAGACATTTTCGGCCTTCTGCGCAAGTTGCTCTCCATGTTCTGTTAACGCGATACCTACGGCACGCCTATCTGTCGGGTCAGTATGGCGTTCAACCAGGCCATTGGCTTCGAGGCTATTCAGCAATTGCGTGATCGTTGGAGAGGTCACATGCATATGCTTACTGATCTCTGAGACCTTAATTGGGCGACCATTGCCCTGCACTCCATGCCGGATCGCGAATAACACTCCCACCTCGCTGGGTTTGCACCCGGAAAAGTTTTGATGCAGTTCGCTACGATGAAATTGCATAAAGGTCTTGTTGAACTGCATCAGTGACTGCGCAAGCTTCCTTGCTGTCGCATTGGTGTCTGAATTCATAAGAGGTTATCCGCCTTTGAAGGTGCTGCTAAAAGATTGGAAACTAATTTATTAAGAAACCTATGTATTAGTTTAATATAGATATATCGTATTGTCAATACGTGCATAGCCGAAGGCAGGATATAGGAGGCGTGTCCCCTCTCTTTGCATCTTCGCACCTGCGGTACTCAGGGGGTAAAGTTGCGTGCAGCCTGCTGCGGACATGCGCCCGCAGCAGGCTGCACGCAACGCTACTCTTATTTCTTCTCACGCTCCACTAAAACCGGGGCAATCCCACCTCTGCCTATGGGGTAAGTAGCAGGGCTTCTCTTGTTATTGCAAGACTGTGGCTGTGACAGAATAGATGGGGGGCAGAAAATCAGCGATCAACTGCCAGTTGTCTCCACGGTCATTGCTGGCAAATAACTGACCCGTTTTGGTGCCAGCGTAGACGCCGCATGGATTCAGGCTATCAGTGCAGAGGGCATGTCGCAGGACTCCCATTCGCACGCCTTGCCCCTCAGGCAAACCATGGGTCTGAGGAGTCCACTGCTCTCCAGCATTCTCTGTGCGATACACCGTGAAATGTGTTCCACTGTTATGTCGGCCCTGGGGGTCTTCCACAACGACGAAGAGAGTTTCGGGATGGTGTGGATCAAGAGCAATAGGGAAGCCAAACTCCGATGGTAAGTTGTGCTGGATATCGATCCAATCTTCCCCAGCATTAAGGCTTTTATAGATACCACAGTGATTCTGCTGATAGAGGACATCTGGTTGGGTAGGATGCTGGACTAGGCGGTGAATGCATTGCCCAAACTCAGGATAAGGGTCAGGAAGGAAACCAGCACGCGTATTTTTATTTGCGAAGACCCAGCTTCTTCCACCGTCATCTGTGCGCATGCAGCCAACAGCGGAGATCCCTATCCACATACGCGAGGGCTGTGTGGGGTCGGCAATAATGGTATGCAGGCAGAGCCCGCCAGCACCAGGTCCCCATTGTGAGCGGCTGGGATGAGACAAGAGAGCGGGATTTGGTTCCCAGGTTTCACCTCGATCAGTACTCATCCAAAGGCTGGCTGGATCTACGCCAGCATAGACCACATCAGGCTCCGTTGCACGACCGGGTACAATAGTCCATATATTCTGCAGTTTTAAATCGCTCTGAGGTGGAAACTGGATACCTTGCCTGGGCTCTTGCCAGCTCTGGCCAAAATCATCACTGTAACGTATGAACGAGCCGAAAAAATCGCCATTCTCGGCGGCAAAGAGACGACAACCGTTACGTTGATCGAAGATAGCCGAAAAGATGCGCCCTTTGCTCAGGGAGGTTGCTTCAATATTCCACGTCACGCGATCCTGGGAGGTCAGCAGAAATAATCCACACTTCGTGCCCAGTCCGACAATAACAGTCCCTGCGGGGTACTTGTGATGATGCGCCATGAATAGCTCCTTTTTGAGAAAGGTTGTTTGAATGTTCGTATTAACCACCCGCTACCGATTGTAAAATGCGGATACGTGCTCCAGCGGGTACCGGTGTATCAAGACCTTGTAAGAAGCGAATATTTTCTTTTTCCAGAAAGATATTGACATAGGGGCGTAGCTCACCTGTTTCATAACAGAGGTTGAACTGCATCCCGGGAGCACGCTGCTCTAGCGCTTCGATGACCTCGCGAATCGTGTGACCTATAACCGTTATGGAGGAATGGTTGTTGATTTTTGCACGAAGCACAGACGGGAAGATGACTGTGACGGAAGACATATCTGCTCACCTCTCTTTATAGGCGCGTGGCAAGAAAACCACGAGGTCTTCAGCCTGGTGGATGAATCGCCGGACCGCCCCCTGTTCTTTTGAACAAAAGACGATCCATTGACTCAAAAAGCTCTGCCCGAAGGCAGGTGGTGCGTATCCCTTCGCTCTGACCACGAAGGGAATCCGGCTTCATCTCGACAAGGTTCAAAAGGCTTTTTACGCCGAGAGCACCGGCCCTTACCTCAAGCCTACTTAACTCTCAGCGACAGAGCAGCGGTCTGATGCGTCAACCGCAGGTGTCATGACCTATCGAACGGAGCTCCCATTTCTGGGGCTGAGTCTGGTGAACTCAGACTTCCGAAGAAGTTACTGAACCAAGTCTTCAGTGACTTCCGAAGAAGCCACTGCGTCTTCAGCTCAGTGGTAGTTCACCACTAAAGATGTCCATAATAAGTATCACCTCTTACCAACAAAAAAACTTCTCCTATCTTGCTCATTTTTTGAGAATGGCCTCACCAAGTTGGCAATACCAAATGATAAGAGGCAAAAGCTTACCTCTCACGTATCTCTTGAAATTACTCGCCATTGATGATAGTTGTGTGATGATGTACGAGAGTATACCATTCACGTGTTCTGCATATGTTTGTTTTAGATAAATACGAAGTAAATCCTGGAAAAGTATAGCCACTAAATTCTGGCGTAGAAGGTCCAATACTGCTAGAATACATCAGAGGAAGAGGCAGCCAGGCCTCGTAAGAGCGTATAGGCCTCTTCATTGTCTATCTCGTCCTCAAGGAAGAGCGAGAGGAAGCCTGGAAGAAAAGATTCTACCCATCACGCTCTCCACAAGTATAATCTCCATGGAGGAGTTATCAACATCTATGTCTGCTACGGAAAACTCAACATCGAAAGATACAAATGCTTTATCTCTCAATGCCCAAATAGCGCCAGTCTCTGAAGAAACGCGTGAAGCCTATCGGGCGCCTGTCGCCTTCGCCGATATCTGGCAGGCGAACCAGTATCTCTTCCCCCTTATCGAGCACACTCCCCTGGTCTATTCGCGGGACTTAAGCGCCCTGACTGGCGCGAAGATACACCTGAAATTTGAACAGATGCAGCGTGGTGGATCGTTTAAGGTTCGTGGCGCGACATATAAGATGTCGCGACTCTCGGAGGAACAGCGCAAGGCGGGTGTGATCACGGCCTCGGCGGGAAACCACGCGCAGGGAGTGGCTATCGCCGCCGCCTCATACGGTATTCCTTGCACGATTGTCGTCCCCGAGAATGCCTCACTAACCAAGGTCACGGCGACCCAGAGTTATGGCGCGAAGGTTGTCCTGGCTGGAGCGACCTATGATGACGCCGTCCAGCACTGTGTGGAGATGCAGAAAGAGCTTGGCGCGACCGGCCCTACCTATATACCCGCCTTTGACGACATCGACGTGGTTACGGGCCAGGGTACACTGGGTCTGGAGATGCTGAACGAGGTGCCCAGCGCGGATGCCATCGTCGTTCCCATTGGGGGGGTGGCCTGATCGCTGGTATCGCCATCGCGGCGCGCGCCATGAAGCCCTCGATCAAGATTATCGGCGTTGAAGCTGATGGCGCTGCCAGCATGCGCGCCTCAATTCGCGCGGGCAAGCTGACAACCCTGCCCGCCCTGGCGACCATTGCCGATGGTATTGCCATCAAGCAGCCTGGCAAAGTGACCTTCCCCATCATTCAGCATCTTGTGGATGATATTGTGTTGGTTACAGATGAGCAGATTATTCATGCTGCCCTGTTTCTGATGGAGAAGCACAAGATTCTGGTAGAGGGCGCGGGTGCCTCCGCCGTTGCGGCCCTTATGAGTGGTACGCTGCAACTGCCAGGCAAAGAAGTGCTCATTCCCTTGACGGGAGGAAATATCGACACTAATCTGCTGGGACGTTTCGCTGAACATGGGCTCATCAATGCCAACCGCCATTTTGCCATTCGTGCCAGCTTCCCTGATCGGCCGGGAGAACTGGCGCGCATGCTGAACATTATCGCGGCCATGCGCGTCAATATTATCGATGTCCATTACCAGCATGTCTCTGCCCAGTTGCCTTTTATGCAGCACGAGGCGATGATCACGCTGGAGACGAGGAACCGCGCCCAGTGCGAAGAGCTATTGCAGGTCTTGCGCGCTGCGGGGTTTGCCGTAGAAGAGGCCCAGGCCATTCAGCCGGTAGCTCCGCCAAACAGCTAGCTAAAATATTCCTTCAATGTTATGAGAAGCAGAGAACCCGTTCGCGCTATAGTGTGAACGGGTTCTCTGCTTCTCATAAAGGAACTATACGAGGCCAGGAAAGAAATCTTTTTTGATGTGACCACTTTTAACCTGCATATTTTTCAGGATGTGCTCCTGTGCTCTCACCATATCGGGTGGCCCAGACAGGTAGAAGAGGCGTTCTTGAAAATCAGGGACCGCTCTCGCCAGGGTCTCTTCATTGATTCTGCCAACTAATCCCGGCCAGTTGGGTGGAACGGCGGTGATGTCGGTCAATGTGTAGAAGATTTTGACACCCAGCTTTGCTGCCGCTGCGCTTAGGACATCCTTGTAGACAATTTCGTCTGTTCTCTTGTTGATATAGAACAGGATGATATCGCGCCTCTGTTGTGTATCGAGCAGGTACTTTAGCATACTTCGAAAAGGCGTGATGCCGATGCCACCCGCGATAAAAACAAGTTTCTGCTGGGGCTGTGGTGGCAGGGTAAAATCGCCGGCCACCTGGGCGCCGATCAGCTTTGCGCTTCCATCTATGCCTGCCATCGCCTGTTTGAAGCTGCTTCCCTGCTCATAAAAGCGCACGCCCAGGTGAACCTCACCCTCGGTGGGAGATGAAGCCAGGGTAAAGTAGCGGCGATTGCCTCGGCTGTCGGCGTGAGAATGCGCGAGCGTGAACTCCATGTATTGTCCAGGGAGAAAGACAAGTCGTTGCGAAGGCTTGAAGACAAAATCAATTGTGTTCGGTGCGAGCTTAAGCTTCTTTTTTATGCGTAAAATGACTTTCTGTTTGGGGCTGACCAGGTAAGAGAAGACGTTGCCCAGGACGAGCGCCAGTTCGGGTGTTGAATAAATGGGGCCGATGTGAATCTGAGGGATAAAGAGGATACCGGTAAGCACAGCATAGAGCCTTCGCAATTGCTTTGTCGGGGGCGCGGTCAGCGGTTCCGTGAACATGATACACGCGAAGAAAAAGAGCGGTGATTGCAGCAGCAAGTGGCTGAGTTCTACAAAGACCAGCTGCCTCTGGACCAGAGTAATAGCCAGCGTACTTACAATCACAGTGGCACAAAAGCTCACTACCATGTCTACCTGGCGTATTTTCCTGGCTATCAGTAGTCCACCTATGAGCACCAATGGCGTCATACTGGCTGTGCCGACCCACCAGCTAGCGGACTGTCCGAGTACCAGCGATGTGATCACAACCGCGATGGCAGCGGGATTGAAGAGATGGTTTTTGCGTATAGCCAGGATATATTTTGAGCATATCGCTATAATCGCTGCCCAGCCAAGGAACGCATAGGCAGTTGGTGACTGCGCGGGATCAATGATGATAGCCAGAATAAGTGCTGTGATAGCTGAGGATTCGATGTTTGCTGGAACGTTAAAAACGTGTTCCATAATGACATTCATCGCCCAGCAGATGATGAGCAAGAACGCGGTTGAGGCAAGTAGCGCCAGGGGAGAGAATGGCAGAACCTTGATATAGGCCAGAATGGTTGCCAGGCCAATAAAGCCCAGTAGGACATACAACACCAGGCGATACATGGTTATGCGATCTAAGTAGTAATCTATTTTATTCATCATTGGTGGAGTACATACCTTTCAAGGCCGCTTGTAAGGGTTGCTTGCTTGTGTGCATCGATCATATAGCCTTCAAAACCTGCCAATTTCTCAATAAACTGAATGCCCTTCCTACCCATGGCAAATGCAGCAGTCGCGAAGCGGTCAGCCTCATACACATCTGGTCCGATAACAGTCATACTTACGATATCTGACAGTGGCTCATCGGCATTGTGCGGATTATAAATGTGTTGTCCGCGAATGGCGGTTCCTGAGGTCGCGATTCCCTGATTTGTGAGGACCAGTACTTTGACATGCTCATACCGATTGAAGGGATTGCGAATCCCGACGCGCCATGATTGACCATTTTTCCCCCCAGCTACCTGAATATCGCCGCCAGCATCGATATAGAAATTCCGAAAGCCCCACATTTTAAGCATGTCGGCGGCATTACGAATTGCCCAGCCTTTGACAATGCCAGAGGGATCATACGCTCCGTTATGCTGAATATCGAAGTAGCCACCAGTCTCTTGTTTTGTCTGCGCGCTTAAAGCGAAAATCTCGCGCATCTCCTCGCTAGCGTGTGTCAGAAGAAGCTCGCCCCGGTTAATCTTAGAGATCTCGCTCTCAGGCTTATAGGTGCTAAAGATGTTATCTACGGCCACAAAGTAGGTGAACACTGTATTCAGGTCAGCCTGTGTGGCACTTGTATCTAGTATGGCGATCGTAATGGGCATGCCCATAATCAGACGTGTTTCTTCCATAGTTATGCCTTCGCCTGAGAGAGGGCCGTTGTGAGCGATTGCATAAACGCCTCGCTGGAATCAGTTGCTCCGCTGACGATATCAACATTGGCGTTCTGGGCCTGGATGGCCTCGTTAGTAAGAATGGGATCGGCATAGTTGTTGATGATTACAGAGCGATTCCGCTCATTGGGAAACTGGAGAAACTGCACATCCGTAATCTTGCCATTTTGAATGATGGCTTTGACCTGGATATTGCCCCAGTGTGCGTCTTCAACATCGCCTGTAAAAGAGCCATCTTTATACTGCGCACCATTTGTGTTTGTGCTTGTCGTGGTAGATGCAGGTGTCGTCCCG
Organism: Ktedonobacter sp. SOSP1-52; assembly: GCF_016587395.1. Taxonomy (NCBI): domain Bacteria; kingdom Bacillati; phylum Chloroflexota; class Ktedonobacteria; order Ktedonobacterales; family Ktedonobacteraceae; genus Ktedonobacter; species Ktedonobacter sp. SOSP1-52. The sequence continues at coordinate 657,993 of NZ_BNJH01000006.1, forward strand.
GTAGAGGAAGGGCTATCATTTCCAGCCATACCTATCGAATATCTCGTCTGATTGGGTAACAGAGCTATGGCCTGATTATACGTGAAACTGTACAAAATAAAGATCCCGATAATAAAGACCGCAATCGTAAGCTTCTTCATTGTCTGTCGTTTCCTTCCAGCGAAATTGTAAATTTATATAGAGAAGCATGGATATTATGAGAATGCTGATGATAATAGTATAGCTTCAAATCGCCGAGACTATAGTATCGTAAAAGTATGAAAAAAGCGGTAGAGATTTGTAAAAAATCCCTCAAGACTGGGGCTGGCGTTCTGGCGAGGCATAAATGCGAAGAGGTGTATGTAGAATAGGATGAGAGAGGTGTGCTTATTACTATTATACAAGCGAGCCTGCTCTCATCCTGGTAGAGGTGATCAGGCAATAGACATTCCTATAGCCAAAAGATCATCAACTTGCTTGAGCAGGCGTGGTGTAGGTGTAAAGCCATAATTTACGGCGTGAGCTTTTCCGTTTGCATCTAGAACGACGGTACTGGGGACGGTCAATACATGATAGGTTTGGGTAAGCTCATGCTCGCTGGTGGCGTCTACTTCTACCACCGAGACATGTTCTCCCCGTGCTGCCAGGAGACGCTGGAGGGCTGGGGCCTGGAGTTGATGGCACTGGTGGCAATCAGGACTACTAAAGGCCAGAATACGGATAGGGGTCAGGCTCTTTTCACCAACCAGTGTTTGCGGAAGGAGAGGTGCCGCATGCAGCGCTCTCTCCCGCTGTGTTGCTACAAAGCGTTTACCTACCCAGACCAGGAGCCAGGCACCGATGCCTACAAGCAAGAGGATAATCAGGCGTAGTGTAATGTCAGACATATTTCTCTATACCCCTCGCCAGTGGAAGCTACCTTCATAGCGCACGCGGGGGAGGATGCCCCAGCGGCCAAGATGATAATAAACGAAGCATCCCATACAGAAGCCGACCGTTAGATTGATGCCAGCCAGGACCAGGACGATCAAATCAAAAATCCAGCCAAGCAGACTCAGGTGTGTTAAGAAGAGAAAGACGCTTGAGAGCAAGAGGAACACCGCGCCAATGCCCTGGGCAAAACGATGAGGGGCAGGATCGTCCTCGACGACGCGCGGCTTGAGCAGGCCCAGCGGTATAACTGCTCCCTGGTAGAGCAGGCGATAAGGGCTGGTAGAGGGCGAGATCGCACTCCAGGCCATGATGATGGTTGCAATCAGCACTAGCACAGGAAGATTAAAGAGGAAGGCCAGAGCTGTAAGGAGTACTGTGCCGCCCTGAGAAAATTTGCCAAAATTGGTGTCAACACGTGGAGCGCTTGTGGATGTCGGCGCCGAAGGAAGAGTAGCCATGAACGCATCCTCCTGAAGGACAACGGCTTCGACGAAGCCGTACGAGCCTATATATGTGGGCTGTGAAAAATGTATACTAAATAGATCAACAATATAAAGTATTTGCTGTATTATAGAGTTTTGTAAGGAAGAATGTCAAGCTTAAGGGCGCCTGCGTACTCTTGCATTTTCTCGCGACTATGGTATAATCGTAGCCGTAAGGCAGGCACTGCTTGAGACAATGTCATCGTCTTCCCGCGTTTTCAGAGAGGGACAATCCTGGCTGTAATTTGTCCTATGCGCACACGATGGATACCACTCAAGAAGCCATCTCTCCCTGTAAAGTGAAGAGCGGGAGGCCCCCGTTAGCGGGCTTTAAGGCTGGTTCCATTTGAAAGATTGTATAGCGAACCAGTGAACGTGGGTGGAACCACGGAAGAGTGACTCTTTCGTCCCTGTATTGAGGGAGAAAGAGTTTTTTTGTTGGAAGGAACGCGCTATGAGACAGGGCTCTCAGCAGCAGGAGGATCGAAACTGCCGACTCACCGTCGGCAGTGGGACTTATCTATAGCCACACGTTTTTGATAGTCCTCTCACGCTGGTATATAAAAGCAGAGAGTTGACGATTGCAATAAGTAACGCATTCATGGGCAGACAATAAACATAGCAAAGATAGAGGAATAGAGAATGAGCACGTCTCTTGCAGCAGAGAAAGAGCAGGCGCAGCAGGATCTGGATCGTATGCGCCACTCAACGGCGCACTTGATGGCTGCCGCCGTCCAGTTGCTCTGGCCCGAGGCCAAATTTGGCGTGGGCCCCGCAATTAAGAATGGTTTCTACTACGATATCGAGCTTCCCGAGGCTTTGACGCCCAAGGACCTGGGACGCATCGAGCAGAAGATGCGCGAGCTCAAGAATAAAAAGCTGGGCTATGACCGTATCGAGGTTGGCATCGATGAAGCCATCGAAGAGATGAGCAAACGCAATCAGCCCTACAAAGTAGAACTCTTGAATTTACTCAAAGAGCGCGGTAGCACGGCGGTTGTGCAGGAAACGGGCGACGCCGAGGCCATAGGCTTGAGCGAGGGCCAGGAGGGAAGCACGGTCGTCTCCTTCTATCAGACGGGCCACTTCCTGGATCTCTGCCGTGGACCGCATGTCGAGGATACGACGCACATCGGCGTCTTTAAGCTCATGAGCATTGCGGGCGCGTACTGGCGTGGCAATGAGAATAATCCGCAGCTCCAGCGCCTCTATGGCACGGCCTTCAATACGAAAGAGGAACTAGATCACTACCTCTGGCTGCTCGAAGAGTCGAAGAAGCGCGATCATCGCAGACTGGGTCAGGAGCTAGATCTGTTTACGTTCTCTGACCTGGTGGGTGGCGGCCTGCCCCTCTTTACGCCCAAGGGGACGCTGGTGCGCGACCTGCTGGAAGAGTTTGTGCAGTCCTTGCAGGAACCCCTGGGTTATCAGCGTGTGCATATCCCGCACATCACGAAGAACGACCTTTACAAAACGTCGGGGCACTGGGAGAAGTTCCAGGAGGACATCTTCCATGTGAGCGGCAAGAGCGGCGAAGACTTCTGCATGAAGCCCATGAACTGCCCGCACCATACGCAGATCTATGCCAGCCGCATGCGCAGCTATCGCGAGCTGCCCATTCGCCTGAGCGAGGTCACGACGGTCTATCGCGACGAGTTGCCGGGAACGCTGCATGGTCTCTCGCGTGTACGCGCGATCACGCAGGACGACGCACATGTCTTCTGTAGGCCTGACCAGGTGCAGGAAGAGGTGCTGCGCATCTACTCAATCATCGAGAACTTCTACAAACCTTTTGGTATGACGCTCGCGGTGCGCCTCTCGCTCTGGGACGAGGAGCATCCTGAGAAATACCTGGGCACGCCCGAACTCTGGAATAGCGCCCAGGAGCAGTTGCGCGCCGTTCTGCGCATGAAGGGCATCGAATGGGTAGAAGAGGTGGGCGAGGCCGCGTTCTATGGTCCTAAGATCGACTTCACGGCCCTGGACGCCCTTGAGCGCACGTGGCAGCTCGCAACGATCCAGCTTGACTTTAACCTGCCTGAGCGTTTCAACCTGGAGTACATGGGACCTGATGGTCATGCCGCGCGCCCGGTCATGCTGCACCGCGCCGTGCTGGGTTCCGTTGAGCGTTTCATGTCGGTCTTGATCGAGCATTACGCGGGTGCCTTCCCCACGTGGCTCTCACCAGTGCAGGCCATGATCATTCCCATCGCGGATCGCCATCTCGACTACGCCTACCAGGTGAAACAGTCCCTGCTGGATGTACATCTCTCTTCAGCGCGCGAGTCGATTCGCGTAGAGGTTGATGAGGCGCGTGAATCCATGCAGAAGAAGATCCGCAATGCGCAGCTCCAGAAGGTCCCGTATATGCTCGTCCTCGGTGATAAAGAGGCCGAGAACGGCGAGGTCAACGTACGCCATCGTAGCGGCGTCAACCTGGGCACGCTCTCGGTAAGCGCTCTCGCCGAGCGTATCAAGCAGGAAATTCTTACGCGCAGCGATCTCCCACGCGAGTAGCTCGCCAGGTCCCAAACCGTGTAAGGGATAAAACACACAAATAGTCAAACTGGGTAAGGGTGTATAGGTGAAAAACGGCAAAGCCGTTTTTCACCTATACACCCTTACTGCCTGAGCGCCACAGGCGCGAAGGCTCTTTGAAGAAAGGACTACTCATGGCAACAAAAGGAGGCTGGCGTGGTCGCTTTTTTGAGGACTTTGAGATAGGCGATATCTACCAACATCCGCTTGGAAGAACCGTGACCACGACGGACAACATGTGGTTCTCCTTGCTGACTCAGAACACGGCTCCCATTCACTTTGATCACCACTATGCGGCACAGACAACATTTGGCAAGCCGCTTGTGGATTCGACTTTTACCCTGGCACTTGTGACAGGCCAGAGCGTGACGGATATCTCGCAGAACGTCTTTGCCAACCTGGGCTGGGATGAAGTTCGCCTTCCACATCCTGTATTTGAGGGCGATACCATCTACTCACAGTCAGAGGTGCTGGAGAAGCGTGAATCGCGCTCACGTCCGGATGTTGGGATTATCGCCGTAAAGACCACGGGCTATAACCAGGATAGTAAGGTTGTAATTATCTTTAAGCGCACCCTGATGGTCTACAAACGTGGACGGGCGCCAGAGATACCACGCCTGGCGCCCGAAAGTGGAGATGCTTAATGCTCCTCTCTCCAATCGCTTGCTAGCATGCCATAAATAGCCATATCAACGAAGTGGTCACCTAGTCGCTGGGCCTGACGAATTGTGCCTTCGTGGAGAAACCCCAGGCGCTCCGCAACTGCGCGACTGCGCTTATTAGCAGTCGCGCAGTGAATCTCGACCTTGTTTAAGCCATACTCATGGAAGGCATAGGCGATAAGAGCACGGCTGGCCCTGGTCACAAGCCCCTTGCCCTGCATAGAGGTATCGACCCAGTACCCGATCTCAACCTTGCTATCCTCTCTATCAAGATCATTGAGACCCAGCGCACCTACAAGCTGATCCTGATACCAGAGACCGAACTGAGCGCCTTTGCCATCAGCAAACTGGCGCAATTTGTATTGGAGAAAGCTCTGCGTCTGCTCAAGGGAATTTTCATATGTTGCCCAGGGCATCCAGACTGCCAGAGCCTCTCTGTTGCGGTTGGCCAGGTCGTTGTAGACCTGCGCATGATGAAGCTCAAGCAAGCGGAGTTGGATATCGTTATCTACAGCGATGTGTAGTGTGGGCTGAGAAGACATTAGACAAAATCCTTTCAATTAGCAAACTTGAACTTGATCATAGGAGGAAACTTCCTATAGCCTAAAGAACTTAGGGGCAGCTAGAAACTAAACACATAAGATATGAAAAATTTTGTTGATTAAAATCATAACTGCAGTTGGTAGTAGTGATCAACGCGTGTTTGTTGGAAGCTGCAGGATTGGTAGAGACTAAGGGCGTGGCTATTCTCTGTTTCCACATCGAGGCCGATACGTTGCCAGCCTTCAGCCAGTAGCATCTCGACCGTCATAGTGAGAACCTGGCGCCCCAGGCCCTTTCCCTGGAACGATGGAAGGATACCAAAGGCAGTAATATCTACCTGTCCATCTCCCACTGCGATCGTGCTGATACAGCCTACCGCCTCACCGGAGCCTAGGGTAACTAGAAAGAAACGGCGCGCGGGTTTAAGAATGGCTTTTGCCACCCACGGAGCAACCTCCTCTTCGGCATCGCCAAAGGCCTGAATGGCAATCCCACTTACCTGTGCGGCTTGAGCAGGAGTCGCCTGGCGCAGGGTGAGGTCATCACGCCACACCGCTGGTCGCTTAATGTCAGTAGTAGCCAGTTCCATATGGTACTCTGAAAGGGTATAGGTTCCTCCAGCAGCATGAATAAAGGCCTTGCCAGCCTCCCATCCACCCACGCCAATAATGGTCAATCCTTCTTTGCCCTGTTTCCGACAGTAGCTTTTGATCGCGTCTAACAGGCGTCGCCCTACACCCTGGCGACGATATGCAGGATGGATCGCGCCAATAACCTCAATGGTCCACTCGCCAAAGAGAAAAGCGACCCCAATAAGCTGCCCTCCTCTGTAGTAGAGAAAGCCATTGCCAGGTTCATGCGTCAGGTTATCTACATTGACTGCCAAAGCCAGGCCATCATGCTGAGCACAGAGATCCAGCAAAGCCTTAACGTCGGTATGATCTGCTGGAGTGATCTCAGCTTTAATTACATCTTGTGCTTGGTGCTGTGTCATAAAAGTATGTTTCCTCTTCGCAAAAGTTGATCTTTTACTTTCAAGTATTTTCGGGCATGCAGCAACCCGGAGAAATGCCAGGAAGAAGGTTTGTGTAGAGAGGATGTGCTGAATAAGGCTAAAGCTGCATAGCAAAAATAGCTGAATGCCTTTTATAGAAGTACTTTCCGCGAGGAATAAAGGCGATGAGACATACCGAGTTATTAGATGTGGATAAACGAATATTAGGAATGTCTGTTAGGTGGGTATTACTCAGGCTCTTGTCGCGGAAAGGTTGCACAACCTCGTATAGCAGAATGTATTTTTCATGAATTGTGTCCCTTTCTTTTATCTAGAAACGCCTTGAACTTGCTCATAATAGCATATTGTCGGGCTTTTCACAACAAAATTGTAGCAGATTTTGGCTTATAAGCTTGCCTCAAAGGATGTCTTGCCAGACCCGATATCGATCAGGTACGATAAGGTTGTGCTTGGAGACGTCAGGCGTGATCAGTTTAGGCGAGAAGCCGCTCTGAACAAGATAATACTAAGAAAGAAAGCAAACGAGCATGAAAAATAGCAGTGTTGATAGCAACTCCTCAAGAGAGGCATATATTCGGGATCCGCAAAGATACAGTGTGGGCGAACTGCTGGCGCTTACGGTTCCCCTGGCATCAGTGGTCGCATCAATAGCCTGGGCTACGGCAACATACTTTATTGTGCGCGAGGTACAGCGAGCGCATATAGAGATTGCACGTATAGAGGCCGAGAGAAAGTAGCCTCCCATTTAAGTCTCCTCTGGGGTTTTAGGAGAAAATTCTTCGGGATGGGTGGTGCGCCAGTTTGTCCAGTAGGCCTGGACCAGGGCTTGGCAGAGACCGGCTACGGGCGCCGCGAGAACCGCGCCGATAATTCCGAAGAGGCTGCTACCTATGAGCAAGGCAAAGATAGAGATGATAGGGTGGAGGCCGATAGCATGCCCCAGGATACGAGGAGCCAGGATTTGTCCCTCCAGAACGCCGTTGATAATCGTCACAAAGATAGCCATGATCAGTGCCGTATGCCAGCCGTTTGCGAGGGCAAAAAGCACGCCAATCGTACCCGAAATGTACGCGCCAATAATAGGTACGAACTCAAAGACAAAGACGATGATTGACAACAGGATGATAAAGGGGACACCAATAAACGAGGCCCCAACCGCAGTAATCAGCGTAATAATGACGGCCAATATGATCTGCCCCCGGACATAACCTCCAAACGAGCGTTCAAGCGTATCGATAAAGAAGTTTATCTTTGCTTTGAAGCGCTGTGGCGTGTTTTGCCTGAACCAGTGTACTGCCCGTGATCCATCGATTAAGAAGTACAGACAGAATGAGGTTAAGATAATGGCGTTGATGATGATCGCGAACAGGTTGCTGATAAAGGGAAGAATATTAAAGACGGCGCCCTGTAGATAGCCTGCGACCTGCTGGAGCGCGCCCACTAATTGCTGTGGAGAGGAGCCGATCTGGGTCAGAAAGTGAAAGATCGGCTGGAGTTGTTTCTGAAAGGTGGGATGCTGCACAAAGGTCTGCAACGAGGTTATAAGGGAGGCGAGCTGCTGGATGGCTGCGAGTATCACAAAATACAGGAGATAAACCAGGAGTAGCAGCAGCGCCAGAAAGACCACGGCAATCGCCAGGGGTCGGGGCAACATACGCTCCAGGATTTTCACCAGGGGATGAATGATATAGGCGATAAGCCCCGCAAGCGTGAGCAGGATGATGGGACCCGCGATAAGGCCAATAAAGCGCGCGAGAATACCAACTATAACCAGCCAGGTTAAGAGCGTCAATGAAACGAAGAATCGTTTGCGCCAGAGATCGATAGTTGATGCCTCGCCCTCTGAAGAAACACGCATAGGCATTGCGGAATCGCTCCTTACTGAGGAAAGTTCCAGGCTTTATGGCAAATGTTTATGTTGGGATACTTCTATTGTACTGCCTTCCCAAACACGCTCCCTACTTGTGTTGAAGAGATCACTCTAAAGGGGCAGGAGAAATACTCCTAATATGTGATGGCATATGAGGAGATGCTCATTATAGTGGAGAAAGTAGAGGGAATATCCTCTACTTTAAAAAGCGACACACAAGGAGATAAAGCGCTATGCAAGCCCCAGCAGGAGGTTCCAAGGAAAATCTTTTCGTGCTCAAGTTTATTGATGAAGCAACAGCCCAACGTATGCTCGATGTCATAACCCAGCTACAGACCCAGAAGTTAATTAAATGTGATGATGCCGCGCTGGTCACGCGTAGAGCCGATGGGCGTCCCAAGATCCGCCAGGCGCACAACCTGGTGGGCGCTGGTGCGATGGGAGGCGCCTTCTGGGGACTGCTGATTGGCATGCTCTTTCTTAATCCATTGGCTGGTATGGCGATAGGAGCCGGGGCGGGTGCCCTCTCCGGAAAAATGACCGATATCGGCATTGACGATAATTTTATCAAGCAAGTTGCAAATTCAATTCAGCCAGGAGAGGCCGCGCTCTTCTTGTTGACACGCGAGGCGGTTATGGATAAGATCATGCCTCAAATTAAAGATATCCAGTTCCAGGTCATCCAGACCTCACTTTCAAGTCAGGACGAGGCCCAGTTGCGCGAGATGCTCGGTTCAGCCCGCGCTCAGTAAAGGGTCAGGTGCAACAAGAAGCGCGAGGCCACTTGCCTCGCGCTTCTTGTTGCACCTGAGTGTGCGATACAATAGAGTTATATGTGCATATTTTGTTAAGCCAGGTAGGTGAGCATTGAAGGGAGAAGCTTATGACAGCGATTGCCATTCTGGGGGCGGGATGTAGCGGGCTGGCGGCAGCCCATGTCTTGCAAGATGCGGGTTGGCAGGTGGCGCTCTTTGAGAAGAGCCGGGACGTGGGTGGGCGTGTTGCGACACGCAGCCGCGAGGGCTTTATCTACGATCATGGTGCACAGTACATCAAGCCGGGAGCACCTGCCTCGATCTCCTGGATTACGGGGCGCTTTCGTACCCCTGATCTTATCGATATCGAGAAACCAGTCTGGGTCTTCAACGGCCAGGGAGAGATCCAGGAGGGCGACGCCGAGCAAAACGCCGAGGAGAAGTGGACCTATCGCAGCGGTCTGACCACGTTGGCCAAACAGATGGCCAGGGGACTCGACATTCATCTGGAAACACGTATCGATCATGTCCAACAGACTCCTCAAGGCTGGTGGCTCACACCTGAACATGGAGTAGAGCAAGGTCCTTTCTCCAGGCTTCTTATAACGTTTCCCCTTCCCCAGGCCCGAGAATTACTCCAGAGAAGCCAATTAGAGCCTGGCTTACAGGAGGCGATAGATACCCAGTTGAGTGTGGCAACCTACCGGCCATTGCTCTCCATCATGCTTGGGTATCGCCCTACGCCACAGCGGCGTCCATATTATGCCCTGGTCAATATCGACAAGGCTCACCCCATTTCCTGGCTGGCCTGGGAACACGAGAAAGCGCCAGAGCGCGTTTCCTCGGGTGCGGGACTCCTTATCGCCCAGATGGCCCCTGATTATAGCCGTGCACAATGGGAGAGAGAAGACTCGGAGCTTGTGCGAGAGGGCGCAGACATGGTGGCGCAACTGGTGCAGGAAGAGGAACTGGCAACCCCCATCTTTAGCGATGTCCAGCGCTGGCGCTATGCTCTGCCTGACCAGAAGGCCGATAGCGAGCAGTTGCACACGCTTACCCTGCCATCCGGACTGGCTTTCTGCGGTGATGGCTTCGTCGGTGGTCGCGTCCATCGCGCGCTCGAACACGGAATACAGATTGCCTCGCTACTGGCGTACGCGACTACTCCGCCAGATCAACAGTAGCCGCGTACGCCAGTAGCGGCGTCATGAGAAATAGAGGAAACCAACGTTGGGTAAAGGATATCCCCTTCAACTGATAACGTGTGTGCAACTATTTTTTGCGGCTCGTGTGGCATGGCGTATAGCAAAGGGAGGCGGTGGGAAACGTCTCCAGGCGCGGGAGACAGTGCAGGCAGCCGGAGAACAGGTAGCTGTTATTGTGCCTGTCCTGAATGAATATACACGTCTGGCACCTTGCCTGGAAGGGTTAATGGCGCAGGGAAGCGAGGTCTGCGAGATCCTGGTTGTCGATGGAGGTTCGACTGATGGTACACAACAACTCGTGACTACCTATGCCCAGCGCGACACGCGTATCCACCTTATGGATGCCAGTCCCGTTCCCGAGGATTGGAACGGCAAGGTCTGGGGGCTGCAAACAGGTTGGAAAGCTGTCGCTCCTACAGCCAACTGGATATTAATCATAGATGCGGATGTACACACAAAGCCGCTACTTGCCTCAACGTTACTGGAGTACGCCAGGACGGTTCAGCTTGATGGGCTGAGCGTGGCGACGCAACAGGAATTGGGAAGCATTGGCGAAGGCTTTGTACATCCCTCTTTGCTTACAACGCTGGTCTATCGTTTTGGCGTCCCCGGGAGAGAATTTCAACGTGTACAAGACGTTCAGGTGAATGGCCAGTGCTTTCTCTTCAGACGCACAGCGCTGGCGCGCAATGATGGATTTGCCAGCACTCGTTTTTCGGTCAGTGAAGATGTTACTATGGCGCGGATGCTGGTACGCGATGGGTATCGCGTTGGCTTCTATGAAGCAGACGACCTGGTATCAGTAAAGATGTATGCGAGCTGGCGTGAGGCCTGGCAGAATTGGACACGCTCGCTTCCCCTGCACGATCATTTCTCGGGGATGCAGACAGCTCTTGGCTGGTTGGAGATTCTCCTGGTGCAGGCCCTACCTCTCCCACTCTTGCTTTTCCTCCTCCTCTTCCTCCACACACGTAATTGGCGTATACTAACGGTAAATGGAGTCCTGATAGCGATGCGCCTGGGAGTCCTGGTGGGAACGGCGCGTGCCTATCCCAGGCGCCCATGGTCATACTGGTTCTCGCCGTTGTGTGACCTGCCGGTAGCCATGCAACTGGGCAGAATGGCTTTGAGGCGTAAGCATACCTGGCGTGGTCGCACCGTCATACGCAGAGGTTCTCTATGAGTTTATTGTGGCACTCAATAACCGCGTCTCCCGAGTTAGGAGTTGTGCTTGGCCTGACCCCTGTTATGCTTGTGCGTCAGCGTTCTGAGAAAGAGAAACAGAGCGGGCACGCTCCTGGCCGACCCCCATTTGTTGTGCGTGTCATTCGGGCTATCTCTCAGTGTGTGCTTCAGATTGGTTGCTGGTTTATCACCACCGCAGGAACCAGGATAACGGTGGAGGGGCTTGAGAACCTTCCAGAGAAGGGGCCACTCCTGATCGCAGCCAGGCACTACCATCACCTGTATGATGGCTGCATTCTCTTGCGCTGCATCCCCAGGCGCATGCATATTTTTGTGGCGCTGGATTGGATACGCACGCGTTGGCAACGCGCGCTCATGGAGTGGGCATGTACCACCCTCGCCTGGCCAACGGTCTTACGTACTGAACGACTCTTCTTAACCACGGATGGTCAGGAAGGAGAGCGTATTTTCCGAGTTGACGAGGTGAAGAAATATCTGAGAAACGCAGTCAAGGACGCGACGCTACTCCTGCGCTGGGGGGAGGGACTGGTAATCTTCCCCGAGGCCTACCCAAATGTCGATCCCGATCCTAATCCTAAAGATTGTGGCGCCGCTTTTCTCCCCTTCCGGGCGGGCTTTGTGCGCCTGGTGGCACTGGCAGAGCGGGACAAGCAGACGCGGGTTGCCATTGTCCCTACAGGCTTTTGCTATACACCTGGCAAGCGGCGCTGGCAGGTGACACTGCGCCTGGGTACGCCGCTCTATCGGCAGGACTATGAAGACGCCACCGTCCTTGCAAGCGTGATTGAGGAGCGTGTACAGGAACTTTCCCACTAAAAAGAGGACCAGTCTTGCTACTGGTTTAGGGGCGCACCGTTTCCACGGGACCGTATCCTTGCACCAGTAGCTGACGAATTTTCTCCCCTGTCTCCCCTTCTTTGATGGGCGTATACACAACCACCTTCAAATCTGGCTCATCGTACATCTGAAACATGAGATGCTCAAAGGCCAGGATACCCGCCTGAGGGTGTTTGAGCACCTTTTGACCCTCTGGCCCACGTAGCACCTCGTGATCGGACCACCACGCGCGAAATTCGGGGCTAATGGTTTGCAAATCGGCAATTAACTCCGTCATCCATGGATCGCCGGGAAAACGTCCATAGCTCGTCCGAAATTGTGCTAGAATACGGCGCGCGTGCTTGTCCCAATCTATTATTCGTTGGCGATGAGAGGCAGAGGCAAAGGTGAGCCAGAGAACGTTGCGCTCGCGTGGCGTCATATGAGGAAAATCATACAACACGACGCGCGCAGCATCATTCCAGGCAACAATATCCCAGCGTGGTCCGATAGCGAAGGCTGGGCTGAGGTCAAGATGATCAAGAAAATGCTGCAAGGTCGCGCTGACCGTCTCGCGCAGTGAAGTTCCTTCTGGAGGTGGCTGCTGATGAGCCAGGAAGAAGAGATGCTCGCGCTCGTTAGCATCCAGTTGGAGGGCTTGAACCAGACTTTCGAGCACCTGAATTGAAACGCTGATTGGGCGTCCCTGTTCCAGCCAGGTATACCAATCCACGCTTACGCCCGCCAGTTGCGCCACCTCTGCGCGTCTCAATCCGGGCGTCCTCCGCCTCTCCCCACGTGGCAAGCCAACCGATTCAGGAGCAATCCGTCCCCTTCTGGTGCGCAAAAAATCTCCGAGTTCCTGTACGCGTAATTGCTCCTGCTGGCTTGCCATGACTGCTCCCTTTAGCTGTTGATGTTCCATAGGAGTCCCACTCCTATGATAAACGCTCGTCTGGTTCAAGAATACTTTTCATTATACACTTTCGCTGGATTGGGGACGAGGTTTTACTGGCCCAAGACGATATATCAAGGAGACAACATATGGATATCAGCGGAAATACAATCATTGTGGTGGGGGGGAGTTCTGGCATGGGATTTGGCGTCGCTCAGGCTGCCCTGGCGAAAGGGGCTAAAGTAGTCATTGTGGGACGTTCTTCGGAGCGACTGGCCCAGGCTACTGAGAACCTGGCGGGCGGAGAGCGTGTAAAGTCGATCTCCGCCGATGTCACGCGTGAAGACGAGGTGCGCCACCTGTTTGAGACTGCTGGGAGATTCGATCATCTTTTTGTCTCGGCTGCCTCTCATCTCGCTTACCAGCCAATTCGCGACTTTGACCTGGAGGCTGCGTGCAAGACTATCGATGCGAAGCTTATTGCGGCGCTACTGCTCTCGAAATATGCCTCGCGGCAGATCAACGGGCACGGCTCGATTACCTTTACGGCTGGAATCGCTGCTGAGCGCCCAATGGCAACAGCTGCACTTGTGGCAGCTGTCAATGGTGGTCTCTTCTCGTTTACCTATGCCCTGGCCATTGGCCTGGCACCAGTACGCGTCAACACCATCTCCCCCGGCTGGATCGATACACCGATCTGGGAGACATCGGCCCTGGCAGCCAACAAATCAGCCAATTTTGAGCAGATGGCGCAGCGTCTGCCAGCAGGCCGTATTGGCCGCCCCTCGGACATCGGTCATGCAGCCATCTTCCTGATGGAGAACGAGTTTACAACTGCGACTGTTTTGCCTGTAGACGGCGGCCATCGACTGGTGTGAAGTTTCTTCGCATATCTTTGAGCACCGCAGGCGCCTGGCGCCTGCGCACAATATGTTTGTTACCATTGCGCGGCTACGCTGTTAATAGGAGCAGTCTCGCGCTCTGCTTCGAGGAGGACTCCAGGTTTGCTCAGAAGTACGAAGCCGAAGGCACCTTTGGCCAGGACGTCGAGAATCGCGTAGAGAATGACCTCAGGCAAGAGAGAGATGACGCCGAAGCCCTCGGTACCCAGGATCCAGACGATGGGGTAGCAGACCCAGAGCGCGATGAGCATGATCGCCAGTGTGCTATAGTGGCGCTGCACTGGTCCGCTGCGTACATTTGCTTCTGGAGTAAGTTTGACTACAATAAAGTAGAGTACGGCCAGGAAGCCCGCACAGCTTACAGCAAAGAATGCCCAGCGGAAGTTGCTGCGGATAAGTGAGGCACCCAGTCCTGAAACAATCATATATACATCGGCAGCAATCATGGTGCCGATGACAGCAAAGCGGCTGGGAAAATTACGTGGTAGGGCAATCAAGGCCAGGTCCATGAGCAGGAGCGGCGTAGTAATTGCCCAGTCAATGTAGCGGCCAAAGAGGATGACCTTCCCATTCAGTCCGATGCCACCATAACCGCTGGCCATGGTCATATATAGGGTGGCCGCGATCAACGTAATCAGGGCGGTGAGGTAGTAAAAGTGTTTGATTTCGGTACGCGCGCGAAATGAGCGGTAGGTAAAGACGAGTGTACAAAGGATCATGAGGAGCGACGTGACCCATAAGACGGTCACTGTAGCAGAATTCATAGATCTTCTCCTTTGCGCATAGACGCGTTACGTATCGTACAAAACGATGTACTTATGAAGCGCATATACGCGACTCTAGATACCTATGATGAGTCTGGCTAGCTCGAAAGCGGTGATCACTTGCATTATAAAGCGACAAAAAAGCTGCACAACGCTGCCTCTTCTCTTAACCTGGTTGCATTTTCGCCCTGCCTGTGTTATATTCCGGCACCAGAGAGAGTAGTCAAAGGGCGAATATATGGGGAGACGAAATCTACTTGCCAGAGGTATTGAGAGGAAGTAAATAGCGTGAAAAGTCCGCAACATAGGTGGTGGCAACCGCTAGTGAGTATTTGCATCCTGATTGGGATGGTTGCGCTGCTTGCCTGGGTACTGTATGTACCCTGGAATCGCACGCAGCAAGCACTCATCGATGGTACAACCCAGATGGGTCCCCTGGCAACCTTTGTTACGCCGACCGCCACACCAACCCAGATGAAGACGACGCCTACCCCTACCGCCAGCGTCACTCCTGATATGCCTGTCAAAATCTATTGCGAGGTGACGAAGACCCAGGTCATCGACCGCAGGCCAAAGTACGATAATTTTGACTATTTTATCTATGCGACCCTGCTTATACGCCAGAACGACCTCTCCTACATGCGCACAGGACAAATCATTCGCATGCAATGGCTTCCCACATCGACGCCCATCGCGTTAGGTGGCCTCAAAGATATCCATCAGGGCGCAGTCTTACAGATAAGTGGGGCAATGGACCCTACTCTACTGCTCCATGTCAACCAGGTAGCGGTACTGACCGGGCACGTCGCTGTCAAACCTCCAACATACTAAGATCTTATTCCGAAACCCATCCCCATTCGGGGACCACCTAAAGGTGGCACGGCAAGCCTTCACTGGCGTGTCTAGCGCTTCGCGCTCAGGGTTTTCGGATAAGTAGTAAATGAGTTGTAATGACATGTAGGGTCCAGGCGGGCTTGGACTCGCCCAGCCCGCAGGCCGATACTTAGGTGCGGGAAGGTCGCTTCGCTCGGAGTCTAAGCTAGCTTGGACTCTACACGACAGGGGTGAAAGCCGCTCCGCGGCTATCGGTGCTAAATGAGGGAAGCGAGGGAACTATGTCGAGGAAGCTACGATAGTTGTCAGGCCAGGCGTAGAAGGTAAACCAGTCGGCTGATTCCGCATCCTGATTCTGCTGAGCCTCAAGGAAGGCGGGATGATGCCAGGAGACGTGGCTGGGAACAAAATCTAGGATAACACGCATCCCCTGAGCATGGGCGCGTTGCGTCAGCTCTTTGACATCCTCATTTGTCCCCAGCCTGGGATCGACGGTATTAACAACATGTATTTGTTGATCATCCAACGATTGACAGTCAAACTATATACAAGAAACGTGGGAATGTCAACCCAAAACCGCGTGTTTGTGCGGGTCTCCTATTCCTCCTGCGCGCGCTCGTGAAACTCTCACCATGAGAAGTTGCTCTAATAAGACAAGTGGTTATGTGGAAAGGTGCGCACTGACAGCCGTAGGCTGCCAGCACCCATCACTCCCAGCATCCCACGCACTCAGCCGAGCGCCGCAGGTGCGAGGAGTCGCACCCCAAAGTTGCACATTTGGTTCTATAAGTAGAGGATATAACATGGTTCAGGAACAAGTATCATCGTTGGAGCAAGAGGTGCAAAAGGTCATCAAACCATTGTTGCGAGGCTGGTCACACGCGCTGGCAGCCTTTGCGGCCCTTGTTTTAACGTTTCTCTTTTGCTGGCTCAGCCGTTCGGATGTGCCACGCCTCATTTCGCTGCTCGTCTTTGGTTTGAGTATGATGGAATTGTACACCGTAAGCGCCTTTTATCATATCGGAACCTGGAAGCCTGGTACACGCCATGTGCTTCGTGCTATCGACCACTCCAATATCTTTGTCCTGATCGCGGGTACCTATACTCCACTCTGCTTCAATATTCTCAGCGGTTGGGTACGTATCGCCCTGCTTGTGACGATCTGGACACTCGCGTTTCTGGGTCTGGCCTTTACGGTAGTGCCCTATACCCTGCGTCTGCCACGCTGGATTGGGACCGTGCTCTACATTATCATGGGCTGGGTCGCGCTCCTGGCCTTTCCCGCCTTTCTAAGCGCGCTCTCCTGGACGTTTGTGGTAACCATGATTCTTGGCGGGGTCTCCTACACGCTGGGTGCAATTGTCTATGCTCTGCGCTGGCCCAACCCCTTCCCACGCGTCTTTGGCTTCCACGAGATCTTCCACCTGTTTGTCATCCTGGGAAGCGCAATCTTTGTCTTCTGCGTCTGGAAATGGGCGCTCCCTTTCCCGCGCCAGTAAAAATATCCGCTAAAGGAGGAAACCCCGCATGCCTCCTACAATTTGTGCTATAACGTGCATACAAAAGAATTGTAAAAGGCAAGGAAGGAAGCATAAATGTTGACGCTCTTTTATTCACCTCATTCGACGAGCGTGGACAACGAGGCGGGACGGGCCTCGGGACACGCGGATGTGCCGCTCTCTGCATTGGGGAGGCAGCAAGCTGCGGAACTGAGGAAGCACTATGCGAGTGAGAAGATCGACGCTGTTTTCTGTTCCGATCTGCAACGCGCGGTTGTGACGGCAAAGCTTCTCTTTGGCGAGCGTGGCTTGCCTGTGACACCAGATGCACGCCTGCGCGAGTTTGATTATGGCGAGATGACGCAGTATCCCAGGGAGCAGGTGGAAGGGGAATTTCCGCAGCGTATCACAGAGCCTTTCCCAGGTGGCGAGAGCGCCTCTATGGCCGCCCAACGAGTGGGGACTTTTCTCCAGGATGTAGCGCGTGAGTATGACGGGAAAACAATCGTCGTAATTGGCCACCGGGCGACCATGTATGGAATTCGCTATTGGTGCGGCACCTCCACCCTCGAGGAGATTGTGAATACACCCTGGGAATGGCGAGACATACCAATCTGGCGCTTTGAAATTAATCCTCGCTAAAGCATATGCGGCCGTTCTGTGATTAAATAGAGGTAGAAAAAATTGTATGAATGAAATAAGTATCCTGGGGAAAAGCAAATAGATAGATGCCCAGGAAGTGAGGCAGAGAGACTATGGTCACAGAACTGGAAACGCAAGAGAAAACTACCGTAAAGCCTATTCCCTATATTAAAGAATCGCCTGTCGTGGGAAGCCTCTTCAAGTATCAGCAGGATCGCCTGAATCTGTTGATGAGTATGTGGCGTGAGCAGGGTCCGGTGAGTGGCTTCCATATGGGTCCCTTCGCCTTGCCAGCCTTTTTCTCCGCTGAGCATGTGCATAGTATCCTGGTGGAGCATGCCTACGACTTCGATAAAGGTGAATCCATTCATAATGTCTTTCGCCCGGTGATTGGTAATGGTATTTTTACCAGCGAGGGTGATTTCCACCGTCGTCAGCGTAAGATTATGGCACCGCCCTTCCAGCCACGTCACATCGCTAGCTATGCCGATAATATGGTGTACTATGGCGAGCAGGTACAGCAGCGCTGGCAGGATAGCGCACGGATCAATATCGACGAAGAGATGACCACCATCACCATGAGCATTATTGGCAAGGTGCTCTTCAATGTGGATGTGTTTACAGAGACCGATGAGCTTGGTGCGGCGATGGCGACGACCCTCAATTTTGTAGGTCACCGCCTGGCGCGCCTGCTTCCAACTCCATATAACTGGCCGACGCCACAGAATAAGCGGGCGCACCAGGCGATTGCGCTGTTGCGAAGCCGTATTCAACAGATGATTGAGGAACGGCGTTCCAGCGCGGAGGAGGGCAACGACTTTCTCTCGATCCTGTTGCGGGCGCGTGACGACGAGGGCAAGCCCATGGATAATGAGCAGTTGATCGACGAGTGCCTGACGCTTTTTGGCGCGGGGCATGAGACGACCGCTGTGGCCCTGACCTGGGCGTGGTACCTGCTGGCCCAGCATCCTGAGCAATACCGCAAGCTTCAGGAGGAGGCACGGAGTGTGTTGGGAGGGCGGGCGGCCACCTATGCTGATCTCGCAAAGCTGCCATACAGCCAGCAAGTCTTCAAAGAAACGTTGCGTATGTATCCACCGGCGTATGCTATGGGGCGTGCCGCGTTGAAGGATATCGTGATTGATGGCTACCAGGTGCATAAGGGTGATCTGGTTCTCATCGCGCCCTATGTCATGCATAATCGTCCCGACTACTTCCCGCGCCCCTTTGAGTTTGATCCTGAGCGCTTTACACCTGAGCGTGAGAAGCAGCTTCCGCGCTATGCTTATCTCCCCTTTGGTGCGGGTCCGCGCATTTGTATTGGCAACTACTTTGCTATGATGGAGGGACAACTTCTTCTTTCAACCCTCGCCCAACACGTCACCTTCGAACTGGTGCCAGGACAACAGATTACGCCTGATCCAGGCAAGTCGCTTACCTTGCGACCAGATAGGCATGTGCAAATGGTGGTACGCCGCCATATGTAGGGTCCATGCTGGCATGGACTGCGAGCGCAGCGATCTCCCCTGCGATTGAGTATCGGCCTGCGGGCCTCCAGTCCAAGCTAGCTTGGACTCTACATGGTGAGATCATTTGGTGCCTGTTCGCTCAGGCAAGAAGCATGACTTTGGGGGCATATTGTCACCCTGAAGGAGATATCATGCGTGTCAATATTGTATCGCTAAGCGATGTATATTGTTCTGTTTGCTACATATGAGAGTAGCTCTTTCTCGTTGGGCGAAAGGATATGCTTGTATGGCTCAGACCTCCATCCCTTCTCCTGGGCCAGTGCGGAAATCCGTGGATCTTCGGCGACGACGCAAGACGATCAGCCTGCGAATGCGTTCGGTCTGCTTTGGTGTGTTGGCGGCTGTCGTCCTGGGGCTTCTTATCGCCTTTGGCTCGCGAGGCTTCCACTGGTTTGATGCCGCGCTCATTGGTTATGCTGTAGCAACTATTTTCGCGGTCGCGGCAGTGACGTATAAATATTCGTTCTGGCTATTTCGCCCGCCGACGGGCCGCTACTGGAAGCGTAGCTGGAAATTATTTCTCTCCTATGCCAATTTTCGGCGTTATACGATGCTGATTCCAGGCGCCCTGTTCGACCTGTTCGCGCAGCAATTTATTCGTAGGCGTGGCTTCTATCGCTGGCTGACACATCAGTGTATCTTCTGGGGAGTTATCCTCTCCTGCGCGATTACCTTCCCCTTGACCTTTGGCTGGCTGCGTTTTACCCAGACTGCCTCTGGCCTCTATCAGATCTGGGTCTTTGGTTTTCCTTTCTTCTCCTTACCAGCCGATACGTTTCTGGCCTTTCTCATTTTTCATGCGCTGGATATTACGGCACTGATCTTGCTGGTCGGCCTGGTACTAGCCTTTCATCGTCGCTTCCATGATCTGGCCTTGATCGCAGTGCAGCGCTTCCGCTTCGATATTATGCCCCTGGCCTTGCTGCTGGCTATCGCTGTTACTGGCCTGGCGCTTACCGCTGATAGTACCTGGCTGGGAGGCGCATATTATTGGTATATCTCCCTGGTCCATGAAGCGGTTGTGGTGCTATGGCTGATCTCGCTCCCGTTTGGCAAATTTTTCCACCTTATTGAGCGCCCGGCTACTGTTGGGATCGAGCTGTACTGGCGTACAGGCGAAGGGACCGCGATGCAGAAGTGCGCGCGCTGCCAGGAAGAATTTGCCCCAGTGCGCTTTGTGCAGGACTTAAAGAAGACACTGTATGAAGTTGGCGAGAACTATACCTTGCGTGTGGATAGTCCGGAGAAGCGAGCGACTCATCCAGATGCACCGGCAGTAGAGGAGCAGGCCACGGATACGCTCTGGTGGCAGGACCTCTGCCCCACCTGCAAACGCGTCCTGCGCGCGCAGGCCAATCTCGCGGCGTTGGGCCATGAGGGGAACCGCTTTTTGTAATGGCTGATTCTGCTTGCCAGAGAGGGTCTTGAAATGAGGGAAGCATATGAGCGTTGACAAGAATATTTTTCGCCATTTGCGCAGGAATCAACCCGAAACCTTTGATTTCCACACCGGAGACCATGCGCCGAACCACTGGCGTTCGGACGAGGTTATTGATCGCTATGTGCCCACGCATTGTTGCTATTGTGGCGTCCAATGTGGCATGTACCTCAAGGTTGCTCGTGGGCGGGTTGTTGGCGTGGAGCCACGCGAAGATTTTCCCCTGAATCACGGGATGCTTTGCCCCAAAGGCTCGACAGCCTATCAGACAGTCCACCATCCTGATCGCTTAACCAGGCCTTTGATGCGTCGCCATGGCAAAAATAGCCCCCTGGAGCCAGCAAGCTGGGATGAAGCGCTAGATACCATTGTCCAGCGTTTTCAAGCCTTGCAGGTCGAGCATGGTAGAGACTGCGTCTCAGTCTTTAGCGGGTCGTCCATGACCAACGAGAAGTGCTATATCATGGGCAAGTTTGCCCGTGTGGCGCTTGGCACGCGCCATTGCGATTATAATGGCCGCCTGTGTATGTCCTCGGCCACAGGCGCCAATGAGCGCTCACTTGGTATTGATCGTGCCGCCAATCCTATCAGCGATATGCTGCATGCTGATTGCATTTTCGTGATCGGGGCCAACGTGGGGGAGTGTTTCCCCATCATTACCAGTTATCTCTGGCAGGCACGAGATCGAGGCTGTAAGCTTATCGTTGCCGATCCACGGCAGACACCCATTGCGCGCACCGCTGATATCTATCTCCCTCTGCGCTCAGGCACGGATTCTGCCCTGCTCAATGGTATGCTGCATGTCATTCTCAAAGAGGGCCTGGTCGATGAGAAGTTTCTACGCGAACGCACGGTTGGTTGGGAGGAGACAAAGGCTCTGATTGAGCAGTATCCACCCGAGGGCGTAGCGCGGGTGTGTGGGCTGAAACCTGAGGCCATCATCGAGGCGGCGCGCCTCTATGGTCGCGCGCAAGCTGCGCTGACCTATACCGCGCGTGGCCTGGAGCATCAGAGCAAAGGCGTCGATAATGGTGTCGCGGCCATGAACCTGGCCCTGGCCACGGGGAACTTTGGGCGTCCCGGCGCGGGCTGCGGCACACTGACTGGCCAGGGGAATGGCCAGGGGGGCCGCGAAGTCGGGCAGAAGGCGACGCAGCTTCCCGGTTGCCGCGATATCGAGAATCCTGAGGACCGCGAGTACATCAGTTCGGTCTGGGGCATCGATGAAAAAGAGCTCCCCCACTCTGGCTATCCCGCGACTCTGATGATCCCTGCCATGCTGCGCCAGGAGATTCGTGCCTGCTTTATGGTCTGTACCAATCCCATGGTTTCTCTGCCCGACCAGCATACCGTTGAACGGGCCCTGCGCGGGCTGGACCTGTTTGTGGTGGCTGATTTTTTCCTCTCGGAGACAGCGGAGCTAGCGGATATTGTACTGCCTGGTACCGTGTGGGCCGAGGACGAGGGGACGACCACGAGCCTGGAGGGACGTGTTATCAAATACAATAAGGCGGTTGAGCCTCCTGGCGAGGCCAAGCGGGATTGGGAGATTGTCTGTGAACTGGCGCAGCGCCTGGGGAAGGGCCAGTACTTCAACTTTACGTCCCCACGCCAGATCTTCGACGAGTATCGCCTCTGCACGAAAGGCGCGAAGTCCGATTACTGGGGTATTACCTATGAGAAGATTGAGGAGCAAAATGGGGTATTCTGGCCATGCCCTACAGAGGAGCATTCGGGGACGCCCCGCCTCTACGAGGAGAGTTTTGGCTTCCCCGATGGCAAGGCGCGCCTGCATCCTATCCCCTACATTCCGCCCGCCGAAGAGCCAGACGCTGAGTATCCCCTGGTGCTCACCACTGGACGCGTGATCTATCACTATCTCTCCGGTAACCAGACGCGACGGACCCCCTTCTTAAAGGAGCAAGCCCCCTTCCCCTGGGTAGAGATGCATGAGCAGACGGCGCAGCGCCTGGAGATTAGAGAAGGGGACTGGGTAACGGTACGTACCAGGCGGGGCGAGATGACGGCCCCCGCGCTGGTGATACGTTCAATTCGCCCGGATACGTTGTTTATCCCTTACCACTATGGGCATACAGAGGCCGTGAATCAGCTCACTAACCCGGTTCTAGAGCCGATGATGAAAATTCCTGAATACAAAGTATGCGCGGCCAGCGCGATACGGGCCGCGGAGAAACCCGCCTGGGCACGCGATGTGGATGTCGAGGCCCTTGTCGCGGCTCGCAAGCGTCGCCAAGAACTGCCCATAGCACAAGTACGACCGACCCCGACACTGCGCTAATAAGGAGAGAGCCATGCCCGAAATGGTCAAAAGAATCTTCCTTGATCCCTCACGCTGCATCGGTTGCCGTTCATGTGTCGCGGCCTGCCGTGAGTGCGATACGCACAAGGGCGAGAGCATGATCTACATAGATTTTCTGGAGCGGCACAACACGGTAGCCTCCTCACCCACGCTGTGTATGCACTGTGAAGACCCGCTGGCGCCTTGTGCTCAGGTGTGCCCAGCCCAGGCCATCCTGGTGAGCCCCGATGGGGTTGTGCAGTCGGCTGACGAGACGCGCTGCATTTATTGTGAAAACTGTGGTTATGCCTGTCCCTTTGGCGTCCCCAAATTTAATATCGCGGGCCATTACATGCAGAAATGTAATCTCTGTTACGACCGGACCAGTCAGGGGAAGGGGCCGATGTGCGCAACGGTCTGCCCGACGCAGGCTATTTTCTATGGCACCTATGAGGAGTGGGTCACGGCAGGGCGAGCGCAGCAGGGGGCCAAACCGATCAACACATTCTTCTTTGGCAATCAGCGTGTACAGACGCGCAACTATGTCACTATGACGGAGCAGGATCAGGAGCTGGATATTCTGGCGCTTGTGGAGACCGCCGACTTTGGCAAATCGGCGAACCTGCCCGCGCCAACGGCGCAGAATAACGCCGAGTCCTGGATGCCGGCAGAGATAGCAGGTATTCCAGAGCGAGCCGTCCCCGCGCAGCCCTGGACACCTCGCCAGCCGCTTGAGCCGGGGCCATCCACTCATCCTCAGCCTGAGCGTGCTCCCGTAACGCCAGGCGTTGACGCAAAGCAAGCACCACCAGGGGGAGACTAAGTGTATGGTACGAAAAATTGATCCGACCGAGAAAAAGGGCAAGGTGAGCAATATTACCGCGCCAGCATTGAATCCTGACATTGTGCGTGAGGCGAATAGCGAGCCGCAACCGCAGCCTCATCAAGAGCAGGAAGAATGGCGCCAGGAGTTTCCCTATCCCTGGGATGAGGATGAAATTGTGACGCGGCGCGATACACTGCGCTTTCTCCTGGCGGGCTCGGGTGCGCTTTGCCTTGCCACGGGCGCGCTTGCCATCCTGGGAAATCTCCCGTCAGGCCCGGGCGTTCAGCATGTAGCAATCGCTAAGGTCGGTGAGCTGAAAGAGCACCAGTGGAAGGTTTTCAATTTCCCTGATCAGTATGAGCAAGGTATCCTGATCAACCTGCCAGGTAAAGGGCTGGTGGCCTATAGCGATGTCTGCACCCATCTCTCATGTGCCGTGCTCTATAAAGGAGATGGGACCTTGCATTGCCCATGCCACGAGGGCCGTTTTGACGCTGTGACTGGCAATGTGCTTGCCGGCCCTCCGACGCGCCCGCTCCCCTTTATCCAGCTCGCCATAGAAAACGGGACTATTTACGCGGTCAGGCAGGTGGCAAGATGAGTAAGCGCGATACACGAGATATTCCGCGCAGGGTCGCAAATCCGGATGATCCCCAGGTCAAGCGTCCACCACGAGGCGCGCGCGGATGGGTGCCGGGACCTAACTATTCTGGCTTACAGGGGCGTATCGCCATAGTGCAGGGTCAGGTTTTTATCGTTGCTATCATTGTCATTGCCCAGCTCTGGCTTGTGACTGATGCGTTATATGAATTGCTCTCTGGCCGTGTTGCGAGCCTGGCCTGGCTGGCCCTGGCGAGTGTGCTGGGTTTCGCGCTGGCCCTGATCGTCGTTTTCTGGCCGCGCCGCCGTATCGAAGAGCCATAAAGCACCTCCTGTTAAGCGGCAGGCAGGATTTTGCCATCAGACAATAGCGTGAAGCGCGCGGGAGATGTTATGCCACGTAAGACAAACGAGCAGAAACGCTCTCAGGAGCGGCCAGCCTTTCATTTGCATCCCAGGCCGCCAGCGGGCCATGAGATGGCGGATATCGTCGCAGGCTTGCTTACACGTGTACGTCTCCCTGTACTCTTGCAGCACCATTCGAACCGTGCTGTGCTCGCGCTCTTTAGTTTTGTGAATGGGTGTGTCAGCATTGGCCTGATGGCAGCCCTGGCGGTACTTACAGGCTCTCCCTTTATTTTTCCCTCACTTGGCCCCACGGCCTTTCTCTTCTTCTATACACCAACTGCGGCAAGCGCCTCTCCTCGCAATACGATCATTGGACATTTGATTGGAACGCTGGCAGGCTACTTTAGCCTGCTGATTACAGGCCTGGTCTCCGCGGGCCCGGCCCTGGCGACGGGGGTGACGTGGCCACGTGTGATCGCCGCTGCCCTCTCGCTTGGCCTGACGGCGGGCTTCATGGTGCTCTGTAACACGGCTCACCCGCCTGCTGGGGCGACGACGCTGATTGTCTCTCTGGGGATTTTGACGAAGCCCTGGCAGCTTGTCTTGCTGATGGTAGCTGTCATCCTGCTTACGGTGCAGGCCTTCGTCATCAATCGCCTGGCAGGCCTCCCCTATCCAGCCTGGCGGGCGACTCTGCCTCCCAGGCACGTGGAAGCAAACAAGGTCAGCCATACTCCCGGTGAATCATAATCCCTGGCCGATATTTTGATGTGTGATCTTAGCATTTCTATGCGGCTATAGGTGCATTAGCTATGCTAAAGAGAGGGTAGGGTTTTTGTGTACGCTCTCCCTGCCAAAAAACTGCTTCTAGAGAAGGAGTATACCGTACTGATGGCCACATATTCATATGCTTTGTTTGCGCATATTCTGGGGGTAACTGGCCTGTTTATCGCGATGAGCCTGCAATTAGCAAGTATGATTGGTATTCTGCGCTCGCGAACCGTTGAACAGGTACGCGTGTGGTGTGGAATGCACACCGTTCTCCTACGCATCTTTGCCCTCTCTTTTGTGCTCACACTGGGCGCGGGGATGCATATGACCTTTACGATCTGGGGCTGGTCTACAGCCTGGATCAATGCCTCGTTGGCGGGATTGCTGATCCTGACTGGCCTGGGGCCGCTGATTAACACGCGCCGACTGAAGATTCTGCATCGTGAGGCCCTGGCCCTGCCGGAGGGGTCTGTACCCACCAGCCTGCGACGGAGGATACAGGACCCTATCCTCTGGTCCTCGGTTCTGGGCATGAATGCTATGGCTGTAGGTAGTATCTACCTGATGGTGCTCAAGCCAGGCCTACTCGCGACCTGGTTGGTGATGGTTGGGAGTGTCCTCCTGGGTATGAGCGCAGGATGCATACTCACTGTGAAAAAGCGCTCGACCATGATCAAGACGATGCACCCAGCCGAGGCATAGGCTTTATTTCTGGTCATGGTACAGGATGGTGTGTGCTGGCAACCGCAGGTTGCCAGCACACACCATCCTATACCATTATTTTCCGGCGAGGAGGGCCATGACGGGCGCGAAGTTCTCCATCTGACCTTCGTAGACCTGGAGATACGAGAAGCCAAAGCGCTCGCGCTGCTCAAGAAGATGTGCGACAGCCTGCTCTGTCGTAAACGCCTGTTTAGGTATGGGCGGTCCTCCAGCCAATGGAGCAAGCTCGCTGACACTATCGCTAATCTGCATATGATAGATGGTTTGGCTCAACTCAAGCTCGGAGAAACGCTCTCCCGCGGCCTCGCGAATCCAGGCCAATTTTTGCTCCAGGGTCGCATCAGATGGATCAGGCCCACGCCCGGTAAATTTGGATCCAATGGCGATAATATCGGCCTCCCTGGCGGCCAGTTTGAGCATGCGTTCGCCTGCTCCCGCGACGAGAAGGGGTGGGCGTCCCTGCTGCATGGGGCCGGTAAAGCCCTTAACGTCACGCAGGGTATAGTGCTTGCCTGTAAAATTGACGACCTCTTCTGCAAAGAGGCGCCTGGTAATCTGAAGCGTCTCTTCAAGGCGCGCGACCCGTGTGCCTGCCTTGGGAAAATCTATGCCTAGTTGCCGGGCCTCGGCTTCTCCGACGCCAGCTCCCAGCCCCAACTCAAAGCGGCCCTCAGAGAGGAGGGCGAGTGTTGCCGCCTCTCGGGCGAGGATAACGGGATGGCGATATTCATTGGAGAAGACATAGCTCCCCACATGCAGAGATGTGGTGGCCTCAGCGGCCGTGGCCAGGGCCGTGAGAGGCGCGAGACTGCCAATATTGGCGCGGTCTGGTATGAGCAACGTGGCATATCCCAATGTCTCGGCCTTGCGGGCAGTTTCAATCCAGGCACGATGCGACTGAGCATATGCGGCAACGACACCGAAACGAAATGGACGTGGCATGCTGATAAACTCCTCCCTTTACTCTCTCTTGCGTGAAGAATATTATATAGGCGGACTGCTTAATTAATTTAGATAGGCAGACTATACAATGAAAACATGAGAGGTGTCAAGACAACTATGAGTCCGCGCCCTTATCGTCTTGGTCAGAGGCAGGTCGCAACTGAGCAGACGCGAAACCGTATTCTCATCGCTGCGCGTAAGCTACTGATGTTAGATGAAGGCATATCTGGTTTCTCCATTGACGCCGTTGCGCGCCAGGCAGACGTCGCCAGGATGACAGTCTATCATCAGTTTGGCTCTAAAACGGGCCTGCTTGAAGCGCTTTGTGACTCGCTTGCGACCTCTGGTGGCATGGAGCAATTAGCCTCTGCCTTTCGCCAGGCGGACCCCTTCGATGCCCTGGATACATATATTGTCGTTTTTGCTCGTTTCTGGCAGGCGGATCGCCTGGTGACGCGTAGGTTGCGAGGATTGGCCGCACTCGACCCTGAATTTGAACAAGTTATCCGGGCGCGCGACGAGCGGCGACGCAAGGGTTTGCATGTACTCGTCCAGCGTTTTGAAGAGCGGCAGAGTCCTCCTGCTCTTCAGACCCACGAGGATATCGTCAATATGCTCTACACATTGCTTAGTTTTGAGTGTTTTGACACTCTGGCCGGGCCAGCGCGCTCTATAGAGGAGGTTGTACCTGCGATACAGCGCTTGGCGCGTGCTGCGTTAGCATCTGGCAAGGCAATGTAGAGCACAGTTTTTTATAGTTGCATACCATAAAGGGGGATACTTTTTCTGGAAAGCTTGCTTCCTTCAAAGAGGCCAAAGTGCTTGGCACAAAGAATGTGAAGGTGATTGACTTGATAAGCAGCCATGAACAGGCGGAACTCAATACATTGTTTAATGCGGCATTCGTATCCTTGAATGAAGGTGTTCTGATCTACACACTGCAAGGTGTAATCGTACATGCCAATGTCGCCGCATTACAGCTCTTTGGAGTGCAAGCAGAAATGGTGCTGGGAAAGACCTATCAGCAGTTTATCGACGAATTAAAAATGCATGAGCCAGAGTGTCAACTTCCTGTTGTAGGCCAGGATAAACCAACTTGTGCCTTCAAAAATGAACCGTTCCTGGCCGCTCAGCAGGGCGATACCGCAATCCAGACATATGCTAAAGGGGAGATTCATGTTTACCTTACCAGTGCGCCACTCTATGATCAACAGGGGAATTTAATAGGTGGGTATATGCTCCTTCATGATATAAGTGAAAAGCATCAGAAAGAGTGTCGCACACTCCAGGCCTTTACCTCATTGCTGATGCTAATCGAGAGGCTGGCCTCCATCCCAGGACAGGAGCAAAAAACATGCACAGAGGTAGCTGAGGGCCTTTCGCCTATTCATATTGCAGGCCAGGCCCTGGCCGATGTCATTGCCCAGGTTGTGAATTGCAGGTATGTAGATGTCTTTGCTCTATCAGGTCCTGATGAGCGACAGCATCTACTAGGTACAGGCAATTTGACGTTTGAGCAGACGCAACGCTTACGGTCAGAAACCGAGCAGGTGCCTCTTGCCGACTACGTTAACGCAGAAAACATCGCTCGTTTGCGTGCAAACGAAGTGGTTCTACTTGACCTGGAAAAGCAGCCGTATGTTAAACCGCACTCGAGCTTTGGTGCTCGCTATCGTTTGGTGGCGCCCATGGTGCTTCATGATCGCTTGATAGGTCTTTTTATCATCGCAAAGATGGAAGAGGAATTTTCCTGCGTTGAGTGTGCCTACACAGAGGAAGAGATCGCCCTGGCCAAGGCTGTAGCTAAATTAACGGCCCTGGTAATCGAGCAGGTGCGTTTACTCGAATCGTGGGCGACAGAGAACGCCAAAAAACAGGCGCTACAAGAGCTGAATAAGCACTATGATGAGTTTATCTCTATTGCCAGCCATGAGCTGAGAACGCCGTTGACCACGATTAAAGGCAATGTGGAGTTGGCGCTGCGGCGCCTGAAGAAGTTTATGCAGCAGGAAGACTCCCGAGAACTCCAGACCTCGCTTGAACGTATCCAGATCCCGCTTGATTATGCGCTCCAACGCTCGCAGGTGCAGGAGCGAATGATTAGTGAACTATTGGATGCCTCACGCATACAGGCCAGGAAGTTAATCATTGTAAAGAAACCCTGTAACCTGGTGGAAATAGTTCGCAATGCTGTTGCAGATTCGAGACAGGCCGCACCTGATCGGAGTATACAGCTTACTCTTCCAGATGAGGACACACTACTCGTTGAGGCTGATGCCGATCGTATTGGCCAGGTGCTGCTCAACTATCTGACCAATGCGCTTAAATACTCAGAGGCTCATCAGCCTGTGTTTGTGACGCTAGCCAAAGAGGAGACATGCGCGAGAGTATCTGTACGTGATCATGGGCCGGGTCTTACCCCAGAGGCGCAGGCGCAGGTTTGGAAACGCTTTTATCGCGTGCCCGGCGTCGAGGTGCAGTATGGTTCTGGCACAGGCCTGGGACTGGGCCTCTTTATCTGCCGAGAGATCATTGAGAGTCATGAGGGACAGGTAGGAGTCTATAGCCAGCCAGGAGAGTGTTCGACGTTCTGGTTCACCCTACCATTAGCCATGCTTTAAGAGAGTATGGTCGTTTTCCGAGAAATTCTTGACGCAGATGATGCAGACTGGTATAGTTAGGCACGGAGAATATCTCCTGTTCCCTGGTAACTGGCGATAAGAGTGGAAGAACCACAAGGGAGCCTGGGAATAAGCAGTAGACAGTCGCTCGCCTGGGCTGCTTCACCTATGTTATGTCTCGATAGCAAAGGGAGGAGCACCTATTTATGACGATCAATGCAACGCCCACCACGTTTCTTGTCCGCTACCTGCAAGCGCTCAATGGAGCCATCCCCAACTCAGCTGCCGCGGCTTTTTATGCCTCGCTCGACCAGGTCAACAGTGTCTCGCCGACCATCGCAGCATCCATCATAAAGGAGCTACAGGATCAGCGCCAGAACCTGAAGTTAATCGCTAGTGAGAACTATAGCTCTCTGGCGACGCAGTTTGCTATGGGCAACCTCTTGACCGATAAGTATGCTGAAGGGCACCCTTACCATCGTTTCTATGCTGGCTGTGATAATGTCGACGCCATTGAGGCCGAGGCGGTAGAACTGGCGTGTTCGCTCTTTGGTGCTGAGCATGCCTATGTCCAGCCTCATTCGGGTGCTGACGCCAACCTGGTGGCCTTCCTGGCCATCCTCTCAAGCAAAGCCCAGAAGCCCTTGCTTGAAAGCCTGAATATCGAGAATATCTCCACGGTCTCCCGCGAGGACTGGAATAAGGTGCGAGCTACCGTGCAGAATCAGCGCCTGCTCGCGCTCGATTACTACTCTGGAGGGCACCTGACGCATGGCTACCGGCATAACGTCTCCAGCACGCTCTTCGATGTCTATTCTTACACCGTCGATCAAGATAGCGGCCTGATTGACCTGGACCAGTTGCGCAAGCAGCTACACGAGGTGCGTCCACTGATCCTGCTGGCAGGCTACAGCGCTTATCCACGCAAGTTGAACTTCGCCAAGATGCGCGAGATGGCCGACGAGGTGGGCGCGATCCTGATGGTAGACATGGCACACTTCGCGGGCCTGGTGGCGGGCAAGGTCTTTACCGGCGAGTACAATCCCATTCCCTACGCGCATGTTGTGACCAGTACCACGCATAAGACCTTGCGTGGCCCGCGTGGTGGCCTGGTGCTGTGTAAGCAAGAGTTCGCCGAGTGGGTCGACAAGGGCTGCCCCGCGATCCTGGGCGGTCCGCTCCCGCATGTACTGGCCGCCAAGGCAGTCGCCTTCCGCGAGGCAAGCCAGCCAGAGTTTGAGACTTATGCGCATGCCATTGTCGAGAACTCCCAGGCCCTGGCCCAGGCATGCATCGATGAGGGTCTCCAGGTACCTACCGGTGGCACCGACAATCACCTGCTGCTCCTCAATGTGGCGCAGAGCTTTGGTATTACGGGCCGCCAGGCTGAGGCGGCACTCCGGGATTGCCAGATCACGCTCAATCGCAACTCGCTGCCCTTTGATGTCAATGGCCCCTGGTATACCAGTGGTTTGCGTCTAGGTACGCCAGCCCTGACCACGCTGGGCATGGGGGGTACAGAGATGCGCGAGATCGCGAGCATTATCAAATATGTGCTGTCACACACCAAGCCCAGTGTGACCGCCAGTGGCAAGGCCAGCCTCGCCAAGTACGTCCTGGATGAGAATGTGCAGGCCGTGGCGCGCAAGCGTGTCGATGAACTGCTCTCACAGTATCCCCTCTATCCCGAACTGGATACCACCCTGCTCGCTTAAGCGTAGGCCTGAACAATTGTAGGGTCCAGGCTAGCCTGGACCCTACAATTTACTGCACAAAAATGGTGTGGAGGGCAGTCAGGAGGCGCTCGACATCGGCGTGGCTGTTGTAGCCCTGGATGGAGAGGCGAATATAGCGATGGTTATTCCAGATGACGACGGGCATCTCGATGTGCCATGTCTCGCGCAGGGTGCGTTGTAGCGCCAGGGGATCGCCATCGGGCACCTGGATGGTACACATCTGACCCAACCAGTTCTCAGAACAGATAAGCTGGGTGCCAAGCAGGGAAGCAATCTCCTTGCGCGCCGAGGCCGCTAGCTCATGACAGGCGGCGCGTACGGCGTCCCAGTTGTGCTCTTGCTGAAAGGCGATGGCGGCGGGAACGCTAAGGAAGGCCGCAGGATCATCCGTGCCAACCCAGCCAAAATAATCCTGAAAGCTTGAGATGCCAGGTTTCAGGCTTTCGTAGCCCCAGCTGACGATTAGAGGTTGCAGGAGGGACTGGTGCTCGGGCGAGGCATAGAGGAACGCGGACCCCTTGGGCGCGCAGAGCCATTTATGGCAGTTGCCAATGTAGAAGTCCGCGCCGATCTCTTCGAGGTTCAGGGGAATCTGTCCCGGCGCGTGTGCTCCATCAATGACGGTAAGGATACCAGCCTCACGGGCGCGCTGACAGATCTTTGCCACGGGGAAGATCAGCGCCGTGGGCGAGGTGATGTGGCTGATGAAGATCACCTTTGTACGAGGTGTTACTCTCTGCCAGAACTGCTCAACCATCTCCTCTTCGCTCTCGAGCGGGAGGGGGATTGGCTGATTGATATAACTCATTCCTCTCTGGGTGCAGAGAAAGCGCCAGGTACGGTCTGAAGCTCCATACTCGTGATCGGTGGCCAGCACCTCATCTCCAGGTCCAAGCTGAAGCGAGCGCGCGACGATATTGACGCCTGCCGTTGTATTGGGCACAAAGACCAGGTGATCGGCCTGTGTTCCCAGGTAAGCAGCCAGGGGTAGGCGGGCTTCGCGCAATAGATCATCTATGCGCCGACCCAGAAACTCAACGGGGTCTGCCTCCAAAGCGCTTTGCCACTGCTGATAGGTCGCGAAGACGGGGCGAGGACATGCGCCAAAGCTGCCATGGTTCAAGAAGGTAATATCGGGTCGCACCTGAAAGTGTTCAGCGGCCACCGGGAGAAGAAGTTGCTTAACGCTCATAAATAGAGGGTTCCTTTCGCCTGGGATTTTTGTGATACCTCGCGTCTGCGGCGCTCTCTCTTGCACATTGCGTCTTTAAGCGAGGTTACTTCTTTCATCATACCGCCACTCACACTAATTTTCCACTCCCTTATGAGAGTAAGGGGTGATGTGCGCCGCAGGCGAGAAGGCTTCCCTGAAGAATGAGTACGTTTAGTCGATTTAATTAAGAAAGTTAACGATCAGACACGCTTTATTTTTGCATTATTGTTGAGTGGATTTGCAAGAATTTGCGAGTTTTTTAAAATACAGCAATTCACTGTGAGATTTTTTATTGAGGTTACGTAGTATATTACAGAGGTCACAAGAAGGCGCTCTATTTCTATCGCTTATCAGGCTATAGATTTGTCAGGGCAAACTTCTTTGAGATATCTATATATGTTGATTGATGCTTGCTGTCAATTCATCGAAGATAGACATAAGCATAGTCTTCTTAGCTCCGACGCTATCAAACTATGACACCTTCCATCGAGCATAATTGCTCATTGTGCTTTATAGTTTTTTTGTTCTGCTTCTATTTATAAAATATAAGTGAGCAAAGGTTTTTCGCGTTTCTAAAACAAGGAGTAATGACTTATGTTTTCTCGCAAGCGAGTGGATGGCCGCTTCCTACCCGCTCTGTTTGTTTTGCTTGCGCTGCTCATCTCTGCCTGTGGCGGTAGTACAGGTAGTTCGAGTGCAGGCACTAAACTCTCTGATGATAAGCAGATCTTTGTCTATCCACAAAGAGGCATATCTGATGTCGCAACCCTGGACCCGGGTCTCTCTACCGATACTGCATCTGCACAAGCTATTCAGATGATGTTCACGGGCCTTGTACAGTTGGACGATAACCTCAAGGTCAAGCCTCAGCTGGCTGAGTCCTATTCCGTTGCCTCCGATGGCGTGACCTGGACCTTCAAGCTGCGCCAGGGCACTAAATTTAGCGATGGTAATCCCATCACCGCTGACGACGTGGTCTATAGCATTGACCGCGCGCTCAAGCCTGAGCTGAAGTCGACGGTTGCGCCTTCGTATCTGGCCCTGGTCAAAGATTCGGATAAGCGCTTTGCTGGCAAGGTGCCTACCCTGATCGGCGATAGCCTCTTTGCTCCCGATCCCACAACTGTGAAGATCGTGACCAACCAGAAGGCTCAGTATTTCCTGGACGCGCTGACTTATCCAACCTCCTACGTTGTGGAGAAGAGCTTCGTCGAGAAATATGGCGATCAGAAATGGACTGATCACCTGAGCGAAGGTGGCGCCTCTGGCCCCTTCAAGCTGGAGAAGCATATTAGCGGTCAGCAGATCAGCTTTGTACCTAATGAGAACTATTATAATGCCAAGCCACAGCTGAAGAAGGTTGTCTTCCCCTTCTATAAAGACGCCCAGACGGTCTACAAGGCGTATAAATCCAACCAGGTCGATCTCTCGGGTGTTCCCGGACCCAACCTGGATGAGGCACGCGCCATGCCTAATCAGCAGTACCACCAGTCGCCCATCCTGGCCATCTACTACTATGGCATGAATTACCTGGCCAAACCCTTCAATAATATCAAGATCCGCCAGGCCTTCGCGCTTTCTATCGACCGCGATACGCTTGCCCATAGCATCTACAAAGATCGCGTGGCGCCAACCAACCATATCGTTCCTCAGGGCATGCCGGGTTATAACCAGAATCTGACTGGCCCTGCTGGTGTGTCAAGCACCAAGGGCGATAAGACGCTAGCGAAGCAGCTGTTCCAGGAAGGTATGCAGGAAGAGGGTTACACCACCGCTAACTTCCCGCAGGTCTCTCTGACGGTTGCCACCAGTGGTTCAGCCGCCGCCAAAAACGAGTTCCAGTATGTGCAGCAGCAGTGGAAAGATGCCCTGGGTGTCAATGTCACCATCAACGACGAGGACTTTAACAAGCTTCTCGACGACGAGGCGCAGACCGTTGGCAGCGCCAAAGGCCTCCAGATCTGGAGTGCGGGCTGGGTTGCGGACTATCCCGATCCCCAGGACTGGACCGACTTGCTCTTTGGCAAGGGTTCGGCCAACAACCAGGTCAACTATGGCCTGGGCAGCAACAAAACCGCTGTGGAGCAGCAGGCTAACCAGGACGCGATGGTCAAAGCCAATACCATTGTCGACCAGACCAGCCGCATGGCACAGTACAACCAGATTGAGCAGAAGCTCATCAATGATGTTGCCTGGGCGCCGACTTACCAGTCAGCGGTCAGCTATGTGCTCAAGCCCTGCGTGAAGGGTTGGGTAGACAACGCGCAGAACATGACCCCACCAGATGACTGGGCGAACATCTACAAGACCAACGATTCTTCTTGTGCCAACACCAATTCGTACAAGTAAGTCGGAACGCTAGTCCTCACAGAGGACAGGCAAAGAGGCATCTCGGATATACCATCCGGGATGCCTCTTTTTGTGGACCGACGCTGCTAATTTAAAAGTGGGAGTGTGACTTCAATGGTTGTGCCCTGTTTCTCGCCAGAGCGGAGTGAGAGGCGGCCTCCGATGCCCTCGACGCGTTCGAGCATGCCCCGTAGGCCATAGTGGCCTTCTGGACTGTGGCATGCCAGACTACCATCCTCTTGATGCTGGCAAGAGGCCGTTGGTAGCCCGATGCCGTCATCCTGGATGGTCAAGATGAGGTTCCCTTCTTCTTGTCTGAGGGAGAGCGTCACGTGCTGGGCGTGGGCGTGCTTCTCAATATTGGCGAATGCCTCCTGGCTTACTTTCCAGAGTGTCTCTTTCAATGGATCTGCCAGATTCTCAAGTTCTCCCTGATAGATGTGGCTAACATCCAGGCCAGCGCGTTGCCCCAGTTCATCGAGTGAGCGGATGAGTGGTTGCTGGATGCCCTTATGCTGTAAGGCAGGCGTGCGCAGGTTCGCGATGGAGGCTCGCAGCGCGGCCATGCTCTCACGCGTGATCTCTTTGGTAGACTCTAATTCCTGGTCGCAGCGCTCGGGATCACGCTCGCGGAGCCGTTGGGCCGCCTCCAGCTTGACTGTGATAAGCACGAGGGCATGGCCCAGCGTATCATGCATCTCGCGTGCCAGCCGTGTGCGCTCGCGCAGGATAGCCAGCTCCTGTTCCTGCTCTACTGACTGCGCTAACTGGCGATGCGCCTCCTCTAAATCGGTATTTGCAAGTTGCAGTTGTTGAAAAAGATGATTACGTTCAAAGCGTTCGGCGATAAGATTCTGAATAAGGATGCTAAAGCCTGTGACGCTAAAGAAGGCCAAACACTGGCTTGTGATACTGAAGAGCGCAATTTGCTTGAGCGGCCAAGTGAGCAATCCCTCATACGTAAAGCTCGTGAGAGCCATAATACCAATGGCGAGAAACAAGCGTCGCGACGTAAACAGGCTGAAGCTTAGCCCAAAAAGAATATATAAGCTCAGAAAAAAGCTTTGATCGATCCGGGTGAGTAGAAACACAACGAGATAAAAGCTTCCCCAAATGAGCACAGTATACGATAAAGGTGGTGGCCAGTCCCAATCGAATGGAAGTATACCGAGTGACGCCAGAATTGGAAAGATGTAAAGCGAGAAAGCGAGTATCATGAGTAGGATGCAGGTTATGCCACGCCAATCGTGCATGTAGATTGGCGTGGCCTTCAAAATAGTATAGGTGAGTGTGGTGAGGAAGAAAAATGTGAAGATCGCAAAACCAATCAGCACACGGCTGAAGTTCCGTTGAAAACGCGCGTCATCCCTGGCTATATCAATGCTCAATGTTGTTTTCCTTTGCATTTGTATACCTCACCCCTTTTTGATGTTTTAACCGAGTTAGAGCAATTTGCGTTCACGTGCAAGGTGAGCGGCCTGGGTGCGGTTCCTGGTGTGGAGCTTGCTCAGGATATTCGAGACATGATTTTTGACGGTCCCCTCGGCCAGGACAAGCTGCTCCGCGATCTTGCGGTTGCTGGCTCCTTCGGCCAGGAGTTTGAGGATCTCTATCTCGCGCGGACTCAGCGCCTCTTCTTGTACCGGGCGTGGATTGCGCTCTTTGCGCCCGAACTCAACGAGGAGCTTGCTAGCGATCTTGGGCTGAATCGAGGGCATACCTGCATAGACCTGGCGAATCGTAGCCATCAGTTCGTTGGCGGGAACATCCTTGAGGAGGTAGCCCATGGCCCCGGCTTTGACGGCATCGAAGACATAGTCCTCGTAGTCAAAGGTTGTCAGGATGATGATGCGGGCCTGGGGATTACTCTGGACGATGGCGGCGGTTGCCAGGACCCCATTCATGCGTGGCATCTCAATATCCATCAAGACCACGTCAGGCTCCTTGTCCTGCTGGCGTAGTGACGCATATTGTCTGACCGCTTCTTCGCCATCACGGGCCTCTCCGACGACCTGTATGCCAGGCTCCAACTCAAGAATAGTGCGTAGTCCCTGGCGCATGAGCGTCTGGTCTTCA
Organism: Ktedonobacter sp. SOSP1-52; assembly: GCF_016587395.1. Lineage (NCBI taxonomy): Bacteria > Bacillati > Chloroflexota > Ktedonobacteria > Ktedonobacterales > Ktedonobacteraceae > Ktedonobacter > Ktedonobacter sp. SOSP1-52. The sequence continues at coordinate 695,004 of NZ_BNJH01000006.1, forward strand.
CAAAGCAAGATACGAATCGTCTCAGTCATGCCTGCTCTCCTCCCGGCAATCCAATGTTGTGGTTTTTCCTTTATTATGGCGCAAACCCAGCCCTTGTCAAATGATCCTGCCTCGGCTCACAAGTTCGCCTTCGGGGTAGTGGGTGTGTGCGTGGAAAAATGGCAACGCCATTTTTCCACGCACACACCCACTACCTTATGAGCGCTGCAGGCGCGAAACCTTCTGCCCTAAGCAGTTGCGGCCTTCTCCTGGAAGCGGAAGAAGCGCAAAGCGATAATAAAGCATATCGCGCCATAGGCGAGCAGGCCCAGAATATCTGGAAGGATGTCCATAAAGCCTTTGCCGAAGATCATGGTCCCGTTCAGCCCCTCCATGGCCCAGGCCGTAATGCCGAGCTTGGCGATTTGCTGCATCCATCTGGGTTCGATGAAGAGGGGCCACCAGGCACCGCCAATCGCGGAGGTTACCAGAGTTACCAGGCTGACAATCGGGTTGATCTGGCGGCGGGTACGTACCAGTGATACGAGCAGTGTTCCCAGGCCCGTCATCGCGAAACTGGTACTGATTAGTAAGAGGATGACCGAAGGCCAGGAGCCAATATGCATTTTGAATACAAAGTAGCCAATCGCAAAGAGCACCACGAGCTGGGCCAGAGTCAGGAGAAACTGTGCCAGCAACTTGCCGCCCAGCAGAGCATACTTCTGAATTGGAGCGACCAGCAGGCGGCGGAAGGTGCCATCCTCTTTCTCCTGCAAGATGGTTGCCGCCACAGCATTGAGGCCAAAGAGCGCGAAGAAGACGGCATATCCAGGTACCAACTGATCGAATGCGCTCACTTTGATGGCTTCACCCGCTGAGAGCGTTTGAACAGCCTGATCGCTTCCCTGGCTTGCCTGGACAACCGTTGCAGCGATGCTCGTGGGATGAATAGTGCCTGGTGCGCAGTGGTTGCCAGGCTGATTGCATACTGTGTAGACCTGGCTTACAGCTGCATTTCCTGTGAGTTGAGCCTGTACAACCTCATTGACGATGTTACGTACTAGCGTAATACGCGCATCGTTGTTGTTGGGCAGAGTATAGAATTGGACTTGCTTTGTAGCATCGATATGCTGAGGTGTGGTGCTCAGCAAGGCCTGGCTCGCCCCGGCTGGAATGACGATACCAACATCTGCTGCATCACTTGAGGCCTTGACCTGGTCAATAACTTGAGCTGAAGTGTGATACTCATTGACAGTGATCTGGAGTTGAGATGTATTGATTTTGAGCGCGTTTGCAATCGTTTTACCAAGATAGGCGTCAGAGGTAGTCTCCTGGTTGCTTACGGCTACTCTAATCGTAGTCTGGGTAGAGCTATTACCATAGAGATTGCCAAATGCAAGCCCGACCGCCGTGATGAGGACCAGGGGGACCAGGAGCAGGAGCACCAGAGAACCTTTATCTTTCATGACCTGTAAGAGGTCTTTTTTGGCAATGGACCAGAGCGTTTTCATGCTTTCCCTCTTCCATAATGTTTAGTCGCGCAGAGTTTTTCCTGTGAGCTGGATGAACAATTCCTGGAGTCCATGGGGCCGCTGTATCTCGCGGTTCTGCTGGCGCAAGGCCAGGAGTTCTTCTAGTGTGCCCAGGGCGATGATCTGGCCTTCATCTATAATGGCGATGCGGTTACAGAGCCGCTCGGCCTCTTCCATATAGTGGGTGGTATAGAGAATAGTTGTTCCCTGGTCGCGCAGGTGTTCAATGAGGGCGAAGATGTGTTCCCGAGATTGGGGATCAACGCCCACGGTTGGTTCATCCAGCATCAAGAAGGCTGGTGTGTGCATGAGCGAGATGGCGATATTGATTCGGCGTTGCATGCCGCCGGAGAAGGTCTTTACCGGGTCTTTGCGCCTCTCGTAGAGTTCGACGAAGCGCAGTAGATCATCGGCACGCTGTCGGCATTGCTGTGAGGAGAGACCGTAAATCTCGCCGAAGAAATGCAGATTCTCTAAGGCTGTGAGGTCTTTATAGAGAGCTATCTCTTGAGGCACGACACCAAGCATACGCTTTACTTTTCGTGTTTCTTTGGTAATAGCGTGGCCGTCGATAAGAACCTCGCCAGAGGTTGGCTCGAGGTAGCCACAGAGCATATTGATGGTGGTGCTTTTGCCTGCTCCGTTGGGACCCAGCAGGCCGAAGATCTCACCTTTGCCGATGGTGAACGAGACATCTTTGACCGCGTGATGCTTGCCAAAGGTCTTGTCTAGATGCTGCGCCTCAACCTCTATACCATTTTGTGATGAGCTCCCAGTCCAGGTCTCTAATGACGTTTTGAGTGCTTCTTCCATATATGAGTGCTCCTTGCACATTGAAGATTTTTGTATTGTCGGGATCGAGATAAGTATAGCTTTATACAGTGATTGAGAGGAAGGATGGAAAGACATATTTCGCAGTATGTCGAAAGTCATGGTCTCAAAAGTTTGTTAGGGAATGTTCCTTGCACGTTTAAAGGCCAGAATCTCAGTTATGGCTCTTTGCACGCCTCCTGCCTGGCGAAGCGATTCTCCTATAGATGTGGCTGCTCTTGTGAAGCTGGGATTAGCTAGAATTTCTTCGACGTTGCGGTGTAAGCTCTCGGGTGTGACCTGGGCATTGGTAAGCATCGTGCCAGCTCCCAGTTCAGCGACACGTGCCGCGTTCCATGGCTGGTCCATACTTTGGGGGATAACTACCATCGGCACATGATAATACAACGCCTCGCTAATACTGTTCATGCCACCGTGGGTAATAAATAGCGCACTCCGTAGGAGTACATCGAGTTGTGGCACAAATTTCTCCACAATGATATTAGAAGGCAGTGGTTCTAATGAGGCAGGATCAAGGTTATGACCAGTGGCCATGACTATTTGCCAGGGGCTCTCAGCTAAAGCCTCGAGGCATGTGTGAAAGAAGGCGGCACGGTCACTGTACATGGTTCCTAGCGAAATATAGATGAGTGGCTGCCTGCTTAGCCTTGTGAAAGGGAATAGGGGAGCCTGAGAGCGTGATGTAATGAGGGGCCCAACGAATTTAAAGTGGCCTTCGTCGAAGGAGTCTGCGTCGAGTTGAAATGCTCTGGAGGTATAGACAAGGGTCAGGTCTCCATAATTGTGGAATATGGCAAAAATGTCTTGAGGAGGCTTGAGGTGATAGCGTTCGCATAGGATAGTGAGTAGGATCAGGCATCGCTGAAGATATTCATATTCTCTGGACGGCGCCTGCGTGATGTTCTCATGAATGGAAGCGAGTATTTCGTTCAGGATACGTTGATTGGCCGCCATGGTTGAAAGCGAGGAGATGGCTGGTAGATGTAAAAGTTGTGCCAGGAAGTTGCCCCAGAGGCAGCACGCGTCATAAATGAGGTAATCTGGGCAAGAGGCTTGTATCTCTGCTTGCAAGTGCGCCAGCACCCAGAGACTTGTCTCCAAAAGCGTTTCAACTGCTAGCAAGGGATGATGTTCAAACTTATACTGATTGTGTACCAGGTCGAGTGGAAAAGTTTTGCCATAAGAACGGTATATCGCTCCAGTCTGCTCAATTGCTGCTTGAAACTCATCACTTGTATAGTAGATGACCTGTTCACCATGATGGACCAGTTCAGTAACGAGTGGAAGAGTAGGATTGATATGTCCCTGCGCAGGCAAATTTAAAAATACTACGGTTGCCATTTTTCATTTCCTCCCGTGAGGACACTGGTGTGCTTGCTTTGACGCTAGCTGACTACTTCAGGCCTGCTCAATTTCGTTTGTGTCCCGGTAAGAAGAGCCTGGATGTGTTCGGGTGCGAAGAAGGTTGCAGCAGGAATAGTGCCTTCCAGGACTGCAAAGAAGAGCTGAGTTGCTTCTGGATTTCCCTGTAGTGCCTCCTGTATCTGTTGTATTTCGGGTGTGAGATTCAGGGTTGCAAGTTGAACGGTTAGCTCATAGAGGGGAAGGGCCTCCCTGTTGCGTTGCTGCTCATACTCAGCTAAAGCCCCTTCTAGAGGTTGTTGACCTGTATAACTGCTCTCAATGGCCTGGGCTAGCCGTTCCGCGTCCGCGAAGGCATCGGCTATGCCATGCCCAAGAAGTGGATCTTTATGATAGCCAGCATCTCCCAATAATGCCCAGCCCGGGCCATAGGGCTTTCTAAAGAAGTTGGCCGTGTTGCCAGTACCCATAAAGCGTTGTTCTTGTTTTCCTTGATGGACGCAGTCCGCAAAAGCTGGAGCAAGCGCAAGTGCTTCAAGAAAGTGGCTCTCAATCGAGGCACGCACTTTGGGGAAATGGCGACGTGGCCAGGTGACACTTATGAGCGCAAGCCCATCATGTGTGGGAAAGGACAAAAATACGCACTGCGGGCGCGAGTGGAGAGAGGTGGCATCGGCCTCTATCCCACTCCAGTAAGCATAATAGATACATGTCAACGCTGGATATCTATGATAGATTGGTGCCTCAACCACGCGTGCAATCAGGGAGTGTAGCCCGTCGGCACCGATGACAAGCCTGGCCTTCTCGGTCACAGGTGTGCCTGTTGTTGTGCGACCCTTTATGCCGGTGATATGGGTTCCATTTCTCGTCACGTCCTGAACTCTAAACGCCTCTCGTAGCTCAGCACCTGCCTCAAACGCCTTTTGGGCTAACAATGTGTCAAGAATGTATCTACGAGGAGCAAGGCCAAAGTTAATGCCCTCTAGAGGCAGAACCGTCGAAGAGAGGGTGAAGCGCCCCGTGTCGAGAGAGATTTCATGTACTGGAGGACAACCCGTAGCAAGTAGTGTATCCAAAACTCCCCAACGTTGAAGATAGACGAGTCCACGTGGATGAATAAAGTGGCTGGAAAGGGTGTCGCTAGGAAAACTGGCTTTATCGAGCAGCAAGACGCGATACCCTTTGCGTGCTAGCAGAAGGGCCAGAGATGATCCCGCGCAGCGAGCGCCAACAATGATTGCATCGTACACCATTTCCCACTCCTGCAACCTTTCTCACAAGCGGATCGAGCTCGGATTGCTATTGAATCAAACCGCTCAGATCAGGACAGTCTCATACGCCAATATATGGCAGATGTAGCTTAACACATTGATTCAATGACGCCAACGTTCACCGAAGATGACCCTGACGAACAACTTCTTAGAGCCTGTAAAAAAATGTGAAATAGCCACACCGAGCAATTCTTTTCGCTTCCGCTTACATGTTACAGGTCACTTGAGAAGTGGAACATTAGTGACTCGTCCTAGCAGTGTTAACGAGAATTGGCGAAATACTTCAAAGCACGTTCCATCTCAGTGATAAAGCCTTGGACTCCATGTGGGTTCTGACGCGCAGCATTCACCATGAGCATAATCAGCGCTTCTCGGAGCAAGACAAGGTGAAAAAGGGTGTCATAGCTCTCTGTAAATACCCCCTGGTTCCCGTATGAGGCTACAAGCTTGCTTGTTGGTACGAGTTTGCTGTAATACGCATCCCAGTTGACAAAATCGATGACTGGGTGGTTCCCGGAACAATCCTGCATGTCGATGACGCCGCTGATGTGATCGTCTTCTACGAGGATATGTTGCGGCCCAAAATCGCCATGCACGAGGACCGGCGTATGAAACTCGTACAATTCGCGATGCGTGTCCAACACCTCCAGGGAAGTCATGATCTTCTGTGCCGGGACATTCCAGAAGAGCGAAGCCGCCTCATATAGCTCAGCCTCTCGTTCATTTGCCATCAGCATGATTTCAGCAAAAGATGTTTGCTGGCCTTTTGTGTCAGGCTGGAGGTAGCCGAAGCCGTCGATTCTTACGCTATGCAACCTGCCGAGGATCTCCCCGATTTGGTTAATAGCCTTGCTCACGTCGCTCGTGATCTCTTCTTTGAGAAGGACGTCAAGTGGTTTGCCTGGAACCTTTTCTTCGATGCAGAACATGACGGTCATATCGTCATATTCTGCCTGCTCGATTAACAGCACGTGGGGGGTTGGTACACCGGCAAGACGTGCGGCATTCAGCGCCCAGTGTTCAGCCTCGAAACGATGATTCTCTTTGCGCGAAATTCTGACAATAAGCTGGTGATGGTTGACAGTTGTTACATCATAAACTTCGTTGTCCAGGCCAAGAACAACGCGGCTTGCTTGCGCAATGGCACTCCCTGTTGCCTGGCGTACGTATTTATTTATCAAGCCGGCCGGTGTATTCCATTGATTGTGCCTTGCCTGGAGCCAATCGTACAATGTAGGGGTGTCTGCCATTTTCTCATCCTAACAAAAAAGAAACAACACACATAACATATCAAACACTGTTTCTCTTGCCTACTATGTGGGTTTGTCCCTCCGAGAGGAAGTGTACCTGAGAGTATTGAAACATACAAGTTTCTCTCGCATATCTTGGTTCTCCCCACGGATGCGCAACGAACTGGCAGCAAGCTAGCAGTGGAACGAGGAAGAGACCTTTTCATGAGAAAACAACAAAACACGCTCTGATGAGAAGGTCTCTTTGGGTATGATACCGAACGCGAGCATAGAAGTTCAAACCACACCTCGGGATCGCCCTTCTATCCCTGCATGGTTCGCCGAAGTCGTCATGCTGTCCCAGCACCTTACCACGAAAGGACTCCTAGAAGCCTTTGCGCATCACATCCAATTCGTACGTGGACGCTTCGGCAGCTATGAACCGATTGATTTTCTCGCGCTCCTGTTCGGGTATGCAATGAGTGGAGAACGAACGTTATTGGCTGGAATAACGACCATACAGACGATTGGCACAAGTATGTGGGTGTATCAGTTTTCCAAGGCCGAGCAGGAGCCCTTAAAGGTAAATATGCAGGGAAGAACCAAGCCGAGGCCAAGAACCTCTTATTAGTCCGACCAGGAATTACAGTCTGTTTCATTCTCCAACACTGCGGCACTTCCAGACGTTCAACATATCCGCTTCGTGTTCATTACCTACTGAGAGGCTTCTTTATTGCTTTGGCAGATGTAGAGCCATTGTTACCAGGGTGAAGCAAGAGAAAGAAAGGCGAGAGGCACAAAACAAAGTAATGGCAACCATGAATCAGACTTGGAAACAGTTTTCACTAGAGATAGAAGCAGAGTTAAAAGAACTTGTGTTCTTTCTGATCTTCTGCTAGAATAGGCGTATCAGCATGGATATACAGGTGTGAGAGGAAGAAAATGCCAATGCAACCATGAGAGCATAAGAAGAAGAGAAAGCAGCAGGAGAAGCGCCCTGCGACCCCCACCTTTCTGCTCGAACTGCCCCTGGTCGTCGATGCAGGGCAAGCCTCCCGCTTGCGTGCCCATCTGGAAGCCGCTCGCCAGCTCTACAATGCCATCCTCTCCCAGGGGCAACAGCGCCTGCGCTGCATGCGGGCTGATCCTGCCTGGCACATGGCTCGTAGCATTCCTCGCACCCAGAAAGCCGAACGAGCCGCCGCCTTCTCCACCTTGCGCAAGACCTATGGCTTCACGGAAGCGGCCTTGCACGAAGCTGTCAAAGGCTTGCGCGTGGGCTGGATTGCCGAGCATATCGAGGCGGTGCTGGCGTAAACGCTGGTCACCCGTGCCTATCGTGCACTCAACCGCGTCTGCCTGGGTAAGGCCACACGCGTGCGTTTCAAAAGCCGAGGACGCGGCTTCTCCAGCATCGAGAACAAGCGCAACGATACCAGCCTGCGCTTTGTCCTGCAACCACCCGAAGCCGGAAACGCAGGCTTTCTCCTCTGGAACGGAGACCAGGTGCCCACCCTCATCGACTGGAAGGATGAGGTGGTGACCCATGGCCTCAAGCACCGCATCAAGTACGCTCGCCTCATCCAACGTCCCACCAGTAGCCCTAGAGCCGCCGGAACTGATGCACAGGGCTATCGCTACGTGGTCCAATTGGCACTGGAAGGCAAGCCCCACCACAAACCCAAGCACATGGTTGGCACGGGTACCGTTGGAGGGGATCTGGGGCCCTCGGCCTTGGCGCTCGTTCCCCAGGAAGGAGAGGCGAGCCTGGAGGTGTTCTGTGCGGATCTCGCTCCCGATGCCAGGGCCATTCGCCGCTTGCAGCGGCAGATGGATCGGCAGAGGCGAGCGGCCAATCCTGAGCATTACGACGAAAAGGGGCGCATCAAGAAACAGGGTCGAAAGAAGCTGCGATGGAAGCAGAGTAAGCGCTATCAGGTCACGCGACGGCACAAGGCCACCAAAGAGCGCAAGCTGGCAGCCTACCGCAAGAGTCTGCATGGTCGCAAGGTGCATCAAGTGGTCGCGCTGGGCAGCACCATCATCATCGAAAAGAATTCCTATTTCTCGTGTGCCCGATACCAGGGGTATTGGGAAGGTGCGCAAGCGCGCCTGATGGCAGCACACGAGCGCACCGCACAACGCGCGAAAGAAGGGCAGGCTCTGCCCCGAAGCTTTGGCATTTCCAGAGCTGGAGCGCGTCTGCCCGAAAGTCCAGGGGAACCACCACTAGAGCCAGCCTTTCGGCTTCGGCATGCAAGACTGGAAGCGTGGAACGAACCTCTGGAACCCCCACCGCTGTAGCACGGGGAGCTCTCAGGTTAGGCGTTTCATTATAGTAGATGATGAGAGCTTGCCTGTAGAAATAGACAGGTATGCAGGCATCCCATTTTCCCAGTTTAATGCTGTTGATTTTGCCAGTGTGTTTTGCCTGCGCACCGATTATAGTTATATTATGGCAATTCATATGGCTATGTGCTGAGAGTGTGTAGCCTGCCTGGGGTATCTTGTCTGGCTGAGGAGATATACGCTGCCTGCTACGAACACAGCAGGCAGCGTATATCTCCTCAATCGCGCAGAGCGCCGCAGGTGCTTTAGATTTCTCACTATGAAGAATCTAGAGTGTTACACATAAAACTAAGGAGAAGATAACATGCGCCTGGGTTTACAGGTTCCTAATTTTACATGGCCCAATGGGCAGAATGAGCTTGGTGCGACCTTTGGTCAGATCGCGGAGCGCGCTGACGCGGCGGGCCTCTATAGTTTCTGGGTCATGGACCACTTTTTCCAGATTGGTTTCGTTGGCCCGGCAGAGAACGAAATGCTGGAAGGTTGGAGCGCTCTGGCCTTCGCGGCTGGACGCACCAAGCGGATCAAGCTTGGAACGATGGTGACTGGTGTCACCTACAGGTATCCCGGCATTCTGGTGAAGACTGCGACGACCCTGGATGTCCTCTCTCAGGGACGAGCCTATTTAGGCATTGGCGCGGCCTGGAATGAAGAGGAGCACCTGGGATTGGGCGTTCCCTTCCCACCGTTAAAGGAGCGTTTTGAGCGCCTGGAAGAGACGTTGCAGATCGCGCACCAGATGTGGACGGGCGATCAAAGGCCATTTGAAGGCAAATATAATCAACTTACGCGTCCGCTGAACTCACCGCAGTCAGTGCAGAAGCCACATCCACCCATTTTGATTGGCGGAACCGGCGAGAAGAAGACCCTGCGCATGATCGCCCAATACGGCGATGCCTGCAATTTCTTCGCGCGTATGGGGGATGAGGCGCTCAAGCATAAGCTGAATGTGCTGCGCGAGCATTGTGCCAACCTCAAGCGCCCCTATGAGCAGATTGAGAAGACAACGCTCGACCAGATGGTGCTCACTAAAGATGGACGCGATGGCACATTGAGTCCACAGGCCGCCATCGACCAATTTGGCAAACTGGCCGAGTTGGGCATTGACCACGCCATTTTCAGCCTGGGCAATGTTCATGAGCCCGAGACCTTCGAGATCCTGGCGAACGATATCGTTCCCGTTGTCGACAAGATTCAGGTCGCAGGCCGGTAATCGTTGCCTCTGGTCTTTGCCTTATTAGGAATGCATAGGGTAATGGCTAGACCCTCCGTCCTTTTGAGAAAGAAAAGGATGAAGGGTCTAGCCATTTTAGAGGTCTCAGAAGTGAGATGTCAGCGAAGTGTCGCCCCACCATCGACGCTGATGACTTGTCCATTGATCCAGGCACCGTCATCGGAGAAGAGGAAGGTTACCATGGCCGCGATATCCGCAGGTTCACCGAGGCGAGTGCTTCTGGTTAAGTTAATCGCATAAGCCTTAAATTCGTCTGGTATTGTGTCCCGCGTTTTTTCTGTCAGAACGAGACCAGGTGCGACAGCATTGGCACGAATGCCCTCCTTACCCCAGCGAGAAGCAACATGGCGCATAAGCGCATTAATTCCGCTTTTACTCACACCGTAAGAGACACGCTCTGGCTCTCCAATATATGCAGCGGCTGATGTCGTATAGACGATAGCTCCTCTGCGTTTGAGCAATTCTGGTAGGGCATGACGGGTACAGAGCACGTAACCACGGAGGTTGACTGCAAGTGTGCGGTCAAAAATTTCAAGGGGCACTGTCAGAACATCAGTATCTAGATAAATTTGCGAGAAATCTGCTGCGTTTGCGTGCATTAAGTCCAGACCACCATAGGTGTCAATGGCGACCTTCACGAGTGAGCCGACAGACGCATCATCGCTCATATCGAATTGAACACTGATAGCGCGTCCGCCATTTTCCTGGATACGAGTGGCAATTGCCTGCGCTGCCCCTCCATCCAGGTCGCCAACTACCACAGTTGCACCCTCTTCCGCAAGTCTGATAGCCGTTGCAGCACCAATGCCGCCACCCCCTCCTGCTACCACAGCAACTTTGTTGTTAAGCCCTCGCATTTTTAACTCCTTCTGTGAAATAGGAAATACCAGTATCTAAAACAATTAATAATATATATTAACATATAATAAAGCGTGTTGAAGGCGGAAAAGTAGGCGCTGACGGGGGGCTTTGAGAAGCTCGCTAAAAGATGTTCCGATACCTTGACAAGCAAGCTTCTCAAAGTGCATAATTGCTATATATCTATGCACACGTGTGCGCAATTAGTAGGAGGAGTTGAGCATGGTGACCAGTGAGGAGGTCGCGCGCCTGGCTGGTGTATCGCGAACAACGGTCTCACGCGTGCTCAGTGGGTCGGGTCGTATCAGTGAAGAGGTGCGCCAGCGCGTGTTAGAGGCTGCGGCCTCGTTGGGCTACGAACCAAACGTGGTGGCGCAGAGTATGGTGCGCCAGCGCTCACGTACGATTGCGTTAGGTCTGTTTCACGTAGAAGAAGGGCTTTCGTTCTCGCGCCTGGGCGAAACCAAGCACTACTTCTACCTCGATGTACTGAAGTATATCGAAGAGGAAGCGGCGAACGCCGGTTATGACCTGCTTCAGCCCTCGCGTCCGCTGGGGCGTACTCCGGAGAGCTATGTGCGTGCGCTGCAAACACGGCAGGTTGCGGGTGCAGTTATGCTAGCGCTTAGCTCCACGGACCCGCGTATTCCAGCCCTGGTTCAAGCTCACATCCCAACGGTGTTTATCGATGCTGTGGGTCAGGGACCAGGCGCGACCTATGTAAAGGGTGATCATGTCAGCGGAGCGCGCCAGGTGACAGAACACTTGCTTGCGTTGGGCCATAAGCGTGTGGCCTTCTTTGTTGGTCCGTCGAGCAATATGTTTGGTATGGAGCGCCTCTTTGGTGCGCAACAGGCTCTTGCCTCAGCGGGCCACAGCCTCGATCCTGGCCTGGTACGCCAGTCGGGCTGGAACATGCAGCAAGCCTACGAAGCGGCAGCACAGCTGCTCTCTGAGCGGCGTGACTTTACCGCGATAATCGCGGGGAGTGATCTGATGGCCATTGGGATCTTGCGAGCGCTGCGTGAGTGGGGCTTGCATGTGCCAGAAGACGTCTCCCTGAGCGGTTTTGATGACCTGGAGCTTGCGTCCTACACTGATCCTGGCTTGACGACGGTGCGCCAGGACCGCGTCGCGATGGGGCGCGGCGCGATTCAATTGCTGTTGCGCCTGATTCAGGGCGAGCAGCATCTTGCTCCGCTCATCCTGCCAACCCAGCTCATTGCGCGCCAATCGACGGGTCCGGCCCTGTCAGTCTAGGCTCTCTTTTTTAGTGATTTGCGCACACGTGTGCGCTTTAACGGAGTGGGGAGGCCGCTCTTGTACAGGTGGGGACAATGAATGTTCACTACGCTTTCCCAAGGAAGGAGATGGCAATAATTATGCCTATACGTTCACCAAAGATTACTTTTATTGGCGCGGGCAGTGCCGTTTTTGCGCGCCAGTTGATAACAGATGTTCTTCATATTGAGGGACTGGACGAGGGTGTGATTGCGCTGGTTGATATCGATGCTACGCGCTTGCAACTGGCTCACAATATCGCAGAGAAACTGGTGGCACATAGTGGCAAGCACTGGCGTGTGCAGAGCTCTACCGAGCGGCGCGAAATGCTGCCCGGCAGCCATTTTATCGTCAATACAATTGAAGTGGCAGGTCTGGCGAATGTACGCCATGACTTCGATATTCCCATGAAGTATGGGATCAACCAGTGCATTGGCGATACCATCGGACCCGGCGGCATCTTCAAAGCGTTGCGCACTGGTCCTGCCTGGTTGGATATTCTGCAGGACGCGGAAGAGCTGTGTCCCGAGGCCTGGGTATTGAACTATACCAATCCAATGTCGATCCTGACCTACGCGGCTCTCAAAGGCACCTCCATGCGTACAGTGGGCCTCTGCCATAGCGTACAGGGAAGCTCCAAACAGCTCGCGAACTATCTGGACGTGCCATATGAGGACCTGGAATGGAAGTGTGCGGGCATCAACCATAATGCCTGGTTTACCGAGCTGCGTTACCAGGGGAAGGATGCTTATCCATTGCTGCTGGAGCGCATTCAACAGAGCGAGATCTATGAGAAGGATCCCGTGCGCTTCGAGATGACGCGCTACTTTGGCGCCTTTGTCACGGAGAGCAGCGGTCATTTCTCTGAGTATGTGCCCTACTTCCGCAAGCGGCCAGAGCTGATTGAGCGCTATGGCCGCGCGGGCTATCTGGGCGAGACCGGCTTCTATGCCAACAACTGGCCTGAGTGGCGGCGTAAGAACGATGAAAGCATTCAGAAGATGCTTGATGGTAGCGCCGAGCTACCTTTCCATCGCAGTCATGAATATGGCTCATACATCATTGAGGGTGTGACATTGAATCGGCCCCAGGTGATCTATGGAAACGTGCGCAATACGGGTCTCATTGATAACCTGCCGGATGGTAGTGTTGAGGTCGCGTGTCTCGTCGACCGCAATGGTGTCCAGCCCACCCACTTTGGTGCACTGCCAGAGCAGCTCGCGGCTCTGAACCGCAGCCACATGGCCGTTCACTCCTTAATGTGTGAGGCCCTGCTCAGCAAGAACAAGGAGGCGGCCCGCTATGCGCTGATGCTCGATCCACTGAGCGCCGCTGTCTGCTCGCCTGCTGAGTTGAGCGAGCTCTTTGATGAGATGTGGGAGGCAGAGAGAGAGTACCTTCAGCCCTTCGAAAAATAGATGAGATGTAAAAAAAGGCGTGTGGCTGGTTCGCATCGCGAACCAGCCACACGCTTTCTTATATTGGCAATGAGCCTTTCTTCTTTCTGGAATCGACCTTCCAGCCTCTATACCTTGATGCTGATGAGCTGAATTGCCCTGGGGCTGCTCCCCTTTATCCTGGCCTACCAGATCTGGAACTACTGGGCCTTCCGTCATCGTGTAAGTCATAGCGACCTGGTGATCGCACATTAAATATCGAAGAGTTGGTCCTGGGTTCCTGGCTTTGGCTAAACGGAGCCCAGGAGCGTAGCAGCCAGGCCTGGGCTGACTTGCTTATTGTAGAATGTAGTGTTTGTGTATGGAAGAACTGTTTAAAATCTGGACGGGGTATCTTGCTTCAGGCGTTGAGGCCATCGCTGGCCTCCTTGTTGCCTTTGCCGCTCTACAAGCCACCTTTCATGCCCTGCGCCTGGTTTTACACAAACCAGGCCAGCAGATAGGAGTTCAGGAGCCATACACAGAGTATATTCGCCTGGGATTGGGCCGCTGGCTGGCGCTGGCGCTGGAGTTTGAATTGGGTGCTGATATTCTGCGTACCGCCATTGCCCCTTCCTGGACCGAAATTGGTCAGCTCGCCGCCATCGCGACGATACGTACGCTCCTGAACTACTTCTTACAGCAGGAAATAGATCGAGCGGCGCAACGCTATCCGCAAGCACCGGGGCACCGCCCGCCAACTCATATACAGCCGCCAGTGCCGCTCCAAACGGAGGTGAGAAAGCCCCAATGAACCTGACCCATCTTGTAACGTTTAGCCTCTGGGCAGCTATGATTGAATTTATTGGCGCTTTGCTCATCATCGCGTATCTGCTTAAGAGTCTTGTGGTTCTCTTCAAGACCGGGCAGGTGACCGTAGCGCGGCTGATAGTGGCCGATGGTATCATTACTGGCTTAAGTTTTAAGCTGGCTGGAACGCTGCTCAAAACTATTGAGCTACGGTCATGGAGACAGATAGCCATGTTCGCAGCAATTTTTGCGCTACGGACAGTGCTCAAACGCTGGTTCGCGTGGGAACGCAGCCATCTGCAACAGTACCTGCAACCTCATAACCTGTAATTTACCATCTGCTCCTGGATACTGGTCGGATTGAGCGTCACGCGCATGCCATGCTTTGGGCGGAGGGTGACGCGTGGCAGCAGTTCGATGGGGTGGTCTGGCACAGGTTCGGGCGTGTAGCGTTGCAGGATCGTGGCCAGCAAGAGTTTGGTCTCCATCTGCGCGAAGGGCATGCCGATACAGATGCGTGGTCCCAGGCCGAAGGGGAAGTAGGCGCCACGTGGCACCTTCTCACCCTGGATAGGGTCCCAGCGCTCGGGTCGGAACTCCTGGGGATCGTGCCAGATCTCCGCGTCGTTATGGGTGACCCACTGGCTCAAGAGGACGATAGTCCCTGCAGGCAGGTGGTAGTCTCCGAGCGTGAAGTCGCGGATGGCGCGTCGTCCCATGCGCCAGACGGGAGGTAGCACGCGCCAGGACTCGTTCATGACCCATTCCAGGTAAGGGAGGCGTGCCAGGTCGGCGACGGTTGGGGTGTGTCCAGCGAGTACCGTGTGGAGTTCCAGCAGGAGCTTCTGGCGAATCTCTGGGTGTTGAGCCAGGAGATAGAATGTCCAGCAGAGGCTATTCTGGGTCGTCTCATGGCCTGCGGCCACCAGTGTCATCACCTGGTCATGGACCTGGGAATCGCTCATGCCCTGGCCCTCCTCCTGGGCAGTGAGCAGCATATCGAGGATGTCTCCCCTATCGCCACCCGTTGCGCGCCGCTGCTGAATAAGCCCGTACACAAAGTCGTCCAATGCCTTCTTGCCGCGATTGAAGTCGCGTGTCTGGGCTGAGAAGCGTGAGAGCACGCGTGGCCTGCCCAGACTCTGAGGCGGACGCCCAATAACCGCTGTAAAGGCCTCGCTGAGCTGATTGGCCTGGGAGAGCTCTTCAACACTGAAAAGGGTGTGCACGATGATACGCAGGGTCAGGTGCTGCATGGCGGAGGCCAGCTCAAGCTCCTGTCCCGGTTGCCAGGTCTCGAGCATCTGCTCGGTATAGCGCACCATCACATCGGCATATTGATCGATGCGCTGGCGATGAAAGGCTGGCTGGACCAGGCGACGCTGCTGGCGATGGATCTCGCCCTCAGTCGTCAGCAAGCCCTCGCCCAGGACCTCGCGCATATTGCTGCGTTGCTGGCTTTGGAGCGAAGTAAAGTCGCGTGGATGTTCTGTCAGGCAGTAGAGCACATGCTCTGGCGCATAGGCGCAGACGACAGGTGTGCCAGCCAGGGAGAGGCGCACAAGGTGCCCATGCTGCGCACGCGTAGAGCGCATAAAAGCGAGTGGATTGCGTTGAAGCTGAGGGGCATTGCCCACGAGAGGAAGCCCCCTGGGGCCTGGAAGCGCATTGAACTGCTGCATAAGAATAATCCTCTTCTCCTTGCCTATAACGTAGACAAGCTACCCATATCTGGTCTACAATAGGAGCGCTAAAATATGAGTAGAAGCTCACTTCTTCTCCCTTAAGAATATGAGCATTTACTCATATTGTCAAGAGGTATGCAGGAAGCGTTAATAGGAGGCAGAGTCTCACGTGGCTAAGGAACTCTCTCTGCGTCGTATGCCCCAGCAGGCGCGGGGGCAGCGCCGAATCGATAAGTTGCTAGACGCGGCGGAACAGGTATTTTCAGAGAAAGGGTATGGGGATGCGACGACGAACCTGATAGCCGCACGGGCGCAGACGTCAATTGGCTCGCTCTACCAGTTTTTTCCCAATAAAGAGGCCATCTTGCGCGCGATTGTGGCACGTTATGTCGAGGAGTTGCGGGCCTTCTTCGCACAAACGCTCTCGGTGGATGCGGATAAGCTACCACTCGCAAGTTTTCTCGATCACCTGATTCAGGGTCTGGCGAAGCTGCGGGAGGCGCACGCTGGTTTTCGCCCGCTCTTCTTTGGATCGCAGTCTTTCTCTGACGTTGAGCAGGCGACTCAGGAGCTGCGCCAGGAGGTCATTGAGCGTATTGTGGCCCTGCTTGCGGTGCGCGCACCCCAATTGGATGAGGAGCAGTGCCTGCGTTGCGCCCATGTCTGCGTCGCTATTTTCCAGGCCTTGATGGCCCTGGCTATGGCAGTTGAAGGGGAGGAGCGTGTGCGCCTGCTTGAGGAGTTGAAGGCGGTGCTCCTGGCCTATTTGATGCCCCTGGTCCATGCATAAAAAAAGAGGTGAGAGTCGAGCTCCTACACCTCTTTTTAGGAGATAATGGTTAGTTAGTAATAAAGGCGATGCCGGGATAGCCAGGATAGGAGAAGTCCCAGTAGGAGAGCACGCCAAAGCCACCTCCGCCCATATACCAGTTATAGTTGCTGGTATGGACCGTTCCATTGGAGTTAATCGATTCAACGATGGCTACGTGTCCGTAGCCGCCCGCGCCCTGTACACCTGGTTGGAGCACAACGATTGCGCCCACTGTTGGTTGCGCAGAGACTTTCCAGCCGTAGCTCTGGGCCTGCCCCAGCCATTCCCAGGCATTGCCAAGCCAGGGTACCCATATGCCATGCAGCTGGTGGAAGCGATAGGCCGCCCAGTAGGTACACTGTCCCTGGAAGAAACGATTGCCCGAGCCGCCGAGGGCGGGCCCAGGGTTGACACCGACATAGGCCTGATTGCCGGCATCAAAGCCATCCTGCGTCACCGCGGTCGCGGTTGCGGCCTGTTGTGCTAGGAGTGTGGAATTATCGTTTTTCGTATCGTAGAGGCCGCTACTCGAAAGAATGGTGGTGAGGCCAGTCTTTCCATTGGCGAACCCCAGGGGAATGGTGGCGAGCAATGTTCCAGCCAGAATGACGAGCAGGAGCGAGGCCACCGCGATCTGAATGACCATCCTGCGTCCCTGGGGTGGACGGGGAATCCCACCCTTAATCCCAGCCGGTTTGATGACCACAGGCTCGCGCTGAACTGTCATTTTGTTGTCACTGGCATTAGTCTCTCTGTATGTTGGCACCAGTTGACGGGTGGCTTTGGGCTGCTCGGGCGAAGGAAATAACGGGTTTACCCCTGGGTCAGTGACGGGATTGAAGCGTTGAGGATTGGTCCCGGAACCTGTTGTATTTGGGAACATTCCATGCTCAGAAATAGGATTATGAGAGAAGCTGGCGGATTCTGAAGGGAATTGGCCCATACTCTCTGGGAGAGGTGTGTGGCCCTGGCCTCCCGGCTTGTTTGGGTTGAGATCCATCATCGGCATGCCATAAGTCCTTTAATTTCATGAAATTTTTTGCAAATAATTTGGTGGAGTTGGTCAATGTAGATATATGAGATCAGCGCACTGTATCCTTATGCCTCAATGTACTTGAGAACCCTTATATTGGTCAAGTTCTATATAATAGAATAGGAAGATCAGGCTGTTAGAGGGAAGAATATGTACTGCGCAAGGGGCATCTTCAGCAATAGGATGATGGTGTTGGTGGGTTGCCTATGGCAACCCACCAACACCATCATCCTATTGAAAGACGTGGAAGTAGTGTTCAAGAAAGCGTTCGGCATTGACGGAGAGGGCTACCTCGTGGCGCGCGCGAACGCCACCGGGCTGCCAGTAGGTCTGCCCGGATTTAGCCTCATCCTTAATCTCGACCGAGACAGTGCCAGGTGAGAAGGTGCAGAGCGCGCTCTCAAAAATGGTTGCCGCCGCCAGGGGATCGTGGAAAGTCACCATATCGGCGCGCTCGAACCAGACCTCCGCGAAGTCCAGGACCGGGCGTAGCAGGGGATGTGTGCAGCGCTGGCGGAACTCCGAGGCCGCCATACGGACCTGCATCGTCACATCTAGGCCAATAGAGCGATGGATGGGCGCAGCTGCGCGATAGACGATTTCAGCCGCATAGGGATCATTGAGGGCGTTCCATTCGCGTCCAGATGGAGCGAACTGTCCGCACATCAGCACCAGGCCCTTGAGAAGTTGAGGGATATCGGGATAGGTCGCAAAGAGCAGAGCGATATTAGTCATTGGACCAATGCCGAGCAGAACAACCTCGCCCGGATGAGAGCGAATGGTTTGCTCCATAAAGGTGATCGCCTCGCCCTGGGGGAAGTCGTGCGTGTGTGCCCAGCGGTCGAGCGTGGCTGCCTGCGGGGACAGCGGTTGTTGAATGGGGGTGAGGAGGGGCTGTTCCACGCCAGGATAGATGGGAATATCCTGGCCCGCAATGGTGCAGAGGGCGCTTGCCATCTTCGCGCGCTTCTCTGCCTCACCAGTCACGGTAGTGATGCCCAGGAGATCGCACCTGGGCTGAGCCAGTAGATAGGCCAGGCAGACAGCATCATCAATGTCGCTGCCAATATCGGTATCAAGCAGAATTTTTATGCTCGTAGAAGGCTGTGAAGTCATTGCGGCGCGAAGGCCTCCTCGCTGTGAATAGTATGTGTCCTGGTATAGAGAGGACACAAGCTATTGTAAGCCATGCTCAGCCTTTTGCCAAGTGAGCCCTCTGCAATCCTTCTTTATCTAACCATCAATCCCTCCCTAACCTGTCTGACTTTGCGCCTGGTTTTGCCACTCGCGCTTCCCTTGCTTGTCGAGGGCCTTGAACTCATCGTCGCTAAGGGTGACGCTCGTCGCGACCACATTCTCCTCCAGGTGCTTGACTCGGCTGGTACCGGGAATCGGCAATGCCACCGGGCTGCGTTTGAGGATCCATGCGAGTGCGACTCCGCTGGGCGTGGTATTGTGCTTGTGGGCGATCTCGTCGAGCAGCGAGCCGGGCTGCGCCAGGTTGCCCGATGCCAGTGGAAACCAGGGGATAAAGCCGATATTGGTGCGCGTGCAGTAATCAAGGACCTCCTCGCTCTGGCGGTTCACCAGGTTGTACAGGTTCTGTACGGTGACGACCTGGAAGAACTTCTGAGCAGCCTGAATCTCCTCCGTATTGACCTCACTAAGACCTGCATGCCGGATCAGACCTTCTTGCTGCATCTGCTTGATCACATCGAACTGTTCATCGCGTGGGACCTTGGGATCGATCCGGTGGAGCTGCCATAGATCGATGCGCTCGATACCCAGGCGCCTCATGCTCATCAGCACACACTGGCGCAGATATTCGGGACGCCCAAGCGGGAGCCAGATATCCGGTCCATGCCGGGTTAGACCGCCTTTGGTCGCGATCACGAGACCTTTGTAAGGATAGAGCGCCTCATGAATCAGGTTCTCGCTGACCTCGGGACCGTAGCTATCTGCCGTATCGATAAAGTTTATGCCCAGCTCGGGAATCCGTTTCAGTGTGCGGAGGGCTTCTTCACGGTCAGCGGGCTCACCCCAGATGCCTTCTCCTGTGATACGCATGGCGCCATATCCCAGGCGATTGACAGTAAGGTCTCCACCAATTGCGAACTGCCCGCTGGCTGCTGCATTACTACTCATAGCTTGTATTCTTTCATTTTTTCAAAATGGACCTTCTACAAGCGCAGGTATGTATGATTGGCACAATCGTTCGTGATCCTAGCGATCCTATAAATCTACCGGTGATTACACGCTTTATAGAAACATAATGTCTCAATAAAGAATGGGCCTTGTATTGATGGGAAGCTCGTCAAGCGCCCCAGCACTCCAATATCCGTGATATACTGAGGTCCCAGGCCTTATTCCATTCGCCAACCACCGGCATCTGGTTCGATAAAAAAGCAAATGAGGAAGACGATATAGCATGCTAGAGCAATCAGCCACATCATGGCACCAGAAGACACCTGGCGCTTCAGATATTTTAACGACCGGTATTCACCAACAACCAACGCAGCGGAGCTGGCTGCTGGTGACGGAGAATAGTACATACGCGCTGGGGGTTACAGAGGAGGAGTATGTGCTCAATCTCTACTGGGGGGCGCGCCTCGCCTTCTTCTCCGATATCCCCGCAGCATCTATGCCGCCTGACAGATCATCGCAGGATGTCAGTCTGGCGCTCGCACCTGAAGAATATCCCGCGTTTGGTGGGCTACGCTTTGGCGAACTGGCCGCGAAGATCACTTTCGCTGACCAGACACGCGATGCTGACCTCCGCTTTCATGATGCCGAGATTGGTGAGCAAGACGGTTTGCCTGCATTGCGCATTCTCTTACAGGATGCGGTCTATCCTTTGCAGGTTGCTCTGCTGTACCAGGTAGATGTCGCGAACGATGTCATCATTCGTTCCGCGCGCTTTACCAATCAGAGCGCGGATCCCATTGTGCTTGAGCGCGTGTTCTCCGCAGTCTGGCATCTGCCACGCCAGGTCGTGCCACGTCGGCTGAGCACATTAGGGGGACATTGGGCAGGTGAGAGCCGCCTCCAGCAGCAGCAGGTTGTGACTGGTACGACGCTGCTGGAGTCGCGTAAAGGGGTAACGGGCTCGCATGCCTATCCCTGGTTCGCGCTGGATACCCAGGCCAATGAGCAGCAAGGAGAGGTCTACTTTGGTACGCTGGCCTGGAGTGGTAACTGGGCCTTGCGCATAGCAACAACGATCACTGGGGCCACCGCGATTGGGGGCGGCATTCACGAGCATGATTTTGCCTGGACACTGGCCGCGCAAACAAGTTTTACCACGCCCGATTTTGTAGCGGGCTTTACGCTTGATGGCATGAATGGAGTACGCCGTCGCCTGCATCGCTATGTTCGTGAGCAGGTTTTGCCGCAAAAGCAGGCTAGCCAGCCGCGTCCTGTGTTGTATAACTCCTGGGAGGCCACGACCTTCGATGTGACTGAAGAGGGACAACGCTTGCTGGCCGAACGTGCTGCAGGGCTGGGTGTGGAGCTCTTCGTCGTCGATGATGGCTGGTTCCCAGGGCGTGTGCATGATCGAGCTGGTCTGGGCGATTGGCGCGTCGATCCGCAGAAGTTTCCCCATGGTCTGCGTCCGCTTATCGAGCGCGTGAAGGCATTGGGCATGCAGTTTGGCTTGTGGGTAGAGCCGGAGATGGTGAACGCTGATAGCGACCTGTACCGCTTACACCCAGATTGGATCTATCATTTCCCGCAGCGCCCACGTAGCGAGGCGCGTAACCAGTTAGTCTTGAATGTGGGCCGCCAGGACGTGCAGGCGTACCTGCTCACGGTGCTGGATCAATTGCTCACCGAAAATGCGATAGATTTTATCAAGTGGGATATGAACCGTCCCCTTGCGGAGCCGGGTTGGCCTGAATACGTCGCGCAAGGCGGGGACGCGCGTGAGATATGGGTGCGCCATACACAGGGCATTTATGCTATTCTGGATGCCTTACGGGCTCGCCATCCAGAGCTAAGCATCGAGTCCTGTTCCTCGGGGGGGGGCGGGCCGACCTGGGCGTGCTCCGGCGTACAGACCAGGTCTGGACGAGCGATAATACACATCCTGACGCACGCCTCTTTATTCAAGAAGGCATCTCGCATATTCTGCCTGGTCGCGTGATGGGGGCCTGGGTGACTGATATGCCGCATGACCGCATGGTAAATGAGATCCCCGTACAGTACCGTTTTCATGTCGCCATGATGGGTGCGCTTGGGATCGGTGGTCACCTGCTGCATTGGAGCGATGATGACCTCGCGGAAGCTGCCCGCTGGATCGCCGTCTACAAATCGATTCGCCACCTGGTACAGGATGGCGATCAGTACTGGCTCCTTTCGCCGACGACCAGCAAAGGCGATCTTGCGGCGGTCACGAGTGTCGCGCCCGACGGCAGTGAAGCGGTGCTCTTTGCCTTCCGGCGCAGCAACCCTTTCTGGGAGCCACTCCCTTTCCTGCGCTTACAGGGCCTACAGCCAGCGACGCAGTATCGCGTGCGAGAGTTGGGCAATGCCTCTGCACCAGAGATCGTCCTCTCGGGGGCCGCGCTCATGGGGCGAGGACTGGAGCTGCCACTGCGTCGCGGTTCATACGCGAGCTGCCTCCTCCATATACGCGCTGAAGCCTGAGAGTAGTTGCTTAATTCCCACGCCCATGCAGGTGCGAAAGGAAATGCTTCTGAAGGGCAAACATATCTTTCACACCTGTATGGACGGCGAGCTTCTCGCGTAATCCACTCTTGCATGGACGGGGAAACTCTTAACTTAATGTGTATGGAGTAAAAGAAGTGAGGGACTACTTTGGCTGAAAAGTTTGCGGTTTCTCGGCGCACATCTCTACCAGCACATTCGGATGAGTCAACTCCTCCAATACTTTTTCTCTCTAGCGAGGAGATGGGTTGGGATGGACTGGTCGCGCGTGCATATCATGAGCCAATGCAGTTTGAGGGGTTTATTGAGTCTGACCCTGACATGCCCCATATTCCCCTGGTGCTGTTCGCTGGTGGGGCGATGTATATGGAGCGTCGCCCTGTGAATGGCTCCTGGAAGGGAGGGGTCATGCGTGCGGAAGATCTGATGCTGGCTCCCGATGGGAGCGTGCCCAGCGAGTTGCGCTGGAACGGCCTGACCTCCGAACCAACGCAGACCCTCCATCTCCATTTGAGTAAAGATCTGTTTGCGCGAACTGCGAAGGAGGTGGCTGACTATGATCCCGCCCGCCTGACGCTGATTGGGCGCTCAGGCTTCCAGGATCCCTTGCTGACACAAATTGGGTTTGCGCTGTGGCGAGAGCTGGAGCAGCCGGCCCCTGCGGGAAAACTCTATGCCCAAACCGCGGCCCAGATGCTCGCAGTACACCTTTTGCAGTATTATACATGCGCGCCAATACACATACAAGAGAGGTCACAGGGACTGACACGCCAGCAAGTGCAACGTGTGACCGACTTCATTCAGGCTCACCTTAGCCAGGATCTCACGCTGGAGGCCCTGGCCCAACAGGCTGGCTTCAGCTCCTACCATTTTGCCCGCTTATTCCGGCAGACCATAGGGGAGAGCCCACACCAATTTGTGCTGCGCCAGCGGGTTGAGAGAGCACAACACCTGCTCAAAAAGACTGATGACCCCCTTGCGCACATTGCATTAGAGAGTGGATTCGCCAACCAGAGCCATTTGACCCGGATCTTCAAGCGTTATCTCGGCCTCACTCCACGAGGCTTTCGGCAGCAGGAGTAAATCCGCGCATATTTGTACCAGGATGCGCAAGAATAGGCAAGATTCCCTTCTTCCTTTTGCTCTATCATAGAAGCACGAAGTTGATGATAAAGCGAGATGAACTCTCATGTCATTCATATGAAGCGAAAGGAATACGCATCATGGCACTTGAACTCTACATGCTCGGCCTAATCACCCAGGATATGAGCAAAGCACTGGAATTTTATCGGCGGCTTGGTCTGGCCATTCCCGAGGGGAGCGAAAAACAGACGCATGTTGGAGTTAAAATGGGAAGCGGGCTGACCTTCTTCCTGGACTCTAATCCTTCTCGTTGGGACCCCGGGTTTGTCAGCGGGGATGAGCAAGGACACCTGGAAGCAGCCGATAGCTACCGCTCCGTTCTGGAATTCTACCTGGAGACACAGGAAGCGGTGGATACAAAGTACGCCGAACTTACCGGTTTTGGCTACCAGGGCCGCCGTGCTCCCTACAAGACCTCCTTCGGGATGTACTTTGCACTGATCGACGACCCCGACGGAAACACCATCCTGCTCTCCGGTGATCTGGCAGCAAACGGGACCTCGGAAGAAGGTTGAGGATCATCCCAGCGGGATAGGCCAGTAGTTCTTCGCCTCCCCTGGCGGCCAGTTCGGCCACGTGGGCCTCTTCACCAAAGCCGGCGAACATGGAGATATCCATTGGTGAGGTAGGTTTAAGGATACAAGCCGTATCATGGCGTAAGGGGATAACCTGGTAAACAGAGGTCACAGGAGAGAACTATCTCGCCTGAGATAGCTCTCTCTTGTTATGACTATTAGCTGTGCCGCAATTGTGTAGGAGTGTAGGAGTGAGTGCTAGTGCTGTTGATCCAGACGACGCTGGATGGCGGAGCGCCTGCGATTGGCGAAGTAGCCTATATCAGCACAGCGCCGTTCAATGTCATGAATGGAAGAACTGGGGGAGAGCGCAAGCACCCACTTGTGTTCCTGTATCTCAAGAATTTCAAGTTGATTTTGTAGTTCAGCGCGGGGAATAACCTGTGTGCCAGCGAAGGAGCCATCCACCTCGACCATTGCTACGATAATCTGATTTCCTTCTGTCTCGCTACAGACATTGGCAATGGTTGCCGCATGTTGGCGAAGGACTTCGGTTGCCTGAACAGTTCTCTGCGCTCGTTCAATAGCCTGTACAGTCCAAGTCATGACGTTGCCTCTCTTTCCTTTCCGCATTCAGATAGCATCATGGAAGGTCAGCCTATCTGAATGAAGAATATCGGGACATTGGTCTTCTATGGGGAGTGTGTATAAGGAGGGCATATCCTCTCTAGCATAGGTGTTGTGCTATTATCAATCCACCATTTGCCACAAAACATGCGCTATGTAATTTGTAAGCTCGCTCTGGATGTTTAACCATCCTACTATAGCAGTGTAGCATGAAATAGCACAGAAATCGAGGTCGCGCAAGAATGTCTTCTATGGATGTGGTTTAAAGGAAAGGCTGAACCTGGATCGTCAAGGCAAAAAAATCTTGCAAGACGAGGCAGCCCGCGCCACGCGCCCAGTTGTCCATGTTTGTATCTGTATCGATGAGCATAGTTAGACCCTGTCCTAGCTGAGAGAAAATATGTTTCTCCAGAGTGGCGTGCATCGTGTCGCGCATGAGTTCGATTCGATGGCCAGCTCCTCCGTCTATCATGATACAGGCGGGATTATAGAGATTGACGAGTGAGGCGATTCCCAGCCCGAGAAATCTGCCGGTGCGATGGAAGGCAAGAATGGCTGCGGCATCACCATTTTGTGCGCGCTTGTAGAGGATATCGATGATACGCTCGTCCACCTGTTCACGCTGGAGAGGTTCGATACTTCCTCCCAGTTCACGGTAGGTTTCGACAATGCCGTAGTCCGCCACATATGCTTCCAGGCAGCCCTGGTTGCCGCATTCACAAAGGCGGCCATTGTTGAAGAGAGGAATATGACCAAATTCGGCCCCGATGCCTTTTGTGCCCCTGTAAATACCGTGATTCAGGACGGTCGCCAGCCCCAGTCCTCGCCCCAGGGAGATAACGAGGAAATCGCTACATGTTTCTCCTCGCCCATAGAGCTTCTCATAGCTTGCCAGGCAGTTCACTGAGTTCTCAACAAATATGGGTATGCCCAGGCGCTCTGATAGAGGTTGGCGGATAGAAATTTGATGCCAATTGAGAATCCAGCTATCGACGTTTATGCCCGTCAGGCGATTCACGGGACCCGAAATTCCACAGCCGAGACCAATAATTTTTTGCCGGGGAACACCACTCTTTGCGATAAATTGCTCTACGCATGAGGCGATCAGGGCGACCGCCTCTTCTCCGTGATCGCGCAGGTGCAGCGGAATAGCCTCAATGGTATGGATCTCTCCCTGTAGATCCAGGAGAGCAGCAATTATATGATGCTCCATAAGGTGAACGCCAATGGCATAGGCTCCCTGGGGAGAGAGTTCTAGCAGGCCTGCTTTTCTACCACCCGTTGAGGCAGCCATACCCGTTTCGATGACTAGCTCGCGCTCAATGAGTTGTGTAATTAAGCTCACCACCGTCCCCTGACTTAAGCCAGAGATTTTTTGCAACTGTGTGCGCGAGATGGGCGCATGCATGCGAATAAGATTAAGCAGCATGTTTTGATTGATCGCACGAATCTTTTTACGTCCGATAGGTTGTAGTTGCATTTCCCTGCACCTCTTTTCCTGCAAAAAACTATTATCATTCATTGACAAAAGTCAGAAGAAAATGCTATTATTAATCTTACAAGTGGGAATTAAGAATTGAGATGCGTCAATAGAAGGTGGTGGTTATACTTCCTGGCCAGAACATTATAGCTTAATTATAGCCGATTTGGAATACAGGCAGCAGTATCAGGATTGCCTGATAGACGTCAGTATGCGACACGGTTTTTCTGCCAGGAATACGAGTATTTTTCGACGGCTTGCATCGAAAATGATAAACTTTAAGTTCTAGCTGTTCAATGTAGCGCAGCGCTACAAAGTTTTGTGAAAAGGTAATACTTTCTCTCCATCTCTCACATAGCATTTCACGTGTGCTATTAATCATATGATTAGTAGAAAGGCATGTGATCTGGATGTTGTTCTTACCGAACAATAATGCACATTTTCTTTCTACCAGATGTGTATAAGCATATGTGCATTTGTTTATTTATGTGAGAGCACGGAATACTTATAAGCTTGTTGGTTATTCCTTCAGTATTTGCAAGGTTGAGGGAATAGCTTTCGGTTACATTGTCGTACTGAAATAGTGACAAGGAGCTTAACCTATGTCTCACATGCGTATCCGCGCGGATCTCTCTCGCCGTCGATTCCTGCAATATTCTGGTTCTATGATGCTGGGCGGCTCTCTGCTGGCGGCCTGCGCCGGTACCGGTGGCAGTGGTAGTAGTGGTGGTAGCAGCGATCTTCCTGCCTTGACGCAGTGGTATCACCAGTATGGAGAGCCTGGCACTCACGATGCCGTCCTCAAATATGCCAAGCAATATGACAAAGCTAAGGTGTCGGTGAGCTGGCTGCCTGGCACGGGCAATGAATATCCGGACAAGGTGCGTTCGGCTTTGCTCGGTTCTAATCCCCCAGACGTATTTGAGAATTCATCTCTCTCCCTTGACCAGGTCAAAGCTGGTCTGCTGGCCCCGCTGGATGATATCATTGCCGATGTGAAGAGCGACTTCAAGCCTGCCTCGCTGGCACCCTTTACTGTCAATGGCAAGGTCTACGGCATCAAGATGATCAATGATCCCACCTTTGTCTACTATCGCAAGAGTATGTTCCAGCAGGCTGGCCTGGACATTCCTAAAACGATAGATGATCTGATTGCCGCGGCCAAAAAGCTGACGACGTCGGATCGCAAGGGTATTTATGTTGGTCCCGATGGAGGCGTAAACGCGCTCTACCTCATTGCTGGTTGGGCCTCTGGTGGCGATTACCTCTCTTCGGATAATAAAATCGCGTTTAATACGGATCGTATGGCCGCAGCCTATCAGAAATTGCATGAGCTGAGTACCTCTGGTGGCATTTTGCCGGATGCGCCTACCTTCTGGTGGGACTCCTCGACCTTCCAGCAAGGCCAGGTAGCGATGCAGTGGTGTGGCCTCTGGGCGATGCCGCTTATCAAGAAGAGCGCGGTTGGCGATGACTTTGGCGTCTTCCCCTTCCCTGCGCTTGACGCTCAGAGCCAGCCCGCGACCATCAATGGTGGCTGGGCGCAGATGGTCAGCGCCAAGAGCAAGAATCTTGACGCGGCTAAGGCCTATGTGAAGTGGCTATGGGTTACCAATAGCACGATCCAGAAGGACTGGAATGTGGGCTATGGTTTCCATGTGCCTCCGCGCATTAGCACCTCCGCCCAGACCGACAAACTGACGCAAGGCCAGGCCGCGGACGCCGTGGACATCCTGAATAAGTATGGACACGCGGTCTCCCCTCTTTGGAACGCTGCTATGGATACAGCCTTGCAGAACGCGGTCAGTCAGATCGTCAAGACTGGCCAGAACGCCAAGGCGACCCTGGATGCCGCGGCTGAGAAGTGCAACAGCGAGTTGCAGAAAGAGCTCAGCTAGTTCTAAGAGCCTGGAAAGCCCTCTCTAACTGGGTAATTCAACTTGTCAATTCCAGGCCCTTATGGAAGCGGGGTCTTCCAAATCTCTTCCGGCTCTTGCCTCGGCTCGCGTAGCGAGTCTTCGGGGTAAGGGGTGTGCGCGGAAAATGGCAAAGTCATTTTCCGCGCACACCCCTTACCCTTGAGCGCCGCAGGCGCGAAGGCTCTCCTGAGAAAGTGGAGCCTCCCCATGCTTCCAAGAATTGGAAAGCTCTGCTTATGGAAGGATGAACTTATGAAGTCTCTTACTACTTCTTCGGCCCCCGAGGCGCAGCTCGCGCGTGAGATGGAACTGAGTGCCCAGAAGCGTATACGGCGACACTCACGCCGGACGACACTGGTCTTTTGGAGCTTTGTTGGCCCTTTGATTCTTGGGCTAGTAATCTTTTTCTATATTCCCATTATCTGGGGCGTTATCCTCAGCTTCGCCGATGCGCGCGCGACCATCACCCCGACCAAGTTTGTGGGCTTACAAAACTATATTACGATGCTCACGGATCCTGACTTTACGCATGCCCTGCTGGTCTTTACCATTTTCGCCTTTTTCATTGTGCCAGCGACCTTTGCCTGCTCGCTTGGCCTAGCGCTCCTGGTCAATAGTATAAAATTTGCCCAGAGCTTCTTCCGCTCAGTCTTCTTTTTGCCCACGGCCTGC
The DNA here is from genome assembly GCF_016587395.1 of Ktedonobacter sp. SOSP1-52. NCBI lineage: Bacteria > Bacillati > Chloroflexota > Ktedonobacteria > Ktedonobacterales > Ktedonobacteraceae > Ktedonobacter > Ktedonobacter sp. SOSP1-52. The sequence goes on from NZ_BNJH01000006.1 coordinate 723,669, forward strand.
TCTTATGTCCTGGCCTCGATTATCTGGAAGATGAGCATCTTTAATGGCTCGACCTACGGCCTGGCGAACGCTATTCGTCATGCCTTTGGCCTCGATATTATTCTCTGGATCTCCAGTCCGAATCCCCCCTGGTACTGGTTGGTGCTGACGACGGTGCGTCTCTGGCTGCAAATCGGCATTTACATGATCATTTTTATTGCCGGGTTGCAGGACATTCCGCGCGAGCTTTACGAGGCGGCATATGTCGATGGTGCGAAGAAAGGCTGGCAGTCCTTCTGGTCCATCACCTTCCCTTTACTACGTAATGCCTCTATCTCCGTGCTCTTGCTCAACGTGATCGCCGCTTTCCAGGCCTTTGATGAGTTTTTCAACATTATGACGGGTGGAAACTCGATTCTGGCGCGTCCTCCGCTGGTCTACCTCTATAATGTGGCTTTGACCGGGCAAAACTACGGTACCGGTAGCGCGGGCGGCATTATCCTCACGCTGATTATCATCATCTTTAGCCTGGTCCAGGGACGTTTACTGGGCTTTGGCACACGTGATTAAGTGCGCAACTGAAATTTCTCATCAGCAGTAGTAATCCTAGCAGAGAATAAAGGAAAAGGGTATGGCAGCATCCACCTCAGAGACCGTACAATCTCCATCCGTTGGCGCACGCCAGAGAACGAGTGTTTCTCCTGGTAAAGTCATCTGGACCATCATACGCTATGCGGCGCTTGTGATCCTGGCGCTCATCTTCCTGTTGCCGTTCTATCTGATTGTAAGAAATGGCCTGGCGACGGATCTTGAAATTACCTCGCCCCACTGGACTTTCTTTCCCTCCGCCCTTCATTTCGAGAATATTCAAGAGTTGTTCAGTGATCCCGATGTGCCTTTCATCAGCGGGCTGGAAAACTCGGCCTCGATTGCTATCTTGCAGACGGCGGGGCAGATTCTGATTTCCGCCCTGGCTGGCTATGGCCTGGCGCGTATCCCCTATCGCTGGTCAAACGCGATTCTCTACGCTGTCCTGCTCACGCTGATGATTCCTTTCGCGGTCATCTTCGTTGAAGTATACGTTGTCGTATCGTATCTCAACTGGGTCAGCACCTTGCAGGGCCTGGTGGTGCCCGGCGTCTTTAGCGGCTTTACGGCCTTCCTGTTTCGCCAGTTCTTCCTGAGTTTTCCGCATGAATTGGAGGAGGCGGGTCGTGTGGATGGTCTGGGGTATTGGGGCGTCTTCTGGCGTATTGTGGTGCCTAACTCCTATGGCATCATTGCGGCCTTAAGCGTGATTACCTTTATTGCCAGCTGGAACTCCTTCCTCTGGCCCCTGGTGATTGGTCAGGACCCTACAGCCTATACCGTGCAGGTCGTGCTCTCGAACTTCCTGAATGCGCAGGTACTCAATCTGCATGAGTTGTTTATCGGTGCGGCCATTGCGATTCTGCCCCTGGTGATCGTCTTCTTCGTGCTCCAGCGTTACATCGTTGAGGGTTACAGACAAAGCGGCCTGAAGGGGTAGATTATAATCACAACTGTAAAGAGGCCGGGTGCCTGGGCACCCGGCCTCTTTACAGTTGTGATTAAGTGGTATCTATTCCTCTTCGTCTTCCATGCCTTGTTCCAGGGCTAAGGCGAGCGCCGCGTCGGTCTCTTTCTGCCTGGCCTCTAGTTGGAGCATCCAGCGCAGGAAGAGGATACTGGCCATCACGATCATGAAGATAGCGCCAGGAATCCACATGATAGAGCCGCCCAGTTGCTGGTCTGTGACGGGCGAGAGTCCGATTAGATTATGCTTGTAGATGTCGTAAAGGGGCTGCATAAAGGTCAGGCCAGCGCCAATGACCACCATGGGCATATCACTGAGCAGGATGTAGAGCATCTTCTCCAGCAGATTGAGCTCATAGGCACGCTCGACTCTGGCGCCAAAGAGCGGCCACCAGAAGATAATGCCGGTAACCAGGTAGCAGACCTGGGCCAGTGCGTGCAGGTTATGGTTGGACATCATGGCATTGAGAATGGGTGGTGCATGCCAGAGCCAGATATTGGCGTTGAAGAGCACAGGCGCGATAAACGGGAATGTAAGCCATTTCCAGGTCATCTGCGCAAACTTGCCTTTTAAGATCACCTGTGCCAGCCACTCGGGGATACCGACCACGAGGAGAGGCGAGACGATGAGCGATACTAGCAGGTGTTGCGTCATATGACCCGTGAAGGAGACCATCGCAAAGGTATCGAGAGGCGAAATTAGTGCCACGAAGAGCACAAAGACACCCAGGAAAAAAGCAATGGTCTGACCGCGCTTGAGTTGCGCCTGGGGATGGACCATTGTCCGATAGGGACCGATGGCGTACAGGTAGAGACCGATAATGACCAGGAGGAAGACCAGGAAGATGGGGTCCCATGTCCATTGAATGTACCAGGGCTTAGAGAAATCCAGGCCCATTTCCCGCATGTGTTCAAGCATCTTGTCTATGTCCTCTATAGTTGCAACGGAGCTGGGGAGCTGACCGACACTACTGGCGTACGTGTCTACATACAATGGCTCACACCGTGCTACACACGGCTCTAGCCTTCTCCCTTTGTCGCTGAAAATTTCTGCTTATATCATAGAGCACTTCTGTCAACTTGACCACCCCTGACCATATTATCACTCCCCTTTCAGGTGTAATTCAGGAAGCTGATGTATTCATTCAATGTGAAGTGATTCGCTTCTATATGTCGACAGTCCCTGCATTCAAGGCTTAAAGGCCCGTATTTTTTGGAGGATACATTTTATGAGCTTACGAAGACATACTCTTCTTTATAGTATGGTGTTTGTGTTGCTACTCTTCCTGGCGGGATGTAGTGGTACAGCCAACGGCGATAACGGTTCTAACGCGTATACTACTACTCCTCAATCGAACGCTGTGACTCCCACGCCTACGACTGGAGGGGATGGGTATGGCTATGGCAATGGTAATGGAGGGAATAGTGGTGGAACAAGCGGTGTCGTGATCAAGACGGCCTCAGCCACGATTGAGAGCAAGGCCGCAACCATCCTGACAGACGCGAAGGGCATGACGCTCTACTATTTCACGCCTGACACAGCATCGAAGGTTGCTTGCACGGATGGCTGCGCGCAGAGCTGGCCACCACTCCTCTATTCAGGTTCTGACACGCCTCAAGCCAGTAGCAAGCTAGCGGGTCAGCTGGCGACACTGAATGCCAATGGCGGTAAGCAAGTCGTCTATAATGGCCACCCTTTGTATACATATAGCGGCGATTCGGCTGCGGGACAGACCAATGGTCAGGGGATTGGCGGCAAGTGGTTTGTCGCGACCGTTGACCTGGGGCAAAACAAAGCATAAAAATTCTCTTACCATGTTTGACTTTCCGCCAGCTGTGTCACGAGAGGTTCCTCTCGTGACATTTTTTGTGCATGTGGATGCGCTTTTTCTCATAGTGTATTAAAATATTGAACATATTTGATGCGAATATATACTTATGGAGAGCAATTTATGAGTGAAACCCATCTCCTCACCGAGCGTTACGAAGATCAGCTTAAAGTATGGCCTCGGCGGGGCAAGCACATTCTTGCGCAGTATGACGAGACATCAGTTGTAGTGTACCAGGCATACAGGCCAGCCATCGGGCGTTTTGCCGCCAGGCGCGGCTATTTTGGCGGAGGCTTCTCGCTGGAGCGCATGAGCTGGGTGAAGCCCAATTTTTTGTGGATGATGTACCGAAGTGGTTGGGCGCAGAAAGAGCACCAGGAGGTTGTGCTGGCAGTATGCCTTAAGCGCGCCGCCTTTGACGAAATATTGGCGCAGGCTGTGCATTCGACCTATAAGGAAGCGTTGTATGGAAATCATGAGGCCTGGAAGCAGGCCCTGGAGACCTCTCATGTGCGCTTGCAATGGGACCCTGATCATGATCCCAGGGGCGCGAAGCTCGAACGTCGGGCCATTCAATTGGGTTTACGTGGACCCGTTCTGGCTCAGTATGCACGCGAATGGGTTCTTGATATCGAGGATATCTCGCAATTTGTGCGTGAGCAACATCGCTATGTCGAGTCAGGAACCCTTGATCAGTTGATTATGCCCGCTGAACGGGTCTATCCAACCGCAGATTCCCATGTAGCTGCGAGACTGGGAATGACAATGTAATAGATAATAATTTATTGCATAAGAAGCTTTAAATTGAAAAAGGTTAATAGGGAGGACTTCTGGTGTAGGTTTGAGACGATTTACGGAGAAGGCGCGTGAGATTAGCATAACCTGATTTATCCAACATCAGAAGAGGACTAGCCCATGTTTAACTATGCAGAACAGCCCGGTAAAACCGCAAAAAATATTCTGGTTGTGGAAGATGATACAGAAATTGGCCTGTTTTTGACCGAGGCCATTAAGCAGGAGACGCCACATACTGCAACACTCGCGACCACCGGAAAAGATGCCTTAAATCACATTAAGCGCACGCAGCTAGATCTGTTTGTCTGCGATTATCGTCTCCCTGATATGGACGGCTATACACTTTACCAGGTCATTCGCTCTATGGAGAGCTACGATGATACACCTGTCATCCTGATCAGCGCCATGCCGGATCTCATGGCTATCTCTGTACAGCACAAAAAGCTTCTGCGCATGAAGAAACCAATCGAGCTCGATGAGTTTCTTTATCTCTTGCAAGAGCTGCTTTAAGGGTAGGGTGCCTATGGTGCCTACGAGATAGGGTGCATAAAGATGGGAATACGAGCAAACTGCTCGTATTCCCATCTTTATGCACCCTATTTTCCCTGTCAGCTATTGTCTTGCTGCATATCTAATGTTAAGCTTGTATTATTATAAAAATTTATATCTAGAAAGGTTAAAAAGGCGTAGGATATGTTGAGCAAAAGAAGATATGCTTTTGTTAGCTTGTCGGCATATGCTTTTTTCTGTGTATTGCTACTCTGTAGTGTCAATTCATGTGCATCTCCTGGAAGTCTCGTTCCCACGACGCTTGATGTGACACGTTCATCTCCCCTTCGTTCTCTATCTGAGTTGCGTATTACGGTGACTGATGCAAAAGCTGTGCAGCAACTCTATCAAGCAGCATATAAGTTGCCAAGCCCAGATCTGGGCAAACAGCAATGCCTCAATAATACTGGCATTGTTTATCATTTGAAGTTCATACAGGATACCCAAAACAGCGAAGAGATGGATCTACAGGCATCAGGATGCTTGACTCTGACAACAGCACAAGGCGATCGTCAGGAAGACGACCAATTTCTAGATCTAGCGGCCAAGGTTATACATGTTGATCCTCTTGTTCCTTCATATCAAGGAACCAAATAAGGATTAGCTCCCTTTAAGCTCCTTTGAATCCGGAATCCAGCGCCATTTTCCTGCGGCGAAGGTCTGCGTGAATGTCTTCCCCCGGGGAGCGAGAGGTTGAGTGTGAAGGGTTGTAGCGCCTGAACGGTCAGGTGGGGCGTATCGCTGGCGTTTTGGCGCTGTTCTGCCACGAGTGATACCACATTCTGACCAAAGCGTAGGTTGGTGATACCATTGCGCTCGGTCAGGTTCAGTCGCCAGTTGAGGGTATGGGTAGGGGCATCGACGCGCAGGCCGATGACGTCTTCAAGCAGTTCGCTGATCGCGAAGTTGCCGGACCAGCCGACAAAGTTGGGGCGAGCAGGAATCCCCTGTGATGCCGAGTCGGGCGCGTAGTTCTCCCAGAGGGTACCAGTGTGCTGGTAGACCCGGTAAACGTTGTCTATGTCTTGTAGTGCAGCCTGGTAGGCAGCATCTTCCTCACCATAGAGCTTTAGCCCCCGCTCGACCATATAGTTTGTTGGCGCCCATACTCCTCCATTCCAGTAGTTTCCTGTCGCCGCGTTATAGTGAGGATCGGTCGCGGCCAGCGAGGCAAAGGGGTGCTCACGGTAGAACTCGTTTGGGTTAAGCAGATGCTCTTTAATGAGCCGGGAGACCTGGTTGGTGTCGGCGAGTTGCGCCAGCAGAGGCCAGAATGAGCCAATGGTCTTCACCGGGCGTTGTTGGCCATCCTTGATGGGATAGTACATGCCATCCTGCTTGCTCCACATGCGCTGATTGATGAGATTCTTTAAGTGGGCGTACTCCTGCTGAAACTGGCTGGCAAGCTGGGTGTTGCCAACCGCCTGGGCGATACGCGAGATAGAGAGGGCGTTGAGGGTCTGCTGCGCGGACATATCGATCCAGTCCAGGCCAGGCTCAAAGCAGGTGTCGCAGACGGTATGCTCAGGAGAATTATCCATGCCGCTGCCCACGCCTGTGTTCCAGTAGAGGCCGTCGCTATTGGTGCGATGCGTCTTGACCCAGGTATAGAACTTTATCAGCCTGGGCAGGACAGTCTTGAGGCGGCTGCTGTCTCCGCTGAGCTGGTAGTATTCCCACTCGCCCCAGGAGAGAATGGGTGGATTGATTGAGTTGGGATCGTTTTTCCCCTGATAGGGCAGCCCGCTAGTACCCTTAAACTGGCGGGCGATAAAGCCATCGGCATCCTGTTTGCGGTAGAAGTTATCGAAGGAGGCGGTGACGGGAAAGAGGTCGCGTCCATAGCGTGCGAACATACTCATGAAGACGGTGTCCCACAGGAAAATGTCGCCATTGAAGGCCGGGTCCATATAGTAGCTCACAAAGCCATTTTCGGGCGTTCCCGCCAGGATATGCTTGGTAAGGATTTGCCAGGCACCCCAGTACATAGTGATCCACTGAGGGTGCTTATCCAGTATGGGCTGAGGGAGCGCCGCCTGGAGTTGTTCCAGCGTATAGTGATAGGGATTGCCACCATCGGCGAGGTGGGTTGAGCGTGAGAAGGCTGGGGAGAGTGGAAGTAGATAAAGCAAGAGCATAAGCAGACAGAGGCGTGCCAGGAATGGATGTCGCGTATCCTTTTTCTTAAACCAGTCGCCTCGCATGTCTTGCCCCTTTTAGTAATTCTTCAGACATATACACATTCATAAGATAAAGTGCATTGAAACAGGAAGACGTAAATACAGAGGTTTTATATATGTGGGCATTCCCATAATAGTACTACCTGTTTTGACGAAAAGATTAAAAAAGCGTATAAATTGTAGGGATATATGTGATGTTCTGTGGAGGTTGGGGAGGAAGTTGCCCCTAGTCGAAGGTATGAGGTCTCAATGAGGCTGGCTCACTATAAACGTCCCTCGGGTATTACCACCATGGCTGTATTCGAGCTTGGTGGTGCACTGAGTTGCCTTGGCTTACTCGTTTTTACTGCTGTTGGTTCACGTGATTTTATCGCTTTGATCATGGGGGCGCTGCTTGGGTTTGTGGTCGTATATGGTCTCTGGACTCTGCAATTCTGGGCCTTCTGGTTTACTGCTGGATATGAGACCGTGGAGATTGTATATGAACTCTTCCTGGTAACGCAGCCTGAATATAAAGGGTTACACTTGCTTGGTCCTCTCTTTGGCATTTTGATGAGTGCGATTACGCTAGGCTATATCTTTCTGGATCGCTCGGTGAAGCCAGTCTTTCAACGCAAGGCAATTGTATAGTCAATGTATCGTTGGCGTGACTTCTCCCATCTGCGGCGCTCGCCTGGATAAGATGAGGTGAGGCGCAGCGGCAGCCTGTGGCTGCCGCTGCGCCTCACCTCATCTTATCCTTGTTACTGCCAGCTATAGGGATAGCTGCTGTCATCGATAGTATGGGCGGAAGAGGTGTATTTGAGAGGGTTGAAGGTATCAACCATTACTGCCAACTCGTCGGTGCGTTCGACGCCCAGGCTCTTCTCGACGGCTCCCGGATGTGGTCCGTGTGGGATGCCACGTGGGTGCAGTGAGATTGAAGAGCGTTCGATGCCACGCCGGCTGCCAAAGTTGCCGTTCACATAGTAGAGCATCTCGTCGCTATCGATGTTGCTATGGTTGTAGGGCACGGGAATGGAGAGCGGGTGGTAATCGAGCTTGCGTGGCACAAACGAGCAGACCACGAAGTTTGGCCCCTGGAAGGTCTGATGCACTGGCGGAGGCTGATGGACTCGCCCAGTAATCGGCTCGAAGTCGTCAATGTTGAAAATCCAGGGATACTCGTAGCCATCCCAGCCCACAACATTCAAGGGATGGAAATCGTACCAATAGCTGGAGATGAGATCTCCAACTTTGACGCGCACTTCAAACTCGCCCTGCTCCGTGTGTGTTACCAGCTCCTCGGGTCTGCGAATATCGCGCTCGCAGTAGGGCGAGTGCTCAAGCAACTGACCATTAGGGCTGAGATAGCGACGTGGTGGCTGAATACTTCCGTACGCTTCAACAATGAGGAAGCGACTCTGTGGGCTGTTCTCGCCTATGTTAAAGCGATAGGTCGTGCCGCGTGGGATAATGATGTAGTCGCCCTCATGGTAGGGGAGCAGGCCAAAGGTTGTTTCCAGGACGCCGCGCCCCTCGTGGACAAAGTACATGGTGTCCGCGCCACCATCGCGATAAAAGTAGTTCATCTGCTCGTTTGGTAGCGCAATACCAATGGTGAGGTCCTGGTTATACATCAGAATCTGATTGCCCAGTACAGCGTCGCCGCCTGGCTGTAACTGGGCGGTCTTCAGGTGATGATGGCGCTGGACATCGACCTTCCACTCCTCCAGGTGACGCTCGCTGAAGTGCTCGATCTTCTTTACTCGCGTGGGTGGATAGTAGTGGTAGATGTTCGAGTAGTTATTGGAGAAGCCCTCGATTCCAAACAGCTCTTCTGAGTACAGCGTTCCATCTGGCTTACGAAATTGCGTATGCCGTTTGGGCGGAATCTTGCCCAGGCGATGATAAGGTGGCATTATTGTCCTCCTGGCAGGTGTGACCATTCACATCTGCCACGTTGCAAACGCGCTAGACAATGGTGTTGCGTAGAATCCCGATACCCTCAATTTCAAGTTCGATTGTCTCTCCAGGCTGAAACCAGGGATGCACTGAGGTACCAATCTCTAGTAAGCAACCTGTGCCAACAGTGCCAGAGCCGATGACGTCGCCTGGGCGTAGACGAGCGTTGCGCGAGGCATAGGCGATCATCTGTGGGAAGCTATAGTAGATCTGCTGAAAGTTGCCGCGCGAGATCTCCTGTCCGTTGACGCGTGCCAGCATAGTCATATCGTAACGTTCGCTCTCCCCACTGCCGGAGCGGCGCTCTGCCAGTTCATCGGGCGTCACGAGCCAGGGACCAAGCGAGGTCGCGAAATCCTTGCCCTTGCCGGGCCCCAGGTTGAGCTTCATATCCAGGCGCTGGAAATCACGCGCGCTCCAGTCGTTCATGATTGTGTAGCCAGCGATATAACTCTCGGCCTCTTCCACGGAAATGTTCTTGCCTTCGCGCCCAATCACACAGGCAATCTCCAGCTCGATGTCCAGCTCCTGGCTTCCAGTCGGATAGGGAACCAGCTCGTCGGGACCATAGATCTCGCTGGTATTGGAGAAGTAGAAGGTTGGCACCTGATACCACTCGGGGATCATCTCCAGCCCGCGTGTGGCACGACCCGCCTTGACATGCTGCTCGAAAGCGTAGAAATCGCGCAGGGTGGGTGGCTCAGGAATTGGGGCCATGAGTTTCACCGCATCGATCGGCAGGTCGTGCGTGGAGGTTGCCAGCGCTTCTCGCGCCCTCGTCATCCCGTGCGGATTCTGCAATAACTCCAGCAGGGAGGGATAGGGCAGGGGAATGACACGCTCGTCGCGTATCACCCCTGCCTGTATTTGCTTGTCGCGAAAGGTCACAAGCTTCATATCACAGATTGCCTCGCAGCTCCTGCTCACGCTCAAGGGCTTCGAAGAGCGCCTTGAAGTTGCCCTCGCCAAAGCCGCGTGCGCCCTTACGCTGGATGATCTCAAAGAAGACGGTTGGACGTGTCACGACGGGCTTAGAGAAGATCTGGAGCAGGTAGCCCTCCTCATCGTGATCGATCAGAATGCCAAGTTCTGCCAGTTGTTGGAGATCCTCATCGATATGACCTACACGATCCAGCACATCTTCATAATAGCTCTGCGGTGTGCGCAAGAACTCAACGCCGCGCTCCGTCAGGTTGCGTACGGTTGAGACGATATCGTCGGTGATCAGAGCCAGGTGCTGTACGCCAGGTGAGCGGTAGAAGTCCAGGTACTCCTCGATCTGGGATTTCTTGCGACCCTGAGCAGGCTCATTGATGGGCAGCTTGATGCGTCCGCTACCATTCTGCATAACCTTTGACATCAGGGCGGAGTACTCGGTACTGATCTGGCGATCATCAAAGTGGATCATCTGCGTGAAGCCCATGATTCGCTCATAGAAAGAGACCCACTCATTCATCTTGCCCAATTCAACGTTGCCTACAACATGATCGATTCCAGCCAGGCCCGCGGGACGTGCGCGGCGTGGTTGTTTGCTCTCCAGAGGCTTGAAGCCGGGCAGGAAGACACCTTTATAATCCTGGCGCTCGACAAAGGTATGAATGGTATCGCCATAGGTTTTGATTGCAGCTAGCTTGACCGAACCATAGCTGTCGCGACGCTCGGCAGGTTCTAGAACACCCTGGGCGCCCCGGCTGGTAGCTTCGCGATAGGCCTGCTCGGCGTTCTCAACGCGGAAAGCCACATCCTTCACGCCATCGCCATGTAGATGTACATGCTCGGCAATCTCGCCTTCAGGACTCAGGGGCGCGGTAATCACCAGGCGAATATTGCCTTGCTCCAGGACATAGCTTGAGTGGTCTCGAACGCCGGTCTCCAGGCCGGCATAGGCCACAGGCACAAAGCCCCAGGCCTGGCTAAAATAATACGAGGTGTGTCGGGCATCGCCGACATACATTTCAATGTAGTCAAAGTTCTGAATGGGCATGAAATCTTGCTCGACCATGAGCGTGGCTCCTTCCCTTTTAGGGCTACAACATTGTATACTACTATAGAACGTTCGATAATCGAACTCTCTTTCCGATAATAGATCCTCTATTAGGTGTACCCCATACAACGTAAAATGTCAAGATTTTGCAGGTATGTGTTATTAGCATAGAATATTGGTAAATATCAATATTCTATGCTAATAACACATACCTGTGAGCGCTGCAGGCACGAAAGGTGAGGAGATATGTTAGAACCACAAGCATCAGCAGCACGTGGAGAGACGGTCCAGACCCTGGATCGGGGATTACGAGTGCTTGAATTACTGGCGAAGGAGCCAGAAGGGCTCCTCTCCCAGGAGGTGGCGGGCAGGCTTGCCCTGCATCGCACAGTAGCATATCGCTTGCTTAACACGCTCTTAGAGCATCGCCTGGTTCAGCGGATGGACGACGGACGTTATCGCCTGGGAACGGGCTTGATCTACCTGGCGCGTAGCGTACAGCCACAGTTACAGAGCGCCGCCGTACCTGAACTCACCCGCCTCGCCGAAGAGTTGGGAGCAACCGCCCACCTCACCGTCGCTGACGGAAGTGAAGCCGTGGTGCTTACAACTATAGAACCCAGTCGAACCCATATGCATGTCGTATATCGCACAGGCTTTCGCCATCCCCTTGACCAGGCGGCCTCAGGCATCGCCATCCTTGCCGGGCGAGAGGCGCAAAGTGGGGAGCGTTCGCAAGTGACGCGGGCGCGCCAAAAAGGCTACGCGGTCAGTCGCAGCGAGATCCAGCAGGGAGCGAGCGGGATCGCGGCCCCTATTCACGTCGCGGGCCGCCCTGCTGAAGCGAGCATTGGCATCATTGTCCTGGGAGACATTGATGAGGATATCGTTTTTCCACACGTTATCACAGCAGCCCGTGCTATCTCACTACAATTACATTAAAGTTGATCCTAAGCAGCTAACTCTATTACTATTCTTGCAAGAAGAGTATCGTGCTCTAAAACTTATATCAATGGGATTAATATGATATATTTGCTTTAAAGCACGATGCTCAGGAAGAATTCATATGGTCAAGAGGGAAGCAGTTATGCATTATCAGGCAGTGGCTCCAGTGGTGAGCAACGCATCAACAAAATAGAGCAAGCTCTCCTTTTTCATGAAAGGGAGTTGGTATCGAAAAAAGGCTGTTTCTGAAGGAGAAAATCTTGCCTTCAGCAAATTGTTGTTGCCATAACTGGAGAATAGAGAATGTTTGACTTTACACGAAAAGCGCGCCTTTTGAGCCTGATACAAAGCGAGCATGCCCGGCTAGAGGCTCTCCTCCAGCCGCTTAGCCAGCAGCAGATGCTACAAAGCGGCGTAGCGGGAAGCTGGTCAATTAAGGATATCCTGGCTCATCTTACCTGGTGGGAGCAGGCCATGATTAGCGAAATTGTCCATGGCATTGAGTTGGATCCCGGTCTCCAGGGCGAACCCTGGTCAACCGAGCGTGCTAATGCGCTTACAGTTGAAGCGAAGCGCTCCACCCCTTTGGCTGCTATTCTCTCTGAGTTCTCAAGCTCTTACAGCCAAATAGTAGCTATGCTAGAGAACCTTGAAGAAGTGGAACTAGCAAATGACGAACTTTTTGAACATCTCGCCAACAATACGGGGCGTCATTACGCCGAGCATAGGCAGATGATTGAAGACTGGCTATCTCTGTAGATTACCTTGAAGAGTAAGTAGTAACCATAAGTAGACGAGGGTGGGCTAGTTAAACTGGCGCACCCTTTTCCTTGCCTGGAATATGAGGTCCAATGCTCTTATTGATCAGGCTTTCCGGTGGATGGGATGAGAAAGATCTTCTATGAGCGACTGCGTCGTGGCCAGAGGCGGAGTTCACCGATGACCATGCCCAGAAGGATGCAAGCGCAACCGAACCAACCAAGAGGCGTGAGCATCTCGCCGACAGTGTAACCAAAGACGCCGGCCCAGACTGGTTCTAGCGCATAGACAAGCGTGGCCTGGGTGCTACTGACTGACTGCTGCACCCAGTTCATCACCGCGAAGCAGAAGGAGGTCGCAATCATCCCCATAAAGAGAACGGAGAGCCAGACAGGAGCGGGAGGCAGGACCAGAGGTTCTCCTGCTAGCGGAATCGCCACAGCACTCAGAAGAGCGGTAAGCGCGATTTGCACAATCGCGAGGTTCATTGGATCGGCCTTCGGGGCAAATTTGCTAATCGTTACGATATGAAGCGCATTGGCAACGGCACAGCCCAGCACAAGTAGCTCACCTAAACCAAAGGTCAACACGAGATTCTTATTGAAAGAGATCAATGTTAAGCCCACAAAGGAGATTACGACCCCAGTAATCGCCATACGGGTCGGCTTCTGTTTGAGGATAAAGAGCGAGAGGATTGTCACAAAGGGGACATAGAGCCCTGTGATGAAAGCGGCCTCGCTGGATGTTGTATAGCGCAACCCCCATGTTTGCAACGCAAAGCCCGCAAAGAGAAAGAGGCCAATACAGCTTCCCGCGCCCAGTTCATAGCGATTCATGTGGCGCAGTCGCTTATGGAAGATCAGGATCAGGGTTAGCGCTCCCAATGAGAAGCGCAGGGTCAGAAAGGTGAAGACGCCTGTCAGCTTGATGGTCTCTTGCACAACGAGGAAAGTGCTGCCCCAAACAATGGTTGCCAGCACCATGAGCGTGATATACAGATACTTTCGTCTGGGTGTGAGGGGGAGGAGGGTAGATGCAACTAAATTCCCTATGACTGGTGGTGGGGTTGATGTGGTCACAAGTGCGCTATCCTTTACTAGTAATTGCCTGAGGTTAAGTATTAACAGAAGTTGAGCAAAATTGCAACAAGCCAGAGAGAGTGAGCGGGCCCATATGCGCAATTGCGCATATGGGCCCGCTCACTCTCTCTGGCTTCTAGACCTTAAAAGGCCAATTTACACGCGATTTTGCGCTACTTCCAGTTCATGAAGTGTGTCCGTCAAGAGTGTAAGCGTCGATTGGAGCATCTCCCTATCAAACGCAAATTTTGCGCCAGCGGCCTCAAAGAGCTCTGGGAGGGTGCGGGTCGCTCCAAGGGAGAGCGCATAGCGATACTTTTGTAGCCCATCCTGGGGATTATGCAGGTAGTTGCTCCAGATCTGGATAGCGCCCAGTGCCGCGAAGGCATATTCAATAAAGTAAAACGGTTCACAATAGAAATGGAGCGTGTTCTGCCAACCAGAGCGGTAGACCGCATCCAGGCCGCTCCAATCCACGTCGGGGTAGAAGCGTTGCGAGAGTTCAACCCACTTCTCATCACAGCGAGCGGGATCTGTCGCTAGCTCAGGATACTCATAGGCCCAGTGCTGGAAGGCATCACCGCACGCGACCAGGGGGAAGAGTTGCGTAATAATCCCCTCCAGGTGCTCTATGCGAAGTTGGGCAGCCTCTTCAGGCGCACATAATCCAACCTCGTGGAAATGCATTGAGCCAATAAACTCCATACTCGTCGAGGCCACTTCAGCGAACTCTATGGGCACGAAAGACTCTTTGCGCTGTTGCAGGTACGAGAGCGGGCGCATCTCGAAGGTGTGGAAGGCGTGCCCGGCCTCGTGAGAGATGAGCCCTATGCCATCGTTTAGCAGCGTGACACGCCCAAAGATGAAGGGAACATGCCTGACCTCTAACGCCAGGTTATAGCCGCCAGGCGCCTTGGAGGGACGATCATCCAGGTCAAAGAGATCCTCTTGCAGCATGGTCTGGAAATAGGCACCAAGCTGAGGGTCGATATGCTGAAATAGTCCCTGGCACTGTTGTAAGAAGCCCTGTACGTCGGAGACAGTGCGCGGTGCCTGACTTGAGCGCGAGTTGACCGCGAGATCCCAGGGACGCAGGTTCTCAATCCCTAAGCGCTGGCGATGCTGCTCCCAGATCTTACTGGCGGCGGGCACAAATACCTGCTCAACCGCCTCATGGAAATGCTTACAGTCATCGGGAGTATAGTCAAAACGGTGCAATTGTTGCCAGCGATACTCGCGGTAGCTGTCGTAGCCAGCGTTTTGCGCAATTTGCTGACGAACCTGGATACCCTGAGCCCATAATTTCCCCAACTCCTCCCGGTCAACCAGTTTGCGCTCACTCATTGTGCGCCAGACCTGCTCGCGACGTGCGCGCTCAGGATCACGCAGGACAGGATAGAGAGAACCAAGGCTCTTCTCCTCACCCTCCCACTGTACTGTCTGTTCACCAATGATATTTTGATAGACAGTGCCCACATTGCGCTCGTCATTCAGTAAGGCTACATTCGCCTCGGTATAAATGCTAGCCTCGGCATGGAGGTTACGCAGTGGTATCGCAAAATTCTCTGGTTCCAGACCGCTTGCTAACAGTTGCTGCTTCAATTGCTGCTCATAGGTCTGGATATAGATATAGACTTCATCCTGGAAGCGCTGTTTCTGCAAAAGGCGCTCCTGGTCGGCTGTATTCTGTGTACAGGCGATCTCATGGCGCGTGATGGTTTCGTCAACGAGTGCGCCAAGGTGTGACCACTGTAATAGCCAGGGAGAGAGTGTCTCCGCTGAGAGGGTGGTTGAGGATAATTCTTGATACCAGGGCTCGATCTCTGCCCAACTTCGTTGTTCAAATTCTTCGCTTGTCTGGGGAAGTGATGTATACATAAGAAATAACCTTTCTCTTTTAAAATGCAGGGAAGGTTAGCAAGCCTTAAGAAGGGTCAATAAGCGTAAAAATGCGATGCATTTTCTCCAGCCAGCATATGCGTCTTTGCCTGTTATATGTTGCCCTTTTTACAGAGATCGTGGCGAGAATGCCCCGGTCATGGATGACTCAGCAACCTTCCTTCCTGCCTCTCTTTGCACACATGGCCTGAAGCCATCAACTCATGTTTCCGAGTAACCGTTTCGAATGCTTGTTCTTGTATACACATAGCTTCCGCCGGGACTATGCAACGGAACCGGCGAGGCCGTGTGGTGACGACCAAGAAGAGGTCAATCATGCAGAAAGTATAGCATGATTGATCTCTTTCGTGTAGCAGAAGCGATTCCAGGTATGGAATGAACCAGTGTGTTAGGAACAAATGCAAGCCATTGAAGCTGGTGCCTTGCCATGTGATGGAGCAGAGGAGCTACCTGCCAGGAATGTTGTGCTGTTGTTTCGGGAGAGATGTGCTGGAGGTCCTTGATTGATCCTGGTGCGGTATACAAGTGTGTTGAAGCGTTTGATACTACAGATCAAACCCCACGCCTATATTGGGCTTGATCCATATTTTAGGCGAAAGAGTGAGTTCTTGTGACTTGCTCTTTTTTCTCGGAGCGCTTTTCCCCAGGGAAAAGCGGGTCACTCTTCTTGCGCTCTTTCCCAGGGATGATTGCTGTGCGCATTTCGTGTGTATGAAATTGTGAGAGAGAATGGGGCAGTGAATGTTGATGAGGAGCGGAGTGAACGGCTTCACTTCCAAAGGAATGGGTACTTTCGCACCGATGTTGAGGAAAAGAAAAGTATGAGCGAGCGGTCGGGATCGCCCGCCGCTTGTTCCCTCGCCATTGATGCCATATATCTTGTCAGCATTGCCGATGCATCATCCTACGAAGACGTCCTGAAAGTCATGTGGCTCGCGTCTTTCACCCGGCTTATCTACTGGTGCTCATCGGCTCACCTTTTAAGTCAATAATCAGCATACGCTCATGAAAATGCAACCCTGTATCTGTTAACCTTACCCCTCTTGACTGTAGTTGACGTGCTAACGCAGCGCCCAAAGCCTGATTAGGATCAGCCAGCTTCTCACTCACTCTCTGTTTCAGATTGAGAGCTTTAAGGGCAAGCTTTGCTGGCAATGGCGCATCCTCTTTAATAGTCGATCCTATTAATTTCAAGTGTTGCGGAACTACATCGTTCTCTAAAGCACAGTCAACGGTAATAGTGGCCTTGATTGGAGCTTCTACACGAACATTCCCAGAAACGGTACCGACCTCATGCTCAATATGAACTGTTGGTTTAGGAACAACTGCTTTGATTTTTGCTTGTCCTGCCAGCAGACTTCGAACGACGCTTTCCATAATCTGAGCAACTTCCTGCTCCGATAGTTCCTTCTGATACCTCCTTTTTTCTCGTAGTGATGCTGCGACTTCATCAAAAAGTGGCAAGTTGGGAATATCTGCCATCTGTTTCGCTCCTTATCTCTCAGTATCTTCCGCTTATCATCTGCCAGGAACCATTTTTTTCGAACGAAGAAAAACTGATACAATCAGCATCCTCTCCAAAAAGAGAGATCGACTGGTTTGCTCAATTTCTGAAGTCGTATAAAAAACAAGCTGTGTTGCAGAAAGAAGGCTGATCTGCCAGAATGTGAGAAAAAGATGTGAGCTCTTACGACGGTGCCTTCTGGTAATCGCCTCTTACTGCCAGCGTGATTGCGGTCGCCTTCAAGCGGCAATTTCAGGTGGAGCACTGTTATCTGTATGTGCAAGGGCATGTGGTGGTTGAAGAGGGGAGTCTTTGCGAGATTCTAGGTTGGGCCAGTGTGGTTGGTCCGGATAAGGAATTGGATTTGCTGATTTTTAGGAGATGCAGACATGGAAGATGAGTGAGCTTGGCACTGGGTCTGTTCAACAGCCGGATCTGTTCTCCTTGTATCTATATATCGGTTGGCCGTGAAGGGGAGGCCTTCTCTGAAGAACTGTTGACCCAAGACCAGGTCTGGCGCTCCTGGTGTTCTGGCGCGCCGGATCCACAGATAGAGCGATCCCCAATCCAGATCCAGAAGCGCGCGAGCAAGCCTCAACCTGCCCGCGCGCTTCTTCTCGTTTACGGAAAGCATTCTCTCCTGGCTAGCTGGCGGTCACGCTAAATGGGCGCGCCCACGCGAGTCCGCCATGGATGCAGTCAGCATCCTGGCACCAGAAAACTTCTACAGTTCCTTGAAAAGTGATGTCATAGGGAGAAAAACGCTCCGAGAAATATCCATATCCATAGGTATCTTGATCGATATGCTTGGACATGGCTGTATCTTTCATTTCGCCATTGACATACCAGCGGGTTTTCCTTCTTCATTCCAGACAAAGGCTCCGCACGCTTGTCTCACGACATGCGAGCCAGAGAAAAGGTTGTGAGGCGCGAACCGATGACCCATCAGAACTGCGGTTCATAGGTGAGCTTCACAATACCTTTCGAGAAGCTCTTTATGATATGGTGTCCTTTCCTATCCTATTCACCTTGATTTGCAAGAGGTATCGATCTCCTTGCACTCATAAGACGGCAAGTTGACCCCAAACTCATCGCAGACGTGGGAGGGAGAGGATCTGTGGGCTGGGGTGTTTCCAGCATTAGCGCCCGAGAACTATACCGTGACCTCGCTGGGAACGACGGAGCGGGTGCAGGTGACGATCTATCCTGGCCAGGTGACCCGGATAGAGTGGCTGTAGGGTGAGGGGATGAGGATGAAGAATGTGCTCAAGCGGGTCCGTGATTTGAATAGCTATTCGCAGCAGCAGGTTGCGGATGCATTAGGTGTTGCGGTGACGACGATCAGTCGCTGAGAGAATGGGCATGTTGAGCCCAAGGCCTACTATCGGCGCAGGCTGGCGGCGTTGTATGAGAAGAAGCCAGGAGAATTGTTTCCGGTACCCCAGAGAGGAGCCGGAGCCAGAGGAGCCAGCCAACACCGTTGAAAGTATCCCACCCATTGACCAGGAGCCAGAGCCACAGGAGCTGATGCACAAGGCTACCGCTATGTGGTCCAATTGGCCCTGGAAGGCAAGCCTTATCATAAACCCAAGCACACGGTTGGCACAGGCATCGTTGGAGGGGATCTGTGGCCCTCCACCCTGGCCCTTGTTCCCCAGGAAAGGGAGGCGAGTCTGGAGGTGTTCTGCGGGGATCTGGCTTCCGATGCCAAAGCCATTCGTCGTTTGCAACGGAAAATGGATCGGCAGAGGCGAGCGGCCAATCCTGAGCATTACGACGAGAAGGGGCGCATCAAGAAGCAGGGCAAAGTGAAGCTGCGATGGAAACAGAGCAAGCACTACCAGGCCACGCGACGACGCAAAGCAAACAAAGAGCGCAAGCTGGCAGCGCATCGTAAGAGCCTGCATGGCCGCAAGGTGCATGAAGTCTTCGCGCTGGGCAACACGATCATCATCGAAAAGATTTTCTACAAGGCATGGCAAAAGCAGTTTGGTAAGAGTGTGGGACTGCGAGCTCCAGGGATGTTTGTTGAATTGTTGAGGCGCACCGTTGCAAGCACGGGCGGCACCCTGGTAGAAGTACCTACACGCACGACAGCTCTGAGCCAATGGTGTCATGGATGTGGGAAGCGGGCAAAGAAGCCGCTCTCTCAGCGATGGCATCAGTGCGAATGTGGTATCGGTCCGGTGCAACGCGACCTGTACTCGGCGTTTCTTGTTGCCTACCTTGATCCAGCAGATCCCACTCCCTCATGTGCCCGATACCAGGGGTATTGGGAAGGTGCGGAAGCGCGCCTGCGGGCAGCACATGAGCGTCTCGTACAACGCGCGAAAGAGGGGCAGGCGCTGCCCCGAAGCTTTGGCATTCCCAGAGCCGGAGCGCGTCTGCCCAAAAGTCTAGGGGAACCGACACAAGAGCCAGCCTTTCTGCTTCGGCACGCAAGACTGGAAGCGTGGAACGAACACCTGGAACCCCCGCCGCTGTAGCACGGGAGCTCTCAATCATGCATAGTATACAACATCAGACAGAATAGCACGCTATCATAGCGATAAGGACGAAAATGGGTCCCTCTCTGGCCCAATGGCCAGAGAGGGACCCATTGCGATGCTCTCAATTTGCTCCAGGCGGTTTACTCATACCATGGGGCAGCTATTGCCGCGCCTTCGCGCGCACCGGGCGTATACGCGACAACTGCGCTTTCACGCTCGCTGAGGCGAACGACCCATACGTCGTCGGAGAGCGCACGCAGTTTCTCCGCACGCAACGCTGGCACACGTTCAGGGGAGTGCCCATAGAACTCACATGCCGCCTGGATGACCTCCATCGGAGGTTGTGTCATTTGACGTCGAAAGAGAGCAAGTAGGCTCATGATGTTTCCTTTCGCTTGTAAACAAGAGAAGGTGACACCAAGGAACGTCCTTGATCGCTGAGCCACAATGATCTCTTACTTGATGTTCCTGGCCTGACTGTTAAGCCTGTACTTGATACTTCCTTCCCCGCTCTCAACCGGCCCTTTCCGGCTTTGCTCTCTTTTTTATCTTAGGAGGCAGTACGTGGACGCGAGTTCGAGGGACCAAGCCTCAATCACAGTGGAGGCTCTATATTTCTCCACTCACTCTATTCAACGAACACGTCAGGGTCGAGGTCACACACTAAGTGTATAGTACACACTTTTAAAACACTTTTAACAGAGTATTCACATTGCTCCAAGTGTGGCCATTTTCAAAAGGCATGCAGATGGAGGGTTCGTTCGCGGGGACCATCTAGCTCTACCAGGATTACGCTCTGCCAGGTACCGAGCATCAGCCGACGATCTGAGAAAGGGACCACGAGACCGGGGCCAAGAATCGACGAGAGCAGGTGATCGGGAGTATGATGTGGGTCATGTGGATGGCGATACGAGAGATGGGGGAGCATATGGCGTAGGGCATCGAGCAGGTCCAGGTCCGTTCCCGGGTCCAGGTCGGCCGTGGTTAACGCGCAGGTCGTATGGGCGACAAAGATGGAGCAGAGTCCATCCTCCGGGCCTTCCTGGCGCAGATAGCGTTCAATAGTGTCAGTAATATCAATTACCTGATCTTTTTTCTGAGTTCTTACGCTAATGGTCTTCATCCTATGCCTCCAGGAGATGATTACGTGTTATGGTTAGTCATAGCACGCCCATCCCAGGCGAAAGGTTTTATGTCAGCGACCCATAGGTGAACCTGGGGGCTTGCTCGAAACCGCCTCGTGCGGTCTGGGGCAAGCCCCGATGCTGACCAGCCCCCGCGGTGTTCGCACCGCGGAGCCGTTGTCTGGAGGTACCTCCGTTCGGACCATTCGGTGGCTTTTCCAGCCGTATGCTCTTCAATCCCGATGTTAAACAGGTTGATGGGGTGTCCAAAGCCAGTGTATCGGGAAGATGACCGCCAGACATACAGGGGCGAGGAAAACTCTACCTGTCCGGGCAACCGGGCAGCGATTCCTCATTACCGAGGGTCCCGCAAGGGAAAGAAAGGGCGCGAGCACATGTCACGCATTTTGATCGTCGATCAGCAGCGCAGGCCCTTGATGCCCACGACCCCAGCGCGGGCACGCCTCCTGCTCAAGAGCCGCAAGGCCGCGATCCTGCGGCGTTTCCCCCTGGTCCTGATCCTGAAAGAGGCGAGCCCAGAAGCCGTGGTCGAGCCACTGCGGGTCAAACTGGACCCTGGCTCCCAGACCAGCGGGATCGCGGTGGTCAACGAGCGTTCTGGGAAAGTGGTGTGGGCAGCGGAACTCACGCACCGCAGCCAGGCCGTTCATGAAGCCCTCTCCAAGCGCTGGGCAGCCCGCCGTTCCCGGCGCAGCCGCCACACCCGGTACCGCGCGGCCCGCTTTGCCAATCGCCGCCGCCCCAAAGGCTGGCTGGCCCCCTCGTTGCTCAGCCGGGTGCAGCATCTGCTCTGCTGGGCCAGGCGGCTTGCCCGCTGGTGTCTGGTTGGTGCGCTCTCCCTGGAACTGGTGCGCTTTGACGTGGCGCTGCTGCAACCCCCTTCGCTCGAGGAGGTGGACTACCAGCGCGGCACCCTGTAGGGGGACCGAAGTGCGCCAGTACCTGCTGGCCGTGCGCCAAGAAGCGCGATAATTGAAAGGCGAAAGCCAGAAGGGAGTGCAGTTCCTTCTTCCCTAAGCGGCACGCGGGGGATGACTACCACATCTCCGGTGTGAAGCCCGCCGACAAAGACGTGAAAGGGTGTAGCCCGAAATGCCCCGCTAGCGCCGAGGGAAAGAGTCTCTATGATGAGTGCAAACGAACCGCTGATGAGGCACCTAGAAGGTACAACCTGAGCGAAACGGGATGAAACGACAGGGACAGAGAGAGGTAGCGTCTACGGCGAGAAGGCGTGAACGGGTTCCTCTAGACCCTAACTGACTGTAGGCTGCACAACCTTCAGTCACTCTCTCTAGCGTCATCGGGGAGATGGCGTCAAGGTGTATAGGCGGCGTCTACGGAGAACTTGCTTTGAAACAATTGTCGTGAACTTGGGAACTGTCTTTATCGGCCCGGCAACGGGATGGGTAGGTAGACTGAAGTGATAGAGACAGGGCGGAATGCTCGTAGTAGTCGGAGGAAATCACGATCCTCTCACGGAGCGCGGAACAAGCCGCGTACAGGGCGAAGGAGCATAGTCATATCGTTTGTGGGACCAGGCAACGCTGGCCTCGTCCAGGGATTTGTAATGGAAATAGCCAGAGTTCAGAAAAGTCTTGCAACAAAGGCTTTGTACCAACCGATGCATCGGTTTGACAATCTGTATCGGTACGTGCGAGATATCAACTGGTTAGAAAGCGCACGCAGCGCCATCATGTCCAACAACGGAGCGAAAACTCCAGGGGTGGATGGCATCAACGGGCAGGAACTCCCTGTCTCGGAATGGCTTGCCATGCTCAACCAGACCATAGAAGAGTTACGAGAAGGAACGTATTGTCCCATGCCAGCCAGGAGAATCTATATACCGAAAGCCAACGGAAAACAGAGGCCGCTTGGTATTCCCGCCATTCGAGACAGAATGGTACAAGAAGCCCTGAGAATGGTTATGGAGCCAATTTACGAGAGTCATTTTCTGCCGTGTTCCAACGGTTTCCGACCCGGACGCTCAACCATGACGGCTATCGACCATCTCCAACGACTCTGCAACGAGAAGGGAAAATATTTCTGGATCGTTGAAGGAGACATAAAAGGATGTTTTGATAATATTTCGCACGAAAAGTTGATGCAGGTGCTCAGAAAACGAATTGCAGATGAACGTCTGTTATCCCTGATTTGGGCCTTTCTCAAAGCGGGATACATGGAAGAAGGGATTCTTCACACTCCCAAAGTCGGAACGCCACAAGGTGGAATAGCATCGCCCCTGCTGGCAAACGTCTATCTTCATGAAATGGACCTTCACTGGCAGGAGCAGTACAACTCGATGTCAACGCGACGAAGAGAACGCCGAAGGAAAGAAGGCAAAGGAAATGTCCAACTGCTGAGATATGCCGATGATTTTCTGGTGCTCACCAACGGCCCAAAGGCCGAAGCGGAAGCGCTCAAAGAGGAATTTGGAGAGTTTCTCCAACATCTCGAATTAACGCTCTCGCCAGAGAAAACAGTGATTACCCATGTGAATGATGGTTTCGATTTTCTCGGTTTTCACATCCAGCGGCGACCAAAGCTCTCGGAGCCAGAACGGAAAGTGCTGTATGTGACGCCGACAGAAAAGAGTGTCGAGCGATACAAGGAGAAGATCCGCGATCTGCTCGCAGAACCAAACATCAATGTGGTCAACAAACTGCAAGCGGTCAACCGGGTCATACGAGGATGGGCACGCTACTACCAGTATGTGCAATCATCCTGGGTCAGGCAGAGGCTTGATCACTGGACATATGAAGCATTCTGGAAATGGCTCCATCGGAAGAAACACGGGGGATATATGGGAAAGAAGGAACTGTATGACCTATATCTCACGCAGAGAAATCACAAGGGACAGAAAACGTTGGGATACGGGCAGGTGTTTCTGGCTCGAATGAATGATATCTCATTCAAGCAATATTATTCACCAAAAGGCGGAATACCCAACCCATACTTGGCGGAGGACGTTGATCTCGCAATTGCAGAAGAAAATCCGATTGCACAGGAAACATGGAATGGCACCTCGGCACAAAACAAATACGCCATCGCAAGACAAGACTTGCTGGTTCGTCTTGGGCCGATCTGTCAGATGTGTAAGCAAACGTTCCAACCGGAGCAGTTACAGGCACATCATATCCAACCTCAGAAAGGAGGAGGCAAACATGGAACGAGCAATCTCCAACTGCTCTGCCATGCCTGTCACACCACCACAGAGAGCTATGGGACAAGCCAGAAGATATGAGGGAGAGCTGAATGCTCGGAAACGGGCACGTTCAGTTCGGTGGAGGGAGAAAACCCTCTCATCCCCGGATGAGATGCTAATTCCCCTATCCTTCAAATGGGAATATCGGTGCGCCTACTGCCAGGTCACCGGCGTCGCGCTCGAGATCGATCACGCGGTGCCCCAGAGTCGAGGGGGAAGCGACCAGATCGCCAACCTGGTGATCACATGCCATACATGTAACCAATGCAAAGCCGATCAAACGCTCGAAGCGTTCCTGGCCGATCGGCCGGAGGTGCTTGCGCGGGTGCAGGCACAGCGCAAAACGCCCCTGAGGGACGCCGCCGCGGTGAACAGTACGAGGTGGGCGCTGTACGAGAGTCTCAAGAGGCTGGGGATGCCGCTGGAAACCGGCTCTGGCGGGCTCACCAAGTGGAACAGGACGAGCCGGAATCTCCCCAAGAGGCACTGGATCGATGCGGCCTGCTGCGGACGCTCCACGCCCGAACGCCTGCGGATCCAGCACGTGCGCCCCTGGAATATCGAGGCGAGGGGTCGGCAGGCCAGGCGCATGGTGAACGTTGATGAGCAGGGGTTCCCAGTCGGACGAGCCAAGGGGCCGAGCCGGGTGCAGGGCTTTCGCACCGGAGACCTGGTCCGCGCCCGTGTCACGAGAGGGAAGAAGGTCGGGGTGTATGTAGGGCGGGTTGCCATCAAAACCGATGGATACTTCAAGCTCACGAATCGTCCGTTCGGCATGGTCGAGGGCATTCACGCCCGTTATTGTACGCCGTTACACCAAAAAGACGGCTATGCCTATTCGCAGGGAGAGGCGGCGCTTCCTCTCGATGCTCCGTCCAGCACCGCAAACGACTCCCTACCTTGCTCTCGGTGAATTTTTCGAGAGATCGCATGTGGCCTTCAGCGCGGACTCACCTCAATGGCGTCAAAGCCACGAACCGCAAGCAAACGAGCCATCAGGAGAGAAACCAGCGTTCCAGCACGCCAAATCATAACAAGGAAGAATGAGGTAGGCCCAGGAGGGGCCTACTGGTAAATGTCCTCCGATATGAGCAGGTTTAGCCCTTGGACATAAGCACTTGCCCTCCAATGTGAGCGACTTCAACCAATTTACTTGAGCAAACCGCTTCACATCTGGGATATCATCAGAAAAAGTTGTAAATACCCCGAATACTGTTGGTAGTTGCCGCATCCTTGTCGTCTGGATAGGCTCTGCCTTTGGTGCGACGCATTCCGTTACGTCACTGTGACGACAGGAGACAAGCCAGCAACGACGATGGCCAACACATGATGGGCCATGACCTCTTTCGAGATGCTTTGGTCCCCACCGCTCCATTGCGCTGCGGGACCGAAGATCGCCCAACTGAGGGCCTGCGCCGTGGTTTCGATGGTCTCCTCTGGCAAGGGAATCTCTGATGGAACCTGCTGGAGCCAGCGCAAAAGGAGATCATAGAGTTCCTGCTGGATCGTCATCTCATAAAGTAGCTCAAACTGCCTATTGGATGGCCTGTAATACCGACGCGAGAGCGCCATAAAGTCGAATACGGCCAAGATCAGGAGGTGCAAGGTCTCCTTCTGCAAGCTGGAAGAGGGAGGGAGTTCGTTCGCGAGGGCCCGTTGAAACTTCTCGCGTGACCAGTCCGCCATAAGCGCATATTTGTCTTCAAAGTGTGCATAAAACGTGGCCCGGTTGACGGTGGCGCGCATGGCGATCTCCTGGATGGAAATGGAGTGGATATTGCGCTTTTCCTGGACCAGGGCCATGAACGCCTTTAGCAGCAACTGGCGGGTCCGCTGCACTCGTGGGTCGCTGGAATTTCCAACTCTGGACATCTTTTTCCTCGCAATCGTTCAATCGTGCACGCCCCCAGAAAACCAACACGTTCCCCTTCCTGTTGTCTATACAACGATCCGCGCTCTTTGCTGATTGCGCGAACGCGTGAGCGTGCCTTATCCTTCCAATTGTGTAGTATACACTAAAACGTTGCTTACACAACGCTGTTGTGCGCTGACAAACCTCTCCATGAGCCGGGTGAGGTTCGGGTGCAGCAGCTCTTCCTGGTCAAACTAGCAAAAAAGGAGGCGCATTCAATATGGATCGAGATGCATTACAAGCATTTCTCGCACAACCTCATGATGCCATCATTTCAACGAACCGGGTGGGGAAAGGCTCTCAACTCAATCCCGTCTGGTTTGTATGGGATGGTGAATCGTTCCTCTTTAGCACCCAAAAAGCGAGCGTCAAATACGCCAATATCGTGCGTGGTCCCAACATCTCGGTGATTGTCAATGATCCAGTCACATATACCTATGTGGTGGCCTACGGACGCGCTGAGATTGTTGGGCTTGAGCGTTATCCTGAGCTTTGGAACGCGATTATGGAGAAATATATCCCAGCAGATCAACGTCAGCAATTCTCAGCGGCATCCTGGACCCAGGCCACCCAGCGGGCTTCTCGCGTGGTCATTGTGCTCAAGCCGGAAAAGGTGGTTGGTCGGGTCTGGACTGCTCTTTAGCACTGAGCAAGCGAGCAGCAGGGAATGGCTGATGGAACCAGCCCCAGCCATCTCAACATGCATGCGTGCAAGCCTCAACTGGCGAGTACGCATGCATGCATGCATCGCTGCCACCCCTGGCTCTTTTCATCAACAGCCAGGACATTCTACCACGGTGACGCCACTGTCCGTAAATCGTTTGAGGTCGATGGAAACCACCATTCGAGAAAACGTGCATTTGGGTGATGTGCTGGTTTGCGCCTGTTCTTTCGCCATTTCCACCGTTTGGGACAGATCGCGATGCTCACTTTCCGGGACGGTTTGCCGTTCGGGCTCTTTTTCATTCGCACCAGTTTTCTCTGCTTTGTTCTGATCCGTGCGCAGAGCGTCAGGACCAGCGCCATCAATGAGTTTGAGCGTATCATGACGCAGCACAAGTAGAGGTAGGGCTCACTGCCGGGTTTAATGGGGAGCAATGTCCCGTTTGCGCGGGCATAGTCCGCGACTACTGCGACGCCTGTGCGTTTGGTCGTACCTGGCATATCCTGGACGCTGGGGAGCACTCGCTGCTCCAAGCGAGGATTGGTATGAGATGATGGCAACTTTGCTCTCGGCTGGATTCATGACAGTGCCGACTCATCAGGCTGTGCGACAATGTTATGTTTGTCTCTGAGCCACTTATTTTCCTCGTTTCACCTGGCGCACGATTTTGTGGGGAAACCGGCGGCGTACATGCGCTTCCGCTTGAGATCCTGCTTTGACATAGACCAGTTCCACCTTCTCCTGAAGCGGTTTGACGACCGTTTGCACATGCTCTTTGCGATTTCTGAGATACGGCCAATCACGTCCTCTCCTACCGGGCAGACCGCCATGCAATATGCCGCTTTATAATTGGGCTGAAAGGCCAGGCTCTGCCACATGGACAGTGTTTCTGCTGGCGTGAAGTACTCGCGATAGGCGTTTGCACTGGGACTCTCGGCGATGGTTTCCACCCACTCATTGAAGCCGCCAAGGAACTCTAGAAGTTGTGTGTTGAACAGGCCGCGAAATCGAAGTTGCCATCAGGGCTGATCGCCCCCACGGGACAGGCCCCACGCATAATTTGCACTCAAGGCAGGGATTATACGCCACGGGACGGCTTTCTTCGCTGACATCAGTGTCAATGACCACTGTCCCCAGCAAGATAAAGTTGCCAAAGGTCGGGTGAATAACGATCCGATGAAGCCCCATCATACCCAGGCCAGCAGCAACAGCTACGGGTTTGTGGGAGACCACCCACTTTTCCGCTGTTCCAGAGGACGTCCCACCTCCATCGGGAAGCCAGCCGCTTCATTCATGGCGCGAATCCCTTGCTCCTGGAGCCGAGCAGTGATAGTATGGCTGACCGTTTTTACCTGGTCATTTACTTCATGAAACTCAGTATTGGCAACGGAGCGAGCGGGCGAGCGGATAGGTTCGCGATTCATCTTGCACACAAAACTGATGAGTGTGCGAGCAAAAGGAGCATGCGCAAGAATGTTGGCGCGTTGATCGTCAAGTTCGGGTCTGGCAAGCGAGACAAAGCTCACGTCGTCCGCACCTGCCTCAATGCACATCTGCCGTAGTCAGGTCACATCGAGAGGACCGGACGATCCAGATGCCTGTGTCTCCTGTGTCTGCTGCTGGTACGCATGCTGAACCGTTGGGTGAGTGCGCATTTTAAGTGGTAACTCTTCGGGATCGGGAAGGAGCATCTGTGTCATTGCACTCTCCTCTTTCTATAAGAGTGTACCGTGCGAAAACTATCTCCCTGTGTCACTTCTGTGATGAGCGCTTCCAGCTTTTGCTCCACCATTTGCGCAACCTTGTCTATCTCCGCGCTTTGGTACTGAGCGAGCAATGAGGCAAAGTTGTCATAGGTCCACGAACGTGTTATGTGCTTCATCCTCGTACACGCAAGAGAGTCTTTCCTCTGGCCACCTCTACTGCTTTCTGGAACACTCGTTTGCCATTTTCTCTCCCCAGGCCGCAATCAACGACCAGCACAGCATCCGTGCCAATCACGATCCCAATATTAGGAACCAGGTTGATGTGCGGGTCAGGAAGCACGATGACCCCTGGGGTAATTTCCCGGGCCAATTCTAGTTGAACCAGGGGAGCGTTAAATTGAAACATCACTTCTTCTCCAATCTCAACGTTGGGTGAAAACACCCCTTAATAAGGCGAAAGCGCTCCTGTCCATCGGGTTTTTTCCTGAAACCGTCCTGATCACGTACTCATCTCTCCGATCCAGATGGCGCTTCCTGAAGTCTGTCAACACAGGAAGTTGGGAATAGTTGTTGAACAACCTCCTGTTGGATACAATGCTACTGGATGATCCCATCTAGATACTGGACAAAGAGGCGTTTCTGTCGGTTAGACCACACATGAAGCAAACTGTTGAAAACATACTGAGCGGCGAAAGGAACATATGGAGCAGAGGAAGATCAACGAGAGAGAAGACCCACGCGTGCTGCGCACGCGGCACCTCTTGCTGCAAGCCTTTTCTGACCTCTACTCAGAAAAGGGCTTTCACGCGATGACGGTGCAGGATATTACTGACCGGGCGAGGGTCAATCGAGGCACCTTTTATAGCCATTTTGAGGACAAGTCTGCAATCCTGGAAGGCTGGCTGCGTGAGCAATTTCAGCAGCGCGTCGCGAATCCAGTGCTCAGCTCAGGTCCCTGGAGCCTAAGCACCTTCCGCTTGCTCATTCAGCGCGTCGTTGAATGGCTCACGCAGTTACACCAGTCGACCAGATCAGCTGAGCGGTCGCTGATCCCTCTGGTGGTGACCACCCTGCAAGAAGCCCTCTTTGAACTGCTCTGGCAAGGATTCAAATCAGTTGCCGGTTCTGGATTGGACCAGCAGATCGATCTGGAAACCGTTGCCATGGTCACGAGCTGGGCAATTTTTGGGACCGGCTTCCAATGTTTCCACCAATGGGACGAGCAGAAGGTGGTTTCGCCCCCAGGAGAGTTGGCGAGCCAGGTGACACGGGTGCTGATGAGTGGCTTAGCCCAAGCACTGCCTGCTTTCCCGCTCAAGTGAGTGCATCTCTCTCCTGAGCTTCAGGAGGCTGCGTGATTTCTCGACCGGTTCTCTAGCATTGTATCTGTTGGCTGGATATCCAGCAGATGAAGAGTCCAGGCAGTTTCTGGCCTATGCTGGCGCACCATCACTTCCCCGGAATACGTCCCATTATGCCTTTTGGGCACCTGTAGTGTTTGTTCAAAGCAGTATTAAAGGCTTGTTTATCTGGATCATTGGGTATTCCTTTCTAAAAATACTTCTCTTATTGACCTCGTGAGAGACAGGTAAAGGTAGGCGACGGAAAACCTCCGCAGGGCGCCTGTCACGGGCTTTCTCACGAGATCAATAAGTCGGTGAGAAATCTCCATTATCAGGGCGCCCTTTATCCGCACCCATCAGCAAAAAGCAGCTTCTCGCTGAGATGCAGAGCGAGCAGGCGGCATGGCTGGCATTGCTCGACGAGATTGGCGAGGAGAACATGACGCAGCCGGAGGTCGCAGGAGGCTGGTCGATCAAGGATATCGTTGCCCACATAAGCGGGTGGCGCAGGCGAACGGTGTTGCGCTTCCGAGCAGCGCTCGATCCCACTATAGACATGACACCACCCTGGCCAGCAGAAATGGGGGAATTGGATGAGGACGACGACGTTGACGAGATCAACGCCTGGATTTACAAGACCAACCGGGATCGCCCTCTCGCTGACGTCCTCAACGATTCGCGCGAGATCTTCCAGCAACTGGTCACCGCCGTCAACGCCTTGAGCGATGAACAGCTCAACGATCCCCAACGCTTCCCCTGGCTAGAGGGCGAGCGGCTCACCGGCGCCCTCATCTTCGGCCACTTCCACGAAGAGCACGAGCCCGACATGCGAGCGTGGCTGGCAAAGGTGAAGCAGGCAGGATAAAGCAGGTAAGGGCTGGCAATGAGAGCAAACGAGGAGAAGATTTTTCCAATGCCAGGTTACTATACTCGATACCGAAACAACAACCATCGGGGAGGAATACCCATGAACAAGCAGCCAGCCAACCAGCGAGAAGGCGGTCTACCGGCAGGAGCAGTTATGCGGTCTTAGAATTGCTGGCTTGTGCGGCTGGTTTGCTCGCACCAGTTACGGTAATTACGCGTTTGCGGCTGGATGCCGCTTTATACGACCCTGCTCCTGTTCGTAAACCCGGGACCAACGGGCGTCCGCGCAAGAAAGGGGCTTGCCAACCGACACTGCAAGCCAGACTGGTAGATCCTAAGACGAACTGGGAGGCACTCCCGGTGGCCTGGTATGGCGGGCAGCAACACTTGGTGGAAGTGGCGAGCGGCACGGCCATTTGGTATCACAACGGCTTGCCGCCCGTTCCCATCTGTTGGGTTTTGCTCCGTGATCCGCAGTCCCATTTTTCTCCCCAGGCACTGCTCTGTATCGATCAGGCGATCAGCCCCACCCAAATCATCGAGTGGTTTGTCTTGCGGTGGCAGGTGGAGCTGACCTTCCATGAAGTGCGGACGCATTTGGGGGTGGAAACGCAACGACAATGGTCTGACGCTAGCTGTCGCAAGTACTCTTCTGTCAGGAATAATTCTCCTGCTCTACGGCGCCTGGTTAGGTTTTTTGCACTTCTTCTGGCTACCTGCACTTAGTCTGGTAGAGGCTTGAGAGGGGTTGCTGATCGTTGTCCTAAGGAAACCCCTATCAGATACAACTGGAAACGTGAGGGAAACATTGCCCGTTATGCCCGATGTCCTGCCCCTGGTGAGGTAGGGCAAAATTCCAGGCATTACTGCACATATATGTCAAGCCTCACAAGAGTCGATGTCATACATCTCACTCATGTTCCGCATGAAGCCGGCCACCCCTTGCGGGTGGCCGGCTTCATGCGGGCGGCGCGCCCCGTTTAGCAATACAGCCAGGTTGCATGATACAATGGACCCAACCATATCAAACACCAGGAGTACATACATTATTTATGCCTATCGCTATCATTGTTCACGGAGGAGCGGGAACCATTGCTCCTGAAAGAATAGAGGGCGCGCGCAAGGGCTGCAAAGAAGCCTCCGCCATTGGCTGGAACGTGCTACAGAGCGGCGGGACCGCGCTCGCAGCCGTCGAAGCCGCTGTGAGATCTCTGGAAGATAACCCACTCTACGACGCGGGCACCGGTTCCTACCTCTCCCTGGACGGCAAGATCGAAATGGACGCCGGCATGATGGAAGGGCACACCTTGCAGGTTGGGTCAATCGCGGGCGTCGAGCTGATCAAAAATCCCATTTCGCTGGCGCGCCAGGTGCTGGAAAGCCCGCATGTATTGCTGGTCGGCAAAGGGGCACAACAATTTGCGCAGGAAAGGGGCATCTCTCTGTGTGAGCTAAAAGACCTGCTCACCGAGGACCAGCACGAACGCTGGAAAGCGGCACGTAAGGCGCTCGACGAGGGCAAGCTCCAGGAAGGGGAGAAGCATGGCACGGTCGGCGCGGTCGCCATCGACAGCCAGGGGCATTTAGCCGCCGCCACCTCAACTGGTGGCATCTTCAA
This sequence comes from Ktedonobacter sp. SOSP1-52, assembly GCF_016587395.1. Taxonomy (NCBI): domain Bacteria; kingdom Bacillati; phylum Chloroflexota; class Ktedonobacteria; order Ktedonobacterales; family Ktedonobacteraceae; genus Ktedonobacter; species Ktedonobacter sp. SOSP1-52. Next base: position 755,615 of record NZ_BNJH01000006.1, read on the forward strand.
CAAATATCCCGGACGCGTCGGCGATTCACCGCTGGTTGGTTGCGGCTACTACGCCGACGAAGATGCCGCTGTCTCCTGTACCGGCTATGGTGAGGATTTCATCCGTCTGCTCATTGCCAAACGTGCCAGTGATTTTGTAGCTGGTGGTATGAATGCTCAGGAGGCAGCCGAGGCTGCGATCAAAGTGCTGGGCGCCAGGGCCAGTGGAACCGGTGGCCTGATCATGGTCGATCACCGTGGCAATATCGGCTTTGCCCACAATACCCCCAATATGTCCAGGGCCTCTATGCAGGAAGGTATGCAGGAGCCGACCGTCGCGTCATAAAAGGGTTGTGTTGCAAAAAAGGAAAAATATGAACGAACATCACGATCAACCTGTTTCGCTACAAGCGTGCTGGCTACAACTCCTCCACATACAGGAAGAACTTCTCACAACACAGACCGAAGCCATTCAGCAAGCGGCGCAGGTCTGTGCCGAATGCATTGAATATGGAGGTGTCATTCACACCTTTGGATCAGGGCACTCACGCGCCTTCGCTGCCGAACTGGTCCATCGTGCCGGTGGTCTCGCGCCGATTAATCGCATCGATTTTGAAGATCTCGCACTTTATGGTGACTGGTCATTGAAACGTGTTCGTAGCCTGGAATGTGAGCGTGACCTGACGGCGGGAGCTGCATTACTCTCCTACCACCGGATCGAACCGCACGATGTCTTTTTGATTGCCTCGCAATCGGGGGTTAATGCCGCTGTTGTTGAATATGCTCTTCAGATAAAACAGCGCCAGCACCGGCTCATTGTCCTCACATCGCTGAAGCATACAAGGGAGACCCCTTCACGCCATCCTGGCGGTCAGAAGCTCTATGAACTTGCTGACATTGTGATCGATAATTGTACGAGCTGTGGCGATACGCTGCTGGCGTTGCCTTCATCTGAGCAGATCTGTTCGGCCTCGTCGTTGATAGGTGTCCTGGTTGCTCAGCTTTTGAATAGCGAAATAGTCAACGTATTGCAATCGCGTGGCAAAGATGTTCCGGCCTTTGTTTCAGACAATATTGAAGGGGGAATCGAGCGTAACCTTTCACTCCAACGGCGCTATGAAAAGCGTGTACGCTACAAAGGCTAGCAGCTGCTCCTGTTTTATGGAAGTGATAATGAATGGGTGTTTGTAGCTCGGTATCTGATGCTGATGACGGAAGAGGCTCCGCAACGTGAACATGCGCTGTGCCAGGTGTTGTCCATGCTCATTCGTGTCTCCCAGCGTGTGTAAGAGCGTGGTCAGGGATGTGTGTCATCCTCCTATCATTGAGTATACCGCATTCTTGCTTGGACACGAAAAGGTTGATGAGGATGAGCAAGACGAGGCAGCCACAACAATCGGAAGGAGAAGTAGTGGGTGAGCCAGATCTCCCTCCCAATGCTGGCGTGCTGGTGGAGGCTGTGGTCGTGGCTGCTGCTGATTCTTGCTTTGGTAGGTATCTGGTATGTGTGTGATCTGGAGCTGGTCTGGTGGTGAACGGAGAGCACCACATGGTATGCCCCTTTGGGGAAGTGTGGCGCCTACGGGTCATCCTGTGGGAGAGCGCGGGTCAGAGTGAGCTTTCTTTGAAAGCAAGAAAGGAAAGAACTCAAGAAAGGGAACCAAGGAGCAAAGGAGGGTAGCGAGAAAACATACGATGAAGAAGAGGGGATGGCCTGCGATGCGCCCTGCACTTTGCACGAGGGGGACATCATAGGCCTGGTGTGTGTCATCAGGATCATAGGCAATGGAGACCTTTTCCTTGAGCTTGTAGGTGCGATCGGCCTGCATGTCTGTCTCTATCAGCCTGCCCTGCGTGGTCAGAAAACGAACCTGGTAGTGGATGACCGGTTTGTAGCTGGTTGGGCATCCAGACACCTCGCCACAACTTTGATGGGCATCGATGGTGTGGCGGATGTGTGTGATTATGCCAGGGGTATGCTGATAGACGAACAGTTCTCTGACCGGTTGTGTTGCAAGAATGATAAAGGAAAGAAGCTGGGTGAAAGAGTGGTTCATTTTGATGAGTTTAGGCAGCTATTCCAAATAGCTTGGCAACCAACGCAACCAGACCACCCACATCTCCTCTTTCTATCCCTTGTCCTTGTCCTTTCCGTAACATGTTCATGATCTCGTATCCTTGTAAGGTTCGCCATGCTGTCTCGAAGGAGAAAAAGCCCATCCCCGGCTTTGTCAGCCGTTTGATGAAAATGACGCCATTTGAATGGATGCTGCTGATTCATGGAAGGAACTCCTCTTCCTTGTCAAATAAATGCAGAGCTTACCACACTCGCCAGCATTTTTGCAACACAACCCCTCCGGTGAGCTTTTTTTAACAGAAGATGCATGAAAGGTTGTGACTCCAAAGAGAATGGCTCCAGGCATACAAGCCAGGAAAAGGCGTGTGCTGCCATGGAATAGTTACCTGTTCTATGCTACGATAGCAGCATCACAGTGCGGCTGTGATTCACTATGACTTTGTGTGACCGTTCTTGTGAGGAGAGAAAGAGGACACCGTTTATGCTCATCTCACCATTCGGAGATATACTCAAGGCGTTTCGCAAGCGCAAACGTCTCAGTCAAAGGGCGTTGGCTGATCTGTTGGGCGTGCATCGTAATACCATCTGGTCCTGGGAACAGGGCAACTATCTCCCTGAGGGGAAAAGTATCGTCCTGGAACTGGGGCGTTTGCTTGAACTGAGCGAAGCAGAAACACGACAGCTTCTCGAAGCCAGTCTGACCGCGCTTTCGCCTCACTGGTCTGTGCCCTATCAACGCAATGTGTTCTTTACCGGACGAGGTGCCTTGCTTGACCAGTTGCATCAGCACCTGCATACGGACCAGGCGGTGGCTCTCACCCAATCCTATGCATTATATGGGCTTGGTGGGATTGGTAAAACCCAGATCGCCCTGGAGTATGCGTATCGTTACGCGCTGGAGTATAGCGCGATCTTCTGGATTGAGGGGGAAACGGTTGAGAGCATTCTGGCGAGTCTGGGTCGCATTGCCGGACACCTCCAGCTCCCGGAGCGTGGAGACAGCGATCGGCAACGGATGGTGGCGGCAGTGCAGCACTGGCTAACCACGAATGGTACGTGGCTGTTGATCTGGGATAACGTTGAGGACCCGGAGCTACTCCAACACTTTCTCCCTCCGGCCCGTCAGGGAGCCACTCTCATCACCACATGCCGCTCCTCCCTGGGAACCCTGGCTCATAGCCTTGAGTTGTCACCCATGACGCTCGATGAGGGGGCAGCGTTTGTTTTGCGGCGTGCTCATCTCAACAAAGAAATGAGGTCTGACGAGAGCAAACCACACCCTTCTGAGTGGGGGACTGCCCAGGAACTTGTCAAGGTGATGGGAGGATTACCCCTGGCCCTCGACCAGGCTGGTGCCTATATCGAAGAAGCGGGATGCGGTCTGAGCGACTACTTGCAACGGTATCAGCAACAACGGGCCCCGCTGCTGGGACGGCGAGGAACCTTGGGGCGCGATCATCCTCACCCCGTCACCACCACCTTTCGTTTGGCCTACGAGCAGGTGAGGCAACAACATTCCCTCGCGGCTGATCTGCTGTGTTTGTGCGCTTTTCTTGCACCGGAAGGTATTCCTGAGGAAATCTTTCTTGATGGAACCGCCGCTTCCGAAGGAACTGCTGATCCCTTTGTCACAGATCTCTACCAATTCGATCAGGCAATCGTTGCGTTGCGGAACTTCTCGCTGGTGCAACGGCAGTCCGAGACGCAAACGCTCTCGCTGCACCGCCTGGTCCAGGTGATCCTGCAGGATCAGATGAGCGAACGGGACCACACGCAGTGGCAGCAGCGCGTGGTCCACCTGCTCAATGCGGCCTTTCCGCCAATCACGAGTGACAGCGGGACAGAAATATGGCAACCATGTGAGCGACTGCTTCCCCATGTGATGACCTGCGTCGCAGCTCTTCCGGCTTGCCTCCAGAACCAGGAATTCGCTCATCTGCTCCTGAAAGCGGCGGACTATTTGGATCAAAGGTCCCAGTACGAACGAGCGAAATCGCTGTATCAACAAGCGCTTCAGATCCAGATCCAGCTGTTCGGTCTGGAACATCCCAACGTTGCCTCTTTGCAGAGCAAACTTGCCTATCTCTATCGACTCTTGGGCGACTATGAACAGGCAGAACCGCTTTTCCAGTCTGCTGAGCGCGTGCTGGAACAGGCGTTGGGGCTGGAGCATCCAGAAGTCGCGTACCCCCTCGAAGGGCTCGCGATGGTCTATTATGAGCAGGGCCAATACAAGCTGGCAGAGCCGTTGCAGCAACGAGCGCTGCAGATCCGAGAGCAGGCAAGGGGTTTAGAGCATCCTGAGGTCGCTTTGTCGCTCATCCGCCTGGGAAATGTCTACTTTGAGCAAGGCAAGTACGAGCTGGCCGAGGGAGTGTATCAACGATCGCTGCAGATCCGCGAACGGGCATGGGGACAGGAGCATTTTCGGTTGGCGGGCCCACTCAGCAATCTGGGCGACCTCTATCGGAAGCAGGGCCAGTATGAACTGGCGGAATCGCTTTTCCAGCGTGCAGCGCGCATCGAGGAACAGACCTTAGGCCCGGACCATCTGGATGTGGCTTTTACGCTTGTGAGCCTGGCTGACCTCTACCGCGAGTGGGGCAAATGCAAGGAAGCTGATCAATTGTATCGGAGAGCCTTTGCTATTTTTGAGCAGGCGCTTGGCTCTGAGCACCATATCATAGCGTATCCCCTTCAGGGTCTGGCTCTTCTCTTCCGAGAACAGGGCCATTATGAACAATCCGAGGCACTGTTCCAGCGCGCATTGCAGATCCGCGAACAGCGTCTGGGCCAGGATCATCCGGAGACAGCCCAAACGCTCCACGACCTGGCTGTGCTCCACCAGCTTCAGGGGACAATGAGCGAGGCATATCCTCGGGCCAAACGTGCTCTCCAGATCCGTTTGCGGTCTTTGGGAGACTCACACCCCAAAACGATTGCCTCACGCGAACTTGCTGCTCAGTTAGAAGAAGCACGAGACATTATGCAGGATTGAGGGCCTTTTCCTCACGATGGAGAAGAATTCCCCGACGTTGTCAGCATAGCGCCCAGCAAGAGGAGAGCCACTATGCTTCACCCGAGAACGATCTGCACATCCATTCCACACTCAGTGCTCTCGGCCACCGCGACCTTTGAGTGTGGTCAGTTCGAACGCAAAATGATATGAGAGACTGTGTGTAAAGGCTTCAGGAGCTGTTTTGTGCCATACGTCTGACCATGAGCCGAACCATGGCAAGGTAGATCCAGGCTTCCTCATTGCTCGGGAGCACCTCGGAGTCCTTGGCAAGTCTGCGCCACGTGGAGAGCCAGGCGAACGTTCGCTCGACAATCCAGTGCCATTTCAACACGTGGAAGCCACTGGGGCGGATCTTCTCCCCATCGATGACCGTGTCCTTTGGTGCCCAGACGCCACGCTGGCCGCTCCAGGGGTGTTCCACCACCTCTACCTCCCAGCCCAACGTCTCCTTGACCCACGCGACGAAACCGCCTTTCTTGTAGGCGCTGTCGACCCAGATCAGCTTGAGTCGAGGAAAGCGGCATTTGAGCGGCTTCAGGAGGCGTTTTCCACCCTCGTGATCCTGAATACATGCCGCTTGCGCCCTTTCACTTTCTTCCCACCGTCATATCCGCGAGCCCCCCTTTTTGGCTGGTTTTCACCGATTGACTGTCGATGATCGCCGCGCTAGGAGTTGGCTCACGACCCTGCTTGACATGGACTTGTGCACGCAGGGTCGTAGAAACCTCGCCACGGATGGTGGGTCTTCCGCTAAGTTGATGATTCAGAGAAAACACCGTTTGTTTGTTGACAAATGGAGAGCCTTTGAATATGCTTGAGAAGCTGCTTCAGCAAAAACAGACAAGTTTGCAAAAACGGCCAAAAATCCTCTCATGGCTCCTTATCCCCATTTCATCAACTTCGCGGAAGACCCCGGATGGTTTACAAATCCCGGCAGTGACGATGACCAATAGGGTGCAAATAACCTCTTCATTTTGTCTCACTTACTCATTTCACACATCAAAATATGAGACGTTGATTTTGGCACGATTTTTGAGATGGCTCATCAATCTATATCCTCCTCACGCTTCCAGCCTGGTCCGCCATCCAGTAAACCGAACCGTGTATGTCATTTAACCGGTCGATTGTGAGATTTTCTTCTCGCCATTTATGGGAAGCTCTTGCAAGATGATTTAAAACCATGTTATGTATTTTCTGGGTATGCATCCTCTTGAGCATTGCTTTCAGCAATGTTATACTCCGTTCTGGAACAGCTGTGGGAATGTTTTTCATCACCAGCAGTGTTCTGGAACAACAAGGAGGATGCCTTTACTGTCATCCCTTTCTCTTAATTCATCGCACGAGGAGAAGAAGAGCGTTGGAACGACCAACGAAGAGTGGAGGGGTCGTCACTGGTTCGACCCTGTTCTATCAACTGGATACCCAGGAGATGAGTATCTCGGTTGATTCTCCTGCCTGGTACGCCTGGTTAGAAAAGGCACATTCTTTCTCTTTCCGGGGCGACGAGGGGACCTTCACCGCCCACAAGGCTCGCGCAAGTAACCAACGCGGTGGATGGTATTGGTATGCCTATTGTCATCGAGACGGTCATTTCTTCCGCTCTTATCTAGGTGCTTCCAAGAAACTCACACTTGAACGCATGCGTGATACGCTTCGGCAGTTCGCTTCCCAAAGTTCGGCACGCGGTCACAATTCATCAACTTCCGCAAGATCACGCACGCGCTTAGAGAGCCAGACGCGAGCAGTATCCTTTAGACAAGAGTGGCGTTTACAACCGCATACAGAGCAAGAGCCAGTTTCCTTACCATATTCTCTGTCAGAATACGCACAGAGCGCTTTGCTGGCCACGAAATTTCACATTCCCCGCCTACCTGTTCATCACATCGCTCGTTCACACCTCCAGGGCACACTTGATGAGGTGGTAGAAGCTCGGCTGACCCTTGTTTCTGCTCCTGCGGGATCAGGGAAAACCACACTGTTGGCTGCATGGGCGAGAACAACCACTGTCCCAGTTGCCTGGCTCTCATTGGAGGCGGCGGATGATGACCTACAGCGTTTTCTTTCCTATGTTCTTGCTGCCCTCTCGTCTCTCAATACATCAGTCAACAAGCCCGATGCTGTTCCGTTGCAGATGCCGCAACAGGACTCCTGGGAGGAGGAGCTAACTCATCTCGTGAACGATCTTGACCGGATGCTTATGAGAGATACGGTGCTCATTCTGGATGACTACCAACTTATCTCGAGCGAACCGATCCATGCTCTGCTCCGTTTTTTGATCGATCACGCACCTGAGCGGCTGCATCTTCTGATCGGAACACGAAGTGAGCCGCCACTACCTTTGGTACATCTGCGTGCGCGAGACCAACTCCGGGAATTGGGAGCCGAGCAATTGCGCTTTTCTCGTGCCGAGATGCAGGCATTTCTCCGCACGATGGGATTAAACCTTTCTCTTGAGACGCAGCATAATCTCGAACAGCAAACTCGTGGATGGGTAGTTGGCGTCCACTTGCTGGCTCTGGCACTCCGTAGCCAGAGGAACCCCACTACCCTGCTCCAGCCCCTGCCTTCGGTCCATCGTTTCTTCTTGGAGTACGTCAGCGAAGAGATCCTGGAACACCAGTCAGACCAGATCCGCCATTTTTTGCTTTGTACCAGTATCCTTAAGCGCCTGACTGGCTCACTCTGTGAGGCGGTCACAGGTGTATCAGGTGGCCAGGATCAACTGGCAAGCCTGTACCGGAGCAATCTCTTGCTGCAGATGTTAGATGACGCAGGAGCCTGGTATCAGTACCATCCTCTGTTTGCCGAGAGCCTACGCGTTCATCTCTTGAAGCAGGAGCCAGAACTGGTGCCAGAGTTGTATCGTCGGGCAAGCTTCTGGTATGAAGAGCAGGGCTGGTATGAGGAGGCATGTGACGCAGCCTTTCAGGCTGGCGATCTGCCTCGCGCGGCGACCTTGCTTGCGGATCTGGTGCCAGAGCTGATTGTGCAGGAGCAAGATATCCAGATGCGCCGATGGCTTTCTCAACTTTCGCCCGAAGTGATTGTTGCCTCTTCGCAGCTCTGGTTCGCTTCGCTTTGGACACAGTGTGGTGGTGGAGGGGCTGTACAGCTGATCAAGCAACTTGAACAGCAAGGCAGGGGAAAGATTCAGAATACAGACCTCTCCCGAACAGACGCCCCAGTTGAACTCAGCCTCTTTCAGGCATGGGCGGCGCTGTATCAGGGCGATCTTCCACAGACGATCGCTCTTGTGCAGGAAGCGCTCCACGCTCAACCCAGACCTGAAGGGAGATTAAGCCATCTGATAGCAGTCCATCAGAGCATCGTTCTCAGCACGGCCTATCGTGCCAATGGAGATCTGGAGGCCGCTGAGCAGGTCCTTCTGGAAGCAACGAACAGAGAGGCAACGAGCGCAAATCGCCTTCTTGCTCTACGTGCTCAAGTGAGTCTCGCCGATCTGTATGAGCCCTGGGGTCAGCTGCACAAACAGGATCGGCTCTACCAGGAGATGTTTCTCATACTCGACCAACTTGGTGAAGCGGCACTCCTCTTCCTTGCCCAGGCACAGGCACGCTCAGCCTCTCTATTGTATGAATGGAATCGGCTCAAGGAAGCTGAGAGCGTTGCGCAACAGGCGCTGGAGCTTGCACAACGCCTGCATTTGCCTACTGCTCACGTTTCGTTGTTCTGCCTTTGGGTTCTCGTGCGCATTGTCAGGGTTTTGGGCGATGATGAGCGGGCCAGGTATTTGCTTGAAAGGGCAGAACCTGACTTGCGACAATTGCAGGATTTCGAGCCTGCGAACCTCCTCTGTGCTCTTCCTGCACAGTCTATAGCCGCGCGTCTTGCGCTGGCATGTGATCAGTTTGAGCAGGCCGAGCATTGGGAGAAGGCACGAGGATTGCGCTTTGATGATCGCTTCAGCCTCCCACTTGTGAGCAGCACCTATGTTGATTACGTGATGCTCGCACGCATCCTGCTCGCACGCGGACGCAGGCAACGCAACCCAGTATTTTTTTCACAGGCGTTGCTTCTTCTGGACCATTTGGGTCACGCTATTGAAGGTCTGAGCTACCAGCGTTGGAATATTGAGACCCAGATGTTGACAGCCTTGATGTTGCAAGCACAGGGCAAGACGAAACTTGCCTTGAAGATGCTGGGTCCTCTTCTCGCGCAGGCTGAACCAGAGGGATATATACGTCTCTTTGCCGATGAGGGCCAACCAATGGCGCACTTACTTGCTCACATTGCAGCCTATACAACGGCCTCTTCGGGCTATATTCAGACACTCCAAGAGGCAGTTCTTCTCCCTCAGAAGGCGCTGTTAGACACCGCTGAATCCTCAGTTCCACGTCAGCTACTCCTCGATCCGCTGAGTAGACGTGAACAAGAAGTCTTGCAGCTGTTGGCTCAGGGGTTCTCGAATCAGTCCATTGCGGAGCAATTTGTCATCAGCCTGCACACGGTCAAACTCCATGTCAAACATATCCTTGCCAAACTGAGCGTGACGAATCGGACGCAGGCAGTAGTGCGTGCCCGCGAACTTCAATTGCTCTAGAGCGCAAGAAGAATACCCCTTTCGCTACTCCTTTCGAGGTATGACAAACCCTCTCTACTACGGTAGACTACTCGTAGTTGCACAGCAGCCAAGAGGCGGCAAAGTGCAACAAATGCTGAAAGAGGAGAAGGAAGAGGAGTATGCCTACATTTAATCTTTCCACTGATGTCCTACTGAGTACGACGCGCGCGGTGCGCAAACGCCTGGATCTCACCCGAGCGGTGGAGCCAGAGGTGATCCGAGAATGTTTCTCGCTCGCTGTGCAGGCTCCGACTCCAGGCAGTATGCAGAACTGGCATTTTCTGATCGTCAGCGATCCAGCTCAACGCGCAGCTTTAGCCGCAATCTATCGCAAAAGCATCCACGCTCCTGGCGGTCAGGAGGAGATATTCGAGCGCATGATCGCAGCGGCGACCTCTGAGCAGGAGATTGCAGACCTCACGCGCATGTTTGCTCCTGCGCGGCATCTGAACGAACACCTCCACGAGGTTCCTCTCCATGTCATTCCCTGCCTTGAGGGGCGTGGTGAAAAGCTCTCTGGAGCTGCGCTAGCTGGCTACTGGGGTGGGATCTGGCCAGCGACCTGGAGTTTTATGCTAGCAGCGCGCTCACGTGGTCTGGGCACGGTCCTGACCACGCTCCATCTCGATTTTGAGCAGGAGGCGGCGGAGGTACTGGGGATCCCGTATGAGCAAGTGAGGCAAGTTGCGCTTATCCCTGTCGCCTATACACTGGGAAGCGCATTCAAACCTGCTGCTCGTAAACCGTTAGAAGATGTTTTGCACTGGGATCGGTGGTAAAGAGAAGCTTGAACGCCGTGAGGAACGTCTGCTTGCGCATATATGACCATCAAAGATTTCCAAAGCACATCGAGTTCTCGTGGTAAGGTGGCTCGACAATATTACGCACAGTTAAAGGAGAAGCAATATGCAAGGTACTCTGAGAAACACTGAAAAGAAGATGGGAGGAGCATTACGATTCTTCATCGTAGGAATTCTCACGATTGCGGCAACCGTGGTAGTGAATCTCGTGGTGCGGGCACTGGCATTTATGAGTTTCCCTATTGCACCGACATTTCCACCAATTACAGATAGGACAATTAAGTATCAGTACCGTTGTCTATGTAGGAATCGGTGTCCTCGTCTATGCGCTGGTGGTGCGTTTCTCCAAACGTCCAGCCCGCATATATACTATTATCGCACTTATTGCACTACTGTCTCCTGCGGTGTGATCTTGAAACAGCGGCGATAGAGAAAGGCATACAATTTCATCTGCCGCTGGTAGGAGCGAAGTTCGGGGCTTCCCGGTTGGGGCTGCTTCCCCGTTTTATAATGACGTACACTATCTTGGAGCGCCCGCGCACCGCCATCACCTCCCAGAAGCAACGCTGGCGGGAGGTCTGCCTGTTCGGGCAGATCCTGGCGAAACGGGAACACATCGTGTTCGAGCCGATGCGTTGCTGTGGCATGAGCACTGTTTTCTTCGTCTACCACCACGGCCACCACCGGAAACTCTAAACCTTTCGCCTTGTGAATCGTCAGGACTGACACGGCCTCTGGGGATGAGAGATCCTTCGACTCTTCTCCGCGTTCCAGATGCTCCTGCATGACGCCTTCCAGCAGCGCGCGGTAAACCTGCGTCATCCGCCCCGGTTTGATACGCCACTTCCCCTGCGCCTCCTCCCAAAAAAAGCCTCTCCCATGCTCAACAACGCGATCATAGGCATCCAGGGTCTGCATCAGGCTACGGGGCAGCCAGTTCCGCCACTGGGTCCTCCTGGATGCTGACAATACACGGTTCCGCATTGAGGATCAGTTGGGCGAGTGCCGTCAGGGACATGCGTCGACCAGCGCCCGGGTCCGTAGTCAACCAGGTCGCGATCTGACGTGCCATCGTCGCAAGCAGAGGGTTCGTTTGTGCGGCTTGCCGACAGGCCTCTACATAACGGGCCAGGGACGTGTTGTTGACCGCATAAGTTGCTGGCATAAGGTTTTGCGAGCGATCCAGCGCGAGGAGCAGCGTACCCAGGATCTGCTGGTAGACTGGGTGATCTTTTGCAGAGGTGGAGGAGGTAAGCGGGATCCCTTGCTCGATCAGCTCGTTCACGTACAGCGAGGCGACGAATTTGGCTTTAAAGCTATGCCCCAGGAGCGCACATTGGCCATAGGACTCGATGACATCGTGCTCCTTGAGCGCGCAGAGCACGTCCACAAAGTTGGTTGCGACGTCTTGTTTCGTCTTTCCTTGGATGGCCCAAATCACGGGAGTCGTTGGCTCGTTCGGGAGCTGGGGCAGCAGACGCGCTTTCTCATGAACTCTCGCATTGGGCAGCGCCATCTGGGGGTGAATCGTAATGTACTCGTTGATCCAGTGGACAATGGCGGGATGCGAACGATACGTTTCGCGCAGCACGACGCGCTTCACCTCACAGCCGGGCCACTGAGCGTGACATTCCTCGGCAAAGCGGACCATGCAGCCAACAGTCCCGCCACGAAATCTGAATAGACTCTGATCGTCATCGCCGACCACGCACACCTGATGTGGGGGATCTGCCGCAAGCGCACGATAGATAGCGGCCTGCAGCGGATTCCTGTCCTGGTACTCATCGACAATCACATGCGCAATCCCGGACTGAGCAACCCCCGTTCAAAGGGCGCCACTTCCAAGCCGATATCATTCGCTTGTGCGTACGATGCTACCTCCGTTATGCTTTGAGCTATCGCGATCTTGAGGAAATACTGTTGGAGCGAGGATTGCCTGTCGACCATACAACGATCTATCGCTGGGTTGAGCACTATGCGCCCGAACTCGAACGGCGTTGTCGAGCGCACTTGACGACCACGTCGCACTCCTGGCGGGTCGATGAAACGTACATCAAGGTCAAAAAAGAGTGGGTATATTTGTATCGAGCGGTTGATTCGCACGGAAAGACGCTCGATTTCTTCTTCAGCTCGACGCGAGAGGCACAAGCCGCCAAGCAGTTCTTTCTGAAAACGCTCGCCGCTTCCCATACCAGGGGACCACGGGTCATCAACGTAGACAAAAACGCTGCCTCTCCCAAAGCGTTCGCGGAATTGAAAGCGGAAGGCTGTTTCCCCGAAGAGTGTGTATTGCGGCAAGTCAAATATCTTCATAACCTCATTGAACAAGATCATCGCTTCATCCAACGGTTGACGAAGCCAGGGATGGGCTTTTTCTCCTTCGAGACGGCCTGGCGAACCCTCCAAGGAGACGAGATAATGAACATCCTGAGGAAAGGGCAAGGACAAGGAGTGGCAAAAGGAGATGTGGGAGAGCAGGTCGCGCCGGTCGCCACACTGTTTGGAGTGATCGCCTAACTGAACGAGGAGGACCTCTTCACATCCATCTCGCCTTCGTCATAGTTTGTGCAACACAACCCATGGGAGAGCCAACCTATCAGCAGCGCCTGCATATGGATATTCATGGTGAGGCGCAGCCAGTCAAACGGCGACCCTTGCGCGGCAAAGCGGCGGAGTCCAACGATCTGCCTGAACAGAAAGCAGCGTGGCAAAACTCAATGGGCAGATCGGCAGGCGCTGTTTGCCCGTCCATTGCGCTGTGATGTGGAAACACTGGTTGGATCATATTGGGTGTATTTCTATGAGGGTTGTATTGGCTGTATCGGCGTCTTGAAGGACTGACTGGTGCGTGCGGTCTCTGCTGCCCTCGATGACGGAGAGGAGCGCCTGACGCTAGACTGTCTGCACGATCACATCCTGCCAACGGACATTTTGCGGCAAAAGGTGGAAGCAACAGTGCCTGAACAGGAACGCTCACTTGCGATCCAGGCATCTGACCCCACCCCAGAAGCAGAAGTCGCGCCAAAACCTGCACGCTCACGGCGGAAGAAGACTGCCGAGCTAGCCCAAGAGGTGGCTAGCTCACAGGAAGCATCGAATGGGAATGTACCATCCACGCCGACTTCTTCTGAAACCGTGGTTACGCCAGCCAAACCGAAACGAACTAGACGAGTTGGGGAACCAAAGCCGAAGCGGTATCCTGTTGGTGAACAAGGCACAGAGCAAGGTGCCTCATGAGAGCCACAGGACGACGAAGCCCCCACACGCGTTTTACTTCTTTTCTCTTTCGTCGTTTGTATCATTGATGCAGATGACAAGAAGGAGGGGCCATCTTCAGAAGACAATCCGAAATGCTATCGAAGATTCAGCGCAACAAATTTGAGCCGATCTTCGACACAATGGCCCTAGCCCAGGATTTTCGTTCGATCATCCAGGCAATTACTACCTACAACCAGTTCATACACCCGCTCATGCATCTTCTTTCATGCGTTGAGCAAGAAAACGGGCATCTCGCGGGCCGTCTTCTGCTGGAACTCGCTGTAGGTGGAAAGACCTGGGCTGCCTTCGCGAAAGCCTTCGCCCGCTCCTCGCCGCCTAGCAGCTTGGCCCGGGCAGGGAACTTCTCGATGCCCACCTCGACTGTGATATCAGGATGAGCCATGAGGTTGTGATACCATTGAGGATGCTTTGGCGCACCTCCCTTAGAGGCCACCGCCAGGTACGAATCGTCATAAGGGAGCGCCATCAGGGGATAAACCCGCTCCTGCCCTGTCTTCGCCCCCTTCGTTGTAATGAGGATCAGTGGCGCTCCGCCTTCGATCTTCCCCCCATTGGCGCGAAACTCCTCGACCATTTTCACGTTGTTCTCAATAAACTCAGCATCTTTCATGCACTTTATCTCCTTGTCTATCTTGTAAACTCGTCTGAAACTGCTGGAGAAAAGGTGAACATTGCTCTGTCTCCCTCAGTTTCATGACCTTGCTCCAGTTTTGTGAGTGCTGGTAATCCCCCAGCTGGTAAATGACCTGGAATGTGAGCAGGTTTGGCCCCCAAACGTGAGAATTTGCCCTCAATCGTGAGCACTGGCACAAACTTATCAGGAAAAACCGCTCCTCATCTCGCTTCTTCCATCGATATCTTGTAAATTGGTGGGAAAGAAGGTGACAAGAGAGCCATCAACGCGAAGAGTGCATAGCACAACCATCCACCATGTGAGAAGCCGCTCCCCAGTCTTAGATAGAAGTCAGGAATGGTGTACATGCACCACGCGCGATCGAGCCCTCCGTGTTCAAAGCGCTCGATCAGGTCCGATCCCATGCGAGAGCCGCAAACTTCTTGTGAGTACAGGATGAAATGGCTGTTCTTGCAACAAAAGAATGAGCCTCATTCTTTCCCTGGTGTAGGCGCCTCATACCCGCGTGCAGAGAGATAGCCATAAAACGCAAAGCGATAAAACCAGGTTGCCACTTGTCTGGGAGTGTAGCGCTTTTCGCTCTCCAACCACCAGACGATAGTACCAATCAGAACATGTGAAAGTTGCATGACAGGCAGCTCAAGGGGCATGGCTGGATCAATCGGTTGACTGGGTTCCACCTGGTGTTTCCACCGTCTCTCCTTCTCAAGCATGAGCTTGATGGTGTGCTCACGCATCCTGGCGGCAAACCACGGACTGCCGTTTTTCCCCAGCATCGCTCGGTACAGCCTGGCATGTTCAGCGACATGCTCAAAGAACTGGCTCCAGATCCCTACTACATTCTCCTCCTTCTCACCAGGATCAATGTCTTTGTGGAAGGGTTTCATATCCTCCACCAGGTGATTGGCTGCTTCTTCAAAGATCTTGACCACCAGATCGTATTTATCCTGATAATGGCGGTAGAACGTGGCTCGGTTGATCATGGCCCGTTCGGCAATATCGCCCACCGTGATGGCATCGAACCCCTTCTCGGTAATCAATTCAATCATCGCTTCTTGCAAGAATTTATGGGTGCGCTGGATACGCAAGTCTGTCTGTTCTTCGTGCGACATTTTCCTCTCCGTGTTGCATACGTAACAAAAGACCATTATTGATGCTTGCCCCGTGGTCCCGTCCAGACTACACTGTCTATTGTAACAAGTTGATGCAAAGGCATCAACTTGTCGCTACGAGAGAACAGGGGGGCTACACCATAGAATCCCCTACATTTACTGGAGGAATTTCTCATGAAAGTTTTCGTGACTGGCGCGTCAGGATTCATCGGCTCCGCCGTCGTCCGCGAGTTGATCGAGTCAGGGCACCAGGTCCTCGGTCTGGCTCGTTCCGATGCTGCCGCTGCAAAAATCGCCTCTGCAGGTGCGGAGGTGCATCGCGGTTCCCTCGATGACCTTGACAGCCTGCGCAGCGGAGCGGCCTCGTCCGACGGTGTCATCCACCTCGCGTTTGTCCACGACTTCTCGGACTACGAGGGCTCCGCGCGAACGGATCTGCGCGCCGTCCAGACAATCGGAGCAGTGCTCGAAGGCTCCGGCAAGCCGTTCGTGATCACCTCGGGAACATTGATGCTCGCATTCTTCCTCCCACAGGGGCGTCTCGGGACAGAGAAGGACGTGGCCGACGCGGGGTCGGTCGCGCCCAGGGTCGCATCGGAGAACGCAGTGCTCGCGCTGGCTGAGCGCGGCGTGCGCTCATCGGTCGTGCGACTGTCTCCCTCGGTTCACGACAGAAGAAGAGGCGGCTTCGCGGAGGTCCTGATCGCTATCGCCCGTGAGAAGGGCGTCTCTGGCTACGTCGGCAACGGCTCTAACCGCTGGCCTGCTGTACACCAGCTCGATGCCGCGCGCCTGTTCCGCCTAGCGTTGGAGAAAGCCCCGGTGGGATCAGTGCTGCACGGGGTCGCGGAGGAGGGCGTGCCGACCCGCACCATCGCCGAGGTGATCGGTCGGCATCTCGATCTCCCAGCGGTCTCCATCTCTCCTGAGGATGCGGGCAAGCACTTCAGCTGGCTCGGACTCTTCTCCTCAGTGGACAACGTAACGTCGAGCGCGCTGACCCGCGAGAGGCTTCGGTGGCAGCCAGTACATCCCACGCTGATCCAGGATCTCGAAGAAGGGCACTTCTTCGACAACGAGAGGTGATGCCCAGGCTGGTTGGCCCTACTCTACATCTTTTGGAGGAATTTCTTATGAGTACTTTCAGTGTCGCTGACATTCCTGATATGACCGGCAAGACGGTGATCGTGACCGGCGCCAGCAGCGGTATCGGGCTGGCTACTGCACATGCGCTGGCAGGGGCCGGCGCGCGCGTCGTGTTCGCAGTGCGCAATATCGAAAAGGGCAGGGCGGCTGCGACTGCCACAACTGGCGTGACCGAGGTCCGCGAACTCGACCTCGCCAGCCTGGATTCCGTGCGGGCGTTCGCCGCCGGTTGGGATGGTCGGATCGACTTGCTGATCAACAACGCGGGTGTGGGGGGACCGGAGCTGGCCCGCACCGCCGATGGATTCGAGATGCAGTTCGGTACCAACCATCTTGGCCACTTTGCCCTGACGAACCTGCTCCTTGAGCACATCACCGGACGGGTCGTGACCGTTGCCTCGCAGGCCGAGCGGCTCGGTCGCATCGACTTCGACGACCTCAACTGGGAGCACAAGCCCTACCGATCGTCTGGTGCCTATGCGCAATCGAAACTAGCAAACCTGCTGTTCACTGCGGAGCTGCAGCGTCGGCTGAGCGCCGCAGGGTCGGGAGTGCTGGCAACTGCGGCGCATCCCGGCTTCGTCGCAACGAACATCTACAACCATGCTGGTCGCCCCCCATCCGGTCTGTCAGCGATCATGATACGGCTGCTGGCGCAGGACGCCAATATGGGCGCGCTGCCTACCCTATACGCCGCTGTCGCCGACATCCCTGGCAGCAGCTTCGCCGGGCCCCGCCATTTCGCACACATGCGCGGCGCACCTATGCTCATCGGACGTTCCGCCACCGCGCAGGACGCCGATGTGGCGCGCCGTCTCTGGGCTGTTTCCGAGCAACTCACCGGGGTCTGCTTCCCGCTCCAACCTATCCCTGAGCGGGTCTGACCCTGTAGCGGGCCGATGCTAAAAACACGAGTCAAAAGACTGGTATATTCACCTCTCATGAGGGAGGCCCAGGATAGGTATACAATGCTATCGCAAGGAGGATGCGCATGACTGAGATACAAGACTTAAATGACTGGGATCGCCAGATCATCGAAGAGTTCCGTGCCAGCGGGGGCAACGTTGGTGGTCAATTCGCTAATGCCCCCTTACTGCTGCTGACAACGACGGGAGCAAAAAGTGGCGAACCTCGTACCCGCCCACTGGTATACTTGTCCGAAGGCGGTCGCATCTACGTGTTCGCCGGGAATAGGGGCGCCCCAACCAATCCCGCCTGGTATCACAACCTGGTCGCACACCCCTATGTAATTGTTGAGCTTGGCCCTGAGAAGTTCGAAGCCAGAGCCATCGTCGTCGACAGCGCGGAGGGGGAGCGCCTCGGGCGCATCCAGGTACAGAAGATACCGGCTCTCGCTTCGCTTGCCGCGACGATCACACGCCAGGTCCCCGTCGTTCTGCTGGAACGCAAAAAGTAAAGAGAGCGCATAACAGAGAAAGGAAAGGCCCTTCCCCACGCTGACCATACGTGTGAAAGGGCCTGCCGTGAGTCAATCTTTTATAAGTAAGGATACATTCCCTTCATTCGGTAGCCTCCAGCCATATGGGCACGGAGAGACGAGGAAGCCTCCACACGCAAATTGACTCGAGGCTTGGGTCACTGTTTCATGAACCGCTCGGTAAACGTACCATAATCATTTCCAGCCGAGGTCTGATCTCCAGCTCACTCCAATTCTCCTTCCAATTTACAAGATATTGATGGAAGAAGCTTGATAGAGAGCGGTTTTTCCAGGAAAGTTTGTGCCAGTGCTACTATCAGAAAATCGGTGAAGTCAAAAAAGCTTTGTGGCTATGACTGTTCTTCTCAGGCCGATGGAACTGATGCGAGAGATTGTCCCTCAACTCAAATCCCTCTGTGAAGCAAATTATGCCGAATCCATTTTGAAGCATATTATCGACCAGAATTGCCAGGGTATGGGTAAAATTTCAGTGGCGTAGAAAAGGCAAATCATACATCCTCTTGCATTTTTGAGCTCGGCATAGTCAAAAATGCGGCGACTATTGCAGAAAACGAATCTTTTACGCCACCCATCTGAATAGTTACGATTTTTGCAGTCATCCTAGCCCTACCTCCAATTGGGTCTTCAACGAAGCAACAAACTCGTCCGCCGAAAGCGGCAGGTTGAGATCCGTGTAATACGTGGCCCGATGCTGGTCAAAATCACGCGGGAGGTCGTCTTCAGGATTACGGAACTGGGCGGCCCCGGATACCCAAATCTCCTTGCTCCGGACGCGCTCACGTAAGGTTTGCAACACGCTCAGTTCATACGTTAAGCGATTGACCCGTTCTTCACCTGTGCTATCTTTTTCGGTGACAATATTTTCCTACGAGGAGGGAATGACTCCCTCAAGAGGGGGGCTAATCTCGACTGGATACCACGCGACCCGGCTGCTCACATACTCACGAACCACGGCAAGCGCCTCGATCACTGGTTGATAGGCTGTGTTGTTGGAATGAAAGTCGAGCGCATCCAACAGGGCTGGGAGGATCTGGCGATAGTGATTGCGATAGGAGGAACGCATCACCTCTTGCACTTTCTGACGGTAGGCACCCCCCTGCGCTTTGTATTCGGCAACCAGATCGCGTAAGATCTGCTCGTTCTCAACGGGAAAAACCACCTCTCGGACGGGTTCATCGGGGTGTTCCAGCACGGCATCAGCGATCCGATACAGGATGCGTGTTTTTCCAGCAACTCGTTTGAGATCGTTGATCTACGCAGATTCAACGCGGCGTTCGGCTCGTTTGCCGATTCGATGGACGATCTGTATCAATAAGGTGACTAAGGCATCGGTGACTTCCTGCGTGCACTGAAAGATCAGGGCAGCCAGCAGAGTCATGCGAATAGCCGGGGGATGCTGACGAATATGGGAAGGAGATTTGGCTGCAATGCGTCGTCGCAGGTGTTCAACTAGCTTGGGTGCATATCGTTGAAACAGATCGATGGGCAAGCCAATAGCACGCAACGCACGCAACTTGGCAATCTCCGAGAGCGCGCTCTCAACGCCGACCGGACGAGGGTCGAGGCGCAGCAAGCTCAATGGTAATTCTTCCTCCTCTTCTCCCTCCGCAACAGGAGGAGCCACGAGAAGGGCATCCAGGCGATCCTGCACCTCTGGCGCGAGGAGTGCCATAATGACCGTATAAATCTGCGCTTCGTATGCTAGCAACCCAGTTTCAATCAGCGCTGGGATGTCATCTGGGGCTTCGATCGCACGGGTTCGGCACTCGGCGCGAATCAGATCACGGAGCCGCTCAGGATGGTGTTCATGATCGAAAATTTCCGTGCAAAGCCAGTCAAGCAGGGCTTCTTCATCGGCACGATGGAACTCATGTACCTTCGCTATCTCACGAATCTGTGCTCGATGTACTTCGATGGCGCGCCCTTCCCAGGCATACTGAGCAAAGATGGCAGCATCAACTCCAACCTGGGTGGCGAGAAAACGTACTACCTCGGGGGCCGCCTCTTGCCTGGAACGCAAGAAACGGCCCTCATATTGGAAGCACTTGAATAAGACGGCAAACCCCAGGCGCGTTGCCCCCGATTTATTGCCGACTGCGGTTAACTCGTCAGGCAGGAGCGTAAAGTGTTCGAGTAACTCCTCCGATGTCCATGTTCGCTTCATCCCTTTTCCTTCTTGTGTCTTTGTTCCCCATGGGATGCGCAACGAGATTTCATAGCTGAACAATAAGAGGGAAACTGGCAGAATGCAAAAGAAATGCCACTCCTTCAGAGCGGCGAAAAGTCATATCACTTTCTTTCCTGTGCCTCTTGCGATTTCCAGTGTCTCACTCGAGAGACGCCTCCTGTAGCGAAACCTTGTTGACCTCTTGAGAAGCTCGACTACTTCGATGGTTCTCATCCTGAGAGCTTCCCCACTTCTGGGCCCAGGAGTACATCTCAAAGAGGACGGCTTGAAAATCTTTCCCCTTTTCGGTTAAGGAATACTCGACCGTGACAGGTACCGTCGGAAACGCCTGACGCTGGATAACCTGGCTGTGTTCTAAGTGACGCAAAGTATCTGTTAACGCTTTCGTGCTGATGGGATCTAACGCCTTTCGCAACGCATTAAAGCGTCGTGGGCCAAGAGACAGTTTCGCAAGAACGAGAAAAGACCATTTTCCCCCCAGGATGTCCAGCGCTTCGCGAGCCAGCGACAGGCATGTTTTTTCTTCTAATGGAGCCTCCATCCAGTTTCTCCTTTCAAGAAGAGAGCAAGTTTCTTTTTTGAAACAAGGTGAAAAAAGAGTGCCTACTTCACATTCTATCCTACTCATCCTACAATGACAAGCAGATGAAGATGATGAAGAAAAAGGCTCGCGTCAGCTGGCTTCTGCTGCTGACGCTCATGCACAAGAAAGGACAGCATCATGAGCACTGCAACGATGAAAGTGATACAGATTCATACCTATGGAGGCCCGGAGGTCTTGACATACGAGGAGGTGTCGCGTCCCACAGCCGGACCGGGCGAGGTTCTGCTTCGTGTCGCTGCTGCGGGGGTCAACCCCAGTGATTGGAAGACCCGTAGCGGCTTCGCAGACTTCCCCGAGAGCCGTCGGCCTCCTCGCCCATCCCTACCTCTTATTCTGGGCCATGACGCCTCAGGGATCGTCGAGGCGGTCGGACCAGATGTCACCACGTTTCAGCAAGGCGATGCGGTGTATGGCCAGACGCGCCTTGGAGAGGCTCTTGCGGGAGGGACCGGCACCTATGTTGGGGCGTATGCGGAATATACGACGACGAGAGCCTCAAATCTGGCCCCCAAACCGGCAACCATCGATCATCTCCAAGCGGCAGCCGTCCCGACAGCAGCACTGACGGCCTGGCAAGCGCTCTTTGAATACGGGATGCTAGAAGCTGAGCAGAGCGTTCTGATCAACGGCGCGGCTGGTGGGGTCGGCCACCTGGCAGTGCAATTGGCAAAGGCCAGGGGGCCCGGGTCATCGGGGTGGCATCGGGACGTCACGAGGCGTTTCTGCGCGAAATCGGCGTCGATCACTTCATCGACTACACGACCACGCTCCTGGAACATGCAGCCCATGAGGTCGATCTGGTCCTGGATACGGTGGGTGCCAAGGAGGGTGATCGCCTGCTGAACGTCCTCAAGCAAGGTGGCAGGCTGGTTCCGATTTTCCTGGGCCATTACTCCGCCGAACACGCAGCCGAGGTTTCCGTCACCATTTCGCTCTGTCGGATGCGTGCTGATGCAGCACAACTGATCGAAATTGGCAGACTGATCGACGCTGGGCGCGTGCGTGTGGCTCTCGATATGGTGATGCCTCTTTGGGAAGCGCGCCAGGCGCATGAGCGCGGTGAGAGCCAGCACCTGCGCGGGAAAATCGTCTTGCGCGTCATGGAGTAACGTTCTGTGGTAACTATCCAGATTACGCCGCAATCCATTCCCTCCTCTCCTTCCTGGATGGGAGAAGTGGCAGCCTTTGCTCAAGGTGAGGGCATCCAGGCTCCATTGGGCTGACCCTTCCTCATCTTGGGCATCCAGGGTTCCATCCGCATATCTTTCCAATTTCCCAGGGGGTGGTTGCTTCGCCAGGGCGAGAATCCGGCTGCGCTCCTGCTCAGTCAAACGCGGTTTGCGTCCTGCTCCTTCCCGTATTCCCAGGCCGTTGATCCCTTGCGCATTAAAGCGGTTCAGGTGGATGCACACGGTCCTGGGATGACATGAGAGCGTGGTGGCGATCTCTTGAGGCGTCTTGCCTGCCCAGCTCTCCACCACCATGTGGGCATGAAACTTCCAATCAGCTGGGGTATGAAGGCTCCTGGCAAGTTTTCGCACCTGGCGTTCTTCCTCTTCATCTTGCGCTACTCGGGCTTGGAGGTGTTTCGGCATGGTTCTGCTCCTCTCTTGGTAACTTGCCTTCTTTTTTATCGTAGCACCAATGAGGAATAGAGCACTAATGCTTTATTCCTCATTGGCGCTATCATTACTGCCAGGCAGAGTCTATGGATAAAACATGCCTGCATTGGTTCTAAACCTTGATTCAGCGTTTTATTCATACCAATGAGGAACGCAGCAGTAGAGCATCAGTAAAATAGTGGAGGAGAGAGAGTTGCCTGGGATTTCTGGAAAACGTTGCTTTCCTCTTGACCTGGAGTCCACTCCAGCGTGTATAGTTCTGACATGGAAGCACTATGTACGATTCGACAAGTAGCTCAACGGGCGGGCCTCTCCATCGATACGTTGCGTTACTATGAGCGTATCAGGCTGATTGGGCCGGTGAGACGAGCGGCAAACGGCCAGCGTCAGTACAGGCAGGCAGATCTCGATTGGATCAATTTGATCATACGCTTACGTGAGACTGGTATGCCTCTCACGCAAATCAGCTACTTTGCTCAGTTGCGCCGCCAGGGTCCACAGACGACCACGGAACGTCGTCTCATCCTGGAAGACCACCAGCGCCTTCTAGCACAACAGATACAACAGCTGATGCAGTATATGGAGGCGTTAACCGAAGAAATTGTCTGTTACAATGAGCAGGAAGAGATCCTGGCTGCCTCGTCTCCTGCCATCCCTTTTCCTGCGACGACGACAGAAGAAGAGGAGGGAATACGATGACCATCGCTTCTCCATTCATAGCCCAGGCGACAGCTACTGACGTGGTTGCTGGACATGACCTGAGCGGGAAAACGGTGCTGGTCGCTGATGCCTCATCGGGTTTAGGTATTGAGACCACCCGTGCATTGCTCTCAGCGCATGCTGAAGTGATACTCTCTGTATGCGTCCTCGCAAAAGGAGAGCACGCTGCTCAGCAGTTGCGCGAAACCACGACTAATCAAGAGGCACATGTTCTGGAAGTGGATCTCGGTTTGCTTGCCTCGATCCGCCAGGCAGCATCGCAGTTTCTTGCTCGGTGGGCCACCTTGCATGTCCTCGTGAATAACGCAGGGGTCATGGCTCCCCCACAGGGCGTGACCTTGGATGGCTTTGGACTGCAATTGAGAATGAACTATCTGGGGCATTATCTGTTAACGTGCCTGCTCCTTCCTGCCCTCCTCGCTGCAGCACCACCTCGTGTCGTGGTGCTCTCATCCAGCGCCCATCATCGTTCTGACATTCACTTCGAGGATCGCCAGTATCAGAATTGCCCCTATGACAAATGGAAAGCGTATGGGCAGTCGAAAACAGCGAATGCCTTGTTTGCTGTCGGCCTGACCCAATATTTTGGAGACAGAGGCATTACCGCCAATGCAGTGAATCTGGGTGGGACACTTACCGAACTGCAACAACACTTGTTGTCAACAGACCTGCTAGCGCTTGGGTGGATCGATCAGGAAGACCAGGATACCTCTCATTTCTAATCTCCTGAACAGGGGCGCAACGTCAGTATGGGCCATGTAAGAGTACTGCCGGATGTGCAGCCGGTGCCTTTACAGTTGTATTCATCCGGGCGGATAGAGTCAAAAGAATTCAGAAATACATGTGCGTGTGAAAGCTCTTGATGCTCAATGAGAGAAGAGGGAAAGAACAATGACGCAGGAATCAGGCAAACGGATCATTGTTGTGACCGGAGCGGGCAGTGGCATTGGGCGTGCCTGCGCTCAGCGGCTTGCCGGACCAGACGTGAATATAGTAGTTCTCGACCGCAATCGAGACTCGGCCAGGGAAACGGTAGCCTTGATCGAAAAGGGGGGATTCCAAGGGGCCGCGGTGGAATGCGACATCACCCAGCGCGAAGCCATTGTCAATGCCTTCGCCTCTCTCGGCTCAGTTCATGTGCTCGTCAATAGCGCTGGGGTGGAAGATGAAAAGACGCTCGAAGGCATCGCTCCAGAAGATATGCGCCGCATGTACGAGGTGAACGTCGTTGGCCTCTTCAGCGTGTCCCAGGCCGCTCTCGCCCGAATGTCGGAGGGCGGGAGAATCATCAATATCGGCTCACGTGCCTATCTTGGGTCGCGCCACCATGCCCATTACGTCGCCTCCAAAGCAGCCGTGGTTGGCCTGACGCGCACCATGGCGCTTGAGCTCACCAGCCGGCAAATAGCGGTCAACGTGGTCGCGCCGGGTCCGGTCATGACACCGCTGCTGGCAGGACGGTCTCAAGAGAACCTGGCGCAGCTCGCAGCCAGCTATCCCGGCGGGCAAATGCCTGAAGCTGAGGACATCGCTCAGGCCGTGGCCTTCTTTGCTGATCCCGCGACTCGCTTTATCACTGGGCAGGTGCTGCTTCTCGACGGAGGTCGGTCCCTTGGAGGCAGCGCGTGAGCACATCTGTGAGCATTACACTCCTTCATACTTGTACAATACCACTATGCTCATATACCACAAATTCGCCTGCTGATCATTTTTGACAGAGGGGGGAATATGGAGTCTCTCCTCACTATTCCCTCTTTTCCTGAAATTACCCCTGAAAAACATATACTACTTTATCAACCGCCCTTTCCATTTCTGATCTTTTCCCCAAGCCGAAAGAAAGGTGCGTGATGACGTGACCTTGGTTCTGGCACCTCCCGTAGCTCTCTTAGCGAGAGAGCTGGCGATCATTCAGTGCATTCGCCGAGCCAGACTGTTTGTGTTTCTCCGCCATTCTCGGAACGTCCTCTTCAGTAAGGAGTTTCAGGAAGAATTGGCAGCCATGTATCCAAATAGCCCGTTTGGGCAACCACCCATTCCACCAGTGTAACTGGCTCTGGCCCCTCTTCTGCAAGTCTACACGAGTGTCTCAGATGATGAAGTGCTTGAGGTGACGCTGATGGATCGTTGGTGGCAGGTCGTACTGGATTATCTAGACGCCGATCAAGCACCATTTAGCAAAGGCACGCTCGTGGCCTTTCGGAAGCGACTCATTAACGCTCAGATGGACCGGCAGCTTGATCGAACGAACCATTGAGATCGCCAGACAAAGCCCAGCACGCAATTTGCTGGACCGTTTCTCTCAGAGGAAGTGGGAAGTGCTCCGATTCCTCCATGATTTTGCCCTGCCTTTTGGCAACAACCAGGCCGAGCGTAATCTCAGGATGATAAAGGTGCAGCAAAAGGTTTCTGGCTGATGGGGTTCCAAGCATTCTGGTGGTGCTTGCTCCATGTATGGAGGTGGTGATCCAGCAACACGCTGGACAGTGCATTTCTTCCACGCGATGCTCTCTCACCCAGAGCCGCTAGGCAGGCAGATCGATGACCTGACGCCGTTCTGGGATAGATGCTATCCTGACCTGCCTAGAATACCAGATGGTTCTTGAACTCAGCCCTTTTCCAACGGCCCCTTCCCGAACGTGACGGGCCACTTTCATGGCACTGTAGCTCTCCAGAACTCTTTGCCTCGTTGCGCAAAGATCTTGTGGCCCATCCAGGCCAACCTCTGCCGCTGAGACGAGTTCCTGGGACCCTTCGCCCTGTCTATGTCTTTCTCACAGACCCCGGCGGAGCGTGACTTCCGCGACTACTTCGGTCCCTCTGTACCCATACACCTTGCGGTGGTTAGGGTAAACCCCAAGTTGCCTCCAAGAATCTCAGTTCGTGCTCCAGGTGTCCTTTACGTCTTTTCCCGTTCCGTACGGGTAGGCTTCGACGGAAGCTTTGTCGGGAAATAGTACCGTTCTCTGCAATGTCGAACACAGGCGTTAGTACCGTGTCCTGTGGGCTGCTCCAATTCCGCCTTGACTGGGCTTGAGATAATCAGTCTTCACCATACACGACTTACCTGACGAGCCTCTGGCCCCTGGTACTAGGGCTTCACTCGCCTTTGATACACCATGCTACGGTCCCCTCGACTCTTTCGAGCGAAAGTAAGTTGCTGGTTTATCCACTCTGCTTCAGTGGACCCACCCCGACGGGTGAGAGAGATTCTTGTGCCACATGGGCGCACTACTACGAAAGCTCCGTGTCCTTATCAGATTTTCAGAGCCTGCGCTCATAGCCTTATCGGCTTCCTGACGTAGGACATCCCCGTTTCGTCTTCTCTCTGCATCGTATGAGTGGTTTAGGCTCCCGTTCGTCTCTTTTACGGGGCTTCTTCCCCGCTGAGAGGTGGATAGAGAGTACAGGAACCGAATGGATAAGCTCCCGTAAACCTCTTCTGCGTGCGCTTCAGCCACCCTGACGCTTAAGGCCAAGAGACTGGGTTTAAGGCAATCTGGCTTTAGCCATACCACTCTTTGGTCTTGCATCACAGCCTGTCTGCTGACTTCCAGGTCTGGCGCTTTGCGAACATGCTTTGTTCCCTTGTAACGTTTCCATCTCCGGTCAGTTCGTTGACCACACGGGATCTCTCTACCCGTGACTCCTTATGGAGCAATGTACAGAGCGCTATACGGGCGTGCCCACTCGGCGTCCTTCACATCCGTTTTGCGTCCAGGGACGGATGCGCATATGCTGTGCATTGACGACGAGGACTGCAAAACTGCTTTCCAGCAGGTTGAACACCGGCTTCCAATAGACACCAGTTGCCTCGAAGGCGACGTGTGTACATCCTTGGTCTTTGAGCCAGTCGCAGAGCTTTAACAACTCCTCTGTGGTCGTAAAATAGGTACGAAACTCTTTGTGAGGTTGGTCGTTGGACGTTTGTGTCAAGAGACAGGCTTTCACGGTCTTCTTGTGTACATCCAGACCTGCACAATTTGTAGAGATGATATCCATCTCAATGCTCCTGTTCTCCTCTCTCTTCAAAAAGGAGCCTTCGAAATGGGTGAGGAGAAACAAAGATTCTCTTCTGCGTGCTGCTGGCCAAAAATAGTCTTCTCGCCAGCGCAACAATGGGTGGTTCCTGCACTCACCCGGATCAGTCTCATGGTCTGGCTCATAGGCACAATTTGCGCGCGATTTCTAGATCGAAGCCTCCATCTCTATTCTTCTCTTTTTCCTCCCGCGTGGTGTAACCCTACATGAGCATCTCGTGGGCAAAGCGAGGTCACTTGTAAGCCCGTTTTTCCCAATGGATGACGAGGGAGTGAGGGGGCTGTGGCATAAAGTCTCTCCTGTCAGAACTTTTCTCATGGTTCTAGCTGTCGACGTTGCTAAAATGCTATTACTCCCTTAAGCAAGTCACTCCTACCACCGAACCAGAGAGGCAAGGATTCAAGGACATTATCTGACGTGGTTCGATGGGTAATCCAGGGAGCGATATTGATATGCCCCTTTTCAAGAGCATGAATCACGAAACGGAAATCCTTGAAGGTAGCATTGCGACTACTCAGCACCGTCAATTCGCGGCGGTGAAAATCAGGATCGTGGAAACTAATATCGCCTTGAAAGAGGCCAACGAAGATCAGGCGCCCTGCATAACCAACATAGGAAAAGGCAGCATGCATAGATTGCGAATTTCCGGTCGCATCGAAGACCACTGGGGGGAGATCATCTCCGACCTCTCGTTGGAGAAGAGCCAGTGCATTACTCTGAGTATGAAGGCAGATCACTTGAGGCCAGAGACCCTGACAAAATGCCAATCTTTGCTCACTCATATCCATTACTATCACCTGTGCGCCGGCAAGCAATGCACATTGAGTAACAGCCAATCCAATTGGTCCTGCTCCTACGACAAGCACGCGCTCATGTGAAGACAGCTGTGCGCGGCTGACGGCATGGGCGCCTATAGCCAGGGGTTCCACCAGGGCCAATTGTTCTGAGGCGAGAGTGGTGGATGGATGTAATTTTGCCGTTGGGATGTATGCAAATTCGCGCATACCTCCGTCGATATGGACCCCAAAGACATTGAGATTGATGCAGCAGTTTGGTTTTCCACGCAAACAGGCTGGACAATACCCGCAATTGAAGTAAGGTTCAACAGCACAGAGAGCCCCACCTGTTAGGGCGATATCCCCTTGTTCAGTTGCCATCACCTCAACGCTCAACTCGTGTCCTAGAATACGCGGATAAGTGAAGAAGGGCTGCTCCCCGCGAAAGGCATGCAGGTCTGTGCCACAGATCCCCACATGACGAACACGTACAAGGGTATAACCTGGGCCGGGGGCTTCTGGCTCTTCCTGCTCAAGGAGATTGAATTGACCGGGTTTCTCTAAAAGAATAGCTTTCATATCTCTTTTATCTTGCCATCCTTCAATACTTTAATTTTGGGCGGAGATTTTTAGCACAAAGGCATGCTCGCAGGGCTTTTGGGAAGGCATCTCAACAGTTAGCCCACCTGCATCATGCTTCCACTGAACTTCCTCTTGCTGCCCCAACAATGCGACCTTCCCGATCTGTTTGCCGAATATATTGTTGTCATTCGCCAGCGATTTGATGGTCACGCGGCCATTGTCCGGCCATGCGAGAATAATAGCATATAGGACTTCTCCCCTCACTGTAAAGCGAATGTCCTGGTTGGTAAAGCTTGTTCTATGTGTATCGGTAAAGCTGCCGTTTTCAATATGAGTTGGCCCCTCCCCAAAGATTGTCCAGGGACGCGTGCCATAGATTGCCTCACCATTCACTCTGAGCCAGCGTCCGATCTCTAACAACATCTTTTCTTCCGCGTCGGGAATTGTTCCATCAGGACGAGGACCAATATTGAGGAGTAAAGCCCCGTTCTTGCTCACAATGTCAACCAGATCGCCAATGACCGCTTCAACCGTTTTATACTCCTGGTTTTTAACGTACCCCCAGGAATTCTTGGAGAGCGATGTATCTGTCTGCCAGAACCGCCGTCGAATAGTAGAGAGCTGTCCACGCTCAATATCATAAACAGCAGCCTCTTCAGGAAATGCCTGGTGCTTATAGTTAACAGCTACGCCTCGCTGCCACTGTGCTGCGCGATTGTAGTAGTAGGCGGCAAATTGCTGTAAGTATGGGCTGAAGGCTGGCTGCTCAATCCACCAGTCGAACCAGACGATCTGCGGTTGATACTTATCCACGAGTTCACATGTTCGAGCCAGCCAGTCATCAAGAAATTCCTCGTTTGGGGGGAGTGTTTCGGGTTGTGCCGGGCCATACAAGCCGATAAAGCGAGGGTCTTGCACATCGGAGTCAAAGGCCATACCACCATTGAAGAACCACCAGTGTTCAGCTCGGTGACTGGAGAGGCCGAAGACAAGCCATTGTTTGCGTACGGCTTCAGCCAGTTCTCCGATGATGTCGCGCTTTGGTCCCATTTTGACCGCGTTCCACTCTGAAAAGCTACAATCGTAGAGCGCAAAACCATCGTGGTGTTCAGCCACAGGAACCACAAACTGTGCCCCTGCCTGTCTGAATAAATTCGCCCAGGCATCGGGATCGAACTTATCCGCGCTAAACTGAGCAATGAGATCCTTGTAGCCAGATTGCTTCTGTGAACCATACGTCGCCAGATGATGCTTGAATTCGGGTGAATCTTGCAGGTACATGTTCCGTGGGTACCACTCGTTCCCAAAACCGGGAACAGCATATACGCCCCAATGAATAAAAATTCCAAACTTAGCATCCTCATACCAGGGCGGGATCGTATAGCCTTTGAGCGATTCCCAATTTGCGTCAAATGGGCCAGCTTGTATACCCTGCTGAATGTCTTTCTTCGCTTCTGTTCGATACATATTAGCTCTCCTTTTCTCGCTAATCTGTGTGAAAAACATCCTTCATAATAGTCCACCAGGATCCCTCGGTATTCCCTTCCACAGGCTCTTGCATAGGATCGGTATGGGACCACCATTGCTGTGTCATGGGGTCTTGCGCCATCCGTTTCATGTCCACGGCGAAATCATCGCCAACATATTCGAAGTAAGCAAAAAGCCATGTTTTGTAGCGGAAAATGGTATAGTTGCGCATGTTACAGGCATGAATGGTCGCTAAGACCTCGGGCCAGACCGATGCATGCATGCGCTCGTACTCTTCTATACAATCAGGTTTAATGCGTATGACTTGCCCATAGTGGCGCATTGGTTATCTCTCCCTCTGGTGGCTAGCGATCCATACCAGTCAATGCGACTCCACGAATAAAGTACCTCTGCGCGAAGAAGAATGTTATGACAATCGGCAGGGCCTACTAGGATATCTACTATACCGTTATAAAACACCAATTCCCTATCGTGAGGGGATGTGTCACGTTGCTAAAGATGGCCAGATCAAGAAAGCGCTTTCTCACACTAGCGTAAATCACTTTTATGGATTTGTCAAGATTTCACTAGTTCTACCGTAAAAATATGATCAAACTTGCTTAAACACTAGAGATAAGCTATACTATGCCTGTTGGTGATGAGCGGCTGTCTTTCTAAGAAGGGCTTTATAAGAAAGCGTTTACTTTTACTCTTCTTGAAAAGGACGGAAAATACATTTGTGTTGGCCAGATAGTAGCGTATGGCATACCTGGGGAGGAGTCTCTAACATTTATGGCAGATTCGACGCAACATTCTCAATTCAAGAAGCCTGTCACCATCCGCGAAGTGGCGCAATTGGCACGTGTTTCTATGGCAACAGTTTCTCGTGTCCTTAATGGCTCCACTACGGTTGATCCTCAACTTGCAGAACGGGTACAATCTGCCATGCAGATGCTCAATTATGAACCCAATAGGGCGGCTCGTGCGCTGGCTGGTAGCCGTTCTGCGCTTCTTGGTTTGCTTGTTTCCGATATCCAGAATCCCTATTTTATAGATCTCATGCGTGGTGTGGAGGAGGTTTCACAGGAAAATGGCTATCTACTTGTTATTTGTAATACCACTGAAGATCCCCAGAAAGAGGCGCAATATATGAAGATCCTGGCAGCCGAGTCAGTAGCGGGTGCAATCATTGTGCCTTCAAGGGAGCGACTAGATGCACTTGCCATTCTTCAAGGACATAATATTCCTATTGTGACCGTCGATAGGCGTGTTCGCGATTCTTCAGTGGATGCTGTTCTCGTCAATAATGCTTTGGCGGCGAAAGAGGCTATAGCCCACCTGATTGGGAATGGCTATCGTCGCATCGGCATCATTACAGGCCCAGGTTCCGTTACAACTGCTAACGAGCGCCTGCTTGGGTATCGGCAAGCATTGCAGGAAGCTGGTATTGCTTACGATGACTCGCTGAAGTACCGGGGGCCATTTAGAGAAGAGACTGGTGAGCGTGGTATACAGCGCTTGTTGCAAGTGAATCCTCCAATAGATGCGGTGTTGACCGCAAACAATCGTATCACGGTGGGAGCGTTACGTGCGCTCCATGCCAGCCAGAAGCGTGTACCAGCAGATATTGCCGTTGTAGGTTTCGACGAGGTGCGCTGGGCTATTCCTGATCTCATCTCCATTACAACAGTGACTCAGCCTGCCTACGAACTGGGGAGAACAGCGGCTCTGCGTTTGTTGCAAAATTTGCGACAGCCCAATCTCTCAAGACAAGAAATTGTTTTGCAACATCAACTTCTGGTGCGTGCCTCCTCGCAAGCACACCCAGTGCGTGACATCCTGACTGACCCAACTTGAATAGGGGAGTAATTGACCTCAGCGTAGAAACCTAAATTTGAGTTGGAAGAAGGCTTGTAGACTGAACGTAAGAGCAAGCTGTAATCTCTGTCTAAAAAAGGCGTAAGTGAACGGTCCTCTGAAGATAATAGAAGGGATCATCGTGGTAATGAATCTGGCCCAGCAGGAACTCTTTGCTGCCCTGGGTAACCACACACACTGACGGCTCTACCACAATGCTCAAGCTATTCGCGTCTACCTGCGCCTCGGCTTTCAAAAGAATCACCTTCCCTGTAGAGGTCAGGAGTGGGAACGAGAGGGTATTGTCAACTTGGCAATGAAACTGAACCATATGTTAGAAGAGCTTTATGAAAACAAACGCTCTTGCTCCCGATTACAAAGGCTTTCGCTTTCCTCCGGAAATTATCAGCCATGCAGCCTGTGGCACATGGATGAAGTGTACCTGAAGCTCAACGGGAAAACGCATTCTCTCTGGTGGGCAGTGGATCAGGATGGCAGCGTGCTGGATATTGTGGTGCAGAGCCGACGGAACCAACATGCGGCGAAACGCTTCTTCCGCAAGCTCCTCAAAGAGCTCCAATACGTCCCACGTGTGATTATCACGGACAAGCTGGCCAGCTACGCCGCCGCAAAGAAGGAAATCCTATCGCAGGTTGATCATCGCCAACACAAGGGTTTAAACGATCAAGCGGAACGTTCGCATCAACCAACGCGGCAACGCGAGCGCACCATGCGGCGCTTCAAACCCCCTGGCCAAGCCCAAGGCTTTCTCTCCGCTTTTGGGCCGATCTTGGATCACTTTCGACCAAAAAGGCATCGTCTCACTGCCAGAGATTATCGCGCCCTCATGCAGGATCACTTCCAGGTGTGGAGCGAGGTGGCTGGCGAGGAAGTTGCCGCCTAACGCCACACGATCCTCTCCAATCTTCCGCTTCCTTCTTCCTCTTCTCCATTTCTCTCAAAAAGCTCTTCAGCTTCTTCTTCAAGTTGACAATACCTCTGAATGGCTCCTGTTTCAAAAGGCCAGCCATGTTGTGCGTGTGTGAGTGCTACCCAGCGCCGATGGTCACCTCATGGCAGTCTGATAAAGCTGCTATGTTGCAACATTCTTCTGCAACATAGCAGTTGCCCTTCAGCCAGGGAAACGGATTATGCAGGGATCGAGCTTTTCTTTTCGAGAGGCGCAGGAGCGTCTGGTTCCCCTCGATCCATGGCTCATCCATAAAACCGCTTCAGGTAGGCATACAGCGACCCAAGATCCGTGATTGTCTGTGTTTGATCCACCGCATCCGGTTTCTCCTCAGAGAGCGCGAGCAAGCTTTTGGTTATGGCGATCAAGGCGGACACCTCTTCTGTGTCCAGGTCCAGCTGGACCTGCGCCTGCTCGTGACGTCCGTTCTTAAATTTTAATTTCGGAGCAACTCATGGAGTGCGTTCTGTGGATGGAACGCTCATAAGAGTGCCTCATCTGATTGCAAATTTCCCAGGCTGGCACTTGCCTCCCAGAGTTGTGCTGCCTTGCTTTGATCATAGGACTCCTGAGAAGAAGCTCGTTCCTGCATGCGCTCGAAATACTTTCCTGTCACGTTTTGCAGGCCAGGATCGAGCACAAGCCGCGCGAGTGCAGACCCTGCGGCTTGTTGACTTGTCAGGCCTGGAAAGAGAGGAAGCAACAGTGGCAATATGATAGTTCAAGAGAAAAAATTGATGATAGAAGCATCGCGTGCTAGCCCGGTGTCTGGAGTAGTTCCAGGATTGTAAACATTGACTGTGATGGGATGCTCTGGAATGCTGTATCCCTGTGCCTGGAGCCGACGAGCGAATTCATAGGCATAGAGCACCACACACAGCTTGGACGTGGCGTAGCGGCGCATGCCCACCACGCGAGGCGACTCGTTCTGTCCATTGCCCTGGGAAGAACGCTCCGGCCAGGCCAATGCGCTCACGTCAGAGTAGCGGGGTGGAATCAGGCCCATTAATCGGGTCATGAGCGTTTTCGGTCTGTCAGGGTCGTGGCTCGTACTGCTCACAAACACGATGCGCGCTGGGGTGACCAAGGAACGCAGCAACAGGTTCGTGAGCAAAAAATGCCCGAGGCAATTGACGCCAAACGTCATTTCAAAGCCATCTGCGGTATACCTCGTCCCCGAAACTGCTTGCAGACCAGCATTACAGTTGATGGCATGCAAGGGTGGTAGTGATCTGGCGGCAAACGTGCTGGCAAACGCGCGTATCGATTCCAAAAAGGCCAGATCAAGTGGTATCCACTCAATCCGTTGGTTTCCTGTTTCGCGCTTTAACCTGTTGATCGTCTGCATGGCTGATGGCTCGTGGCGACCAGCAAGCGCAAGGTGCCAATCGGCGTGGGCTGAGGCGATCGTTCTAGCGCAAGAAGTACCCAGGCCAGAAGTCCCCCAGTGAGCACAACTGTGTGCCCTTGAGTACGTAGATCACTCTTCATTTGTTTCCACTTCCTGGCGGATATGCAGAGCTGCCTTGCCAACGATGTCACGCTTCAGGAGCCGCTCGACCACTTCGGCCACTTCCGTCCAGCACGCCTCTACTGTGATCTGTGGACGCAATCTCCCCTGAGAAACCATTTGGGTCAGGTATTTCAGGTCCCGGGCAGGGTCAGTTCTTTGTCGAATTTCAGCGAGGAGAAAGAGCCCATAGAAGGTGAATCCCCCTGTAAAGCCTGCGTGATACCTGATCTGCAACGTCACTTCAGGATTGGCCGACGCCCCAACGTTGACACAGAGACCTCCAGGGGCGAGGAGCGTTAACGCTGTTGCTAAAGATGGTCCACCAAGGACATCGATGATCAGTTGGTACGGGCTAGGGCTTCGAGCCAGCGAGAGGTCTTCTCCAATGATTACCTCGTCAACGCCTCGTTCCTTGAAATCTGCTGCGCGTTCTGCTCTGCGCACGCAGGCCGTAACAGTCGCTCCGGCCAAACGAGCCAGTTGGCAGGCAAAGTGACCGACCCCACCAGAGGCTCCAGTGACTAGGACCTTACGATTGAGGAGAAACCCTCCTTTCTCCAGGGCATAGAGCGCCGTCAAGGCGGCGACGGGCAAGGTCGCCGCCTGGGCAAAGGTAACTGTCTTAGGAATTTCGACTAACACTGCCGTTGGAACCGCAACCAGTTCCGCCCAGGCACCGGTATTGACAAGACCCAGGACCCTAGTGCCGACTGATGGCCCCGATCCATCGGCAGCCGCTCGCTCAACGACTCCGGCCAGATCCCAGCCAATGCGCGAACCGACTTTTTGGAAAGCCAGAGTTCGCACCTCGCCCGGATTGAGCGAAACGGAGTAGACACGGACCAGCGCCTCTGATGGGGCCGGAGAAGGTACCTTAACCTCGCGTATAGCCAGCCCAGAAGCTTCCTCATGATCGGTAATGATCGCCTGCATTGTACTCATATGAAATTATCTCCTCTTCATCTGTCGTTTGAAGGGTTGATACATAGAAGAGAGAAGTAGGCTCATCAGAGAGACACAACTTTATCGTGCTCCATCGACAGGCCAAAGGAGAGACAAAAGGTCAGCAGCATTGTCCTGATTTCCAGGGTCCCGGTTGGAGTGAAGGAGAGAAGAGCAGAGAGATGGCCGTCCTGGAAAGCCCATACGAGTTATTGGCCCATCAACATACGCCTCGGGTTTTGAGCCGTCAGACGCATCTCGATCTTCCGGAGGGGGCCGAGTCCGTCTATGGCGAGCTCACATCGGGAACCGGGCTACGCGAGGCAGTTGAAGGCGTAGATGCCATCATTCACTGTGCCAGTTCGCCTCAAGGAGCGCTGGCGACTGATATTGGTGGAACGCGTATGCTCGTTTATGCCGCCCGCGAGGCCGGATCGCCTCATTTCATCTATGTCTCCATCGTCGGTATTGATCGTGCACAATCTGGTTACTACCAGGCGAAGTATGAAGCTGAACGCATTGTGATGCAATCGCAGCTTCCCTGGTCTATCGTGCGTGCAACCCAGTTTCATAGCTTCGCTCTGCACCTCATCCAGTCGCTTGGCATTGAGAAGCTGAACGTGATCCCTGTTCCGCCCAATGTGCGTTTGCAGACCATCGCAACTGGCGAAGTTGCAGAGCGCCTGCTTGCTCTGGCCGAAGGAGGCGAGACGGGGCAGGTCGAGGATATGGGAGGCCCACAGGTTCTCACCCTCGAAGAGATGATCCAGACCTATCTCCACGTGCAAGGCAGGGAGGTACGCATGCGCGCTGTAGACCTGCCCAACTCCCTGTTTGCAACTTTTAGCTCCAGCGAGCGTTAGCATTCTGCCCCCGCTGTGGGTAAACAGACCTGGGAGGAGTTCATGCGTTACTGGTGTCATGAGAGGGATGGCTACCCTGTCCCGAAGACACAAAATCCAGTGCTGCTAGAGAAGACGGTGCAGGTCCACGATCCAGTACAGGTAAGTGTAATCGAGGTGGCGATGGAGCCCGGCGCATACACTACCCCACCTCATCGTCATCCAGGGCCTACCTTTGGTTATGTCGTAGAAGGCAGCGTCCTCTTTGAGATGCGTGGGCACACGCCCACGATCTATCGGTAGGGGGATACCTTCTATGAGCCGGATAGATGCATTCATCTGCTCGCCAACAATCCCAGCCCGTCTGGCAAGGCTGTACTTGTCGCGGTTCTACTCGGTGAGCCCGGTCAGCCTATCCTGACACCCGTACAGTTGCAGGCAGGTACCAATGACCCTGTAGACGGTTGTCACGGTTCCTGCTCCTGAATTTACACTGGCATCGTGCGTTACCACCTCCCCGAGGCAGGCGACGCACGAGCGCATCAAGATCTTTACGTGCTTTGATTGTGTCCGAGGATTCTCATGTTGAAGCTCTCGCGCTTCATGGCGGGGATCTGTAAGCAAGACCAGCATCTAGCTTCATCTCACGGTTCTGCGACAAAACGCTCGAGACAGAGCCAGCTATTTTTTCTCTGAGCCGGCAAATGCTGCTGTCAGACCGAGAGCAATGTAGATACTTCCCGTCACATACCGTTGGATACGTTGGAAGCGTGTACTCCTTTTGATCAACGTGGCTGTTGTTCCGGCTACCAGCCCATACAACGTCAGGCTACAGAAACCCAGGATCGTGTACAGGCTCCCGAACAGGAGAAATTGCAAGGCGATTGTCCCACGAGCCGGGTCAACAAATTGTGGCAAGAAAGCTAAAAAGAACAGAGCCGTCTTGGGATTGAGCAGTTCGACCATCATGCCCTGCAAAAACATACGAGGAAGGCTCTTTGGCTCAGCTCTCTCCGTCAGGTGAGGTTCATCTCGTCTCAAGAGGGTGCGAATGCCAAGATAGATCAGATAGGCAGCCCCAAGATATTTCACGACGCTAAACGCGAGGGCAGAGGTCAGCAGGAGCGCAGAGAGTCCAAAGGCTGCCGCTGTGGTCTGGATGAGATCCGCTGCCCCGACGCCCAGTGAAGAGATGACTCCGACTCGCCTTCCTTGATCCACGCTGCGCGTCATGACAAACAAGACAGCGGGACCAGGAATGAAGAGCAGTCCCAGGGCTGCTAGCAGGAAGAGTGAAAAGGTCGTCCAGGTAGGCATCCAAACCTCCTTAACCGCGTGAGCGGTACATGTTGTTTTCTCCTACTTTACCAGAAGAATGATCCCGTTGTCTAGTTGTTCGGGGAGGAAAGAAAGGTTTCTGCTGTATATCAGACGTTTCAGGCTTCGCCACTCATGGATATTTTGATAGGCTTTCAACCTCGCGAGATCATGCGCATGCAATGCTGAATGTGGTGGCTGTTGTTGACCTCACACATGCGTTCTTACAAAGTAATAATAAGGGACAGATGATCCATCGCCGACGACGCGTGCGAGGCGTTGCAAGATCTCTTGTACCGCGGCCCTCGCGACTTTGGACTCAACCAAGGAATCATTCCGACAGAGAGCGGCGCCACCAGCGTGTGCCGCGCCCTCAAACGCTTGGGAACCAGTTGGAAACGCGCGATGATGTGCTTTCGGCCCATCAATTGGCCTGCCGCGTCTGTGCATATTATGGGTGCGACGAAGAACCACATTTAACCCTTTCCGAAAAGGTTTCGTAATCCTGCACTAGAGAAGTTGGAGAATCTCACTCGCCAGCAAGATTGCCAGCAGAGCAAACATGAGGCGCATTTGCGGAGCCACCTTCATAGCAGAGGGCGATCCCTTTTCAAATTCCGGGTCGATCCATCGGGTTCCTGGAAGCAGGCTTGCTCCTAGCATGGAAAGCCAGTAGAGCGCTGCGACAAGAACTCCCATATGAAATTGAATCTGCGAAGCCTCCCCAGGATACCAGAGCAACCAGAGCGCGAGTAGCCCCAGAAAGATGCCCAGCCAGATCGTTTGGCCGTTATGAAACTTGGCATGTGGCGGCCAGTGGGGATTGGACATATGCTGCTTCGCTGTCGCAGGAATCACCAGATCAGCTAATGCCCCTCCTAGCACTGTTGCAATTGCCACCAGGCTCACCAGCGCTTTTGCTATCAACATCCAAAGATCCATCGTGTTTTCCTTCCTTGTGTAGAGATGATTGGTGTTTCTTTGACACCAATGCCATTAACATCTTGTCCTACTTTTCGCGCCGGTCATCTAGCTCTTCATTAGAGCGACAGGTCGTCCTTCTATCTTGACGTGATATGGGAAAACTTGCTTTCTGCATTCTCTTTTCGCGTAGCTACACGAACTAACGCAAACATAGAGATGATGTGCGCCTACTCAGTAGGCCCGTGATATTTGGCTCTCCTCAAGTTGACTGTATTTCTGGCATATGTGAGGGATCAGCATGCCCATGTCTACGCTATGCTAGGGGACGTAAGATGA
Organism: Ktedonobacter sp. SOSP1-52; assembly: GCF_016587395.1. Lineage (NCBI taxonomy): Bacteria > Bacillati > Chloroflexota > Ktedonobacteria > Ktedonobacterales > Ktedonobacteraceae > Ktedonobacter > Ktedonobacter sp. SOSP1-52. The sequence continues at coordinate 794,400 of NZ_BNJH01000006.1, forward strand.
CCAGGGGAATGGGATAGGGCGTTCGTTGCTGGTACTTCGCATATCCAGGGAAACTGGCAACTGCGAGTGACCAGAGTCGCTGACGCTCGTCTGAAACCGCTTCCTGGACACGCACTTGGAATTGTTTGCTTCCAATTTCTATGCATGCCTCTTTGCTCTTGCGCATATTGAGCCACCAGTTCGGAAGTTTTCCCTGACCTCCATTTGAAGCAACAATGAAGATACTATTCCCATCCGTAAGGTATATCAAAGGTGTTGTATGTTGCTTTCCACTCTTGCGTCCAGTGGTGGTTAGGAGTAGGACTGGCATATTTTGTGCCCGCCCCGCAATCTTGCCACCGCTGAGACGATAGAGAGAAACATGCACGGCCGTGGCGAGGCGAGCGAGCCTGGCCATGATTGGAGAGTAAGGCTTTCCGGGAAATTTTTCAGAATTCATTCTATTTCCTTTCTGCTTGAGGTACTGGTAGCGTTTTTGGGATTCTGTAAACCAGTATCATAGCTCCGATTCCTACCAGCAAGTGGGCAGTCTGGATAAGCCAGTGCAGATTGCCTGGAAAAATTCGGGTTTGTGATATTCCAAAGACAGGCACCAGAAGCGCATAGATCATGCTCCCCAAGCCAAGCAACCTGCTTCCTTTGGTGAAAGCTGCCACACTTCCAAGGATGAACAGGCCGAGGACTCCAATGATGCCCAATCCCTCATGAACGCTTGTAAAATCTATTTGAGCAAGGAGAGCCAGAAGCTCGCTCCAAAGAAATATCTGGGTTATCCAGAATACCAATCCCAGCCCCATGGTAGCCATCAAAGCTATTCGTACGACCAATGAGATGAGACGTATCGCTTTCATGAAACACTCCTTTTGCCTTCTCGTTTTGGTGAGCTTTGGTAGAAGAACACAAGAGAAATCCTCTATGGATCTGAGGATATCAATGAATGCATTAATGTGCATTGTCCTATCCCTAGTCGTGTATCTTTTACCTTTGAGCGCTGTTCTCAGTATGGAACTCAACCAGGTGAGGAGACCTGTATCAAAGGATGTGTTATAGGGTTGATTATCACCAAGAGCATCAACGCTGGTGAGATGGCTATTGGTCAGGAGGCTGCCTTCTCGACAAAAGAAAAGGGGGCAGGCAGATATACTCTTCCTATCCTGCGAGCGCGAGGTACGTTCGAGCGTGATCAAGGCCTGGGTATTGTGCGCTGAACTCGTGGACGGAGCGAGTGCTGGCAACACCAAGATTTCCAGGAGACTGCCCACTTGGGCTTCCGCTTCGGCATCCACTCGCCGTTGCTCCAACTGACTCATGCGAGTGCTACCCAATCGCTCATCTGGGTGAAGTATATCATTTGGGTAGCAAAAATGTAGGAGAAAAGGGGAGTGCTAACTTGGTATTAAATAACACGTCTTTCATTCAAGCCTGCTTTTGTTTGCCTGAAGGTGCTCTGAATGACTTTTTACTAGGAAGACAGGATGATTCAGCGCTTCGCGCTCAAATGCGGTCAGTGAGGCGTCTGCTGTGACGTTGAAGTACGCCAGGACAAAAGATCGAGCTCCGATCAGGCTTTTTTTGAGAAACAGAAACGTGTTGATGATGTACCCCACCCGGAAGAAAAGCGTGGAGCGAAAGCGTTTTGCCATGGGTACTCCATTCTTTCTTGGTTTTCTGCTTACGTGTATGCTGCCCTGTCCAGGAAATGTGTGAGCGGAGAATGTCATGTTTCAGTGCTTGCCTCTGACAAGCACTGAAATAGCTTTATGACTACAGGTCATCTTGCCTTGTTTTCGGCAGCTCTCCGACCAACATATCAGATCACGTCCGCGCAAGTAGAAGCTGTGCCGGTACGGCTTCTGACATGGCAAGTACTGCCCCCAGCAGTATCCAGAAAAGACCGCAGAGATCGACGAAGGGAGCGAAGATCGGCAGTCCCTTTCCGAGAAAGAAAGGAATCTGGATAAGGACCAGCTGTGCGATGAAGTACAGTCCGACGAGGAGAGGTGTCCATGCTCGCCAGCCAGCCAGCTTCTTCCCCAACCGTGTCGCTATTCCCAGGGTGACCATGCCGAGCGCGATCAGGACGCCACCCGGTGGCGTCAATATTTGCCCTCCACCAGAGGTGGGGAGAAGCAGATAGAAGATCATTCCGCTAGTCTGGAGAAGAAGACCAAGGATGGTGATGCTTGCTCCGACCATTGCAAGCCATCTAGGCGAGGCGAAGCGGTAGGCGATGATCCCTATGGGTCCGCCAATGAGCGCGAGCATCGCGATGGCCCAGATCAAGCGAGCAACTGTGTGGACCGGACTCACGGGATCTGACCACCACAGGTCAAGTGGCGTATCTGCGAGCTGAAGGATGCCACCGATCAGGCAGAGCACTCCGAGCAGGCGAAGGCGCGGTGAAACCGACATGGGTTGTCCCTTTCTCTCTTCTCTGATGTGCGAACATGCGTTCGCTGATCCAACTTATGAGTGTATCGAGCGTGTGCTCTTAGGTTCTTCATTGCCCAGAGAAGCATCTCTCTCATCCAACACAATTTCATACACCGCTGTTTTCTCGCCAGGGTATTTGCGGTCGAAGACGATCCCGAAGAAGCGGCCCACGATGCCTATACGCAGCAGTTTTCGTGCTCGCTTGGCCTCATTAGCATACAGGCGACGTGCGGTGCCTTCAATCGCCGGGCCGAGCGCATCCCCTTTGCGGTTGCCGGGCGCGAGCGTGACGCGCGGATTGTGGGTGAGGCGCTTGGCCTTCCAGGTATCGGCTGGTGTCATAAAGTAGAGTTTGCCGTGCGAGGCGACCGTACCCACTGGGGTGCCGACGCCCGCGCCGTTGCGGCGAAAACTGGTCAGCAGGGCCATATGAGCTTTCCCAGGAGTGGTCAGGTACGTTCGCGTGGTATGAGGTGTTTTTTCGCTCATAATCGCTCTCTTTCTTGTGATGGTCAGCTCGGAGCTTGTTATTCGCTTGAAGGCAAACTTCGAGCTAAACGTGTGTCTATGTCAGGGGTGCAGCCAGGTCGCAATAGCAGCACCGATCCCTCCAGGAGCATCTTCTTGCAGAGAGTGGATGAGGAAGCGAGGATTGTTCAGTATCACATGCCCTCTGAGCAAAAAGGGGAGTGAAAGTCACATCAATGTATCTCATATTTTTTCTCGCGTTGTTCCCATAGATCTTCTCCCCCTCTAATGTGTGTGAACACTCACTAACATAGTATAGCCAGCGACGAGGAGCTTGTCAAGGAGGGGCTTAATCTCCTCTCACGATCGAAAGATCGCTTCGATTGGGCATATGATGCTTACTGTCTCTATTGCACAATATACGCTTTTTATAGTATGGTTTTCTAGACTATCGCACATTCTTTTGCGTACTTGTTTCTTTCATTCTTTTCTTGTATTTTCATTGCATCAGGAAATGGAGGGGATAATAGGCGAAGCCAGCTTGTGCTGGAGCAAGAACACAGCCTTCTCTGATCTTGAACCAGATAGATTGAGATCGTGGGGCCGATGCGATCTCGTGTGAGAAATAGATGGGGTATGTCATCAACTCGTCTTATCATCAATATGAACGCTGCTAAATGATTCTGCAATCTGGGAATCATCTGGTTAAGCATGTCGGGAACAGCCACCAGAAGTGGCATTTCATGTGAGAATGGAGAAGAACTTATGCCTCATGTTGCACCTGCGCTACTCCCGTTAAAATACCGCAGACGTCAGCCCCCTGGGCCACCGTGGCCTACCGCAGCCTGGAATACCGTCAGATTTGCGCGCCAGCCTCTGAACTTCGTGCAGGAGCTGCGCGAGCACTACGGAGATCTCGTGACGCTGCCAACGGTCCTGGGTCCCTGGACCCTGGTCTTTCATCCTGATGGCGTGCGCCATGTCGTGCAGGAGAATCACTTCAACTACCACAAAGGGGGCATTTCTAATCAGGTGCTCAAACTGACGCTGGGCAACGGCTTGCTCACCAACAATGGAGATTCCTGGCTCACGCAGCGCCGCCTGATCCAACCAGCATTTCATCGAAGCCGAATCGCGAGCTTCGGCCAACTGATGGCCGAGAGTGTGGCTTCCTGGATCGAGGAAGTCAACATCGACTCGCGAGAACCCATCGATCTGTTCCAGCAGATGAGTGGCCTGACCTTGATCATTGTGTGTAAAGCACTTTTTGGCACCGACATACACCTCCACAAGCAGCGCGTGTTTCAGGCGTTGGGCACCGCCATTCGCCTGGAGGCGCAATCCTTTTATGTGCCGGGGCTGCTCTCGCTGCCCACCCCCCAGCGCCGTCACCTGTATCAGGCGAGAGATACCCTCTATGCCGTCGTTGACGAGTTGATTGCTGAGCGTCGGAACAAAGCGACAGAGAGCAAGAATGACCTGTTGACTATGCTCCTGGAGGCGCGGGATGAAGAAACGGGTCTTGGCATGAGCAATCAGCAGGTGCGTGATGAGGTCATCACGCTCATGATAGCAGGTCATGAAACCACATCCGGCGCGCTCTGCTGGACCTTGATGCTGCTGGCACAACACCCAGATATTGAAGCCAGACTCATTGAGGAATATACCTACATTCTCGGCGGGAGAACTCCACAGATAGAGGATCTGCCGCAGCTCACATTCACACGGATGGTACTTGAGGAGTCTATGCGCCTCTATCCACCAGCATGGACCTTTGCCCGTTCTGCCCTCGCCGAGGATAAAATTGGCGGCTATACCATCTCCAAAGGGGCGTATGTCCTGATGTTTCCGTCTGCAACCCACCGGCATCCTGATTTCTGGGAGCGGCCTGATGTCTTCGATCCCGAGCGCTTCGCGCCAGTGCAGGCTGCCGGGCGTCACCGCTTTGCCTACATCCCCTTTGGAGGAGGCCCGCGCGTGTGTATTGGCAATCAATTTGCCCTCACCGAAGCGCAACTCATTCTGGCGACCATCCTGTCCCGGTATCAGTTCCGTCTCCCGCCCGGAGCCTCTGTGGCCTCAGAGCCGCTGATCACCCTGCGACCACGTGGCAAGCTGTTGATGACGATTTATCCACGTGAAGAGCCGTGAGCGCACATCGTTGAAGGAAGGGGCCTAGAAGGGTAGGGGCATCCAGAGGCGGAATTTTGATGAATTGCTGGCTTCTTTATGCCACAGCTCCAACATGCGTAACGAGTTTGCTGTTCCGCAAGATGAGTAATGCGCTCCAAGCAATCGCTAGGCCTTCAGCGGCATATCCTGTAACCTCGATCCACATTAAAAAGACTTGTGTGCCGCGATAGTTTGTGTGGAGTGGAGAGGTGCAGTTAAAGTACGTGCCATGCGTGGGCTTGGGCGATTGCCTGAGTGCGGCTCTGGACGCCCAGTTTGCCGTAGATACTATTGATGTGTCGCTTCACCGTGCCGACAGCGATGATGAGCTCCTGTGCGATTTCGGCATTGGATAAACCCCTCACCAGGAGTCGGAAGACCGTGAGTTCGCGCTCGGTCAGTGGTTCGACGAGCTGGAAGGTGTGCGAGGGAGAGGCCTGCGCCTGTTCACCGCATGCCAAGAGGATGGTCTCGACAGTGCCAGGAGCGATACCGCGTACGTATGCTTGATGCAGCAATGCTACCATAAGTTCCCCCTCATCGACGAACAGGCGGATGTATCCTTCCTGCCCTACGAGCGCGAGAGCACGTTCGAGCATGGCCAATGCCTGAGTTTTGTGCGCTGATCTTGTGAACAGAGCGAGCGCTTGCAACACGAGGATTTGCAGGAGACTGCCCACTCGGGCTTTCGCTTCGGCGTCCGCTCGCAGTCGCTCTAGCAGGCGTAACGCCTCAGCCAGAAACGGCCCTGCCGGGTCAAGACGCCCTTGAGCGATACGTACCCGGGCAAAGGTCAGGTATTCCTGCTCACGCGAATAGCGAAGATCGTCTGAGTCCGGGAGACCACTAGCTTCTGCCCAGCGCACAGCCTCTGTGAGATTGCCCTGCATTAGAGCGAGTCGCGCGCGAACTGCTGCGGCAGAATTCAGTTGCGCAGAGGCAAATTGCCGGGCCTCAGCAAGCCTCACTAACTCCTCTACGCATGCAAGGGCGTGAGTTGGCTTGTTGCGTGCCTGGTGCAGGAGAGCCAGAGTAGCGTAGCCCTGGGTGATGGCGGAGGCCTCAAGCGTCTGTAGCTTGTTCAATGCCTCTTTTCCCCGCTCCAGGAGGCGTTCAGCCATGTCGAGGTCATTCCACTCATAGTAGAGTTCTCCCAGACCAAAGCTGGAGCCGGGAGAGATGAGCGCTTCCTCGTATTCTCCCTGGACCTGATCCAACTGCTCATAGACCGTTGCTGCTTGTCGTAAGCGTCCCAGGAGCCGAAGCTGGCGAGCATGTAGCAAAATGCGTGTCAGGTTCCAAAGCACCTCTATTGCAGATTGATCGTTTCCAGTGGAAAGCGCAGAGACGAGATGGGCTATGTGCTGCTCCTCTACCTGTCTGACTTGCCCACTGAGCAGTACACGATGAGCAGCAATCAGGCGTGTGGATGCTTGCACTTCCACAGGACAATGATCGAGGTGATCCAACGCCTGTTCAGCCAGCGCGACGCTGCTCTCCAGATCTCCCTGGATGAAGAGGATGTATGCTTGCAGAGCGGCGACCTGATGCAGGAACGTCTGTGCCGCATGCTCCTCTGGGATGGAGGAGGCGGCCTGTTCAGCCACCTGCAGGCGTATGAGGGCTTCCGGCAGTTGGCCCGTGAGCATCAGCAAGAGTCCCTGGGACAAACACAGGCTTGGGTGCCGCCGTATGAGTTCATCTGGAAAGGTATGCAGCCAGTTCATCACCGTGCGTGCCTGATCATGGAGGGCTAGGGAATGTCTGTGCTCCTCAATGAGGCGAATAGTACGATCGAGATCGAGTGCAAGAATCGCATGATGGACTGCTTCGAGGATCACATCATGCTCCTCATACCATCTGCTAGCACGGCGATGCAGTTCAGGAAGAAGGTGTGGCTCGCTCTGCTGGAGACGGCTGCGCAGCAGGTTGGCGAACAGATGATGGTAACGGTACCATCCTCGCACATCGTCAAGAGCGACCACAAACAGATTGGCTCGATCAAGGGTTTCCAGTATTGTCTGGCTTTCCTCGTATCCGGTGACCGCGTCACAGAGCGAGGCAGTGAGACGCTCCAGAATGGAGGTTTGGAGCAGAAACGTTTGTACCTCGTCGGATTGCTGGGAAAGCACCTCCTCAGAGAGGTAATCTAGCACAAAGCGATGATTGCCAGTAAAGGTGGGGAGAAAGCTGGAGATATCGGCTCTGCCCTGCAGCGAGAGCGCAGTCAGTTGTAAGCCAGCAATCCAGCCCTCCGTACGAGTTTGTAAGATTGTCACCTCTTCTTGCGAGAGATGCAATCCCATCACTTCCGTGAGAAATATGCCAGCCTCATCAACTCCGAACCGTAACTCGGCAGCGCGTATCTCGGCCAGTTGCCCACGCGCCCGCAAGCGTGCCAGCGGTAGCGGGGGATCACTCCGAGTCACGAGAAAGAGGTGTAGTTGATGCGAGAGATGCTCGACGAGATGGGCCAGCATGTGGTGAATGGGCTGAGTGGTGATGACATGATAGTCATCGAGCACGAGTACAACGTCCTCTCTTTGCCACGTGATGAGATCATGGGTGAACCAGGCGAGCACGGTTTCTGGTTCCACAGGCTGCGGAAGGCTGAGTAGCGCGCGCGTGCGCCCTCCAAAGTGAGGATCAAGCGTTTGCAAGGCGGCCAGGAGGTAGGTGAAGAATCGAATAGGTTCATTGTCCTCTGGCTCAAGCGAGAGCCAGGCAACAGGAGCGTGGGTAGAAGCTTGCCATTGAGCCAGCAGGGTTGTTTTCCCGAAACCAGCAGGTGCAGAAATAAGGGTGAGTGGACTGGAGGCTCCCCGCTGGAGGTGTTCGACAAGATGAGCACGGGGCACAAGCTGCGTGCGAGGGCGGGGCATGTGTAGCTTGGTTGCGAGCAGGAGGTCAAGGGCTTTATGATGAGTGTTGTGCAAGGCAAGTGGTGCAGTGCCAGCGTGGCTGGCTGAATGTCTCGTGGAGGTGCGTTCAGGGGAAGGGAGGGCTTCGGGAGAGGTACCCTCAGCTTTCGATGTTGGGGCCTGGCATCTGCCCTGCGATGGATCGATGGCGGACCCTTCTGGTTTGGAAGAGGAAACAGACTGAGTGTTGAGTTGAAGAGCGGCCTCCTCGAGAGAAGCAGGAGTGAGAACAGTGGTCTGACCCAGATAGCGTTTGAGCATTTTGTCTCCATGACGACGATAGGCATACCAATATGCTCCTGTACCTCCTCTAATTTCCTGACGTACGGTGAGTTGCCCATGCTGGCCGATAAAGGTGAAAGATGGGATGCTTCTCAGCCAGGAGAACCACTCTGAGCTGCCCGGAGCGAAAGGGAGCATGTGTTCATGGTTGTGAGCTTCAGAAAGCGTGTAGAATCGATGTTCGGGAACCCAGGTGAGACGGTAGAGTGCAGCCTTTGGCATTACAGATGGACCTCCTGCTCGATGGTGCTACCCAATTGCACATTTGGATGAAGTATATCGTTTGGGTAGCAAAAACGCAAGAAATGGGGTGAGATAGGCAGGCAGGCGGCACAGGCAGGCGAGTACCAGTAAGGGCATGGGCTAGTGAAGAGAGAAAAGCTCAAAGTTTACCCAGTAGCATGGGCTTGGAAGAGTCGGCCATAGTTTCGCTCAAGACATCAAATTGTGGTTTTTAATATGTTCTGGTACTCTTGACAAGAACCTCATTACTCACTTATTATGTTAGTGAGCATTCACACACATTGAAAGGAGAAGCGTATGAGTGTGCCAACAACGTATTTTGGAGGCCGCTAAAAAGTTGTTTTTCTTGCCATGGACTTCAATCTATTCCAAAAAAACGGAGCGGCAGTTTGCTGAGGAACTGATACATGGGCTACGGGCCAGCCCCCAGCCGCTCTGAGACGGGAATGAAAGGGGGTCTTATACAATATGGACACACATTCAGCTGGTCAACATGACGAACATATGACATATACGGCTGATGCGAGTCCTTTTGCGCTCGACGAATACTGGAAACAAGGAGAGGAAATGATGCGAATGAACCGCAATACCATCTCAACGATGATGAAGCCTACTATTGCAGGCTTGGAAGCGGCTTCTTTAGAAAAGAAGGAGACGCTTTCATAATGAGTGCAGGTTTTCCATATGAGAAACAGCACCAAACGGTGCTAGGACACCAGATGGCCTATATTGACGTTGGTGAAGGCGATCCTATTGTCTTCTTGCATGGCAATCCCGCCTCTTCCTATGTCTGGCGCAATATCATTCCGCACCTGCAAGGGCTGGGGCGCTGCATTGCTCCAGACCTGATTGGAATGGGCGATTCCGACAAGTTGCATAACAGCGGTCCTGGCTCTTATGGGTTCTTTGAGCACCGTAGCTATCTGGATAGGTTGCTTGAGATGCTTGGGGTGAGCGAGCGCGTTACGTTTGTTGTACACGATTGGGGATCGGCCCTTGGCTTTGACTGGGCGAATCGGCATCGCCAGGCGGTGAAGGGCCTAGCGTATATGGAACCAATCGCGAGACCCTGGAGTTGGGCAACCTGGCCGGAGGCCACGCGTGATCTCTGGAGGGCCTTGCGTACCAATGCGGGCGAGCGTCTGGTGCTTGAAGACAATGTGTTCATCGAACGCCTGATGCCGCGCGTGGTGTTACGGACACTGAGCGAGGAAGAACTGGCGGCATATCGCCGCCCCTTCATTGAAGCGGGTGAAGGGCGCCGTCCCATGCTGAGTTGGCCTCGTCAGGCACCCATTGATGATGAGCGTGCGGACATGATCGAGTTGGTCACGGCGTATGGGGGGTGGCTCGCTCAGAGTGATGTTCCCAAGTTGTATATCAACAACGATCCGGGAACGGCGACGCAGGCGATGCGGGAGTTCTGCCGCACGTGGCGGTCGCAGGCAGAAGTGACCGTCAAAGGTAGCCACTATCTGCAAGAAGATTCTCCTGGAGCGATAGGTGCTGCCATTGCGACCTGGCTGCAAACCCTGGCATAGACGTACGTTCTGCTCGGAGTTCTCTCAATATGTGTCGAGAGTTCCGAGCAGGCGATCACTGGAGATCAATAAAGCTATCTCGACATCGACCGTCTTGCTGTAAATTTTGGAATTCCGTATCTCTGGGCCAGGCTTTCGGCGGCGGACCGAGGATATTTGAGCAAGATAGGAGAAGTTTTTTTCTTTCTCTGCCAGTAGAATAAATGTACCTGCAAATTGCAAAAAGATCTACTCTCCCCATGAGCCATCACGATGCAGGAGGGAAAGGAAAGAAACGCCCATGAACACACGTGATCAGCACTATTTCACCAAAGGCCTCGACACCTGTGTTGGCTACTTGGAATATCTGTTCATAAGATCGGAAAATTGGTGCAGGATACGCTCTCGTCTTCCACATTGCTTTCACAAAGAGGCGCACCGCCAAGCAAGGGGAGGCCTTTGCTTTATGAGCAGAGAAGCACCGATCTCGGTAATGAAGCGGAGAAATAACCTGTTCTTTTGTCCGGTGAGGGAAAACGGGCAAGGAACGTTCAGATACTCCATCTGATATTTTACGGGTTGCACCTGCTTCTTGGGGGTATATGCTTGCCATTGTTTAAGCTGCTCTGCGGTAGTTGTGGTGTAAGCCACTCAACACAGGAATGGCGCTCACCTGGTTCGGTGGGTTCGGCAGAGGAGTAGATGGAATCGATGGATCAGGAATTCGCTGCCCCAGCCCTTGATGCGGTCGAGCCTGGTTGAAGTACACGACATACGCTTTGAGAAGGCGGTACAGCTGCTTTTCCTGGAAGATCAGGAAGTGATCCAGGCATTCTCGTCTCACACTTTCCAGAAAGCGTTCACAGATGGCATTCGCTTGTGGGGTTCGGTACGGCGTTCGAAGGACTTTGATGCGGCTTGTGGTTGCTACTCATGCGAATTCCGGCCCGAATTTGCGATCATTCTCCCGGATCAGATATTTTGGCGCGTGTCCATAGGGAGTCGCTTCTCGCAACTGTTGCGCTACCCAGGGATCGCTGGGAGAGCGCGTCACATTGACATGAATGACCTTTCGCGATTACAACTCGATGATGAAGAACGCAAAAAGCGGGCGGAAGAAGAGGTCGGGGACCTGAAGGAAATCGCAAGCCCATACTTCTGCCGCATGGTTGCGCAGGAACGTTTTCCAGGTCTGTCCACTCAGCCTTTTGCGGCGGATAGGTCTCATATAGTTCTGAATCGTGCGTTTACTCACCCGAATATCGAGCTTGAGAAGCTCACTGTGAATACGTTCCGCTCCCCAGAGCCGATTGTTTGCGGCCATCTCCTTGATCAAGCTGATCGTCTCGGACGAGAGCTTCGGCTTTCTCTCATGCCCCTTCGATGTGCGCTTCCAGAACAGACGGAAAAGCTCGCGGTGCCAGCGGAGGAGCGTCTCTGGCTGGACAAGGAAAAGCGCCTGTTCCAGGTTCGGACCATCCTGGCAAGGAGCACGAAAAGAAGCCGATCCGTCTTCCAATAGGTTGGTCGCTTGACCTGTTGATGCAGAATGATCAGTTGTTGTCGCAAGAGCGCATTTTCAGCCAAAAGTTCGGCTTTGCTGCGCGTCAGATCGGCGAACGTGCCGAGTACAAAGGAAGTTGTCGACGGTTTAATCCAATGCAAAACATGTTCTTGAAGCGTATGAAAGCAAAAAGAGACACGTTGCGTGATCGAGGAAAAGAGACGCAGCACAAATAGAAACCTCTTCTTTGTGAGAACGGCGTATGGTCGGAGGGCATACGTAGAATGGCCCCCGTTGATTGTACACGCATCCCACGTGCTTTGACAAGAAAGCTCACTCCATCATACATCACAGTCCGATTTATCGAACAGATGTCCCAAGTAGCCGGCACAAGAGAGAGCGTCGGCCTTGACACGCCTGCTACAATGAGTATGTACTCAGTCATTATTCGATTGGTGAGAGTGTATGGCAAGACCCAAAAGTCCAGAGAAACGCGACGCTCTCCTTGCGGCAGCAGTTCAGGTGATCGCCGAGCAAGGTTTGAGTGTCCCTACCTCCAAAATCGCCAAAGTAGCCGGAGTCTCAGAAGGATCACTCTTCACCTACTTTGAGACCAAGGAGACACTGCTCAATGAATTGTATTTGGAATTGAAGGCCGAAGTGCGAACAAACATGCTCGACACCTATCCCGCCCATGCAAGCTTAGAGGTCCGTGCTCGTTACATTTGGGACATGTATGTGAGATTCGGCATTGCCCATCCTGATAAATACAAAGTCATAACTCAATTGAGCGTTTCGGATTCCATCTGGGAACAGACCAAATGCCTGAGTATGGAAGGATACGAAGCTCTTCATGCAATGGTTCAAGAGATGTTTGCCTATGGTGCTCTCAAGGATCAGCCCTATGCATTTGGCACAGCCTTGCTCCTCTCTCTCATGAATATGACGATTGAGTTCATTGCACTCCATCCTTCAGAGGCCGACCGTTTTTGGAATGCTGGCTTTACCGCTTTCTGGAATGCAGTGACAGGGCCCTAAAAATTTTCCTGTTAAATGAGTATGTAAGCGCTCATTTAGGAAACAAATGATTGCCAGACGTTGTCTGACTATCGGTTCTGAGTTTGAGAAAGGAAGGTAGAGTATGGCACTCATTGTCACACGGTTTGGTCTACTGATCTGACTCCAACTATCATGATCATGCCATTCGCCTGTTCGGGTAAGATGCCCCTGACTTTTTGGTTCTCTTCGTTACGTGTAGATGAGATCGTGCCAGGGCAAATAGGACGTATGTGTCATCAATCACGGCTCTCCACACTTCCGGTACAATCACAAACACTCATGCTTCTTTCAAGAGGTTTTCATGACAGCACACAATTCACTCATCACAACCCGATTCAACGCCACAAGCACCGCTGAGGACGTCGTGGCTGGTCTCGACCTCTCCAGTGTCCGTGCCATCGTCACCGGAGCCTCGTCTGGCATCGGCCTTGAGACCGCTCGCGCACTCGCCGGTGCTGGCGCGGAAGTCACCCTCGCAGTCCGCAATACCGACGCTGGCACGAAGGCCGCTGAGGACATTGCGAAGTCAACCAGGAATGAGCGTGTGCGCGTCACCGCTCTGGACCTCGCCAATCAAGCCTCAGTAGCCAACTTTGTCCAGAACTGGAACGGCCCGCTGCATCTGCTGATCAACAATGCAGGGGTCATTCCGAGCACTCTGTCCCGAACCGCGGAAGGCTGGGAACTGCAGTTCGCCACCAATTACCTTGGCCACTTCACCCTGAGCCTCGGATTGCATGACGCCCTCGCCGTTGGCGCCCGCGAACGGGGCGAAGCACGCATCGTCTCAGTCAGCTCCACGGCACATATGAGATCACCAGTCGTGTTCGACGACATCCACTTTGAACGACGCGAGTACGACCCGCAGGCGGCCTACGCGCAGTCCAAGACCGCCGACTCGTTATTCGCGGTCGAAGCCACGCGCCGCTGGGCGGCTGACGGCATCGTCGCCAACGCTGTCAACCCCGGCGGCGTCGCCACCGGGCTGCAAAGAGACTTCACACAGAAACAAAAAGATTACTTGGCCGACGCCGAGGCCGCCGGGGTCTTCGCCTACAAGACTGTCGAGCAAGGCGCCGCAACTACCCTCGTCGCGGCAGTTGCCCCCGAATTCGCCCACACCGGCGGGCACTATCTTACCGACGGCCAGGAGGCCCACACGGTGCCCAACGACGCCGACTTGTTCAAAAATGGCGACGGCGTCAAGCAGTGGGCGATTGACCCGGACACCGCACAGAAACTGTGGGCGGTCTCGCTCGAACTCATCGGCCAACCCGCCGCGTAAGGCGAATCGAATCCGATTTGCTTCTCGTCACCGTTTGCAACAGCCCGAAAAGGACGCCATTTTATGCTTACAAAATGAGCCGTTGCATTTTCCGAAAAGCATCAAAGAGATGAGATGAAATTGCACCGCCATATTATGAGAGAGAAGTTTTTCTCAAAAATCGTCTCAATGCATTCTTCAGGCCAATCGTCGGCAAATTATCTGAGAGAAACGCGCCAATTTACCGGGTCATCCCACGGGTTGCGCAACGAGCTGATTGCTACAAGTTTTTGGGAGCTACAATCGGCTTCGCAAGGAGATCATCCTGGATTTTCAGCGAATCGTAGGATGTTTGGAGGATGAGAGAAAAAAGCTCTGCTCAATGATTGTCATTCCAGCAGAGAAGGCGGTGTGTTTGCTTCTTGCCAATAGATTTTGTCATCCACGGAAGGAGCTCGCAGCATCAACGTTTCCACTGGAGGGTGAACTTCAACCACCTGATGAAACACGCCCGCAGGAAAGCAACAGAACTCGCGGGGGCCAATGAGGAAGCGTTCTCCTTCTACCTCAACAACCACGCTTCCCTGTAAAATGATGAAGCATTCGTCGCTTTCTCGATGGGCATGAGGCAGAGGATCAACCCATGCTTCTTCGGTGTGATTGTACCAAATTTGAAGCCGATCCGATTGAAAGCCAATCTCGTCAGGGGGAAGACGTCCTGCGAGTAAGGTGGAATAGTTCGGTAACTTCCGGTGGTGAAAATGCGTCATCGGTGCTCTCCATAGCTCGAAATCGTCAGGTTCTGCTGGCTTCAGCGAAGTCAGGAACCTCTTGTGTATTCAAACGTGCCCGACAAGGGTTGTGTCACTCCCCTGCGACCTTTGGGGAGGGAGTGTTGGCCGAAGAGAGGGAACGTCGGCTCCACTCGGAGAAGCGTGCTTGTCCGAGTAGGGGGTCGATGGTGGCAGTTGGGAGCGAAGGTCAAGCTGTGGTCCTACCGAGCGAGGCGGCAATGGCTTCTGGAACGCCGAATAGCCTGATCGTTACCTGCTCAGATGATGAAGCGCGAGTATTGCGAGCCAGCCGCTCGTGCCACGAGAGACGAGTATGCGCCCGCTGTGCACGGAAAAGAGGCGGAGGCGAAACGACGGAAGGAGCGGAGGACGATCCATCCGCATCCATCTGCACCTCCACGCGTTGGTGGCGAAGGAGATGGATGCAGGCATGTCGATGAACCCTGCGACTCCAGTCATTCCATCGGATGGGTTCACTCCCAACCACGAGCGGATGAAGTAGCACGCTGACCTGGCGCGGTTTGGCTGTGGCGCTGCCGTTCCATTGACACTGGTCGCGCAACGGACAGGGACGGCAACTGCGAATGCTGGCTCCATAGACCACACGCAGGCTGCCATCGGCTTCTCTGCGCTGCTCATGCGCGATCAGCGCGCTCCCAGCAGGGCACCGCAGGGTCCCATCCGGCTGGAGAGAGAAGTCTGAACCCGTAAAACGGCCAGCTTTCCAGGAAGTGGCAGTGGCGGGTGGAGCATACCCGGAGGGAGGAGCTGACGAAGCTGGACGCATGGCAGCCTGCTCGCTCTGCGGTGAAATAGCAGGAGCGAACTCGGTGATACGTATCGGGTCAGGATGGATTTGATGTCCCAGTTCCAGCCTCAGGTTCCAGACCCATTGAGCCACCAGTTGCCAGCACTCTTGTCCCCAGGCCGAATGAGAGCACCACCGGTCAGGATCTTGCTCGATGTCTTCGTCTGCTAATATCGGCTCAAAGGCCCCACGATGCAGGTACAACGCAACCACATCGCAGGTCGTGAAGGTGTGCTGCGGCAGGTTCGTGAAGAACAGTTCGTAGACCACTCCTGCTCGCGTGACGCCCACTGGGCTCTTCTTTTTGCCCGCCGGATGGGTTGCCACGATCACACGGCAGGGTGTTCCCTCGGGTCCCACCGGAATCTGTGGGCAATCGTAGAGGCTGCGCACCATCTGGCTTTCCGGGCGTTGTTGAAATTGGTCGGGAGGCAAGTGCAGACGCGCCTGAAGCAGCGGATGATCAAGCAGGTGATAGTCTTTGCCACGCGTCACAAACGTGAAGCCAGCCACATCGGCGAGTACGGCCCCGTTGCCATATTGCCCATCGAGCCTCAGCAGCGTGCGTTCTGGTGAGAGCTGGTGGGTAGCCAGATACCGACCAATGGCTGAAAGGGCCTTGCGCAGTTCCTCTCGATATCGCCCGTTCCCTCGGTTCCCGAAACTGTCGAGCCACTGAGAACTGTGCGCCTGCGAGACCGTGGTCCGTGTTCTGACCACCTCCCCACGCTTGCGGCCCCGGTAGCCAGGCGCACAGACCTCATCCAATCGACGAAATGCGGGAGGCAGGTCGTCGGTCTGGGGAAGTGCGCGCTGACGGGCGGCTTCTCGCGTGGCATCGATATCAAAGACCATCCAGGTGTCGCCTTTTCGATCCACCAGCCCTCCGGTTTGCTGGTCGGGTGTGAGTGAGCGAGCGAGCAGATCATCGAGAAAGAGCGTGCGGAGCGCTTCGACCGGTTCCTCTGTCAACGCTGCTAAAAACCGCGAGAGCGTTGAGCGGGCGGGGAGCCGGTCACGATCAAACAAGGCCATGAATGGGGCAGCGAACGGCTGGAGGCTCTCGTAGAACTCCTCCAACGTGCGCTCGCCACTGATCGCATAGCCGAAGAGGACTGCCAGAAAATCGACCACGTCGTAGCGACCAAAACGCTTCCGGGCAAAGCGGACACGCTCACAGAGCTTGGTGAGCACTCCTTGCTTCTTGAGATGTGTCACGACCAGTACGACTTCCCCGAACCAAGGAGGCGGACAAGGGGAGGAAGAGGCTGTGGTGTGGATCTGAATGGAAGAATCGACGATACTTGTCATGACGATCTCCTTGTTGGAAAAAGGGTGTTTCTTTCCTTTCAAGGAGACCATTTTGGAGCAGATGTTCGCTACTGGTCAACTCGTTGCGCAATCCGTGGGATTACGAACATCACTGTATCGAGAAAGAATTGCCCTTGTTCCTCTCTTGCTTTTTCTATATCGATTCGGTATACTAATGACGGTAGTATCGAATCGATATAGAAAAGCAGGCAGAGCATTGACAGAGAAGCAGAATCTACCAGAGAAAAGGGATGTTGGACGAGTCAGCGGTGGGCGTAGTCCCCACCCCGCCTATGAATTGTTTGTGGTGGGCGAACTCATGAATGGACCTCAACATGGCTATAAACTCCACGCGATCATACAGCGCATTTTGGGTCCATTTCATCGGCTTAGCTGGGGAACACTCTATCCCCTTATTCGTCGACTTGAACAACAAGGTCTGATTACGTCCGAGAGTGAACAAGACGACACTGCAGTTTCTCACGAGGGGCATAGACAGACACGCAAGCTCTATCGTCTCACTGATGCTGGTCGGGACCGTTTCTTTGCCCTCATGCGTGACCCGGGCGAATATAGTCCAGACTATCCAGACCTGTTTGCGGTCAAGCTCTCCAAGTTCGGTCTGGTGGACTCTTCCGTACAACTTGCTGTGTTACAGCACTATCGCGAGTACCTCAGCGTTTTGCGCGAACATTACGCTCATGGGATCAGCAGGGTTATGTCCAACCCTGAAATTCGTGATCAGGAGCGCTCTTTCATCCTACAGTTGGCCGAGTACCACATTCACTCGTATGATGCTACATTAGCGTGGCTTGATACAAAGATTGTTAATCTGATAGAACAGCAGAAGAAACCTGAAAATTGAGGAATAAGATAGTATGAAGAAACAGAGGGAAACAGAACAACAGGAAAGCGTCATCGCTCCCCAAGAGGGGAAGCCGGTAGCGAAAAAGCGGGCGCGAAAGAAAATGGTGAGGCGTATTCTTCTGGGTGCACTTTGTTTTCTGCTCGTAGCTGGCGGCGGTATTGGATGGGGCATGTGGTCTTCTCGCTACCCTGATAGGATCAATATGGGGACCGCCTGTAATATGGGAGATATGAAAGATATGAATATGAGCGATATGGGAAGCATGTGCCAGACTGGGAACAGGTCCGCCTCATCCGGTTCAGGTACGCCCATAGACACGCTACAAGCACCGCAGACAGCCGCTCATATCGATACATTTACTCTGACAGCTCAACCTGCTCATCTTTCCTTTGGTTCGGGTAATGCCAGCGACGCCTGGACCTTCAATGGTACCTCACCCGGGCCCACACTCCATGTGCGACAGGGAGACCTGGTCATCGTACATCTTGTCAACCACCTCTCCTTTGGTGTCACCATTCATTGGCATGGCATTACCGTTCCTAACATTGCCGATGGGGTCGCAGGCGTCACTCAAGACGCCGTCAAACCAGGACAGACCTATACCTATCGGTTTCTGGCGAAAGATGCTGGGACGTACTGGTATCACTCGCATCAGGAAAGCTTTGAGCAAACAGGCCATGGCCTTTATGGTATGGTCATTGTTGATCCAGTCATGCTGACAGTACATGATGATGTAGATACGGCTCTCGCTCTCCATATCTGGAATAGCATTCCGACGCTCAATGGGGCCATGGGAGCGGTGCATGTCTCGGCGCAGCCTGGTCAGTGGGTTCGCCTGCGCCTTGTCAATACCGATAATTATCCCTATCACTTGACCCTGGTTGGAACGCCTTTCCTGGTTGCTGCGCTCGATGGGCATGATCTCAACGGACCAACGCCGCTGACAGCGGTTCCCCTCTCAATTGATGGGGGGCAGCGCTATGACCTGCGCTTTCGTATGCCTGAGAGTGGTCCAGTCGCGCTGCTCATTGCCAAAGATGGTGACCAAGAGTATGCAAAGACGCCTGCGGTGCTTGTTGGGCAGGGGCAATTCGTTTCCAGTGCTCTTCCATCTCTCAGCCAGAACGAGTTTAACTTGGCGACCTACGGGCAGCCGCGAACAGACCCCATTACCCTCCAGAGTCACTTTGATGCGACCTATTCGATCTCGCTTGGCTTCACGATTGGCTTTTCCAATGGTCGGCCTGGGCCGGTCTTTACCTTGAATGGCAAAACCTTCCCGGATAGTCCTGAAATTGTGGTCAAGCCGGGGCAGCTCATTCGACTCCATTTTGAGAATAATGCAGATAGTGGTATTCATCCGATGCATCTGCATGGACATACTTTCACGGTACTCACAAAGAATGGTCGGGCGCTGACCGACAGTCCTGTACACCTCGATACCATCAGTATACGACCACATGAGAGCTATGACGTGGCTTTTTACGCGGATAACCCTGGGTTATGGATGTTGCATTGTCATAATCTGTATCACGCCAATCATGGCATGGACATGATGATCGTGTATCCGAATATCTCTACTCCTTATACGATTGGCAATGCATCAGGAAATTTTCCCGATTAACCCATTGGATGCGCAACGAGATGTAGCTCATCAGTACCTTGGCTTGAATGCAGCTCTCCCAACTCTCTTGCTTCCATAAGACAAGCAAGGCCACTTTCTGTACGAACGGAGGGGAAGACAACACGAAGGCTTCGTGTTGTCTTCCCCTCCATTCGTATTCAAGAGTTTATGAGAGAGTAGCCAGCGATTACTCCTCAAAAGTGAGTTTGACAGGAATATTGCCGCGCGTGGCGCTGGAGCAGGCCTGCGAGTTCGATGTCTGTGAGTCCATCGGGGGCGCGTCGTACAGGCGGCGGGCACGCTGTTGTTTCTCATAGGTATGGGCCGGAAGGGGCCTGCGTTCTGAGGTGGGGAAGGGGAGAGGGCGCGCATGGTGCTCGATACAGGCGAGGAACTCTGGCCCTGGTCGGAACCACTCGGAAAAGCGCCTGAGATGGTCCTGCCTGATGGTGAAGGCGGCGCTCGGTGTCGCGCGTGCCGTCCATGACGCCCAGGAGCTGGAGCTGCTCTGCGTACTCTTCACGCAATGGGGCAAGCCTGGTCCGGAGATGGACAGCGCGTGCCAATCTTAATGTAGTGATCTTCGAGATGTTGCAAGAAAGAGATCAGAGCCTCGATCGGTGCGGGTGGTGGCACGCTCTCGGGAAGCCTACGCTGATGGGTGTCTCCTTGTCTTCTCGATGATCTGGCTTCAAGTGTCCCCTATGCTGTGATAGGTGAAAGCATTTTTCGGCGTGTGACAGGCTCCAGCAGCTACTTAAAGCCTGTTTTTCTTCTCCAGGTCTGTGTGCTGGCCTCTGTGTGGCAGATCTCGTTTCCCTGGTTGTGTTTTTCCCATGTTTTTCCTGTGTCTGCGCGGAGCCCGGATCGGTGATCTTCCTGCGTTTTTTCTGCCAAATCGCGATGGCAAAGAAAGGTGCGCTTTTGTGCTCAAAAAGAGGTGCCACTGCTCCCTTTTTGGTGGCTGCGTTTCTGTGTGTGGTCCCGCCCTCATCTTCCTCTCCTGCTCTTCTTTCAAAAAGAAGATTCCCAGATAGCGGTTTTGCGAACCCGCATGGTCGCCATCTTTTGTCTCTCCCGCCGGCGCACCGTTTATCCTCAGGAGCTTACCTCATGCTAATGCACTTCGTGATCATATTTATCCATGAAGGTCTAATTCTAGACCTTGATATCCAGGATACTTCTATGATTAGAATGAATATCCAGCAAGCTCGTATGTGTTTGATATGTTCAGGTAAAGGAGCCGAGAGAGAATGAAAGCAGCCTATATTACTGTTCAGCAAGGTGGTCCAGAAGTGATCGAGTATGGGGATGTGGAGCAACCTCACGTTGGAGTCGGTGAGATTTTACTTCAAGTGCATGCTGTTGGTATTTCTCCGCAGGAGCTCGAATGGGTTCCAACGTGGAAGACTGCCGATGGGCAAGAGCGTGCGAAGCCAATCATCATGGGTCATGAGATTTCTGGCTCAGTTGTTGACTTACTGACCTCGTCATAAACAACTAAACTTCACCAAGTGCATAAGAAAAACAACGTTGAAGGATATCGCGTCGATGACGCAGGCGCTCTTTGGCACGCACAAGCTCTTGGTTGAGGTGAGTGAGATCCTGGCAACACAGGTTTTTGAGTTCGCGGCGTTTGAGGAGATTCCACACGTATTCCTGAGGATTGAGGTCAGGAGCATAGCCAGGCAACCGCTCGAGATGCACCCGTTTCCCTATTGGACTGGAGAGAAAGGTTTTGATCACATTCGCGCGATGGATTGGCGAGCCATCCCAAATAATGAGCAACTTGCCTGAGATCTTGCGGAGTAAGGCTCGTAAAAATCGTACGACGTCTTCGGCTCTATAGGCGTGCTCTTGTGTTTGCATGAAGATTCGCCCTTCTTGGGTGATGCCTCCAATTGCCGAGAGATGATCGCGGGTCAACTTGACACGCACTATCGGGGTCTGTCCTCTCGGGGAGTAGGTTCTCACCATCATCGGCAGAAGATAAAAGCCTGATTCGTCTACAAAAACGATCGTTCGCCTTTCTTGTGCGGCTTTTTTTTTAGAGCGGGCCACTCATGTTCTTTCCAGTCTTCAATTGCCTCCTCATTACGTTGTGTCGCTCGTTCCACCGGTTTTTGGATACTGTACCCCATCTCGCGGACAAGGCGACCACAATGGTCGGGATGATAGCTCACCTTGAACTCTCGTTTGATCACTTGGGCTAGTCTTCGACTATTCCAGACCTCCCCGACAAACCCATAGGCTGATGCTCCTTTCGCCAACAACGTCGGAATGTGCGCCTTCTGTTCAGCCGTCAAGCGAGGTGTCGCTCCTTTTGCAGGATGCGCTTTGAGGGCTTTTTCTCCCCCTTCTCTTCCTTGTTTGATCCATTGGCTCACGGCTCCTTCGCTCACTCCCAATGCCACGGCAATATCTTTTTGTTTCCATCCCTCATGTTTGAGGACCCAGGCGCGTTTGCGTCTTTCTTCTCGCCAATCGGCTTTTCTTGGTGCTCCCATTCCTCCTTCTATCGGCTTTCCCTCCTCATTCTTTACCTCTCTCTGTCGAGGTCAGTAGAGTAGTGCTGGAAGATTTTGTCCACAGCGGCGACGGTCAGTGCCGTTCCATACGTTGGCTGTCCTTCTCGGCTTCTCGCCTCTTTTTTGAGTACAAGCCAGAGGTGATCTGTGCGGAGATTGGCTTCGATCCAGACCTCTGTAAGATAGATATCAAGCAGGCCGAGGATATCGGTGGGCAAGTGGACAAAGCGATCACGGCCATATCCAGCCTTGGCTCTTGCTCCGTTCTCATTGTCAGGGCGAAAGCGAACGTGCACGCCCTGCTTTCCGAATTCGAGATCTTCCATCCTCATGCCAAGGGCCTCTCCAATGCGGAATCCCCCCTCTTTGAGCATGAGACACAACAGGCGGTCACGAAAACCTGTTGGATCACTGTTTGGGTTCTTCCCGATATGAATACAATCGATGAAGGTCCGGAAGTCTTGCTCTGATACCGTAGGAGGAAGCCGGTCAGGCTCTTTCAGCTTCAACTCCATTCTTTGAATAACCGCCGGTCCTCGTCGAGTATGAGCTAACAAATCGCGCTCTGTCAGCCATTTGCCTCTGGGCACATCCACATAACGAACGGGGGATTCGACAAGTTTGCCCCGACGCACAAGGAAGTGGTAAAAGGCACCGACCGCCTGGAGAATGAGATTGACACTGGATGCCGTCAATGGGCCAGGTTGATGAATGGCGGAAACAGCCTCTACGTCGCGATACGGATTGCAGAGCCATATGACAAATTCAGTCAGGTCCGCTGGTGTTACTTCGGGGGCGCCAAGGTTTCGCTGGGCAAGAAAGCGGTAATACCACAACAGTCGGGAGCAATATGCCTTCACCGTGGCTGGAGCACAGTTCGTCGCTGCTTTCCAGTCCAAAAATTCTTTGGCCTCAATGATGAAATCATATTCGTCATCGACGAGGTAATACATTCGCCCCCGATCTGGTCTATCAGCAACGATCATCCTGGGCGCTTCACTCACACCTTCCTCCCTCCATCTCCGCTCTTTTCGTTGTTTCGCCATTGTTGGCGCTTCTAAAGAACATGATACTGACGACACCAAATTCCTCGTAAGGGGACACGTTGTTATCGTTTTTCTTAGGAGTATTTTCTCTCTAAGAATGTGTTTGCTAAAGGGAATCTAGCCAGTCAATTTGGAGAGCCGAGCCAGCATGAGTCGACTGAGAGCCACATGGATGAATGCCTCGCTCGTATCGCAGCGACCCTCAAAGTCGCGTGAGAGGCGTCGACAGCGAGAGATCCAGGAGAACGTTCGCTCCACGACCCAGTCATACTACCCCCAAAAGCTGTTTTCTGTTTCTGAGAGCTTGCCATTGTGCAATCCTTTCTTCATTTGCTGGTATGATATCCTCGTCAAGGTTGTTCAGCAAGTGGTGCATCTGTCCAGCGGTGGCGGAAATCATCTCCAATCGCACGCTGATGGTACGCTCGAAGCCGTTCCTGTTCCGCTTCATCAGCCCACACGACCCAGCGATGCAAGGGCTCATCAAGTTGGCGTGCTCGGATCACTCCCTGACGAATCCAGTGCAAGAGCGTCCCCCGTGGAATGTGGAGGTGGCGAGCCAGTTCAGCGGGCCACCATTCGTCGGACAGGAACCACTCATGGTGTCGAACCCGCGGGCGTGGCGCTTTCACGCCTAATTGGCGTTGCAGTTGCGAGATCATCTCTGTGCGAAAGCCGGTGGTGGAACGAGGAGGGCGAAAGCCTGCATCATTCAACGCCTGAGCAATTGCTACCGCCGCCCAGCCCGCCTCGGTGAACACCTGGACCTGGTGACAGATCTGCGGATACGTACTCAGCTCGCTTAGCTTGCCAATGGGTCGAATCACAACGCCTTCGGTGTGACTACCACCGATCCACTCGATCCGTACTTTCACCTGCTCGCTGGTGCCCTGCACATCGACAATGACTCGCTCGATGACCTGCCGCAGGATCTCTTTGCGATCGGCATCCATGGTCGTTGGAGCCGCCCAGATCGCGGGAATATCGGTCGCCAGGCGACGAATGGCCTCCCGTTCGGAATCCGAAAGCACACGAGGCTTCTGTTGGACAAATCGATGATATTCCTCCTCCAGCTGTTGCTGATCTGCCAGTTTCTCTTCCCATGCATGTTCCAGGGTTCGGGCGACGAGCCGGTGCTCAGGTTCGACCGCATGATACTGACGAGCTGCCCGCTCGGCTTCGTAGGCCGCCCGTTCTCGCCGTTGCTGCCAAAGCCGATCCAACTCAGCGCGCTCCTGCTCCACTCGTTCGGTGACTGTGAGCGATAACTCTAAGGCGGCTGGCTCCAAGGCGGCAAGAACCTGCTGGCTCACGAAGGTATCGAGGCATGGTCCCGCGAGATGTTGACATTTTGGTTCCCCGTAGTGCGTCCAGCGCTCGATACATTCATAGGTGTGAAGATGGTCCCCACCATTATCGTAATGGACATTCAAGCGACAGCCACAGCGGGCACACACGACCAAACCAGCTAAGAGAGCTGGCCCACCCCGTGCAACTCCCATGGCATCAGCACGGGCGCGGTTTGCCTGCAGTCGCGCTTGGTTGTGCTCGTATTGCTCAGGAGAAATGTAGGCCGGACAGCGGTTGGGCAGCAGAACTAGCCACTCGTCGGTGGTCATCACCACACGGCCTGTGCGTGGTCGCTCTGGCTGTTTGCGACGTGGATCTTCCTGTCGGCGTCCATAAACGTAGGAACCAGCATAGAGAGGATGTCTGAGCATCATCTGGATCGTGGCCCGATTGGGGCGGCGCCAGACGAGTTCCCCTTTGCCTGGTCCCTCTCGAACGCGAATACCCAACTGGATCTGGTGATGAGCCAGGTAGCGGACGAGTCCGCCGAGTGTGCCTAGCTCTTCAAATTTCCGGAAGAGGAACCGTACGACCTGTTGCACTTGTTCATCGGGATCGAACTGGATCTCTCCTGTAGGGCTCCAGACATAGCCAACTGGCAGCGCAAACTGCAGTTCTCCGCGCTGAGCTTTGCTCAAACGTCCCTGATGCATACGTTGCTTCAAAACATGGAGTTCAGCTTCTGACATCGTTCCTTTCAACCCAAGGAGCAGGCGATCATTGTACTGCGTCGGGTCATAAATTCCATCCAGGTCAGCAATCAAGGTATGAAAGAGCGCGCAGAGCTCTAAGAGTTGATGCCAGTCAGGGTACGGAGCGCGCCAGACGCGACATCTCGACCCCGAAGATAATCCCAACGTGGTCCAGGCTCACTTCCGAGACCAGCCGTTGGAACCCGGTTCGCCCTTGCGCACTGGCTCCCGACTTGCCCAAGTCATCATCGATCACCAGGACGCGGTCAACGCCCCACCCCAGTGTCTGAGCCCAACCAACCAACCCATATTGGAGTCGTGTGGACTCCTGATGGTCAAGGACTTGTTGAACGGTAGATTGACGCACATAGACAACCGCTAAACGCTCACGGTGCCAAGCATGGAGTTTCTCTGTGCGCAGGTCCTCGAGCGCGGTAAGGCCGGATTTATTCAGCACTGTCGTCGAGCTCATCGTCGTCCCCCTTGCTTGGTACGAGGCTTGGCTCCAGTTGGCGTTCGAGGAGGTGGCTCAACAGCCAGAGGAGTCGCTGACGACTGGTCTGAGGCAGATCCGCCCACAGGTTGATTACTTGCCTGGAATTGGGCGGGGGGGAGCTGTGTTGGGTAAGAGACTGGACATGGAACACCACCTTCCTCATGCTGTGAGGCTTGGGCCACCCGTCTCTGCTCAACCCAGGTAAGCAACTGCAGCAGCCCACTGATACCAAGCATAGGACGTGGCGTGGGTTCTGTCAACCAAAGTGTTTCAGGGGCATTGTGATTGGGTGTTCTCCACCACCCATCGACGGGGTTGGACCTGGAAGCGATGGGGCGTGCGCAGTTTGATGACCTGCACGCTCCAGCCAAACTGCTCTTGGATCCAATCGGCAAACGTGCCAGCGTATGCGCTATCGACCCACACATGTTTCATGCGAGGATATCGGTCAGGCCCATCGGCAAGCAAGAGCCTGCCGCCATCACGATCCTGGATGTCGGCAGCATGCACGCGCACTGTCTGCGCGAAGCCTTCGGTATCAACGAGCAGATGGCGTTTTCTGCCGAACCTTTTGTTAACCTAAGCAGAGGAGTCGCCTCCTTTACTCGGCTTCAAAACTGGACATGATACTTTCGCATCATCCAGCTCCTCAATGATATAGCCTTTGTCAGAGGTACCCACGACCTTCCGAGCGTGTCGTTGGTCATGGCAATGTCGATGGAGCGCAAATCGGTTGCTGATCTCATTTCCTCCGCCTTCGCTTTTGGGAGTGATGTGATCCACCTCAAGGAGATCCCCATTTTGGAACAAGAGTCCACACCATCGGCACTTGCCCTGTTGTTTCTGAAGGAGTTTTGCTAACATCCCGTTGAACATCGAATGGGTTCGTAGCCGCTTACTCCAATAGAGCAAATCACCGTCGTATGGGCTGGCTGTTCCCCGTACTTTCACATGTCGTTGGATAGGCGTTTGCGGGTGTTCTCGCAAGGTCGTTCCCTGCTGGTCAGTAAATATCCAGCCATTGCCGTCATCTACGTGCCAGTATTTCTGTGCTATCCAATGCTTGTTTTTGTTGGGGTGTCTGGAATTCGCCCATGACCTGAGTTGCAGATAGAGAACATGTCCACAATGGCTGAACGTCCGCTTTGCAGCCACAGCCCGGTAGTAGTTGGTCCATCCGCGTATCACTGGATTGAGCTCTCTGATGAGCTTATCCTGAGATGCGCTTCTGTTCTTTTTAATGATCGTCCTCATCTCGGCAACGTGTCGTTGAACGGCTTCTTTGCTCGGTGTGATGATGGTTTTAAAGCCAAGTGGAGGCCCATATTGGTTCGCTTTTCCCGAGTGGGTTTTTCCTACCGGGAATTGGCGGACGGTGAAGCCGAGAAAGTCGAAGCCAATCCGGCCCTGGTATTCTCGGAGCGTATGAGCAATCCTGGTTTTACTTGGCTTGAGTTCCAGTCCCATGTCGGCTAACCATGTCGCTAATACTTCTTGAGCTTTCTTTACACCTTCTTCTGTGGGATGGAACACCACCAGGTCATCCGCATATCGAACCAGTTGGGGTCGATCCGTTTTGGTTCGATAGGCGTTCATGAGGGCGGTCTCCATGCCATAAAGGGCTATATTCATCAATAACGGTGAGGCGACTCCTCCTTGTGGAGTTCCTCGGGTTGTCTCTTCAAAGACTCCGTGATCGACAACCCCAGCTTTGAGCCATGTCTTGATGACACGGCGCATGGTTGGGAAGGTATTCAGTTTCTCAAGGAGTGCTTCGTGGCGGATGTTGTCGAATGCGCCTTTCAGATCAGCGTCTAAGACATATTTGGCCTTATGCGCAATGATCACGAAGATCGCAGCCATCGCATCCTGACAGGAGCGTCCAGGGCGAAATCCATAACTGTTCGGCTCGAATTTGCTTTCCCATTCCGGTTCCAATGCGAATTTTACCAGAGCTTGCTGGGATCTCGTCTCCATGACGGGAATGCCCAATGGGCGCATTTCGAGTTTTCCTGGCTTCGGAATATACACGCGTCGGACCGGGAGGCTCTTCGCGCGTTTCCAGTGCTTGGGGTGAATGCGTTCGGCCAGTTCAAAGCGTTGGGCTGGGGGAACCGATTTGACTCCATCCACCCCAGCAGTTTTCTTTCCCTGGTTATCCTGCGTGACCCGTCGTACCGCCAGCAGTCGGGCTGCCCTCGACTTCATCAACAATTTTTGGAGTGAGTGGACTGCCTGTGTGTTGCCACGTTGTTGGGCTTGGAAGATGCGCTTTTGTAGCCTGTACACGTGCTGCTCGAACTTGCGCCAGGGCAGTGCGCGCCAACGCTCACTCTCAGGATCAAGAGGCGTTTGCCGCTTCATCCTGGGTGCCTTTGTCTTTGGCATACGACTGGTGCCTCTTCCTTCCATATCATCGTGCCTACGTCAGCGTATCCAGGAGCTTTCCTCCTGGCTTTTGCTTCTTAGGCAATCCCACTCTCAAGGGCATTGGTTGGAACCGGCTTGGCGTATCGACCATCGCCAAGAGCCACTTGAGAGTTATCCCGTTCCGAATATCCGTTTGTCGTTGCCGTAGGTGTGTGCTATCCACCAGATATGGGGATGAGTGAACAGAGGCGGGGAAAAAGACGCGTCTGCATCGCGATCATATCACTACCTTTTGGTCAAGTCTCTCAGCCTGTTTGACTTGTTGACGCTCATGATGGTTGGTCACGCACATTCGATTTACTCATCTTGTTAGACGAGCTTCTCACCATAGCAACCTGGCAAAGATTTCGACTCTCGTCAGGCTCAGAGTCTACTTTCACATGCCTGCTTTACGGATTGAGGTCCAGTCGCTACCGTAAGGCATGGCCATTTCCGCCTTCACCGGGCGGGAGAGGGATTGCACCTCACGTCGGATATTCAGTTATCAAGATTCATTCCTTGCTCGCCATCCCTCAGCAGCATATGCTGATTTCGGCGAAACGGGCCGCACTTTTCCCCGCATCGTAGCCGCGCTCTCCACCGCGCACCGCGCTGGTCTGGATGGTTTGGCTATCGATGCTTCCAGCAGAAGGGTCTTCCTCACGCCCCAACTCTTGGCGCAGACGTTTGCGCAAGTGACTGTGGATGCGTTCCCAGGTGCCATCGAGCTTCCAGTCACGGAAGTACTGATACACCGTCTGCCAGTTGGGCAAATCGTGGGGCATCATGCGCCACGGCTCTCCGCTGCGCAGAATATACAGGATGCCATTGATGATCTCCCGCCGCTCAATTTCGGCTGGCCGGCCTTCGGTCGAAGGCTTGGGCACCAAGGGCTCAAGAATGGCCCATTGGGCGTCAGTAACATCACTTGGGTACGCCGGTCGATTCCGGTGGGGAAGCATCACTCTGACTCCTTCTTCTAGTTCAGTTGGTCGCAACGATCTCCTTTCTTTTCTTTCTCGACAACTTTCCCATTAGCAAACAGTTTCTAAAGAAAAAATCGGGCGAAATATGCTTCACAAAGAGAAAGGCACGATATGCTTCACAGAGAGGATTTACGTTGAGATGAGCAACTTTTCATCATGCTGAGATTGACCCGGAATTGGGGAGTCGGGGAAGAGAAAATTGCTACAATACAACCAGGAGGGTTTCATGGGCAAATCTCAACCGACTTATACGAGAGAATTCAAGCAGCAGGCTGTTCAGTTTGTTCAAACCAGTGGAAAAAGTAAAACACAAATAGCGAGAGATCTCGGCATATCTGACAGTGCTTTAAGCAAATGGTGTAAAGAATTTGGTGAACGAGGTGAGGAAGCTTTTCCTGGAAAGGGGCATCAAACACCACCAGAAGAGGAAATTAGAAATCTAAAGCGTGAACTAGAAATATTACGGCAAGAAAGGGATATATTAAAAAAAGCGGTAAGCATCTTTGCGCAACCCCATCCGTAAAATTTCAGTTCATTGATGAGCATCGCTATCTCTTTCCTATTGTTCGCATGTGTCATGTATTAGAAGTATCAGAAAATGGATACTCTAACTGGCGTAAAAGAGGAAAGTGCCAAAGAAAGCGAGAAGATGAACGACTTGCGGAGCGCATTGAAGATGCGTATCATTCTCATAGGGGCCATTATGGAAGTCCTCGCATCCATGCTGATTTGAAGGAGGACGGGATTTCTTGTGGAAGAAAACGAGTTGCACGAATTATGCGAGAGAAGGAGCTGAGTGCTAGGAAAAAGAAGCGAAAAGTCCGAACAACGGACAGCGATCATGCGTTGCCGATTGCACCCAATCTCCTCCAACGTGATTTTGCAGCTTCTGCACCGAATAAGAAGTGGATGTCAGATATTACCTCTATCGAGACACGCGAGGGATGGCTCTATCTTGCAGGGGTAATAGATGCATTTTTACGAAAAATTGTCGGATGGTCGATGGGTGAGCATCATGATGCAGAGTTAGCAAAAGCCGCACTTCATCTCGCGCTTTCCCGACGCCAGCCTGAAGCTGACCTGATCCATCACTCCGACCGTGGCAGCGAATATGCGAGCCTGGCGTATCAAGCCTTGCTGTGCCAGCATCATATTCAGATCAGCATGAGTAAAAAAGGAGATTGTTATGATAACGGGTAGAACCCCACTAACCGGTGGCTGAGCATAAGACGCCCTTGCGCAGACGAACCAGCGGCCGAAGACGAGCGGACTGGACTACTGGAGCAGGAGTTTGAGCCTGTTTCTTTCGCCGCCCTCGCCGCTTGGGCTCAACCCATGGCAGGGGAGCGATTTTGTAGTGCAAGAGTTCGCTCATCGTCCAGATATAGTCTGTGAGCCCCGCCGCCATCGCAGGCGTACAGGCTCTGCCCTCATGGGTCGGCTTGCAGAGCTCGTGATGTGGCCAACACAGGTTGTACGTCGTGCCGAGCAGGTACATGCCCGTTTCCAATGAACGCAGGCGGCGAGCGCTCTGACGACATTTGCGCGTCAAGGTGGCAAGCCGCTGACGCATGGTGGCATTCAAGCGTTCAATGAAAGCGGTATTGAGGACGTTGCCTCCTTTCGATTGCTGCAAGAGCCGCTCAGCCTCCTCTTGCGAGCCGTAGGACATGGTGCGCGTGACCTCGACCACCCGTTTCTTCTGTGTGCGCTTGATCACCGTTCCAATGTGGAGCTCTGGCCAGAGGCACAAGCGGGCGCGCCCTCGTCCTGGCTTCTCTTTGACCTTTTCACGGAAGGCTCGCTTGATACTGCCTGGGTATGCCGCCCAGCCATCGGTCAAGACCAACAGCGCTTTCAAAGGCTCTGCACAGCGTCGAACCTGCTGGAGAAGCCGATCAGCCAGCGCTCGATCTCGCGTGAGCGAGACAGCTCCAGCCAGCCAGAGGCGAGTCTTGACCATGATGGCTAGGCCCATCCATGCCACCAGCTTGCAGCCTTTGACGCGAATCTCATCGGCTTGCACATGCTGCACGTCCAATTGAGCGATTTCGACGATGTCTTGATGCACCTGTTGACAATGAGCTCCGGCTCGATCACGCCAACTGGCCACGGTGCGTTCATCCAGACCAAAGGCATGCACGATGGCTTGAAGTGGACACCCATACGACAGGAGCGTCACGACGATGACAATGAGCTCGGTTGGCTTGCGCAGCCCTTCCAACATGGTTCCTCGGCGAGCACTGAAGGTCTTGCGGCAGCATGTACAACGATAGCGCTGCCGCTTGCGTTCATGAATGACGATGTTGCCCGCTCCTATTTGCCCTCTTGCGGAGCACGCCACATTCGGGCAAAATACTCTCGACGGCTCCATTGGGTCAGATGTGGTGGTTTGCATATCCATATCTTGTCAATGGAGCCTGATTTTTGCAAGTCCCTCTCACTTTCACCGGTTAATGATATTGTTGGCGAATTGATATGGAGCAAAATATGAGATACTAAAGGAGCACAAAAAAGACAAGCATTCAGGAGAGAACCCATGTCACTACATCCACAAGCGATCCCGCCAATCCCAGAAGAAACCGTACAGATAGCACGCGCCATTTTGCCCAAGGGAAATACATGTATTCATATGCGAGATGCATTAGGAACGTTTTTTCAGGATGAAGATTTCTTGGACCTGTTTCCAGCAAAAGGACAACCAGCGGAATCCCCTTGGCGGCTCGCTTTGGCGATGGTGATGCAATACGCAGAGGGGTTAACGGATCGGCAAGCAGCGGATGCAGTGAAAACGCGCATTGATTGGAAATACGCGCTTCCGCTTGGAAATCAAGGATCCAGGATTTGATTTTTCCGTGTTGAGTGAATTTCGTGGTCGTCTCCTGGCTAATCAAGCTGAGCGCCGTCTTTTTGATCTCATGTTATCTCAATTCCGAGAACGAGGCTGGATCAAAGCGCGAGGCAAACAACGCACGGATTCAACGCATGTTCTGGCAGCTATTCGAGCTGTGAACCGTCTTGAAGGTGTTGGAGAAGCCATGCGCCATGTCCTCAATATCCTGGCAGAAGTAGCTCCCGATTGGCTTCTTGAGCGTGTTCAACCTGAATGGGAAAAACGATACAGATCGCGCTTTAGCGACTTTCGTTTACCAAAGGACGAGAAAGCGCGTCAAGAGCTCGCAGAGCAGATTGGAGCTGACGGCCGAATGCTCCTGGAGAGCATCTGGGGCAGCACAACCCATGCCTGGTTACAAGAACTCCCAGCAGTAGAGATTCTGCGAAGGATTTGGATCCAGCAGTATCACGCGAGTGAGCAGGGAACGCCTTGGAGAAAAGATCAGGAGCTTCCCCCAGCAGCGCTCTTGATCCAATCGCCATATGATGTGGAGGCGCGATACAGCAAGAAGAAGCAGACAGGATGGGTTGGCTACAAAGTGCATTTTACCGAAGGATGTGACGCTGATCAGCCTCATTTTGTGCTCGAAGTTACCACGACAGCATCCACGCTCCCAGATGGAGACGTCATGGAAAATCTTCATGAACGCTTGGCTGGCAAGCAACTTCTCCCCAGCCAGCACCTGGTCGATAAAGGCTATGTGGACGCCGAACTGCTTGCCACGAGTCAGCATCGCCACCAGGTTGATCTGGTTGGGCCGGTTCTTCCTGATACCAGTTGGGCCTCAAAAGAAGCTGGGCGTTTTGATCATAGCCACTTCCACATTGATTGGAAGGCCAAACAGGTCCTGTGTCCGGCTGGGCAGACAAGCCGAGATTGGGGACATATCCCTGATCGACATGGAAAGCCAAGTCTGCGTATCCGGTTTCCCCTTCCCCTTTGTCGGGTTTGCACACTTCATGAGAAGTGCTCGTCAACCGCAGCCAAAGTGCTCATTTTGCGACCAGATGAAGCCAGCTATGTGGCACTTCAGCAGGCTCGAAAACGTCAGAAAACCGCTGAATTCCGGGCGTTGTATGCAGCGCGAGCAGGCATTGAAGGAACCGTTGCTCAAAGTGTACGTACCTGTGAGATACGCAGATCCCGATACATTGGCATGAAAAAACTCAATCTCCAGGCGTTTCTAACAGCGACCTCCATCAACATGCTTCGGGCTTGTCATTGGATTGCAGAAGCGAAGCTGGCAACCACGCCAACCTCTCGTTTTGCAGAGCTGCTCGCTTCTGTCAAGCAAGTAGCTGTTGCATAGCTTCTGCTCATTCGCCAACAATATCTTAATGGAGTCCTACCTGATAACGCGATGATCGAAAGTTTTTGCGGGACACTCAAGGAAGAATGTGATGCTCCTTTTCCCTCTTTAAGTCGATATGAGGCGAAGATCGCTATTTTTGAGTACATCGAGGTCTATTATAACCGAAAACGAAGACACTCGGCTCTGGGCTATCTTAGCCCAGTTACCTTTGAAAAACAGGAAGAAGCAAAGAAACTCACACTTGACAAATAACATCAATTGTCACATGATGTTTATGTGTAAACGTTACGTTACGCTTTAACGTTGGTGCTTCTTATTTTAAGATAAATAGAACGTTTTAACGTTTTTCACGTCTCTCCCCTGACTCAACTTCCACGTTCGAGTCCTCTCCAATTCCGGGTCAATCTCACATATGAGTTATTGTTCTCAGCATACCTTGTAAACGATCGCCAGGACAAGCCTTTCTCTGAATTCTGACAGAACCGTTGACCTTTGCGCCATGCCCACTCATCCACTCCCACGACTCGTACGGTGGAGGAAGAAGGGAGTGGGGCTTGGCGGACAAGCCGCAAGAGGGTCGCGGGACTGCACATCATTGCCAGTCGTCGGCTCAACCGCGCGCCTGCTTCCCCTCCCATCGTTTCGCCAATGATGCGTAACAGTTCTTGTGCAGAGCAGGTCCGCTGAGCACGAGGAGCGACCAGGAGAGGAAAGGATTCTGCAAACGTTTTTCGGCGACAAATGGGGTTAGAACAGCGAAACCTTCGGACGTGGAGCAGAAGACGAACCGGTCGACCATTCGAAGGCAGTGTCTTTGGTGAACGGGTGTATGTGCTGTGAACTTGGAACGAGATGTGTTGGCAATTGGGACAACAGGCGCTTGATGTCGTGGCACAAGCCGTGATCACAATGGCTTCCTCAGTTTGGCCCACCTGCTCCACTAAGCAACCAGGAAGGTCGGGTAATAATGTGATGAGGAACATAGACTCTTTTCTTGAATAGCTGGAGATGTTCGTGGGGAATCTTTCTCTCATTATACCACATTTCCCTGCACGGAAGATGACGGAGAACCAATTTATGTGTCAGGACTGTTAAACCGTTACCAGGCTTTAGCTCTCTTCACAAGTCACTCTAAGCAAGTAAGCGAGAAAATAAATGAGGGCTCTTGGACACATTCGGTGTGCCTGTCAGCCTGATTTTGCGCTATAATAGCACCAGTTTCAATCAAAGGAGTGAGGAATAATTGTACAGCAGCACCCCCCGTTCCGAGGAATACCAACATCGTCTGCTTGAGTTCATCAGGCAGAAATATGGAATAAGCGCCGCCGTACTAGCACCCGCAAAACGCGGCTATTACGGTGAAACGTGGCGGCTGGACGCTACGAATAGCAGCTATTTTCTAAAACTGGTTTACCCCGCCGCGCATAAAGCCGTCTATGAACGCAGCTTTTCTATAATCCAGCACCTATGTGACCACGGCATTGACTTCATCAGCCGAATCGTAAAGACAAAAGACTACGACCTGTCCACACGATTTGACGGCGCAATACTCGGCGTTTTCGACTGGATTGACGGTGAAAACATAGAAACAGACGCTACAAAAATCCCGGAATATCAAATGCTGGCGAAGGTATACGCAGTTCCGTCTTGTGGCGTTCCCATTCTCCGTGAAGATTTTTCGGGCAAAAGCGCCGATAAGTTCTTCGAGCAATGGAACGCGCTGGATAACATACAGATTCACTCACTGCTTGAGAAAAATCGCGCCAAGCTGGAGCATAGAGCCAAGAGGTTGAAATACTTTGCCGAGCTGTGCCGAGGTGACACGGCGGACTTCTTCATCACCCACGGCGATGCCGGAGGAAATCTGATTGTGAACGGTGACAGGTACTTCATCGTGGATTGGGACACCCCCATCCTCGCGCCGCCGGAACGTGATGCATGGGTCATGTGCTGCCGGGATTGGGCAAGGGACGCTTTTTATAATGCTCTGTGTCAGAACGGCATTAGACACACCCTGCGTTTGGAACGGCTGGCGTATTACTGCTATCTTTTTTTCTTTTTCTATCTCACCGCATACCTCGATGGATTCACGCAAACTGACACTGTGCGGGAGATTGAAGAATACATTGACGGCTGGATAGAGGAAAGTATTCAATACGCAGACACAAATAGTCAAAGTTAAAATTTGAGTGGGCGAAAAAGCGATT
Organism: Ktedonobacter sp. SOSP1-52; assembly: GCF_016587395.1. NCBI lineage: Bacteria > Bacillati > Chloroflexota > Ktedonobacteria > Ktedonobacterales > Ktedonobacteraceae > Ktedonobacter > Ktedonobacter sp. SOSP1-52. Next base: position 829,593 of record NZ_BNJH01000006.1, read on the forward strand.
GTGTACGATTGGAGATATAAGCCAGGCTATGAGACGCCGAAAACGGCGTTTTTTGGCGATTTTGTTATGAAAAGACATTTACCATATTGCGGCAAATGGAGAAAACGCCCGAAAAAGCAATTTGGAGGTCGTATAAGTGTTAGTAGAACGAGGTTCTAGGACGCTTTCGGTGTGCCTGCTTGCTAGGATGAACAATTGATGGTGTGTCATGCTTCTCTGTTTTTTCTCACATGAACTTGGTCATGGCCTGAGTGGCACTTCAAGAGAGTAACCGTGAGGGTATGTAGAGAAGTCCATTTAACAATGAGTAAGCACTATCTCTACACGCTTCGCCAGTACCTGAGGCCAGACATAACCATACCGGGTGGTAACGTTGCTACATACCTCTGAGGCCAACTGAGTTGTATTCTTGAGTGCATCGGCCATGCCTTTCAGAGAAGCAGCATCAGGAAGGCAGGCGTTGAGCTGGACCAGACGCTCAGGCGAGAGTGCGCGTTCTATTCCCTGGGCTGTTGGATATCCATACCAGCGGGAAATAGCGTTTCCTTCCAGTCTAAGGAGCCTGATGAGTGGAGGAATAACGGTGACATGGAAGAGTTGGCGGGTGCCCCACTGATCGCCACGTTGTAGTTTGCAGACGCTATCGAGGAGATAATACCAAAAGCTCAGTGCCGTCTGCTCAAAAGCCTCTCGCAGATCCGACGGGTGTAAATCCTGTTTAGCTAGCTGCTGCATGTAGGAAGTCAGGTTGTCCATTCGTTGCATCATACCAGACACTTACCGTATCTGCTGTTGGAATCTGTGGCCAACGCAAGGCATTCCTCATTTCTCCCAGACGATAGTACACCATATCTACCCTCAAGGGGAGCGGCTCCACATCATAGACGGCACGTGTGAGAGGATGCCCTATTGTCTCATTCTTTATCAAGAGGAGAAGTACTCCCAACTGATCAAGCCACTCCGGGAGTGTCGATGTAAAGGTCTCAAATTGCTCATCATGGAGAAAGACAGCGACGTCGATATCGGACCAGGAATCAACTTCATGTCCACCGGCAGAACCATAGGCAACGAGACCGACAATGCGATGATCATGCTGCCCTCTATTGACAATACGTTGTACCATCTCCCTGCGTACTGATGTTTCAGCCATGTGTGAGCCTCCATTCTCTTCCCTTCAATGATCCTGGAGATCACTATTTCGGAGTTGAAGTTTCAAGCTATTTCGATTGCTCGCCAGTTATTACTCCCTGTTGGGTTTCACGTTTATCTTGTAACTGCCGACTCCACCAGAGCAGGACACCCATTGTCAGAGCGACGAGCACGAAGCCGGGAATTTTATATCTGCTGGGAAGGGTTAGGGCCAGAAGGCCTGAAAGAAATGTGACACTATAGAGGATGATGCAGATCTGCCGTGCCCCTAGTCCGCCAAAGAGCAACCGGTAATGAAGATGGGTCTGGCGATAGTGTAAATGGAGGATATCAAACTTCATCGGATTCTGACCGCGGCGAATGCGGTTGATTGCTACCCAGGCGATATCCAGAATGGGAATTCCCAGCACCATCAAAATCAAGGCAAATTTTGCTCCCCCCATCACTGCCAGCATTGCAAGGGCCAGACCAATGAAGTGTGCGCCACTATCACCCATAATGATCCGAGCGGGATTCCAGTTGTGGGGAAGAAATCCAGCGACTGCACCGGTAAAAATAGCCCCGAGCAGAGCAATACTATACTGTCTGAGAGACCAGCTAATGATCGTAATAAATATCCCTGCAATAGCGACAATTCCCGCTGCCAAGCCATCGAGCCCATCAATAAAATTGATTGCGTTCATCATCCCTGTAAACCAGAACCAGGTAAAGATCACCGCCGGAATAGCCAGCCATGAAACAAGTGGTTCACGAATAAATAATGTCAGTTCGGGTTGTTGATACCAGGGCAACGCTGGATCATAGGCGACTCCACTCGCGAAAGGGTTGTGGACGCCAAAGAAGAGCACGCCGTGGAAAGAGTGTAGACCAGGGCCCATCATAATCAAGGCCGCCAGTGTCTGAGCGAGCAATTTGGGCAGCGGTTTCAGTCCTCTGATATCATCATAAGCATGAATGATAACGATTAAGAGCGAAGCAATCAGGAAAAGCCCATAGATGACCACTTCTTTAGGATAAATATGCCCAAAGAGAACCTGCGTCTGGCCCTGTTCGCGCGTCAGGGTAGGGAGATAAAGCACAAGCGAGACCAGTACAAAGGCAGCGAATATTCCCAGACCTCCCAGCCGGGGACGCACATTTGTCTTGATTTTGCGTGCTTCAGGTCGATCGAGCCAGCTAACTTTGCGGCAGCAGGCAATAACCCCAAATGTAAAAATATACGTGAGCGCAAAGGCCAGCGCGCCCGCGAGAAGCAGCTGGACACTATGTGCGATATCAAGCGAAGGTAGAGCAGCGTAACTCATTTCGGTCTAGAGCCTCCCCGGTTCTCTCAATTCCAGATGCACACAGGAACTTAGATGCTGATCAGCACAAAAAATGATCTAGCAATATTTTCCTTTATTGCCTATCGAATTTAGTCTAACAGGCAAAACTGGAGCTGTCAAGAAACTGGGAAACCTAGCCAGGGCAATCGCATCTAAATAAGCTCAGCAACAATAAAGGAAAGGAAGAGGAGGTGATAAAATAAGCCAAAAAAGCGGGAGGCTATGAGATGGAGGAGAATGGCCGACGAGATCTTGAACGTCTGTTTGCGCAAGTAGAAGACCCTCGGGTGGAGCGAACCAAACTGCATCGATTACGGGATATCATCATCCTGGCGATCTGTGGAGTCTTATGTGGAGCAGAAGGCTGGGTTGAGATCGAGGAATTTGGGAACGCCAAAAAGGCCTTTTTTACGGATTTGCTCGACTTGCCCAATGGGATCCCGTCTCACGATACGTTCGGGCGTGTGTTTGCGCTCATTGATCCCAAACAGTTTGAAGCCAGCTTCATCCGATGGGTGCAAGGGATCAGCCAAACAGTCAACGGAGTGATCGCGATTGATGGCAAAACGCTGCGCCGCTCGCATGATCAGGCAGGAGGCAAAAAAGCGCTGCATCTGGTCAGTGCCTGGGCGGTCGAAAATCGTCTGGTGTTGGCTCAACTCGCGACGGAAGGGAAGTCCAACGAGATTACCGCCATCCCGCTGCTCTTAGAGCAACTGGCGCTCAAAGGCTGCATTGTGACCATTGATGCGATGGGGACGCAAACGAAGATTGCCGAGCGGATTATTGAGCAAGACGGCGACTACGCCCTGGCTCTCAAAGACAATCACGGGAACCTCTTTGACGAGGTGAAAGCGACGTTTGCTCTCGCGGAAAAAGACGGCTTTGCCAGCCCGTACTGGGAGTTGGATCGACAGGTGGAGAAAGGTCACGGTCGATTGGAAATTCGCGAACAGTGGACCCTGAGTGATCCGGAAATCCTGGCGTATCTCGACCCGCAACACCAGTGGAAAGGCTTGCGAGGCATTGGGGTCGTTCGGGCGCAACGGCGCATGGAACAGAAGACCACAAAAGAAACGCGCTACTTCTTGCTCAGTTTTTCGTCAGTCAACACCTTTGCCACTGCGGTCAGAAGCCACTGGGGCATTGAAAACAGCCTGCATTGGGTCCTCGATATCGCCTTTCGGGAAGATGAATCGCGCGTCAGGCTCGGTCATGCCGACGAAAATCTCGCGGTACTCCGCCATATCAGCTTGAATTTGTTGCGTCAGGAACGCTCTTCCCGTGTTGGCATCCATGCCAAACGTCTCAAATCCGGATGGGACAATCAGTATCTTTTGCGCGTTCTGGATGGGGTTAACTAGATGCGATTGCCCTGGAAACCTAGCATGGAGTGTCTGTGTGGAAAACTGCAAGGCCCTGCCCATGTTTTCAGGGCTTTCCTACACAAGTCGTTTCCTATTGCAGAGAATATGGAGCGCGACTTGCATTATCATGGCTGGCTCGTAGAGCCATCACACTTCCAATTCTAGAAGATGGAAAAGCTCTGCTGTATGGAGAAGGGGCGTGTGTTTGACGAAACTGTGCTATAATAAATCGCCCGTTCGTTTTAGCTCGACAAGGTTGCGTAGAAAAAGAGAGCGCGAACGCGAGGCACCACACTATGATTATTCGTTGCAGTCATCTCCATGAAATTGGTGTGCTGAAGCACCCATGCTGTTTCCATTGTCATGGTCCGGCAGGCTGTGTAATGATGATTCTCCCCGGCGGGCATCAAGCCATTTACTGTTGTGCTCTGACTCCTCCTTTGACACCGGAAGAGGTAGAAACGATTCTCGCAAATATCCCCCGATGGGAAGCGTTGCTGGTCAATCCAAAGTATCATAGGAGGCTCCGTCAGGAGTATGAAAAGGCTCAAACCAGGCTGCGCTTACTTGAAGATTTGATGCTTGACGCGCAAGTTGAGCTTGAACAGGCCGATACTTCCGCGCTTCAAATTCATCTCTCTGTTGACCAGTCCTTGTCCAAGGAGCGTACGGAATAAGGTTTCAGAGGAGGTATCCTCTGGAGCTGAAACACAGCCAGGGCCTTGCCATTCTAATAAACTGAGCAACAACCGGTGAGCAGGAGGGCGATCCAGATAGGGCTTCAAACGCACTGTTGTTGATGAGGAGAATATCTGAGTAGCAAAGTCTGTTTCCACTTACCGCATGAACAGGATGTCAGAATCATCAGGCTGTACTGTGCAAAGGAAGAATGCAACCAGTGGAGCAACCGAGAAGAGGAAATATCTGATTGGTTTCACCCTCATTTCCTGGGGCGATATCCATCTTGCACAGAAGGTTGTTTCATGCGATACTCAAGAAAAACTCCGAAGAACGATGATGAGGTAGAGAATGGATGTCTCAAACCTGTGGGCAGCTTGGCCTGTCTCTGGTCCCTGGCATATCTCCCCTTTGCTCGGTGGAATGAACAATGCTATGTGGCGTGCAGATACAGCCGATGGCCAATCCTACGTGTTACGTCTCTCGACCAATCTGGGCCGTGTTCCTCGTATACGCTATGAGGCCCAACTTCTTCAAGCGTTAGAAGACGAAGATCTCCCCTTTCGCCTTCCTGTTCCGTTGAAAGCAACTAGTGGGTCAACTTGCAATTGAGCACCAGGAGGGAAGCGGAGGTGATAGAATAGGGGGTGAAAGAAGGAACAGTCAATGGCTCACTTCCAAAAACATCCCCTGCGTGCTTTCAGCAAACAAGAAGAGCGAGAGTTGCAGCGTATCGTCAAGGCCAGCAGTGAACGGATAGACGTGGCGCGGCGAGCCAAAGCGCTGCTGGCAGTAGCGGCCCCGCAGTCTTTTGCGCAGGCAGCATTGGTGGCAGGCTTTAGAGAGGCACGCAGTGTGCGCGAGCTGGTCGAGCGCTTCAATGAGCACGGTCTGGCAGCGCTTTCGATGGATATGTCATAACTGAGAACACAGAAGATCACAAGGCGTGCTTCACCTTCAACCTGAATCTGTTTAGGCAACCAGCAACATGGTTTTCAAGGCATCCAATCGTTGGCAGAAGAGATGACGTTGGTCAGCGAGGGAAACATATTGCTTTCTCGTGGTCCGAAACCGAAAGAACTGGCGTCCCTCGTCATATGCCCTGCAGAAGCGAGAGGCCGATGTGAAGTTCCCAAATCCACGCATCGGATAATAGCGCTGTTTGATCCCACGATGATCTTGCTCCAGGTGGTTATTCAGATAGGCATTCCAGCGATGCATGACCTCGCTGCCGAGAATCTCACGAATCGCACGTGGATAGGAATCATGTCCATCGGTCGTTACCCGCTCCGGGGCGTGACCAACCATTGCGATAGCTTGGCGGAAGAACTGCTTTGCTGCCTCCATATCACGTTTCTCACTCAGGCGTGAATCGACCAGATTCCCATCACGATCGAGAGCGCGATAGAGATAACACCACGTTCCTCGTACGTTGATGTACGTTTCATCGACATACCAGGATCGACCCGCTTGTCCGCGTCGCTTGGTGCGCAGTCTCTCCGCTAGTAAAGGGGCAAAACGAGCTTCCCATTCTCGAACGGTCTCATGTGTGAACACAAAACCGCGTTCCAAAAATATTTCAGCGAGATCACGCAGGCTCAACTTGTAGCGAAGCCGCCACAGGACGACGAGGAGCACGATATCGGTTGGATATTCGAGATAATTGAAGGGAGTACCAGTTCGCTCGTTGAAGGTGCGGTGACATCTCATGCAGGAGAATGTGGAATAGCCGAGTGTCGTTTTCTTGCGCTGTTCTTTCGTGGTTGGGGATGCGCAGTGCGGGCAGTTCATGATGCTCTCCTTATAATGATGTCCTCTAGGACTATCAGTGTATCACAAGACTGATTTCCACAATCCTTGTTCTCAGTCCTGACGTATCCCGACATACACCTCCTCCTGCCTACGATCCCAGCGTTGTGCAGCGCATCATAGAGATTCGTGTGCAGCCCCCTGAGGGCTTGCAGCGTCTCCCTGGACCACGTACGATCTTGTACTACTTACACCGTGATCCCGATCTGCGACGAGAAGGGGCTCGCCTGCCCCGTTCCCCACGAACTATTTGGCGCCTCTTGCATCAAACGGGGCTGCTTGTGGAGCAGGAAGCTCATGAGCATCACCTCCTGCCACGCCCCGGGCCACTACAGGAAGTGCAGGTCGACTTCAAGGACGCTTCCACCGTGCGTCCCGATCCAAGCGAACCCGGCAGCAAGCAGCAGCATGTGGTGGAGATCTGCAATGCCGTGGATGCTGGCACCTCGATCTGGCTCGATGCTCAGGTCCATGCGGACTTTCACGCCGAAACCGCACTGCAGGCCGTCATCAACTTCCTCTTCACCTACGGCTGCCCTCCCATGATGACCTTTGACCATGATCCCAGATGGGTGGGGAGCCGCAGCGGGCGCGATTTTCCCTCTGCGCTGTGCCGCTTTTTGCGGTGCGTGGGAGTTGAGCCACATCTGTGTCCTCCCCATCAACCGAAGAAGAACGCGTTTGTAGAGCGGCTGCATCGCAGCCTCAAAGAGGAGTGTCTGCTGGTCCATCATCCCGGCACTCTGCAGGAGGTGCGCACGGTCACGGCGCAGTATCAGCACCATTACAACCAGAAGCGCCCACACCAGGGGTTCTCCTGCCGCAATCAGCCTCCGCGTGTGGCCTTCCCGACGCTCCCCACCTTGCCACCCTTGCCAGATCCGGTCGATCCGGACGCGTGGCTCCAGGCATTGCATGGGCATGCCCTGGCACGCAAGATCGGTTCGGATGGCTGCGTGACGGTGGATGGGGAGACCTATTCCATCTCGCGGGCTCTCTGCGGGCAACAGGTGACGCTGTTGCTCAATGCCCCGAGCGGGCCCTGGACGTCTGGCTGGGAGACCAGACGATCAAGCAGTTGCCGCTCAAAGGCCTGATCGGGCATCCACTTCCCCTCTCGCGCTCCATCCAGCTGATGCTCGATCAAGCGCGCTCAGAAGAGCGGCAGTTGCGTTCCGTCGGCAGCGGCTGGTCCAGCACACGTTATGGGCCTAGGTGTCGCGAGGGGACGGGAGAGAACGAGAGTACAAGCCCCTGGCGGATCAGCAATCGTCAGTGCGTGAGGAGGCTTCCCTACGTCCTGCTCAGGGAACTGCTGATGGCGCGCATCTTGCTCGTGGTCCCGCTCTCACCCTCTGCCCGCAGGAGCAGGCCTCTTCCTCTCTCCAAAAACGGTTCGGCTGGGCCGTCTACCATTCCCTTGCTCTGGCTGAGTTGGCCTCGATGAGGGAGCCCTTTCTGGGTCTCGATGACGCAAATTCATACACGCTTCTGCCGGGCGTTCGACGAGGGACGCCAGTTCTTCCGGTTTCGTGCTCCCACGAAGCAATGCATTTCTCTTGCCGACCAACGCCGTCTGTTCTGTCAACGCTTGGATGTCTTAAAAGACATGTTGCTGGTAGCCTAAGAAGCACCTCCTCATAGATTGATTTGCTGAATATTCCGTGCGGCCAGGCCAGCCCTCCCCTCGACAATTTCGAATTGCACTGGAACGCCGGCTCTGATCGTGCGGTAGCCCTGTCCAGGAAGCGCCGTGAAGTGGAAGAAGATCTCCTCGCCTGCTTCTTCTCTCACGATGATACCGATCCCCGCGTTGGGGTCAAACCAGCGGACGACTCCTTGGGCTATCGGCAAGCCGTTCTCCCCCAATGCAGGACTTCCCTTGAGCCACTCCTGCTGGGGAATGCGAATCCGCCGCACCTCTGGCGTGTCATACGCCTCGTAGCGATAATCGGAACGGGTTTCCATGATCGCGCGCAGATCCCGTCGCAGCTCTTCAGTCGTGGGGCGGCCCACGAAGTACCAGCCATTATAGATGGCGTGGATGCGCAAGTCTGGCCGCAGCACAAACGTGTACGGCTGCGCACGATAGGCATACTCGCCTTCCGTCTCGTCGAGAATGTTGATCTGTTTGATGACGACCCGCTGTTCATCCGACAAGAACGTCCACTGCGCCCCCAGGCCCGCTCGGAACGCGGCCTGCACGAGCGGTGGATCCGCGCTTACCGCCACGAGCTTGCCATAATTCACCGCCAGTTCGCGTTGGAACTCCACGAGTTGCCGCATCTGCTGCTGGTCACGCGGGCAGAAGAACCCGCGAAAGAAGACCAGGATCAGCGGATACCCGTCCTGGAACCCCAGGTAGGTGTCGAGGAAACTGGGCTTGGTGAAGTGGGAGAGTCGCATGGGCTCGTTCTGGTGATTCGGCAGTTCAAAATCGGGGAACTGGTCATCGAGCCGAAGATTGGTGGTCATAACAGTCTACTCCTTTCCCCTCAATACCGGAGCGGTTGGGATGATTTGGTCACTCTCTCGTAAAGCTTCCCTATCATCCTATCTGGTCTTGCGGACGTACGCAAGGTGACAGGGCGTTTGAACCTGTAGCGATCTGAAAAGACGGCGTGTTTTTCTGTTACACACGCATTGCGTCAAAATGACTCTGCTCAGGTAGACTTTATCCAAATTTTCAAACAACAAGATCTGGCTATGCTGCAAAAGTGAGTGTGTCCACGAGGTGATCAAAAAGCACCCGTGGAATTTGAACGGTGTCGCCTTCATCTGACGACACCGAAAAAAAGGTGGAGGGCCACAGATGCTGGCGGACAAAGGCAAGCGTATCGGAAAAGGTGGGCAAGGCTTTGGTGTACCAAGCCGTCTGACGAATGGGAAAGGGGGGCTTCCCCAACAACTGCTGCGCAAAAATGGTCACGAGCGAAAAGAGGCCCAGGAGAGCAGGTGTGGTGCGCATAATCGCCAGATCCGACCATTGGCGTTGGGTCTCCACGCCCAAATGAGCACGCACCTCGTGAAACGTCACTTCCAGCGTCCAACGCAAGACAAACCACTCGACGATCTGGACTGCCAGTGCCTCTTGATCCGTGCACAGCAAAGCCATCGGCTCGTATTGGCCTTGGGGATCGCGAATGAGCACCCAGCGGATGGCAACTGGAGGAACGGGAGATTGATACCACAGAGCCGTGCCCGTGGCAAGCTCCATCTCTCGCTTGGTTCCTCCATACCAGCAAAGGGTGTGCTTCTTCCATTGTGTGGTGGAAGCGGCGAGGCGAGCAGAAAGCTTGGGCTGGGCTTTGCCTTTGAGAGCATTCCTCCCTCGTTTCCCGGCTTCACGCGCGGCAGCGGGCTCGTACAAGCATGCATCCAGACGCAAGCGTGTGAGGATGCTCGCGCTGGGCAAGCGACTCACGTTCAGCAGCAACGAGAGCACAGCATAGGTGCCATCAGCCACGATCACCAGGCGTCGTGCAGGCAGCCAGCCAGCGAGTGACTTGCAGGATCATCTGCCAGGCCCAATCCGTAATGGTTTTGTGTCGCATGTTGCGTTCTTCGTGATAGCGCTCCGATGGAGCCAGCGCGGTCAAAAAGGGCAAGGCCCAGACCCGCTGTGCCCAGGGAATTGGCGTGAGCAGCAGTATCGAGATCCAGCGCAACCCATTTGTTGCGCACAAAGAACTCTTTGCTCGAACGAACGGGATCACGATAGACCCCGCGTGCCGCAATCTTGCGACCTCGTCGGCGCTCGATAGTTTCGTCGATCCCCAGGATCACTGGCTCAGTTGCGGCAACAAACAGAGACACCAGCAGCACCAGCAGGCGGCGACTGAGTTCTCGCGAGGACCAGATGGCACGACTAAGCACACGGTGATAGTTCTGGAAGTGCTTTTCCTCGGCACATCCCATCACGCGCAAGATGGCGGTAACCGTTCGCTCACCAGGAGCCAAAATCGCCCCAATCAGCAGCACTTTGGCCCATTCCCAAATCCTTTCGCTAAAAGCGGTTTCAAAGTGGCGCAACACGTGTATAATCCTTTTAGGCAGCGTCTGCATCTCGCTTTTTTCCTTGGTAAGAATTTTGAGAGAAGCTTACTCTGCCTTTCGTTTTTTGTCTAGTAATTGGATAAAGTCTACCTGAGTGTATACGAAGAATATATGTCGCTGATTGTACTCGTATCTCATGCGTTTTGACAAGAAAAATGGCTCTATCATCCACGATAACCCAATTTACGAACAGATGTGCTAAGTAGCCAGCACAGGGATATAATAGTGGTAGACCAGTGGTCATTGGAAAAAGAGATCCCTATAAGTTATACACGAAAAATCTCTTTTTGTCTGTGAAATAGCCAACATTGCTTGCAAATACAAGCTGCGTGCAACGTGTTCTTATAAGAGACCACTCGCCACTACGTGGCTCGCCGGATTTATAGTGTGTGATGGCGGGCTGGCGCACCAGCCCGCCATCACACACTATAAATCCACACGAAGCACCGCAGGTATATAAGAAGCATGAACAAGAATGTTGCATATACAGCCCCTGCTGAGAACTAAAGGCCATGGGGATTGTTCTAAAAGGTAGAAGTTTATTAGCATATAGCATTTTCAGTTTTCTCTGAAAGGAGCACATACAATATGACACAGTTAGAGAAAGCCACCTTTGGCGCGGGCTGTTTCTGGGGAGTTGAAGAGACCTTCCGTGCTACTAAGGGTGTGACCAATACCGCCGTTGGCTATGAGGGAGGCACCTACGCGAATCCAACCTATCGCGATGTCTGTACAGACCAGACGGGGCACGCTGAGGTTGTAGAGGTAGAGTACGATCCAGCACAGGTCTCCTACGATCAGCTCTTGCAGGTCTTCTGGGAGAACCATAATCCGACCACACTCAACCGCCAGGGTCCCGATGTCGGCACTCAGTATCGCTCGGCCATCTTCTATCACACTCCCGAGCAACAGAAGGAGGCAGAGGCATCTAAGGAGCATATGCAAGCCTCCGGCCGCTATAAGCGCCCTATTGTGACCCAGGTCGTTCCCGCCACCACCTTCTACCGGGCGGAGGAGTATCACCAGCGCTACCTGGCGAAGAGCGGCCTCTCACACTGCCACATTGAATAAAACAGGCAAAAAAGGAGGTGGCGCGCAAAAATGCGCGCCACCTCCTTTTTTGCCTGTTATTTAAGCTCGTCCGACACTTAATGTTCATGCGTATGCGTGTGTCCCACATTCCGCAGGGTAATTGACAGAAAAACTGAAATTGGATAAGGTAATCTCAGAACGAAAAGGAGCAGAAAAAGCATGCAAAGAGCTGAGGATTACCAGAACGAACGTTTGGACCATTTGGGCATTGTGGCAGGCGTGTGCCAGGAATTGGGCCTGGCGCAGTGGTTGGATGCCTTGGAACCCAACCAACAGCGCGTGGTCAGTTACGGGACCTCCACTGTCGCCATGCTTCTCAATGGATTGGGCTTTGCCAATCGTCAGGGTATTGTCAACTTATTGAAAGAATGGAAGAGCTTGTAAAAAAGAAGGATGAGGGAAAGAAAAGAGGGAGAAGAAGAGGAGTGGACGATGCAGTGTTATGCCGTAGTTTTTGTTTCGGTTACCTCATTCCAGATCTGGAATCGGGTCTGTAAAATGGCACGGTATTCCTCAGCACTCAGACAGTGTCTTCGTGGTTGGAAATGGCCAGCGATGAGGCCGAAAGCCGAGAGAAAGCGTTGTGCGTGTTTGGCTGATTTGAAGCGCCGCATCTTCTTTTCACGGAGCCGTGTGGGCTGATGCGAATTTTCCGCTCGATTGTTCAATCCTTTGTGCTGCCGATGCTCCACGCCAGGCAGGATCTCACGTTTCGCTCCTCCATAACTCTTCAGTTTATCTGTGATGATCACGCGTGGCACGTAGTGCAGCCTTTTGAGGAGCTTGCGGAAGAACTTTTTGACCGCATGCTTGTTGCGTCGGCTCTGAACAAGGATATCCAGCACGTTGCCGTACTGATCAACAGCTCTCCACAAATAATGGGTTTTGCCATTGATTTTCATATACACCTCGTCCATATGCCATGTGTCTCCCGTCTTCGCCCGAAGACGACGCCGTTCATTGGCATACGTGTGTCCAAATCGATGGCACCACTGACGCACTGTTTCCTACGTCACCACGATTCCGCGCTGCGCCAGAAGCTCTTCTACATCGCGAAAGCTGAGCGAGAAGCGGAAATACAGCCACACTGCGTGGCTGATAATTTCAGGTGGGAATCGAAAGCCTTTCTAGCTTAGAACAGTGGGGGTTGTTTTCATAAAGCTATTCTAACACATTGCTCAGCTACGTTCCCAAGTTGACAATACCCGCCTGCGGCACGAGCAAGGGCGTTGGCCTGCTCAGGGATGGGATGCAGTCTGACCTTATGGGCGCGAATCATGCGGTTCTGCTCTTTCTCTTGCCTCCTATTTTCTTCAGTATAGGACGAACGTTCTCATCTGTCAAGAAGCTCGAAAGTGTGGCGTCTTGCCCACGGTTGGTCCCTTTTTCCCACTTTTTTGGGAACAGTTGCATTCTCTTTCCGTGGACAGGCGTAGCTTTCATGTGTTCGCCAAGGAGATCCAAATTGTTTCTTCGCCTCTCGCCACTTGCTTGTGGGCAAGTGGCCTGTGGTCGGCTCCGACAGGAACGGTCTATCATCAGGTGGCACGAGCGTCAAGGCTGAGAGCAACAACTCAATGTGCTCTTTCTAGAAGGAGAATAATAAACATGAGAACCGTTCTTTTTCCGGGTGAATGTCCCTGTTTTTTTGAGGGAGCAAGCACTGAATAACAGGCTCACTTTCCTTTTCGTGAGCCTGTTATTCGCCGGTAATATACTCCTATTTCTCTTTCGAGAGCATTGCAGGCAACGCATGATCTTTTGAAAAGAAACGGATAGACAGAGAATTGACACAATGGCGCGTATTCTTTGAGGTTAACTGCTCTCCCACAAAGACATGTCCCAGGTGAGCACCGCAGTTGGCGCATTCGATTTCCGTTCTTCTCCCATCGGGATCGGGAACCCGTTTGACCGTGTGGGGGTAATCCTCATCGAAGCTCGGCCATCCACAGCCTGCATCAAATTTGCTTTTCGAGGAGAAAAGCGGCGCGTTGCATTGGCGACACACAAAGGTTCCTTCTTCGTAAAAATGATCATACTCCCCGCTAAAGGGAGGTTCTGTCCCTTTGCCAAGAATCACGCGTTGCTCTTCAGGCGTTAATGGATTCATATTTCATTCCTCTCATTGATGTGTCGAACTGAACAGCGTGGTGTCAGCACTCAAGACCAGCGCATACCACAGATGCAGACCACACCACTCTTTTTGTGAATGCGGTTCTAGCGAACGCGCCCTCCCAACCACCCTCTGGTTCCGCCACGAATCATCATACTCCATCTGGGAACATATGCCAATGCTTCTGAGCATCCCATCAGAAGGAAGGGGGTTGGAGCCTTGTCTCAGCTTGTCTTCATGCAGGCCAAGAAAGAGTCAAAATCATACTCGCGGGTGTGATTATTCGTGGCGGAATGTGGCTGAACGTGTCAGGGTGATTATTGGGAGTCAGGCGAAAGGGGCAGAATAATTATCGATGCCATATGGCCGGGGTGTCCATTCCAGGATGGCTTCTGTAAGTTTTGATAGACACCTTGAGTCAGACCCAACCACTACCCATATATGGCTTGCCCCACGTTAATAAAGAATTTAATTATTGTTTGCTTATACACTGGTTGAGTATGGAGACAGAACCAAAGATGGTATTGATTGTCATACCCCAGATGTTGATGGTAGTGGTGGAGAGCGTGTCGCACTGTTTTCGAGAGGGGATGGTCGTGAGTGTTCTCTGCTGGCAAGGAGAGGCCGCGTGTCGTGTTGGTTGGAGGGTGAGAATAAAACATCGGTCCAGCGGTCCTGTCGCGGCCAGATCGAAGCGTCTGCTACCGCTAGCGAATCAAGGAGGAGGAGCAGCAGCAGCCGCAGTTCTCCCCAGACGGCTGGCCGTCTGAACGGATGACTCATAGGCATATGTGTTATCATTTTAAGATACTGTAGAGCGCCGAAGAAAAAGCCCTCGCATTGATTAACTGACAATTACTACAAGCTAGGATGTGTAGTTCGGGTCTGATGAGACAGGCTTTTGCGAGTATAGATACTGATCTAGCGCTTGCTTTGATAGATACTGATCTTTATAATTGTCAAAAGCCATAACGATATTGACACGCTCCTGTTCGCCCTGCACTGGTCGCACACTATGCAGGCAACGATTGCCGCGAAGCGCCACCATGCGCCCCTGAGCGGGTTTCACAACGATCTTCTTGCCAAAAAGCTGGCGTACCACATTCAATTGCACGAACCAGTCCAGCCAGCGTTGCAAAAAGGCCGGGCCTCTTCCTTTCAGATAGATCCTGAATAATGGATAGACCTCGATCTCGCCCCCACTTACCTCATTGAGGTAGACCAGCACCGTTACGGCATTGCGATCATAATGCCAGCGGTAGGTGCCACCAGCGGGAGTGACGTTGATGTTGACGCCCACCAGCTTATCTTTCAATGGTGTCATGTCGTCGCTACTGATTCTACGCACGAAGTCAGTCAGTTGCCGGTAAAACTGGTCAATCTCAGGGATACCGCTTTCAATCTGTTGCCCATTGATTACTTTATAATGCAGTGGATGACCACGCACGGCACGGTGAATGAGCTCCAGATCCTGGTTTTGCTGAAGCTGGGCGACAAGATCAAGAAAATGAGTGCATTGTTCAGGAGAAACAAAATTTTCTTGAATCAGGTATCCCTGTTTGAGAAAATTTGTATGCAATTTAGGCTTCTCTGCAACTATAGACATCTACCCTCCTAATAAAAATATGCTTACGACGAAATAAGATTTCTTACGAACCAGTATACTAGTACCAGAAAACTGGACAGGGAGTAAGATAAAATAGCTGTATCGAGGAAGTGCGATTCAGGAGGAAATAAGATGACTGGACAACGCAAACGATACAGCGCCGATTTCAAAGCGAAAGTGGCATTGGAAGCTATTCGAGGTCAGAAAACCACCAATGAGATTGCTTCAGAATATCGAGTGCATCCGACACAAATTACCCAGTGGAAGAAGCAAGTGCTCGATGACCTCCCCTCCCTGTTCGCACAGCCACCTTCTGGGCAAGAGAAGAAGGATGAAGTACTCATCGCCAACCTCTATCAGCAAATCGGTCAGCTTAAAGTAGAGGTTGACTTTCTCAAAAAAAAATCAGGCCAGCTCCGTTGAGCAGAAGCGTCAACTGATCGAACCAGATCATCCGACACTCAGCATTGTGCGTCAGTGTGAACTCTTGAATCTGGCTCGTTCGAGCTACTATTACGAGCCCCTCCCAGAAAGCGTGGAGAATCTGCTGCTCATGCGGCTGCTTGATGAGCAATACACGCGGACGCCATTTTATGGAACCCGAAAGATGACAGCTTGGCTCCATACTCAGGGCTATCCCGTCGAGCGTAAACAGGTGAGGCGGCTCTTGCGCACGATGGAGTTAGAGACCATCTATGAGGCCATGCAGGTTGTTTGTAAAGATAAAGGCGGGAAATCTCAGCAATAAAAGCCCAGGACGAGGAGAGAAAAAGGCTCGTTCAGAAGAGAGAAAACGCATTTTTCAAGGAATAAGAAGGGAAAGTAGCAGAAAAACACAACAAACCTCCCTCAAGCAGCCAAGATAAGCAAGCTGCTTGCTTCTTTACCCCTCTCTTGGGTAGTGCCCAAAACCGGGGGCTGTTGGCTACACAAATGCTCGATGCGATGGTTCGCGCGGCCAATCGGTATTGAGAAAGGTGGTTCGCAAGGCCACCAGTGCCGTGGCATTGGTTCGTTTCCATCTCATGCCTCCTCGTTTCATGCGGCGATTGATGACCAGAGACACCGCTCGCTCGATAACACCACTGCCCACCGGATAGCCTGCCTGTCTCCACGCCTCATAGGACCCTATCCAATCGCGTTGATGTTCCAGATAGGTCAGAGCTGCTTCCAAGGCTTTGCCTTCTCCCTTCTCTTGCCAACTTTGCAGCCGCTTGATGGCTGGGTCCACCTCGCCATGCCAGAGCCAATCTTTGATCTGTGTCCTCTCTTGCGTGAGCCAGGTCTCGGGATGCTGCTGCTCACGTTGTGTCTCGCGGATGGCTTTGCGTACCACGCGCCAGAGGTGGAACCAATCGAGAATATGCGTGGCCCTGGCAAAATGCCGCTGCGCTTCCTGCTTGATCCACTGGGCTCCATCAGCCACCACCACGCTGCTCTCCTCATCCAATCCAACCTCACGTGCCGCTGCCTCGGCCAAGGAGCCCAAGGCGTGAGAAGGGGCAAAGGTCGCCACATAGCGTCGTTGCATCCAACGAGCTCGCTTGTGAGGAGGACCCAGTCGCTTGCCTTTCGCACTGCGCTTGGCGAGCTCATACCAGGTCAACTGGGAAGGATCGGGCTGCGCTTTGGGCTCTTGCACCTGCTTGTTGCAGGCGAGCACAGCCACTTTTCCTTCCATGCCTCCTGCTTGCTCGCAACTGTGCGTCCAGCCCCCATCTATGCCAGCCACGCCCGCTTCGCCCTTCTCTTCTTTGGGGGCCGAGGCTACCACCTCTTCAGCATGCTGCTGTTGGGCGTGAGCCTGCTGATTGCCTTGCTGCATGGTGAGCTGACGTACTTCTTCGGCGCTGATGTGAGCCCCACACAAGCGCTCCATGAGCTGAGCGGCATGTCGATAGGGCCAAGAGGAGCCTGCAAGTACGGCGGCTTCTCGCAAGCCAGGGCTCACCTGTTGCCCACGCAGATCACGCAAGAGACGACGAGCGGGGCACCAGCGATGCAAACAGTGTTGACAGCGGTAGCGCCGTAAGGCCAGCCGGATCCGACCAAAGACGAGCAGCAGCGTTCGACCAACCGTTCCTTCCACGCGCACCTCGTCTCTTCCACATGTGGGACACCGTCGCTGATGCTGCTCCCACTCTTTGATGGCTTGTTGCAAGGCTTGACACATGCTTTCGTGTCCTTGAGTCACAATGGCTTCTTCCAGGTCCGCAAGGCTGCTGCTTGCAGAAAGGTCAAACGTGAGCGATACTTGGAGATGCATGAGGGTCTTCTCCTTTAGGTTTCCGGATTTCATCGTTCTGTTTCCTAGTACGGAGAAGGCCTCATTTTTTCTTCAACCCCCAGTTTTGGGCACAACCCCCCTCTCTTGTGCTTAGCTATTATGAAACCGGAATGCGGGGTAAATGAATGTCCTGCATAGTGGCCCAAACAATCGTGAGGCAACTGGTCTCTGTTGTAAAAGCGCCAATTTGGTCAGTGCGTTGCCGAACATTGCTGAAAAAGCTCTCAATCGCATTGGTGCTGCGAATGTAGCGATGCATCACTGGCGGAAATGAGTAAAATGTCAGAAGATGCTCTTCGCATTCACAGATGCTCGTATGGCTTCTGGGTAGCGTTTCTGGTATTTGGCTTTAAAAGCAGTTAGATTGAGCAGCGCGTCCTCTTTCTTCTCCTGCTTCCAGATCCCTCCCAGTTCAGTCGCGACGACATTGTCAACTTATTTGTCGGATTGCAGATTATTGCTGAGTTATAAAGAGGAGAGATACCGAAGACAGTGAAAGAGAGGGAAGATTTGGCTGTTATGCGATGCGTTTCCCTGCGGTTATCTCGTTCCACTCCAGGAATCTGCCCTGTAAAATGGCACGATATTCCCTGGAGCTCAGGTGGTGCCTGCGTGGCTGGAAATGCCCAGCGATGGGTCCGAAGGCTGAGAGAAAGCGTTGGGCTTGCTTGGCCGATGTGAAGCGCCGCATGTTCTTCTCTCGTAGCCGTGTCGGTTGGTGGGAATTTTCCGCTCGATTGTTCAATCCTTTGTGCTGCCGATGCTCCACGCCAGGCAAGAGCTCGTGTTTCGCTGCACTATAGCTCTTCAATGTATCGGTAATGATCACTCGTGGGACATATCGCAACCTTTTGAGGAGCTTGCGGAAGAACCTTTTGGCCGCGTTCTTGTTGCGTCGGCTCTGCACCAGGATATCGAGGACGTTACCATACTGATCAACAGCTCTCCACAGATAATGGGTTTTGCCATTGATTTTCATATACACCTCGTCCATATGCCATGTGTCTCCCGTCTTCGGGCGAAGACGACGCCGTTCATTGGCATACGTGTGTCCAAATCGATGGCACCACTGACGCACTGTTTCCTACGTCACCACGATTCCACGCTGCGCCAGAAGCTCTTCTACATCACGAAAGCTGAGCGAGAAGCGGAAATACAGCCACACTGCGTGGCTGATAATTTCAGGTGGGAATCGAAAGCCTTTGTAGCTTGGAACAGTGGGAGGTGTTTTCATGAAGCTATTCTAGCACATTGTTCAGCTACGTTCCCAAGTTGACAATACCCTTGCTATCAATCTTAGTATATCCCTGACTATTGCTCTCATCAGCGAAAATATATAAAAGTAGCTACCACTGGTTGTGCTAGGTTCCCGAACAGATAAAAGCAGAGCAAATAACGGTTGCAGAGATAATATATCCAGACAGGAGGGTACCTCATGAGCATACACTCCAATCTTTTTACTGTGAATGACCAGGCATTCCAAAAGTTTATTAACCAGCCTGATCAGCCCGTCATTATAGATTTCTGGGCGCCCTGGTGTGGGCCCTGTCGTGCTATCGCTCCTGTCTTTGAGCGCTTGAGCGATCAGTATCAGGGGAAACTGCGCTTTGCCAGAATGAATATTGACGAGAATCCCAATGCTGCTCAGACTCTCGGCATTCAAGCCATTCCTACACTGATCGTTTTTTACAAAGGGAACGTGGTTGAGCGCATCGTTGGTCCAAATCCTGCTCAATTGCAGTCTGTGATTGATCGCATTCTGGCGAAGATATCAGGCTCGGTTTCCTGATTGGCTTATAGTGCTCCATTCCTCAAAGGCGATAACAAAAGAGGCGACGCAAGTGGCGGCGCCTCTTGGGGGGCCATCCCCAAATCCAAGGCTTCGCTCGGTTGTTGAGTTGGGTCGTGCCCGCCTGCATGGCTTGTTCGATCTCATCGGCGTTGGCGAAGCTCTGGCCGGCGAGCGCATCACGGCGGAACAAACGCCACCAGCCTTCTTGCAAGTTCAGCCAACACGCGCCTTTCGGATGAAGACATGCTGGAGACGCGGATGCTCTGCCAGCCAGGTGTGCGTCTGCAGGCTATTATGACTGCTCAGATTATCGGTAATGAGAAAAATGTCGCCAGCGGGGTTGTCCGTTTCGATCATTTTCAGCAATTCGATGTAATTGGTGGAGTTGCGCGAGGCGGCACACCGCGAGAGCTCTTTCGGCTGATTGACTCTTTGTCGTTATCATGTTATATTGTTATAAATATAACATGATAACGACACCTGAAAGGGAGAAATATGATGGGTCAGATTGAAGAAAATGCCAGTCAGCATGGACGGACTATTCCCGTTGAGCGGGTGCAAATTGGCGCACGCATGGAAAAGAACTTGGTCAAAGTCCTTAAAGCTCTGGCAGAATATTTTGACGTCTCTCTTGGAGATTTGCTTGAAGGGATAGTTTTACATGCTTTCGAGCAAAAACATCCTTTTGGAGAGGAAACCCTCAAACGCATTGCGCAGCTCAAGGAAGTTTATGGGATGGACTATGATGCTAGCGCCAGCCATCGATTTATCGAGCAGACTGCACACAATGAACCATCCTGATACCATATGTTCATTCCCTGCTATCAACTCTTCCTCTTCATGTGAAGGTGATTTCGAAAGGAAACGATTGCTATGTCGGCTTTTATCGCTCAACGGGTCACACGATCTCATACTATTTATCTGCCTGCCGCTCCTCATAAGGTGTTTCCCTTATTTTCTCCGCTTGGTGAGAAGCACTGGGCACATGATTGGGATCCTGAAATGCTCTATCCTTCCTCTGGAGGAGCTCAGGTCGGCACTGTCTTCACGACCCAACATGCCAACAAACCAACTCAGATTTGGACCATCATTGCGTATGCTAACGAACAAGCTCAGGTGAGCTATCTCAATGGTATTGTCAACTTAAAAAATTTCGTTGATGAGTTTTCACCATATCGATGCGACATTCGCCGAGATTCTTTAGAAAACACGGTTAGAAATAGGGCGTCACCCCCACTTTGAGGTCTGTTTCTCCTATATAATCTCTGCAATTTTGCTTAAGTTGACAATACCGCCCTCCCTCATTGGTACTATTTCACTCGTATGCTCGTTGATTGATAAGAGGCGCTTGAATTTCGGTTCCCAACAACGAGCTCAATGAATGGATGCGCCGCCTCCTCTCCATTCGTTAAAATCGTGTGATGCGGGATCCCCTGGCTTGAGACATGGAGTTCCCATGTCTCACTCCCCTTTCTGGTTAGCATTGCGTGCTTGACACTTCCCCGATAAAGCGTGGGGAGATGTCAACGGCTTTGCCTGGCTACCTGCAATACCTGCTCAGCCATTGCCTCGATGTCGCGTGAGAGACCTGGGGCAAACTCTTCCGGCCTTGCTTCACCTGGAGTGAACGGTACTCCCTCAGGAGCCTGTGCCGGCACCTGCAATGTGCCTCCATTATGCTCACTTGTAGTTGAAGGCGCCTTGCCAGTGACGATCTTCGCCATTTCTGAATTGTCCAGGCGCCAGTGGTATTGCTGGTTGTGAAGACCCTTCTCCATCAAGTGCTTCACTTCAGGGAACTTGGTTGCGTCGAAGTTTGGAATAGGAAGCAATTTATTCCAGTTCACGCCAAGCGTCTCCAGCGCTTTGGCAAAGACATTCTCATGCGCGTGATCACGTACAATCAGATATGAGATGGTAGAACGCGCCGTCTTATTCTCAGTCATTTCATACATACGACACTTCTGGAGGCGGCCGGTGCTTTCTAACATCAGGTTATAGAGCAGGTCTAATGACAAGTTGCCGCTATTATAAACGTATGAGCCAGACCAGGGATTGCCTGCGGCATCCACCGGCATCGCCCCCTGAGCAGCGACCAGGAAATGATGGATGTTGCCATGTCCCTGACCATTACGATCCATAGCAATCTTGAGCGGAGTGCCATTACCCGAATCGCCCATCTCCTTGCCCTGGTAACGCGGTGATCCATCAACCAGTCGGTTAATGGTGGTGGCAATCAACTCAACATGGCTAATCTCTTCAATACCTACGCCCTGAATCAGGTCAAGATATGGTTTGGCTTTGCCGCGAAAATTAAAGCTCTGAAAGAGGTACTGCATCATGGTGCGCATTTCACCGAATTGGCCCCCCAATCCCTCCTGAAGCGCATTTGCCGCTGCCGGATCTGGCTCGTCAGGCAAAATCTCATTGATCAGCTTCTGTACATGAAAGAACATCTTTTTCTCCTTGTTATCTCGTAAACAATATCAAACACTTCTCTTCTTGGGTGTTTGATATTACTCTTCTATCATATGCTCCATCAAAATTTATCAGTACCTATCACCAGACCTGTGCCAGGATGCCGTTGAAGACTCGATCCCCAAATAAGGCAGGGGTATCTAGAGGCGAGGGGCTGATGAAACATCAGCAAGAATGTTCCATAGCCGTTCTTAGGAGTTCAATTTTGTGGAGAATCTGCCCATTCTCCAACAGACCTTCGCGGAAATGATGGAGAATCCACGGTATTGTCAACTTAAGCAAAATTGTAGAGATTATACAGGAGAAACAGACCTCAAAGTGGGGATGACGCCCTATTTCTAACCATGTTTTCTAAAGAATCTCGGCGAATGTCGCGTCGATATGATGAAAACTCATCAACGAAATTTTTTAAGTTGACAATACCATATTAAGTCAGTCAGCTCAAGAAAAAGCGGGAGTGGCATTTGTGCTGGTGAGTGACACAGGAGCCAATGAAACCTATGCCTGGATTACTCTGCTTCAGCAGGAAGATAAGATCGCCATCACTATGCCCATTCTTGTCGCCCCACGCCTTTCAACCAGCCTGGTCATGACATATAATCCACGAGGACTCACACCTTACTACTGTTTGCTTGATGCGAAGGGAATAGTACAATCACGTGGTCCTGTTGGTATGGGTGATTGGCCCACACTTGAACATGAGTGGCAAAGTACTTCAGGCTCAAAGCGCCTCTCGCGGCTGAATCAATACTGGTAAGGTTTGTACGAGAACTCATCGAGGCCTGGTTATCAGATTATCGAAACGCGCCGTAAACCCCCTAGCTTTAGCCTGACAAGTGTACACAAATTACGAAGGAGAAAGAGAAGCCGCCAGATGAACGCCTTGCAACACCGTCTGAACATAGATCCATCCTCGCCACAAGGTCTTCCAGCCAGGTGGTCCATCGCTCTTACGGTTAAAGTAGCCTCCCAAGCTGGCGATGGTGTGCCATAGCTCATTGGCAGTCATCTTCGCGGTTGGGCGTTTCACCAAATGAGCAACCACCTGCACGACTTCGTTGCTGAGGACCTGAGTGGCATCTGTTTGGGGAGCCGTCTGCGCGATTTCGCGCAACGCCAACAACCGCAAGGCCATGGGCGTCACCATGCCCAGCAGTCGCATCAGAGCCTCGACACTGCGCATCTGTCGAGCTTCGATCTGGCAGCCCGTTTTGAGCGCGTGATGGAAGTCTTCCGCCAGCCAGCGCCACGCATACCAATGGGTTCGTTGCCACGCCTGCTGCGGGCCATCCACGGGAATCGTGGTGAGCAGCATCCATTCCAAAGGCTCGGCTCCGACAGGCGGCTTCGGCTCCCAAACGCGCACTACCCACAGGGGCAGTTCTTGCTTGTCCCACGAGGCACCGTGCAGTGGCGGTTGGACGAGGACCAGCGCCCAACTCACCTGCAACAAGGCATCGCGAGCTGGGCGCCGGTGCTCAGCTTGCACATGCATCACCTGAGCATCTTGGGCGGGCGGGCTTTGGGCCAGGGTTTGCAGATGCTGCAAGATCTTTCCGGCTTCCTGCTGATCGGCTGGCAACCGCACCAACCGATCCTGGCAGATGCGGATCACGAAGTCGCATTCCAGATGGCGGCAGACTTCCCAAAAAGTGAAGAGGTCGGCTCCGCTGCCTCCCACATGCACCCAGTGGTGGGAAGCAGGAGGCAAGCCAATCAGCTGGGCACTCTGTTCCCAGACCTGCGATTCACGCGGCCGGTAGTGCCGGTGTGTCCGTGTTTCGTGCTCTGGGGCCGCTTGCCGAACCCAGGGATACTGGTACGCGCAGCCTAGAATCTGCTTGGCGTCGGCATCGACGGCCGTAATCATGTGGACGTAGAAGCCGCGTCCGCGTTCTCCCTGCCCAACCGGACCCACTCCCCTCGTGCTGAGATGCTTGGTCAGGTTAATTTCGGTCGCGTCCCCAATGAGCAAGGTTCTGTCAGAACGCAGAGAGAGGCTTGTCCTGGAGATCGTCTGCGAGGTATGCTAAAAACCTTTACCGACCGGAGAAGGAGTGCTTCATGCCTTGCCCACACTGCGCCTCAGTCACGACCAAAGAACAAACCCAGAAGACCAGGCTCGGCTATCGGATGTTTCGTTGCTCTCCTTGTAAGCACCTCTTCAACGAGCGGACAGGAACTCCGTTCAACTTCCTGGAATATCCCACCGATGTGGTCCTTCTGGTTGTCCTGTGGCGGCTCCGGTAGAAGTTGAGCCTGCGAGATCTCGCTGAAATGTTTCTTGATCGAGGCTTAACGTTCACCTATGAGACCGTTCGGGAGTGGGAGAGGCGATTTGCCCCGCTGATTACAGAGCAATTGCGGGCCAAACGGCACGGACAAGCAGGACAGTCGTGGTACGTGGATGCGCACCTACGTCAAAGTGAGAGGAAAATGGTGTTCCCTCTATCGCGCCATTGACGCACATGGCAACCTGGTTGATTCACGCCTCAGCGAGAAACGGGATATGGAGGCCTCCCAACCGTTTTTCAAGCAGGCACTCGCCGTTATTGGCCATACCCCTGAACGGGTGACAACGGATGGGCACGCCTCCTACCCACGAGCAGTGCGTGAAACGCTAGGCGCTCATGTGCTCCATCGAACCAACAAACATCTCAATACTCGCCTGGAGCAAGACCATCGAGGAGTCAAGCAACGGTATTCTCCCATGCATGGCTCATATAA
Organism: Ktedonobacter sp. SOSP1-52; assembly: GCF_016587395.1. Classification (NCBI taxonomy): domain Bacteria; kingdom Bacillati; phylum Chloroflexota; class Ktedonobacteria; order Ktedonobacterales; family Ktedonobacteraceae; genus Ktedonobacter; species Ktedonobacter sp. SOSP1-52. Next base: position 854,072 of record NZ_BNJH01000006.1, read on the forward strand.
TATTTAGTGGCAGCGGGAGAGCCTTGGTCGTGGCTTGTGGCCTGTGAAAAGCAGTGACCTCCTTCCGAAGACGGCTCCCTATCCGCCAGAGTCTCAAGGGTCTATGAGGCTTGTTGCACCAGACCCAGGTGACCCGAAAGGCACTCACCGGGGTCAGATTGCCCATCCAAGATGAGCAGATGTTTGCTCTGGCTGGTCGGGCTTCCCGCGCACTGCCTCCGGTGAAAGATAGCACCGGAGAGGAGGTCAAGGAAGAGGAAGAACAAAGAAATCGAGGAGGGTTATGGAGACCACTTCAGCAGCCTCCTCAGTCGAGGGGACTGAGATTAAATACGTCTGTGGCATTGACATCGGAAGCCAGTCCTGTTCGGGGTGCATCACCCGTCCTGATAAAAGCGTCGTGGTCAAGCCGACCACGTTTGCTCATGCGAGGGAGGGCTGGAAGTGGTGGGAGGAGAAGCTGAGCCGGTTGGACGCCGCTCCCAGCCAGATTGTGATTGGGATGGAGGCCACCTCCCGCTATCATGAGAATCTTTACCATGAACTGGTGCAGCAAGGCTACCAGATGCGCTTGTTGCATCCTGGGCAAATCCATCATTTTCATCAGCAACGGGGATTGCGCGCCAAGACTGACCGGTTGGATGCCATGACCATTGCCTGAGCTCTGCTCAGCGGAGAAGCGCGAGTGGGCTATATCCCTGGCGAGCAAGTCGCTGCCTACCGGGAACTCGTGCGCTTGCATGCGCAGCTCAGCGAAGAGGCAGCTCGCTATGAAAATCAAATCCAGGCAGTGGTGGTGGTGCTGTTCCCCGAGTTCACGCAGGTGTTTGCTGACCCCTGCGGACAGACAGCTCTGGGGGTGCTCAAAGCCTATCCACATGCTCAGGCAGTGGCTGAGGCAGGCCCAGAAGCGGTGTACCAGGTGTTGCGAATGGTGCCCACCTCTCATTTTGGGCCTCCCACCGCGCAGAAATTGGTGGCCCTGGCGAAAGCTTCGGTGAGCAGTGGCCGCGCTCTTCCGTGGTCGTGCCAGTAGTTTACGCATCCTCTGCGATTAGTTGGAGCATACGCAGGCCAATCTTTTGCAGTTGGAGAAGGAACTCGAACAGCTCATCACGATTGATCCAGGAACCAAAGGACTGCAACAGATGCCAGAATTGGGTCCCACAACCATCGCAGTGTTACAGGCAGAACTGGGAGAGGTGGATCGCTTTGCCTGTACGGATCAGGCCATCGCTTACGCGGGTATGGATATTAAAATCAAAGAGAGCGGGCAGTGGAAAGGCCAGGCCAAATTGTCCAAACAGGGAAGTGGGCTCTTACGTCAGATGCTCTCCCTCGCTGCCCTGCGCAGTATCCACCTGGAAGGCTCTGCCTTTGGGGCGTACTATCGGCATTTAGTCAAGCGTGGCCTCGCCAAGATGTCAGCACTCATGGCAGTCATGCGCAAGATGGTTTCAGTAGCAACATCCTTGATGCAGACTGGGGAGGACTACGATCCCAGCAAAGTCTGGGTGGGGGCTAAGGGCCCTTAGCCCCCACCCAGATCGGGAGCATACTCAAGCGAGCTGCCTGTCCAGGGCAGCTGAGAGGGGACTTGTTGTTTTCTGAGCCCAACTTGACTCTCAGGAAACCGCAGGGCAATCGCATCTAGTTAACCCCATCCAGAACGCGCAAAAGATACTGATTGTCCCATCCGGATTTGAGACGTTTGGCATGGATGCCAACACGGGAAGAGCGTTCCTGACGCAACAAATTCAAGCTGATATGGCGGAGTACCGCGAGATTTTCGTCGGCATGACCGAGCCTGACGCGCGATTCATCTTCCCGAAAGGCGATATCGAGGACCCAATGCAGGCTGTTTTCAATGCCCCAGTGGCTTCTGACCGCAGTGGCAAAGGTGTTGACTGACGAAAAACTGAGCAAGAAGTAGCGCGTTTCTTTTGTGGTCTTCTGTTCCATGCGCCGTTGCGCCCGAACGACCCCAATGCCTCGCAAGCCTTTCCACTGGTGTTGCGGGTCGAGATACGCCAGGATTTCCGGATCACTCAGGGTCCACTGTTCGCGAATTTCCAATCGACCGTGACCTTTCTCCACCTGTCGATCCAACTCCCAGTACGGGCTGGCAAAGCCGTCTTTTTCCGCGAGAGCAAACGTCGCTTTCACCTCGTCAAAGAGGTTCCCGTGATTGTCTTTGAGAGCCAGGGCGTAGTCGCCGTCTTGCTCAATAATCCGCTCGGCAATCTTCGTTTGCGTCCCCATCGCATCAATGGTCACAATGCAGCCTTTGAGCGCCAGTTGCTCTAAGAGCAGCGGGATGGCGGTAATCTCGTTGGACTTCCCTTCCGTCGCGAGTTGAGCCAACACCAGACGATTTTCGACCGCCCAGGCACTGACCAGATGCAGCGCTTTTTTGCCTCCTGCCTGATCATGCGAGCGGCGCAGCGTTTTGCCATCAATCGCGATCACTCCGTTGACTGTTTGGCTGATCCCTTGCACCCATCGGATGAAGCTGGCTTCAAACTGTTTGGGATCAATGAGCGCAAACACACGCCCGAACGTATCGTGAGACGGGATCCCATTGGGCAAGTCGAGCAAATCCGTAAAAAAGGCCTTTTTGGCGTTCCCAAATTCCTCGATCTCAACCCAGCCTTCTGCTCCACATAAGACTCCACAGATCGCCAGGATGATGATATCCCGTAATCGATGCAGTTTGGTTCGCTCCACCCGAGGGTCTTCTACTTGCGCAAACAGACGTTCAAGATCTCGTCGGCCATTCTCCTCCATCTCATAGCCTCCCGCTTTTTTGGCTTATTTTATCACCTCCTCTTCCTTTCCTTTATTGTTGCTGAGCTTATTTAGATGCGATTGCCCTGCAGGAAACCGGCTTGGGGTTGACAAATTTTATGGCTTCTTCGGAAATGTTGACTTGGCTGCTCGTTTCTGTTCTGCCTTTGACGAATGAAGGAACTATCTCTGCCCTCGCTCTACCAAGGGAGAATCATCCTCACGCTCAGAACAGCGACGAGCTTTCCTTGATCGGCTGACAGCCTTGAAGACATCGGTACAAGCAGCCTCCTAGCAAGAGACCGCAATATCCTTAGCATTCGATTTCCACGATGAGCTTCTGTGTTCTCAGTTCTGACAGAACCCTCTCTAAGTGCCGAAACGTTTCCCGTGAGGAAAAAGTTTCTCCTGCCTGATGCTCAGTTCCTCCGTCACGGCGTGATCAATTTTCCCTCCTGATCAGTATTGATTTGTGGCGCTTTGATATGTTTAAAGATGCACCGGTAGCGTGGGGCGTGGAACAGCTTGGCCGTCAGCACATCGTAGATGCCCACCAGGCTCAGCGATCGAAAGAGCCCCACGGCCAGCAGTGCCCCGATGGGAGAAGCAAGAACATACACCCATTGATCGCGTCAGAACCAGGAGACCAGAGCGGGACCAAAGCTGCGGGCGGGATTCAGGCTGGAGCCAGAGATGGGCGCCACCAGCCAGTAGAAGAATGCCACCAGAAGCCAGGTCATGAAAGGGGTCCAGTGCATCAGGCGATGGCTGCTGAGAAAGAGAAAAATGGCCAGAACCAACAGGCAGGTGAGTCCCATCTCGATGAGAAACACGCTCCAGATAGGATATCCCATCCCTGGAGCGGTAATGCCATTGTGGACACTTGCCACGCGCTCCTTCCAGATCAGCACGGCCACTCCCGCGCCGAGCACGGCCCCGAGCAATTGGCTCGCAAGATAACCGACAAGGTCATGCGGATGCATTTTTCCTTGCAGCCAGAACGCGAGCGAGAGAGCCGGGTTGAGATGGGCGCCACTCAGCTTGCCCAGAGGTGAGATAGCCACGAGCGGTCCGCTTGCCGCGAGTATCAATCCCGTCATCAGCCGACGCGCGCTGCGATTGGGAAGCACGGTCGCCAGTGGTGAACCTGAGCCGAACATGAGGGTGACCACGCTAAGCACGATGAAGACGAGAAACGTGGTTCCCAGCAATTCTGAACCATATTCGGGCCAGTGGAGTCGCTGCCACCAGGAATGCTTCTGCATACCTCTGTCCTTCCCTCCGTCTCTCTCGCGGATGCATGAGCAGACGTGGTCCAGGATCTCTCCTGTCTTCCTTTCTCCGGACTTCTTAAATGAACATGTCTGTCTACCACCTCTATAGAGGATACCTTCTAGAGAAATCTCTGCAGGCGGGAAAGCCCCTGAGTTTTTCTCATAAGAGTACACTATCCGGAGGTAGTGTTCCGACATTCCAATGCAACACAATGGATGGGCTCGTCATGATGCAGCATCCCTGCTTCACAATCGAAGATTGGAATATTCGTGAAACGGATCTTCACCTTGACATCCTGGCGCAGACAGAGTCTATTTTTGCCCTCGCCAACGGACATCTCGGACTACGAGGCAACCTCGATGAGGGGGAACCGTTCGGGCTGCCCGGCACCTATTTGAACTCCTTCTATGAACAGCGCCCTCTCCCCTATGCAGAGATCGGATACGGCGATCCCGAGTCAGGGCAGACCGTGATCAATGTCACCAATGGCAAAATCCTTCGCCTTCTCATCGACGATGAGCCCTTGGACGTCCGCTATGGCCGGGTCCAGCGTCACGAGCGCGTGCTCGATATTCGCAACGGCGTGCTCCGCCGCAACGTTTGCTGGACCTCACCTGTTGGGCGCGCGGTGAATGTATCGTCAATGCGTCTGGTGTCTTTCAGTCAGCGCGCCATTGCAGCGATCAGCTACGAGGTCGAGCCACTCGATGCTCCAGTGCGTGTGACGGTGCAATCGGAGCTGGTCGCGAACGAGACACTGCCGACTATGGGCAAAGATCCGCGAGGAGGGGCCGTTCTCCCTTCTTCGCTCGAATGCGAAGAGCACATGGCACAGGGGACGAGTGGGCTCATGCTTCATCATACCCGCGTCAGCGGTCTGCGAATAGGCGCAGCGATGGATCATCACATTGAGGGGCCACCTGAGACCGTTGTTGAGTCTCAAAGCACTCCCGATGTTGCCCGCATATTCATCACGGCCCCTTTGAAGCCAGGCCAACGGCTTCGGATCGTCAAATTCCTTGCCTATGGCTGGTCAGGGCAACGCTCACGGCCCGCAATTCACGACCAGGTCATTGCTGCCCTCTCGGTGGCCCGCCTGACGGGTTGGGAGGGTCTCCTTGCTGAGCAGCGTACCTACCTGGATACGTTCTGGGGACATGCAGATGTTGAGATCGAGGGCGATCCGCAAATCCAGCAGGCGGTGCGCTTCGCCCTCTTCCATGTGTTGCAGGCAGGATGCCGTGGGGAGCAGCGCCCCATCCCGGCGAAAGGCCTGACGGGTCCCGGCTACGATGGCCACACCTTCTGGGATACAGAAACCTTCGTCCTCCCAGTGGTGACGTTGACCTTCCCTCATGCCGCCGCCGATGCGCTTCGCTGGCGCGCCTCGATTCTCGATCAAGCCAGGGAACGTGCGCGCCTGCTCGGGCGACGCGGTGTCGCCTTCCCGTGGAGGACGATCCACGGCGAAGAAAGTTCAGGGTACTGGCCCGCGAGCACTGCCGCATTCCACATTAACGCGGACATCGCCTATGCTGTCACGCAGTATATTGAGGCAACCGAAGATAGAGCGTTCGAGCAGGAAGTGGGCCTTAAGCTGCTCGTCGAGACGGCAAGGCTGTGGCGTTCACTCGGATGCCAGAACGCTGAGGGACAATTCCGCATCAATGGCGTCACGGGACCCGACGAATATAGCGCCCTCGTCGACAATAACGTCTACACCAACCTTATGGCACAGCACAACCTTTCCGCCGCAGCCGAAACAGCGAAGCGCTATCCAGAAGCAGCACGCGCCCTTGGAGTGGATGCCGCTGAGATAGACAGCTGGCAACAAGCCGCCGAGAAGATGTTCATCCCCTACGACCAGCGCCTCGGTGTCACCCCACAGGACGAAGCCTTCACCGAGCATGAGGTGTGGGATTTCGCGGCGATTACGCCCGAGCAGTACCCGCTGTTCAGGAACTTCCCGTACTATGAGCTCTATCGCAAACAGGTCATCAAGCAGGCAGATCTCATTCTCGCTATGCATCTGCGCGGAGATGCCTTCACTCCAGAGCAGAAGGCGCGCAACTTCGCCTACTACGAACCGCTCACCGTGCGCGATTCCTCACTCTCAGCAGCCACGCAAGCAGTCATTGCCGCTGAGGTAGGTCAGCTCCAACTCGCCTACGACTACCTCGGTGAGGCAGCGTTCATGGATCTCTATGACCTGGAACACAATGTGCGCGACGGTATCCACATTGCCTCCCTCGCCGGAGCCTGGACCGCGTTGATCATGGGATTCGGCGGCGTGCGCATCCAAGGCGGCATGCTCTCCTTCGCACCACGGTTGCCAGAACAGATCAAACGGCTCGCCTTCCAAATGGTGTTTCGTAGCCGTTGTCTGCGCATCGAAGTCACCGCGCAAGAAGCCAGCTATCGCCTGCTCAGTGGTTCGCCGCTCACTGTCCGCTACTACGACAACGACATTTCCCTGACCAGGTCTTCCGCAGTTACCCGGCCCATCCCACCCATCCAGGCAGGTCCGCGGCCCACTCAGCCCCCAGGACGCGCTCCAGTGGCGAGAAGCACATCATGACTTCCGCCTTTCCTGCAAAACAACGTCAGCAGCGTCAGAGCTGCTGACGCTGCCCCATAGAGGGTCATTTCTGGCATTCCGACATGAGCAACCATTGTTGTGACGTTAATGCTTTTTCCTGATGGGAAATGCCCCGAAAGCGTGATGTCGCGACATAGCTGTGTTGCAAAAAGAAAGCTGATCTGTCAAAATAGAGAGAAAAGAAGAACAAGAGAACCAATCATGCCAGAGCAGCCCCCTTTCAAATGGCGTCATTTTGAAGCAGAGATTATACTCCTCTGCATACGCTGGTACCTCCGTTATTCATTGAGCTACCGAGATCTGGAGGAGTTGATGCTGGAACGGGGTTTGCATGTTGACCACACGACGATGTACCGCTGGGTCCAAAGATATGCTCCTGAGTTGGAAAAGCGGTGTCGGCCTCATCTCAAGAGAACAACTGACTCGTGGCGGGTGGATGAGACGTATGTCAAAGTCAAGGGAAGCTGGATGTATCTCTATCGTGCAGTGGATTCTCAAGGAAAGACCCTGGAGTTTCATCTGAGCTCTTCTCGTGATGCTGAAGCCGCCAAGCGCTTTTTTTGCGAAAGCCCTTGGTGCCTCCCACACAGTGATTCCTCGCGTGATTACAGTCGATAAAAACGCAGCCTATCCCAAGGCCGTGACCGAATTGAAAGCGGTGGGAACGCTTGCCATTGCATGTGAACTGCGGCAACGCAAGTATCTCAACAATTTGGTCGAACAGGATCACCGCTTCATCAAACGACGCATCAAACCTGGGTTGGGCTTCTTTTCGTTCAAGACCGCATGGCGAACCTTACAGGGATATGAAGTGATGCATATGATCAGAAAAAGACAAATGAAAGACGTGGGGAAAGGGGATATCCTCAGTCAGGTAGCCCTTATTTCCAGTTTGTTTGGAGTGGCTGCCTAAGCTGAACAGGAAGGATCAATCCTGTCGTTGCTTCTCCTCCTGACTTTTTGCAACACAGCCCGTTTGCCTGCCTATGCACCCGAGTTCAATCCCCAGGAAGGGGTCTGGAATCCGCTCAAACGCCGTGAGCTCAAGAATCGCTGTTGCAAGGATCTGTCTGAGCTTGAGCATGAACTGCTGCTTGCACGTGCAAGGCTCAGGCATCGCAAGCAGGCTCTACGTCACTGTTTTGCTCACTCCGGCTACTCTCTTTAGGTTTTTATGCTGTGATCAATAGCACGGGAGCTTTCAGTGGTGGATGAGATAGCCGTCTTGATCCCACGCTGACGAATCTCCTGTAAAAGTTCGCGTCCGCCAGGGACGACGTCGGCAGGCGTCATAGAGCGAATAAATTGCTGATAATAGCGATTCTTACGCTCCATCATCTCCTGAATTTGTTGCTCCGAATACTGCCGGCCACGAATAAGATACTCCAGCGACTCGCGTCGCCCTACGCCTCGTAAGTGGGCATCATTCTCCTCCCGAGTAAATGGAATCTTCTCGTCATCGGCCAGATGCTTCCATGCTCGGTAATGATATTCCGAGGTATCGGTTACAACCCCGTCCAGATCAAAGATGATTGCCTGTGGCTGCTGCATTGTTCACCTTTCCGCATACGCAAGCCTCTTCGCCTGTATACTGGCTTTCTCCTTTTCCTCTGCAATAATGTTGCTTTCCAGTACTAGATCTCTGTGTTGATCTGAAGAACGCGCACTCCCCGCATATCCAGCCAGTAGCGGCCCCTTCCTTGCGCCACGCGAATGAGCACGGTATCGCAGGAGGGGCAGCGGATGACCGTCCCCATCCCATGCATGTAGACAGCCAATGCACCGATGGCAGCGGTTGCGCCGCAGCCTGTGCAGGTTGCCTGGACCTGCGTCATGTCAAAGGGGAAGATCTCTTGCAGAATGCCCCCGGCAGCGTTGCCATCAAGCTTGTTCTCCATCATGTTTCTCCTGTTGGTCCGAAGCGTTCGGTTTTGATTCGTCCAGGTTCGTATCCCAATGTGACGAGACTCGTGGCGGTTGTTTCGACGAATGGGGTTGGGCCACAGATGAACAGCAGCGGGCGTTGATCAACTGGCCATGCCACCTCACGCAGCATCTCGGTATCGATCCGACGATGATACTCTGTCCACCCAGGCGGTTGCTCCCGGGTTAGCGTCTGCACCACCTCAAGCTTCGTGTTGCCCTTGACCAGGCGAGCGAGTTCGTCACGGTAGATGACCTCTGTGTATGATCGCGACGAATACAGCAAACGGATCGGAATTGTGCTCCCTAGAGCAACCCAAGAGCGGATCATCGCCATCAACGGCACGATCCCCGATCCCCCAGCTACCAGCAAGAGAGGGCCACCCATCTGTGCCTCCCAGACGAAGTATCCCCCGATTGGGCCGCGCAGTTCCAGCTGGTCACCGACACGGAGTTCACCCGTGAGGTAGGGCGACACTTCTCCCTCATCGAGCCGTTCGACGGTGAGCGTTACACGTGGTTCCTGCTGGGGAGCAGACGCGATCGAATAGCTACGCTCTGCCTGGTAGCCGTCTTCAGCCGTGAGGCGCACATCCACATGCTGTCCTGGTCGATGCCCGTTCCAGTGCGGAACGGCGAGCGTGATGCTCTTCGCCCGCGCTGTTTCTTCCTGCGTCGCCACGACCTCGCCAAGTTGCCAGCTTAGTCGCCCCGGTATCGTTCTTCTTTCCATGGATCACCGTGATTGTGGTAGCCAAGCGACTCCCAGAAGCCCGGTTCATCCCGATCGACCAATCGCAGACCCCGAACCCACTTGGCGCTCTTCCAGAAGTAGAGATGGGGAACCAGCAGGCGGGCCGGTCCACCATGTTCAGGGGGGAGCGGCTGCCCCTCATACGCATCCACCACCCATGCCTTCCCACCCAACACGTCTTCCAGCAGAAGGTTGGTGGTATAGCCGCCATCGCTAAAGGCGATCACGTACTCGGCATCGTACGCAACCTGCTCAAGCAGCGTCTCGACAGAGACGCCTTCCCAGTGGGTATCCAGTTTCGACCACTTGGTCACGCAGTGGATGTCTTTGGTCACCATCTCATGTGGCAGGGCGCGAAAGGCATCCCAGGTCCACCGTTTTGGTTGATCGACCTCCCCGAGCAGGGAGAAATCCCAGGTTGCAAGAGGCGTGTGTGGCGTTGGCCCTGCCGAAAGGACGGGGAAGCCGCGCTCCAGATATTGTCCTGGTGGGATTCGCCCACGCTCGTCGCCAGGCTTTCGGCGACCTCGGAATCCCCGTGAGACGAAACCGTTGCTCATTTCTTCACTCCTGATCTCTTTCTCATGGTATTTTTGATGAATGAGAGCTTGTCCTACGAATCGAGTGTCATAAACAGCAGATTGAGCCCTTCCGCCAGGAGCGGATGGGTGAAGATGCCTTCCTTTAAAGCGGTGTAGGGCAGCTTCCCCATCATCGCCACCTGGATGATGGTCATGATCTCGCCCCCTTCTATGCTCAGGATGGCGCAGCCCAGGATGTGCTGGGTCTCGGCATCGACGATAGCCTTCATAAACCCACGCGTCTCGCCAGTTTCCAGGGCACGGGGCACAGCAGTCATGGGCACTTTCGCCACACGGATATTTCGCCCCTGTTTCCTGGCCTCGTTTTCAGTCATGCCAACCCGTCCAAGCTGGGGGTCGATGAAGATGGTATGGGGGACAAGGCGATCCTGCGTGCTGGCACTGCCATGCTCCAGCAGATTGGTGCGCAAAATGCGGAAGTCATCGTACGAGGCGTGGGTAAACGCTGGCCCCCCTCTCACATCCCCCATGGCATAGACGCCAGGAACGTTCGTTTCCAGTCGCTCATTGACCTGAATGTAGCCCTCCTGGTTCAGGTGGATGCCCGCCACTTCGGGGGTGAGCGCTTCGGTATTGGGAATGCGACCGGCGGCTGCTAGCAGATGCGAGCCGGTCAGCTGCTGTTCGCCTTGAGGCGTGCGCACGGTCAACTGGAGACGCCCATCACTGAGCTGCTCCACCTGTTGCGGTGTGGTGCCGGCCAGGACCGTGATCCCCTCCTCGCGAAACATCTTGGTGATCTCATCGGACACGTCCTCATCCTCACTCATCAGCAAGCGTGGACGGCGCTGAATAATCGTGACCTGGCTGCCAAAGCGGCGAAACATCTGTCCGAACTCCAGCCCGATGTAGCCGCCACCGAGAATGAGCAGATGTTCGGGAAGTGTATCCAGCTCCATGAGCGTGGTTGAGTTGAGCACGGGAATACGCTCGGCGCCCTTGATCGCGAGTGGCGCTGGTCGGACGCCGGTATCGATCACAATCAGGGGCGCGGTGATTTCTCGCGTCTCGCCGTCCTGGAGAGAGACCTCAAGCGTTTTTGGGGCGGTAAAGTGAGCCTCGCCCCTGAGCAGATCCAGCCCTTGTGCCGCAGTCAGAAGGTTCTCGTGGCCCTTGCGCGCACCCTCAACGATCCCTTGTTTGCGTTGGAGGACATCCTGCAGATCGACCGAGATGGGGCCCGTGTGGACGCCGTACTCAGCGCCACGCCGTGCCAGATACGCAACGCGCGCGCTGGCAACCATGGTTTTGGTGGGGGTACAGCCCACATTGACACAGACCCCGCCGATATGGTCTCGCTCAATCAGCGCCACGTTTTGGCCTGCCTTCGCCAGGGTGATGGGGAGGAGTCTGCCACCCCGGCTGGTCCCGATCACAATCGCGTCATAGGTGGTGGCTTGGGGCATCTCACTGTTCTCCTTCTGCTTCTCCGTAGACGTAATAGGTGCTTCCCACGAGCAACCTACCTCCCTCAATAATGGTGTTCCATCTTCAAGATAGAGGTTGAGTGCAAGAGAAGGATAAACATATCTCCATCTCTTTATGCAAAAGATTACAGGGATGTCATTTCATGGTACGTGCATGTTTTTCCAGCTAAGTTCCCAAAATGGGAACGGCCTTGTCATGTTCCGTCAACCGATATTTGCAACAGAAGGCTTTCCCTTGCTCTCTTGAAATCGCTGCGGGGGCAGCCAGGTATCCATGCTGGTCTGTCCCTATGCGCGCCGATCTTCCCGATCATGGAAGTAGGGCTTGAGCATCATAGCTGTTGGAGAACGCTTTTCCCACGCCAGAGACATCATTTGCTGCTCAGGCCAGCAGTTCCGCGACCAGAAGCAGCAGGGTTTCCAGTTCAAAGGGTTTCTGCAGCGTTCTGAGATGCTTGTTGCCACTGACTTCCTGCGGCATATCCGCGCTTATCAGCAGGATGGGGATATGCTCATATTCCTCCTGGCTTTCCAGCCAATCTGCGAGCTCCAGACCGTTTATCCCTTACACTTACACACAACTATTGGATCTGGAGAAAAAACGTGGAGGTGATGCGCTGCACAAGCCTCGTTTTTCCCACACGAGAAGTGGCCCGCTTCTCTCAGAAGAGGCCGCGTGTCTCGCCAAGCTGAAAGCACATCATTGCGCATCATGACGCGTTTTTCCTGGCGTCTTTCTCTCGCATGCTCATGCGGATCTTCTACAAACGTTCAAACTTGTGTGTACGTGTAAGCACATAAAGGCAGGGATCTTACGCTCGGACTGATAAATTGTCCCCACGACCTTGAGAGGAAAGAGACTCTTTGGGCCTCTACTCATCAATAAATATCGATCTCGTAGTGCGGGACCAGCATGGTTGATGGCCTGGTATTTTCTGTTACGCGTTGTTTGTGTTTGTGTGGTGTGTCGACCGGCAGTTGGCACAGCTACCGCATACGCTCTCCCTCTGGCACCTGGGAGAGAATAGATCGTTTGTCAGGAAAGACCTGGCTTCCGCAGAAGATATTTCTCTGTTTAAATGCTAAAGGGGATGCAACTTCCAGCCACTTTTTGATTTCTTCGTCGACATAGAGCACGTGATACCAGGGGACGTCCAGATGGACCAGCTCGTCCAGCTCGTGTACCCATTCTGGACAAGGCAAAACGTACTCCTCGCACAGATACTCTACCGAGGCAGCGAGAAAACTGGCCCAACGGCATTCCTCTCGGGTTGGGGAAAATGGCAAAGAAGGCGCCTCAGCGATAAGAGTCGGTCGCCGATCGGCAGCATAGAGGAACCACTCGTTGGAAAAATTCCCGATGGCCACCCACGGATCCTGGCCTTTTCGAATACGATCGAAGGTATGTGCTATTGTCTGTAATGGGTCATCTGATCGCATTGGCATGAAAGATCACCAGCCTCTTATGCAGGAAAATAGGTGCGCAGCACGGAAGCGTCAGAACTGAGAACAAGGACGGTGTGAAAAAAGTGCTTGTGGTAGACTGACGATCATTGAGCACATCCTTATGAGGAAGGAACCATGAACTGCCCACACTGCACATCCCTAACCACGAAAGAACGGCAGAAAAGCACCATACTTGGCTATCGAACTTTTCGTTGTTTCGCTTGTCAGCGCATCTTCAACGAGCGGACTAGGACTCCCTTCAATTCCCTCGAATATCCTACCGATATCGTCCTGCTCGTCGTTGTGTGGCGGCTCCGGTACAAGTTGCGTCTGCGTGATCTCGCTGAGATGTTCTTAGAGCGTGGCTTTGTGTTCACGCATGAAGCGATCAGAGACTGGGAAGCCCGTTTTGCTCCACTTGTCGCCGATCACCTACGGGCCAAACGACGCGGACAAGCAGGAACATCGTGGGACGTAGATGAAACGTACGTGAAAGGTGCGACAAGAACTTTGCTACTGACACTCTCCGAAGCAAAGGAGATTTCTTCTTTGGTAGGATTTGGGCTTCCCCCAAAAGCCTGATGGCTACAGGCGTAGCTTCCGGTTGAGCAATCGGAGGTGAAAGAGCTGCCTGGACAATGTAGACGAGAGGAGAAAACGCTCTCTCCTCACCCGGTTTGCTAGCCAAAGATGAAACTGGGTGACGTAAGAAAGCTCTGTTTGACGGGTCGTTAAGGTTCACACGATGAGGGAGAGTCGCCCTCTAAGGGACAACCGTGAGTGGGAGGTATGGTGTACTCTTTTACTACACCAAAACGTTGGGGATCCCCCCAGCAAGAGACAATGTTATAGGGGGAGAAACGCGCCCCCCTTCTGTGGCAGACGAGACGCGTCTGTATTCGGCCTAAAGGAGCCACCCAAAGGTCATCGTAGAATGTCAGGGTCCAAACTTGTGAGAGGTGATCTCTTCGCCTGGAACGCTTGTGAGACAGGCAAAGATAGCTGCATCCGATGGAGAGATCATCAGTCAGAGCCATCATAGTACCCTTTGAAAGCCAGCTAATGACTGGACTGCGGGGAAGGGTGGCGGCGGTTCTCGTTCAAGGAGGGGTGAGAGGTCTGGATACGTAGGACCGTTTGATTACCCTAAGAAAGAACAAAAGACCGTGGAGAGCCCGTTGCAGCGATGAGTTGCACGGCGGGTTTGGTGGAGGGGATGCGGAAACAGGTGCTTCGTAAGAAGCGTACTGCGCCGTGTCCCTATCCAATTCCATGGCACCTGGTGTTATCTGTATCGGGCGATTGATCGAGATGGCAATCTGATCGATTCACGTCTCAGTGAGAAACGCGATATGGAGGCAGCAAAGCGATTCTTCAACCAAGCGGTGACCATGGTTGATCACGCACCTAAGCGGGTGACAACCGATGGGCATGATTCCTCCCCCCGCGCAATCCGCGAGACCCTCGGCGATACTGTCGTGCACCGGACGAATGCCTACCTGAACAATCGATTGGAACAAGATCATCGTGGGATCAAACAACGTTACTCTCCGATGCACGGGTTTGGAAGCTTCACGTCAGCATCACGCTTTTGCCGGGCGTTCAACGAGGGACCCCAGTTCTTCCGGTTTCGTACTACCACTAAGCAATACATTTCTCTTGCCGACCAACGTCGTTTGTTCTGCCAACGCTTAGATGCCTTAAAAGTCATGTTGCTGGTAGCCTAACAGAAGAAGGCTGGAGGATTGAGCACGCCTTGTGATCTTCTGTGTTCTCTGTTCTGACACATCCCTTTATCGCTCTTGTCGCTGGTTTATTCCTTCAACAAAGCGATGGGCAAGCAAGCTCAGGTATTCTCATAAACTCAGCAAGGACTTTTTCAACAGGCTGGTTGGTTGCTTGCGACAAGCTGACTCGTTCAAGAATGTAAAAAACGGTATGGAGACCTTTACGAAACCTTTCGATTTTGTATGTAGGGGCGAAACCTCGCTGCGGATAGTGGGTCAACCGCTCTTTTGATGGCAGGGTCTGGTGCAGGTGTGGTGAAAACGTTTCGGCCACCATATCTGTACCAGACCCTGAGATTGGGGGAAACTGCATAATGAAATGGGTGGTCTGTTCTTGTCTGAAGAGACAGATACTACGACGCAAGTGACGGTGTTTGGTGCTCTCCAAAATGGGTCTTTTGGTCCATGACTTCTCGTGCATTTCGCTCTACACGAGAAGCAGGTCAAGCACACCTGTCTTGGCTGAGACGAAGAAAGAAAAAAGAGACAGAAAGAAGGCACAGTTCTATGAGTTTTAACCAAACGCTCCAAACCTCGGAGATCCAGGCGATACCGGCACCATTTCCCAACACCAAAGGGACTGTCACGCTCAAGATTTTAAACGCTGATCAGCCCTTGGGTCCAGCGCTGGCCCTCCTGAGAATGGAGCCGGAGAGCGAGATTGCAAGACACCTGCAGGAGCGAACAACGGAAACGCTGTACGTCCTTGAGGGTGATTTCATAAACGAGGGCATCTCCTATCCGGCGGGCACGGAACTCAATGTCAAGCCGTTGATTGCTCACGGTCCACATACGACGAAGAATGGCTGCTCCGTCCTGGTCATGTTCAGCTATCCGTCTGTTCTCGATGATTTCAAACTGGCCCAGCCGCTTGAGGACGAAAACTGATCCAAACAGGACATGACAGAGAACTCTGGTGAAAACGGCATCTTTCCGAGCAAGAGATGGATGCCCTCACCAGGGAAGGAGTCAATTGGGGGTGAGCTGACTCTCCCGCACTTTCTCATCAAAAGTGCGGGAGAGACCGGATAGTTTACAGGTCCGGACAGTGACGCCGGCAGATAGCATCTTAAGAAGCGTCAGGTTGAAATGCGAAGGAGCGAACATAGGTGAATACCGCATGAAGCGCAATCTGTAACGGCTGCGTCGTCTTGCGGGTCTTCGGGATGCGTCAGAACTGAGAACAGGACTCTAAGCGAAGTTCCGCTAGCGTGTGAGAGACTGATCAGCACAGAGACATTTTGGGGAGGCGTGTCCGATGAATTGCCCGTACTGCCTGGCTGTAACGACGAGAGAACAAGACAGGAAAACCACACTTGGCTACCGGATATTCCGTTGCCGAGGGTGCCACCATATCTTCAATGAGCGCACCAACACGCCTTTCAACTTGCTGGAATATCCAACCGATCTCGTTCTGCTTGTCGTTCTCTGGCGGCTGCGCTATACACTGAGCCTGCGGGATCTCACTGAGATGTTTCTCGAGCGCGGTTGGGTCTTCACTCATGAGGCGATCCGAGGCTGGGAAGCTCGTTTTGCTCCCTTACTTGCAGAACACTTGCGTACCAGGCGGCGGGGACACATAGGGACATCATGGTACGTAGAGGAAACGTACATCAAAGTGCGAGAAAAGTGGTGGTATCTCTATCGCGCTCTCGATCGTGATGGGAATCTGGTCGATTCACGCCTGAGTGAGAAACGCGATATGGAGGCAGCAAAGCAGTTCTTCCGCCAGGCTATCGCAACGGCTGGTCACGCCCCGGAGCGGGTAACGACCGATGGACATGACTCCTATCCACGTGCGATTCGTGAGATTCTCGGCAGCGAGGTCATGCATCGTTGGAATGCCTACCTGAATAACCACCTGGAACAAGATCATCGTGGGATCAAACAGCGCTATTACCCGATGCGTGGATTTGGGAACTTCACATCAGCCTCTCGCTTTTGCAGGGCATATGACGAGGGACGCCAGTTCTTTCGGTTTCGGACCGCGAGTAAGCAACATGTTTCCCTCGCGGACCAACGCCATCTCTTCTGCCAACGCTTGGATGCCTTGAAAACCATGTTGCTGGTTGTTAATTGTTGAATATCTTTTCCTGTCTGAACCATAAATTGGCATTGGCATTTCAGTAGAGAACGAGAGAAAACGCTTACACTCTGCACCATATCTTTTCTTTCCCTTGGAGTTTAGACTAATTTTGTATGAAGCGGCCTAGGGAGCGGGCTGAAGCCATTTTTCTCTAAATAGTATGAAACCGCTTCCCGTCTGGCTTCACAGGAATTTAGTCTAAACGCCAATTTCCCTTTGCCCTCTTCTTCTCTCAAAAGTAATCTTCCCGATAACACTCTTTTCTGCAAATGCACGAAAAGATATCCAGCAAAGACGAAAAGATATGGAGCAGAAGCTTGTTTCTTTTCTGAATCTTGGGTATACTCAGCTTGAAAAGAGCTCATGAGGAGGCTCTTCATCGGCTGGTTCTCAACAAAGAGAAGGAAATGATGTCATGCTCACAGACGATGAGTTTCGCATCTGGTGCCAGCGCAACCACATTTCGTCAGCAACGGAAACGGCCATTGCTCGCGTTCGTTCCTCTCAACCTGCGCGAAAAGTACAAGGTGGGGCCTCAAACGTGAGCGGGCGATTCCCCAGCACCAAAATGGGATTTTCCATCCAGTTTGAAAGCCACCGTGTCGAGTTGTGGGCCATTTACGCGATGGAGGTGGATGACGATGTGCTGGAGTACTACGACCAACCGACGCGTATTCAGCTCCACTATCATGCACGCTCCGGACGCAAGAGTTCACTGAGCCTTCCCCGATTTGATAGAGTCCCCAAAGCTGAGATATACTCTAGCAAATCGGGAAAGGGATGAGCATGGCAAAGGTCCAAAAAGTTTACACGCGAGAATTCAAAGAGCAGGCGGTGCAGCTGGCCCAGACCAGCGGCAAGCCGATTGCACAGGTAGCCAGAGAGCTGGGCATCTCAGACACGTCCATTCACCAATGGCGCAAGGAACTGGCTCAGCATGGCAAAGAAGCCTTTCCAGGCAGCGGACACCAAACGTCATTAGAGGAGGAAAATCGCCGCCTCAAACGCGAACTCGAAAGAGTCCAGCAGGAGCGCGATATCTTAAAAAAAGTTGTGGGCATCTTTTCACGGGAATCCAAGTGAAATATCAGTTTCTCGAGCAACACAAGCAGGAATTTCCCATTGTCGTCATGTGCCGAGTGCTTGGTGTCTCGGAAAGTAGCTTTTACGCTTGGCGAAAGCGTCCCACCTGTCAACGCAAACGGGAAGATGGCCAACTCACAGAAGAGATTCGACATACCTTAAACCGGGATTTTACGGCACCAGAACCCAATAAAAAATGGGTAAGCGACATCACGTCTATCCCTACCGCACAAGGATGGCTCTACCTTGCGGTCATCTTGGATCTCTATTCACGAATCGTGGTAGGATGGTCGATGTCGGCGAGCTGTGATGAAGATCTGGTGGAGCATGCACTCGATATGGCTCTCACTCGCCGCCGCCCCAAGAGTGGACTCCTGCATCATAGTGATCGAGGGAGCCAATATACTTCGCGAGCGTATCGTCTCATTTTAGAACAATCTGGGATTATGGTAAGTATGTCACGAAAAGGCAATTGCTGGGATAATGCAGCAATGGAGAGTTTTTTCGGTTCATTGAAAGAGGAATGTGTAGGCAGCACCATCTATACATCTCATGAGAAAGCGCGTCTGGCGATCTTCACGTATCTGGAGGTGTATTACAATCGCATTCGCCGCCATTCGACGCTTGGATACGTGAGTCCACTTGTCTATGAACAGAGGGCTCTGCAACAGGCAAAGAAAAACGTTTGACGTAGAACGTTTATTTCTCTATACTAAGAATAGTAACGTTACATTACGTTACGTAACGTTACGTAGAAACGGCAGACATTCTCCTCGGCTCCAACCTGGAGAGACTCTACGAAAACGGGGCAAGCTCAATGGTCAAACCACGCGGAGAATGCGCGATCATCATTTTCCTCGCTACCACCTAGACAACCAGAAAGAGTGTGAAGAATTTGTCGGCGCTCTCCAAAGCTTGCTCGAAAGCGTTCCTCTGACGGTCGATGTTCCGGCGCTCCTCTCTCACTGGCGTTGGTTTGGGGAATGGAGCATGGGATGTGTGGGGGTGTTAGGCGATTGGATCGTCGAGACCGTTGATGCTCTTTGGAGTGAGGACAAAATGGTCCTGACCGTTGAAGCGCTGACCGATTATGCATTACAGCCTGATCAACGAGCTCGTCTGGAGATGGAGGCCCGAACTGGAGAACATAGAGTAGCACGAGCTAAAGCCCAAAGTGAACGGCAACTCCAACAGTTTCTTGAGACTCCTGCACCTGATGGGAAGCTAATCCCGGCCAATCCTGATGTGTTTTCGACGGATGGCAAGGATCGGGCGCGTAGGGGAGGCCGCATTGGGCGAGCCGCTCAGCGCGATCCGGTAGGAGATCAGATCCCAACGACAAATGTGAGTAAATGTTCCTTTTCTGGCGTCCTGGAGATTCTTTCACAACGTTTTCAGGAACGTGGGATTGAACGAGTAGAATGTCCTGCCTGCCACGCGCTTCGTCAGATCACGCCGCGTAATGGCGTGCTCCGCTTTCCATCCCATGACAAACGGAAAACGCGCACTGCACAGACAGAACCACGATGGGTTCAAGGCGAAACAGGATGGGAAGTTATTTCAGGAACAAAGCCATGAGAAGCTGTAGTTAGGCCCGAGATTCGTGCATGTTTGAGCCGAAGAGTGAGTCATTTTACTCAAGTTTCGAACACGGATTGCGCGTGGCATTGACGATTTCTCGTGACACTCCTATGCTCACAGACAAAGAGAAGAGAGGAAATATTCCTATGGAATACATCCCCATTGAGCGATCCGCTGACGCTTTTCAGCAGCCCGTTGGACAACCACAGATCGTTGCTATGTGTCAGCGTGCGTTTGGAGAGGAGAGACAGGTCGAGTCGGCAAAAGAACTTGGCAGTGGACTCTACAACAATACCTACCTTATTCATATGAGTGATATGCAACCGGTCATTTTACGCGTTGGACCTCATCCTACTCGCCAGTTCCGTATCGAAAGCAATCTGATGCGTAATGAGCATGCCAGTCTCCCATTTCTCGCTCCCATTTCACCGCTTCTGCCCAGAATTCTCATGGCGGATTTTACCCACCAGATCCTTGAGCGAGATTATCTGTTTCAGACATACATGGAAGGAGAACAATGGGCTCAGGTCATGGGCACGTTCACGTCAGAAGAGAAAAAGGGGCTCTGGAGGCAACTTGGCAGTATTACTAAGAAGATCCATGCTGTCCAGGGACATCACTTTGGCAACTCTGCTCTTGATTCCCATTTCTCTTCCTGGAGCTTGACCGTCATGGACTGGTTAACCAGCATCATCAATGATCTCGAAGAGGCCCAACTGGATACGACCGATGTCAGAAGCCTTCTCGATATCGCTCAAACGAACCAGAGGCTCCTCGATGAAATTACACGACCACAGTTGCTTCACGGCGATTTGTGGACCGTGAATATTTTAGTCAAGCGTGGCGAAGAAGGGCCTCGGATTGTCGCAGTACTCGACTCTGATCGGACCTCTTGGGGAGATCCCATGGCTGACTGGACCATGTTCCTTATGCACCGCAATGCTGGCACAGAAGTCGATGCTTTTTGGGAAACCTATGGTCAACGAGAAAAAAGCCTGGAGGTACAATTCAGAAGGCTCATCTATCAAGGCAGATACATAGGGGGAGCACGCCTAGAGCATTACTGTCTTCATCATCATGAGGCTGTCAAACGTTCCTATCAAGATATGCAGACAGTCATTAAGGCACTGAAGAGCCTTCCGACTGATGACATGCCTCTGAGATAACTCTTTCCAAAATGTTCGAATCTTCGCCAAAATGGGGTCATAACATTTTTTCGTACACTTTTCCCCGCTAAGGGTTTGCAAGCCTGATAGGAGCCTTCAATCTCCCCGCTAACGCACGCGCAAGCAGGAAAGGCTATCGGCCATCTACTCGCCTTCATTCTGGTGTTTGTGCCTTCTGCTCTCTGACATAGCGATATAACGTCGAACGGGAGATCCCAAGCGTCGAACAAATATCATCAATGGAATGGTTTGGATCTGCAAACAGACGCAAGGCCAGGGCAATTTTTCCATTGGAGGTCAGTTTTCTGGGTCTCCCTCCTACGCGTCCCCTCGCACGGGCTACGGCTAATCCTGCATTCGTTCGCTCTCGAATCAGATCGCGCTCAAACTCAGCCAGCGCTCCCATCAGGTGAAAAATCAGCTTTCCTCCTGGGGTTGTCGTATCAATATTCTCGGTGAGGCTGATAAAGTCTACCCCATGTCCCTGAAGGCCGTTGAGGGTTGCGATGAGGTCTTGGAGGGAGCGGCCTAAACGGTCAAGTTTCCAGACCACCAGGGTGTCTCCTGGCCTGATGAACGCCAGGGTGTCCTCCAAGCCTTTGCGTTCAAAGGTCGATCCGGTCATCTTATCGCTGAAATACTTCTCACATCCCGCTTCTTTCAACGCATCCCTTTGTAATGCCTCGTTTTGTTCTTGCTTAGAAACCCGGATATAGCCAATCTTCATAGAACCTCTGCTGTAAGTGTCACTTACTCATCTAAGATCGATAGTTTTGACATTTTGATTTTGATATAAGTTTTGAGATTCGTCAAGCGTCCATTTCGCGCTTGCGGAGGTGATGCGCAGCTCCTCTGGAAAAACTGAACAGTTTGTGCCGAAAAACGGTCGATTGTGAGAATCTTCTTCACTCCCTTTGTCCAGGTGAGCAGGCAGCACACATGCGCGGCTTCGGGCAAGGCCCTATCAGGCGGTCCGGCTGATCTTTCCAAGGCTGGAGCCGGGCCGAGGATGTGAGCAAGATTCAAGAAGTTTTGTCCTTTCTCTGCCAGTAGAATAGATCTTGTTGCAACTTGCAAGCAAATCTCTGCTCCCCATGAGTCATCCCGCATGCAAGAAGGAGAGGAAAGAAGGAAACATCTATGAACACATTTGATCAGCACCATTTCACTATGAAGGATGAGTCGAAGAACGGAGGGTTGCCGGAGGCCGCAGGTCTCGACACCTCTGCGCTGCCTGCGGTGGTTGATCGGGTCACTTGGCAGGCGGAACTGGACAAGCTGCGGGTTCAGGAAAAGGCGCACACCCGCGAAGGAGATGCCATCGCGGCGGCTCGACGGCGGCTGCCGATGGTGGAGGTGGACCCCACCATCCAGCTTCTCGGCCCGCACGGATCGATCACGCTGCTCTCGGTCTTTGAGGGCCGAAGGCTTCTGATCGCCTACTATCACATGTGGGACGCTGGTCAACCCGCTGAAGCTCAGTGCGAGGGCTGCACCAAATACAACGGGCAGGTCCGCGAGCTATCCTACCTGCATTCCCGTGACGTCACCTACGCGACGTTCTGCCAGGGTCCCTACCAGGAGAGCGTCCGATATCGCGACTTTATGGGCTGGGACATGCCCTGGTATTCGGTGCAAGACTCCGCCGAGGTTCTGTTGGCTGGGCGCCAGGTCGGCATGTTCTACCTGGTGTGCTACCTGCGACACGAAGACCGTGTATTCGAAACCTACTGGACCAGCGGGCGCGGCGTCGAGGTCATGTCCCCTAGCTATGGGTTGCTGGACATGACTGTCTACGGCAGGCAGGAGGCCTGGGAGGACTCGCCCGTCGGCTGGCCGCAACGGTGGGGGGAAAACACCGGCGAACCCAATCCCTACCGCATGGGCGGACGTCCCATTGCCCAATGGTCTCGGCTGGCATCTGGATGCTCCGACGACCTCGGCACCAGGGCTACTGCCAGTGACACAAACGGCGGGCAAAACCAGCCGTGACCTCTCAATCAGCACTGACGCGGCCGGACGTGCAGCGCAGCGGTCAGCTCACAGTAGTCGATACCGCGGGAGCGCTGCTGGCCGGGGGGGTAGAAAAAGGAAGAGAACGATGACAACACGCGCGTGAGTACTCGGTGGAGGGATGTAGCGGGAATTGCCTGGGAGACTGGGCTGAACGTCGGGACTGGCTGAAGCCGAGAGAGGGGTCATCGCATCATTTTGTGCTTTCTGTACGTTAAGCGATCAGATCGTTCTGGCAGGCAGGAAAACTTGGTAAATAGCGTGAATGTTCGACGCTTTTTGAGGTGAAACGTAGGAAATTGGCGTCAATCATAGGAATCGACTATTCAGAGCCAGGAGAAACCTCTCCCCATCTGGTATACTCTGTAAATATGATTACTAAATGGCGGCAAAATTTGAGAATGGTTTGACGTAATTTCGGTGTTGCCTTTTCCCTCCCTTAACGAGGGAAAAGGCTTTGTAAGCGGGTTCAAGAGCTTTCTCTTTGAGAAGGCTATCTGCGATAAGCATCAGAGAATTATCAAAAAACTACGCCATTCAGTAATCACATTTACAGTCAAGAGGCCCGAAGATGTAGGGAGCCATTAGCTCCAGGTGCAAAAGCGGGATGTGCAACTCCTCCCGTGTCTGGCGTCAAATAGCAGAGGGGTTTGGCCGCGCTCGATTGCCGAGCGCGGCCAAACCCCTCTGCTATTTGACGCCGATTCTCTGTTTCAGGCAAAATGATCCAGCTTCGTCTATTGTTGATCGAAGCAAATCTGCACGGTGTTGTCCTGGTTGTCTGATCCAGCAGTCACAATATAGTGGCTATCGGGCGACCAGGCCACAACTGAGACCTTGCTGAGATGGCCGGTAAAGACGTAGACATGGTTCCCGGTCAGGGCGTCCCAGATCTGCACATCTCCCACAGTTGTTTCGTTATCGCTGACCGAGGCAATGCGTTTGCCATCCGGCGACCAGGCCACCTGCTGAATCGCGCCAGTCTGCTTCTGCTCGACGTGCCCGCGATAGGTATAGAGCAATTTGCCTGTCAGGGCTACCCAGACCTGCACCACCTGGTCCACGCCAGCCGAGGCAATATTCTTGCCATCGGGCGACCAGGCCGCGGTAAACACTCCTGCGCGATGGCCCTGGTAGACATACTGCAGCGTGAGAGAGCTGGCATTGACAGCCAGGATCACCACGCTGCCCGGCAAGTTGCTGTTTACGCCGGTGGATGAGACCGCGATCAGGTGATCATCGGGCGACCAGGAGACGCTGCTGGCTTGAACCGCCGCCCCGTCAGATCCAGCCGGCAGATCATACTTTCCCTCGAACTGTTTGCTCTGGACATTCCAGACCTGGATGGTGCCAAACTGGTCGCCAGCCGCGAGACGCTTGCCATTATGTGACCAGCTCAGCCCATGGATTGAGCCGTGAAGATTATCATCTACTCTGCTATATTGTGCGAGGAGTTTGCCGCCGAGTGCATCAAAGATGTCCACGTTACTCTTTTCATTGTTGAGTTCACCGACGGCCAGGCGCTGGCTATCGGGTGCCCAGCTAATCGTCCCCAGGAGAATCTTACTCTGATAGGTCGAGATGACCCTGCCAGTCCGCGCTTCCCAGACCAGAAGCGTATGCGTTGGATAGTTATCACTGGTGGACGCGATGTACTTGCCATTGGGTGACCAAGCCAGCGAGAGCGCCGAGGGCTGCGAAACAGGCACGACAAAGGCCTGACTACCCGGCGAGGCATCCCAGATCTGGACGGTGGAATTCGCGCCTGCCGCAATATACTTGCCGTTGGGCGACCAGGCCACGTCGCTGGCTGTATTATCGTAGGAGCCAGGCGGGCTGGCCGTCACAAAATGATACAGGTAACTACCGGTTGCAACATCCCAGACCTCAAGGCCTCCTGTCTGTTCTCCCCACATAGCCAGGCGCTGATTATCGGGGGACCAGGAAATCCCGGCGAAACGCTCGCCCTTATTGTGGCTATAGCTACTCGGACCGTAGCCGTAATAGGTCCGCAGGATTTGCCCCGTCACTGCATTGACCAGGTAAGCGCCGCCTGGTGCGCTGGCAGGCAGGGCAGCGATCTTTGTCCCATCCGGTGACCAGGCGATTTTCGTGAAGGTCGAAACGCTGGCAACCGTATACAGACGCACACTGGTCGCGTGTGCCGCATCCCAACTGGCAAAGGCTTTGCTGCCATCGCTGGAGGCCACGCGCTGGCTATCAGGCGACCACGCAATGGACAGCACGCTCTGGGTATGGCCGTGATAGGCCGCGCTCAGTTTGCCGCTTCCGGCATCCCAGATCTGGACCTGTCTATCGTCTCCCCCGCTGGCAATGAAACGATCATTGGGCGACCAGGCAACGGCCTCTACATTCGCCGTGTGCCCGGTATAGGTCCGGACCAGTTTGCCTGTCGTCACATTCCAGATTTCGACCGTCTTCAAGTTCGTGAGCGCGATCTCCTTGCCATCTGGCGACCAGGCCAGAGCGGGCACAGATCTCGCGCCGGGAAACGCCAGCGTGACCACGTGCGCGCCCGTCAGAGCATCCCAGATGTTCAGCCCTTTGCTATCCGCTTCCGCCACGCGGGTACTATCAGGCGACCAGGCAATTCTATCAACCCAGTTTTTCGCATGAAATGTATACAATGCTCTGCCTTCGCTTGAGGGCTGTATCGGCAGCGAGGAGTTCATGAGCGGCGAGGAGTTCGTGAGCAAAGGTTGTGTGGTACAGGCCACAACTCCCACCAGGAGAAAGAGCAGACCGGGCAAGGTCCATTTCCTTCGGAAAAAATGGAGCATTTTCACTCGTCATGTCCTTGAATAATCACACCGGTTTCCTGGCAGGCTGAGAAAAGCCACCAGGCAAAACGCCGGGGTAAGCAACTGGCCTGCCAGGAGCGCGAGAAAAGCGGAGAAAAGGGCTTTGCTGGCAAGCGTCTTTCTTCACTAAGAAAACGTCTGGCATACACAAAATTTCTTCATGAGATTCCCCATAATGCATATTTGGGACCTGCGTTGCCTGGGAAAGCCGATCTGTAAATATGATTACTAAATGGCGGCAAAATTTGAGAATGGTTTGACGTAATTTCGGTGTTGCCTTTTCCCTCCCTTAACGAGGGAAAGGGCTTTGTAAGCGGGTTCAAGAGCTTTCTCTTTGAGAAGGCTATCTGCGATAAGCATCAGAGAATTATCAAAAAACTACGCCATTCAGTAATCACATTTACACTCAGTGAGCATCGTGCAAGCTCGAAAGATGGACAAACATGGAGGCAAAAGTACCAACGATGCCTCAATTTACAGAAAGATGATGGAAGAAACGAGATTTTATGCGGTTTCTCCAGGTTCTGAATGGTCGATTCCTATGATTGACGCCGATTTCCTACGTTTCACCTCAAAAATCGTCGAACATCCAGCCAATTTACCAAAACTGTACGCTGACGAGCTAACTCGTCGCAGAACACTCGCCGGAGAATGTTGATACTACGCCGAGTTGCTAATCAGAAAACGAGCAGCAGCCTGTCCAGTTCTGGTCGAAAACTTGTCGGAGAATCCTTATCGTACACTTTTCACTTTTAGATGCTCTGACCCCAGAGAGATCGAAGCCATGCTGACCTGTTTCTGGGAACGCGCGGGAGGTCTACGACACCATCCCGATCATGGTGTCAATTCAAGAAGGATAGAAGGAGTTCTTCGCACATGGAATGTCTCGTTGGTGGTGTCCCGATCTATTATGAAACCTCTGGAATTGGAGTGCCTATCGTCGCGATTCACGGCAATCCTACTGATCATCGGGCCATGAAAGGCTGCATGGAACCCGTGTTTGCCAATCGGCCAGGATGGCAGCGCATCTATTTCGACCTTCCTGGCATGGGACGAACACCGGGAAGCAAGCAGATTAAGAGCACTGATGACATCCTCGATCTCGTGCTCGATTTTATCGAGACGATTCTTCCTGGACAGCATTTTCTGCTCGCAGGGGAGTCCTATGGCGGCTACCTCAGTCGAGGAGTCCTCTTACGCAAGTTTGAGCAGGTCGAAGGCATGGCGCTCATTTGCCCGCTCATGGTCTCAGACGTTCAAAAACGTGATCGCCCACCACGGACTGTTCTGGTCAACAATCCGCACCTGTTAGCCTCTCTCGACTCAACCGACGCAGAGCTCTTTCGTTCCATCGCCGTTGTTCAAGATAGGGACAATTGGGAGCATTTTCGAGATGAAGTGCTCCCCGGGATACGAGTTGCCGATACCACGTTTCTCCACACGATCAGTCAACGCTACGGGTACTCGTTTGATGTTGACCACTTACCACAGCCTTTCTCTAAGCCAGTGGTGATCCTCACAGGAAGACAAGATTCCTTGGTTGGCTACCGAGATGCTTGGCACCTCCTGGAGAACTATCCTCGTGCAACCTTCGCTGTCCTGGATCGCGCCGGTCATAACGCACACAATGAGCAGCATCAGGTGTTCAATGCCATTCTGGGAGATTGGCTCGACCGTGTGCAAGAGGTTCTCCAGAAAGATGGTCTCAAATAGGACTCGCTCTCCTTTGCCATCCGCGAGGAGCGCGCATCGCCTCAGGCTCACCACCTCCTGCGAGTGGGGAGGAGCGTGCTTCGTGATGCCATACCTCGTTTTGTCAGGGTATTTCAGCCAAACTCTTCCACAGAACTGGGTATGGCATCGGTTCTCCTGTGGCAGCATAGAGAACCCGCGGCCTGACGCTGGATGAACGCTTCCAGCCGCAGGTTGATCCCACGCTACAGACAAGAGGCGTTGGCATCGTGGCCCAACTCCCAGAAGGTGATTGCTGATGCGCACACGCGTCCTCGCAAGAAGGCGGAACCAGCTCACAGATCCTGCAACGCATCGGCGCTCTGGCTCTGGCTGCTCTTACAGTGACAGAGGCTGAGCGTCGGAACGTGATTGTCTCACGGCTGCCGGTGCAGAGCTGGTCCCTCCCTTTGTGTCGCAGCAAACCAACGTATTTGACACGCACTTTGGAGCTTTAAGAAGCCACCCAGGAGGTGGCTTCTTTTTCTTCTTTTGACTCTACTACACGCAAAGGCCGGAGGTTTTCTAACGAGCGTCCCGGCTGCGGCGCAAAATGATAATTCCCAATCAGATTAATATGTTCCCAGCCCAATGGGGCAATGTGGGCAAGTGTTGCTTCTGCAATGTCCTCACCACCTTTGCGCAATGTAGCAAAGGCTTCGGTCAAATAAATCGTGTTCCAGGCTGCGACGGCTGCAACGAGCAGATGCAGACAGGAAGCCCGGTGGATCTGGTCCTCCAGGGCTCGATCACGCAGTTCCCCCAAGCGGCCAAAGAAGAGCTGACGAGCAAGCGCGTGCAATGCTTCCCCTTTGTTCAGTCCGATCAGAATGCGGCGGCGCAGAGCGGCATCGCGGAAATATTCTAGCAGAAATACCGTCCGTTCGAGCTTTCCCATTTCCGTCAGGGCACGCGCTACCTGGTTTTGGCGCGGGTAGGCGGCCAGTTTGCGCATCAGCAACGAAGCTGATACCGTCCCATGACGAATGGAAGAAGCCACACGCCGCATTTCATCCCACTGCTCGATGATGAGCTTCTTATTAACCTGATCGAAGAGCAGCGTATTCAACGGCCCATGCTCTCCCACCTCATCCAGCAGATACAATTTCTTGGAGAGAGCATCAGCGATGCGTGGGGCAAAGCGGAAGCCGAGCAACGATGCCAAGGCAAACACATGCTCAGTGCTCCCTCCAGTATCAGTGTAATGCTCGCGAATATGCAAGTCGCTCTCGTGATGGCACAACGCATCAATCGCATAGAGAGCCTCCTCATTCGTCCCGATCACCTGCGGCTTGCCAAAAGGAACCCAGATGTCAGCCGCATGGGTATAAATGTTGGTCCCCCGCCCCGCTCCAAAGTATTTAGCGTTGTATTCCGCGTTCGCGGCTTTCACCCCTACATGCATGCGCATCCCATCAGAAGACGAGGTCGTCCCATCCCCCCAACTGCGCGAGAGTGGCGCCGAGAGCACAAAGTTATCTAGACAGGCCAGAGATGCTAGCAGTGTCTCCTCACGAATATGCCAGTCTACTGACCAGGAGAGTTGGCGATAGGTATAGGGACAAGACTGTTCCATCTTGGTCAGTCCCAGGTTCATGCCCATCCCCATCAGTGCTGCAACCAGGATCAGTTTCGCTTCGCCTACTGGCGCATCGCCACTGGTCAGATGAGTAAAGGGCCGCAGAAAACCGGTCCAATTATCCAGTTCCAGCAGCAGGTCGGGCAACTTGACCGGCGGAAGCATGCCATAGGCACGCGGCCGCATGCGCTCCACCTCAGCAGGAATCTCCTTCTCCAGTGGTGGCAGATACAAGTGCCCTTTCTCGTCCAGGCAGAGACTCCCTTCGACCTTCCCGATACTCTCCTGAAGAGCAACGAGCCTTTCCAGAATTTCTCGCTGTTTGTCTGCTAGATACGCTTCCGCTTCATTACTCACAGCGAGTCTCGTTTGACTTTTCTGAGTGAGGTGCTCAAAGTGTGGTGCCGGTAAGAGATAGCCCTCGAAGGCTCGATACCGTCGGCTTCCGCCCACGGCGATATCCCCTGAGCGAACTCGTCCTTTCAGGGCTTCAAAAGCGGCAGCTTCATAGTAATTGGGCGCGATATCGTCCCCTTGCAGCGCATGCTTGCGCCATCGTTCGGTAAGATGCCCCAAAGGGGCGATCATCTTCACTTTCCCTACTTTCTGTTCGCGGGCGGTGACACGCTTGCGACGCTCAGCCAGATCCGAAACATACTCCAGTGCAGCAAGCGCAGGCTCACTCTTACGAACGGGCTGAAAGTCCAACGCCTGATAGAGCGAGAGGAGGCTTTGTCGCATGGGGGTATATCGTGATTCGATCAAATCCAGTGAATCCAGATTTTCTGGCCGCAGCAGTTGCTTCGCGGAATCCACAGTGGCAGCAAGCTGAGGTTCAGAAACGGCGGTGAGCACTGCCGTCACGGGGTCGTTTCCCTCTGTTCTCGCCAGTAAGAAGGCTTCTGCTGCTCTGGCTAAGATCGTCAGATGGCTATTGAGCTTGCGGGCATTCGTGTGGAAATGCTTCTCTTGACGCCGTTCTCCCTTGCGCAAGAGTTCCCCCAGCAGTTTATCAAATTGATCAAGCGCCTGGTCTGTGAGATCTTGCGACAGTTCAAAGAGGTGGGCTCTCAACAAGGCGTGACGCCGTTCTGCCTTGAACCTCAAAAGTGGCTGCGTCTGATATTTACTACACTTCCGGGCCAATTGCAATATTCTGTTTTGATGCAATATGGCTGGCATGGCTGGCAGTTCCAATTCACGGAGAAATACTAAACGTTCGACAATCTGCTTGACACTTTTTGCTGAGGTCACTCCAGGAGGTTCCCGCAGCCAACTTAAACGGGCCGTTCCTCGTCGCCCAGCGTCAGCATGCAATAATCCATCAAGACCACTGCGATGCTCCAGTGTCAGATCGGCGGTAAGGAGGCGAAACAACCTCTTCTCCGCTGCCTTGAGCACGATCCAGATGAGCCGCTCCAGATGGGAGAGGAGTGGAGCAATAATCTTTTCTTTGCGCAACAGATCTAGAGCATCGGTCGAGAAATGGAAATGAGAATCTCCGTAAATGAAGTGCACGTTTTTCCCGCAAGGATGAGCACACCAACGCCTCCTCATCAGCATATATAGCCAGAAGAAAATACCGATCCTCCAAGGTTGTGTTGTTACTCCTTTTCCTCTTTTCCGTCGATATAACAATGCGCTGTTTCTCCACAAGAGCAAAAGAGATCAAGGAGATCGTTTATGTCCATGGAAAAAATGAAGTATGTCCAAGCACGTACCATCTTACTGGAGCAGATCGCTTCCACGTTGCAAAAGGATGAGCGCTTTGTGGCAGCCTGGTTGGCTGGGAGCTTTGGTCGTGGTGAAGAGACGTGGCTCAGTGATCTGGATCTGTACGTCGTCGTCTCTGACGCCTCAAGTGCGTCTTTGTGTGCCACCCCCTGGCAGATCGGAGCGAAAACGACGGAAGAACGCCTCGCCCTGTTCAAGCAGTTTGGGACACCAGGAATCATTTTTGAGAGAAGGAACCACGCGAACCAGATTGACAGTATCCTCACCAATGTGGTTTATCAGGAGTCCGCTCAAAGTGTCGATTGGATGCTGATCCCGCAGGCAAAAGCCTACCGCGAACACGCTTCCCTTCTGCTCTTTGATAAAGTTGGTCTTCCTAAACCATCGGCACCAGAACCTGAAAGTCTTGAGCAGCGTATCGAGCGAGCTTCGACACATGTGGGTTTCTTCTGGATCATCGCTTGCGGAAGTGCGAGGGCTCTCGCTGCGGGCAGGCTTCTTCTTTTCTCCTCCTACCTGCTCGAACTGGAAGGGACGATTCGCGAAGTAAAAACAGCACTCCGGGGTGAACGTACGACGTACACAAAGCACACCAATCTACGAATGTCTTTCACACATGAGGAACGTGTAGCCATTTTACGTCGCCTTTGTGATGAAATGGAAAGTTTGATGCCCCAGGTAGTCCAGTTTGGGGGATACGTTCCAGTCTCACCTCGTGCCATTGTGGAGCTGCGACTCGCATTGCCTCCATCAGAGGAGCAAAACACGCTGCCATAAATCTCATCATTCCATGGGCTCTCAAACGTTGGTGGGGAGGCACTGACGGACGCATCTGTATTGGAAAACGGCTCTGCTTGAGGAAATGAGGGGGGAAAGAAAAGAATGCGATTGACAGAGCAAGCGAGAGATGATTAGCTCAAGAAAAAGAACTAAGCCTCGGAAAAGGTTCAGGAGGAAATGCATGCAACCACCAATATGGAAGCCTCCCGTGGAGTTGAGCGAGCAAGAAGAACAGATTGTGAAGCGGATTCGAAAAGCTAAATTATTTGTCTTTTTGCGTCAACACCGTCATGAACTGTTTGATGAAGCGTTCCAGCAGGAATTGGCGAGTTTGTACCAGAAAGCAGAGCGAGGGCAGCCGCCAGTGACCCCAGCAATGTTGGCCCTGGCACTCATCCTGGAAGCATACACTGGTGTATCCGATGATGAGGTCATTGAGGCGATGCTTATGGACCGGCGGTGGCAGTTGGTACTCGATTGTCTGAATTGCGAGCAAACACCTTTCAGTAAAGGCACATTGGTGGCCTTTCGCCAGCGGCTCATTGAGGGGCAGATGGATCGACGGCTGATCGAACGAACCATTGAGATCGCCAACCAAAGCCAGGCATTTGGTCCACGGGCCTTACGCGCCGCCTTAGATAGTAGTCCGTTGTGGGGAGCCGGACGAGTGGAAGACACCTGTAATTTGGTGGGACACGCGCTCAAAAAGGTCATGCGCGTGGTGGCTGGCCAGCAGGGGCGGGGGCTGGTCGAGGTAGCGAAGGAGGCCGGAGCAGAGTTGGTCTGTGGGAGCAGTTTGAAAGCGGCGTTAGATCGTGATTGGGATCAACAAATTCAGAAAGATGAGGCGCTGGGTCTGGTCTTGAATGTGTTACGAGCCGTAGAAACCTGGGTGCAGACTCTGCAACAGGAAGATGTGCTCTTGGCTCAGCCGTCTCTCTCAATTGCTCAACAGGTGAAGGCGCAAGATGTGCAGGTGGATGAGAAGGGAAAAGAGAGTCTGATAAAAGGAGTGGCAAAAGATCGACGTATTAGCGTTGAAGATGAGCAGATGCGCCATGGACGCAAAAGTCGAAGCATGCTGGTCGATGGGTACAAACGTCATGTCTTGCATGATCTGGACACGAGCCTCATCCGTGCGGTGGGAATCACGCCAGCCAATGTTCCCGAAGCCAGTGTCACGAGAGCCATCAGTGAAGATCTCTGCCAGCAAGAAGTTTCTTTAAAAGAACTGCATATCGACCGGGCCTATTTGAGCAGCCATTTCGTGCGGGAACGCAGCGATGATCTGGCGGTGTATTGCAAAGCCTGGCCGGTACGCGAGAGCAAACGCTTTTCCAAGCAAACTTTTACCTTAGATTGGGAACGGCAGATCATCCGGTGTCCGGCTGAGCAGGAGATGCCCTTTCTGCCCGGTGGGGTCGTCCACTTTCCCAAAGAGATCTGCGCTCAATGCCCATTGAAAGAGCAATGCACGACCAGCACCAAAGGGCGCAGCGTCAGCATCCATCCGGATGAAGCCTTGATCATCGAGTTACGTGAGCGCCAACAGACAGTGCAAGGGCGTGCTCAACTACGCGAACGAGTGGCCGTCGAGCATACCCTGGCTCATGTAGGTCAGTGGCAAGGACGCCGCGCTCGCTATCGAGGTGTGCGCAAGAACCTCTTCGATCTGCGCCGCTGTGCTGTTGTCCACAATTTGCATGTCCTGGCTCGCTCCCAGCAGCTTTCAGCTAAGCTTCAGGACTCTGCTTGATTTCTTGACCGGCTCTCTAGAGCCTGCTCAATCAATGGAACAGGGCGGTCGCTCTCTAGCGCCAGAGGAAGCAGTTCACGGGCTAACCACAAATACTCCCGCCATCCACATTCACGGAACCCGCATTTCTGTCGTATTTCATCCAGATGCTCATAAATGGTATTATCGCGATCCCCATAACGGGCAAACGCAGACGCCGGCACCTGGATCTGATCGGCAATGGCAGAGAGCACTCTGCTGGGAATCCCTACTATATCTTTCAAAGGGCGTCCGGGAAAGCGCAAAACAGCGAGCTGAACCGCAAAACCCAAGCGATTATGAAGACGCCTCCGCAGCTTAATGAGGTCCAGGTCATCTTGTGTGAAGGTATAGTAGCGGGCAATCTCGCGATCTGAGAGATCTGCCGGGATCTGGGTCAATTCGTGGCGCTGCTCTGGAGTTAAATAGGTCGGCATTCTCGAAGTAAAAGGCATCTTCTCCTCTCCCCTCCCATCCATCTTTCTGCCTTTTTAGCATGCCATGAGCGTGATGTCAACGAAATCACTGTACGACGGGACTGGAAGGCTATACTCCTGTCTTAACGGGAACCATTCTAGGCCATTGGAGTCTCGGGAAAGCTTAGCGGGGAAAAGTGTACGAAAAAATGTTATGACCCCGATTACTGGGATAACTGGTACTCATCCTTCCAGTTTATCGTGTGAGGCCATCTCTGCGATTAACAAAACACGGTCTGAAATCGCTGCTTGCCTGCCCATCCCAGTGTATGCTATACTCACCCTAGGTTGGGGTATTGGGGATAAAGCCTGAGGTCGGAAAGGAGTCCATGCCAAAACCATCCACCCATACACTTCTCTGGTCTGCTCAGAGCAACATCTATACCCTTATGACCTCTAACCATCCACTGCAGGAGATCATCCCGGGAGACGAAGAACTCTGGGTAGCCTGGTTGACAACGCATTCCTCCTTTTCCTTCCAAGGACAATACGGCCATCTCAGTGTCCTTAAAGAGTCCCGGTCGCGAGGAGCGGGCTACTGGTATGCCTACCACACCAAAGAGGGCCAAACTCGCAAGCGCTATCTGGGACGAAACGAGTTGGTGACACTGGCGCGCTTAGAGGAGGTGGCACTGGACCTGGGCCGCAAGCCCTCGCCCGCCCCTCTTGCCCTTTTGCCTCCAGTGCCGTCGTCCGAACAAGGGGGCGTGCTGCTCTCCACCAAGCTTTCTCCTCCTCGTCTGCCCGGCTCGCTGGTAGAGCGCTCTCGCTTGCTCGCAGAACTGGATGTGGCACGCTCTCACCCTGTGACGCTCGTCTGCGCCCCTGCAGGAAGTGGGAAGACCACGTTGCTCTCGGCATGGGTAGCCTCTCTGCAGCAGGCAGGCAGGGGGAAAGCGGGGGGCACAAAGCGCGAGGAAGCCAAACAGGCAGTTACCTGGCTTTCCCTCGACGCGTTGGACACTGAACCAATCCGCTTCTGGGCCTCGATCATTGTGGCCCTACGTGCTGGTTTGCCTACGATTGGAGAGGAGGCACTCACTCTGCTGCGTTTGGCCCAATCTCCTCCGCTTTCGACCTGTCTTTCGACTCTACTCAATGAGCTGACACAAGTGGATCGAGAGATCATTCTCATCCTGGATGACTACCATGTGATCGAGGACCAGACGATCCACGAGTCCTTGCTCTTCTTGATCGATCATCTGCCTGCCAACCTGCATCTGGTGCTCACCACCCGAACTGATCCAACGCTTCCCCTTGCCCGATGGCGTGTTCGTGGTCAGTTGATCGAGATCCGCAACCAGGATTTGCGCTTTACCCAGGCGGAGGCGGCCAGCTTTCTTGTACAAAGTATGGGTCTACCTCTCACAGAAGAGGACGTGGCGATCCTCTCGAAGCGCACAGAGGGCTGGATCGCAGGTCTGCAACTGGCAGTGCTCTCCTTGCGCAAGCAGCAGGATTTCTCCGGCTGGATTGCGGACTTTTCTGGTAGTTCCCGCTTTGTGCTGGACTACGTGCAGCAGGACATTCTCGTGCGGTTGCCGGTCCCACTCCAGCACTTTCTGCTCCAGACATCGATTGTGACGAGGATGAATGCGGCCTTATGCCAGGCTATCACAGCTGCGCCGACGCGAGAAGTGTGCCAGCAGAGGCTAGAGGAGGTGGAGCGAGCCAACCTTTTTCTGGTGCCTCTGGATGAGCAGCGGCAGTGGTACCGTTTTCATGATCTCTTTCGCGAGGCACTGCTCGCTCGTTTGCACGCTGCTCACTCCCAATTGGTCCCGCTTTTGCACATCCGGGCAGCCAGCTTTTATGAGGCGGCGGGCGAGTGGCAGGAGGCCATTGCTCACGCGCTTTCCGCGCCCGATTACGCTTTGGCCGCCTCCTTGATGGAGCAGGCAGCTCCTCACTTCTGGTTGCATGGGCAGGTCAGGACCGTCCATAACTGGATACTGGCACTGCCAGATGCCATCCTGCGTGCTCATCTTCGCCTGGCTCTGGGCGCCGCTCTGCGCTTCGTTGACTCCGTCAATCTGAACAACGCAACGTTGCATGCCAGCATGGCCGCCCAGGTGGAGCGCACCTTCACGCGCATGGAAACGCTCCTGCGCAGACCGCTGCAATGGACGCTCTCCGAGGCCGAGGTAACGTTGATCGGGCGCTGTCTGCGCCTGCTACGTGCCTGGATCGAGCTCAGAGCGATCGCCAGGCATGGCGACATAGGGCGTCTGCGTCTTCTCTCTCAGGAGATAGAGGCGCTACCCCAAGATGCAGAAGTGAGTTGGAACATCATCCCGCTCTCCATCGCCTTCTGGTTGACCGCTGTGTATGAGGGGGAGGGAGCTTCCCTGATCCATCGGCTGCGGAGCGCGAAGCAGCAGATGATCGAGGCAGGAGACTCCCCGGTGACGATCCGCGTGATGTCCTGGCTGGCTCTTACCTATACCCAGGCCGCACAGTTACACCTGGCTCAGCAGCAATGCCTGGAGGCACTCGCTCTGGTAGAACGGATCGGTCGGCCCACCGCACTGGCAGGGTATCTCTATTATACCTTGTTTTTCATCTTCTACGCGTGTAATCGACTGGAAGAGGCCTCTGACTGGTTGCAGCGCATGGTACGGAGCGCGCAGGACTGGCAACAGGTGGAACTGCTGGCCATGGGGGAGGTCTTTGCGGCACGGCTCGCGTTGGCAAGAGGAGATCACTCTCGCGCGGAAGAGGCCTTGCACCAGCTCGAAGCCCTGGTTGAGCAGGAGAGGTTTGCCCACCATGCCCTCTGGGTAAACACGCTGCGCGTGCAATGCTGGTTGGCGGAGGGGAAGCTGGCGGAGGCGTCAGAGTGGGCCGCACAGAGCACGCTCTCCCCAGAGACCTGGAATCCCCTGCGCCGATGGGAGGTGCTGATGCTGGGGCGCGTCTTGCTGGCACAGCAGCAGTACGCCCAGGCGGTCGAGACGCTCTCACGCTTCAGCCAGTACTTTGACCAGCCAGGAGCTATCGACACAGCTCTCGAGTGGATGGCGCTCTCTGTCGTGGCCCTCCACCATGCAGGAAAGCCCGAGCAAGCGATGTGCGTTGCGGTTCGTCTGCTCGCGCTGGCCGAGCCAGAGGGCTATGCCCGTGTGTACCTGGACACGGGTGAGCCCCTAATGAAACAGGTGCTCAAGGTGCTCCTGGAGGCACAGCAAGATGATGCCCCCGGTGCTGCGCCAGGTTCCATTTCCAGGTCCTCTGTTTCACGGTGGCTCTCGACCTTTGAGCAGGAAGAAACTGGTGCTGCGCATCATGTTCTCAGACGCTCCGCAAAGACGCAAACGATCCAGTCTGAGCCCCAACCTGCCGAAGTGCAGCAAATGGCTGAACCCCTCTCTCCCCAGGAGTTGAAGGTGCTGCGTTTGTTGGTCGCCGGGCGCACCTACGCTGAGATGGCTCAGACGCTGATCGTCTCCATCCATACAATTAAGACCCAGGTCAGCAGTATCTATCGCAAGCTAGGCGTGAGCCGACGCGCCGAAGCCATCGCGGCGACCCACCATTTAGACC
The DNA here is from genome assembly GCF_016587395.1 of Ktedonobacter sp. SOSP1-52. Classification (NCBI taxonomy): domain Bacteria; kingdom Bacillati; phylum Chloroflexota; class Ktedonobacteria; order Ktedonobacterales; family Ktedonobacteraceae; genus Ktedonobacter; species Ktedonobacter sp. SOSP1-52. The sequence goes on from NZ_BNJH01000006.1 coordinate 891,040, forward strand.
TTCTCTAACTCGATCTGCGCGCTCGCCGCAACTCGGATGTTGGGGAGATACGGCTGGCTACGCACGATTCCCCAACACCACTCAGCAATCAGCCGTCCAATCAGGAAGACAGGCGATGCCCCCTCCCCTGCTTGCAGGCTATACTCTTTCTTGTGAGAGAGCAGAGCACAACATGAGGACCTGAAAGGAGGCACACCAATGCACGTCGTGATCCGCATCAAAGGACATCTGGACCAGAGTTGGCAGGAGTGGATAGGGGGATTACAGATCGTGCATGAGGAGGATGGCACATCCAGACTTTTTGGTTTCCTCCAGGATCAGGCAGCCCTTCATGGAGTGCTCGCCACGATTGGTCGTTTAAGCTTGACCTTGCTCTCACTCGAACAGAGAGAAACGAGGCCAAACAAGGACTAATCTTCCACCCCTTCACTCGGGGGTATTTGACAAAGAACAAAGGAGAAATTCTATGAACCAGGTCATTTCTAAAGACGGGACAGTCATTGCATTCGACAGATCAGGCAAGGGGCCAGCGGTCATCCTGGTGGGAGGAGCCTTTCAATATCGAGCCATTGATCCTCAGACAGCACAATTAGCAGCTCTTTTGGCACCGCATTTCACGGTGTTTCACTATGATCGTCGGGGACGAGGAGACAGCCTCGACACACAGCCCTATACAGTTGAGCGTGAGGTCGAAGATCTCGATGCCCTCATCCAGGAAGCGGGTGGGACTGCTGCCATCTTCGGGATGTCCTCAGGCGCGGCCCTGGTCACCCTTGCGGCTGCTCGCGGTCTCGCCATGACGAAATTGGCCTTCTACGAGCCACCATTCAACGCTGGGGATGATCGCGCCCGCCAGGCGTCGGAGAACTACACCAGAGAGCTGACGGCTTTGCTTACCGAGGGACGTCGAGGGGATGCCGTCGCGCTCGCCATGACCACGTTTGGAGCGCCGGCTGAAGCGGTTGCTGGGATGCGCCAAATGCCCATGTGGTCCCTCTTCGAGTCAGTGGCACCCACGCTTGCCTATGATGCTGCCATCATGGGAGATGGCTCTGTCCCCGCAGAACGGTTGGCATCCATCACGGTCCCCACGTTGGTCATAGACGGGGGAGCTTCTCCCGCTTTCATGCACAACACAGCTCAGGCGGTGGCACACGCCATCCCCAACGCGAAGCTTTGTACGCTGGAAGGTCAGACGCATGATGTGGCCCCGCAAGCTCTTGCTCCCGTGCTGGTGGAGTTCTTTCAGGCTTGAGGCAACGTTCAAGCTCTAAAGCCAGGTTACGTTCACCACTCATCATACGGTCACAAAAAGGAGAAGTCATGAGCAAAGCTATTGTCCTCATGCATGTTTCGCTTGACGGTTTTACCACCACAACAGACGGAGGTTTGGAATGGACGTTTCGGGGAATGAATGAAGATGTTGCCACTGCTGCCCACGCACTCCTGAGCGACGTGGACGTGGCTCTCTATGGTCGCCAAACCTATCAGGGAATGTATGCGCACTGGCCCACCGTGCCTGCCAACCCGGAAAGCAGACCAGATCAAATCGCACATGCTCACTGGGTCGAACAGATCTCCAAAGTCGTGTTTTCCACCACCCTCTCACACGTGGACTGGAACAACTCCAGGCTCGTGAAGGATCAGCTTGCCGAGGAGATCAACGCGCTCAAACGCCAACCCGGCCAAAACTTGATGACCTTTGGCAGCCCCAGGCTAGTCCATTCGTTGATGCATCTTGGCCTGATTGATGAATATCAGCTTTTCTTGCATCCCGTCGTCGTGGGCGATGGAGTGCCCTTGTTCAAGGATATCAACAAGGTGAAGAATCTCAACCTGGTCGAATCAAAGATTTTCGACAATGGGGTCGTTCATCTCTGTTACCGGCCCGCATAAAGCCACGCACGACGTGCAGCCCTCTCATCCATGCGGGACTACACGTTCAACGCATGAAGGAGAAAGGTATGCAAAAAACCATTTTACAAAACGCCAAACTGGCCAATTCAGCCACGCAACTGACAAAAATGCTTCTGGTCTGCGGCGTGGTCGCAGGCCCTCTCTTCACCGTCGTGGGCTTGATCCAGGCATTCACCCGTCCCGGCTTTGACATCACCCGCCACGCTCTCAGCCTGCTCGAAAACGGAGATCTGGGCTGGATTGAGATCACCGCCTTCCTGCTCTCCGGTCTGCTGTTCATCGCAGGCGCGATTGGAATGCGGCAGGTCATGCGTGGCAGCCGGGGTGGGACATGGGGACCCATCTTGATAGGGGCTGTCGGAGCGGGTCTGATCGGTGCCGGGTGCTTCACGGCTGATCCAGGTCTTGGATTCCCTCCTGGAACACCAGTCTCCGGTATGAGCTGGCATGGTCTTCTCCACCTGATTATCAGCTCGCTGTCGTTCCTCGCGTTGGTTGCCGGATGTTTCGTCTTTGCCCGTCGCTTTCTCGCCCAACGCCAGCCTGGATGGGTGACCTACACCCTGGTTTCCGGCGTGATCGCCTTCGTTGCATTTGCCGTGCTTGCGTCCGGGCAGCTCTGGATGACGAGCACCTTTGTATTCGCGATGCTCAACGCCTATGTCTGGTGCTCGGTGATGGCGGCGAAGCTACTGACCGAGCAGCCCCATGTCTCAGCCTGAAGCAGCTGATAATGCGAGAATCTTGTCGCTCGCCCAGAGAGAGATGCACAGCCTCATCTGGGCAGGCGACACGAAGCCCATCCGTGTATCGCAGAAAACCGAACGTTTTTGAGTCAATTGGTGACCTTTAAAATGAAATGATACGCTCTCTTTCAAGATAAAAATACATGTAGTGTTCTACAAGCTCATATGGCTGTCCTGGAAAGCAATCCTTGCCAGAGGCCGACCCAGGACATGATAGAGGTGAAACTCCGGAAGCGTCAGAACTGAGAACAGGAGAAGCAACAAAATTGTGGGACGACGTCTCGTCCTCTCTCCTTGGGCTTAGGCTCTCAGAATGAGAGCCTTCAAGCTGTTCAGTCGTTGACAAAACAGAGCGCGTTGTTGGGCAAGAGGCACTAATTGGTTCATTGTCGTGCGGAAGCGGAAGAACTGCCGTAACTCATCAAAAGCGCGACAAAATCGGGCTGCCGAGGCTACGTTTCCGAAACCTCGCATCAGGGTTTCTCAAAAGTCCTGAAACAACCAGGAAAGGGCCTCCTCAGGATGAAAAGAGAAACGACGCAATTGCTTGGCAACCGTAGAAACCCGATGGAGCTGCATGAAGGACAGAACCACCGTATTAAGCACAGCTAGCATTTCCATCACGGGGACACAACGAACTCGGCACCGATCTTCTCCTAAGAGCGCATCCCGCCGCCAGTGAAGATGATTTTCCACTCTCCAGTGTGCCCGAATGTAGCGGAGAAGACGTTCTGGCAGACAGTGGCGCGGAGAAAGCGTCGTCAATCCATACCAGACTTCACAACAGTGCTTTCCCTTGATCGTTCGCTCGCGTTGCAAACGAAACACTTGCCCAATCTCCCCCCAATCTGGAAAGAACAAGCCATTGAGATCAGGGCTAGTGAGGATTGAGCGACGTTCGAGACGACCGTGGCCCTTTTCAAGTTGGCTAAACGATTGCCACGTCCGTCGATCTGCGTATGGATCTTCAAAAAACAGTTCGAGATCGGCGAAAGCATTGGGCGTATTGTCCTTGATGATAAGAATGACCTCGCCACCAGCCCGCTTGATGAGGCGTGGAAATTCATGATAGCTTTGCGCTGCATCAGCAGTGATCACTCGCCCTTTGCACAACACTTCGGTCAGAAACGGTTTGAGAGCTCCGACCTCATTGGTCTTGGTGCCAATCGGAATTTGTTGGAGGACGACACCAGTTTCTGCTTCATAAATATGCAAGAGGTGTTGTTGCGGATGCTCTCCTCCATAGGCCTGCTCTCCCGTACTTTTCAGTGTTTTGCCATCAATGGCCAGGTGGGCGTGCCGGTCGTCTCGTTCTTCTCCCGGTCGTTGGGCCATCTGGCGTACAAACCAGGCGGCCAGATGGGCATTGACCTGTTGACTGTCTAAACGTTCCAGGGCATAGCTGTAGGTGTTAGCACAGGGCATGTGCTTCCACCCCAGCCCCACACTGCTGCAGATCGCTGCCTCCTGATCTTTTGCCCATTCACTGACCGCCAGGATACTGCTCATTCCCGCCAGTTTTGCCCAGACCAGCACCAGCAGTATTCCTGCAAGGTCATAGCGCTTCCCTCGTGCTTTTCTTCCATCTGTGAGCTGTTGGCAGACCAGATACAAGGATGGGACTTGCCTCGATGAGAAGACCCCTTCCGTTTGGCTTTCTTTCAACAATGCTGTATAGTCCATCATGAGTCGCTCCTTGAATGCTTTGGGTTTTTGAGTCCCTGCATTCTACTGGATTGACTCTTCCTTTTCACCTCTCACCGGACTTTTGAGAAACCCTGAACCTCGCATCGGGTAGTAGCGTTGTTTGATCCCACGATGATCTTGTTCCAGTCGGTTGTTGAGATAGGGATTGCAACGATGGTGAACCTGGCTACCAAGTGTCTCACGAATCGCGCGCGGATAGGAATCATGTCCATCGGTCGTCACCTGCTCTGGTCTGTGTCCAACTGTCTCGACTGCCTGCCTGAAAAAGCACTTGGCGGCCTCCATATTCCGTTTCTCGCTCAACATACAGTCAACCAGATTGCCATCACGGTCGATAGCACGATACAAATACCACCACTTCCCATGCACCTTGATGTACGTTTCATCGACAAACCAGGATCGACCTGCTTGCCCACGTCGTTTGGCTCGCAGTTGGTCTGCTAACAACGGCGCAAACCGGGTTTCCCAGTCTCGGACCGCCTCATGGGTGAAGACCCAACCTCGCTCGAGAAACATTTCAGCGAGATCCCGCAGACTCAGTGTATAGCGCAACCGCCAGAGGATGACAAGCAGGACAAGATCGGTCGGATATTCCAGAAAGTTGAAAGGCGTGTTAGTGCGTTCGTTGAAGGTATGGTGGCATCCTCGACAACGGAACATCCGATAGCCAAGTGTGGTTTTCTTGTTCTGTTCTGTGGAGGTCGCTGACATGCAGTATGGGCAGTTCATAGGATACTCCTCATCCAAACGTTCCTGTGCTGATCAGTCTATCACGCCTTGTGGAACTCTGCTTGAGGTCCTGTTCTCAGTTCTGACGCATCCGTGATGAGACCAGAAGACCGCTTTGCGTGCTGGGTCCTCAAACGTACATGCGGGCGGTGGCTGAACGAAGCGCTTCCTGAATCTGGTGGTGGGTGGCCTCGTTATGGTAGCGCGGTCTAGCAGTTTGTCGGAGAGAAACAAGAGTGTGATTTGCCACTGACCCAGTCCTTATGGGAAAAGACATGATCCCAAAAAGCGTGTAAACAAGTTATAGTTACTATTAGTAGAGCAAAAGATTTTTAAAGGCTTTGCGCGAATTTAGTGTGCTTTTGGCCTGCTCACCCTGATCGATCCTCGATCACAACCCTGGATACATTGGTTTTTCGAGCGGATTTACACGAATATGTGATCAAGAATCGATCAGGACAGTTTGAACACAACAAATTCCGAAGATTCCTTTTAAAGGCTGGATGGTTTGAGCACCGTGAGTTGGAAAGCGCCTCCGTGGTCGTGGGCATGTTGAACGGCTTGACTGACTTGTTCAAGCGAAAATGTGGAGACGGAGAATGGTTCAAGGGCGAGCAGGCCACTGTGAATCAACTCAACGAGCAGCGAGGGCGCATGCCTTGGACACATCCATTGGCCGCGAATTACCAGGTTGTTGCGCATCACGTAGTTATAAGGGATATCCAGATTGGCTTGCACGCCCCCCATCAAGACAGCTGTTCCTCCAGGGCGCACAGCCATAATGCCACGGCGGGTTGGTGCGGAATCATGGATGGGTCCCAGGATATCCAGCAGGCAATCGATAGGACCTTCAGCCGCTTCCATAAAGCGTTTGCGGTTCATCGCTTCATCTTCAGATAAAGAATAGGCCGAATACGTGATGGAAGAACCTTCAGTACCTTCTCTCAAGCGATTACTACCAGTCGTTTCATCTGCAGAAAGTAGCACAGGACGGACGCGCGAACCGAATTGGCGTACGAGTGTGTTAAGAGCTTGCTCATTGCGCCCAAGTGCAACGACACGAGCCGCGCCCATAGCCACAGCGATAGCTACTGCAGCACTGCCAAAGTGACCGGTGGCGCCATTCACCATAACAACCTGTCCAGGCTGGAGGCCTGCAGCTAAGAATCCACTGTAAGGAACCAGCAGTGTATTCAGCCAGGTAAGCTTAGCGGGATCAATGGAACGCACATGGTTGAGAGAAAAAGCATTCTCAAGGGGCAAAAGCATTTTTTCGGCAAACGAACCATTCCTGAAGTGTGCCTGGAGTTTCTGTGGCCCCTCGCCAGAAGCGACCCACCCCTGCAACATAATATCCGGGGAAAGCGCATCATCGCGTGACCGCACGGTGGGATCGCAGAAAACGAGCTGGCCGGGTTTGAGTCGAGTAGCGTCGGGACCGATTTTTTCTACGAGACCGACAGCGCCACAGCCGGGAGCGAGTGGCAGCAATAAGGGATAGTGCCTTTGTCCGGTAAAGACTTCCTGTGCATAGGCCAGGACTGGAGCAGCCAGTACGCGAACAAGGACTTCGCCTGCACCCGGCACCGGTTCAGGAATATCTTCAATGGTAAGAGGTTGACCGATGGTTTTGAGAATTGCGGCTTTCATAGAACATGTCCTTTCTGGATTTGCAAACTTGACATTGCTGCCCTTATGCGAGCATGCTAATTCTGGTAGTAGCATGCCACAGGTCCTGAGGCGCTACCAGAGCGTACTGATACTGGTATTGCTACCACCAGGGAAGGGAGCGCAAGATGACAAAGAACAACGAGCAACGTGGAGAACTGGCAACCTTCTTACGCACGCGCAGGGCCAGGCTGTCACCAACAGACGTGGGATTGCCACGCACGGCACGCCGCAAGACGGTGGGATTGAGACGAGAAGAAGTAGCACAACTTGCCGGTGTCGGGGTCACCTGGTATACCTGGCTGGAACAGGGGAGAGAGATCAACGTCTCCGTCCAGGTCCTCGATAGTCTGGCACAAACCTTACGGCTTTCTGCGGAGGAGAAAGCACATCTGTTTCTTCTGGCAGGTCAAGTACCACTTCAGCATCCTGCACCTCAGCAGGAACAGGTCAGTCCTTTCTTGCAGAAGTTGCTTGAGCACCAGAGAAGTAGCCCAGCCTATATTATGGGCCGGAGATGGGATGTGCTGGCCTGGAATCGTGCGGCGTGCCAGGTTATCACAAATTTTGCAGCACTGCCAGTAGAGGAGCGCAACATCATGCGTTTCATCTTCACCTATGAGGAATCTCGCCATCGTTTCGTGGATTGGGAAGCAATGGCGCAACGGATTCTGGCACAGTTCCGCGCGAGTAGCAGCCACTATCGCGATGATGAACAGTTGGGTGCACTGATTACGGATCTGCAGCATTGCAGTCCCGAATTTGCGTGCTGGTGGCCGCGTCATGAGGTGCAAGGGAGACAAGCTGGACAGAAGAAACTTCTTCATCCTCAAGCAGGTTTGCTTGAACTCGACCATAGTACTTTTCAGATCGATGGCTCTCCAGGGTTGAAAATGGTGATCTATCTTCCAGCAAATGAGGAAACTGCCAAGAAACTCGAGCTGCTATATAAACAGGAAACAATTGCAGGAGGAGTGGCACACTTAGGGTGATTACAGTGGCGGTCCACAACCATCACGGTAATCGCGTTTGTTGCTGTTGCTCAGGTTTGGTCCCATAGCTTGTCTGATTGGACACATTTCTACACCAGTGAGTTCGAGAAGCCAGAAAAAGCCCTTGAGACCGTCTTTCCTGGGACAACTATGCATCAGTAAGGCTGAAGAAGGCATTGCGAAGCCAGATAAACCAGAGATGGGTCGGAAAGCAAAGGCAGATGGTGTGTGGTCAGGGGAAGCGTTCCTGTGCGCCGGCGCAGGCGGCAATACATTCGGCAAGATGGATGACCTTGTCGCGGTCCGTCGCGGGATAGGACTGCGGAGAGTGTTTCTCCTCGGAATGGATGAGCATGAAGAGATAGTAGTAGCCATAGGCTTGCGAGTGATACACGCCCAGCTTGCCCTTGAGACCCTCCCACTCTTTCAGAGGAAGTAAGGATGTGTCGCCTAAGATGAGCTGAGCAGCCTACAAGGGGGGCATGCTGTGTGTTCCTCCTTTGTTCTTTTTTTCTCTCTCTCTTGTACCTGACCACGCTGCCGCATCAGCTTGGGCGTGTTCCCGGCCGAGGGGATGTCTTTTGCGCGGCTTGGTCTGTAGAAAGCATGCGATATCGCATAGATTATCGCGGAAACTATGTGTCAGGGGAGACGCAAGGCTCCTCTTTTTCCTGGAAAGGGTGATCCATCGGGACGCGTGGGTGAGCCAAGTGGGGTGAAAGGGCGTAGAGGGGAGAGTGCGGTCATAGACTGGGCTGGAGATCGGGAAAGGGTGGGTTCCCCACGCGTAGGAGGAGGGTTCTGTCAGAACTCAAACTCCATTTGGCACAGAAGTCTTATTTCTGGTATGCTGATCTCATCATTCTGATGGAACGAGGCGCGTTGACTTATGAATTGCCCCTATTGTGCAGGAGCGACAACCCAGAAACGAGCAAAGAAAACCAAACTCGATTACATGACGTTCTTTTGCCCAGAATGTCGATGTGCGTTCAATGAACGAACGGGCACTCCTTTTAACTATCTCGAATTTCCTACAGATGTTGTTCTGCTTGCGGTCTTATGGCGCCTACGGTACAAGCTGAGTTTGCGTGATGTGACTGAGATGTTTTTAGAACGCGGCTTCTCGTTCACGCATGAAGCTATCCGAGACTGGGAAGCGCGGTTTGCATCATTCATAGCGGAGCAGCTACGAACCAAGCGGCGGGGCAAGCAGGAGCATCCTGGTATGTGGATGAGACGTACATCAAAGTGCATGGGAAGTGGTGTTATTTGTATCGCGCTATCGACCATGAGGGCAATTTAGTGGATTCCATGTTGAGCGAGAAGCGGAATATGGAGGCAGCCAAGCGCTTTTTCAATCAGGCAGTTGCTGTGGTTGGCCATATTCCCGATCAGGTGACGACCGATGGTCATAGTTCCTATCCGCGAGCAATTCGCGAGACAATGGGCAGCGATGTACAGCATCGAACGAGTAAATACCTCAACAATCGGTTGGAGCAAGACCATCGTGGAATGAAACAACGCTACTATCCGATGCGTGGCTTTGGAAACTTCGCGTCCGCAGCTCGTTTCTGTTGTGCCTTTGACGAATTACGCAACTATTTTCGTCCGCGTTCCACTGTGGGGGAAACAATATCCCTTCCAGGGCAACGACAGTTATTCCGTGAAAGACTTGCTGCCCTACAACTCCTGATGAGGATGGCCTCATAACCCAATGGATTATGGATTGAGGACCCCTTACAACTCTTTCTCTCTGCTTTTGTGTTCTCAGTTCTGACAGAACCACTGGATTGATAACAGAGGATGGAACAGGAGGGAGGCCCTTCCTAGGAGTTCAGCCCTGTGCTCCTTTTCACGCGAGCCGCCGAGAATGGCCTCGTAGCATCTGGCGACGTTGTTCAACCGAGGAGAGGTTCAAGGTACCGATACAACGCGGTTTTCAGTTCCTGCACGAGCAGCCTTTGTTTCGCCTCCTCTTCCTGCAGGATTAGCAGGAGAGTCGCCTTGAAGAACTGGACACTCATCGTGGCGCTCAGGCCGCGTTGTGTCAGAGAGAGGGTTGGGGCACGCCTCTGCAAGCCGATCTCAAAGCGGGATTGCAACTCTTGCGGCAACGCATGCGTGAGACTTGTCACGCGCGAAGAGACAGGAGTATTTAAGAGGATATGGAACGCTGGATGGGCAAAATGAAACGCGAGGAGGGTATCAATGACTTGATCCAGCCAGAGAGAGAAAGGAAGCGCTGCCGCCTCGACGGAAAAAACAGAATTATAGGCTTGTTGGAGTTCCTCCGTATATCTGCTCGCCAGGGCCTGAGCAATTTCCTCTTTGTTGGAGAAGAATTGATAGAGGGAGCCAGGCGAGATGGCGGCCTGGGCAGCAATATGATTGGTCGTGGCTTCTTCATAGCCCATGTGCGCAAAGACCGTTTCAGCCGCATCAAGAATGGAAACCATGCGCTGTAATCCGCGTGCCCGTCGCTGTACTGGTTGGGCATCTTTCTGCTGATCCATAGGATCCTTTCCATCCTCCATTCCATAGAGAGCCAGATGGCGTATCTTCGCCAGAGCTCTTGACAACGCGAGTTTTTACTTGTACAATTGTTCGCAAGAGCGAGTTTTTACTTGCCTAAGTAATATACCATGGCTTGACGCATTTGTCCACCAGAGGCAGAGGTGATAGTAAGTAACTCATCACGACAAGACAGTATATCGTGGTGGTATAGAGCTACACATTACCCTTCATCTGGATGACGTGTCGTCTGTTGTACATCCCTTTGGAGAGAACGATGAATGTTGGTATCCTTGCGGGCTACATCGCTGGCAGAAACCTTTCTGCCAGCTGAGAAAGAGGTAAATAAGTATGTCTCTCAAGTATGGTGTCTTCCTTCCTACAGGCGTGACAATGGATCTGGCTGGTATCAAGGACCCCGTAGAAGCCTACGAAGCGCTGACCCAGGTGGCGCAGGTGGTTGATGAGTCTGGGTACGAGTCGGTCTGGGTGGCGGATCACTTTCATACCATGCCGCCATCGCAGGCAGCGCTTTTTGAGTGCTGGACTACAGCGGCAGCTCTGGCCCGCGATACGAAGCGGGTGCGCATCGGCCAAATGGTGACGGGGAATAGTTACCGCAACCCCGCCTTACAGGCCAAAATGGCTTCGACCCTTGATGTGCTCTCGCATGGGCGATACACCTTTGGCATCGGAGCAGGATACTACGAGCCAGAGTATCGGGCCTATGGCTACGAGTACCCGGATGCGAATGTCCGCTTGCACCAATTGCGTGAAGCGGTTCAGGTGCTTCTGGCGATGTGGACCCAGGAAGAGGCTACCTTCGAAGGGAACTATTACCAGGTTCACGGCGCGATCAATCAACCCAAAGGGGTGCAGCAACCACATATCCCCTTGCTGATCGCCGGAGATGGTGAGAAGGTCACGCTGAAGGTGGTGGCGCAGTACGCTGATGCCTGTAACGTGACGGGCGATCTTGCTACGCTTGAGCACAAGTTCGCGGTGCTCAAAGCGCATTGCGAGACGGTTGGACGAGATTACCAGAGCATTCATCGGACAGCGCTCACGCTCTGCGTCATTGCTGATACTGATGAGCAGGCCCGGACTCTGGTCCCAGAAGGGGCCAAGCTTGGTTTCCCTGGAGATGTCCTGTCCTATGGTCTCATTGGGAGTCCCGAGACCATCCGACGGCGTCTAGCCGCCTACGAGGCTACTGGCGTCCAGGAACTCGTGATCAGCTTTTTTGATGCGCCCCGACTGGATACTCTTCGTCGTTTCGCCAGAGAGTTCATCGTATGAACCAGGCGTGCCGGGATGTGATCGTGTAAATGACAACATTCGGTGTTGTCCTTTGGGTACTGCTCTCTGTCGTATTGTTGAATTACTCCGCTTGGAAAGCTCCCATTTGCGGCAGGAAACAGGGGAAAAAGGACGACACCGAATGATCTCATTTCCAGGCACATTCTTGTGAAAGGATACTATTTCATGCGGAAAATCATCGAATACACCCTTGTCTCAGCAGACGGCGTTTTTACAGGAGCAGGCATCTCAGCATTTTCCAATTACCGAGATGATGCTTATATGCAAGATGGATTAGAACAAGCGCTGATGTGTGACGCAATGTTGATGGGGCGAAACACATATGAAGGCTTTGCAAAGATTTAGCTTGCACGGACTGACCCTTGGGCGAAGAGGATCAATGCTCTCCGAAAGTATGTATTTTCGTCGACTCTAGAAAAAGCCGAATGGAACAATTCGACCATTATTCGGGGAGATGTCGTTGCTGAAGTAGCCAGGCTCAAACAGCAGGACGGGCAGGATCTTCTTATCTATGGTCACGGCCTTCTCGGAGAAACGTTACTGAAACATCATTTGCTGGATATACTCGGTCTTACCATCCACCCACTCATCATCGGGCAAGGGAAGCATATCCTACCGAAAAGCGACACCACCACATTGAAGCTTGTTACGGCAAAAAGCTTTCCGAAAGGTATTGTGAAGCTCACCTACGAACCACAATACTGAAAGACGCTTCGATCTGCGCATTCTCGTTATGGAGTCAGCGCGTCCATGAGCGTACCGTTTTCAGGTTTGGATGCGCTGACCCCTATGAGAGCAAGATGGGAGAAGTTTTTTTGATCGACTTCTTGTAGACTGTCTCTCCTTGCACGATACAAACAGGAGGATAGAGATCCTGTGAATCTTTTGAAGAAAAGGAGCCTTCACATGCCTGAACTGCAAACCTTGTTGACTGGCCTCGGATTCGGTGAATCGCCGCGTTGGCACGAGGACCGTCTGTGGTTTTCCAACTGGGGCACACAGGAGGTCATTGCCGTCGATCTGGAGGGCAAGAGCGAAGTCATGGCCCGTGTGCCGACCACCATTCCCTTTTGCATCGACTGGTTGCCCGATGGGCGTCTGCTCATCGTCTCAGGGCGCGAGGGACTGCTCCTGCGCCAGGAGTCCGACGGGGAACTGGTAACCCATGCCGACCTGCGCCACCAGGCTTCCACCTGGAACGAGATCGTCGTGGATGGTCGCGGCAACATCTACCTCAATGGTGGCAACTGGAATGCTCCGGGGATCATCGCCCTACTCACCCCTGATGGGTCGGTGCGCCAGGTGGCTGATCACCTCGCTTTCCCCAACGGGATGGCCGTGACACCAGATAACAAGACCCTGATCGTCGCCGAGTCCCATGGAAACCGTCTCACGGCCTTCGACATCGCTGGAGACGGCAGCCTGTCGAATCGGCGCGTCTGGGCTGCGATCGAAGGAGCTGCCCCTGATGGGATCTGTCTCGACGCGGAAGGGGTCGTGTGGTACGGCGATGTTCCCAACAAGTGTTGTGTGCGCGTCCGCGAAGGTGGTGAGGTGCTCCAAACGATCCAGCTGGATCGTGGCTGCTTCGCGTGTATGCTCGGCGGAGCAAACAAGCAAACGCTGTTCTTGCTGGCTGCCCAGTGGCGTGGTTTTGAACACATGGCAGACGAAGTACGAACCGGCCAGGTGCTGACCATCCGTACGCCAGCGCCAGGCGTCGGCTGGCCGTAGCACGCGAAGCAGCACGCACGCTGGATGGTTCTGGAGAAAAGAACGGCCTGGCCTTGGGAGCAGAGGGTGGGTGGACCTCTCGCTGGTTGAGGACAGAGCCGCCCGCCTCATGGGGGGACACACCATTTTCTTCCTAATCGAAGCTCTTTCGACGAATTTTTCTGGCATATGGCATACCTGTGGCTTCTCCATGCTCACCGTTGCTTTGTCGCAACAAGTAATGGTGAGTGTAAAGTCCTTGAAATCCTAGACATCAAAACAGGGTAATAGAAGGAACAGCGGGTAAACCGTGCTCCTGAGCGAATTGATCGGGTGAACGATACTCCAGGCTCTCATGAGGCCGGACGGTATTGTAGAACTGGACCCACTCCTGGGCTGCCCGCAGAAACTCTCCCAAGGTCTGATAGCGGCAGCGTTCAGCCACGGCGAGCTTGAACAGGCCGACGAAGCGTTCCGCATAGCCGTTGTCAGCCGGGGTAGCAGCCCGGCTCATCGAGATCTGGAAGCCTTTCTCCAGCAAGAGCTGGCGTGTGGCTTCTGCTCCAAACTGCTTGCCCTGATCGCTGTGGAAAATGAGGTCAGGCATGTCAAAGGCCAGGGTTTGCAACGCAGCAGTTACTAACTCGGCACGCATGTGATACTCGAAGGCCAGGCCCAGAATGTGCCGGGTCCGCTTCCAGAGCGTGAAGCAGCCTCGCACTTTTGTCCTATCCGCTAGTTTAACCTCAAAAGGTATTGTCAACTTAGCAATAGAACTGAACAATATGCTAGAATGGCTGTATGAAAACAAACACCCCTGCTCCCGCTTACAAAGGTTACCGCTTCCCGCCCGAAATTATCAGTCACGCTGTGTGGGTGTATTTCCGTTTCTCGCTCAGTTTTCGTGATGTCGAAGAGCTTTTGGCGCAACGCGGGATCGTTGTGAGCTATGAAACAGTCCGGCAATGGTGTTTGACGTTTGGGCAGACCTACGCGAATGCACTGCGTCGTCGTCGCCCTCGCTGTGGCGACAAGTGGCATATGGACGAAGTTTTCCTCACCATCAGGGGCAAGAAGCATTACCTCTGGCGAGCGATAGATCAGGATGGCAACGTGCTGGATATCCTCGTGCAGAGCCGACGCAACAAAAAGGCGGCTAAGCGATTCTTCCGCAAGCTGCTCAAGGGGCTACTCTCTGTTCCACGCGTGATCATCACCGATAAACTCAAGAGCTATGGAGCAGCCAAACGCGAGATCTTGCCAAGCGTGGAGCATCGGCAGCACAAAGGACTGAACAATCGAGCAGAGAACTCCCACCAACCCACGAGACTGCGCGAAAAGAAGATGCGGCGCTTCAAATCAGCCAAACACGCCCAACGCTTCCTCTCTGCCTTTGGCCCCATCGCTGGACATTTTCAACCGCGACGACACCGTCTGGGGGCCGGAAAATACCGCGCTCTTTTACAGGACCGATTTCAGACTTGGAATGAACTGACTGGAGCAACGCGAGTCGCATAACCATAGGTATCCCCCACCTCTTCCATGACCCATCAGCATCCTTCTTCGCTATAACTCAGCAATATTCTTCATTTTTCTGGTTAAGTTGACAATACCAAAGAAAGCGTTGCGCGTGTTTGGCTGATTTGAAGCGCCGCATGTTCTTCTCTCGTCGTCGCGTCGGTTGATGGGAGTTTTCCGCTCGATTGGCAGAAGCCTTTGTGTTGCCGATGCTCCACGCCAGGCAGGATCTCGCGTTTGGCTGCTCCATAGCTCTTCAATGTATCGGGAATGATCACGCGCGGGACGTAGTGCAACCCTTTGAGGAGCTTGCGAAAGAACGTTTTGGCCGCCTGCTTGTTGCCTCGGCTCTGCACCAGGATGTCCAGCACGTTGCCGTACTGATCAACAGCTCTCCACACATAATGGGTTTTGCCATTGATTTTCAGGTACACCTCGTCCATATGCCATGTGTCTCCCGTTTTCGGACGGCGACGGCGCAGTGCGTTGGCGTAGGTCTGCCCAAACTTCAAGCGCCACTGCCGCACGGTTTCAAAGCTCACGACGATGCCGCGCTGTTCCAGAAGCTCTTCCACATCGCGAAAACTGAGGGAGAAGCGGAAAGAGAGCCACACAGCGTGACTGATGATTTCAGGTGGGAAGCGAAAGCCTTTGTCGCTTGGAGCAGGGGTGTTTGTTTTCATGCAGCTCTTCTCGCACATTGTTCAGCTACTTTCCCAAGTTGACAATACCTTATCCCGTGCTGGTTGCCTACCAAGAGTCCCTGGCTCAACCGCATTGAGCCCAAATGGGTTCATGGCAAACGCGCCACTGTTGAACCGGCTCGGCTGCTGATGGCAAGCGAGCTCAAGCAGCGCGTCTGCGATTCCTTTGCGTGCGAGTTGCTTGAATTGCTTCTACAGCAGGTCTCTTGACCCAATGCTAGCTCCCGACAGCTATGATGCTCTGCCAGGAAGCGCCAGACCAACTCACCTCCAGGGAGTAACAACCAGCAGTGGAGAAAACGGGGAAGAGCCCCCATTCCGACCAGCCGGGACCTGATGAGCCATGTGGAATGTCTGGTACGCCGGGTACGGAGCCGACATCCCCTGTATCTGTGAGCGGGTTCAGGATCAGCGTCTGAGTGGCTGCTCTGGGGGGAGTCTGGCCATCGGTCCACCAGGCCAGTGTTTTCGTCTGTCTATCTCGCAGGCGCAACGTGACCGGCAGAGAAGTGTTTGGACCGACTTCAACGACCCATTTCGTCATTGGCCATCTCTGATCAGGGCCAAACTGGCTCAGGTGGAGAACATTCTGATAGAAGCCGTCATAGATCCAGAACGCTCCACCCCCGACTAAACGCACATTGGTATTGGAGCCCAGGCTGTCGAGGTGCTGCTGCTGCGGTGGGGGCTTGGTGGTGCAATCCTGGGGAGGCGGAGCCAGAGGTGTCGTCACCGGCGCGAGGCTCGTGATTATTGTTGAGGTTAGCTGTGGAATGCTCGCGGGTGCGGTGGCAGTGATGTGTGGACTTCCCGATGCCTCCGTTGAAGTGGCGTTTGGAATGCCCGTGTTGGGGGAAGAGCAACTTATGAACAGCAGTGCGATCAGCAAGCAAGCCCAACATGTTGAAAAGAGGGACGAGAGTCCAGCGAGATGAGGATATGGACGTCGGAAACACATCTATTTCTCCTTCTTTCTTTGGTCAAAGCAAGGCTTTCTTACCCAGATTACCAGCTTTTCCTGAAAGAGATCTGAACGTTTGGCTGTGTTGCAAAAAGAAAGCTGATCTGTCAGAATGGTGGGAAAAAGAACACAAGAGCGTCTACCATGGCAGAACAGCAGCCCTTCAAATGGCGTCACTTTGAGGCGGAGATTATTTTGCTTTGCGTCCGCTGGTATTTACGATACGCGTTAAGCTATCGGGATCTGGAGGAGATGATGCGGGAGCGGGGTCTCCAGGTGGACCACACCACGATCTATCGGTGGGTGCAGCGCTACGCTCCCGAACTGGAGAAGCGCTGTCGGCCTCATCTCAAATCCAGCAATGATTCCTGGCGGGTAGATGAGACGTATGTGAAGGTCAAAGGTATTTGGATGTACCTGTACCGCGCGGTGGATTCTCAGGGAAAGACGCTGGAGTTCCATCTGAGTGTTACCCGCGATGCACCAGCCGCCAAGAGCTTTTTCGCGAAAGCGCTCGGAGCCTCCTATACGGTAACTCCCCGCGTCATCACCGTTGACAAAAACGCGGCCTCTCCCAAAGCCTTCAACGAATTGAAAGCAGCGGGGACCCTTGCAGGTCCTTGTGAACTGCGGCAGAGCAAGTATCTCAACAACCTGATTGAACAAGATCACCGGTTCATCAAACGGCTGGTGAAACCGGGATTGGGCTTCTTTTCTTTTGAAACGGCATGGTATACCTTACAGGGATACGAGAGTATGCATATGATTCGCAAGGGACAGATGCATGGGGTGGAAAAAGGGAACATTCCTGGACAGATTTCCTTCATTGCCAGCCTGTTTGGACTGGTTGCCTAAGCGCAACAAGAAATGAGACTTCACGCCCATTGTCTTCCCTCGTAAATCTTTGCAACACAGCCCAAAGGAGAAGCCAAAGAGGCCGAGCAAAAGCAGTTGTACCAAAAATTGAGAAAGACGACAGAGCAGATGGTGCGGCAGACCACTCGCGTGGTCAAGGCGCTCAGTCAGCAGAGCGAGTCTGAGTCCAAGCGGCTTGTGCAGCAGGCCCAACACATGCTGCCCCTGGTGGAGCGCGTCATGGCGCAAACGCGCAGCCGGGTGCTCGAAGGCAAGAAGGCGCCCTCAGAGCAGAAGGTACTCAGTCTCTTTGAGCCGCACACGCGAGCCATCCCTCGCCACAAAGGAGGAGCACTGGTCGAGTTCAGGTCGACATGTCATCCTTGACGCGCGTGGAGGGAGGGATTGTGACCGGCTATGAGATCTTGGAGCATCCTCATGAGCATGGGCAGGCGATCGAGGCGGTAGCGCATCATCAGCAGGTCTTGGGCCATCCCCCTCATCTGGTGGCAGGCGATCGGGGAGTGCATTCGGCCCAGACGTCGAGCACGTTGCAGGCAGCAGGGGTCAAGCTGGTGGCGATCCCGGCAGCCGGCAAAGTGTCTGAGGAACGCCAGGTGCTGGAGCACACCCCCGCTTGGAAGCCTGATTCTTACCCACATTTAGGAAGTGATAGAATCAAGAATGAAGACGCAAGAAGTATGAGACGCCAAGAGTTGGGCCGAGCACACCTTTGGGAACGTCCAATTGCACGATAGCCGCCGAACGAGACGCACCATCCAGGCAGCCAGCAACCTGGCGGAGAACCCTCTGGGTTCGCTGCCTGCTCAAATGCACGACTGGAAAGGGGCAAAAGCCTTGTATCGTTTGCTCAACGAGCCAGACGTGACCTTTGCTGCCTTGATGCAGCCGCATGTTCAACAGACGAGGGAACAAGCTGCATCCTCTGCAGTGATGTTGCTGGTACAAGATACCACCGATATCGATCTGTCGCATCGCCACAAGATCAGTGGGACAGGGCAAATTGGCAATGAACGTGGGCGTGGTTTCGCGCGTGCAAACAGTGCTTGCTGTGCGTCCCCCTACCAAGGAAGTGCTTGGCTGTATGGCTCAAGAACCCTTTGTGCGCATTGCAGCACCCAAAGGGGAACAACGCCATCAACGGCTCAAACGCAAAGAGCGTGAAACCGATGTCTGGATGCGCCAGGTAGGTGCCATTGGGAAGCCTAAGCCAGGAAGCACTTGGGTCCATGTTGGGGATCGAGGCGCGGATATGTTCCCGTTTTTCCTCGCATGCCAAGCGAACCAGACGCACTTTCTGGTGCGAGCGGCTCAGAATCGGCGCACGGAAGCGGACGAGGAAGAGATCACGTATTCTCTGGATCGCGCCCGCGCCTTTCCAAGTCAGCAGAGCCGTCCGCTGGAGGTGCCAGCTCGGCATGGACACAAAGCGCGTTCGACCCAGGTTCAGCTTGCCTTCGGACACATGACCCTCTTGCCCCCACGCCATGAGCCGCAAGCGAGCAACGAACCCTTGACCGTCTGGGTCATCCGCGTCTGGGAAGAACTGGCTCCGGAAGGTGAAAAACCGTTGGAATGGATCTTGTTGACCTCGGTTCCCACCATGACGCTCGAACAAGCACGGGAGCGTGTGGACTGGTATCGGCAACGCTGGCTGGTCGAAATAGTCCAATCGCAAATGACAAAAACGAAGCTGTTCAGAACGTGGGGAAGTGGGGATCACATAGCGGATCTCCACTTCCTCGTCGGTGACTACCACACGGTCAATTAACAACTCAACCAATTGTCGCTTCTGCTCAAAGGTGGCCTGAGCCAACCCTTGCTGGACACGCAGGCAAAAAGCCTCAATGGATTGGACCATGGCAGCGAGTTCGTCGTGGCGTCCCACGCTGGCCTCTAACTGACGCACCTGTTCAGCAACCCCTTGCAACCGTTGCTCCAGTTCCTGGTGGCGTCGCTTGTACTCATCCAAGGAGAGGACATTGGCCAGATAGGCGTCAGTCAGCCGCTCCTTCTGGTGTTCCAGACTCACCCGTGCTTTGCGCAGATTCTCCCGCCGCGCATGCAGTTCTTGAGGAAGCCATTGTCCACCCTGTGCCCGCTGGAGAGCCGCCGCAATCAGTTCTGGGTGCATGAGCAGTTCGCAGACGTCGTGCCACACCAGCTCCTCGAGTTGCTCTGCCGGAATGTAGCGGGAGGGGCATTTCTCATCACGGCAAGAGAGGACGGCATGGCTCTTGCCCCGGCACGTGTAGTAGGCATAGCCATGTCTGGCATCAGAACGCCCGGTGCAAGCCAGATGACACGTCCCGCAACTCACGAGGGCACGCAACAGATACGGATGGGTTGTGTTGTTGCGGCTGGCAAACTGCTGGTTGTGGGCTAATTTGGCTTGCACCAAATCAAATTGCTCTTGACTCACGACGGCAGGGATCTGGGCAACCGCCACCCACTCCTGGGGGTTGGCGAGGGGGTGACCCCCAAAGCCGTGGCCGATGGGAACCAAAGCCGATTGCCGATGCTGCGCTGCCCTGCTCTGATAGCGTCCGATGTAGACGGTGCCAGTGTAGGACGGGTTGGCCAGAATCCCACGTACCGTTGCCTGGTTCCAGCGCCAACCTCCACTGGGAGTAGGAACCTGCTGCTGGATGAGGTGTTTGGTCAGTCCGATCAGGCTTTGCTCCTCTTGCTGATAGGTGACGAACAGCTCTGCGACAACGGCCGCTTCGGGCGGTTCTATCCGCACCCCTGCTGGATCGCGCGGACGGCTGGGATCGAGCCGATAACCGTAGGGTGGATGAGTCCAGGGCAGCAGACAGCCTGCTTGGTACTTCTGTTGGCGCCCTCGCCGCATCCGTTCGGCGATCAAACTTCGTTCGTATTCCGCCACCGCTCCACGGATCTGCAAGAGGAGTTGATCATGGGGGTCCTGACTCATGGGCCGATCGACAAAGGTGACCTGGCACCCTCCTCGTTCCAACTCTTCAATCAAAAGGACTTGATGGACGTAGTTGCGGGCTAACCGATCCGGAGCTGTAATGACCACCTGATCGAACTGGGCAAGCCGCACTTGATCTCGCAACCGATCCAGTCCTGGTCGCCGCAGACTGGCCCCACTGTAGCCATCATCGCGAAAAATGTGATCGTCGCACCAGGGCCAACCATCCGTTTGGCTATGACGACGAAGTTGTTCTAATTGTTGTTCAATGGTCTGTGCTTGTGCCTGCCGTTGCGTAGACACGCGGACATACATCGCCACTTTCATCACCGTGCTCCTGCTGAGGCGCTTCCTGCAAACGGTCCTGCGAAGCCGCGAGACTCCATCGGACCAGATTCTGATATGCTTGATCCCACCTCCGCTGTGCGTCGGCTGTTGGGATGGTCTGACGCCGGATGCTCCACTGACGTGCCTTCATACCTACCCTCCTGAGATTCACTTTCCCCATCGTGTCTCTCAGTAGGATGATAGATCGTTTGTGGCGGGGCTGGAAGACGGAGCCTTCTCGGCAGTCTCCACCAGTTGAGCTGCAAGCGGCCAGCTCGGCTCATACAGAATTTGTCGTTTGTGATTGTACCATTGAGGAGTATCACCAATGCCTCAAAAGCGGGTATCGCATCGAGGAACGACAATTGCAAACGGTTGACGCTCTGATGCGCTTGTTGGGGGTGTTGTCTCCACTTGCCGTGCGCTTGTTGCAGGTGCGTGCCTACGCTCGTGAAGCGCCACAACGCCCAGCTTCTGAGGTGATTGAGCCTCTAATGCTTGCGGTGTTGGCCCAGCGCTCTGGTCACTCGCCTGCCACCATGACACTGGGCACCTTCTGGACGGAAGTGGCACGGCTCGGTGGTTATCTGGCGCGTCGTCGTGATGGTCCTCCTGGATGGCGAACCATCTGGAAAGGCTGGCTCTCCTTGCAAACGCTTCTTGAGGGCGCGCATCTCGCTCTTCACCTCCATTTGTAGATGTGGGTAAGAATCAGGCTTGGAAGCGGGGGTATCGCTGGCGTGCGGGCATCGAGGGCAGAATTGCTAGCCTGAGACGCGATTATGGATGGCGCAAAAGTGCCTACCACGGGGAAGAAGGGATGGAGCGGTGGTTGGGCCTGGGCGTCATCGCCAGTAATCTGCGCCATACCGCTCAATCCATGGTCGCTTAAAGCACAACCAGAGATAAGCACAACCATTCCCCTATCAATTGTTGCGCTTACATCGGCTCCTCAAGCCTGTTCATCCACTTTGCAGGGGATACTCGTACTAGCGCTTAGTGGCTGCGGTGACCTCAACAATGTCACCGCGACGACGTGCGAGTGTGCGAGCGATGAGTGGTAGGACTGCACTCACGAGCATAATGACTGCGATGATGTAGAGCGGTGTCACGTAATCGGGGTTGGTGGTTGTGCCGAAGCTGGTAATCAGCATTGGCCCAAAGATGCCGCCTGCGCTCCATGCCGTGAGCATTACGCCGTAGATCGTTCCGGCGTTCTTTGACCCGAAGAAGTCGGCCGCGAAGGCAGGCATCGTGCCGAAGCCGCCTCCACAGCACATTCCAATGATGGCTGCTGGAATGAGGAGCAGGGTAAAGTTGCTAACCGATGGCATAAGGGCGAAAACGATGGCCTGAATAACGAAGAGGCTCAGAAAGGTGAAAGGACGCCCGATGCCATCGGAGAGCCAGCCCCAGAGGAACCGTCCCAAGGCATTAAAGATGCCAATGACACTGACGATGAGTGCAGCCCTCAATGGAGCAACACCGGGGAATTTCTGTGCTAATGGGGAGGCAACCGAAATCACGGCGACCCCGGCAGTGACATTTAATGCCAGCATGAGCCACAGGATATACCACCTCGGGAGACGTAATGCTTCTGGAAGGGTATATTCACGTACAGAGCGATCTGTTTGTTGGCGGGCTGAGGGTGTCCAGCCAGCAGGGACATAGCCTTCGGGAGCTGTGCGGAAGAATTGTGCCACAATGACGATAACCACCAGATAGACTATACCGAGGTAGAGGAAGGTGCTACTGACACCAATAGACTTAATCAATGCTGCAGCGACCAGACCTGTGATCACAGCGCCTCCGCCAAAGCCTGCGGCCGCTAGGCCGCTGATGAAGCCGCGCCGGTCGGGGAACCACTTGATGAGCATCGCGAGGGCAACGATATAGCCAAGGCCAACACCGATGCCACCAATGATGCCAAAGGTGAGATACAGGAGAAACAGGTGGGGAGCAGCAAATGTTGCAAGCATGACGCCAAGGCCATAGAGAATGCCACCTGCTGTAGCGATAACGCGGGGACCAAAGCGGTTATTGAGGTACCCGCCGAAGCCAGCAGTGCTACCCAGGGCAAGTAACACGATACTAAAGGTGAGGTTAGCCTGAGGCCTTGTAACGTGATACAGCGCTATCACTGGATTGAGAAAAACGCTCCAGCCATAGACAGAGCCTAGGGCGAGCTGCATGAGGACGGTGGTAGTAGCGAGTACCCAGCGGTTGGGGTGGAACAACTGTCGCGGTGATCTGCTCATGGATGACTCCTCTCGGAATGATTCCAGCAATGAACAGTAACAACCTGAAGCACATCCCCCGCAAGGGAGCGGATAGTAAGTTAATGTGAAGAAGAATCTTACTATCCTCACATAAGGATATAAATACTATGCTGCTATTGCAATAGATTGCGCTGACAAGTTTGCACCTACTCAGGTTTTGGTAAATAGCGCGAATGTTCTTTCTTCCATGAGCAGAAAAAGGAATGCTGCCCCACATTACGTTCTTTCTCTTACGAAGAGAATAATTCTTCTTATGATTCTTGTCAAGCGGGCGGCATTACTTCACCTAAAGCGTGTAAGATCCGTCGTGCGCAGCCGCACCACCGTCTTGCAAGCCCATACCCATCAGTGGCTCAGGTGGGTTCGCTTTGGGAAACGGGTCATTTCTCGGGAGCAGACTTTCTTCTCCAACCCGATGGCAGGCTTTAGGGTAGTGTTGCAAAGAAGAAAGCTGATCTGGTACAGTACAGGAAAACGAGCGGAAGAGAGACGTGATGACCGAACAGAATCCTTTGAAATGGCGCCATTTCCAGCCCGACATTCTTCTCTTATGCGTGAGGTGGTATCTCCGCTCTGCTTTGAGCTATCGTGACCTGGAAGAAATGATGGCGGAGCGAGGATTGCGTGTCGATCATACCACGATCTATCGTTGGGTTCAGCACTCTGCGCCTGCACTTGAACAGCGGTGCCGTCCTCAGTTGAAGATGACGTCTGACTCCTGGCGGGTTGATGAGACGTACATCAAAGTGAAAAAGCAATGGCTGTATCTCTACCGTGCAGTTGACTCGCAAGGACACACGCTCGATTTCTTTTTCAGCTCAACCAGAGATGCACAAGCAGCCAAATGCTTCTTGCTGAAAGCGCTCGACGCCTCTCATAGCAGCGGACCACGAGTGATCAACGTAGACAAAAACGCTGCCTCTCCCAAAGCGTTCAATGAACTGAAAGCGGCGGGAAGCCTTTCTGAAAGCTGTGAACTCAGGCAAGTCACATACCTCAATAATCTCGTTGAACAAGATCACCGCTTCATCAAACGGTTGACAAAGCCAGGGATGGGCTTTTTTCTTTCGAGACGGCATGGCGAACACTTCAAGGATTCGGGATGATGAACATCATGAGAAAAGGGCAGCTGCAAGGGGTGGGCAAAGGAGATGTGAGAAGCCAGGTTGCATTGGTTGCTAAGCTATTCGGAGTAGTTGCTTAAACGGAACAAGCAGAGCCGCTCCATACGCATCTTGTCTTCTTTCTATTTCTTGCAACACAACCCGCTGATTTCTCTTTGCCAATATGCTATGGTCTCTGTATGGGACATGGTTCTCCTCCTGAGAGAATGAAGCTGTTGAAGGTTCTTCATCCTATCAGAGAGCCACGTCCCTTCGCTTGTTCAGCTTAAAAACCTACCCGTGAAAGCCCTCCCTCCCTCCCTCCCTCCCTCCCTCCCTCCCCTCACCAGAGTCAGGTGTGTCGTGGCAGTCGCGTCCGCGACTGCCACGACACACCACTAACCCATTAGCGAGTCACCGTCGGTGACGAGAAGCCCCGAACAGTCACATTTACTCTATGACTGCAAAACCTCTTCTTCTTGAGAAGAGACAGTCTGCTCATCATAATGAAGCGAGAAGGCCGGAACAACTTCGTCCAGCACGGCTTCTATGTTTGGCTGATCGTAGCCCTGGAACAGATCGGCGAGTATCGCGTCCCTCTCCTCTGGCACCTCGTCCAGCAAGGCATTGAGCATATTTACATTGACGACATCGCGTGGGGATACGATTAACGCGGTCATCATCATATAGTTCATAAAAAGCGGATTGAATTCCCCCGTCTGTTGCTGCTTCTCGAACTGCTGCGTCAGTCGCTTGAGACTCAGGTCAAAGTACTTATGCAGAAACTCGACGTGCTTCAATGGCTCTTGACCGCTATGGATCACGCCCGACCAGCGCAGATCTTCCAGGGCGCTTAGCCACCATGCCGGGTAAATGGCCTCCTGCATTCGCTGAAGCGCGAGGTGCTCAAAACCAGCCTGAGGAGTCCCCTGCTGCTCGCTCAAGCAGTCAGCAAGCGCTTCAGCCTCGATAGCTGCTACAGTCATTCCCTGCCCGTACACTGGATCAAAGTAGCAGAAGGCGTCTCCCAAGACCAGTAAGCCAGCGGGCCAATTCTCCACCTGCTCATAATGATGGCGAATACATTCTGGAATGCGGAAGCCACGTGGCTCTGTCAATGGTTCGGCGTCTCGTAACACCTCGGCTATCACAGGGTTAATCAGGCGGGTCAGGCCCTCATCGAATCCATCAGCAGATGTGGGAGGATACTGCCCGGCTATGCTCGAAAGACAGACCGCCCAGGCATCGCCTTCAATAGATTTGAGCACGCCACCAGCGGAATTCCCTTTGGTATGATCATTTTCAATGACGATCAGCGGCGCATGGCCCTTCTTCTCTTCGGGCACCTTATAGTAACGCGTGCTATAGCCAATAGCGGAGATCAAATGTTCATCCTCCGGCTGTTCATAACCCAACGCCGTGAGCCACTGCGGAAGCTTCGAGGAACGTCCACCCGCGACAACTATCAGGTCCGCTATCAGCGTTTCCTGCTGCTCTAGTTGTCCGCGCTGGCGAATGTGAACTCCCGTGATCCTTGTGCGGTCAGGGCTAGTTTCCAGGTCTGTGACCTCCTGATGATAGAGGAAGCGCACATTGGGCAGAGCCTGCACCCGTTGACGCATTACCCACTCAAGCAAGGCTCTGCTATAAAACACTCCTTGAGCGGGCATCATCATTGTTCCATAGCGATTAATCCACCGTACAGGTTTCTGGATCGGAAACGCCCCCAGCTCCAGCAAGTCATTGCTAAAGCCCGGAAAGAAGCGCTCCAGAATCATCTCACCGCGCGGCAATACTTGATGTAAATGAAAGGATTGTGGAGCACCTGCGCGCGCCTCTGGTTTCTCGGGACGACCATCACGCTCAACGACCAGGATATCATCATACTGTTCAGAGAGTACCCGCGCTGTCAGCAATCCCGCGATGCCTCCCCCAATGATAAGAGCCTTCTTCCCCTGTTTGATATTGTTATTCATAATAATGTTCTATTTCCTTTTTCGCTATCATTATCATTTTTTGCTTATTTTTTTCATTTATGCTTGAGAGCAAGCATCTGTTGGAAGTATAAAATGCTCAGGAGAAGAACACACTCTCCCTGTGGGTAGTCGGAAGGGTAGTTACGAGGGAGGGAGACAGGGTAGGGTATCTACTTTTAGAGGGACTCATCTAACTTCAGGTATCGCGCAGCCTCACTGGCTTGCAAACGATTGTTCACCCCTAGCTTCTGGTAGAGATGTTTGACATGATACTTGACAGTATTGACTGACACGATCAGTTCGCGCGCGATATCCTGGTTGCTCCATCCAGCAGCCAGCAAGCGCAATACCCGCTGTTCTTGTAGTGAAAGAGGTTCGAGGAGTGAACCGGAGGAATTTGAAGTGTTTTGAGGAGTGCTCCCCTGCTCATACACCTGAGTTTCGGCGCGCAGAATGGTCTGCACATACGCTCGCAGCGCCTTGTCCTCAATGGCTGGCAATAACAGGCGTAGCAGACGTGTCAGTGGTTTTCCCTCGTTGAGAAAGAGACGGATATAGCCCGCGTGCATCGCTTGCGATAGAGTTTGCCGTAACCAGTAGAAAGCCTGCTGGTCCTGTTTGCAGGTAGCATGCGCCAGCGCCAGTTGCAGTTGAATTTGAAGCGCAACGTACTGATGTAAATGCTCCTGTGCGCTTGGCAAAATGTGCGCGAATTGCTGAAGCGCGTCCGTCGCATCTCCCCGCGCCAGGAGCAACCGCCCCCGCGAGACCTGTTCTTCCAGGTACTCAGTAATCGATGCGCTTTCGTCGCTTTGAGATAGCAGCGGCAAAGCCTCCTGTTCCAGTGACCCATCTCCTACTGCTATCCTCAAACGCGCGTGCCAGTCACGAACACGAGGTAGAAACCAGAAACCGCCGGGCGCCCAGGCTTTCTGTGGCTTTTCCAGTAGCTTCGTCAGTTGCGCCAGGGCAACGACGGTCTCGCCCTGTACATGTTGCAGGAGAGCTAGCTGCAATATCGCCCCATCCGAGAGCGTTGTGGCCCAGGGACATTGGTGTAGCACAATATCTTGTGCTTCCCGCGCTTGCTGCTCCGCGCCTCTGAGATCGTTCCACTCAAACGCCAGCCATGCCAGTTCTAGCAGGATATCCGCAACCATCTCATTATCCCTGAGTTCCCTGGCTTCGGCAAGGCTCTGGCGCAAATAGTCTCCCGCACGTCGAAGCTCTCCCTGAAGCGCATAACACTTGCCCAATGTTAAGTGGATATCGAGGGCAAGATACCTATTGCCAGGAGATATATTATCTTCTTGAGCGCCGAGGAGGGTTTGTCGAGCATCAGCTATCTGACCCGCGCGAAGCTTATCTATGCCGTCAAATAGCCAACACGAGCTACGATACATCCGCAGACGGAGATCCGGCTCGTCCCCCTGGGGGAGATAAGCAAGTGCTTTCTTAGAATAATCGATCACGTGAGAAATTGGTTCCCCATACACCAGGCTGATCAATGCGCGGTGACTCCAGATTGTACCGATCCAGGCGAAATTACCGGCTTTTCGCCAGCTCTCCTCGGCCATCTGAAGCAACGCCTCTACGCGCGCACCTTGCGTTTCGGATAGCGGGGCTACTGCGGAAGCTGATAGCGCCTTCTGCGAAAAGCGAAGTTCCACGGGAAAGCATAGTTCGGTCGCGAAGATGAGGCAGAGCATGGGATGCTCCCGCAATACCGCTTCTGGTATATGCTCTAGCCAGCGCAACATCGTTCGCGGTTCATAGAACTCGATCTCAAAGGATAACTCAATGAGCTTGGCTACTCGCTCCACATCACGCGCAAGCCATGCCATCTCTACCGTTTCCATGAGCAGCCTCTCTCGCTCATACCATGAGCTTGCTCGCAGCGCTAATGCCCGCCGCGTCTCTTTATCCTGCCTCCGGTTGGCTTCACGACTCATAGCTTCCGCGAAGAGCGTGTGATAGCGATACCATCCACCCGGACCTTCCAAAGCTTCTAGAAAAAGACCTGCCCGCTCGATAGCTTCCAACATCTCCGCGCTGTCATGCCGCCCGGTAACCTCGTCACAAAGAGGAGCGCAGAGACGGCTGAGCATGCTGGTTTGCAGGAGAAAGCGTTGCAATGGCTCTGACTGCGTCTCCAGGATTTCCAGCACAAAGTAATCGAGCAGCGAGCGGTGAGGCGTAGTCAAGCCCTCAGCCGCCTGACTCCCCGTGGTACGCTCGCCCAGCGAGAGAAGCGCCTGCTCAACAGCATTCGCTGTCCTCCCCCCCGCTAGCGTCAAGGAGATCAACCGCAATCCAGCTGCCCACCCTTCAAGGGTCGTATCAAGCTGGTTAAGCGCCGCCTCTGAGATGGAGACTGGAAGCGCCTGGCTCAAAAAGGTCTCTTCCTCTTCCAAAGAGAAACGCAAATCGGCTACGTGCAAATCATATAACACCCCCCTCGCGCGCCAGCGTAAGAGGGACAGAGGAGGCTCAGAGCGCGAGAGCAGCAATACATGTACCGTTGGTGGCAGATGATCGATAAAGAAGGTCAACGTTTCGTGAATGCGAGGCTCTGTAATGGCATGGTAATCATCGAGAACGAGCAGTCCCCCGGAAGATAGCTCCGTGAGATCATTGAGCATATGTGTCAGGGCCATTTCTATTGGCGGCTGCTCAAAAAGAGAACGGTTGGCTGCGGAGAGAAGTGCCAACCCCTTGTTTAGGGCGCGCGCCTCCTTCCCAAGTAACATCTGACAGGCTCTCATCACATAACGCCAGAAGCTGAGAGGATCATTGTCGCTGCCATCAAGTGATACCCAGGCCAGTGCTGGAAAAGTGGGTGTCGAGCGGCGAGCGGCAAACCACTGGTTCACCAACGTGGTTTTGCCAAAGCCTGCCGGAGCCTGCAATAAGGTGAGTTTATACCCCAAACTGTTATCGAGCCGGGAAAGCAAGCGTGTGCGCTCAACAAGGAGCACCAGAAGCTGGGGAGGATGCAATTTGGTTTCCAGCAAGAGCGGCATACTACCCTCGTAGTGTCTCTGATGGGAAGGTTGAGGCTCTGCTGAGGAAAGATCCTGTGGTATCCCTACCTCCCCCTGTATGCGCCCCGCCAGTGTAACAGCAATTTCGGCCAGCCGTGCTACCGTCAGGTCCTCCGGCTTCCCTAGATACGCTCGATAGAGTGTCCCCTGATGCTTACGATACGCTTTCCAGTACCATCCTCCCCGGCTGTTTCCTACGCGCTCTCTGCGCGCCGTATAGGAAGAACCGTGAAGAGATTGGAAGGAGAAGATTGTAGATGTTTCCTCGCGTAACCACTCGAACCATCGTCCTGATCCAACAACAATAGAGATGACCTGATCTTCTTCATAAAAAGAAAGCGTATTCTCGCGTACAGTAGGTGTTGATCGCGTCATGTACCCGCTTCTCTTGCTTTTCCCTGATCTTGTCCCGCTTTTCGCGAGCGGGATGGCATCATGCTCAAAGTTCCCCAACAGTATACCACATGTTGGGGAACTTCACTCTCCCTACTCCAGGAGTACAGGGCATTCCCACTCTAGGAGAACAAAACGAATACTTGCCTTCCTCGGCAAACCTTTGCGCCTCCGACGCTCAGGGGGTAGGGTGTGTGCAAAACGGGTGCTCGCTCGTTTTGCACACACCCTACCTAAAGCCTGCGCAGTGAACCAGATGCCATGCGCTAAAACCACTTCTTAACCTACGTGAGTTCTGTTTAAGACAAGCCGATCAAGCCGCCAGGAGAGCATGCTCATCAAGGTACAGACCCAGTTTTTTCTCTTGGTAGCTGTAGGCAAGAAGCCCAGCAATCAAATGGACAGCAAAATTGGTGGGGCTGCGGTGGCGCAAATGCTCAATCTGTGAAATTGTCGGTTCTCACCGAAGTTGTCATCCGTCTCACGGAAGATGACGTCTGTCTCAGAGTGTTTGTCATGAAGGTGTGCAAGAGGACGGGAGACGAAGGCGTGAGGCGCGCTCCTGGTGAGCGCGAGAACGCCGGGAGCTGGGAGGAGGGCGTTTGGCGGCGGGCCTGGTGCATATTGCTTGCGTGGACAAGAGAGTGGGTTGATGGTATGGATCTCCTGGGTGAGCTGTTGGCCTGAACTTCCTTCCCCACGGCAGAGATTCTTCTTGTAGATTTAAAAATTAGATGAGGCATAGTTTTGCGCAGTATGTGAGGTCGAACACCCGATCACGTCGTTCCCCCGCATGTGATGCAACTGGCTTCACACGCCCTCCCCACCGTGCTTGGTCTTGATGGTCAAGCACAGCTTGTTTCCTCATTGATTGGAGAAAAAAGAGCGCCAAAAAGCGCTGAAATTGAGAGTGCGCCTTTCTTCTGCTTGTAAGGTTGCTGCAGGGAGCGGGGAAGAATGTTCTTTCTTGCCCTGTTATTCTTATAGCCATATGCCATGATGGTCTGGTTGGCCCACGCATGTGTGCAGAGGAGGGGGAAAGCGGGGGAGCGGCCTCTTCATCCCACTGGGCGCACGCACCCACCTGGTCAGAGAAGCGTGGCGCTGGGTAGGTTCCAGCCCATGCGGTGCGGAGGGCGGCTGCGTAGAAAGAGCGGTGGCAGGCGACTGGCACCTCCCGCTTTTCCTGGTATATTCGTTTATTTCTATCTAAAATGAGATAAAGTAAAATTTCTCTTGTTTATATGGATTTTTCTTCTTTTGCACAGTATAGTTGTATCTATGGATGGAAACCCTGATGGAGAACATCGTCTTTGTGGAGGAGGGAGTAAGCGGATGGCGAGCATGGAGGACCAGCGCCTACAGGCATTACAACGTTTTGAGATCATTCGTCCTCATGTTGAGGAAGGGGTGTGTCAAACCGAGATCGCGCGGGTGTCTGGTATCCCGCTGAAAACAGTGCAACGTTGGATTCGTTCGTATCGTGGGGCTGGGTTGAGTGGATTGGCAAGGAAGGTCCGCTCGGATGCCGGTCAGCCTCGTGGGCTTCCGCAGGACCTGGTGCTGCTGGTTGAGGGCCTGGCGCTGCAGTCGCTTCGACGGCCATTGACGAGCATTCATATGTTGGTGAGCCAGGTGGCCCAGGAGCACAACTGGCCCCTTCCCAGCTATGCCCAGGTGTATCGGATTGTCGGGCAGTTGCCCGATGATCTCGTGACGCTGGGACGAGGCGCGGAGCGGCGGCGTATCGGGAAGCCTTTGATCTCCTGTTGCGTCGCGAGGCCAGATGTGCCAATGCCATCTGGCAAGCCGATCACTGCCAGTTGCGCATCTTCGGCGAGAAATGAGCAGGGGAAAGCGCAGATGCCGCTGTTGACGGCGATCGAGGACGATTATAGCCGCTGTCTTGCCGGGTATCGGCTCAGTTGGAGCGCTCCTTCGGCCCTGCAAACGGCCTTAACGTTGCGAGGGGCCATCCGGGTTAAAGAGGATCCATGCTGGCCCATTCATGGGGTGCCTGAGTGTTTGTATACGGATCACGGAAGCGATTTTACTTCGAAGCATATGGAGGCTGTCGGCGTCGACCTCAAAATGTCGTTGATCTTTTCCCAGGTTGGGCGACCGCGTGGACGAGGGAAGGTCGAGCGTTTTTTTCGCACCGTGAGAGAGGAGGTCTTAGCGCGTCTTCCAGGGTATGCGCCCAAGGTGAAGGATGATCTGAGGCGCCAGCGCGAGCTAGAAGCCGAAGCGAGGGACATTGCGTGCCTGTCCCTCTCGGAGTTTGAGGGAATTTTTCGCGACTGGCTCTTGAAGACGTATCACCGCAGAATACACACAGAGACGAATGCTGCGCCCTCTGAGCGCTGGCTCGACTCGGGGGTGATACCGGATTTGCCAGAAGATGATGCGCAGTTGGATCTGCTCCTGCTGCAACCGCGGCGGCGATGTCTCGTGCATCAGGAAGGGATCACCTTCAAAGGGGCGTGGTACATGCACGAATTGCTTGCGGGCCATGTGAAAGAGGCGGTGATCATTCGCTATGATCCGATGGATCTGGCCAGCATACGGGTGTACGAGGGAGAAAAAGAGGAGCGATTTCTCTGTCAGGCTTCCTGTGTGGAACGTGGGGGACCGGCGGTGAGTCTGCAGGCGATTCAAGCTTCCCGAACAAAACGACGCCAGGTGGTTGGAAACGCCTTGCGTGAGCGCAAGGGGGTGGTGGCTCGCTATGCATCGCCGGAGCACCGGAAGATGCGTGCGCTCTCAGAGGGAGCTGCGACGCTGGTTCCTGCGCACAGCGACGAGGGAGGCAGCGCAGATGAAGCTGAGAACGTGTCGGCATTGAGTGGACGACCCAAGAAGCCGTCCAAGATACGGTGGTATGACGATGAGTGAGAGCGAGAAACAGCGTGAGAGACAGCTGCAGGAGAACCGCTCCTTGTCTCCAACTGAGCAGCGATCGATGAGGGAGAGGGAACAGAGCCAGCTTGAGCTCCCGTTCTCCTCGTTTGTGCAGACAAAGGAATATCGCCGTTTTGTCCAGGTGTGTGAGGCGAGTCGGCGTTATCGCTACATCGTGGTGTGTGTGGGGGAGAGGGGGGTGGGGAAGACACGTGCAGCGCGTGAATATGCGAAAGTCGGGAGGTCTTTGAACCGTTGTTGTCGGCTCATGGCGTGACCTTTTCAGCGGAGGGTCCGATGCCGCGAACGGCCTTCTATACATCCAAACCGACGGCAACGCCAAAGAGCATCGAGCAAGATCTGGCCTTGTTGTTGTGGGGCCTGCAAATGCTTGCCGATCATGCGAGTACCGTGGCGCAAGAGACCAGGGCGATGCCCGTCGCGATCCGCCCAGAGGTGGTGGACCTGCTGATTGTGGATGAGGTTGATGGCCTGTTGTGGGAGAGCCTGGAGGTGTTGCGGGATCTCTCTGATCGCAGTCGTCTGGGGCTGGTTTTGTTGGGTCGTCCACGGAGCGCAGAACGGTTAGTGAAGCTGTCGGCTTTGTCCTCTCGGGCGGGTGTGTTGCACGCATTTGCAGCCCTTGGGAAACAGGATACCCGTACCCTCCTCGAACAGCAGGTGCAGCGGTTGGGTTTGCCAGTTGAGGATGAGGCTGTCGAGATGGTTGTGCAGAAGACGCAGGGGAATTTGCAGGTGATGTTCCTGGTGTGCTGTCATCTTGACTATTTGCTCAGTCGTTATGGGGTGTTTACGGTGACGAAGGATGTGGTGGGAGAAGCGATGGATCGCCTCTTCACCCAAAGAAACGTGCAGCGGTTGCGTGAGAAGCGCTAGCGATTCCACCAGGTCTGTTTGGTGGCGGAGAGGAAAGGCGTGTGAGGGCCCAGGTCGCGCAAGTGGTTGCAAGAGCGCTGGGAGCGGTTGTTGCCGATGCTCGCGCCTCTGGGGTGTGCGCAGGAGGAGGAGATCAAGCGCATCTGCGAAGCGGAACTGGAGTTGTGGCGGCGCCGACCCAGCCTCAAGCGTGCAAGTTCGTTGCAGAAACCATTAACAGAAACGCGTCATCGTATTCGGGAAACCTTTCCCCTCACTCAGGAGAATTGTTGGTGCAATCCCAAATCAGGCCAAAAGGAGCATCTGTCGCTCAAATATCTGAACTTTTCGACGCAGGAATGGAGACAGATGGCCGCAGCGAGCGAGAGGGAGGTGCAGGAGCGGCGAGAGCATCCTCTGCCGCTTGCGCGTCCCTGGGAACTGATTGGAAAAGTGGAGCACCTGTTGCAGAGCAATGTGTGGCCGCAGCTGGTGGTCGGAATCGGATTGGCGACTGGTCGAGGCCTCGTCGAGATTCTGCACACCGGACACTTTACGAAGAAAAGCGCCTACTCCCTGCTGGTTGCCGCGCCAATGACGGTCTATGAAGTCATGAGTGACCCGTTTGAGGTGCCGACCCTGGTGGAGGCGTCGCAGGTGCTTGCGGCAGTGCATCGGGTGCGCCAGTTCTTTGGGAATCATTTTCAAGGATTGCGACGGCGTGATGTCAGCCAACAATGTCTGAGCCACATTCAGGAAGCCGCCTATAAGCAGGTCGGGAACCTGGTACCCCTGCGCCCGCTGGCACGCAACATGTACACGTCCCTGGCTCATGGTGTCTATCCTCGATTGGCAGCCTGGCTCTATTGTCCGCTCACCGTTGACACCTGGTATTACGCTGCGACTATTCAGCATCATCAGAAGTTTCTGGAGGCAACGTCGGCAGAGGAACGCTCCACGCTGGCTCAGATGGCATTGTACGACGAGTACGTGGTGCTTGACGAGCACGGGAGCATTGACGAGCGTCGAGGCATTCGGCTTGGAGAGCCAGGAGTGGAAGTGTTGGAGGTGTTCAAACAGACAGATGGGCGTGTGCATGGAGTGCCGCAGGAGAAGCGAGCCCGCGCACAGGAAGAGATGCAACGTGATGATGGACAGGAGCGTGAGGATGGGAAAGGCAGAGCGCAGAGAGATCGAGAGAGGAGGTCGCAGGTGCGAGCCGGAGAGAAAGAAGGAAAAACGCTGGCTTTGCAATGGCTCGAAGCGCGTTGGCACTGGTTAATTGCTGAGATGGCAGAGTATGTGGTGGATGAGGGTGGGGGCGACGAGGAAGAAGAGATTTGGGCGATCTGTGAGGCTGAGATGGCGCAATGGAGGGCGTATTGTCGGCAGAACCAGAGCATGTCGTATCAAGAGATGATGATGCGCACACGGCTCGTCTTGCGGACGTGTCTGCCTGCTCCCTGGAATGAGCGGTGGAACGAGGAGGCAGGTGAGTGGGAGCATATCGGCCTCAAATATTTGAGATGTCGAGAAGACGAGTGGGAGCAGATGAGGCAGGACTGGCAGGATCGTCGTGTGCTTCTGCCTGATCCCGAATTGATCGTCGCGAGGGCGAAAGGATTGCTCTCGAGGGGGGTGATGGAGGCAGAGGCGTGGCCTGACTTGGTGGTAGGGATTGCTGTGCTGACCGGTCAAGGGCTGATGGCCATTCTGAAGAATGGAGTTTCTCACAGAAGACGGCGTATTCCCTCCTGTTCCGAGATGCAGTCCATGACAATCCTTTTTTTCCTGGTCCCTTTGCGCATCCCGACGCTCGTGCGAGCGGACCTCGTCGTAGAAGCCTGGGAGCGGGTGAGAGAACGTGTCGATGGTACCCAGGTCGATGAGCAAGTACTGCGTGAGCAGTATGGCCCCCGCGTGTGTGCAAGCGCAACGGAGTCTTTTCGTGACCTGGTTCCGTTGCCTGCCGGAGAGAGAGAGCTCTTTCCCGCGCTTCATGGCAGTGTCTATCCCTGTCTTGCAACGCACTACTACTGTCCACCTTCTGTGGAGAGCGTCGACTATCTGGCAACGATTTGTCATGATCCTGTGTTGCTAGCAGATTCTTCACCAGGAGCACGTTTTGCCTGTGCTGCTGTTTGTAACTATATGGAATACCGACTGGAGGATGAGCGCAAAGGAATCTGGCTTGAGCGGCCAGGAGTCCCAATCATTGAGCCTGGTTGGGTGGCAAGAGAAAGGGAGGGGGCTGCTGGTCACGCGGTTATTGAGGTGGAGTTCGATGAGGAGGAGATCGCTGCTCTCGATGAGATTCGGCAGCAGATGGGATTTGGTTTTGCCGCCGTTAGGATGACGGATCGAGGTGAAAACGAAGGTGATGCTGCACCAGGGGGAGCTGCAGGCACGCTGCATCTCTCCATGTGCCTGCGCAATCAAGGACTCTCGCCAGTTTTGTATGAGTTTATCCGGCGTGGCTTGAAGCATCTTCGCGGCAGTGTGGCGGAATTTGTCACGGTGTGCTTACGGGAGGAAATGCTGGAGGGATTGAAACTGCAGCAACCGTTTGAGACCATGGCGTCCTCTGAATTGAGGGCAGGTGATCCCCCACAAGTGACGCGTCAGAGACCTCACGAGTAAGGCCGTAGGCCCGGTGAGACGAGTGTGAGGGAGGTTCTCTGCGAACAGCAGCGCGCGCCGAGGGTTGTGCTGCTGGAGGAGGGGAGGGTGTGCGCGGAGGTGATGACCCTGGAATCGGGTGTCCCGGCTGTTGCTGGTCCTGCTGCGCGCCGGTTCACGCGAGGAGGGCGAAAAGCCGTGCGTCGCGCAAAAAGAGCATGGGAGGGGGTGTTCTCGCGCAGGGAGAGGAAAAAAAAGAGAGACCCACATGGTCTCTCAAAAAAGCTTACCTATAAAGTATACCTGAGTATCGCGAAAAAATCAAGGGGCGGTGAAACTCGGGTGTGATTCATTTTTTTGCATTTTGCCAAGAAGGTGCTTTGTGAGAAAAGGTCATGCGCCCCCAACGCCTTTGGCCTTCGGTGCGACCTTTGCGGGGAGCCGATTGAGCCTTGATCTTGGGGCACACGGACAGGAGTAAGAGATGGATGACTTGTTCTTCCAGCGCATGCTCTAACTGAGCTCGTCTCTGTTGGCTGCGCTGCTCTCGGCGAGCAAGACGATCTTCTTTTTGCCGCTGTTGCTGCTGGTGCCAGACTTCTGCCCAGCGCTGATTACAGAGGGCATCACGCAGGGCGAGCATGGATTGACGTTGCTTGGCTCCCAATGCATCCCCGCTCGTTTGAGCCGAGCCTGCATGACCACCTTGTTCGCGCTTTCCACCATTCCTGACCCAATGGGCCACCCTTGGGCCTGAAACTGAGGATAGTGCATCTGAGGGAGGCGTTTGCCAAAATACCGTAGCGCATCTGTGATGGCTGGGATATCCCTGCGCTGGCTGAGCCAGTGCAAGTGCTCCAGCATGCGCACTGGACCGTGATATTTCAGCTGATGGAGCAGCACGCTCACCCAGCGTGCTGGCAAGCGCTGCCCTGTTTGCTGGGCCTGCTCGTGGATCTTGCCTACATACTCAGCAGCATGCGCAAAGTCGAGAATGCGAATGGCATCATGGCGATGGCTTTGCACAAAGCCTTGAAGCCATTCGGCTCCATCTTGCACTGCACAGACCTGCTCCGCGCTCTCGATACCTCGTCGCGCGATCTCCACTGAAGCCAGATCCGCAAACATCGTCGCATCAGCCAGTCGCGAAAAGTACGAATGGTTGGTGGTCCGTCGGCTGGCCTGCTCTGTGCTCTCTGGCTGCGAAGGAAGCACCTCTGCAATGACCACGGTTTTGACTTCTGCCCAGGTTCCTCCACGCAAGGGAACCATCGCTCCGTCTCCGCTCATGGCCAGGCGTGAGGGGAGAGGTTGGGGAGAGGAAGACCCACACGAAGAGGCATGCGAGATGTTGGCTTGCTCGGTTTGAATGGCTTGAACGCTTGCCCCCACTTGTAACGTCTGCCGGCGTACGCGTGAGTCACTCACCTCGATGCCCAGCAGGGCGTGCAGTTCGCTGGCTGCTTCCTCAAAAGAGAGGCGTGCTCCCAGACGGACCAGGCTTTGGTGAGCATGAGGCATCAACCCGCTTGCAGGCAGATCCAACTGCTCATCGAGGGGAAAAAAGCTGTAGCCGCACTGCGGACAGCTCTGATACTCACGCGTGAGGGTGACCTCTTGCCCCCTTGGGTTTGCAATCGCCGTTGCCGCTTGCCACGCCCTTGCATGCGGTTTCCACATTGAGGACATTTCACCGGCTGGCGCTGACCGCTGCCTGCTCAGGTGGGCTCGTGTGAGCCACTTCCTCGATCATTCTGGCTCGCAGCTGGTTCATCTGCTCATCAACGGCACGCTCAATCTCAGCTAAGGTGGCTTGGGGATGCGTTCGCCGCCATTCTTGCATCGCCTGGTCAACGTCCTGACTTCTTTGCTGCCACGACGGAGGTCTCTCTTCCTGGCTCATATCCTCTCCTCTCGTTTTTCTTGCTTTTCTCCTCCTTAGTCTACCATCTTTGTCTCATTGCAAAAAAATGAATCACACCCGTGAAACTCTAGAGCCGTCGAATTTCACGCAGCATGGAGGACGGGGCAGAACGCTTGCTGTGTTCTCTGGTGCTTTTGGGGGCAAGGCGCGGATCCGGGAAAGGGCAAAAGGGATGCTCGACATGATCAAGTGCTGGCCTGATCAGCCGTGTCTGGTACAGGGCTGACGAGAGAATGCTTCTGCCTCTCTCGTCAGCTCCATGTCTGTTTGCGGTATATATCTGTCCCCTTGGAAAATGGCGCCTGCTTCCTTTGACGCCTGGGCAGGCATTCACACCATGGACGAATGCCTCTTTTCATCTTGAACTGTTAGCATGAATTACAGCAATTTGCAATGCCCTAGATGCGCAAGAGGTACATGTATGAGAGAGCTGTCTCTGCATGCGGTTGGGAGTGAACAGATGAGTCGATATTCATCCTTTTCTGTTGATGTCCTGACTGCTGTTGTCTCCAACGTTGGCGAAGCTATGCACAATTCGTGCACACCCCCTGGAAAACTTCGTGGAAAAATGGGTTGTGCGTTTGCTCTGGCTCAGGTATGCTTGGTGTGAACGACTGCTGTTCCCCCCTCTTGCGATGGCTCAGGCCTCTCTATTTCTTCTTCGTCCTTGTTGTGCTTTGCTTGTCAAAGGAGGGAACCATCATGCCTGCAACCATCGGGGGAGAGGAGCCTCGTCTGGCTCCACGCAGTCTTGTTGTCCGTCGCCGTCCGAGGCCCTCGCCCGCCAAAGCGCCAGCGGTTCAGACGGCGCGCGCCTCTCAGTTCGCCAAAGCGCGAGCGCGGCGTCCCACGACACCCGAAGAGGTGCCAGAATTCGTGCGGGAGGCCGCGGCAGAGCCGAAAACGTCGCGAGGAGGGAGCTGGCTCCTGCCCCTTGGGCTAGGCATGTTCTGTGCGTTGCTTCTGGCGCTTGTCGGATCGGCGGCGATGAATGGGAGTAGCACGCTCATGGACAACGTTCGCTATGGCTATCCGCGAACGACGCAGGTCGATCACATCGTGGGCCATGAGGTGGATCCCCATGTGCCAACCCATTTTACCGCTCTCAATCTCAAGGGGCAGGTGTTGATCTTTGAGGTGCCCGGCGGCGATGGCGCACAGGCTCGTCTTCTGCAAGGGCCTCACCTTGTTGGGACTGGCGCGGATCTGGCACCAATCACGCTCACCTTCTCAGGCGATGTCCACCATCCGGATCTCGTGGTGACGGTGAATGGCTTTGAGGTGATGTTTCACAACACCAGGAACGAGTTATGCGCCAATGCGGTAGAAGACAAAGGGGCGACCGTCATAGCAACCTTCACTCACGTGGCTATGACGGTCGCCCCTTTGTCTTTGGCAGAGTCATGGAAACGTGCAACCCGGTTGCCACGTTTTGTAAGAGCAACCTGTTTATGAGAAGCAATGAGGAGCAGCAGCTGAGAAAGGAGCTGTCTTTTTCTTTGCGTTCTGGTGGCGGTATCGGCTCATCTGCTTCTCTGCTCGCGAGGGGTGTCATGGCGGGAGTGCTCACGCGACACGCGCCTATGGGATGCGCGAGAGGATGGGTGGATCCTTCTCTCCTCTGAGAAGAGAAAATCTGGTCACTAAGAGTGTATTGTGTAATATAGCTTTTTAAGCTCGATTATGGTATACTAGAGAGGAGAAAAGAGGTTATGATGTGACCAAATAGTGGTCACATCACGAGAATGATACAACGCTGCACTTCAGAGTGTGAAGGAGTGGGTCAATGCCAAAGATTACCGGGTGGGAGCGAGACTACTGGCAGGGGATGTTGCCCCAGGTGGAGCGCCTGGCGCACGAACGCAATGAGCCTGCTTTGGCTCAGTTAGCGAAAGAGGTCTTTGCGTATTGGCGTGAGGAGCGTCACCTCTCGGAGAGTAGCATTCGTAATCCGTTGACGAATCTGCGCAACCAAATTAAGCAACTGCCGCTCACTGAGCAGAATAGTTATCTCACGGATTCGGGGCAGCGGGAGCATCTGGCGCTCAAATATGTTCGCCTCACGCAGCAGGAGTGGGTGCAGTTGAATGCTCCTGCCCGTCAGAAACTGGATGAACGCCTTGGGGATTCTCTGCCTCTCAAGGAGGTTGACGTGCTGGTGGAGCGAGGCACCCGTTTGTTGTCGTCACACAATCCGGCAGAGCTCGCCGTGGGGCTGGCGCTGTGTTGCGGTCGCCGTTTCATTGAGGTGATGAAAACGGCTGTCTTTGAACCCAAGACGGCGTACACGCTCTGGTTTCGTGGGCAGGTGAAAGGGCGTTCGCGTGAGCAGGCCTATGAGATTCCGACGTTGGCGCCGGCTGCTTTGGTTCTCGAGGGCATCGCGCGACTGAGGCAGCTGGTGGATGCGCACGAAGAGGAACAGAGCATTCGTGCCCGCTATGGGCAAGCAGTGCGCGAGGCTGCTGATCGCCATTTTCACGACCTGGTGCCTGTCCGTGATGAGGAGCGGGACGCCTTGTATACCCACCTACTCAGAAGCGTCTATGCCACCATCGCGGTGTACTGGTATGCTCCCGAGCAGGTGAAAGCCATTGCCTATATTGCCGAAATCCAGGGACATCGCTTGGTGACCACGCCAGAGCGTCACCCGGGAGCGGGGAAGGTGGGTGAGGAGGATGTGGAACAGCAGCAGCGTAATTATGCTTCCGCCCTGCACTACTTTGATTATGTGGTCGTTGCTTCTGATGGGACCATTGATCGACGTCAGGGGCGAAAGGTAGGGGAGCCTGGCGTCGAGGTGCTTGAGATCTTTCAACCAAAGGAGAAGGGCGTGAGGAAAGAACCGAAGCCGGAGGGACGGCCCCTCAAGAAGAAGAAAGGCAAAAGGAAAGAGGGGGCTGCTTTTTCTTTGATCCGCTTAGCGATCCCCACGCGCGATCGCTTTGACGATCTCTCCGAGAGGATGGTTCCTTACCCTCAAGATCAGGATGAAGTGGTACGCAACCTGATGGATGCCTATGAAGCGGCTACGAAAGCGGCGACCCCACTGCCTCAGCCAACGGAACCTCTTGCCTGGACGATTGAGGCCCTCGATGTTTCTGCTCAGCAGTTGCAAGAGATTCGTGCCTATCTGCTCAGTCAGCAGGTGACCGATCTGCGACCCGTGGTGACCTCCTGGCTCCTGCATGAAGTGGAGAAGATGAAACAGGAGGGACCACACTTTGCCGTTATGCCCACGTCTCAGCTTTCGCGCTATCGGCAGGAAGGGGCGACCAAGGAACGTCTGCGCCGCGCGATCTATGCCATCATGCAGTGGAATCGTGCTAACGAACCCAGGCGACGGTGGTTTCTCAATGTCAGCTTAGTGAAAGCCCTGGCTGGTGGTCGCAAGGATTTGATTGGTGCCGTGTTGAAGGAGCATCAGGCTGAAGTCGATCAGCATCATCAAGAGCTCAATATTCCACGCGGGTATAACAAACATACCGAGCTGGTACAGGAGGATATTCAGTTGCCCGAGGAGCCAGAGGCCTATCCCTGGAATCGGCAAAACTAGTCCACTGCGGCGTAGAGTTAAGGGTTCAAGAATCGAGGCAAGCCTCTCTGTTTAGAGCGCTTGCAAATGCCTTGTGACCACCATCGAGCGTTCCCAAGGAATGCCTCGCCGTGTAAAATCGAGCAGGGAATAGTTCAATGCCCGGTGCAAAAGCATGGGCGTTGTCGCGTGTTCAAACGCCTCCAGCAAACGATCCATTGGCGCATAGGCGGTCCAGGGTTCCAAATAAGCCGTGCGCAAACGCTGGATGAGATGGGGATGCTGTTCCTTGAGTGAGGTTGGCAAGAAATAGGAGAGCAGGCGGAGCGCACTGAAGAATGGATGAGTGAGGCTCGCGTCAGTCCAGTCCAGGTAGGTAATCTGCTCATCCTGTACGAGGATATTCATGGGATTGAAGTCGCCATGTTCCAGGGTTTCTGGGACGCCACATTCCGCGAGACAGTGGCAGGTCGCCTGGAGTTCGGGCACGCGAGTGCGCAGCTGTATTACTTGCTCGCGGCTGAGTCCGTCAGATTGATCGACGCGCAAAGCTGCTTGATCGTCCAACAGTGGCTCAAGTTGGGCGCTGATGACAGAGAGACGCAGGTCTGGACAGCCAATCGCAAGCAGTTCCTCTTTCCGGCTCACGCAGGCGATTTGCAGCTCTGCAAAGGTACAGAGTGCACGCTCCCAAGCGCTCATATCGGTCAGATCAGA
>NZ_BNJH01000007.1:0-447345 GCF_016587395.1 Ktedonobacter sp. SOSP1-52
CTGGCTTAGGCTTCCCAATGGCACCTACCTGGCGCATCCAGACATCGGTTTCACGCTCTTTGCGTTTGAGCCGTGATGGCGTTGTTCCCCTTTGGTGCTGCAATGCGCACAAAGGTTCTTGAGCCATACAGCCAAGCACTTCCTTGGTAGGGGACGCACCAGCAAGCACTGTTTGCACGCGCGAAACCACGCCCACGTTCATTGCCAATTTGCCCTGTCCCACTGATCTTGTGGCGATGCGACAGATCGATATCGGTGGTATCTTGTACCAGCAACATCACTGCAGAGGATGCAGCTTGTTCCCTCGTCTGTTGAACATGCGGCTGCATCAAGGCAGCAAAGGTCACGTCTGGCTCGTTGAGCAAACGATACAAGGCTTTTGCCCCTTTCCAGTCGTGCATTTGAGCAGGCAGCGAACCCAGAGGGTTCTCCGCCAGGTTGCTGGCTGCCTGGATGGTGCGTCTCGTTCGGCGGCTATCGTGCAATTGGACGTTCCCAAAGGTGTGCTCGGCCCAACTCTTGGCGTCTCATACTTCTTGCGTCTTCATTCTTGATTCTATCACTTCCTAAATGTGGGTAAGAATCAGGCTTCCAAGCGGGGGTGTGCTCCAGCACCTGGCGTTCCTCAGACACTTTGCCGGCTGCCGGATCGCCACCAGCTTGACCCCTGCTGCCTGCAACGTGCTCGACGTCTGGGCCGAATGCACTCCCGATCGCCTGCCACCAGATGAGGGGGATGCCCAAGACCTGCTGATGATGCGCTACCGCCTCGATCGCCTGCCCATGCTCATGAGGATGCTCCAAGATCTCATAGCCGGTCACAATCCCTCCCTCCACGCGCGTCAAGGATGACATGTCGACCTGAACTCGACCAGTGCTCCTCCTTTGTGGCGAGGATGGCTCGCGTGTGCGGCTCAAAGAGACTGAGTACCTTCTGCTCTGAGGGCGCCTTCTTGCCTTCGAGCACCCGGCTGCGCGTTTGCGCCATGACGCGCTCCACCAGGGGCAGCATGTGTTGGGCCTGCTGCACAAGCCGCTTGGACTCAGACTCGCTCTGCTGACTGAGCGCCTTGACCACGCGAGTGGTCTGCCGCACCATCTGCTCTGTCGTCTTTCTCAATTTTTGGTACAACTGCTTTTGCTCGGCCTCTTTGGCTTCTCCTTTGGGCTGTGTTGCAAAGATTTACGAGGGAAGACAATGGGCGTGAAGTCTCATTTCTTGTTGCGCTTAGGCAACCAGTCCAAACAGGCTGGCAATGAAGGAAATCTGTCCAGGAATGTTCCCTTTTTCCACCCCATGCATCTGTCCCTTGCGAATCATATGCATACTCTCGTATCCCTGTAAGGTATACCATGCCGTTTCAAAAGAAAAGAAGCCCAATCCCGGTTTCACCAGCCGTTTGATGAACCGGTGATCTTGTTCAATCAGGTTGTTGAGATACTTGCTCTGCCGCAGTTCACAAGGACCTGCAAGGGTCCCCGCTGCTTTCAATTCGTTGAAGGCTTTGGGAGAGGCCGCGTTTTTGTCAACGGTGATGACGCGGGGAGTTACCGTATAGGAGGCTCCGAGCGCTTTCGCGAAAAAGCTCTTGGCGGCTGGTGCATCGCGGGTAACACTCAGATGGAACTCCAGCGTCTTTCCCTGAGAATCCACCGCGCGGTACAGGTACATCCAAATACCTTTGACCTTCACATACGTCTCATCTACCCGCCAGGAATCATTGCTGGATTTGAGATGAGGCCGACAGCGCTTCTCCAGTTCGGGAGCGTAGCGCTGCACCCACCGATAGATCGTGGTGTGGTCCACCTGGAGACCCCGCTCCCGCATCATCTCCTCCAGATCCCGATAGCTTAACGCGTATCGTAAATACCAGCGGACGCAAAGCAAAATAATCTCCGCCTCAAAGTGACGCCATTTGAAGGGCTGCTGTTCTGCCATGGTAGACGCTCTTGTGTTCTTTTTCCCACCATTCTGACAGATCAGCTTTCTTTTTGCAACACAGCCAAACGTTCAGATCTCTTTCAGGAAAAGCTGGTAATCTGGGTAAGAAAGCCTTGCTTTGACCAAAGAAAGAAGGAGAAATAGATGTGTTTCCGACGTCCATATCCTCATCTCGCTGGACTCTCGTCCCTCTTTTCAACATGTTGGGCTTGCTTGCTGATCGCACTGCTGTTCATAAGTTGCTCTTCCCCCAACACGGGCATTCCAAACGCCACTTCAACGGAGGCATCGGGAAGTCCACACATCACTGCCACCGCACCCGCGAGCATTCCACAGCTAACCTCAACAATAATCACGAGCCTCGCGCCGGTGACGACACCTCTGGCTCCGCCTCCCAGGATTGCACCACCAAGCCCCCACCGCAGCAGCAGCACCTCGACAGCCTGGGCTCCAATACCAATGTGCGTTTAGTCGGGGGTGGAGCGTTCTGGATCTATGACGGCTTCTATCAGAATGTTCTCCACCTGAGCCAGTTTGGCCCTGATCAGAGATGGCCAATGACGAAATGGGTCGTTGAAGTCGGTCCAAACACTTCTCTGCCGGTCACGTTGCGCCTGCGAGATAGACAGACGAAAACACTGGCCTGGTGGACCGATGGCCAGACTCCCCCAGAGCAGCCACTCAGACGCTGATCCTGAACCCGCTCACAGATACAGGGGATGTCGGCTCCGTACCCGGCGTACCAGACATTCCACATG
The DNA here is from genome assembly GCF_016587395.1 of Ktedonobacter sp. SOSP1-52. Lineage (NCBI taxonomy): Bacteria > Bacillati > Chloroflexota > Ktedonobacteria > Ktedonobacterales > Ktedonobacteraceae > Ktedonobacter > Ktedonobacter sp. SOSP1-52. The sequence goes on from NZ_BNJH01000007.1 coordinate 2,701, forward strand.
GCTCATCAGGTCCCGGCTGGTCGGAATGGGGGCTCTTCCCCGTTTTCTCCACTGCTGGTTGTTACTCCCTGGAGGTGAGTTGGTCTGGCGCTTCCTGGCAGAGCATCATAGCTGTCGGGAGCTAGCATTGGGTCAAGAGACCTGCTGTAGAAGCAATTCAAGCAACTCGCACGCAAAGGAATCGCAGACGCGCTGCTTGAGCTCGCTTGCCATCAGCAGCCGAGCCGGTTCAACAGTGGCGCGTTTGCCATGAACCCATTTGGGCTCAATGCGGTTGAGCCAGGGACTCTTGGTAGGCAACCAGCACGGGATAAGGTATTGTCAACTTGGGAAAGTAGCTGAACAATGTGCGAGAAGAGCTGCATGAAAACAAACACCCCTGCTCCAAGCGACAAAGGCTTTCGCTTCCCACCTGAAATCATCAGTCACGCTGTGTGGCTCTCTTTCCGCTTCTCCCTCAGTTTTCGCGATGTGGAAGAGCTTCTGGAACAGCGCGGCATCGTCGTGAGCTTTGAAACCGTGCGGCAGTGGCGCTTGAAGTTTGGGCAGACCTACGCCAACGCACTGCGCCGTCGCCGTCCGAAAACGGGAGACACATGGCATATGGACGAGGTGTACCTGAAAATCAATGGCAAAACCCATTATGTGTGGAGAGCTGTTGATCAGTACGGCAACGTGCTGGACATCCTGGTGCAGAGCCGAGGCAACAAGCAGGCGGCCAAAACGTTCTTTCGCAAGCTCCTCAAAGGGTTGCACTACGTCCCGCGCGTGATCATTCCCGATACATTGAAGAGCTATGGAGCAGCCAAACGCGAGATCCTGCCTGGCGTGGAGCATCGGCAACACAAAGGCTTCTGCCAATCGAGCGGAAAACTCCCATCAACCGACGCGACGACGAGAGAAGAACATGCGGCGCTTCAAATCAGCCAAACACGCGCAACGCTTTCTTTCGGCCTTTGGACCCATCACTGGACATTTCCAACCACGAAGACATCGTTTGTGTGCAGGGGAGTACCATGCTCTTTTGCAGGACCGATTTCAGACCTGGAATGAGGTAATTGGAGTCAAGCGGATTGCATAACCACACAGACTTCCTCACCTCTCATTGTTCTTCTGGGGCTCTCTTCCTTACAGCTCATCAATATTCCCTTTTTTACAGATAAGTTGACAATACCTGCCAGCGCAAGGACGAGAAGACGCCCTGAGAAGCCAGGCGATTTTTCGTAAGCGGGACCATCTTCTGAGGCTCCGAATGCTTGATGCCTGATTGAGCCATGCATGGGAGGAAGCACAGGACGAGCTCTCGTCGTAGCAGGCGGATACTCTGGGAATAAGTTTACATGTTGCTTTTATATACAGATTTTGGAACCACCTTTGATCAGACTGCACCGGGATACATGTCATGCCTTTCTCCCTATGGAGAATGCGATACAACACGCTTGCCCACAGCAAGAAGAACGATGTATACTGCTAAGAGCACTATTGGATGTCGCGCAGTTCCTTATGCAGATTGTAACAAAAACAGTGAAGGTTGAGAGGTTCGCCATCAACTGGCGAACGTGCATGATACACCATGACATATTGCGCGAGAACCAGATACTCTGAGAGTTCTGAGCTCAAGTTCCCGCTAGGCGCTACAAGCTAGCTCAGCACTTTTCCAACCAAAAATAGCCCGGTTTCTACCCTCAAAAAGCACACGAAAAGAGAGGTTCCCGCGAATTACTCTCTCAAAGGACTTCTCAAGCCTCGCGGAAACTCCGGCATCTAAATGCTCTTGCTCCCGAGTTAGAGGGGTGTAACTAAATCATAGGTAGAAGTCCCTTATTGATAGAAATAGTTCGACTGAAAGCACGTACATTAATAATCACATAAATGAGCGTATTGAGATTGGCAACGGAGCGACGATTGTGGACGCGGGGACGTTCGATGCCCAATTCTTTGGCCTGACTGTTGATGTGTTCGCAGCTCGTGCGTTGGGTATAGATAGCCTTATAGAGCGGGCTGCAGCGATCTAAGAGCACACACATACCTCCACCAGCTTCCCAGTTGGGATCTTTGTGGCTACCCTGTCCATGATTGGATGAGAGCCGTTCACAGGCCTCTCCAGTTAGGGTGGGAAGGAGGAGGGAACAGCCAAAACGCTGAGCACGATAGCCGTTGGTATGCTGAAATCCAAAGCGAGGTATCATGCGCAAGCCTTTGGCACATCGAGGAGTCTCGTCAGGATCACGTTGCATTTCAGGATAATCATGTCCATTCTTAGAAATGGTAGCAATACCCCCATGACGAGCAGCCGCATCGTAGACATACCAGGCATCAAAGGCCGCATCGGCGGTGACATGGGTGGGGAAGGCTTGTAACGCAAGTGCAGCACGCTGGTAGAGGGGGCGAAAGGAGGTCACATCACCTTCGTTAAAGGGTTGAGTGTATTCAGTCAGGACCACATCGCCGTAGTCGGGGATGGTGATAGCGGCCACGCCAGACCCGTAGCCCCAGAGCAGCTCCTTTTTTTTCTTTGGTGGTGCCGTCAGTCTGTTCCTGATTGGTGCTGCGCTTGACGCCAAGCCTGCAATCAGGATCACCGGCAAGCACCTGCTGCTTGTCAAAGCGTTCAGTGATGTAGGCATGCAGGTTATTCTCTTTCACCCAGGAGTAAATGTGCTTCACATCAAAGGCGACCGTTTCGCCCAGGCCGGGGATTTGCGCCTGTAATGCCTTCACCGTTGCCTGAAGGAGCTGTTGCAGGAGCGACGCATCGAGGGTGCGCAGTTTTTCGCCAAACCAGTAACGAGAGGGAAGCGCCTTGTGCGCATCAAAGTCGTAGGGAGCCAGAGGATCAAGCTCGAGATGGAAACCCAGCTCCATGATGAGAAGCGGGTGCTTGAGCAGAATGTGCCTCAGTTGTGTCGAGTAGATGAGACCTTCACGAATGCGAACAAGGAAGGCTTCGATGTAGGCCGTTTCGGGATGAAGAGGCGGACGCCGATGCGAGGAACACTGACGCTCCCATTGCTCAACGAGGGACCAGTCGAGCAAAGCAAAAAACTGGCGATAGTCTTGGACCACTGGATCATGATCGAGAAGGGCGGTGAGAATCGTCTGGTCAAAAAGATGAGAAACAGGTATCATAGCCAGGGACTCCTTTGCTGAGGGAATTGTGGTTATGACTACGCTGCAAAGGAGCCTTTCTTCTGTCAAGCGAAAGGGACGCTTTTCGCGAAAACAGGCAAAGATTTCGATTGCTGATTTACTTGCTCCTGTATTGAAAGAAAACAGAGACGATCAGCCGTCGACGAAAAGGCTGTTTTGCACTCCTGATTTACTTGCACCTTCGCTTAAGGGATTGGAACAGGTCTGGTGCAGTGGATATGTTAGAAGCGGCTTCATTGGCCTGGCACTGCTTGTCATCGCACTGCTGATCTCCAACCTGTTCGATAAGCCGAGCGACGCACGACAGTAACGCGGAGGACACTGCAAGGTCCAGCCGCCGATGGTGCCAACGAGTGCATAAAATAAAAGAGTGCGGAAAATGGCGGCGAGGAGCGCCAGGGCCGATCCCTGCTCCCATTCCTCTGCGTAAGAAGAGCAATGTTCGCGAGGTGGAAGAACAAAGAGCTTCTTCCACCTTGGCCTGAAAGGGGGCGCAAGAGGACTTCCGCGTTGCGCCCCCTTTCCCAAAAGATCCTGCTTAGTACTACAGCCCCACTTAGCGAGGTATGTATGTTACGAAGTGGCCTCGTAGGCTTCTTCTTTGTAGAAGGCTTGTAACGTGGCAGTGAGCGTGTGGAGCCACCCCACGTTTTAAGTGGAGCTGTAGTATTAGAACTTGTTTGTAAAGGTCATTTTCTTGCCAAGCGTCGGATCATCAAGCGAGTCATGGCAATGTAGATCATAGCTTCGCTGCTTTCTGTCAGCGTTTCATAGTCCTTACTCAAGCGACGACATTGGGTGATCCAGGCAAAGGTTCGTTGCACCACCCATCGCCTGGGCAGGACAACAAAGCCTTTCTGATCATCGCTACGTAGCACGGGCTGGAGAAGAAAGTGAAAATGCAGCATCACCCATTCGAGCAGATGGCCGCGATAGCCACCATCGACCCAGATGCGCCGGAGCTTTTTGCACGCCCCACCCAGGGGCTTGAGCAGCAGTTTGGCTCCTGCGGCGTCGGACATTGAGGCTGCCGTGACCACAACGGCCATGAGCAAGCCCAACGTATCGACCAGGATATGACGCTTGCGACCCTTGACGTGTTTGCCTGCGTCATAGCCACGGATACCAGGCCCCTGTGTCGTTTTCACGCTTTGACTGTCCAGGGCACCTGCGGGTGGATGCTTGTGACGACCAACTCGTCGACGAACCTGAGCACGCAGTGTCTCATGAATTCGCAGCCACGTCCCATCGCGACGAAACGCGCGAAAGTACACATACACGCTTTGCCAAGCGGGATACTCTTTGGGTAGCATACGCGCACTAGCATCCTGTCACAACCACGTAGAGGATCGCGTTGACGACGGCTCGCATGGTAGGGTTCTGGGTCTTCCTCCCGGCTTGGCTGCTGGGATCAACGCTTTGATACAATACCATTGGGCATCCGTCAGATCTGTGGGATACATTTGGTTTGCTTTCATATCCCAAGTCTATCTCACCTGACTGGTTGCCCCTTTTCAAACTGGCTCTTAGCAAAACTTGCCTTTGAAGGCAGGTATTATCGATGGAGCATAGACAAAGGAGCGTATTTATGGTTGATATTCGTTTACAGCGCATGGCACGCCTACTTGTGACCTATTCGCTGCAGGTTGAAAAGGGAGACCGCCTGGCTATCATCGCTGGTCCTGTGGCCGCCCCGATCATTCGTGAAGTCTATCGTGAAGCCATACGAGCAGGAGCACACCCTGAACCAATGATCGATCTGCCTGGCATCAGGGAGATCTTGCTGCAAGAAGGGAGCAACGAGCAACTCCTTTTTATCCCCTCTGCACGACGCATGGCCTTCGAGCAATACGAAGCGCTCCTCATGTTTTTCTCCGCAGAAAACACCAGAAGTCTGAGCAGTGTTGATCCTGCCCGTATGGCCGTATCACAGCAGTCCATGACCGAATTGAACAAGGCACAAACGCAGCGCTCCGCAGAGGGAGAACTCAACTGGTCCATTGCCATGTTCCCCACGAATGCTTACGCTCAGGATGCGAATATGTCTCTGAGCGATTTCGAGGACTTCGTGTACCGTGCCTGCTTCCTGGATGATGAAGATCCAGTCGCGCGCTGGCAAGAACTTGCCGCTCAGCAAGAACGTTTTGTTCAATGGCTCAAGGGAAAGCATACAATCCATGTGCGCGGCCAGGATACTGATCTGACGCTTTCCATTGATGGTCGCACGTTCATCAGCGATCATGGCCTGAAGAACCTTCCTGGTGGTGAATTCTTCACCAGCCCAATCGAGAACTCCGCTAACGGTTACATCCGCTTCAGTTTCCCTGCCACGTTCGGTGGTCGCTCAGTTGAAGATGTGCGCCTGCGCTTTGTAGACGGCAAGGTCATCGAAGCTACAGCGACACAAGGGCAGGACTACCTTGACAAAATTTTGGCGCTGGACGAAGGTGCTCGTCGCCTGGGTGAATTTGCCTTCGGCAATAACCACAATATTGATCGCTGTACCAAAAACATTCTCTTCGACGAGAAGATGGGTGGTACTATTCACCTCGCATTGGGTGCCGGTTTCCCTGAGGCTGGTGGCAGCAACCAATCGGCCCTGCATTGGGATATGGTCTGTGACTTGCGCCAGGGCAGCGAAATCCATGTTGACGATGAACTCTTCTGTAAAGATGGTCAATTCCTCATCTAACAACAGGGCAGGAGGCGAGAGATCTGGCTCACCGGTCTCAGATAACGTCTTGTTGCGTCTCCGTGGCAACTAGCATAAGTTTGGTGAATGATGGGTTTATTAGGTAATGGCTCTATTGAGAAGTGTATGATGTTGCGTCATCGTCATCTTAACTGGGTAGCGACTTCGTGTCTATCTCAGCAGGAAGAGACTTCTAGAAAAGGGAACATGGGATAGAATCGAGGCAGAAAACGGTTTTAGCACTCCTCACATAGGAGGAAGAGAACAATGGGTTCTGTCAGAACTGAGAACACAGAAGCTCATCATGGAAATCGAATGCTGAGGATATTGCGGTCTCTTGCGAGGAGGTTGCTTGTACCGATGTCTTGATACTGTCAACTTGGCTATTGGCTTGACCAGAAAACAAATCTTGTGACAGAGTGCGAGCATGAAAACAAACACCACTGCTCCCGACTACAAAGGGTTCCGTTTCCCTTCTGAGATTATCAGCCACGCGGTGTGGTTGTATTTCCGCTTCTCACTCAATTATCGTGATGTTGAGGAACTTTTGGCCCAGCGAGGGATCGTCGTAACCTATAAAACAGTGCGCCAGTGGTGCCAGAAGTTTGGGCAAACCTATGCCAATGAACTGAAACGCCGTCATGGAAAGCGAGGAGACAAGTGGCATTTAGATGAGGTCTTCCTCAAAATCAACGGGAAAACCCACTACCTGTGGCGGGCGGTTGATCAGGATGGCAATGTGCTTGATATCCTCGTCCAAAGCCGGCGCAACAAGCATGCTGCCAAAAAGTTCTTTCGTAAATTGCTCAAAGGCTTGCACTACGTGCCGCGGGTTATCATTACCGACAAACTCGCTAGTTACGCCGCCGCCAAGAGGGACATCATGCACAGTGTCGAGCACCGCCAGCATAAGGGCTTGAACAATTGTGCGGAACGTTCGTACCAACCAACCAGGCAACGAGAGCGCACCATGCGACGCTTCAAATCCCCTGGCCATGCGCAATGCTTCCTCTCTGCGTTTGGTCCGATCTCCGATCATTTTCGGCCCAAACGCCACAGTCTGAACGCCTCAGCGTATCGAGTCCTCATGCAGAATCGCTTCCAGGTTTGGAATGAGGTAACCAGCGGGAAAACAGCGGTATTGTCAACTTACTGCTCGAAGAGGACCATATTGCTCAAACCAAGCTTCTTGAGAAGGAAAAGAACAGAGATGGCTGGGGAAATGACCTGGTTATACAATGTTCTTTCCATTGGTAACCCCGTTCCAGACCTCAAATCGCTCTTGCATGAGGGCTCGATACGCTGAGGCGTTCAGACTGTGGCGTTTGGGCCGAAAATGATCAGAGATGGGACCAAAGGCGGAGAGAAACCGCTGCGCATGACCGGGGGATTTGAAACGACGCATGGTCCGTTCACGCTGCCTCGTCGGTTGGTACGAACGTTCCGCTCGATTGTTGAGGCCTTTGTGCTGACGATGCTCGACGCTAGGCATCGTCTCTTTCTTCGCTGCTGCATAACTCGCTAGTTTGTCGGTGATGATGACACGTGGAATGTACTCGAGGCCCTTGAGCAGCTTGCGAAAAAACTTTTTCGCTGCTTTTTTGTTGCGCCTGCTTTGCACGAGAATATCAAGCACGTCGCCATCTTGATCGACAGCTCTCCACAGATAGGATCGTTTCCCATTGATGGTCAGAAACACCTCATCCAAGTGCCATTTGTCTCCAGATCGAGCACGTCGCCGTTTGAGCTCATGAGCATAAGCTTGACCAAATTTCATGCACCACTGTCTGATGGTTTCATACGATAGAAGCACCCCACGTTCTCCCATGAGTTCCTCGATATCGCGGAAACTGAGAGAAAACCGGAAATAGAGCCAGACACAATGGCTGATAATGATGGGCGGAAAACGGTATCCTTTGTATGGAGAAACGGGGCTGTTCTTTTTCATGAGAACATTCTATCATACCGTTCAGCCTGTTTGTGACTACTCTAATCAACTTGACAATACCCGTAGGGTTCCCCACCGCGCGACCCATAGCGGGCATAGAGAGCCGAGAGATCAAGTTGGGCCACGCTGTCTACCACGAAGCGGGCCAAATGGTCGGGTGGCAGACAGTCGCCCAGCCGCACCGTCAGATCGAGCGCCTGGTCGTAGTCCACCTTTTTAAATGTTCTACTCATGTTCTCCAGTCTCCACAAAAATGGGGCCCGGCCAATCAATCACCTTGGGGCGCTTTCGCCTCTGGCACGTAGCGCTCTGCGTGACCAAGCGGTGTCAACCAAAAGGCGAACGCAACGAGAAAGACCAGCAAACCAACACATCCGTAGACCAAGCCCACATTCCCAGTCTGTGCAAGTGCCAGGCCGCCGAGCAGCGCACCCAGCGCGCCGGTTGGCCAGGTCAAGACTCTGATGAAGGTGATGACGCGCCCAAGCAACGCGTTGGGAACGATACGTTGGGTCATGCTGTAGGTACTGATCAGAAAAAGTACGTCTGTCCCGCCGCGCAAGGCCCAGATCACAAGGACAGATGGATACCAGTGAGTGAATGCCATGAGTGAGGTGAGCACCCCAGGACCATCATCGATCCTAACGCGACGACACCAAACGACCAGCGCTTGCGCAAGCGGTTCGTCAGCAGGGAAAACACCACCACACCGATCCCGTCGCTCGCATACAGCAACCCTAATTGCGTATCGCTCGCCCGCAGCCAGTGTTTCGCGTACCACACGATTTGGACATCAGCCGTTGGCAGGATGAAGTTGAAAAGGAGCAGCAGGAGCGTGAGCCAGAACACTATCGGGGAGCGCAACACGTAGTGCAGTCCTTCAAGGATCGCATTGCCGATTCCTGCCTCTCCTTTCTGCTCGCTGGCATTAAAGCTCCTCTTGATGAGCAAGAGCGAGGCAGCAGAGACGAGAAACGAGGCAGCATCAATCAAGAGTAATAGGGGCAGTGGAACATGCACGAGCAAGAGCCCTGCCACAAGCGGCCCGATAATGCTGGCTATGGAGAAGCTAGCCTGAATAGACCCATTCGCCGCGATTAGGTCATCCGGCTCAACAAGACTGGGAAGAGCAGCAAAGTTGGCGGCAGTGAAACCAATGGTCAACGTTGCATTGACGAATGAGACAATGTAAATCCACCAGACCGACGACAGGCCCAGGACCGCCAGGAGAGGAATCGAAGCAATCACCAACGCACGGGCACAATCAGTGCCAACCATGACGCACCTGCGATTGGTGCGATCCACCCAGGCACCGATTGCTAATCCGAAGAGGAGATATGGCAGGACAGTAAAAACCATCGTCAGCGCAAGATTCAGAGGCGAGTTGGTCAATTTGAAAACGAGCAAGGGCAATGCGAAGCTCGTCACTGAGCTGCCAAGCGTAGAAATGGTCTGTCCGCTCCAAAATTTCCAGAAATCGCCTTGGAAATGTCGGAGAGGTGCATGAGCAAAGAAACCAGGCATAAAGCTCTCCCTCGTGAGCCGAACGTGCTTGAGGGAGTATCAATGTTCCTGTCCCTCGCTCCGATTATACTTTGCTTTCAGCATGTTTCCAACGCTCTTTCTATGCTTACAGCATAGGTTTGCTGTCAGGTATGCTCTAAGAAAAGGAGAAGAGGCACGCTCCCACTTCTCTCCGACAAGCTGCTAGGAGAGGTCCTCGATACAGCCAATCCTCGAGGGGAGCAAACGCAAGGACGTGCAGGCATGATTTCCCGCACGTCCTTGCTTACAGCTCTCGGCTCCGCCATCCCCGCTTGTCCCCTTCTCTGGCTTACACACTCTGCACCGGCAGAGCACATGCGGTGTACCGCCTGGACACACCAAGGTTCCGCAGAGCGCGAGCCTCCTTCTCCTGGCCACGCTCTCAGCACGCGCCATAAAGAACAGGGCCGTCACCACCGCGTCTTGCTCCCCTGCTCGTCTCCGACACCACAAAAGCAGCGACTCCCCCGGCTCCAGCGCAAATGACAGCGCGACCTCTTCCCCCTCGGCTGGCGAATAGCGCGTGACCTCTGTTCGGTCATTGATCCCAATCAACTGCACCTCTGTCTGCTGCACACGCACTTCATAGGTCCCCGCCATAGCCAACTCCCTCACCACGCCTTGCACTTCCCCCGCCGTCTGATCCTCGCGTCGCAGCACGCGCCATCCAGCGTAACGAGGCTGGCGCACAGGCTCGTGCCAGGCCAGAATCCCCTGTTCGCGCTGCTGATCCAACCACGAGAGATCCCAGCACTGGCCTGAGGGTAACGCCACCACATAGCTGGTCATAGCAGGGTCCGCCTCCAAACAGAAAAAGACCTCATGATTCGTCACTCATGCAGGTTCACGTTCGAGCTGTTCTGCCTCGACTTGACAGCCCCTGACCTTATCTCGTAGAATCACGGAGATGCTTCTACTACAGCTCCATCGTGGGGCACGGCACTCTATGATCAAGAAAGGCAGAAGAACTATGCAGCTATCACCTCATACTGCACCACGCCTCTCTCTGGTCATGTTCTCTCTTCCTTCCCATCACCATAAACCCACTTCCAGCTTGGCCCAGAGGATCATTGTGTCCATTTGCAGATAAGGGGTCTTCCTGGCTTTCGGATCACGTTCCCGCACCTCGCATGCACATGAGATGCAATACCTTCCGCCCTTCACGGCCTCGTCATATCCTTCGCATGTTGTTGCACGCTACGAGGCACTTGTTGTCTCATCAACCTACACGCAGCAAAAAGGAGAATCCTATGCACACCGCTCACAGTAGCTCTTTTCGTCGTGATTTAGGCGATGGACTGGTGCTCCACTGGTCAACTGCCGAAGATACCGAACGCATCGCGACCCTGCACGCGCTCGTTCATCGTGAGCGAGCTGACGCTCCACCCAACGCCCACTATCTCAGGCACATTCGGAGATTGATGAACGGAGACTATCCCCTGATGGGGCCACGGGATTTCGGCATCATTGAGGACACGAGCGAGGAAGGCAGCCCGGTGGTGGCCTCCACCTGTTTGTGGAAGCATACCTGGACGTACGAGGGGATCCCTTTCGGGGTTGGTCGGCCTGAAGCAGTTGCCACCCATCCGGCGTATCGGCATCAGGGTCTCATTCGTACGCTCTTTGAGATGATTCACGCACGTAGCGAGACCGAAGGCGACCTTGTCCAGGCCATTAGCGGCGTCCCCTACTTCTACCGCCAGTTCGGCTATGAATATGCACTCGAACTGGAAGACTGGCGCGCCACTCCCCTGGTGCTGATCCCCAAAGCGCAAGATGATGAGCCCGAACGCTACGCCCTCCGTGAGGTGACCGCCCGCGATATCCCCGTCATGGAGGAACTCTACGAGCGGCAACAAAAGCACTCCATCGTCTCAGAACGTCGGACACGGAAGCTCTGGCTCTATGAGATCGAAACCTGGAAGAGGCATCCTGACCTCTTGCATACCTTTACCTTCCAGATGATTGTTGATGTGAAGGGCGAGACGGTTGGCTTCGTGGCATGCGATGCCTATCGCCGTGGCAGGGCACTGGGCGTCTGGCTGCTGGAATGGGTCGATGGGGTGAATATGCAACGCGCCATGCCCTCTGTGTTGCGTGCGCTCTCCGCTTATGGTCTGGGCATCAAACCCATCCTGCCTGAGACCGGGGCCTTGCAGGAAATCAGCTTCTCTCTGGGAACGACCCACCCGGTTCACGAACTGCTGGGCGAGGCATTAGATCGTCCCAGAGAGCCGCCTTACGCCTGGTATATCCGTGTGAAGAATCTTCCGGCCTTTCTCCTGCATATCGCTCCCGTCCTCGAACGACGGTTGGCAACTTCGCCTGTCGCGGGCCTGAACCAGGAGATCAAGCTCTCTTTCTATCGCTCTGGCCTGCGCATGGTCTTTGAACAAGGACGCTTGGTAGGCGCGGAAGACTGGCAGCCCCCCGTTTACGGCTCTGCTGCCAATGGCGCTTTCCCTCCCCTGGTCTTCCTGCAAGTCCTCTTCGGTCATCGTAGCATAGAAGCCCTCCGCCACGTCTTCCCTGATGTGTGGGTGAGCGATGAGGCCAGGCCAGTGCTGGGAGCACTCTTCCCTACGAGACCATCGTTCGTGTTATGGAATTAAGTTGCCTTTCAAGAAGTCTTGAGAGACATCCTACCGGGTTGGTCGGTTCTCAACCCGGTGGGACGAATTGGCAGGTCAGTCCGAGGCTTGACCGCAGCAGAAACGGTTGTGTTGCAAGAAATGAGAAGAAACAAGATGAGCGTGGAATGCCTCTCCTTGTTCAGCTTAGACAACAACTCCAAAGAGTCTGGCGACTAGTGCGGCCTGCCTTTGTACATCGCCTTTGTTCACTCCTTGTACCTGCCCCTTCCTCAGCATATTCATCACCTCGAAGCCTTGTACGGTTCGCCAGGCTGTTTCGAAGGAGAAAAAGCCCATTCCTGGCTTGGTCAAGCGTTTGATGAACCGGTGGTCTTGCTCGATCAGATTGTTGAGGTATTTCACTTGCCGCAGTTCCACGTGTTCAGGCAGCACTCCGGCTGCTTTAAGCCCAGCAATCGCTTTGGGATAGGCTGCGTTCTTATCGACATTGATCACTCTTGGGATCATTCTGCGGACCTCAAAACGAGCAGAAGCGGTGGGTTGAACCGCATCCTCTGCCGAGGGATCTTTCATGAGCTCCAGGGGCAAACGGTCTTAAGGGGGAGAACACGTTGTGCGTTGCAAGGCTTTGAGGAAGAAGCCTTTGGCAGCCTCGGCATCCCGCGTTGGGCTCAGGAGAAACTCGAGCGTATTTCCTTCAGAATCCACTGCGCGATAGAGGTACATCCAGACTTTCTTGACTTTGATGTACGTCTCATCGACTTTCCACGAATCATTCCAGGCTTTTAGGTGAAGCCGACAGCGTTTTTCCAATTCTGGAGCAGAGTGCTGAACCCAGCGATAGATGGTCGTATGGTCGATGGATAGGCCCCGCTCCCGCATCATCTCCTCGAGATCTCGGTAGCTTAAAGCATACCGAAGATACCAACGAACACAGAGCAAAATGAGCTCCGCTTCGCGCATGACGCCATTTGAACAGTTTGGCATTTTCCATGACAGGGCCTCTCTTCAGAAAATAAGCCCAAGCTTATCGCATTGGCGTCATCTTTGCAACACAACCGATGATCGAGCAAGAAGAGCAGGGACTCATGGATGGTCGAGTCGGAGATCAGATGGTAGTCATCAACGCATCAGAAAAAGGGATGGATTTATGGCTCAACAAGTTTTCGGCGAATAAATAACCCTTCCTTTATGGAATGTAATGACCAAAAACGTTGTATAATCATTACTGTACATAAAAAACACAATTCTGTCAATGAGGTGCTCCACACCCACTCTCAGGCGAGCGCCGTAGACACGAGAAGTCACGTACATCACTGCTTAGCTGACCTACAGATCTTTTGAAGAATGAAAGGAAATTATGTTGATGGAGACTTCCACATCTGGCATTCCGCAACGAATACAACAAATGGCAACTGACTACAATCTAGGGGCATTTGTGGCGGAATATCCTTCACGGATTGCTTGGTTAGTTACCAGGGCAATCCTCGTAACGATCATACTATTGCCCCTGGTCGCTTTGATAGGTTTTATGCTTCTCTCAGAGATTACTATGAGTATGCGGTATGATGGTTATCGAGATCCTTTTTCTCTTTTTATGTTTATTCTCATTTTCGGTATCTTTGCTCTCTTTTTTATGTTCCTGCTCTTTCTTGTGTGGAAGGATATGCTCATTGGCGTAGGCCGACGCATTTATCTGCATAAGGGAGGATTTGTACTCTCACATTATGGACAGTTCAGATGCTATCCCTGGGAAGAGGTTCAGGAGCTACGAGAATACCGTTTGCCTGCAAACTTTTATAGATATTACGGTCTTCTTGGGCGTCTTCTTGGGGGAATCCTCACTAGGCCTGATTACCGGTGTCTCCTCGATTGCACAGATGGAACAGCAATTCGCCTCTCATCTCGTATTACAGAGAACGTGGATGAGTTCGGCGCATTCTGCTCTGAAGGCATTACCAACACCCAGCTTCCACGCATCTTGCATGGATTTGGAGCAGGAAAGGAATTGTTTCTGACGGATTCCACGCGCATAGACAAAAGAGGTATCACTGGAAGCGCAGCTGAAGGCAAGAGATTCCTATCATGGCAGGAGATAGACCACGCTGAAGAAACTGAGCGGTTTATACGCATCTATACAAGGGAAGAAGTTTCTTTTCCGACCCTAAGCATCTCTACTAAGGATCAACCAAATATAGAACTCATTCTGGCTGTTATCGACCAAATGTGCGAGGTCTCTTAAATCGAAGAGCATATTTGCATCAAAAGTTTTGTCATAGTGACTTGCCTGCTCTTACTCGGAGGGGTATTGTCAACTTGGCGAGAGAATAGAAGAGCTTTTTTTGAAGTGAAGAGAAAATGGGAGGAGAGAGGCGTAGGATTAGAAAGAATGGTTCGCCGTTAGATGGCTGCCTTTCCTCTGGTCACCTCGTTCTAGGCCAGAAAGCGGTCCTGCATGCGAGCACGGTAATCCTCTGCAGTGAGGCGATGCCGTTTGGGCCGAAAGTGATCCAAAATCGGTCCAAACGCGGAGAGAAACCGTTGAGCCTGCCCAGGGGATTTGAACCGCCGCATCGTACGTTCTCGTTGCCTGGTCGGCTGATGTGAGCGTTCCGCCTGGTTGTTTAAGCCCTTGTGTTGGCGATGCTCCACACTTGCCATGATCTCCCTCTTTGCGGCAGCGTAGCTGGCTAGTTTGTCGGTAATAATTACTCGTGGCACGTATTGAAGTCCTTTCAGGAGTTTCCGAAAGAATTTCTTGGCTGCCTTTTTGTTGCGTCGGCTCTGCACCAGAATATCCAGAACGTTGCCGTCCTGATCCACCGCTCTCCATAAGTAATGCATCTTCCCGTTGATCTTCAGATAGACTTCATCTATGTACCATTTGTCGCCACAACGAGGACGGTGACGGCGCAGTTCATTGGCATACGTTTGCCCAAATTTCAACGTCCACTGACGGATGGTTTCATAGGTCAGGATGATGCCGCGCTCTGCCATAATCTCTTCAATATCACGGAAACTGAGCGAGAAGCGAAAATACAGCCAGGTGCAGTGACTGATAATCTCAGGCGGGAAACGGTAGCCTTTGTAATTGGGAGCAGTAGTCATTATTTTCATGAGGCTATTGTAACACAGTGTTCAGCTACGTTCTCAAGTTGACAATACCCTGGGCCCAGCGGTAAATGGTGGTGTGATCCACTTGCAATCCTCGTTCTCGCATGATCTCTTCGAGATCTCGATAACTGAGCGAATACCGCAGATACCAGCGAACGCAAAGCAAAATGATCTCTGCTTCAAAATGCCGCCATTTGAACACGTTTTGCATTGTCAGAACCGTCTTCTTTTCAGCTTTTGGCTCTATCCTATCAGATGTTTTTTTTGCAACAGAACCTGACACATCCATTCTAATCACCTGGACACTTTGGCGCGTTGTCGAGCCAGTAAAGCTGCCCATTGACAGTGCCCTTCGTCCCACCATAAGCCGGATGGGTTTCTGTACGCATCCCACAGTATGCAGCCACAGCCTGGTCGTACGTGTCATAGCCTTCGCTCTTGCCTAGCGTCCCGAGGACACCCACGTTAGGTTGGCCCGCGCAAGGAGGGGGGCCTCCATCCACAAAGTTACAACTAGGCTTCTGCACACCTTCCTTCCCACAGATATAGATGGAGCCACCAGGCTCAATATCGAGCACGTAGATGAAGTAAGGCCCATCCGATTGACATCCTGGAACATCTACACGAGCGTAGTGGGACTTATTTTTCTGCTCACCCAGCTGAACAGAATGGCCACCAGAGAGTGAACCTAACCAACTTGATAAACCCCATGCAAGTAGACCAAGAACTACAGTTGCAGCAAGAGCACCAGTAAGTGTTGCTCCCATTAAACTCACTCCTTCACTCAAACCAAGTCTTTTCAAAATCCATCTGCCAATTGTAGAGAGAGTTCTTCTAACTATGCCTTGTTCTGCTGCAGCTTCCACAGCCGCAGCTTCCATAGCTTCAGTAGCTGCTTCAGTACCATGGGTAATTACTTGAGTTGTTTGCTGAGATTCAACGCCATACTGCTCCATTGCTTCTGTAACTTTTTTTAATCCATTAGCCAACCTTTCTGCAGGCCAAGAAATCCCCCTTCTATTAAGAAACTTAGAAGCCTGACCTATGGTTTCTTGGTTTTGCAGCATTCTTTCGGCTATCTCGTAAGCTTGTCGCGCTTCCTCGCTTAAAGTATTCCAAAAAGGGAAATTTTGAGCCATAGTGCCCTCCTGTTGTAAATGAGGCAGCTCAATGGCTCATGCACAGATTTGGTACTAGTGACGACGTTAAAAAAAGTGCTCTTCAGCTTGTCATGGTTGATGCCGAGTGTGAAAATTGGCCTCATCACCAGTACCTCAAGTGGTCATGAGCCATGTAATTACCAAATTTACCCCTTCCTTTCACTAAGCAAGCATATGGTTTTGTTTTTCGCATGTAGCGGATGGGATCAAGGAGATGCCACTTCCATTCGGCTAGCCGAACGGGGGCCGTCTATCAGGCACCAATACCCAGCTGGGGGATTGGTTGGTGGCGATCTCCGAGTGATTGTCTAACCATCAACTGATCCTTGATAAAGAAAAGCTATCTGCTTCCCCGCTTCGCCTGCCGTGAGATCGACCATGGGAGCAAAGAGCCTTTCTTTCCAATCACCCTATAATCTCTTATGGCTTGCTAGCCGTTACTGCAAGGTCAAGTTCGACATTGACATTTTCAAATCCAGCTCTCTTTAAGGCTTCTGCCATGAGTTTAACATCCTCGTTCGGGAAAAAATTCATGTCGAAGGTTCCACCTGAGCGCAAGATTTTGTAAGCACCCTGGGCGATCTCATCCAATCCAAGTTTGCTAATAAGCAATCTATTACCTACAACTTTATCAACAGTTCCAGCCTCAAATAGAGTGCCGATCATTTCTCCTCTTTCCTTAACAAAATTAGGAATCCCAATACGTGGTGCGTCTATATTTGGATTTACATTAATAGCAGTTGGAGGCTCATGTGGAGCTCCTGCACCGCCAATATTAACGATAACTTCTTCGCCATTTGCTGCAAGTCGCCTGAGCAATGATCTTGCTATAACGATTTGATCTCCTTGAGTACCTTCGGTTGGTAGCGGTAGCTCCTTTTCCGGCAGAGACGATGACGGCTCCTCTGGTGTGGCTGGCGCTGGTGGCTCTACTGTTGTTCCTTTCCCAAGTCCTAATGCACTGGCCGCTCTTCGCACCAGCGACGACACTAGCGTGAAAACCCCAAATACACCTAAAGCCGTGTTTGCTACCTGTTTTCCAGCTTCCTGATAATCACCCTCGTTGAATGCCTCCTGTGCCCCAATAATACCCTCTCCGACTTGGCTAACAGGATTTACCGCGTTAAATGCGCTTCTTACCTTGTCCCCTACTCCAGGCCCAGGTGCATGACTATAAGTATAACCAATCACAGAAGCTAGTAGCGCGCCTGCACCAACCGCAGCAGCGACGGGTGATATTACTGATACCAGTGCTGTTGCTCCTGCCACCAGACCGAAAGGCAGCAACCCTTCACCAACGCCCCATAGAAATCGCCCAGCTTTTGACCACCACCCCTCTTTCGTCTTAGGTGGTTGCTTATTCGGAGTCCATCCAGCAATTGCGCCCAGGCTGAGCAGTACACTGATAAGCACTCCAAGGCCAATTGCCGCCTTTACAGCAGCAGCGATCGTGTCATAACAATCCCGAAGGCTGCCACAGTTATCGGCGTACACTGCTGGAGAGGTCAGCAGCCACAGTATGACACCTCCGCAGAGCCCAGTCGCTAACTGGATGCATAGTCGTCGCATGGCTCTTTCCCCTTCTCCTAGCTGGTTGGCTTTCTTCCTGGCTGCGCCAGTTGCTTTGTCTGCGGGAGAAGAAGAGCCATGATAGCGATCGAGATTCCTATCGTGAGCAGGTAAGGCTCAAAGCTCGCGCTCGGCGTATCAACGAACAGCTTCGCCTGGGTCCAAAATAAATTGATCGCACTCCAGGCAAGCACATAGATGATCAATAGGGCAGCGAGCAGGCGCACCAGAACAGGAACACGAGCTACCAACTGGGTCCAGCTTGTCCAAAAGCTAAAGCGAGGTAAGATCGTGCCTCGCATGATAAGCAGGGACCACAAGAACAGGAAGAAGATCAGACCTTCTCTCGGATCTGTGAGAATACCGCCCAGAACTAACGTCGTGACGCCTGCTGAGACAAGGGCACGAAGGAAGGAAGGGAGCCGCCTCAGCACACCTGGATGCGCATCCGCCTCTTTGAAGCCTCTGCTCAATCGCTCCTCACGCTCTTTGAAAGATGACTTTGCAGATGCCCGGTATGCCAGGACATTGCGTAACACGAACGCCATGACCGCGAACCATATGATCCATTTACTCATTTCTGGGGTTTGCAGATAGTACATGGCCGCTGTAGTGGTATTGAGGCTATACCAACCCCAACCCCAGAAGGTGCGAATCAAGAGCGGAGCTGCCTGTATCCAGGCATACACGAGGCCCCCCTGGATACAGGCCCCGACAGCCACAATTAGCAGAGAAGGTGAGTGGTTCAGCCGGCTCAGCCAGGCCATCAGTGCTTTGGCACACAATGTAGGAATCACCACGAGGAGAGCGAAAATCACATAGCTCAGCAGGTGGGGCACGTAGATGTTCAGCACAGCAGCCTGCGGCATGGCGTACCACTCTGCTAGTGCTGGATTATGAACGTCAAAAGCTGTATGCAGTGTATCTCCAAGAGCGTAGCCAAGGACGGTGGTCAGACCTACATTCATGCTGAAGGCACTGGCTGCCGCCGTTAAGAGCAGGAGCGGAAAGAGTTGAGTAAAAGGCACGAGCATTTCGCCACTCGCGTACGGATTGGGCAGGATGCCCCCATGAGTTATGCCTTCGAGAACGCCAAAGAAGAAGAGCAAGAGTGGTAAGAGTGTTGCAGCCAATGGGATGGTTAACAGATAGTGACCATCACGCCAGATCTCAGAGAGAAGAACCGAAGAGCGGCGAAACCAGATAGGAAGACGAATCCACCAGAGTTCTACGAACGGATTTTTGCTCGGTCGTGATCCAGTTCCTATAACTAAGGGTTGGCTGGGTACAACTGGAGAGACAGGCGGGTCAGATGGATGAAGTGGGGGAAGCGCCTGGTGAGACAATATGTGTCCACAGTGGGAACAGAACTTCCCCAGAGGACGATTCGCAGAGCCGCAACTGTCACAGATAATAGGCGGTCCCTGTTGCTCTGATATATCGGGAGGGGTAAGGGACATAGTAACCTCCGCATGGGTGAATCAAATGAGCTTACCTATCTTGTCTCTTGCGCTCTCTATTCAGCTATATCTACTTGTGCTCACTATACAAAGGCAATAAAAGCTATCTGATCAATTAAATATATGGCTAAATTTCTTCTGAAACATATCATTTTTATTGATACTATGCAATAATATAATGCTTTTTTGATTCTTAATAGAATATTCTCTTTTTTTCAATGCTACACTCGGTTTTTCAGGTAAAATTTGGTTCCCATCATGGTGATAGGTCCTTGATCTCACGATCTTTTGCTCTAGGTTCCCCAGAATGGTATGATGATTACCGTCTGGTTGTATTATTCCTACAACGATAGGAGGAAATGCATGCGCAAAGTAATGACCCTCAAAAGACGCTGGCTCCTCCTGGCTATCTTGCCGCTTGGCAGTGGAATTGCTCTGCTGGTCCACGTCTTGATCCCTATCTCTCTTGGGCTGGCGCTGGTGGTGACAAGCATCCTGAATGTCTGCATGGGCTTGTTCACCTGGCGCAGTCTGGCCACCGAGGCTCGATCCGAGTTGATCAGGCGCGTCAAGGCAGGAGTGGTGGCGGGTCTGCTGGCGACGCTCCTATATGACCTTTCACGGTGGTGCATCGTGACCATCTTTCATGACACCTTCTGGCCGTTCGATATCTTTCCGCTCTTCGGGTATGCGATAGCTGGCCAGGCACTGGCTCCAGACGTTGCTATCACCATTGGCCTGCTCTATCACTATCTCAACGGACTCTTTTTCGCGGTTACGTACGCCATTCTGTTCGCTCCACGTCGGTGGTGGAATGGTATCCTCTGGGCATTAGGGCTCGAGGCGTTCATGTTAGGGATCTATCCAGGGTGGTTGCATATCAAGGCGTTGAACGAGTTTGTGAGTGTCTCGATGGTGGGGCACCTGACCTATGGAACCGTTCTGGGGATAGTCAGTCGGTGGAGTTGGGCCAAGCAGGTGCCTGCAAGACCCGCCAACACACGCGGGTGAAGGTTGCCTTGCCCTCATCTACTACACGCAAAAAACGCTTGCACTCAACCATCATACTATCCCAGGGAACCAACCACAGAACACGCGACATTAAGGAGTATGGAGGTGGAAGATCGACCCACCCGCTATTGGCACGCTTCATGACCAGATGTATTATTGCCGTGAATGCAATGGCGTGGTCGCTCGATGGGAAATACCTTGCCTCTGCAATAGCAGAGGCCATGGTGCAGATCTGTGTGGCAGAGTAGGGAGAACGAAGAGGAGATAGCGATGCCTAATGAGAAGAAAGATGGTCCACCGACGATTGGTTGCTCGGTCGCATGGCTCATTATATTTGTACTCATGGGAGGTATTGGGATATATCTTGAAAACAGCCATACCCATCTAAACCAGATGATGGAATTACTGGTAGGAGGACTTATGCTTCTTGGCATACTTGGTACTATTGCCGCCGTATCGATGACCTTTGATGCTATTAAGGCAAAACCAGCAAAAGCTCTACCAAAAGAACCAGCAACTCCACAAAAGAAAGAGCAAAAAGTAAAACTCACAAAAACTCCATCGGAAGAATTCGCCCCTCCCTCTGCGCACACTACTGGCTTGCTTTCTCCTCACTCTTTGCTTGATAAGCACTATCAGATCATTAGCCGTTTGGGGCAGGGAGGAATGGGAGCCGTCTATAAGGCTGCCGATATCAAACTAGGCAACCGGCCAGTGGCGGTCAAGGAAATGAGCCAGCATGGGCTGGACTCCCAGAAGGTCACGGAGGCCATTGACGCCTTCAAACGGGAGGCGCTGCTGCTGGCTCGCCTGCATCATCACCACTTACCGCATATCTACGATCATTTCGAGGAGGGTGGGCGCTGGTATCTGGTGATGGACTTCATCGAAGGGGAAACGCTACAGGAGTATCTCGAGACAAGGGGTGGACAACTGCCCGTGAGGGAGGTGCTGGACATCGGCATCCAGTTGTCTAGTGTGCTGTGCTACCTGCACCAGCAGCAGCCTCCTATCATCTTCCGTGACCTCAAGCCCGGCAATGTTATGCGCACCCCTGATGGCGATCTCTACCTGATTGACTTTGGCATTGCCCGCCACTTTAAGCCGGGACAATCCAAGGATACCGCCGCTTATGGAACCATAGGCTATGCCGCACCAGAACAATTTGGCAAAGCACAGACCACCCCTCGCTCTGACATCTATAGCTTGGGGGCAACCCTGCACCAGCTGTTGTCAGGGGACGATCCCACGGAGAATCCTTTCCAATTCGCACCGCTTACGGGTGCTGGCATATCTGCTGAGCTGAGCACACTGATTCTGAGCATGGTGAAGACAATTGAGAATGAGAGGCCAGCCAATATGGCGGATGTAAAACAGGCATTGCAACGGATCGCTGCTCACCCGGCGGGAGGGTAGAGAGTGTTCATATTTTGGCTCGCGGAATCGGCGAGCTGCGGATTGTGGGTAAGAAAGGAACATATGCAATGCAAGGTAATAATTCCAATGTACCACTACTCAGGCTGACGGACTTACCCAGGATGGGCCATCTGCTGCTGATGGGCCATAGACCACCCATCGACAGGGTGCTTCTTGAGCTTTGTAAGCCCATGACCCTTAGCCTCTTCATGACCGTGTTCGATTTCACTCCCCAGAAGCTCTTAGAGAGAAGCTATAAGATTTGTCAAGCTCTGTACAAGGAAGACAAAAAAGTCTTTGGGCTGAGAAAAAAAGATAACCCCTTTGCGCTTCAGAGCAACGTCCTGAAGCGTTCTGCAAGCGAATCCCTTGGCGTGGGAGCAGTGCAGGCTAGTTAGCCGGCCAACTAGCCTGCACTGCTCCCACAGACCTTGTTGGGATCATATTTCTCCTCCTCATGCATGAGGAAGTGAGCAGCCACTGCCAGCATCTTGCGCATGACGGCCATAAGGGCCGAGTCCGTCTTGAGGCCGCGCGCCACCTGGCGCTGATAGTACACGCCGAAGGTCGAGTCTTCCCGATGAATGCTCCGCAGAGCAGTCATGTAGAGAACTCGCCGTAACAAGCCACTGCCGCGTTTGGAAAGTTTGGCTTTGCCTTTCCACAGACCGCTCTCTTTGAGGAACAGAGCAATAACGGTACTTTGTGGACTCGGGAAATCGCGTCTGGTATTAGATGTATATCCTGAGCAATTTAAGCACAGATTGCTCTCACTTGATGGGTTTAAAAAGGAGCAAAATCCCAAACCAACGAAGTACCGATAATGCTGCGTTCCTCATTGATTGAATAAAACGCTGAATCAAGGTTTAGAACCAATGCAGGCATGTTTTATCCATAGACTCTGCCTGGCAGTAATGATAGCGCCAATGAGGAACGTAGCAATAAGGGGCTGTTTATAATCATTGTATTATTGCTTGCTGATTTTTACGATACCGTTAAGCATTTGGACAGAACGGATAGGTACAATGAAACACCAAACTGTAGAAAACTTCCTCCGATTTCTCCCGAAGACACTCCAAAGATTGCTTGTTTTAGCTGCTATCGTAACAGTAGTAGCGATTTCTTTTGCTATCACCCTCGGTTCAGTAGCGCATGCTCAAGGACCAACAGATAACGAAAGTAGAGGTGGAGGCGATTCGTGCTATCAGAAGGGCTACTCAAAAGGCTATGACCTAGGCCATATAGTGGGCCGTTTGGACAGTGGTAGCACCTATTCACCAGAGGTGTCTATGGAGCAGTGGAATGTCAATCTGTCCCTCGCCAAAATGCATGGTGTTATTACAGGCGATTGCTCTTCATCGCGCTATGAGAAGGGCTTCCGTGCAGGCTATCCGGCAGGTTATAACCGAGGCTACTATGAGCTCACTCCTAGATAACCTGGCCTTTTTTGTATTGTGATATGCACATTTTACGCTTTATGAGAGGAGTGATGGGTAAAGTATTGGCTGTGTTGCAAAAATCTTGGACGGAAGCAACAGGCAGAGAATTGTTAATCATATGCCACCTGCCAGAGTCATCGCAAAAACTAGCTTGAGCTGACTCGCGGATACATCGCAAACGATGAGCTGTAACGTGCGCGCCTGGGCAAGGTCGTGATTACCATTGTTCGGGTGGTAAGGGTAGGGTCGTTCATAGCAAAAAAGGCTGTGTTGCAAAGATTCACGAGGGAAGACGATAGGTGTGCAGTCTCGTTTCTTGTCGTGCTTAGGCGATTCGTCCAAACAGGCTGGCAATGAAGGAAATCTGTCCAATGAGGTTCCCTTTTTTTATCCCCTGAATCTGTCCCTTACGAATCATGTGCATACTCTCATAGCCCTGTAATGTGTTCCATGCTGTTTGAAACGAAAAGAAGCCCAATCCCGGTTTCACCAGCCGTTTGATGAAGCGGTGGTCTTGTTCGACTACGTTGTTGAGATACTTGCTCTGTCGGAGTTCACACGAAGCGGCAAGCTTCCCTGCTGCTTTCATTTCCTTGAGGACTTTGGGATAGGCTGCGTTTTTATCGACCGTAATGACACGCGGAGTCACGGTGTGGGAAGCATGGAGCGCTTTTGCGAAAAAAACGTTTGGCTGCCTGGGCATCGCGGGTAGCACTCAACAGGAACTCCAGGGTGCTTCCCTGGCTATCGACTGCGCGGTAGAGATACATCCACTCCCCTTTGACTTTTACGTAGGTCTCATCGACGCGCCACGAGTCGGTCATCCTTTTGAGATGAGACTGACAGTGCTTCTCAAGCTCAGGAGCATAGCGTTGCACTCAACGGTAAATGGTGGTGTGATCGACGCAGAGTCCTCGTTCTCGCATGAGTTCTTCGAGGTCGCGGTAACTGAGGGCGTACCGCAAATACCATCTCACACAGACAAGGATGATTTCGGCCTCGAAGTGACGGGTCTGTCAGAACTCAGAACACAGTCAGAGCATGGATGAAAGGTTTCCCCACTTTTCCTCTAAAACAGCGCTCATATACTTGTGTTTTCCCCACCAGCTGCTCGTTTTGCAAGAGGCATTCCCCACTTTCTGGGGACATTTCTCGCCGTGTCCTGAGTTCTGACAGATCCACTGGCGTCTATTCCTGTTATCAGCGTCTGGAATAGACGTGGTTTGCTCGATCGGATACGTGCGCGAGTTGCAGGAGGAACGATCATTGTGTATAAGCCCTTCACCGAAAAGAAAATGCTCGCTGCCATCGACCGGATCGTCGAAACGTACGTGCTCAAGGAAGACGTACGTTCTGAGTGATGGGAGAATGGTTGAATAGGCGGTGAAAACGTCGCGCCTGGCCCGGAGAGGGGATACAATGAGAAAAAACGGAAAGTACGACGAGCTCACTGGCTAAGATTTATCGGATAGTTGGGTAATTGCGTTGAATGATCGCATTGAACATGTTGGGCTGAGGGCAATCGCGTCGAACATTCGTACGTGGTGATAGATTACGAGAAAAAGAGGCGAAAGTAAAAATCAGGGCATGTTCATGGACATAGAGATTATTTCGATAAACATCCAGCACATCATGCCACTCATGAGAGTCTGGGCCAGAAGTGTGCCACATTGAAGCCAATCTATCTTTGTCATCTGAAGATGTTGAGCAGTTTCCCGGCTCTGGAAAAAGGTGACGAGTGCGAAAGAGACAAAAAAGATGGTACTGGTATAGATCGCTGGCGGTGTCATGCTCAATGCCATATTGCTCATGCAGAGAAACATAAAGCACATCCCTATATGCATTAGCACATGGATCATTGTAGACTGGATCGTGCGGTGCTCGCCATTGTAATCCAGGAGGAAGGAGAGAAGAGGCTTTCGCGCGAGCAGGCGGAACATCCAGAGCAGCGATGTGAGTGCAAACAGGATGATCGTGCAGTAGTGAATGAGAACAGATGGGAGCCAGCCCGCGCACATGAATGTCATACCAAGAGCCATCATTGTATGTCCCACTTCGCTTCCTGCATCAAAGTGACTCAGCCATCGGCGACCGCCGATGCAGCGAAAGAAGGAAAAAAATGAGATGAGAGCACTGAGAAACAAAAAGATCGTGTGGAGCGGACTGAGGACTATCATGGTGACAACTTCCTTTCTATACGAATCAGGGGAATGAAGCGAGAGCAGATGCATTTCGAATGCTTGTAAATGTTTGGCGAGATACGTTTCCGAGACCCCCTGGTATTCCGCCAACACCTTTGTAGGAAGCACCGCCTCTTCAGGCAGTCCCGCTGGCATCGAGGCGCAATGGATCCCCCACTCAACCCCTTCACTTAACTTCACTAAGAGGACCTTCTTTTCTTTGTCTGCATTATACCTCGTATCCTTGACAAACTTTATCCTGGATTATACACTATTCTCGTTAGTAAATCCAGGGCAAAAAATATCCTGGATAGAAAAGGAGAGAGGAATGAAAGCTATTGGCATTCTTTCTGAAAACATTGATGGTCCCGAACGACCCCAATCAGTCAGTCATGAAGAGAGTGCAGTTTTCGCCCTCTCGGCGCTCACCGCCTGGCAGGCACTCTCAGAATAGAAGGAAAGGACTACGATACACTATGGCAAATGTTCTTGTTACGGGAGGAACCGGCGAACTGGGTCGTCTGGTCGTCGCTCAATTATTGGCCCATCAACATACGCCTCGGGTTTTGAGCCGTCAGACGCATCTCGATCTTCCGGAGGGGCCGAGTCCGTCTATGGCGAGCTTACATCGGGAACCGGGCTACGCGAGGCAGTTGAAGGAGTAGATGCCATCATTCACTGTGCCAGTTCGCCTCAAGAAGCGCTGGCGACTGATATTGGTGGAACGCGTATGCTCGTTCATGCCGCCCGCGAGGCCGGATCACCTCATTTCATCTATGTTTCTATCGTTGGCATTGATCATGCACAATCTGGTTACTACCAGGCGAAGTATGAAGCTGAACGCATTGTGATGCAATCGCAGCTTCCCTGGTCTATCGTGCGTGCAACCCAGTTTCATAGCCTGGTTCTGCACCTCATCCAGTCGCTTGGCATTGAGAGGTTGAACGTGATCCCCGTTCCGCCCAATGTGCGTTTGCAGACCATCGCAACTGGCGAAGTTGCAGAGCGCCTGCTTGCTCTGGCCGAAGGAGGCGCGACGGGGCAGGTCGAGGATATGGGAGGCCCACAGGTTCTCACCCTCGAAGAGATGATCCAGACCTATCTCCACGTGCGAGGCAGGGAGGTACGCATGCGCGCTGTAGACCTGCCCAACTCCCTGTTTGCAACTTTTAGCTCCAGCGAGCGTCAGCATTCTGCCCCTGCTGTGGGTAAACAGACCTGGGAGGAGTTCATGCGTTACTGGTGTCATGAGAGGGATGACTACCCTGTCCCGAAGTCACAAAGTCCAGTGCTGCTAGAGAAAACGGTGCAGGTTCACGATCCAGTACAGGTAAGTGTAATCGAGGTGGCGATGGAGCCCGGCGCATACACGACCCCACCTCATCGTCATCCAGGGCCTATCTTTGGCTACGTCGTAGAAGGCAGTGTCCTCTTTGAGATGCGTGGGCATACACCCACGGTCTATCAGCAGGGGGATACCTTCTATGAGCCGGATGGATGCATTCATCTGCTCGCCAACAATCCCAGCCCGTCTGGCAAGGCTGTACTTGTCGCGGTTCTACTCGGTGAGCCCGGTCAGCCTATCCTGACACCCGTACAGTTGCAGGCAGGTACCAATGACCCTGTAGACGGTCGTCACGGCTCCTGCTCCTGAATTTACACTGGCATCGTGCGTTACCACCTCCCCGAGGCAGGCGACGCACGAACGCAGCACTATTTTTATTGAGCAGGTTGTTTACCAATGACTCTTGCCAGGAGAAAACATCGACAACGCATGCTACGAGTGCTATTGTGAGCACAGGTTGAGTGGTTTTTGCCAGCCAATAGGAGAAAGTTAGCACAGATACGTATGATGGACCCTCATTTATGGGACCATTATAACGACAGGGTGTAGAGGCGCTCCAGCGCATTTAGCAGCAGCATCTGGTATAGCGCAAAAAGAGAGGCTGCACTCCATAATTGCAGGCTCTCACCCCATTGACGCTACCAGAGTAGCGCGTTCATACATCTATCGAAATGCAAAGTTGCAAGCACGGATATACTGGTTCCCGGCCTCGCCTTGCCGCTCCACGAAATGCGCGTGCCATTAGTTTTGATGAAAAAGATGCGTTGCCTTCTATCTCCGGATCACCTTCTCCATATAGGCGTTGATCAGAGCTTTTTTTTCAGATGTTAGTGTTGTTTTATACGGTCGGATAACACTGGCAAGGGTTTGCGCCTGCAGTGCATCACGCCAGGCTTTATTCGCTTCAAGCATAGCCATATGGATAGGGCAGAGGGTATCAAACTCGCTCTGGGAACAGGGGATGGGACTGCGCTGGCGGATCTCTGTACAGCGGAAAAGAGGCTCTTTCCCTTCAATAGCGTCAACAATATCCAACAGGGTCAATTCCTCCAGCTTTTTCAGTAGATAGACACCGCCCTTCGGACCTGGCACTGAGCCAATAATCCCCGCATTCTTTAATGCTTGTAAATGCTTGGCGAGATACGTTTCCGAGACCCCATGGTATTTCGCCAACACCTTTGTAGGAAGCACCGCTCCTTCAGGCAGGTCCGCCAGCATCGAGGCGCAGTGGATCCCCCACTCAACCCCTTCACTTAACTTCATTAAGAGAACCTCGTTTCCTTTGTCTTCATTATACTCTATATTCTTGACAAATTGTATCCTGGATTATACACTATTCTTGTTAGTGAATCCAGGATAAAAAATAACCTGGACAGAAAAGGAGAGGCGAATGAAAGCTATTGGCATTCTGTCTGAAAACATTGGCGGTCCCGAGCTTTTGGAAGTGGTAGAGATTGCAAAACCGGTACCCGCTGCCGGGGAAGTGCTCTTGAGCGTGAAAGCTGCGGCTTTAACACCTGATGAACTTACATGGCCGGAAACATGGTACAACCATGGAGATAGCGCCCAGCCACGATCACGCCCTATTATCCCCGGCCACGAGGTTTCCGGGGTTATTGAAGCAGTTGGTGAAGAAGTGACAGCGTTTCAAGTAGGCGATGAAGTCTATGGGCTTCCCCACTTTAATCGCGATGGTGCCTGGGCTGAATATGCCATTGTCACTCCCGATCGGATTGCCCGACGACCCCGATCAGTCAGTCATAACGAGAGTGCAGCTCTCGCCCTCTCGGCGCTCACCGCCTGGCAAGCCCTCTTCAAGAAGGGGAATCTGCAAGCGGGACAGCGTATTCTCATCCACGGGGCCGCTGGGGGGGTTGGTAACTATGCCGTCCAGCTCGCTCATTGGAAAGGCGCATACGTGATCGCTGTGGCTTCTGGACAGCATCGTGAGACTCTACTCGGCCTCGGTGCTGATGAAGTGATCGATTATATCACGACCAACGTTGCTGAAGCAGTGAGTGATATCGACTTTATCTTCGATGTGGTGGGAGCCTCGGTGATTGAAGCGAGCTTCAAATTGCTCAAACCAGAGGGGACCTATGTAGGGATTGCCAGCAACGCCTATAATCTGGTGGGTAAATATGCTGAGCAGTACCAAAAGAAAGGAATCTGGTTCATCGTTGAAGCCGACACCAATGATCTTACCCAGCTTGCTCGCCTCACCGATGAAGGGCATCTAAAACCACGGATCGAGAAAGTGTACCCTCTGGAACAAGCTCGTCAAGCCTACGAGCGCCTCTTAGAAGGTCATCTGCGCGGGAAAATAGTTCTGAGTGTCTAGAACAGACGCAAGCATTGTTTGGTCATCTGGGTGAAAGTTGCGCCTTACACAATCTTAGGGATAAGTTCTTCAATACGAACCTGGTTCTATGGATATCGTGCTCAAAGAAAGAGATGCCTCGTTCAGATAAGCTCATCCTTCACCAAGAGTGTATAAGAACGTGCGAATCGTTTCCTCGAAACAGGTAAAATCACCTGAGGATGAGGAGGAAGGAAAACATCCTTTACAACTTGAGAATCGAAGTTGGGCGCAATTCCCAACCTCGTGTGAACCGAGAAATGCATTCTCCCCAGGGTAGCGACTGACCATCAATCCTTGAAGCGGGAGAAAAACCGAGGACGTTCAGAACCCACCTGAGCCACCTTTGGAAGCAGGTCGTCATGGCTAGCGCAAGCGAAGGTCTTGTGAGGCATCGTTAACAATAACAAGCTTACGTGGGTTATCAGCTTGCCCAAAATGGGAAAGGATAAGGGCCTGGCACGCGTTCTTGTGACCAGGGTTCACCCCACAAACCCCCGGTGTAGAGGACCAGCCTACCGCGACGCAAAACGATTCTCAGGAACGAGATAACTAGCCATCTCTTCTCAGCAAAGCTGAGCAGGTGTCAACCACATAGCATGGCTAGAAGGATTCCACAAGAAGCAAAAGCTGAGGGTAATGCCTCAGATACGCTGACGTGTGGACGATGGTTTGGACGATAGAGGTTCAAGTAGGAGTCCAGATGTTATGAACACGGAACAAAAGCCGATGTATGAATGGAATACCTTACCGTGGCGTGTCATCGAACGGTCGGTATTTAAGCTCCAAAAGCGCATCTATCAAGCCTCACAGGCAGGTGACACTGATCGCGTCCACAAACTGCAACGACTTTTACTGTCTTCCTGGTCCGCGAAATGTTTAACAGTCCGTCGGGTAACCCAGGACAATCAGGGCAAGAAAACGGCTGGAGTAGATGGGATAAAATCCCTCACGCCTCAACAGCGTATACATTTGATTCAGAGACTGCGTGTTGACCTGAAAACCGATCCGGTGCGACGGGTCTGGATTCCCAAACCCAATAACCCGGCGGAAAAACGGGGACTAGGCATTCCCACGCTGTTCAATCGAGCAGCACAAATGCTTGCGAAACTCGCCCTGGAACCTGAATGGGAAGCCAAATTCGAGTCAAATAGCTATGGGTTTCGACCGGGACGTTCCTGTCATGACGCGATCCAAGCGATCTATGGCAGTATCAACCAGAAGCCCAAGTATGTGCTCGATGCGGACATTGCGCACTGTTTTGACCAGATTGATCAATCAGCTCTCCTTGCCAAACTCCACACCTTTCCACTCCTGCGGCGCGTCATCAAAACATGGCTCAAAGCCGGAGTCATGGAAAATGGAGCCTGGTTCCCAACAGAGAAAGGAACCCCACAAGGAGGCGTGTGTTCCCCGCTGCTGGCAAACATTGCCCTCCACGGGTTAGAAGAAGCACTCACAGCCGCATTTCCCTCGACCCATCACGGAGAACGCTGGAAACCGACTGTGGTTCGCTACGCTGACGACTTTGTGGTACTCCATCCTGAGAAAACAGCGATAGAGCAGATACAACAGCTTGCTCAAAACTGGCTCACAGGGATGGGATTGACCTTGAAGGCGAGCAAAACACATATCACGCATATGTTGTCTCCCGATGAAGGTCAAGTGGGTTTCGACTTCCTTGGCTTTCATATTCAACAATTTCCTGTAAGCAAAATGCATGCAGGAAAAACGCATGATGGAAAGCTCCTCGGCTTCAAGACCATCATTACCCCCAGCGCCACCACCGTAAAACGACATCAACAGGCCATCAAAGAGCGGATCAAACGGGATCAAGCCCTGCCACAAGCAGTGCTGATTACCCATCTCAATCTCCTCATTAGAGGATGGGCAAGATATTACGCTCCGGTCTGTGCCAAACGCTGTTACGGGCAGATGGATACCTATCTGTTCCAACAACTGTGGCATTGGAGTAAACGGCGTCATCCCAACAAATCAGGGAAGTGGAGGGCCAAGGCATACTGGCATCCCGAGAAGGGAAGATGGCAATTTGCGACGGAACAGGGAGCATTGACACTGCACCGCATGACGCCGATCAAACGACATGTAAAGGTCCAAGCCAAGAAAAGTCCATTCGATGGCGATTGGATCTATTGGACGAAACGGCAAGGCACGCATCCCGAAACGCCCCCAAAGATGGCTTACCTTCTGAAGAGGCAGCAAGGGAAGTGCGCCTGGTGCAACCTCTACTTGAAAGACGGAGATCAGTTGGAAATTGATCATCGCCTCCCTCGCGTTCATGGAGGGACAGATGGGTATGCGAATCTCCAACTCATGCATCGCCACTGTCACGATCAGAAAACAGCCACCGACGGTTTTTCGACGAAAGGTACTTTTGACAAAAGCCAAATCATTGAGGAGCCGGATGACGCTAACGGGTCACGTCCGGTTCTGAAGCCGAGCGGCGGGGGCAACCCCGTCGCTTAGGTTAACCGCCTGCTTCATCATGTAGAGGTGATTGCGGTCAGCGGGAAGTCTTTCAGGATAAAAGATCGTACCGTGAAAAGCGAAAGCAGCAGCAGCAGCAAAGGATCTGCCAGAACTCAGGACACGGCGAGAAATGTCCCCAGAAAGTGGGGAATGCCTCTTGCAAAACGAGCAGCTGGTGGGGAAAACACAAGTATATGAGCGCTGTTTTAGAGGAAAAGTGGGGAAACCTTTCATCCATGCTCTGACTGTGTTCTGAGTTCTGACAGATCCGCCTATATCAACGAAGACCCGCTCTACTTGCAAGCCACTGGATTCGTCTTGCAACCCGATGGCACCATTGCTGTCTCTGTCTCTTCCAGTGACGCGATTGGTCGTCTTGTTGCTGCCGACACCATCAATTTCATCAAATATATGCAGCATCAGAACTACTAACAACAGGGAGGAGCGTACTCTCACATGTGCCCTCATGCCCATTGATATGAAAAAACGCCTAAACGTCTATATGTCCTATGTACGTCGTATCTTCCTGGTCATATCCAGATGACGCTGGAAGAACTGACGATGTTCGCTTTTGAGCGATAACGAAGGGATTGCATCATGAACGAGTTCCAGGGAAAAGTTGCCTTGGTAACAGGTGGCGGACGTGGTATTGGACGTGCTATCGCGCTTGCATTAGCGCAAGCGGGCTGTGATGTTGCAGTGCTAGCGCGTACTCATGGAGAGATCAAGCAGGTCGCCGCCGAAATACAAGCAACAGGGCAGCGGAGCTTTGCAATCAGGAGTGACCTCTCGGATGGCAAAGCGATAACTCACGCAATCGCAGCCATCACGAAAGAGCTTGGTCCAATCGCTATTCTGGTCAACAATGCAGGGGTCGTCGAGCCAATTGGCTCCATTCAAACGGTTGATCCTGATGCATGGGCGCAAGCCATCGACATCAATCTCATCGGAGCGTTTCGTTGGATGCGTGCCTGTCTCCCGATGATGCTTGAACGCGGTTGGGGACGTATCATCAACATTTCGACAGGGGCCGCGACTGGAACCGGGATGGAGAACAGTAGTGCGTACTCGACAAGCAAAGCAGGGCTTGAGATGCTTACTCGCAATAGTGCGGCTGAGTTACGAGGGAAAGGCGTGACAGTGAATGCCGTTCGTCCAGGCACCGTTGATACGGCGATGCAGGCGCATATTCGTGGCCTACCGATAGAACAAGTCGGGCAGCAAATCCATAACCGTTTCAAAGGCTTGTATGAGCAAGGCACATTGCTTGAGCCATCTCAACCGGCGCGTCTCGTCGTCAATCTGCTCCGGGGAGAGAGTACCGGTGAGATTGTCAGTATCTACGACCAACGAGGGCAAGAACTGCTCAAGCAGTAAGTACGAAAGGGCGTTTGCACCTACTCCAATAAATAGAGTTTGCCGGCTTTGATCCGGACGAGGCCAACCCTCTTCGGCCCGGTGCCTTTCGTTTGGGAACGATAGCGGACCATCTCCCGAGGTTGCACCGCCTCGGGAGATAGTGGCACAACCCAGCTGGGATCAATCCAGGGAACCTCAATGTGATAACGAGTCGAGGGTCGAATCAGACCCAGATCTCGCCCCAAGCGTACAGCATAGGTTCTGTCAGAGCTCAGGATACGAAAAAGTTTATCAGGGTGCGTGGATGCGTCTCTCTCACTCATCGGCCTATGAAGCAGCTTGTAGCAATACCTGTAAAGCTATGAATCGCTGGAGAAAATTTTGCCGTTATTCCCGCAGCGAGGCTGGTTTTCCTCTTGTGCAAGAGAAGCGAAAATAATTGCGTAGTTCTTCAAACGCACGACAAAAACGAGCGAGTGCTGCGATGCGGGTAGAAACGGCTTCCAAGTTGGACTCATCCTGAAATCATCAAAAGTTCGGGAGATCCAATAAGTCGTGGCGAGGTTTCGAGCGTATGTGCAAAACTCTTGATTTCATGATCAAGCATACCACCTTTCGGTATTGTCAAGTTGATGAAGCTACCCACAAAAGCTGAAGAGCATGATAGAATACCCTCATGAAAAAGAGCGTCTCATCTTCACCCTACAAAGGGTATCGCTTTGCGCCCGTGATTATCAGTCATTGCGTGTGGTTGTACTTCCGTTTTTCGCTCAGTTTCCGTGATGTCGAAGAACTCATGGCCGAGCGTGGAGTGGTGCTCACCTTCGAAACCGTCCGTCAGTGGTGCCTCAACGTTGGCCAAATGGATGCCAATGAGCTGAGGCATCGCCGCGCAAAGCCGGGAGACACGTGGCATCTGGATGAGGTGTTTTTGACGATCAAGGGCAAAAGACAGTATCTGTGGCGTGCGGTTGATCAACATGGCAACGTGCTCGATATTCTGGTACAGAGTCGACGCAACAAACAAGCGGGAAAGCCAGTTCTTTCGCAAGCTCTTAAAGGGACTCAAGTACGCGCCTCGCGTCATCATCACTGACAAGCTGCCCAGCTATGCTGCAGCTAAGAAGGAAATCCTGCCCAGCGTCGAGCATCGACAACACAAAGGCCTGAACAATCGAGCTGAGAATTCGCATCAGCCCACCAGACAACGTGAACGAACCATGCGACGTTTCACATCTCCTGGTCACGCTCAGCGCTTCCTCTCGGCCTTTGGCCCCATTTCCGATCATTTCCGACCCCGAAGGCATCATCTCAACGCCTCAGAGTATCGTGCGCTTCTACAGGAACGATTTGAGATCTGGAATGAGGTTACCACCGAAAAATCAGCTGCATAATGGGCCTTTTCTCCAGTTCCCACCTCCTCTTGTTCTCTCAGCAAGCGTTTTCTCGCTACTTCAAACATTAACTTGACAATACCCTCCACTCCTCATAGTCCCCTCTTTTTATCATTCGGAGCCATTTGGTCACCTTTTCATTTATCAACAACAGGCGGCGACTCGTACACACGGCGATGTCGACGACCAGGTCCGCCCACTCTGGCGGAAACAACAGGGAGAGCGCTCGCTCCACCAGCGCATCAGGATCCTTGAGCAACACCTGCTACTTCAACCGTTCCTGTGTCACCCCCCTGCTGTAAATTTCCTCCCATGAAGTGAGCAAATTTACATGCATGCTGCTTCGGAAAGTGGGGGATGAGTATATATTTTCTCATTCACTTCTATTCGAATACATTGCAGAATTAGGGTGATAGAATCCCGGTAAGGGGATCCTATCACTCTTCTCCTCTTTGCAAAAGTCATCTTCTAAAAATCTTCTCCTCTGCGTCTAGAGAGATGGAAGCCCTGCAGACGACAGATCAACGAAAATGGAGCCATCCATTTTTCATACCCGTTGCGACTCTTTGGTAGCACCTGAGCGATAACGGCTTTGCATCATGCAGAAAGAGGGGCTCATGACTCTCGGTCAAGGTGGACAAATCGCTGACAAACAGCCCGTAGCCTCTGCATCGGCTTCGCAAGAGCCATCTGAGACGAATCGCAATCTCCCACCAACTCTTTCTTTACCCAGGGGCGGCGGCGCGATTCGTGGCATCGGTGAGAAATTCGGTGCCAATCCGGTGACCGGCACTGGCTCCTTAACGGTACCTCTTGCCACCAGCCCAGGCCGCTCCGGCTTTGGTCCGCAACTGATCCTCTCGTATGACTCCGGCGCGGGCAACAGCCCCTTCGGCCTCGGCTGGAATCTCTCCTTGCCCGCGATCACGCGCAAAACGGATAAAGGGTTGCCGCACTATCAGGATGCCCCGGACAAGGAATCGGATGTATTCATCCTCTCGGGTACC
The DNA here is from genome assembly GCF_016587395.1 of Ktedonobacter sp. SOSP1-52. Lineage (NCBI taxonomy): Bacteria > Bacillati > Chloroflexota > Ktedonobacteria > Ktedonobacterales > Ktedonobacteraceae > Ktedonobacter > Ktedonobacter sp. SOSP1-52. The sequence continues at coordinate 37,933 of NZ_BNJH01000007.1, forward strand.
GAAGATCTGGTACCCGTGCTCAAACAAGATGCATCGGGCACATGGATGAACGAGAAACTGCCTCCGCGAACCGTCAATGGTACCACCTATCGCATTCGTCTCTATCGCCCGCGCGTCGAAGGGCTGTTCGCCTGCATTGAGCGATGGACAAACGCGGACAAGCCAGGCGATAGCTTTTGGCGGTCCATCTCGAAAGACAACATCACCACCTGGTATGGCAGAAGCGACAATTCGCGCATCGCCGACCCCGCGCATCCTGAACGCATTTTCAGCTGGCTGATCAGCGAGACCTATGACGACAAGGGCAACATCATCACCTATCATTACAAGGCAGAGGACGCCGAACACGTTGATCTTGCGCAAGCCCACGAGCACAATCGTGGCGACAGGCTCGACCCACGACGCACCGCCAACCGCTATCTCAAGCGTATTTTCTACGGCAACCACACACCCTATTTGCCCGAACTTGTGGTCAACCAGCCGTGGCCGGAGCCACCGGGAGAGGGCAACTGGTACTTCGAAGTCGTGTTCGACTATGGCGAGCACGGCCAGGCCCATCCCACACCACAAGAGGACGGCACATGGACAGCCCGCCAGGACCCCTTCTCATCTTATCGCTCGACGTTTGAAGTGCGTACCCATCGCTTGTGCCAGCGTGTGCTGATGTTCCATCACATCCCGGATGCTCCAGACGGCCAGCAGGGGTACGACGGTCTCGTACGCTCAACCGACTTCACCTACGAGTACGAGCAGGACGCAACCAACGCCCGCGCGCCTCTTTTCTCCAAACTTATCGGGGTGACGCAGCGCAGCTATCAACGGCAGGCAGGTGGAGACTATTTCTCTGCGTCGCTCCCCCCGCTCGAGTTCACCTACAGCGACGCAACCATCCAGGCGGAACTGCGGGAACTGCGCGGCGAGAGCCTGGCAGATCTGCCGATCGGCATTGACGGCGCACAGTATCAATGGGTTGACCTTGACGGTGAGGGGCTATCGGGCGTGCTGACCGAACAGGCTGGTGTGTGGTTCTACAAACGCAACCTCAGCCCGACCAACACGGTTGGGAACGATGGTGACGCGCACATCGAGGCGAAGTTCGCCACGGTAGAGGTCGTTTCGCCAAAGCCTGCAATGGCGCTGGCCGGTCATGCGCAGTTCCTCGATCTGGCGGGCGATGGCCGCCTGGACGTGGTGCAATTTGCAGGCCCGACGCCGGGGTTTTACGACCGCACTACGGACGAGCAGTGGGACCCGTTTGTGCCGTTCGCCTCCTTACCCAATAGGGACTGGAGCGACCCCAACCTCAAGTTTATTGACCTTGATGGCGATGGTCACGCCGACATCCTGATCAGCGAGCACGATGCGTTTGTGTGGTATCGCTCATTGGGCGAAGATGGCTTTGACGCCGCGCAACGGGCGAGCAAGCTCTGGGACGAAGAACAGGGCCCGGCCATCGTCTTTGCTGATGGGGAACAGTCCATCTTGCTTGCGGACATGTCGGGTGATGGCTTGAGTGATATCGTGCGCATTCGCAACGGCGAGGTGTGCTATTGGCCCAACCTTGGCTATGGCCGCTTTGGCGCGAAAGTCACGATGGACAACGCGCCTCTGTTTGATGCTGTCGATCAATTCGATCACCGCCGCCTCCGTCTGGCCGATATCGACGGCACCGGCACAACCGACCTGCTGTATCTGCACCGTGAGGGCGTGCGTGTGTATTTCAATCAATCGGGCAATAGCTGGAGCGCAGCGACCACGATCACGCACTTCCCCGCACTCGATAACGTCACCGACGTGCAGACGCTGGATCTGCTCGGTAATGGCACCGCCTGCCTGGTCTGGTCGTCACCGCTTCCCAATGAGGCGCGCCGCCCGCTGCGCTACCTTGACCTGATGGGCGGGCAAAAGCCCCACTTGCTCGTCAAGACGGTCAACAACCTGGGTGCGGAGACGACGGTTGCATATGCGCCCTCGACCAAATTCTACCTGCAAGACAAGGCGGCAGGCAACCCCTGGGTCACCAGGTTGCCCTTCCCCGTGCATTGTGTGGAGAAGGTGACGGTGCGCGACAAATGGCGCAACGCCACCTTCTCCACTACCTATAGCTATCACCACGGCTACTTTGATGGGCCGGAGCGCGAGTTTCGCGGTTTTGGTCGCGTGGAACAGGTCGATGTCGAAGACTACGGCACGTTTGCGGCGGGGAATACGAGCAGTCCCTACATTACCGACGACCACACGCTCTATCAGCCGCCGGTCAAAACCGTGACCTGGTATCACACCGGCGTGTTTCTCGACCGCAAATGCCTCCTGCATCACTTTCAGGATGAGTACTTCCCAAACTGGTTTGAGGATGAGCAACCTGGTCAGCACGTGCTGGGTACGTTCCAGGAGCATACCTTGCCTGAACCGGACCTCGATGTCCTCGACCTCACCGCCGACGAGTGGCGCGAAGCGCTGCGCGCGTGTAAAGGTATGATGCTGCGACAAGAGGTCTATGCACTGGATGTGGATGCGCTGGCTACTGGCAGATACATGCCGGTCAAGCTGTTCTCGGCTGCCTACCACACCTGCCATATTCACCGCCTGCAAGCGAAAGCAGCCAACCAACACGCGGTCTTCCATGTCACCGAACGCGAAGCGATCACGTATCACTATGAGCTCGACCTGCACCCCCAACAACTGACGCCCGACCCGCGCATTGCCCACACGCTCAACGTGCGCATCGACGAGTACGGCAACATCCAGCAATCCGTCGCCGTGGTCTACCCCCGCCTGGGCACGTATATCGATGCCACCTTGAGGGATAGTGCACAGGAGTTGATCCAGCACGTACAGTCCGAGTTGCACCTGGCCTATATCGAGACGCGCTACACCAACGATGTGCTCGATCCGGACAGCTATCGCTTGCGCCTGCCCTGCGAGGTGCTGACCTATGAGTTGACCGGCATCGCGCCCACAAGTCGCTACTTCACGCTGGACGACGTGCGCGCATACAAAACCTATCAGACTGGCGGAATAGCCGTTGAGGAGATCGCCTATCATGTGCTGCCCAATCGCACCTCGCCGCAAAAGCGCATTGTAGAGTACACTCGCTCACTGTTCTTCGATACAATCCTGGATAAGCCACTGGTGCTGGGGCAGCTCAACGCGCTGGGGTTGCCCTACGAGAGCTACAAGCTGGCACTGACCGATGACATGCTTGGACTGATCTTCAAAGACAAGATCCAGCCGGGCATTCAAGCGGCCCTCTCGGACAAGCATGCCTGCGGATACCTGAGCGGCAGTGAGTTGACCGAACGTTTTGGCAGCGAGGCTGGGCCAGGACAATACTGGATGTGTTCAGGCGTCGCGGGCTTCGCCCCCGATGCCCCACAGCACTTTTATTTGCCCGAGCAGTACACCGACCCATTTGGGAATCCGACCACGCTCACCTACGATCTATGCGATCTCTACATCCAATCCAGCACCGATGCGCTGGGCAATCGCACCGAAGTGACCGGGTTCGACTTTCGTGTGCTGGCCCCATGCCAGATAAAAGATGCGAACGACAATCTTTCGGAAGTGCGCTTCGATATTCTGGGGATGCCCGCCGCGATGGCGCTGCTGGGCAACGGGAATGAAGGTGACAACCTGAGCTCTTTTGATGACTTGCTGCTCAATCCAGGGGTTGCCTCTAAGCAGGAGTTCTTCGTCACCAAAGATTATGACGTTACCGACGCCAAAAACCTGTTGCGCGGGGCCAGCGCGCGGCATGTGTATTCCTTCGGTGAAACCCTCAAAGACGGCCAAGCGGTTTGGGGACAGCATCCCCCTTGCGCATGTAGTATCGTGCGAGAGCGACATGTTGCCGACATGCCAGGTAGCCCGGTGCAGAGCACCTTTGTATATTCGGATGGCATGGGAACTGTACTGGTGAAGAAGATACAGGCCGAACCAGTACAGCCCGGTGGCCCTTTGCGCTGGGTCGCCAGTGGCAAGACCATCCTCAACAACAAGGGAAAACCAGTCAAACAATATGAGCCGTATTTCAGCCCGCCCGAGGTGGGGCATCGCTTTGAGGAACCGGCTGAAGTGGGTGTAACACCCGTGCTGTATTACGACGCGGTTGGGCGGCTCATCCGCACCGAGTCGCCGGATGGCTCCTACAGCCGTGTTGAGTTCTCGCCCTGGTACGTGACCCACTCTGACGCCAACGACACCGTGAGCGAACCGGGTAATGCCTGGTTTGCCCATAAGAGCGCGCCAACAGCCTCGGCAGAAGAGCAGCGCGCGGCGCGCCTGGCCGCTGAACATGCGGACACGCCATCGGTCTCGGTGCTCGACAGCCTCGGGCGCGAGGTCGTCACGATCGCTCACAACCGTGTGGGAGCGGCAAACGCGCTGCTCGACGAGAAATACGTCACGTTTAGCAAGCTCGATGCCGAGGGCAAACCACTGTGGGTGCAAGACTCGCGCGGCAACCGTGTGATGCAGTACATCATGACACCGCTACCCGATGGTGTGAGCCTGTTCAACGACGCAAACAATATCAACCCACAAGGCTTTGCGCCGTGTTACGACATCGCTGGCAACCTGCTCTTTCAGCACAGTATGGATGCCGGTGACTGCTGGCTGTTGAACGACGCAGCGGGCAAGCCGATGTTCGCCTGGAACAGCCGTGGCTTCATCACGCGAGTGACTTATGATGGGCTACACCGACCGACCGGCTCATTTGTCACTGGCACTGACCCGGTTCACCCCGCACACGAGCTTCAATGCGAAAAATTGACCTACGGCGAAGGGCAGAGTAACGATAAACAATACAACCTGCGCGGTAAGCTGTATAAGCATCAAGATACAACTGGTATGATTACCAGCGAGGCTTACGACTTCAAAGGCAATCCACTGCGCACAACGCGCCAACTGACAGTCGATTACAAGTCCACACCCGATTGGTCGCAGAATCCAGGATTGGAAACCGAGGTATTCGTTGCTAGCACACGTTACGATGCGCTGAACCGTCCTGTGCAAACGAGCGCACCGCACAGCACGGTAGCCAACCCGCAACGCATCAATATCACCCAGCCTGTATACAACGAAGCCGGGCTGCTGGAGCGCGTGGACGTGTGGCTCAACCAGTCCGCTGAGCCAACGGCCTTGCTCGATCCAACGACCGCCAACCTGCATGCTGTCACCAATATCGATTACGATGCGAAAGGGCAGCGCCTGCTGTTGCAATCTGGCAATGGCTCAGCAACGAACTATGAATACGAACAAGACACGTTCCGGCTCAGCCAACTGAAGACCACGCGTACCAGCGACAATGCGCTGTTGCAAGACCTGAACTACACCTATGATCCGGTTGGTAACATCACCCAGATTGTTGACAACGCCAATGATCGCGTGTACCACAGCAACACCTGTGTCTTGCCGGGCGCCTTGTATCGCTATGACGCCCTGTATCGTCTGCTGGCGGCCAGCGGACGCGAGCATAAGGGCGATGGCCAGCAGTATGACTGGGATGATAGTTCCCGCTGTGCGTCAACGCTGCCCAACGACTGCCAGTCCTTGCAAAATTACGTTGAGACGTATCGCTACGACGAGGTTGGCAACATCATGCAGATGCTGCATCAGGAGGGGCGCAACCTTGAGCAACCGGGTCAGGTACTGTGGAACCGGCGCTACCAGTATGCGCTGGACAGCAACCGCTTGCTCGCTACCAGCCTGGCCGGAGACTCAACCAACCTGCCCGACTACGTCGCCACACCTGGCTACAGCGCCAGATACACCTACGATCTGCACGGCAACATCACGGCGATGCCGCACCTGCCGCAGATGAACTGGGACTTCAAAGATCAATTGAGCGCAACAACAGGGATGGTCAAGAACGACAACCCTCCGCCCGACAAAACGCCTGCGATGACGTACTATGTGTACGACTCAGCAGGCCAGCGCGTGCGCAAAGTCACCGAGCGCCAGAGCGGCACGCGCCAGAACGAGCGGACCTACTTTGGCGGGTTCGAGGTCTATCGCCAATACGACGGCAACGGAACCAGCGTCACCTTGGAGCGCGAGACCTTGCACGTGATGGACGACAAGCAGCGTATCGCATTGGTGGAGACGAAGACAATCGACAATCAATCCTCAATCCCTACCCTCCAATCTCTCATCCGTTATCAGTACGGTAACCATCTGGGTTCGGCCTCTCTGGAGCTGGATGATGCCGGACAGATCATCTCTTATGAGGAATACACCCCCTATGGCAGCACCTCCTATCAAGCAGGGCGTAGTGCAGCAGAGGTGAGCCTGAAACGATATCGATATACGGTGATGGAGCGCGATGAGGAGAATGGGTTTAGTTATCACGGGGCGAGGTATTATACAGTGTGGTTGGGGAGGTGGACAAGTACCGACCCGAAAGGCGTGCTTGACAGCCTGAACGTGTATGTCTACGGGCGCAACAATCCGGTCAATTATGCCGATCCAACTGGTACCCAGTGCGATTACTCGGCGCAGTCGTGCTTCGATTCTACAACCCCCACAGCGCGTGAAGAAGAGTTACATCAATCCCTTCCGGAAAATGAGCGCTCTTTGCCGCCCCCTTCCTGGCTCAAAGGTGCACCCACAACTGGCCCGACGCTAGCGTCATCGGATACGCCCACAACTGGCCCGACGCTAACATCGTCGGATATGCCCACGACCGTTGCGCCAGGATATGGTTTAACAAAGCAGTATATCGACGTCGTTCGAATTTCCTCCGCACGTCTATCCTACGCTTTTAAGAACGCAGCCAATTCTCTCCAGACCATGCAGAATTACTTATCTGGGAAGATATCCGCCGACGTTGCGGAAGACACGGCAATCACCTCAAGACGGCAGCTCGAATCGCTAACGCGTTCATCTCTCCCTGGTCCTGAGCCTGCGCTGTCACTTAACAAAGTGGCGGAAACAAGAAATGTAATCCGGTATGGCGACCCTCTTGGAATAAAGGATGCAGCCCAACTACGCGTTAGGAAACCTGAGATCACGACGGAAGGGATTATTGAGTCCGCTGGCAGACCGAACATTAGGGTCACCGGAGTTTCGATTGTTGGCGGCGCAGTTGGTGTGTTGGGCAACATCCTCATGGTCGAAGATATTAGGAACCATTTGGACGGACGGATGCCAATCGACTTAGAGGGTTTGGACCCAGGTGATTTCGATGTTGGTAAAGAGTTCAAGGATGTTCCAGCAGGTATAGGCCCGCTCGGTGGCTCAGGCTATGTCGATATAAGAGTCGAGAGGAATATCTTTTTTAGAAAGACGTTCTACGTTGTTAAGGCTTACGAGATCGATTAGCTCCGTTTGTCGTGGCCTTTATTGACTGCCTCTCGATTTGCAATCCAAGTCTCCTAAGGAGGGCGATTGAAATGAAACCAGTGATCTCACCACTCAAGTTTGGCGACCATGATACGGACGTGGCAAATTTGCAGGATGCGCTCCTGTTGCTGATCGACAAGGGCCGCATCCAGCTTTCGGCAGCCGAGGCCCAGACGTTCAAGAATTTGCTCTCCCAGGAGCAGCAAGCCCAAACCTACAAAGATGGCACCTCTAAAGCAGTTGCTCTTTTTCAGCAGCAGCAACACTTGCAGCAGTCAACAGGTGCGGTGGATGCGCCGACAGCGGCTGCCCTTAACCAGATGCTGAAGGATCTGGGTGCGTTGGATGCTGAGCAGAACGGCCAGAAGCCGATGATTGCCGGGCAGGTGGTGCAGGACGATCGCGCGCCGTTCAGAGGCACAGTGATCCTGTTCTATGAGGCTGACCAGGGGAGTATCCGTTTGGGCGAAGATTCCACCGACCCCGAGGGACGCTACACCATCAGCTACGACTCAGCATTGGGCCTCAATGGTACGAAGTTGCGCGTGGCGGCCTTCGATTCTGATAGCAAACTACGTGTTGACGCAAAGCTCGAGGCCGCAAAGCCAGTCGAAATTGTCAACTTGACCGTACCCCGCGAGGCGCCGCTCTATCGCGTCGATGGCAGGGTCGCTAGCCGCTCACGTGCCGGCGTTGGCGGGCTGCTCGTCCAGATTGTGGATAAGAATGTTGGGGCGGATGTGCAACTCACCGAAGTATCGACCACTGATGATGGCAGTTATCACGCCGCCTTCTCTTATTCTGGCCCCAAGCAAAAGGCCGACCTGCAAGCGCGCGTTCTCCTGGGCGATAAGTTTCTGGGCGCTTCAGAAGTGCGCTACAATGCTTCAAACGTCGAAACGCTGAACGTGGTCTTGCCCGATGAGGCGGATGCCGCGCTGGCATCCGAGCACGAGACCCTGACCGGGACGCTCTCCACCTATTTCCAGGGCAACCTGCGTGATCTGCAGGAAACCGATGAGCGCCAGGACATCACCTATCTTGCCAACAAGTCCGGCTGGGACGCCCGCCCCGTGGCGCTCGCCGCTCTGGCAGATCAGTTCAGTGCCAGGACCGTCCCGGCAGGTGGCGCGGGCCTGGCAATTCCGCCGGCCTTTTTCTATGCGCTATTCCGCGCCGGGCTGCCCGCCAACGAAGATATCCTCTATCATACCGATGCTCAGACACTGACAGCGATCTGGAACAAGGCTGCCGAACAAGGCGTGATTCCGCTTTCCACCACCAGCACGATTCCATCGGCCGTGAGGCAGTTCCAGGCTCTCAGCGCCCAGAAACTGCTGAATGGTCCCGCCCTGACAGGCGTGTCCTCGCTCAAGGATCTGCTGGTTTCCTCTCGCCTCACCGACGCCCAGCAACAGCAATTCGCTACGCTCTACACGGCAAACCGCACCGACCCGGCAGCCTTCTGGCAGGCCGTCGGCACGACATTTGGACAGGACACGGCCCAGCGCCTGCAACTGGATGGCAAGCTGGCCTTTCTTACCATCAATAACGCCTCGCTCATGCAGGTGCTGCATAGAGTAGGAGGGAGTCAAGGGTTGTCTGACCCACTCCTACTGGCGCAGGCGGGCTATCACCGCGCCGCCAGATGGAGCGAGTTGTTGACCACGACCACTCCCATTCCGAAGGAGATCCCCGGTGACACGCCGGAGGCGAAGCGGGCGAATTACGCCGATTTTCTTGCGGCACAGGTGCGCCTGAGCTATCCGACGGCGGCTGTGGCACAGATGGTCAAAAGCGGCGAGTTACCCCTCACAGGCGCGGCAACTGGCGTCTCTGACCAGGTGCATGCGTTTTTAACCGAGCATCAAGGCAAATTCGAGATCGGAGTGCAACCGGTTGAGCAGTACATCGCCCAGAATAATGTGCAGGTCGCCAGTGAGATCGTCCAGCAAGTGAAGCGGCTGCAGCGCGTGTACCAGATTGCGCCAGGCGATCAGGCGATGATTGGGCTGATGAAGCGCGGGATTGACGCTGCTTATCATGTTGTGCGCTACGACAAAGAAACATTTGTTCAGAGCTTCGCGGCGGATGTAGGCGGGGCAGATCATGCCGCGCTGACCTATGACAAGTCAGTACAGATCCATAACACCGTACTCAACATTACTCTCAGCTACTTGAATGCACGCACCGCACCCGCGATCGGTGTTCACAGTCCACCCAGCATTTTGGATCCCGCGCCGTCTAATGCGGACGATGTCATCGCTACTGCGACGCTGGAGCGGCTGTTCGGCTCGATGGATTTTTGCGCGTGTGAGCACTGCCGCTCTATTCTCTCGCCCGCTGCTTACCTGGTTGACCTGCTGCTCTTCCTGCATGCTGATGACCAGGAATGGAATGATTTCTGTGCCAACTGGCGCGCGCAACATGGTGGCGCTCCGTATCCGTTTGCAAATCAAGATGTATGGAATGCGGCACATCAACCTCAGGGTACAGAGATTTCGCCGTTGAATGTCCTGCTCTCGCGCCGCCCGGACATCGAACACCTCCCGCTGACATGTGAGAACACCAACACTGCTCTGCCATACATCGACGTTGTCAACGAGACAATGGAATACTTTATTGCCAACAACCAACAACAACTCTCACTGAATGGCTACCTTGGACACGACACAAACGATAGCGCGTCTGAAGATCTGCTGGCAAGCCCACAGTTCGTGATAGATGCGGCGTACACAATTCTGTATAATGAACGTTTCCCGCTTTCTTTGCCGTTTCACCAGCCGTTAGAAAACCTGCGCCGCTATTTCAATAAGTTTGAGGTTCCGCTACCGCTGGCGATGGAGTGCCTGCGCAAGACCGAAGACCTTGAGCGCGGGGCTAATCCCTATGGTTGGCGCGATATCCTGATGGAAGAGATTAGCCTCTCGCGAGCCGAATACGAGATCTTGACCGACGCCAACGCGGCCCCCCTATGGCGGATGTACAATTTTCTCAGTGGGACATTGGACGCTGATGTCATTGCGGGCCTATCCAATGCGGAACAGTTCGCCCGTCGAGTTGGAATTAGCTATGAAGACCTGGTTTCAGTCCTCAAGACGCGTTTCATCAACCCGAGCAGCGACCTGCTGCCGAAACTGGAACGCTTAGGTGTCCCATTCGCCACCCTCAAGGCCCTGAAAGATGGCACGATCACAGATGCTGATTTTGATCAGCTGCTGATTGCCCTTGCGGTACCACCAGATCCTGCAGCATACGTTGGCGATCCCAATGCTCCGAAAGATAACTTTACGCCAATCCGCACATGGGTGAAAAACGCTGATAACTATGCTCGCATCATGGGACTGATTACGCTCGCGCTGCCAACTGGTATCTGGGCCGCTGCAACGGTTCATGCTATTGGTGATTGTATACGGCCAACGGCGGCAGCACAGGTGGCGCCCACGTTGTATTTCGAGTGTACGACACCCGGCGTATCGGCCAACTCTGAGCCACAGTGGCCTACCACTCCTGGAAATACATGTAGCGATGGGACGGTCGCCTGGACCTGCCGTGATACCTCGAGCGGTTTCAACTTTGACAAGCTGGCTTTTCGCTTTGCCGATCCAGCCAGAATGACTCAGAACATTAGTAAGGTCGAGTTCGTCCGCCTCCTGCGCTTTCTGCGCCTGTGGAAAAAAACTGGTTGGACGATGGAGCAGACCGATGCCATGATCTGTGCGTTCTATCGGGTGGATATGGCACCCCTTGCTGCCAGCGACATCGACGATGTTAGCAAGCTAGATACCGGCTTTTTGATGCTGCTTCCTCGTCTCGGCGTGCTTACCCGTGCGATGAAGGCGTTGAACCTGACGATGGAACGCGATCTTCTGCCGTTGCTGGCGTGCTGGTCCGATATTGGTATCCGGGGCAGCACTGCGCTCTACCGCCAGATGTTTCTCAACGCGGCACTCTTGAAACAAGATCCCGTGTTCGCTGATAATGGCTACGGGGAGTTCCTCACCGATGCGACAAAGAAACTGGCTGACCACGCCGAGGCGTTGCGGTCGGCGTTCAACCAGACCGCGGAAGAGTATGATCTCATCGTCTCTGCACTCGACTATAACGCAAACACAGCACTGACAATTCCCAACATCAGCGCGATTTTCCGCCGAGGCTGGCTCGCACGCAAATTAAAACTCAGCGTCCGCGAGTTCTTATTGTTGACTCAACTCACCGGCCTCGACCCATTTGCTGCACCAGATCCGACGCACCCCGCGATCTCGCAACTTATCGAGCTGGTGCAGTCGATGAAGGAGCGAGCGTTCAAGTCTGCCGCGGCGCTGTATCTGATCTGGAATCAGGACTTGAGCAGCAAGTCCGTGCCCGACCCGGCGCAGGTTGCTGCCTTTGCCCGTATGCTGCGCCTCGACTTCGCTGCCATCGAGACCGCGTTCGCTGTTGTTGACGATCCTGATGGCGCTATTGCGCAGGCCCGGATGGCGATGGTCTACGGAACCGACGCTGCCACGTTTTTCTTTGGCCTTCTTAACGATACTCTGACGGTGGAGGTTGAGTTTAGTGATCCGGATGGGATACTGCTATCGGGCACAGTCCGACAGGCGATCGAGAATGCGGCGGGCAAGTCAGACGCTGGAATTCCTAAAATTGCCTACGACGATTTCCGCAAGCGGCTCTCATTTTCTAGTGTGCTTACGACTGGGACGCGGGATGCGATCAAGGCGGCTGCCGGAACCGGATCAGCGGCGTTCGCGGCCGCCGTGGATGATTTGTACAACAAGAATCAAGCTGTTATCAACCCCTTTTTCGCCCGCTACGCGGAACTGCGGTCCCCCTATGATACCTATGTCGCGGATACCACTCACATGGGAGCGGAAAAGCGCTCCCAGCTACTCAAAATGATTCTGCCCGAGCTGGTGGAGCGCGAGAAGCGGCAGCAGGCCCTTCAGGCGGTGAGCGCGGTGGCAAATACCGACTTGGCTCGCACGCAAACTTTCCTGGACCCTTCCACCACTCCCTTCCCTATGCATGCTGCCGGTCACAACGACCAGCCCGCGCTGAACGACTTCCTCGCCCTGGAGACGCAGGGACTTTCCGTGCAATTTTATGCCAGCGACACGGCCATGGGAGCCACTATCCCCGCTCCCAGTAATGCCCCGCAGGTTAATTATTCTCCGCTGGTCGGCGGGGCTGGCAATCCATTGCCTGAGAATCCGACACCGGGGACCGCCATCTCTGGCATCTGGCGCGGTTATCTTGAAGCGCCGGAGAGCGGGTTCTTCAATCTGTATCTCGAAGTGGGCGCTGGCGCAACCGTAAAGCTGGCACTGGACGATAAGCAAGTCTCACTCGCGCAAGATGCAACATTCTGGCATAACACGGAACCGCTAGAATTGCGAGCAGGAGCGCTCTATGCGTTCGCTTTGACGGTAGAGAAGGTGCGAGATATCGTACGTATGCAGTGGGAGTGGGAGCCGAAGGGGCAGGGACGCGCCGTGATTCCCGCGCGCTATCTTTATCCGTTGGTGTTATTCGAGGCGTTCAAGGAAAGCTATGTCCGCTTCCTCAAAGTCGCATCCCTGACGGCGGACCTCGGCCTGACTAGTAACGAAATGGCCTACTTTGCCACACAGGCCGATTACCGCATTAATGCGCAGGGGCAAATCGACAGCAACGGTCAGGGCTGGCTCAATGCCTTGCCGAATTCCGACAACATCCATCTCGCAAATCCGGTGGATGCCGCCATCGCTAAGAACTTGAACGCCGCGCTGCTCACACCTTTACGTGCTCTACTGGATTTTGCTCGCATCAAGGCAGACATCTCGCCTGGTGACGAGTCGTTCCTGGCTATCCTGAAAGACCCAGTGATGGTGACGAAGAACACGGATAGCCTGCTCTTCACCATCACACGCTGGAATCAAACCTCATTTAATGCTGTGCTGACCCATCTTGGTGGCAACCTTACAGGGCCTGGACAATTCGACCTGTTTCGCCGTATCTATGCCGCTTTTGCGCTCATTCAGAAGATGGGCATTTCAGCCAAAGCGCTGATCCAGGCAACCACGAACGAGCCGACAGGCGATATGGTGCGCACTCTGCAAGCGGCACTGGATGCCCGCTACGATGCTGCCAGCTGGCGAGACGTTATACGGCCGATCAACGACGAGATGCGCAGTTTGCAACGGGATGCGCTGGTAACCTACATTCTGCACCAGATGCGGTCTTACCCTGAAAGCACCCACATCGATACACCAGACAAACTGTTCGAATACTTTTTAATGGATGTTCAGATGGACCCGTGCATGCAGACCTCGCGCATCCGCCACGCGCTCTCATCGGTTCAGCTTTTCATTGAACGCTGCCTCATGAACCTGGAGCCGCGCGTTTCTCCTGCAGCCATCAACGCCAAACAGTGGCAATGGATGAAGCGCTATCGAGTCTGGGAGGCAAATCGCAAGGTATATCTCTATCCTGAGAACTGGCTAGAGCCCGAATTGCGCGACGACAAATCCCCCTTCTTCAAGGAAATCGAGAGCGAACTGCTGCAAAGCGACATCACCGAGGACTCTGCCACGACCACGCTACTCAACTATCTGTCGAAGATGGAGGAAGTTGCCAAATTGGAGCCGTGCGGCATGTACTATGTAGAGCCGACCAACAAACAGGACGAGATCATACACCTCGTGGCCCGCACGGCTGGCGCCCATCGTAAGTACTACTATCGCCGCTATGAGCTCGGCTACTGGATGCCGTGGGAGCAGATCAAGCTTGACATCGAAGACAACCCGGTGATCCCTGTCGTCTGGAATGATCGGCTTCTGTTATTCTGGTTGCGGCTATTGAAGAAAAGGCTGGATGTAGCCATCACACCACCTCGCGGGAGGAGACTCGCTGATCTCACGACGAATGACCTGCCGGGCAGTCCCGAGGTCACGGTGCAAGCCGTTCTCTACTGGAGTGAGTACTATAATGGCAAATGGCAGCCGGCGAAAACGTCGGATGTGGCTCGGCCGACCACATTGGATACATCCTTACTTGGAGCGTTCAATCGGGCAGCACTCCGTCTGGGAGTTGCAGTTGAAGGAGATGCGCTTCGCGTCTATATCAAGGACACGCCTATCCAGTTCTACAGGCGTGGTCAAGATGGTCTGCAGCATCTCGTTGAAATATGGCCTGGTTCATTTCTCTTCTATAACACTCATAGCCTTCCGATCCGAGGGGAGGATACAGTCGCTCCAGTGCCGCCTGCGCCAGCGCCTGTGAGGCGGCGAGATCTCGCAGGAGATTACACGCAAGACTTTGCCTTCAAGTACAGCGATGTCACAGGGACGGACTTCATGCGGGAGATTCTACAGACGCCGATCCCCTTCGAGGTGATCACTCCAAGGCACGCACTGCAGGACAGCTGGAATGCGCCGCTCTTCTTCGCGGATAGCCGTCATGCTTTCCTGGTCACGACTCAGGAGCAGTCGGTATGGATGCGCAGTTACGGAGGCTACGGCATCCTCGATACTCCTGGCGTTATGCAAACTGCGCAGATCCCACCACTGGTGGTGCAAACTACCCCGCTTCCGAAACCAAGGTTCTGGGGTGATGGTGCCCCAATCGAATCAGATCCTGGTGTGATAGACCCCGCGCTGATGCAGCGCTTTGTCACCGAGGACGCCTATATCCGCCAGGGCCTGAGTACCACGCGCAGCGTTACGTATGGTGATCGGCAGATCGGGCCTTCGGGCGAGATTGCCAGTGGTAGCATCTAGAGATAAGGAGAAGAAAACCAATGGCAAACAGCAAAATCAATGCCGGCTTTCATGATATGCTGGTAGCGGACCTCAAGAGCGGCATATCACGTATCCATATAGACACGCAGTTCACATACACGTTCGAGAACTTTTTTCATCCATTTGTCGGCGAATTGCTCGCGAAACTGAACAGAGACTCGCTGCCCGGTATGTTGGACGCCACATGGCAGGATGGACTCAAGCAAGACTTTTTCAATGCCCTCTACAATCCCACTGAGAACAAGCTTGTTCAGGTGAGATCCTTCCCAAAGGAGATAGATGTCTCCGAGCATGGGCCGTATGCGAGCTACAACTGGGAATTGTTCTTTCATATCCCATTGACGATCGCCGTGCATCTGAGCAAGACGCAACGTTTCGCTGAGGCACAGCGCTGGTTCCACTATATCTTCGACCCAACCTCAAACGATCATAGCGTTGATCCGCCACTGCGGTTCTGGAAGTTTCTCGCTTTCCGCCAAGCAGGCGGCAGCAAGCGCATCGAAGACATCGTTCGACTGCTGAGTATTCCACGATCTGAATTGTCGCACGACGATCAGTTGTTCCAGGATGATATCATGAATGGCTATGATGCCATCCGTGACAAACCATTCCAGCCCCATGCTGTTGCGCGGACGCGCCATCTGGCCTATCAATACTGTGTAGTGATGAAGTATCTGGACAACCTGATCGCGTGGGGTGACAACCTGTTTCAGCAAGATACGGTGGAGTCCATCAACGAGGCAACTCAGCTGTATGTTCTGGCCGCCAATATTCTTGGAGAACGCCCGCAGCAGATTCCACCTCCTGGGAAGACTGCGATCAGGACCTTCGCACAACTCAAGAAAGAACTTGGACCGATTGGTGATGCGCTGGTGGATCTGGAGGGTCAGTTCCCTTTCAATCTTGCCGCTCCAAATTCGAGCGCAGATGGTAGCGACGCAGGGGATTCCAACGCGCTTTTTGGCATTGGGCGTACACTCTACTTCTGTATTCCACGCAACGACAAACTACTGGGCTACTGGGACACCGTCTCCGACCGGCTCTTCAAGATTCGTCATTGTATGAATATCGCGGGCGTCGTTCGTCCACTCGCTTTGTTCGATCCGCCTATCGATCCTGGTATGCTGGTCAAAGCGGCAGCAGCAGGAATCGACATTGGGAGCATCGTCAGCGGCGCGAACCAGCCCATCGGCCCCCTTCGTTGCTTGATCCTGATTCAGAAGGCATTAGAACTCTGCGGCGAGGTTCGCAATCTCGGCAATGCTCTCCTTTCTGCGCTTGAGAAGGGCGATGCTGAACACCTCGCGCTTGTTCGCCAGCGCCATGAGGTTCAAATCCAACAAATGGCGCAGGGCGTGCGCTTTTTACAGTGGAAGCAAGCACAGGAGGCGACAGAGGCTTTGCGCCATAGTCGCGCCACTGCACTGGAACGCTACAATTATTATCAGCGATTGCTTGGGTTCAGCGAAGACAACACCGATGTCCCTGACGAACTACCCATCGATCGGCGCGAACTGACCGAGGATAATTTTGATGAAGCCTACGCTGCGCTTGTGGATCAATATACCAGGGCAGTTCCAGTGCAGGATTATCCAAATATCATTCGAGCGCCGGAACTGGTGTCGGATCTGATCGCTTTCCAGTTGCCAGCCGGCAACCTGTATCTCAATCTGTACGAATTCTTAGATCTCAATGTGCTGGGGCCAGCTGCACTGGTTCTGCGATCGCTTGCCTCTGCTACAAATACTACTACATCAGTGTTGGCAGAAGTGCCAGATGCCTTTATCGACGGGTTACCACTGGGTGTTGGGGGACACGCTGCAGTAGGAGGAGGTAGTGAGTTCGCAAACTCCGGGCAATCGGTATCGAGAGCGCTTGACGAGCTAGCCCATATCTCAGAATTTGCTGCGTCCTATGCCTCAAAGGCGGCCGGATACCAGCGAAGAGCTGGAGAATGGATCTTGCAGTACAATCTGGCCGCCCGAGAGCTAATGCAAATTGGTCGGCAGATTCTTACCTCACTCATTGCCGAACAGATCGCGCACCACGAGTACCAGAGTATTCAGCAACAGATTGCCAATGCGCAGGAGGTAGACCAGTTCCTTCACGACAAGTTTACCAACGAAGACCTCTATCTGTGGATGCAGGGCGAGATTTCGCGGCTCTACTACGAGTATTACCGGTTCGCGTTCGATACTGCGCGTAAAGCCGAGCGAACAATGAAACAGGAATTGATGCGCCCCGAAGTAGATATCCAGGACTTTGTGAAGTTCAACTATTGGGATAGTGGACGCAAGGGCTTACTATCTGGTGAAGCACTCTATCTAGATGTTAAACGGATGGAGATGGCGTACCTTGACAACAATAAGCGCGAGTTGGAGCTGACACGCCATGTCTCACTGCGCCAACTCGATCCTCTTGCGTTAATCACTTTCAGGTCCACTGGTACATGTCAGGTGACAATTCCCGAATGGCTCTACGACCGGGACTATCCCGGTCATTATATGCGCCGCATCAAAAGCGCGGCGCTCTCTCTGCCATCTGTTGTTGGCCCGTATACGAGCGTCAACTGCACCCTCTCGCTCTTGAAAAGCAGTCTGCGGAAGTCCCCACTCCTCAAGGACGGTGAGTATGTGCGGCAGGGTACTGAGGATGACCGTTTTGTAGACTACACAGGCACGCTGCAATCGATCGCCACAAGCAGTGCCAATAATGATAGTGGGCTTTTCGAGACCAACCTGCGCGATGAGCGCTTCCTCCCCTTCGAAGGCGCAGGCGCAGAGAGCACCTGGAAGCTGGATCTGCCTGTGAACTATCCAGCATTTGACTACTCAACCATCTCAGATGTCATTCTGCATATTCGCTACACGGCTCGTCAGGGGATTGATCCTACCAAAGTCAAAGGGGCGTTAGACAGCCTGTTCAGGCAGACCTCGCCATCTAACCTGGGCTTGCTCTTCAATCTGCGCTATGATTTTTCCACCGAATGGTCAGCGTTTGTCAATGGCACTGCCAACTTCACTACTGTTATTCGCCGGGATTACTTCCCGTACTTGACGCAAGGCCAACCGATTACAATTACCGGCTTTGATCTTTATGGGCAGGACATGACAAAACATCCCAACGTTGGCGACCCGGCAGGTGCTACGACTGACCTTGGTAATCATGCCCAATTTACCCTTTCTCTTGAAGTAGACAACCCGCCAGGACTACATCCGGTTCTGACACGTACAGCCAGCGCACAAGTCTTCCTGATTGTGCGCTATGCTCTCGGTGTTTGAGAGAAGGCCATACAAATCTGGGTACTTGCCTATTTCGAGTTCGCTATGGGATGGAAAGCGAAGAACTGAGCGCTTGCCGCATTTGGGTCTCTGTGCGTAACAGAGGTGGCGACCGTAGCAGTTTAAGACACCCCGGTCTCTTGCGGGTTGACGCTGCCGACGTAGGCGCATTCGGCATAGAGTGGACACTCACTGCACTTTGGCCGCTGGGAATGGCAGATCTGGCGACCGTGGCGGATGAGGCCAACATGCAAGGCGTAGACCCAGTCAGGCGGCGTAATTTTGGCGAAGACGGTGTGGGCCATGTCGGCGTTCACCTTCGGGCCGATGAGCCCCAGGCGTTTACTGACACGCCACACATGGGTATCAACCGAGAGAATGACTTTATTTACATGGGAACGACTTTATTTACATGGGAAGTGGTTCTGACACTCACCACCACAACCTGCTCAAATTGTTTATGCATTGTCGTTCTCTCTCCATTCTGCCCTCTCGGCGCTCCGGTGGCTAATACACGAGAACAGGCGAGGAAGCACATCCATCTCTGGTGTGCGCGTCGCGAACCCTGCACTCGCCAGGAGGTATCACCAGGTCTTCAAAGTGGGAGGCCCCTTCACAGCGATCAATCCTCTGCCTCGCTGGAGCCGATCCATACGGAGAGGACGAAAGAGGCGCGGAGGGGATCGGGGATTTGTGGATCCTCGCCTGTCGCTGCCCCTCTGGGGAGTGGAGCAGAGCGCAGCTTGCGGCTCCAGCTCTGTATCGGCATCATTCCCCCTGGGACACGTCGGGCAAAGAGCAAGAAACATGGTGCGGTGGCCCGCCAGGGGGTGACCGGGATCTTTTTTGCCCTGGCAGACCACACACCCCTGCTCGTATTCTACCAGATCCTGGCCCCATCTGGCGAGCAATCACTTCAGCTCATGGATCCACGGACCTGGCACGCTTCATCAGGACTCCCCGCATGCCCCTGGTGGAGGCCCGAGACGAGGATGCGGAGCACATTGAGCAGGCGGAACATCGTGCCGCCTGGGTGGCCTTTGGGTTACATAGTGACCGCTATTCCCTTTTTCTCCAACAATTCATGGATATCACTTAGTATGTCATCTAGTGCAGCTTCAAGGGACCGGTTGTGCAAGAGGCACGACCAATTCACAGGGAAACGACCTACACGTGCGTTATTTTCCCTGCTCCCGCTCGGTGTCTCGTTTCTCTGACCTCATTGAACCGACGCGATGTAACAGTTTTCCCAAAACAGACGATCTATGAGAGAATCTACAAGCGAGGGCTTCACCACCTCTATGAAAATCGTTTTTGAGGAAGAGTATGCATCAAACGTTTCGGGAACAAACCTGGGATGAAACACATTTCGCGCTGTTCTACCAGCAATACGCCTCGCCTCTTCTGGACTATTTACGCACGCGGACGCGCACATTGGAGGACGCAGAAGATATTCTGGTGGATGTGTTTCTCGCCGCTCGCCAGGCCCCCAGATTGGGCATGAGACACCCAGAGGACAGTTTGCCTGGCTCAGGCAAGTAGCACGCAACAAACTGGTCGATTTCTACCGTCGTGGAAGCCGAGCTCAGGCTATTCCGCTGGAACACGCCTGGAACCTCGCAGACCCGGAAACGGCACACGATCCAGAACAGGCACTGGTCCAGAGCGAAACGCTGGACCAGCTCCGGACTGCCGTGGAGCACTTGCCCGCGCCGCAGCGAGAACTGCTCCACTTGCGCTTTGCCGAAGGGCTGCGCTGCCCACAAATCGCCACACGCATGGGCAAACGCGAGGGGGCCGTTCGTATCATGCTGGTCCGCACACTAAAAACGCTGCGTGGAATGTATCACGCCAACCGAGAGGAGCACCGATGAAAGAGCCATTCGCGAACCTGGATACCAACCATATCGATGAGCAAATCGAACAGTTCCTGCAAACGATCCCGGCTCAGCAAGATGGCGAGGAGAGCCGTTGTCTCCGGGATCTCTCCTATCTCTATCGTAAAGAAGAGATTCTCGCTCGTGCACACCAACGCCTGATGATCGTCGACCAGCCAGACCAAACGCTCGCAAGAGGGTACCAGAAGGCCTCCAGCAGCACCAAAGAGCGGATGTCTCCCACGATGGTTTCCCTGCCACAGACGTCTATCGTGCGCAAGCCGTTCTCGTGGACGAAAATGGTCGCTGTGCTCGCCGCCGCTCTGTTGCTGATCAGTGCGATTGTTGAGACAACATCGTTCTTCAGCACACGCACCCAACAAACGCTCGGAACAGGCCATAAGGGCAGTGGTGCAACTGCGACGACAACTGCTCCCTCAACACCTGCGGGCACCATCCTCTTCTCTGATCCGCTCAGCCAGAATGTCCATAACTGGCCAGTTGGAAACCTCGTTGGAAACCTCGGTCAGAAACAAACGGCTTTCAAAGACGGTTCTTATCACATCACGAATCAGGGCAACGGGCCCGCTGCCGTCGTTTCTCCTCAGCAGACGTTTCCTCAAACCACACTGAGTTACCAACTCACGATGGAGGAGGTTGCCGGCGACGATAGCTCTTTCGTGAATACGTTCGGCATGATCCTGCGCTACACCACCCAGACAGTCGGAGGGAGGATGCTTGTGACCTTCTATGCTTTCACGATCCTCAATGAAGATGGCAAGAGTCAGTATGTCTTCTACAAATATGATAGCAGGTCTGCGCCTGCCCCCTGGACGCAGGTCGGCAAGACCATGAAGGCGGGCAAGGAATTCCGTAGCGGCCAGGGGCCAGATGCGGCCAACACGGTAAAGATCTCCATCAATGGCAACTCATTCGCCTTCTCTGTCAATGGCCGGTTGGTTGGGACTGCCACAGATGCGAGCCCATTGCAGTCTGGCCAGGTGGGTATGCTGGTGTACCTCAAAGGCACCGAGGTTGCTTTCTCGAATCTGTTGATCACGCAGCCCTAACCCTTTCTGGGTGAACAGTTCTTCCCCAAAGAGAGCAATCCTCCAAGAAGGATTGCTCTCTTTTTCTCTCCTCATGAACCGAACGGAAGCCGTGCCAGTTGACACAAAACGCTTGTACAAAGGGAGGAAAACCGCAAGCATGAAAGCTCCCCTCTATGTCAGACCATTGAGCTCAGCTGAGCGGGAAAAGATCGAAGCTGGCTTGCGCTCATACGATGCCTTTACTCTGCGTCGTAGCCAGATCCTGCTGGCTTCCAGCCGTGAGCAACGCCCATCAGCAATCGCGCGGCATCTCGGCTGTGCAACCCAAACCGTACGCAACGCGATCCATGCCTTTGAGCAGGAAGGGCTGGGCTGTCTCACTCGTGAGTCCAGTCGCCCGAAAACGGTGCAAGCCGAATTCGACCAGGCCAAGTGTGAGGCATTACGAGCGATCTTCCACCAGAATCCATGGACTTTTGGCAAACCCACCAGCCTCTGGACACTGGGGCTAGCAGCAGCAGTTTGTTTTGAGCGCGGATTGACTGAAAAGCAGGTCAGTATTGAAACCATCCGACTCGCGCTTAAACGGGTGGGAGTTGGTTGGCAACGTGCCAAACACTGGATCACGAGTCCAGATCCCAAATACCGTAGGGAAAAAAACGGCGCGACGCGCTGATCGAACTGGCTCAGCAGCACGGCTGGGAGATTGGCTACCTGGATGAAGTGTGGTGGAGCCGGCTGAGCCAGCCGGCTCTGCACAGTTGGAGTGAAGAGAACGAGCCGTTGCGCTTGCAGGAACACTCCAAGGACAAGGCCGACCCTGATCCCCAAGCGCTGGCGTGTTACGGCATGCTCTCGGCTGGCAGCGGTCGCATGCGTTTGCGCTTCGTATCGGGACGCCCAGTAAGCCAGGTCACGAAGGATTTTCTGGAGTGGCTGTGCGAGCAAGTCCAGGCTCAGGGCAAGCAGGTCCTGCTGCTCATTTGGGATAACGCTTCCTGGCATGTGAGCAAGCAGGTCAAAACGTGGCTGCGCGAGCACAATCATACGGTGCTGCAAGAGGCTCAAATGGGCAAACAGGGAGTACGCATTGTTCCCTGCTGGTTGCCCACCAAGAGCCCCTGGCTCAACCACATCGAGCCAAAGTGGGTTCATGGCAAGCGCGCTATCGTCGAGCCTGCTCGGAAGCTCTCCGCTAGTGAACTCAGGCAGAGGGTGTGTGACTACTTCGGCTGTGAACAAACGGAACTCATTACACAACTGGTCCCTTGAAGCTGCACTAGTGGTCTGACCACCAAAATTTAACAAGTTCAAAAGCCAACGTTCAAAGCCATCGTGCTAACGCTAACACGATGGCTTCTCCTTCCCAGCGTGGTTTCACGTCACCTCGGCGCAGAGCCGGAGTGAACAGATGTCGAACCTGGGTAAGCGAGAGCTTTCATCACTCACCCAAATTGAGACGCACGCCAGGTTCTCGCCCTTTCAGCAGTCTAGGGAGCCCGCTCGATGCCTGAGTCCAGGAGCACGAGATCGAGATGGCGAAGGTGCTCGGGGTCGGCGACCATAGTGATCTCGACGATCTTGCCGCTCGTAATCGTGAGCTGGAAGACGAGGACATGTTGCCCACGCCGGGCCACAGCTCCCACAGCTCCGTTCACCAGCGCTGGTTGTACTCCCCTGGCGCGCCCGGAGAACTGCCGGGCCACGGCTCTTGCACCGCGAACTTCGCCTGGCGCGCCCCCGGACACGGCGGCATGGTCGGCCTGCAGGACCACATCCGGATCCAGCAGCGCGAGCAGCGCGTCGAAGTCCCCCTCGCGCGAAGCCTTGAGGAAGGCTTCGACCACTGCTCGGCTTCCTGGATCATCCGCTTCTTTTCCTCTCCCGGCCTCCCGCATTCGGCTGCGTGCACGGCTCGCCAGCTTCCTTGCCGCGGTCTCTGAGCGCCCGACGATAGGGGCAATCTCGTTGAAAGGCACGTCAAAGAGATCGTGCAGCACGAAAGCCAGGCGCTCGGCGGGCGAAAGTGTGTCCAGGACGATCAGCAGCGCCTGGCTGACCGAGTCAGCCAGCAGCGCTTCTTGCTCAGGGTCGATCCTGTCCTGCCCTTCTCTGCCAGATTCTGGCACAACCAATCCTACGGGCTCCTCACGGCGCGATTTGCGCGAGCGCAGCATATCTAGGCAGATCCGCGCAACCACAGTGGTCAACCATCCGCCCAGATTCCCGATCCCAGTCGTGTCGGAACGGCTGAGGTGGAGCCAGCCCTCTTGCACAGCGTCCTCTGCTTCGGAGAGTGAGCCAAGCATACGGTAGGCCACCACCCGCAGGCGGGGACGCTCTGCCTCAAATTGTGTGGCCAGCCAGTCGTGTTTGTCCATTCCTCTTCTTCCCTTTCGCTCATCGGTCACACTTCTTTGGTGTGTTCCGTCAATAAAGTGACGGAAGAAATTCACGCAATGTGACCGGGAAATAGGCTCCCATGGAACGCGAGTGAGCGATACCAGCTCGATCGAAGTGGCGATGACCATTGTAGAATCTGGCGTCGGTCACCTTTCTTCCTCGTCTTCCGTCAAAGGAGTAACCAGAGCAATTCCCCGATGACATCGGGAGACCAGCTCGCGCGTGGAAGATCGAGTGGGCAATCTGGTCAATCAAGATCGAAACCGGGGCCATGAACGTCCAGGTTTGAGGAAAAGGAGAAATTATGAAGTATATGCTACTGCTTTACGGAAACACGTCTCAACCGCCAAACTATACCCCTGAAGAAGCGCGAGCCGCAATGCAAGGCTGGTTTGATCTGGTAGCGGAAATGAAAGCGGCCCAGGTGTATCTCTCGAATGATGGACTTTCCCCGGTCACCAACGCGACGACGGTGCGTGTCCGCAATGGCGAGACGGTGACCACCGATGGTCCATTTGCCGAAACGCCTGAGCAATTGGGCGGATACTTTCTGCTCGACTGCAAGAACCTCGATGAAGCGGTTGGGTGGGCAGCGAAAATTCCCTATGCGATGTTCGGCTCAGTTGAGATCCGCCCGGTGATTACCTACACCCAGGGGTGACAAGAGAAGCAATGCCCATCAGATGGGGAGGTGGCGGCTCGCCCGCCATTTCCCTGTCTGATGCCAATCTCCTCTCCATTTCTTTGCGCGAAGTCGTAGGCAGGCATTTCCAAGAGCTACACAGAGGCTGTCTCCTCCAACTCCGCCTCAAGAACAGGATAGAGCCGTTTGAGCTTGATCCGCGCGTCCTGGGTGGTAAAGCGCCAGTTGGCTTTGACCTGCTGTGCATTGCGTTCCGCTTCCCAGGCAGCCACCTCGAGCCTTAGCGTCTCTTCCTTGCCGATGCGCCGATCCAGGCATTGCCCGCTCAACACGGCCAGTTCAATCTCGGCCATGTTCAACCAACTCCCGTGTTTCGGTGTGTAGTGGATCTCGATCTTCTCGCGGATACGCCTGGCTTCCTCTGGCTCAATCGTCTCGTAGAGGGCCGAGAAGTCATGCGTATTCAAATTGTCCATCACGAGCACGATCTTCTCTGCCTCTGAATAGTGCATATCAACAAGATCACGAAGAACGTGCGCGAAATCGTGCTTCGTCCGATGTGCACTCACCGTCACATGTCGCTTGCCCGCGAGTGGCTCAAAGCACATGAACAGGCTACAGACACCCTGCCGCTCATACTCGTAATCATAGCGCTCCACCTGACTAGGTTCCGTCGGAATGGGCACCCGCGTTTCGCTCACCAACTGCTTGCTGGTTTCATCGAGGCAGATTTGTGGATACCGGGGATCATATGGGTGCGTGTAGATATCCAAGGTCTCTTCCATCTGGCATACAAACGCGGCATTTGCTTCAGGAGGAATGCAATACTGCTCTTTTTGCCACGGTTTGAGCTCGTTTTTTTCAAGACCTGTCGCACCGTTTCGCGCCCCACACACTCCACATAGCCCAACTCGACCAGTTTATCGGCAAGCAGGCGGATGGTCCAATGAACGCGCCCGGATGGCGCAGGCGAGCACGCCAAAGCAATCAGATGGGCTTCTGCCTCACCGTCGATCCGTCGTGGTCGATGTCCACTGGGGAACGGTGCTCCAGTGCAGCTGTCAGACTCTGCTCGACAAACTGCTGACGCACGCGCCCAATTGTTGTGGTGCTCACCTCCAGCGCCTCGCTGATCTGCTCATCGGTCCAGCCTGGCCCTTCTGGACGTGCATCAGCTTTCAGCAAAATACGTGCGTGCAGCAATTTCCGCGCTGCCGCTTTTCCCGCCGAAATCATCTGAAGAAGTCCCGTCCGTTCCTCTCCAGTGAGTTTCACAATATACTTTTTATTCACGTTCTTCTCCTTGCGCTTTGTTCTGTAGCCCAAGGATACAACACTGCTTGCCAACTCGCCACATGGTGATGGTCAGACCACTAGGTTATGGCAATTGCCTCTGCTTTCTCCACAAATCCTCCACATCGGTCTGGAAAAGTTCGGGGATAAATGGGTTGCGCCGCGACAAACGGTTCAGGTATGCTTTGGCTAGGAATGAGTGACCTCCCTCTCCTCTGCCTGCTTAGTCCCTCTATTTCTTCTGTGTCCTTGTTTTGCTTGCTCATATCCAAAGGAGGGAACCATTATGCCTGCAACTATCGAGGGAGAGGAGTCTCGTCTCGCTCCACGCAGCCTTGTTGTGCGTCGCCGCCCGAGGTCCGAGCCCGAGAAAGCGCCAGCGGTCCAGACAGCGCGTGCGTCACAATTCGTCAAACCACGAACGCAGCGCCCTGTAACGACTGAAGAGGTGCAGGAATTCTCGCGGCCGTCAGCGCTAAAGTCGAAAAAGTCACAGCGAGGGAGCTGGCTCTTGCCCCTTGGGCTGGGCATGGTGTGTGCGCTACTCCTCGCGCTCGCGCTGTCCATGGTGCTTTCCTGGAGCGGGCGACTTCTCGACGACGTTCATTATGGCTATCCACGGACAACCCAGGTAGACCACTTAGTGGGGCACGAACTGGATCCACACGTCCAAACGCATTTCACCGCTCTCAATCTCAAAGGGCAAGTGCTGGTCTTTGAGGTGCCTGGCGGCGATCCACAGCATTCGCGGCTCTTACAAGGGCCACACCTGGTTGGACCCGGCGCTGACCTGGCGCCGGTCACGCTCACGTTTTCAGGAGATACGCTCCATCCGGATCTGGTGGTAACCGTAGACGGCCTCCAGGTGGTCTACCACAACACTGGAACGAGTTATGCGTCGATGCGGTAAAACGAACGAGCACTCGTGATGTTTGTCGAAATATTTGGATCTGCCCACGGGATACGCAACGAGCTTGCAGCAAACGAGCAATGAAGGAATGGAAGAGATTGTTGAAAGCAGACAGGGACTCTCGGCCCTCATGACAAGCTCAGAGGAGCAATGACACCTCGCTCAAATCGCCTGTTTGTTCGCCAGTTCCTCCTGTATTACTTGATAGCGAGAAAGGTGGGGACGCCTGCCACGGAAACACGCCGTTGCGGTGGTCCCCACCAGGCATTACAGGCGAGCCGGTCGGACCACCTCCAGCGGTAATGCGAACGCACTTCACGAGGGGGACGTGGTGGTGGGAAAACCTTCTCAGGACACTCAACAAGCGCGATGATCTCGGTGTGTTGACGACGCCAATGGGTCGTCCAGGTGCGGCGAAGCGCTCGACCTGCGACATCCACCCATCGTATTGGTCCGAGAAGGACAGGCGTTTGCTCACACGCAGCCAAAGCAGGTGGGGGCAAGAGGCGACGGACAGCGCTGACCCGTCGAGCACGATTGCCTTTGGCACCTTTCGCCAGGCATTGTTCTCGCAGAGAACAGCGCTGACAGTCGGTCTGATAAGCGAGATAGACGGCACGCTGAGTGAACGCATTTTCTTGGCGCACTTCGCTCAACCACAAGCTTGCTCCCGCTGGACAGCGAAGCTTGCCATCCTCTTGTAACGTAAAGGCATCAGCCCCGAAGCGTCCAGTGGCTCGTCCGAATGCTGCGGCCCACTCCCACGGCCCATACTCCTCAACTGGTTCTTCAATGGTGAGAAGCACAGGAGGTGTCTTTTTCGGAGATGCCCACTCGATCTCGCGTAGCTCAGCTTTTTGCATAGCCTGTCCAAGTGAGAGCCGGAGGTTCCATACCCATTGACACGCAATCTGCCAGAGTTCTTGTCCACACTCGGTGTACGAACACCAGCGGTCGGGATCTTCTTCGACATCTTCATCCGCAAGTACCGCTTCAAAGGCTCCCCGCCCATGATAGAGATCGAGCACATCGCGCGACGAGGAATCCATCGATGGGCAGGGTTGTGATGAAGACCTCATACACCCACTCACCGATGCACTTGCCCACCGACACCCTCTTGCCTGGTGCGGGGGCACGATGCCGAGCCACAATGATGCGGGTTTGAGGTACCCCCTCATCCAATGACAACCAGCCTCCATCAAACAACTCGACCTCCTCATCACTGTTCACTCTGGTCACCCTCGCGGTTGGTAGGTGAGCGAGCACGCGCTGGATCTGAGGGTGCTCCAGGACGCGATACCCTCTCGCTCGTGTCACCAGATGGACGCCTGCTGCAATCAGTTGTGCAATGGCTACTGTATCCCCATATTGCCCGTCGAGGCGAACAAGAGCTACCTGTGCAGTGAGCGCAAAGAGCTCCAGGTAGGTTGTGATGGCCCGAAGCGCTGAAGCGAGCTCTGCTTGATAGTCACCATTGCCCCGGCCTGCAAAGGTGCCGATCCATTGACGAGTATGCATCTGAAGCGCGACGGTGCGTGTGCGGACGACCTCACCTCGTTTTCGTCCGGTGTAGCCTGGCGCGCAGACCGCATCGAGTCGGCGTCGAGGGGGAGGCAAGCTTGGATCACAGGGCAACGCTCGCTGCCGTGCTGCCTGACGTGTCGCATCGACATCAAAGACGATGTAGCGGCGGCTCTGTCGATCCCAAATACCGCCGATCGTCTCCGAGGTCCACCCTTCAGTGAAGCCGTATTGCTCGAAGAGCTGGCGAAACACTTCCAAGCAGGGACGATCGACACTCGCCAGAAAACGGCTGAGCGTGGCACGATGGGGAAGGTTCGCACGCTCAAACAGGGCCATGAAGGCTGACCCAAAGGGAGTGACTCGCTCAAAGAAAGCCGATAACGTTCGTTCTTCACTCATCGCGTACCCGAACAGGAGCGCGAGAAAATCAATTGGTTCATAGCTGCCGAAGCGTCCGCGCACCAATTGGATTTGATGGGCGAAGGCTTCTAGAATCCCTTTCGTTGTGAGGTGCTGGGACAGGATGACGACTTCGGCGAACCACGCTGGCACCGAGGGACGATCTACGGGAGAGGTTTGGACCTCTATGCTCGGGTTGGGTATCATACTCAGAGAGACCTCCTTGTGAGAGTATGGTTTGTTTCCCTCTCATTAGATGTCTCTTTTCTTTTTATGCTGCTAGCTTGCTGTCAGCTCGTTGCGTATCCCGTGGGCAGATCCGAGAATTGCGACAAACAACACATTCTCAAGCAAACTAGCAGATATGTTAAAACTCGTTGTGCATCCCGTGGGTCTAGAGAGGATCTTATCGGGTAGAGATTACTCTCCTTCTCTCGCATAGTCATTGTGTTCTCTTTCGCTTTTCCCAGGAACCTTGCTTGTGTGATGATAGCGTACTTCAGCCAGAAATTCAGGCCACCATTCATCTTGTTTTGACAAGGCGAACAGGGCTTCACGCGATTGGTCCCAACGTTCCCGCAACCTTTCCCAGGCCGAAAGCAGCGCGTGTCTGCTTCCCAATTCGGGAATCAACCACTTGCGCCCAATTTGAGCATGTAACACTTCATCTGCCCAGTCGTAATCCTGGAATCTTGTTACAAGCTCGTCTCCCGCAGCAAAAGCGATTTCCCATTCCCAGCGCTTCCCAGTCTCCTTAGGCATCAAATTTTGTTCAATTCCCCACAGAATAATGTGTGCCTCGAGTGGCTCATAGCTCTTGTTCAGGGATAAGGATGATGTTATGTCAAGGGGATAGCGATAAAAGGGAACTCCTTTGGCATATAATCCTACCTCTCCCATCATTGCATGCCGGGCTTCATCCCAAAGTTGCCGACTCAGATCCTGATAGTATTCCCAAGGTTTCCCCTGTGTCTTAAAGAGAATTGGCCCCATCCATTCTGGAACATCCATTTCTCGCAATCGCTTGTAGAGTAACGCGTACATACGCTCATCCGCATCTCGGGATATATCTTGATAATACTCATCAATGGCTGCTGATCGATTCAACGAATCGCGAAAACGCTGATCGCGCCGTGGAACGCTGTCCATAGTATAGGGAGAGCCATCAGAGCGAGGACATGGGGAAGGAATATTATTCTCATTGGGAAGATCTCCCGCAATTCCCCCAGCGGCATCCAGGAACCAAGACAGATGTTTTTCCCAGTCATGAGCTATCTTGGCTGCTTCTGGGGCCTGCGTTAAAGCGGTTGTTGCTTGTGTTCCCCAAACCACCATTTCCTCTTCATCTTTCAGAAGCAAACGGAGGAGACGGCAGGTCGGATAGTCGCTTAGTGGGTTTGCTTGAGCCAAGTGCTGGTTCAACGCACGAATGAGTGCTGGTTTGACAACGCGGTAGACGCCAACCAGCAGTTCAATTGTATTGCTCGCCCGGATAAGTTCTTCAAAGAGCCTCTTCAGCTCTTCGTCAGGAGCCTCATCCAGGAAATGCGGAGGTTCTCGCATTTCTGTCACCCGTTTTCGGAGCCAAGTGCTATGTTCTGCCTCAAGCCAGAGATGTAAACTGAATGCACACTTAACTTCCCACTCTGGAGTATGAGCAAGATGCGCAGCGAAGAGTGCATGCGAGGCAGTTTTAACATAATTGTAGCGTTTGAGGAGAGAAACAGTATGATCAACAGTATGGCCAGGACGACACGCTTCCTCATATGTACAAAGGCCAGCAAGTGGCTCAATACCAAGATTATCGATTGTTTGAGGTACCAATTTTCTATATCTCCTTGTCTAATGAGATCAAACCTCATGGATAGGAGTATACCGAAAAATGCGGGAAAGAGCAGGGTTTAATTATGATATGATAGGGTCAAAAACAATCATGATGTACTGAATGAGGAGCGCGCGAGCCATTAGTATAGCGAAAAGGAGTAAAGGAGCTTAATGCATTCAATAAGTCAAATACACATGAAACCGTGTACATTCCATTCTCCTATCGTTCCCTTTATTCGGCAAGCAGATTTTGCAGTACGTAGACCCTGGCATTCGCCACCACGCCGTCTCTTGGACTACCTACTGATCTATATCCAAGAAGGACACTGCCTTGTTTCGGTGGAAGAAAGATCCTACCATTTTCACGAAGGGGATTTTTGTCTCATCCAACCCAATGATCTTCACACCTTGGAAGGCACAACCCAGACAATCACACCATATGCACACTTGGATATTTTCTACCATCCGCTTCGTGAGGAGAGCTTTCCTACTCGACCTGGCCAAGTTGACTTAACTGGTTTTCATCATTTGCTTCAACCACGATTAAATGATTGGGATAGTCTCCATGTCCCTGTCAAATTTGTACCAGCGCGCCCAATCTGGTTTCGTGAGACGATGCTAACGATGATTGGTGCTTGGCAGCGGCGAGATGTGGTCAGTCAACTGGAAGCACAGTATCATGCCATGGCCCTTGTATTATCTTTGCTAAAGCAGCAACAGATGGTGACGGAGGCTTTGCAAGACTCACGCTCATTGCATTGGATGCTCTCCTATCTCTCGTTTCATCTCGCTGAACCCATCTCCATTGCCGATATGGCTCGCTACGCCCATCTCTCCCCAGCGCATTTTTCCCGGATCTTTCGTCAACAATTTGGCCTTTCCCCGCACCAATATCTTCTCCGTCTACGTCTCCAGCATGCTCAGATGCTCCTCCAACAAACGGACCTGACCATAGAGCAGATAGCCAAATACTGTGGCTTTGCAGATGCCCATCATTTCTCAAAGACCTTTCGAAAAAAACGTTGGTTGCTCTCCAGGATTCTACCGCCATGGCTGAAAAATAAGGAAAATGGTAGTAAAAGGCCTCTGAGGGACAACTGAACGAAAAACGGTTCTGACGCAAAGTTGGTGGTAAGCTCTTCAAAGGGTTGTGTTGCAAAAAAGGAAGCTGATCTGCTAGAGTGGAGGGAAAAAGCGAAAGAGGTCTCCTTTATGCGTATCCAAAGTCAAAATCCCTTTAAATGGCGCCACTTCCAGTCTGAGATCATTTTGCTCTGTGTTCGCTGGTATGTGCGCTATTCGCTGAGCTATCGAGACCTCGAAGAGATGATGATGGAGCGAGGCTTACACGTTGATCACACGACCATCTACCGCTGGGTTCAGCATTATGCGCCAGAATTGGAGCGGCGATGTCGTCCCTATTTGAAAACCACATCGGACTCCTGGCGGGTTGATGAGACCTACATCAAAGTGAAAAAAGAATGGGTCTATCTGTATCGAGCGGTTGATGCGCAGGGAAAGACACTCGACTTCGTACTCAGCCCAACCAGAGACGGAGAAGCCGCCAAGCGTTTCTTTCTGAAAACCCTTGCCGCCCCTCATACTGCTGAACCACGAGTGATCAATGTGGACAAAAACGCAGCCTATCCCAAAGCATTCAACGAGCTCAAAGCAAGAGGACATCTCCCCGAAAGCTGTGAGTTGAGACAAGTCAAATATCTTAACAATTTGGTTGAACAAGACCATCGTTTTATTAAACGCCTAGCCAAGCCCGGGATGGGCTTTTTCTCGTTCGAGACGGCAAGGCGAACCCTTCAAGGGTACGAAACGATGAACATGATCAGGAAAGGACAGTTGCAAGGGGTAGACAAAGGGGATGCAGAAGCCCAAGCAACATTCGTCACTCAATTGTTTGGGGTGGTCGCTTAAACAAAGCAGAAAGGGATATTTCTTACTCATCTTCTTTTCTTTAAATTTCTTGCAACACAACCTGTCGCATGGGAGTGGCATCCGGGTCAGTCGTGCTGACCCGTTGATCTGAGCGACGTTGATAGAGTCCTCGCACCTCACGTTGTTGCTGTCCTCCTTTGGCATACCAATCATGACGAACCTCTTGTTCCATATGGAGCGATTCTTGCTCTTTTTCTGAGAGGGCCGTTGGGAGAGGTGTTGGTTGGGAAGCAGCTTCCAGAGAAGGGACGCCAGGTTCTGGGAGGTGTTGCTCAACCTCGTCTTGAAAAAGCAGGTGCAAGTGTTTTTGGAAAGCTTCGCGGGCTTCGACGGCAAAGCGAGTGGTGAGAGAATCAATAGAGGCATTCGCATCGACTTTGGTTGCATCGATGTAGAGTTCTTTGCCCCAGATCAGTTTGGCCTGCTGGCATTGTTCCAGAATTGCATCAAAAAAACGACGGAACACATCGAGACCAAATCACGTTCGAATACGGCTCAGGCTGGAATGATCAGGTAAGGGATCATCCAGATTGTAGCCAAGATACCAGCGGACACTGAGTCTATCGGCAAGGCATTCGCATCAGCAAGCGCTCGGAGCGGATATCTTCAAAAAACATGATCAATTGCAGTTTAAAAAACACCACTGGATCAATGGATGGTCTCCTATCCGCAGCATAGCATTCACTGACCAGGTCATAGACAAACGACAGGTCCAGTACCCGTTGCAGATGTCGATAAAAGTGATCCTGGGGCACAAGATCCTCCAGGGAGACAGCGACCACTGGGGCAAACGTCCGTCCTTTGAAACCCATCATTTCTTTGCTCCCCCTTTCCCTTGCATTGCACTTCTCCCTCCCGGCTCTTGTCAAGCTCAACAAAGCGTTTTTCAACAGGCTGCGGACGGTTTCGAGACGCCTCAACCGGTTAGTTTCGCAACTCAAGAAACAGCCGCTCAGGAGACGCGCTTGCCCTTTGTGAGAGCGCTGTTCGGATCGATCTGCTCCTGGCATGACCGATCTGAGAGATCAGAAAAAGAAGAGTTGAATACCCTGCTCACGGGCAGGAGACCTTTCATCACACAAAGGAGAAGCATGGAATGAAAAACATTCCCTTACACAACAGCGCAAGAGAAATGCCTGAACATCTACTTCACAGCCAGGAACAAACGCTCGCCAGGCCAGAACGTGAGACGCGATCTTCTGACTCCCCATACGTTGAACAGATCGGGCGTCTGTGTATAGAGAGAGAGTCTGTTTCTCTTTGCCCAGCTTCTGGTCTTTGGAACATGCTCGTGGTGCGATATCAAGATGAGATAAGCCTCTCGGTGTGGGGTCCGATGACGAAAGGGGCAACTATGCTGTACCGCGAAGGCGCTGAGATCCTTTCCATCACGTTCCCCCTTGGGACCTTTCTGCCGCAGATGCCGGTGGGCCATCTGGCGGATACAGGGGAGTTCCTGCCTCGGACATCTGCAACATCCTTCTGGTTAGGCGACTTCTCCTGGCAATTTCCTAGCTATGAAAACGTCGAGATGTTTGTCAACAAACTGGTGCGTAAGGGTCTGCTTGTCCATGATCCAGTGGTTGATGCTGCACTCCAGGACCAGGCGCAAGCAATGTCAAAACGCTCTCTCCAGCGCCGTTTCAGGCACGCTACCGGGTTATCACTGCGTACTCTTCAAGCGATTGAACGGTCTCAACACGCGGCTCGCTTGTTGCGGCAAGGCACCTCTGTTCTTGATACGGTGGAAGAGGCTGGCTATTTCGATCAACCCCATCTGACCAGAGCGCTCAAGCGCTTCATCGGACAGACTCCTACTCAAATCGCCCGGATGGGAAAGCCTTGAGACGCTGTCGTCTCAGTACAAGACATGGCCCCTTGAGTGCAGTACGATAGCGATGTTCAAATCACTTCTGAAAGCGAGACATGGTATGAAAAACGTACGCTCACAAGATGGAACAACTATCGCATTTGACCAATCTGGCGAAGGGCCAGCCATCATCCTGGTGCTGGGCGCATTTAACGACCACTTCACCGGCTCAGCGCTGGCGGAGAGACTTTCCGAGCATTTCACCGTCTTCAATGTTGACCGCCGGGCACGCGGCGAAAGTTCCGATACCGCTCCCTACGCCATCGAGCGCGAAATCGAGGATATTGCCGCCCTCATCGACGAGGCAGGGGGATCGGCCTCGGTCTTTGGCTATTCCTCCGGCGCTGTCCTCTCGCTGATGGCGGCTGAGCAGGGCTTGCCCATCACGAAGTTGGCACTTTACGAACCCCCGTTTCTGATTGAGCAGGGTCTGGCTGAGCGGTCGCGGACGGTTGCAACTCAGCTCAGCGAACTGCTCTCGCAAGGGTTGCGAGGGGAGGCGGTCGAACTCTACCAGACGGACGTGGTGGGGATTCCCGCTGAAGTCGTGGCCCAGCTCCGCAACGCACCCTTCAGACCCACCCTCGAAGCCATCGCGCAATCGCTGGTCTACGACGCCACCATCCTGGGCAAAATGGATCTCCTGGCCTCTCGCCTGAGTTCCATCGCGGTCCCAACCCTGCTGATCAGTGGGGAGGCAAGTCCGGCCATGCTCGGCGACGCGGCCCAGGCTGTCACAGATGCTCTCCCCCACGCGCAGCACCGCCGCCTGCCGGGGCAAACCCACGACCTTGTGGCTGAGATCCTTACTCCTGTGCTGGAAACGTTCTTGCTTGGCTAACCTGAAAGAGAGGACCTGATGAAGACATTTCCAGCCACAGCGCAGCAGATCCTGGAGCGAGGACAGCAAGGACGTACATACCTCAGACTAACCCTCGCTGTCGTCAGCCTGGCAATCTTCCTGGACGCCCTTGATGTGTCCATCGTCACCATTGCCTTGCCCAACATCCAACGAGATCTTCAGTTGACCACGACGGAACTGCAATGGGTTCCAGGGATCTATGTCCTCACCTACGCTGGCTTCCAGTTACTGGGGGGACGTGCTGCTGACCTGCTTGGTCGTCGTCGCATCTTTCTGCTTGGAGCCGCGCTCTTTGGCCTGGCCTCCTTCACCACCGGGATGGCGCACAGCGGCTGGCTCTTGATTCTGGCTCGCGGGGGACAGGGGATAGGTGCAGCCTTGACCTTTCCTGCAGCAGTTTCCATCCTCACGACGACCTTTGCGGAGGGGGTGCAACGCAACAAAGCGCTGGGCATCTTTATGGCCATGGGAGCTGCGGGTTTCACCGGGGGAGTCATCCTCGGTGGAGTGGTAACCACCTTCCTCAACTGGCACTGGATCTTCTTTCTGAATATCCCCGTTGTGCTGCTGATCCTCTTGCTGTCCCGCTTCGTTGTACCGGAGGGTAGGTCGCCTCCCCGCCCGCGATCGTACGATCTTGTGGGCGCTGTCACCGTGACCGCTGGATTGCTCCTGCTCGTCTACGCAGTGACACAGGCGCAGGAAGATGGGACGAGCGTGGTGAAGACGGTGGGACTCTTCGCCCTGGCGGGCGTTTTCCTGGCTGGCTTCCTGCTGATCGAACGATGGTCAAAGGCTCCCCTGATGCCGCTCACCATCTTGCGCTCACGTCTTCTGTGTGTGGCAAGTGTTGCCTCACTCGCCTTGCAGGGGTCAGTGTTCGGCTTCCTCTTCATTTACACCCTCTCTTTGCAAGAGATAGCCCACTTCTCTCCGATGAACACGAGCCTGGCCCTGGTGCCAGCCAGTATCGCTTCCGCCCTGATCGGCTTGTTTGTCGCGCCCTGGTTCATGAATCGACTGGGTCTCAGGCTCACCAGCGTTCTGGGTCTGCTGTGTCTATTGAGAGGCATTGCGCTCTTTTTGAGGGTTGATGAAGCAGGTGACTATGTGGGAACGATCTTACCATCGGTAGTGCTTGCCCTCTCCGGCGCAGGCCTGGCTGGCCCAACCCTCTCCGTTGCCGCTGTCAGCAGGATCGCGCCGACTGAACAGGGCCTGGCTGCGGGGCTTCAGGGGACATGTATGCAAGCTGGTGGGGGGCTGGGTCTCGCCGTCACTGCGGCTGTAGTAACAGCCTTTCTCGCCTTCGGACACTCCATTGCCCATCCCTCAGCCTTATTAGCAGAGACCCAGTTCAACGGGTACCACGCAGGGC
The DNA here is from genome assembly GCF_016587395.1 of Ktedonobacter sp. SOSP1-52. NCBI lineage: Bacteria > Bacillati > Chloroflexota > Ktedonobacteria > Ktedonobacterales > Ktedonobacteraceae > Ktedonobacter > Ktedonobacter sp. SOSP1-52. Next base: position 74,321 of record NZ_BNJH01000007.1, read on the forward strand.
TTCTGGTCGCAGCAGGAGGAGCGGCACTTGGAGCGCTCATGGCTCTGGTTGGCATACAAAAGCCGCCTGAAGATCTTGAGGCCAAGAAGAAAGTTCTACCGGTGTGAGAGTGTTGTCTTAGCGGTGCGATGAACACTCTGTCAATAGGTCCTGCAAGGAAGAAAGGGAAAAACACATGCAAAAACGCTATCTCGATTGTAGTGCTTCTGAACTCCTCTCCATCTCCAAATTGAACCTGCTCGATGCTCTGCGTGCCAGCGAAGGGCGCGTTGTCGTGAGTGAGATTATTGGTGTTGTGCAGTCTCTTTTGCAGACCATTACCAATGCAGAGTTAGCTGCTAGCCAGGGCGCTGATTTGCTCTTGCTCAATCTGTTCGATGTGGAGACTCCTGTGATTCATGGAATGCCTGATGGCATTGAGCCGGAGTCGGTGATCCAGGCTTTACAACACTTGACAGGTCGGGTCATTGGGGTCAATCTAGAGGCCGTTGATCCCGACTTTCGACAGCAACGCGGGGATCTGTGGGATCTCCGCGAGGGTCGCCTGGCTACCGCTCACAATGCTCAAAGGCTGGTCACCATGGGAGCCAAATTCATTGTGCTTACGGGAAATCCAGGCAATGGGATCTCGAATAAAGCCATTACTGCTGCTCTCAAAGCCATTCACGCCGCGGTGGGTGAACAGGTCATTCTTGTTGCCGGAAAGATGCACGCCGCAGGCCTCATTTCTGAGGGCGGGGAAGGTATTCTCACCAAAGACGACATTGAGGCGTTCAAAGCAAGTGGCGCGGACATTGTCTTGCTTCCCGCGCCTGGAACGGTTCCTGGAATAACCCTGGAGTATGCCAGGGAGTTGATTATTCATGCCCATCAACTGGGCGCCATGACGATGACGGCTCTCGGCACATCCCAGGAAGGAGCAAGCGTGGAAACGATCCGACAGATTGCCTTGATGTGCAAAATGGCGGGCACTGACCTGCATCATCTCGGCGACGCTGGATATGTTGGGATGGCACCACCTGAAAACATTCAGGCGTATGGCGTCGCCATTCGAGGAATCAGGCATACGTATGCGAGAATGGCACGTTCAATCAACAGATAAGTGAGGAGATCCTCATGCCATTTGTTGTCAACTTTTTTCTGGCGCGTCATCAGCTGTCATAGTTCTTCACCAGACCCAGGCAATTGTTTTGCAAAGAAAGGCGAACTGCTCGCTTTTCTTTGCAAACACATCTGTGTGTCAAAAATAACGAACCAGCCTGTTGAAAAAAGTCCATACCAAACTCATCAGTAGAGAGGCAGGTATGAATTTCTCACTCTCGAAAAACTCAATCACTTGGCAAAAGAGAAGATGCTTTTGTACAAATGGAGGAACTCTTGGCCGAAAAGCAGCCAAAAAGAGGCACACATGTCCTCCGAGGGGAATGGGTGTCGTCCCCATCCCCGCTTCTTGAGCAGCCGTTTCAGATTTTGCCCCGTGGCGACTACCAAGGCTTCACAGTTGACCTTCCAGAGTCGTCTCAAACGAAAGCGACGCATCCCATGCCACTCTTTGGCCTCCCCGAATAAGGGTTCAACCCACGCCTTGCGCTTGCGCAACGCTTTTTGATACGCTTCAGTTTGATAATACCCTTTGACCCGCTCGAGATAGTCAGCATGAAAGGAGCGATGGACCTGTCGACCAGAAGGGCTGGGAGTACACTCCGCTTTCAGAGGGCAGGCATTGCAGATGGCGGCATCGGCTTGGTATTCCGCCTTCTCTGCCTTGTACTCCATGCGAGAGAGGTGGAGCGGCTGACCAGCGGGGCAGAGATAGAGATCGTGGATGGCATCATAGGTGAATCTGGAAGAGCCGTAATAGGCCCCATGCTCGTTCTCTCTATTGAAGAGAGGAATGTAGGCTCGCATCCCTGCATCTTCAATGGCTTTGATATTCTCAAGGGTTCCATACTTCGTGTCACCAGTGACTTGCCTAGGACGTAATCGCCAGCGGAAGCGCACATGCCAGAGCAGATCAAGCATGGGCTGGTTTTCCATGACCTCCGCAGGGGTCACCAGAGCCGCAAGGATCATCCGTTGCTTTCCTCCATCGACCACATAATGGGTTTGATAGCCAAGATGAAGTGGTCCTCCACCATGTCGCATAGGAGTGGCATCTGGATCAGTGGTGCTGATCCGCTGATCAGAGCGACGTTGATAGAGCCCTCGCACCTCACGTTGTTGCTCCCCCCCTTTGGCGTACCAATCATGATGGGAGGCTTGCTGCGCCAAGCGTCTCTCTTGCTCTTCTTTTGCAAGGGATGTTGGGAAGACAAGGGGCTGATAGTTGGTTTCGGTGGGAGAGGGATCAGGCTCTGTTGTTTGCTGCTCGTTCCCCTCCTGAAAGAGCTCCCGCAAGTGCTTTTGGAAAGCTTCCCGTGCCTCGACCGCAAAACGAGTGGCCAATGAGTCAAGAGAGGCATTGGCATCTACTCTAGTCGCATCGATGTAGAGCTCTCTCCCCCAAATCAAATGTTCCTGTTGACATTGTTCAAGAATGGCATCAAAAAAGCGACGAAAAATAGCGAGACCGTAACGCGTTCGAATACGGCTCAGGCTTGAATGGTCAGGCAAAGGATCATCCAGGTCGTAGCCAAGATACCAGCGAACGCTGAGCCGGTCAGCAACCAAACGCATGAGTAAGCGCGGAGACGCGTATATCTTCAAAAAACATAACCAATTGGAGCTTGAAGAGCACTATCGGATCAATAGAAGGCCGGCCTTTGCTGGCATAGGTCTCCTCGACAAACGTTCGCACAAACGAGAGATCAAGTTTGCGTTCCAGATGTCGATAAAAATGGTCCTGCGGGACCAGTTCCTCTAAAGATACAGCCGTCAAAGGGGCAAACATTCGCTCTTTGAAACTGTCGTTTGAGCCAATTCTCTTCGTTCTTCTGCAGGATAACTTTTTCGTGAGCATATTGTGGATCAGCCTGCAAAGCCAGATTGAATGTCGCTCAAGAAAAAGAGTGGTGCAGCATAACTTTTCCAGGCCAGATTGGAACCTTTTTTCGCTACCGTGCCAGATCAAAACACACTCAGTTCTGCACCATAATGTTTCATCTGGCATATCGCAAATGGCTTGAGAAGCAGCTTCATGCAATGCAGCATAACTTTTCGTCTCTCCAGGAAAAAGGCCGTTTCAGTGGTCTTGATGGAGAGCAAATGAGAATGATGTTGCCTGGAAAAGTTATGCTGCAAAGCACGCATGTTTTGCCTTTTAAGTTCCACAATACCTTGAAAAGATATTCTTCAAACCGAAAAAGAATTGATTCAAATGACAGAAACCCATCATGGTCGTTACTCCTCCTGTTACATTGCACTTCACCCATCCTCTCATGTCAAGCTCGACAAAGACTTTTTCAACAGGCTGCCGGTCGATTTTGAGATATGTTATGGATGACGCACTTTGTCAATTTTATTTGGCATTTTCACTGGCTTTACGCTCTTCGCCATTCTCTAACTCGAGACCATCCACGAGCAATATTTCCTTTGTGGTGTTTCCCTCTTTTTCGCCTGCCTCATCTCCTGTCAGTGGAGAGGAGAAAGAGAACGACTTTGTCCTTAACGGAGAAGAGAAGATCCAGAGTGCTGAAAGCAGTTCTCCCAATCCCGCCAGAACGAGTGTGATTCGTAAGCCCAGATACGTCCCTGCTATTCCTCCAAGAAGGTATCCCAGAGAAGCTCCTCCCCAACCAATCCAGCGAAGAGTGGCCGTCACACGACCAAGATACTCATCAGAAATCATGGCTTGACGCAGACTCAGAGAGGCCACACTGTAGCCCATAGCAGCATATCCCCAGATGGCTTGAGCCAATGCAAGAAGTCCTATCGAGAGCCATGGCGCTCCAAAGGCTCCAGGAATGAGTAAGGCACCTCCTCCAGCGAGCACCTGGGTATAGAGAGTCACCCATCCTATTCCCCTACGCTTTATTTCCCTTTGGACATGCCAGGCTCCTAGTAAACTGCCAAAACTTCCAAGTGTGTAAAGCAACCCGATGAGGAAAGCCGGGAGAGAAAGGGTTCGGTTCAGATAGAGAAGCAAGATGGCAAGACGAGCATTTGTACAGAGATTGGCTGTCCCTCCACAACCCGCGAAGGCACGCAGCACCGGATGGGTAAAAACAAGATGAAGCCCTTCACGTATCGAAACCAGCAGAGGTTGTGCTTTTCTCTTTCTTTGGACAGCTTTGCTCGTTTCTCGTAGGTGGGTGCTGGCGAGAAATGCAGCGGAGAACAGGAAAGAACCAGCGTCGATGAGGAGAGCAAGAGGGGCACTGAACACCTGAATCACAAAACCAGCAAGCCCAGGTCCGCTAATTTGCGCGAGCGATTCGCTCATTTGGAGCTTGCTGTTTCCCTCGATGAGCTTCTCTGAGGAGAGAAGCTGGGGAAGAAAAGTAGTATATGCGATATCAAAGAAAACCGTACAGAGCCCGATCAGTCCGGCAAGAAGGTAGAGGTATTCCATGCGCAAGAAATGAAAAAGAGCAAGGAGAGGAATGCAGCCTAAAAGGATCGCACGCCCAATATCTGCTAAAATCAGGATGGGCCGTCGAGGAAGATGATCTATCCAAACGCCTGCAAAAAGACTCACGAACAAAAAGGGAAGGTATTGCACCATTCCTAAGAGACCCATCTGGAAGGCTGAAGCATGCAGGATGAGCAAGCCCATGAGAGGAAGAGCAAGCAGCGTGACCTGCGAGCCAACCAATGAGATCGTTTGTCCTAGCCACAGCTTGAGAAACGGTGCATGACGCCATAACGATGTGCTTGCTTTTCTCTTCATGAGAGCATGTCTTCCTTTCGCTTCAAGGACTTCCTACTCCACTGTCGGATTGTAACGTATAAATTTGTCCAAAGCAGTTACATGTGATATAGTACAATTGGAAGGAGTAACGGTCAAGGTCAACCAAAGGAGTTACGTTGATGGAAGCACTGTGTGTGGACATCCTCAATAGCAATTGGCAAGGATACCGGGGTGGAGAACCAGAACAGGATCGCTTACTCAACTCGGGCTGGATTGAGCACCTCATAAAGCGATGGGGAATAGAGACGCCTTTTCCTTTGGAGCCAGAAGCACGAGAAGCTCTGCAAACCTTACGTTCTGCCATGAGCAACATCATAGAGGCAATTGGAAAAGGAACCGATCCTTCTGAGCAAGACGTGGAAACGATTAACACAGCTCTCGCGCTGATGCCTTCCACGCCATTTTTTACCAGGGAAAAAAACCACTATGCCCTTTCTCATCATCCTTTACAATCAGACTGGCGCTGGTTTGTCCGCGAGGTCGCTTTTTCATTTTCGCAGCTTTTGATCCAGCATGATCCTCTCCGCCTGAAGCGGTGTCAAAATCCGGCCTGTGGTTGGGTCTTCTATGATGAGAGTCGACAAAAGAACCGCCAGTGGTGCAACCAGACGTGCGCAACACTGATGCGTGTACGACGATATCGCATGCATCATCACACTTCCTCTGGGTAGCGCCTCTTTCATAGGGCTATTTCTCTCGGAACCATCCACGCTACAAGAGATCTCAGAGGAATAGATCTCTCAAGAAATGAAGGTTTTTTGAGAGGTTCTGTCAGAACTGAGTGCATAAAAGCCCACAGAAAGAGGTGGCAGTCTTTCAACTCATCATCCATTGAGCTAGGAAGCCATCAGTAGCAGGAGTCGCAGGACTGCAAGTTTTTCGCAAAACAACCGTCGTTGTTCCGGAAGAGACAGGGTTTCTCTCATGAGAGAACGTGGGCGAAAATAGTTGCGTAATTCATCAAAAGCACGACAAAAACGTGCCGCTGAGGCGAAATTCCCAAATCCACGCATTGGATAGTAGCGTTGCTTGATTCCTCGATGATCTTGCTCCAGCCGATTATTGAGATACTTGTTTGTCCGATGCTGGATGTTGCTGCTCATTGTCTCGCGTATTGCACGCGGATAGGATGTATGGCCGTCCGTTGTCACCTGCTCTGGCGTATGGTCAACCACAGCAACGGCTTGTTTGAAAAACTGTTTGGCGGCATCCATATCTCGCTTTTCGCTCAGCCGCGAATCAACCAGATTGCCATCTTGGTCGATGGCACGATAGAGGTAGCACCATTTTCCATGCACTTTGACATACGTTTCGTCCACATACCAGGAGACCCCTGCTTGACCTCGTCGTTTTGTGCGCAATTGATCGGCGATCAAGGGCGCAAAACGCTCTTCCCAGTCTCGAACCGTCTCGTGCGTAAACACAAAGCCTCGTGCTAAAAACATTTCCGCCACATCACGCAGGCTCAGCTTATACCGCAGGCGCCAGAAAACAACAAGCACCACAATGTCAGTGGGGGCCTCGAGATAGTTAAAAGGAGTCCCGGTTCGTTCATTAAAAGTACACTGGCATGCCAGACAGAAGAATGTTGCATACCCCAGTTTCGTTTTCTTCGCTCGTTTTTTCGTTCTCGTGCCTGTGCAATGGGGACAGTTCATTGGCCATACTCCTCGTTCCATTTTCTGACGGGATGAGCATAACAAATCTGCTGCCTCTCAGCAAGATCAAGTTTGAGTTCTGACAGAACCGTCTGGCCCAACGCCACCATGAAGCACTGCTGGCTCGAACTCCAGGCTGAGCTGGCTCACCTTTCCCCGCACGGCTCTCTTCGTGTCATCGAACACAGTGGTCATGCGCATCCAGCTTGATCAACCACAGGTTGTCATTGACGCTATTCGCGACGTCGTGAATCGGGTGCGAGCGAGCGCCTCTTCTCAACAGCACTAGCAACATGCTCGTCATCCGCGGTTTGGGCCAACACATACATGGCTCAAACCGCCTGTGACCGGTCTGCAGACACTTGCGGGAGACCGCGCGCGTTCCACGGATTCTGGATGGACCCATGCCCTGCCTGGCGGCTCTCTCCTCTGGCGCTGGCAAACACCCGCTCGATGAGCGAGGACAACACTGCTCACCTATGGGGAACGCGGATGTTCACCACACAATGACGCTCTTCCCTTGAAGAAAAATCCAGCATCGTTCACGTAAGATCTCAAAGCTGCCACGATGCCCTTTGCTCTCTTAGATGACTGAGCGAATAGTTCCACCATCGACGCGGATGGTTGCCCCACTCACATAATCGGCAAGCGGACTTGCCAGGTAGGCGACGGCTGCGGCAATCTCCGCTGGTCTCCCCAGGCGGCCAACATCGTTGGGCACCAGATCTTGTGCCGCACCACGCTCGATCTCTTCCCATGTTTCGCCCCAACCGTTGGACGGAGCCAGGCGGGTAAGCAATGCCTGGACTTCTCCGACCAGAATTGCGCCCGGTGCGACCACATTTGACGTGATGCCGGTATCCTTGAGTTCACGTGCGAGGGATACGGCAAGGTTATGGCGAGCTGCCAGTGTGGCGCTGTAGTGTGGCTGGACTGCCATTGGCTGCATCGACAATCCACCGCCAATATGGATGACCCGGCCCCAGTGCCGTTCGCGCATCTGTGGCAGTAAGCGCTGAATCATACGCACCCCGGAAATCACATTGGTGTTATATATCTGGGCCCAGAGCGTCGTTGTCGCCTCTGCCCACGATAAATGATCGTAGACACCAGCATTATTGACCAGAATATCAATGGGGCCTTCTGCCAGTGCAGTGGATGCAACGATATCAGCTCCATCATCGGTGGTGAGATCGCCAATCGCGATCGCCGCATGTCCACCATCAGCGCGAATCGCTTCGGCTATATCATTCACCCGTTTTTCATTGCGACCATGCACTACGACGGCGGCACCTTCCTTCGCGAGCATTCTGGCTATTGCTTCGCCCAAACCAGAACTCGATCCTGTGACCAACGCCCTCTTTCCGGTGAGGTGTAATTCCATATCTCTATCATCCTTTCATGTGTTTATGAGCTATTCCCGTTTCTGAGAAGTGGAGAAGTCAATGATCATTTCCACTTGGATGGTTGGCATTGTAGCGCTGGGAAATAATTGGAACCAGGAGTGAAGTTATCATAGGTGTGAAAGTAACAGATTACACCAGCGTGGATAGTGTTGGCGAAATCAAAAATTGAGCTTGCAACAAGAGGCAATTTCTCCGCTGTTTGAGCTAGGGAAGTTAATTCGCCAACACTATCAGCGTGGGAGCTAAATAAAAAGTCTCAACGAGCCGAGGGAAAGATAGAAGTGATGAATCGTGTAGTGGCGAGAAACCAGCAAGAGGGAGAGACAGTCCATATGAAAGGTATTGTCAACTTGCTGAGAGACTACAATTTCTGGTAGACTAACCGTCATGAAAACACTGGCATCTGCATCTCGCTACAAAGGCTTTCGCTTCCCACCAGAGATTATAAGCCACTGCGTGTGGTTGTATTTTCGCTTCTCCTTGAGTTTTCGTGATATTGAAGAGATTATGGCGGAGCGTGGAGCCGTATTGACCTACGAAACCATCCGGCAATGGTGTTTAAAGTTTGGCCAGACATATGCCAATAAACTGAAACGCCGCCGTCCGAAAACAGGAGACAAGTGGCACTTAGACGAAGTGTACCTGAAGATCAATGGCAAAACCCACTATCTCTGGCGAGCGGTTGATCAGGAGGGCAACGTCCTGGATATCCTCGTGCAGAGCCGACGCAACAAGCATGCGGCCAAGAAGTTTTTTCGCAAGTTACTCAAAGGACTCCAATATGTCCCACGGGTGATTATCACGGACAAGCTGGCTAGCTACGCTGCCGCAAAGAGGGAAATCATGCCCAGCGTTAAGCACCGCCAACACAAGGGCTTAAACAATCGAGCGGAACGTTCCCACCAGCCGACGCGGCAACGTGAACGAACCCTGAGGCGCTTCAAATCCCCTAGCCAAGCCCAACGGTTTCTCTCTGCGTTTGGGCCGATCCTGGATCACTTTCGACCCAAACGGCATCTCCTCACCGCCAGAGATTACCGTGCCCTCATGCAGGATCGTTTCCTTGCATGGAACGAGGTGACTGGCGGGAAAGCTGCCGCCTGACACCACACCATCCGCTCCAATCCTCCGCTTCTTTCCCGTCTTTCTCCCTTTCCCTCAAAAAACTCTTCCATTTCTTCGTCAAGTTGACAATACCCTCACGAACTATGTGACCAATGCCCTGCGTTATTCGAGCCCAAGCCTGCCTGTCGTCATTGGCGTGACGCTTCAGGAGAACCATGTACGCGTCTGGGTGCGCGATCAGGGACCAGGTCTCACAACAGAAGCGCAGAAGGCGATCTGGCAGCGCTATCACCAGGCCAAAAGCACTCCTATTCAATCGGATGTTTTGGGGAAAGGATTAGGTCTGGGCCTCTACATCTGTCAGACACTCATTGCCCAACATCAAGGCGAAGTCGGCGTGGAAAGTGCGCCAGGAGAAGGCTCGACGTTCTGGTTTAGGTTGCCCATCATCACGTAGGCAAACAACGTCTTGAAAGAACGATCCTTTTTTCCGAAAGGGAGCGCGATCAATTTACTGGAGTGAACCCTTGATAGCAGACCAGAAGGTAAGTCAAGGCAACATCTGCTGATAATATGCTGCTTCAAATTCAGCGGGAGGCATATATCCCAGGCTCGAATGCAAGCGCTTGGTATTGTAGACATCGTCAAGGAATTGGCCGATGTTGCTGTGTGCCTCCTCAAAGGTCTGATAGGCTTTGAGATACACCTCCTCCTGCTTTAAGGTCTTGAAGAAGCTCTCCGCCTTGGCGTTGTCATAGGCGTTGCCCTTAGCCGACATACTGACCTGAATCCCCACACTCTGGAGCCTTTCCACATAGGCAGTGCAAGCATACTGCACACCACGATCCGAATGATGGATCAGCCCTGGTTTCACCTCTCGTGTTGCCAGCGCGTTTTCCAAGGCCCAAGCACCAACAAGGCATCCATCCGGCGTGAGAGGTTCCACCCGACACACCGCCGAGAGGAGGCATCCACAATGCAAGCCAGGTACACAAACTCGCTCCTGAGCCGGATGGAGGTTAAGTCCGCCACCTAGATCACATCGGGAGCGCCTGGCGTGTATCCATTGACCAGGTTGGGATACACCGGGTAAGGATGATGCGAGTCAGTCGTGCGCACAAAATGCCGCTTTAAGTGACACAACAGGGACTCTTCCCGCATGATACGCAAGATCCGCTTATGGTTGATATGCCGACCTGCTCGCTGTAATGCCTTCGTCACACGACGATACCCATAGCCTGGAAAATCCAAGACAATCTGTTCGATCTCATCACGCAATGCCACCTGCTCTTCCTGTTTCCAGCTTTCATCCGGCTTGTGGTGCTTGGCAGAGTACCATGCGCGATTGATCTGCATCAGCTGGCAGAGTTGACGAAGAGAGAAGGGCATCTGCTCCTCTAGAGCATGCTCAACAACGGCATGCCGTTGCTCAACGGGAGCTTGCCCAATGCTTTTTTTAATAAGGCATTCTCCATCGCCAACTGCCCACAAAAGCGCTCCAATTCGGCAATTTTCTCCTGAGCAGATGGCTCAGTTTCTCCCCTGCTCACAAAGGCGGCTTCTCCATGCAACTAGTATTCTTTTTGCCAGCGCGAGATGACACTGGGCGCAAGATTCTACTCTCGACAGACTTGGGCTGGACGCCGTTCACCAGCTGTTAATTGGCGCACTACCTTGAGTTTCAATTCTCGTGAGTGAACCCTTCCGCTCATCTGTTGGCTCCTTTTTTGACTTCTCTTCTCACTCTACCACTGCCTTCCTCAACTCTTGGTCTGGCTCCTTGGGTTCACTCCAGGCTGCTTCTTGTTCCCTCTTTTCTCTGCTCTTTCCCTTCCCCCTCCATACCCCTCATGTTCTTCTTCAGATTTCTCCCCAATTACTCCGCAAAAAAAGAGGCCGATCCTCTTCTTCCCTTTCTTTGAGGTTTTTTTTTGCACACTCTTTAAGGTCCTGGTGCCAATACGCTCCAGACGCCTCTTCACCAGACCCAACACACCCATTCCACTCAGCATCTCCTGCGCTGTTCTTCCGCCAATGACCCTCTCCTGCCTCGCACACCCATCGCTCACTTTGCTCCTATTTTGCACGCTCCAGGATCCTCTTTTTGGCAGGCTCCGTGAGGGATTCCTCTCCTTTCCTCGCTCTTTCTCCATCTTTTTCACTCTTTTTCCGCTCAAACATCCTTGCTTCCCTCACTCATTCCCTCAATTCTTCCCTCATTTATTTCGCTGATTTACACAAGCATACATTCCACACGGTGGAAAAAGGGCCTGTCAGCATTTCGGGAATGGTGCCAATATTGCCACAAGTAGTTCCATTTGCTTCGGGATCGATCAACGTCAACTTATATGCGAGGTACGCCTGTATCTGGTCTAATTCGGCTTTTTTTCTGTCGATCTCCTTCATCTTCGAGCGAAGAAGCTCAACTTTTCTTTGGAGAGAAAGTTCATTCGCCTCATCTGCGCTGATGAGTTCTTTGAGCTCTGCTAATGTAAACCCTGCTGCCTGACCTGCTTTGAGCATCAGGAGATAAGGAACCGTCTCCTCGGAATAATCCCGATAATTGTTTCCCTCGCGGCGGATAGCGTGCTTCCTGAGGAACCCTTGTTTCTCATAAAAACGTATCGTATGACGTGTCAAACCGGTCTTTTCTTCTAATTCTTTGATGCGCATGGGAATCTTCTCCTAAAACGACTTGACTATAGACACGGCTCTATAGTTTACACTCTGAGCATGGAAGAGGCAAGTGCCTTTGAAGAGGGAACAGGGCTTGCCCGAGAGGCTTCCACGTCATTTCAAACAAGCAGGAGATAGGAACCATGACCATGAATAACAAGAGCATGCAAGGAAAAGTTTGCCTGGTGACAGGCAGTAGTTCAGGCATTGGCAAAGTCACAGCCAGAGAACTGGCCAAAATGGGCGCGACCGTGGTGATGGTCTGCCGCAATCGTGCGAAAGGAGAAGCTGTGCGGGCAGAGATCATAAAGGAAAGCTCGAACGACCAGGTCGAGCTGCTCGTCGCGGACCTTTCAGATCTCTCGCAGGTACGTCGCGTGGCCAGCGAGTTCAAACAGAAATATGCTCAACTTCACGTTCTGATCCATAATGCTGGAGGTATTTATGGAGAGCGCAAAGCGACACCTGATGGGTTGGAGCAGACCTTTACGGTCAATTACCTGGCCTCTTTTCTGCTGACAGAGCTGTTGCTGGATGTGCTTAAAGCGAGCGCTCCGGCTCGCATCATCAACGTCAGTTCAGACGCGCATCCTCATGGAAAAATTGATTTTGCCGATCTGCAAGGGGCACAAAAATATAACTTCGTGAAAGCCTATAACCAGGCCAAGCTCGCACAGATCTACTTTACCTACGAATTAGCTGATCGGCTCAAGGACGCAGACGTCACAGTTAACGCGCTTCATCCTGGTCGAGTTCACTCTGGTTTCAACGGCGGCACAAAGGGTCTTATACATGTCTTTGGGGAGGTCCTCTACTTCCTGACTGGTATATCTGAAGAGAAAGGGGCGCAGACGACGCTCTACCTAGCGACCTCACCTGAGGTTGAAAGGGTGAGTGGGAAGTACTTCTCCGACTGCAAGCAGATCCCTTCTTCTACGCATTCTTATGATGCGGAGGTACGCCAACGGCTCTGGAACGTCTCTGAGGAGTTGATCCAACAAAACGAGCTTTCCCAACCCGTTTCAGAAAGATAATCAGAGATGGGATTGGGAGCGAAACGGGTTGCAAGCGCTTCACGGATGCGTGGCGATGAGTTCCTCTTGCCATGAGGCTCTTCTGATGCGCATTTTGGGAAGATACAAGAGGAAGCAATTAATGGCAAGGACGCACCCATGGGAGGGAAGCGAAGCATGGTGGGAGAAAGTCAAGTCACTGATCCCGCCAGTTCCCTCGCATGCCAAGGGAGGAAGACCTCGGATGGAAAATCGCAAAGCTTTTGCAGCCATCATGTACGTCTTACGCATGGGGATACAATGGAATGCTTTACCTCGGGAGTTGGGAGCGAGTTCCACAGTTAACGATCGCTTTCAAGAATGGGAGCAGAAAGGCTTCTTTAAGGCACTCTGGCGAGCTGGACTCATGGAATATGATGAAGTGCAAGGGATCGAGTGGGAGTGGCAGTCAGTGGATGGGGCAATAATGCAGTGGGTAGTTTGGAGCCAATCAACCAAGCGAAGCAGATCAGGGGTCAGCGTGGAGAACCGTTGGAGCTCTTTGTGCTGCCTGCCATCTTCTGGTGGTATTTTTACATGGTCCCAAAAAGCGTCAGGGCGAGAGATCCATTGCCTGAAACAACCTGGATTCAAGGTGATGCAGGCAACCGCTACTGCTCTATTCCTCATTGGTGCTACGCTAAAAGAGAAGAACGCAAGTCACCAAGAAAGGAGCAGAGCTATGCCCAAACGTGTGCAAGCCCGAGCGGCACAAGATAAGCAGGAAGAACGCCAGGTGCGCAAACTCGCCAGGAGCCTTCATGCCCCAGCCGATTGGAAATTTCATGCCCACATGGTGGTCGAGAGTTGGGCAAGCAAGACGCCGCAAGAGATCGCCACCACGCTCTCATGCCATCCCAGGACCGTGTGCATCCACCTGAACCGCTTTAATGCGCAAGGGATCAACGGCCTGGGGATGCGGGAAGGAGCAGGACGCAAACCGCGTTTGACTGAGCAGGAGCGCAGCCGGATTCTCGCCCTGGCGAAGCAACCACCCCCTGGGAAATTGGAAAGATATGCGGATGGAACCCTGGATGCCCGAGATGAGGAAGGGTCAGCCCAATGGAGCCTGGATGCCTTCACCGACTCTGCCCATGCCGCGGGTATCCAGGTCGAACGGAGCCAGATCCGACGTATGTACCTCCGCGAAGGCAAGCGCTGGCGCCATACTCACAGTTGGGGAACCAGCGATGACAAAGACGCGTGTCCCAAAAGGACTGCGGTCGTCACCCACTCCACCCAACCGCCAGCGGGATCGACGACCATCTGCGCTGATGAGCTCGGACCGGTAACCCCGCGCACCTTCGCGCCAGCCCCTGGGTGGTCGCCTGATGGGCATCGCATCAAAGCTCCCCTGGAATACAGTCGTGGTGATGACAAGGTGTGGATCTATGGAGCCCTGCGGGTCCGCGATGGCAAAGAATTGACCAGATGTGCGGCTACGCGTCATTCCAAGAACTCCATCGAGTTGCTCAAGGACATCGAAGCAGACAATCCAACGGGGGAGATCTTCATTATCACGGACAATCTGAGCAGTCAGGCCCGTTGCTCCGGCAACGGCATATCTGATCATGGCCTCTGTTTCGTAGCTGACCAGGGCGACAGCTTCGGCGAACAGGTCCATATCGATGAACTGGAGCTTCTGGAGATGGGGGCCTTCTCGGTGGTAAGGATTGTCCCGAGCGTTTCGAGCGCGTAACTTCTTGCGGTTCCCGCACGTAGCACATCGATAAGAGCAGGGATTGCGAGACCAGCGTGTTCTCCGAATTGAAGAATATCTTCAATATTCTTCATATTCATCAACAACAGGGCATTATTGATCAGCTTGGCCATCTGCCCTGAACCCGCCAATCCCAGGTACGCGATTTTCTTGGAGAATGTTTCAAACACCGGGCGACAGCGTTCCGCCACCTCAGGCTCTCCTCCAACCATCGTCAGAAGTTGCTTCGCAACTGCACCTGAATGGCCGCCGCTGACCGGAGCATCGATCACGTGGACCTGGTATGCAGATGCAATGGTGGTGAGTTCGGCGGCAAACGCGGGAAGACCTGTCCCATAGTTGACCAGTACCGAGCCTGGCTTCATGTTCGCCAAAAGGCCACCGTCAAGGGCAACGCGCTGGATATCGGAGTCTTCGGTGAGGCAGAGCCCCACCAGGTCACTTGCTGCCGCCATCTCGCTGACAGTGTCATAGGCTTGATACTTCACTCCTGTCAACGCTTCGAGCGACTGTGAACGTCGCGCCCATACATGGAGTTCATAGCCAGCTTCAGAAATGGCGCGGGCGATCGGCGCTCCCTGGTCCCCGAGGCCCACGAAGCCAATTGTCATTGGAATGGTCGTTTGTAGAGTGCTCATGGCATTTTCTTTCACTCAGAAAGAGGTACATAGGAGAGAGAACGGAAGTATCAGGCAAAGAGGCGCAATGATGCTTCCCAGAGGCGATCAGCATTCTCGGCATTGAGGGCATAGGGTGCCACGCCACTCGCGTAGCCATTGGCCTTCGTTACCACGAGAGCCTCGTTGCAGTCCTCGAAGTATCGTCCACTCACGCCCTGAAGGAGCGGCGATGCGGACAATACGTGTAAATCACTTTTGTTTGTGAGGCAAAAATCGCATAATGAAATGAGGCAAACCATTATTTCTCAGATGAGCCTTTACGCAACCGCCGAGGCCTCCCGAGCCACTTGCTATCTACCCACGTCATTGTGTGTTTTTTGCCTCATAGAAAAAAGTGATTTACAACTCTCCAGAAGAGCATTGAGTATCTATCTGAAGAGCATATTTCTTTCCTGTGTCAACAGAACAGATGAAGTGAGGACTCTTTGTCTGACGTACCAGATGCGCTTCCGCGTCATTGTGCTTCGTTGAGCATGTTCTGTGAGGTGCTCCATAATCGTACCGCGTTCTCAGGGTCGATTGCATATGCCGTTACCCCTCGACGAATACCGGGCTGATGCGGCCCAGCTTCGTTGCAGTCTTCAAAGTAGCGACCGCTGACGCCCTCGACGAGCGGTGAGGTGGCCAGCAAAACAGAGGTCGCCGCGCCTTGTTCGATGTTTTTAGTCGACACCCCCGTGCTTGCCGGACCTGATTGTGCGGGATTCACCGGTGCATCCTCCAGGTAGCGTCCAAGATTGGTACTGGCGATTCGGCCAGGGTTCAGCGCATTGGCAACGATGCCATCATCGGCCCAGCGTCTGGCTGCTTCTACTGCAAACAGAATGTTGGCTGTCTTGGATTGTCCATAGGCGACCCATGCGTCATAGGGGCGATGGTGAAAGTCGATGTCATCAAAATCCACCTCGCCATTGATATGACCCACCGAACTGACCGACACGATACGCGCATGGCCTGTCGCTGCCATCGCGTCGTGCAAACCAAGCGCCAGCGCAAAGTGGCCGAGATGGTTCGTGGCGAATTGCATCTCATGTCCTTGCGCACTGACCTCCCGCTGTGGAATGGCCATGACTCCGGCGTTGTTGACGAGGATATCAAGTGAACCCTCCCAGCCTCTCACAAACGCACGGACCGAATGCAGGTCTGACAAGTCGAGCTGTCCGACGTGAATATGCTGGTTGCCTGTCGTTTGCCTGATATTTTCGGCTGTCTGTTCACCTACATTGGTATTGCGGACGGCGAGCATCACTTCGGCACCAGCTTGTGCCAGAGCGCGAGCTGTTTCCACTCCGATACCGCTCGCGCCACCTGTAACGATGGCTCGTTTCCCACGTAAATCGATCCCTTCAATGACTTCCATCGCGGTTGTTGCCGCACCGAAAGGTGTGGTTATTAATCCTGCCATGTGTTTCCTGCCTTTATTAGTTATCTTAAATCCTTCACAATACTTTCGTACTCTTGAGCGATGCGCGCGGCTTCGTCCAGATCACCACGGGCCCGAGCATCCCAGTAGGTGACTTTCAACGAGAGGTAGCGTTGGCGTATGTGCAGCCGCGCAATCTGCTTTCCCACTTCTTCGGCGTGTGCCTGAAACAGGTCTCGCTTTTCGACTGCCGTCTCGTCGCCCTGGGAGCACAAGGGTCAGATAGGTACGCATCTCTTCTACGCTCATGCCAACGGCACGCAAGTTTGCCAGAGACTCGAGCATCTGGAGCGTGTCAGCACGATAGCGTCGATGCCCACTGCTCGTATCACGCTCGACATCAGGCACAAGCCCGATGTCTTCGTAATATCTGAGGATCGGAATGCTCAACCCACTTCTTTGAGCTACCTCGTGAATGGTAGAGGTTTCTTGATGCGGAAGTGTGGATATCTTCTTCATGTCCGTAGTATAAAAAACCTCAAGTGCTTGAGGTCAAGAGCTTTTAGTGTTTCTCTTGAACGTTGTGAGCTGTAACCAAAACAGTGTAAGAGCTAGATTTCAGGGCATTTTTCTCTGAAAGTCTCAGAATAGATGGCTTTCATCCAGGGTGGTGCACCTTCGGTGCATGGCTCTTACCATGCGGGTTAAATCAACCACAATTTTCACGTCTACGCTCCTTTTGTGCCCTTGCCTTTCGTGCTGATCCCCATGAAAGCTACGCCGCGTTCCTCCGGCTCTGGGATAGGTGCCTTCGCGTCAAGGCGTTGTTTTCGCTGGTTGTCGTTCACGTCTTTCTCCATTGTTCCATTTCCCCCATACTGTTGAGCCTCTCCTAGATCAATTAATCCCAATTGCTCAACGATGTCTTGCACTTCTTGCATGATCGTCATCCGTTTTCTCTCCTTTTCCCAGTAGGATTGTGCCTCTCCTAGATCAATTAATCCCAATTGCTCAACGATTGCCTGCACGTGTTTTTTTGTGGCCATAGCCTCTCCCGTTTCATCTCCTCTTGCTGTATGCGTCTGTTCTCATGTGTTTCTGCCTTCTCTCTTCTCAACGATGGTCTTCTTGAGCACCATGGTTGTGGGGACAGACGTCCCGCTGTGGAGCTCGTGCTCTTGTTTCATCAGAAGCCCCCTCTTGGTTCCTCCTTTTCACCGTGATGGTTTGGTGCCGCTTTGGTGAGGACATGTGATTTCTTTGCTTGCGTGCTTCATATTGCCGACGTAAATCGAGCCCGACAAGCGATTGGATTACCGCTTCATAGGTGTGCTGGGTTCCGGGAATACACGCATAGATGCCATATTCCAGCTGCGCTTGTTGCAAACGCTGCACTTCTTGACGATCGCTTTCAATAAATCCAAAGGTATGATAACGATAGGGGAGAGGTTCTATATCTTCGATCTTCCTCTGTCTTCTCTGCAACAGTCCCCTCTCTTTTATGCAGGAAATCAGCCATGCTACGAACGACGCTGAGTATTTTTTTTCTTCGGTTGTAGAAACCACGCCGCAATTTCCCTTTCACGTACCTCATCCCTGATGAAGAATCTCTCCTGCCCCGAGTGGGCAAAAGGCGTCATCCATCACATTTCGCCAGCGTTTCTACTGGCGGTTGATGTGCTGACTGTCGGAGTATACTGCAAAGAAGAAGGGGCAATCATGTGTCGAAAGAGGTATTTTCAGGGAGTAATGACAACCGAGTAATGTTACGAAAGTTGTATCGTTTTGTTGTCCTTCTTTTGGCCGCAGAACCAAATGCCCAGGGGTATATTCCGACAGAGGAAGATGCTATAGTGATAAGGAGCAGAGGCTTCCTCCATGTGGTGCGGCAAAGCGTTTTCTCAAAGGATTGACATGCTTGCTCCAAAAAAGCAGAGGAAGATGCAGAAAGGGGTGAACGATCATGGGCCAGAAAGACCGTGAATGCCAGAACAATGCTCCCGAGCCCATCCCACGCTCGTTTCCTCAACCACTGCTTGCAACCAAGTTTCTCGTCCCGGTCTCTTCCCATGAGATCATCGCTCGCCCTCACCTCCTGCCCTTGCTTAATGCAGGTCTCCACCAACGCGTCGTGCTCGTCTCTGCCCCTGCAGGCTTTGGGAAAACCACGCTCCTCGCAAGCTGGGTTCGTTCGTTTGCTCCAGGCCACCCGCCAGTAGCCTGGGTGTCGCTTGACGCGAGCGACAACGTTCCCTTTCAGTTTTGGACCTACGTGCTGACTGCACTGGAACAGTGCCAGCCGGGGCTCTCGCTCCTCCCCTTTGCGGCACTTCATGATACCCCGCAACCCTCCTGGCAAGCGATGCTCACGGCTCTGATCAATGGCCTGGCCCAGCTTAACGAACCCCTGGTGCTGGTACTGGATAATTATGAGGAGATTACGGAGCCAGCGATCCATGCCCTGCTGGTCTCGCTGCTCAAGCACCTGCCACCTACCCTGTGTGTGGTGCTGGCGACGCGGACAAATCCCCCTTTTTCCCTGGCTCGGCTACGTACTCAGGCTCAGATCCTGGAATTACGCACCGAGCAGTTGCGCGCGACCAGGGAGGAGATGACCGCTTTCCTGCACGGTGTGATGGATCCTCGGTTTACCGAGCAGGACATCCAGAAAGTGGGCGCACACATACAGGGCTGGTGGGCTGCCATGCAACTGGCGGCGTTCGCCTTCAAAGGGCAGACACCCCCGAAAGATCTGCTCCAAGCCTTCCAGAGAACCCAACCCACTCTGTTCGAGTACCTGGTGCAGGAGGTGCTGAACCGCCAGCCAGAGCAGGTGCGGACCTTTCTCCTGCGAACGTCCATCCTCCCCCGTCTATGTAACTCCCTGTGTAATGCTGTTCTACAGCAGCAGGACAGCCAGCTCTTCCTGGAAGAAGTCGAACGGGCCAATCTCTTTCTGAGTCTCCTTGATGAGCAGCGCCAGTGGTATGCCTACCACCCTCTCTTTACCGAGGTATTGCGCGCTCAGTTGGAGCAGACCTCTCCCACCGAGGTGCCGCTTCTGCATCTGCGGGCCAGTCAGTGGTATGCGGCACATCAGATGCGCAGTGAAGCCATCCAGCACGCGCTGCAGGCGCACGAGTGGTCCTGGGCAGCACAACTGATGGAGCAGATCCCCAGCCAGCACATCTGGAGTCGGTTCAGGGACGCGTCGCTTCTCTCCTGGATTGAGCAACTTCCCCGTGAGGTTGTGTGTGAGCGACCGCGTTTATGCCTGGCCAAGGCCCAGAGCCTGTTCTGGATTGCATCGCCAGGGGTTACCGAAAGCTGGTTGCGCGATGCCAGAAGCGCCTGGACACGAACTCATCAGCGGGAAGAACAGACAGGCAACGTGCGAGGCAGACACGAACCAGCGGCCCCCACGTCGCTCCTGGGCGAAATCGCCGCCTTGCAGGCCACGATTGCGGGTTTCTATCATGGAGATGCAGGAGCAACCCAGGCCTTCTGTCAGGATGCGCTGACCCATCTGGAGGAGCAGCAATGGGCCGCACGGCTCCAGGTGGCGTTTGCCAAGGCTCGGGCGAACATCTCTGAGGGGGATTTCAAGCGTGCGATGCAGCAGATGCAGGCCGCATTGAGCCGGATCAAAGCGGAAGGTGAGCACGTGCTCGAGAGCGTCTACTTGCGTGAGGCTATATGGGAAAGCCTGATGGCGGGGAACTTGCACCAGGCCTGGCAATTGAGCCAGCAAGCGATCCACGCGCTCCATACCGTTGAGGGGCACCAGCCCGCTCTGCTGTGCTGGCCCTATACCTATCAAGCAAAGATCTTGCATGAATGGAACCGATTAGAGGAAGCCCGGTGCCTGGCCGAACAGGCGATCCGGCTGGGCGAACAGGCCGAGATGTTGGCGTTTTTACCATTCGGCTATACCATCTTGTTGCAGCTCGCCCTCTCGCAAGAGCGATGGGATGAGGCCAGAAACGTCTCACAACAATTAGCATACGTCGGGCGCATCATGGCATCACCCTATCGCACGGCGCTCTGGAGCTGTGTTGATCAGATGCGTTTCTGGTTGGCATGTGGCGATCTGGAGCAGGCACGACACTGGGCGAAAAATCTGCAGCGGGAAGCGCCATTGGTTTCTTCTCTGGCGCGGGAAAAACAGAGCGTTGCGTTCGCCCGACTGCTGCTTGCCGAATCCCAGCCGGAATATGCCTTGCACCTGCTTCACTCTCTGGTAGAACGGGCAACAACTACGCAGCGGTGGTACCATGTGCTAGAAATGTGGCTGTTGCAGGTGCGGGCGTATCACATGCTCCAGCAACAGCGAGAAGCCTTGGCACTGCTGGCGCAAGCGGTGCATCTGGGCGCACCCGAAGGCTACATCCGTCGCTTTGTGGACGAAGGACTGCTCATAGCGAAATTGCTCTCCCAACTCAGAGAACAGGAGCACCGGGAGGAAGATCGCCCCTATCTGGAGACGCTTTTGCATGCATTCAGCCAGAGGCCGGAAGCTCAACCAACCCGTCTGAAAAGCGAACCCCCTCCGACACTGATAGACCCGTTGAGCACGCGTGAACTGGAAGTGTTACACCTGCTCGCACACGGTGCCTCGAACCAGGAAATTGCGGAAACCTTGGTGGTCGCAGCCGGTACGATTAAGCGTCATGTCAGTAATATCCTCAGCAAACTCGACGTCGCCAATCGCACCCAGGCGGTTGCACGAGCGCGGACGCTTGGCCTTCTTTCCACTGAGGACTGAGCCTTCTACCTGCAAGAAACGCGCCCCCGGCTTTTCCGGTGGTTGTGTTGCAAGAAAGATGAGACAAATAATTGGGCGTGGGATGAATTTCTCGCTCCTTCTTAGGCAGCCACTCCAAACAGTGTGGAGATCAATGCGCTCTGGCTTCTCACATCTCCTTTCGCCACTCCTTGCAGTTGTCCCTTTCTGATCATGTTCATGGCCTCATATCCTTGTAATGTTTGCCACGCCGTCGCGAAGGAGAAAAAGCCCGTTCCTGGCTTCGTCAGCCGTTTGATGAAGCGATGATCTTGTTCGATGAGATTGTTTCAGCACCGGGGCTGGGGAAGTCTACTTTATTGGGAACGCCACCACCCTCATCACGTACGCGGGGTTCACGCTTCTCACCGATCCCGCCTTTTTGCATAAAGGCGGCTACACACCACTAGGTCACGGCGTATATACCCGGCGCGAGGTCGAACCGGCTTGCTCTCCCCAGGACCTGCCGCCACTCGACCTGATCGTCCTCTCGCACTATCACGGCGATCACTTTGATGAAGTGGCAGCGAGGGAGCTAGACAAGCAGATTCCCATTGTCACAAACGGGTACGCGGCGGAACAGCTCACTCAGCTGGGATTTACGAACCTCCACACGATTGACACCTGGGAAGCGCAACCAGTCAGAAAGGGCGACGCCCAACTCCTCGTGACAGCCATGCCCGCAAAGCACGCTCCTGACGAAGTTGTCGAGCTCCTACCGCCAGTGATAGGCAGTATGTTAGAGTTCAGCCAAGGAGGAAAACATCTGTTCCGCCTCTATATTACGGGAGATACACTCATCCATGATCTCCTTTACGACATTCCCAAACGCTACCCCGACATTGACCTGGGGCTCTTCCACGTCGGAGGCACA
The DNA here is from genome assembly GCF_016587395.1 of Ktedonobacter sp. SOSP1-52. Taxonomy (NCBI): domain Bacteria; kingdom Bacillati; phylum Chloroflexota; class Ktedonobacteria; order Ktedonobacterales; family Ktedonobacteraceae; genus Ktedonobacter; species Ktedonobacter sp. SOSP1-52. The sequence continues at coordinate 96,447 of NZ_BNJH01000007.1, forward strand.
ACGCTCCTGGGCATACTGGTCACTATGAACGGGGAGCAGGGTGTGCAGGCAGTGAAGATCGTCCATCCTCGTGTGGCTATCCCGATCCACTTTAACGATTTCTCCGTTTTTCTCTCAGGGTTGGACGATTTTAAAGCTGCTGCGGCAACGAAGGCATCCCTCACCACGAGTGTGCACTACCTCCTGCAAGGCGACACTTATCGATTCAGCGTGGAGCGAGGCGAGATATGATGCTGTCCCGATAACTCAGAAGCAAGTACTCAGGCGAAGGGGAGAGCCGTATGCCGCTATAAACGGCATGTACTGGTTCGGAGAGGGGGGGTACGGGCGACTCTGAAATAGTGTGGAGTGACAGACCGTTCGTTCTCGCATCTCGCAAGCGTTCATCATTGTCCTTTGCGGTGTATCCAAAGACCGACACGCTCCACGTACCATCCGTTTTTTAGTGAATATTGCCTCAGCAGTTGTTCTGAGTTCGCTTTTCAAAAGGAGGAAGGAATGTCCCGGCAGATGTCCTTTACCACAGATGACACCGGCGTTGTCTTTATTGACCCGCAAAATGACGTGTTGAGTGAGAATGGCCTTGGATGGGAATGGGTCAAGGAGAGTGTCCGAGAAAATAAGACGATTGAAAACATGGAGCGCATTTTCCAAGCAGGCAAAGTGAGGGGATATGCGTTTTTCATCTCCCCGCACTATTTCTATCCCACGGACGCCGGGTGGATGTTCAACGATCCCCTCGAAACGGTCGAGCATGAGACGCAGATGTTTGCGCGCCGAGGAGTGCTCCAGCTGGATGGCTTCGCTGGCTCAGGTGCCGACTGGCTGGAGCGCTTCAAACCCTATATCGAGGACAGCAAGACCATCCTCGCGAGCCCTCACCGAGTTTGGGGACCGCAGACGAATGACCTCGTGTTGCAACTCCGGAAGCGTCGTATCAATAAAGTGATTCTGGGAGGAATGTTGGCAAACATGTGTGTCGAGTCTCACTTGCGAGAATTGCTTGAGCAAGGATTTGAGGTTGCCGTCGCAAAAGATGCAACAGCGGCTCCCCGCCACCCCGAGTGGGGTGACGGCTACACTGCTGCGCTCATTAACTACCATTTTCTCGCTCATGCGGTTCTCTCAACAGAGGAGGTCGTAAATGCCATGAAATAGGCGTATGGTACGACAAAGCGCTGTTATACCCTGAGGACTCCAGGACTCTTGCACAAAAGAGTGCTTCTTTCTACGAGATGCACTTTTAGCTCAAGTAGCTTCACAAACCCGTTTCTTGTGTTTCTTCCTAGAAAGAGTTCAGAGCTACTTCTGCCTTATAGCATCAGGAGAGGCAAGAAGAATGCGATCAAGTTGTCTCACTGATAAGTTAAAGCTCATTGCGCATCCCGTGGGCTGAGCCTATATCTTTGCCGAGATGGCAGCGCCTGCCTTTTTCTGATTGAACCACCATCATGTGAGTCTGTGTCATACTGTACCGTGTCCAGATGCTTCAACAAGTCTGGCAGATTGGTTAGTTGAAAATGCTATGACACGAGGAAGCGCCGAGCCTCCTCGCGCCATAGCTGAATGCTCAGAAAGTGCCTACTCCTTTGCGCTGCTCTGCCTCGCCAACCAGTCGCGAATATACTGCTCGTGCTCGTTGTAATGCCCGCTTGGTTCGCTTAGCCATGTGATGATCGTGTACCCTCCTAACCATTCGTATGGCGTCTTCAATTCCTCCTCGCTCAGCTTTTCGAGATACTCCATGACCTGCTGATGCGTTGCCTGAAATTCGGATAGCACGTCTGCTAGTGAACGGTCCTTGTTTTGCAGGTAGACCTGCTGGTTGGTCTTGTCTCTCACTTCTTCGGTACTCTCAAGTCCTGGATCAGTCCAGCTCGTACCCTGCTGGATAGCTTTCAACATTTCAAGCAGGTTCACGCGCTCCCAGAACGTCAGATGGGCGATGTGATCCTTGACCGACCAGTCGCCATTCACCCCCGGCATTTGTATCTGCTGCTCACTCAGACCTGCGATCAGCGCATCGAAATGCATATAGAGCACACGTCTCAATTCTAAAAGTTCTGCTTTACTTTTCTGTTCCGTCATCGTTTTAGCTCCTTCTACATCTTTCAACTTTTTGCTTGAGTATAGCAGCGAATACGGTTATACCGCGTCCTAATTGAGACGAACTTTTAGATACAAGGCCAATCCTTGGTCGAGAAACTGATGCATAAATTTGCCAGTTTTGACTTCGGACGCATAAACGCCCCTTTCGGCGACAAATCGAGTCAAATTACATGCGCCTCAAACCGTGCTCGCCGTCGCTCACTCTCCTTCATCGGGCTTCGTGGCAACTGATAGTGCCGTCAATTTTGTCTTTTGTTGCAGACCCTGTAATAATCACACCATCTATTCCAAAGACAATCCGTTTGAGGCGCTTCCCTATATCCCTCTACTCCCTCTATCACCACAAGATTTTCTCCGTTTACGTCTGGAGGCCTTTCCTCGTCGATTCGAACACACCCGGAAACGAAGGCTCGCAGCACTCAACCTCTTCACACAATGGGGATTCCTTCCTCCCGATAACGATCTGGATCTGCGTGAGAGCCAGGGGCCAGCATCTGATCGGGGATTGCGCTCTTGACTTTGACAGTCCATTCTCTTTATCCTCTACTTACTAGAGGCTGTTATGAACACTAGTTAGAATAGTAGTATGGAAAGAAAAGCATACCCCAGTGATATTAATGATGAAGAATGGAGCTTTGTGACTCCTTACCTGACCTTGATGACCGAAGAAGCGCCTCAACGAGAACATAGTCTGCGCGAGGTATTCAACGGCTTGCGTTGGATCGTGCGCACAGGTGCCCAATGACGCATGATGCCTCACGACTTGCCGCCTTGGGAAGCGGTCTACCAGCAAACCCAGCGCTGGCTCAAGAATGGCGTCTTTGAGGACATGGTCAATGACCTGCGCGCGCTGCTGCGCCTGCTTCAAGGGCATGAAGAGGAGCCCACAGCTGCCATCTTCGATAGCCGAACGCTGCAATCGACTCCAGAAAGCGGTCATCGAGCAGGCTATGATGGCGCAAAGGCAGTAAAGTCCACATGGCGGTTGATACTCTGGGTCATCTGTTGGCGTTGCATGTGACGCCTGCCGATGCCCAGGACCGTTCCCAGTCCTGGAAACTGGCAGCCGAGGTTCAAGCAGTGACAGGCCAGCAGGTCCGGGTGGCGTTTGCCGATCAAGGATACACGGGAGACAATGCCGCACAGGCTGCTCAAGAGCAAGGCATACGCCTGGAGGTGGTCAAACTGCCCGAAGCCAAGCGTGGATTCGTGCTTTTGCCACGCCGATGGGTGGGTGAGCGCAGCTTTGCCTGGATGACTCGTTTTCGTCGCCTGGCTCGTGATTATGAACGCTTGCTAGAGACGCTGACTGGTCTTCACCTGCTGGCCTTTACTGTTCTCATGCTTCATCGCTTTTCTTTCTTGATGAGTCACTGCTCTTTCTGTTCATAACAGCTTCTAGACAATTATGCTGAATGGATACACTTCTTGGGTCTTGCCATTGTTGGGAGAGCGTTGTCCATCCTCTCAAGAACACTGTGACAGGTGTTCTCTTGCTTCCTGGGCCTGAAACACCTGTTTGCGGTAGGATTGCCTATGTCAGGAGGGAGAAATCTCATGGCTTTTTCTCATGCTTCCGATCCCGAAGAGAGAATTTACCCCTCGCAAGGACCGGCAACAGCAACAGATCGTTTTCTGGCCGTGGTTCAAGGAACGACTGATCTCTTTTGGATTCTCACCCCCGTAGGTGACATGCAAGAAGTCAGCCCCAGTTGGCAAGCTTTTACCGGGCAACAGGATAGCTCGTGGCAAGGGCCAGGTTGGCTTGATGCCGTATTTCCCGACAATCAGCCCCAGCTCGAAACCATGCGGCATCAGGCTGTACTCTCCAGCCAGCCAGCGCAGAGCGAGTGCTACATTCGCAGAAGCGATGGGGTCTACCGCCTGGTACGCGTGCAGGCTGTTCCCGTTTGTTCTGCTCAGCAGGGGATTTGCGAACTCGTCATCTGTGGCACGGATATAACCTGCGAGCAGATGAGTGAAGCCCAAATCCAACTGGCGGTGGAAGCTTCCGGCGTGGGTATGTGGCATGAGGATCTGGCCACCCATCAATTCGTGGCGACGGACCAGGGCAAAAGGCTTCATGGAATAGCGAGTGATGCTTCAATCTCCTTTGAGAGCATCCTGGCTCTTGTCCATCCCGATGATCGTCCATCCCTTGAGGAACTCAGGACCTGTGCGCTTACCGAAAACAAAGTCTACCCAGTGGAGTATCGGGTGATCTGGCCTGATGGGAGCCTGCACTGGCTGACGATCCGCGCACAATGCCTCGCTGACGTCAACAACCAGCCAAGTGACATCATTGGAGCAGTCATTGATATTACTGCGCTGAAGCAAGCGGATGCGGCTCTCCGCGAGAGTCACGCGCGCTTCCGTCAGTTTGTGGACGCGAATCTCATCGGCATCATTGTGCATGACCTGGAGGGAAACATTGTGGAAGCCAACGACCAGTTCCTCTCGCTGGTGGGAGCTACCCAGGAAGATGTGGCGGCAGCATCTCTCCACTTAAGAGATCTCACACCTCCTGAATATTGGGCCAGAGATGATCAAGCCAGAGACGTAGTGCTGGCGACCGGAGTCTATACCCCATTTGAAAAAGTGTATGTGACAAAAGATGAGAGGCACGTCCCTGTGCTGGTTGGGGGAGCCCTCGTGCAGGAGGACGCTTCCCATCCGTTGATTATCTCATTCAGCGTCGATTTGAGCGCTCAGAAGGAGATCGACCGGCAAAAAGATCTCATGCTCGGGATGGTCGGCCATGAACTGAAAACGCCTCTGACCGCACTCAGAGGGACTCTCCAATTGGTCCAACGACGCCTCAAACGCGCGCGCGCGACAACGAACCAGATGTCTTCAGAGTGGAGCACCTTCTGCCAGGGTCTCACCAGGCATCTGGAGGATGCGGTCCACCTAGTCGATACCCAAACCCGTTTGATCAACGATCTGCTGGATGTTTCGCGCATCGTGGCCAGGACCTTAAAGGTGGAACGAGACCACTGTGACCTGGTCGAGATCGTCCGCGACACTGTCGAAGATCTACGCGTGATTGCACCAGAGCGGTCGCTCCTGCTCGATGTGCCAGAACACACCACAGTCCTCGTGCTGGCTGATCGGGAGCGCATCAGCCAGGTAGTAACCAACTTTGTGACCAATGCGCTGCGCTATTCCCCTCCCGATCAACCGGTCCAGATTGGTTTGACGCTCCAGGAAAACCTTGCTCGTGTCTGGGTACGCGATTGGGGACCAGGTCTCTCGGAAGAGAGTCAAAGGGAACTGTGGCAGCGCTTTCACCAGGTCAAGGGAGTGCCAGTGCAGAGCGGTTCGGGCAAAGGATTGGGATTGGGGTTATATATTTGCCAGATGCTTATCGCCCAACACCAGGGAGAGGTTGGTGTGGAAAGCACCCCTGGGCAAGGTTCCACCTTTTGGTTTACCTTGTCCAGGGTCACCTGAGCGTGAGCAGCAACGGCAGCTCCCATGTCACCGGGTCATTGACCAACTCGACAACAACGAACCACTGTTCATTGGAGGGAGCTTGATACCCTCTGGTCATCAGTGCCACGAGGCTCTGGTGGCGGTCCCAAAACCTTGTGCGTTTTCTTGAGGAGCTTGCGATAAGGCATGGCAACAGGACTATACGAGAGATACGCACAAACGCGAGGGGCTTTTTTAGAGGGAGAATTGTATGCTGCCAACTATAGAAGTTCGCTGGTTTTGCCAGGGAGACCTTTCGCCCTCTCTCTGGCGACATTTTCTCAACAACACAATCGGCCAGGAAGAGGCCGTGGAGAAAAGGCTTGATATCTACCTCGCTCTGTCGGGCGTCGAGGACCTGGGCATAAAGTTGCGGGGACAGGATGCCACACCTCAGAAAGCCCCCGACAAACTGGAGATGAAGCGTCGACAGGAAGAGCGCGGCCTCGTCCCCTTTAGCAACACAGTCACGGGCAAGCTCGAACACTGGCAAAAGTGGGGCTTCAGTGGTGAAGAGGGAACGCCCCAGCTTTCAAGCCTCCTGACGGAGAACGAGCCAGCCTGGATCAAAGTAGAGAAAACGCGTTGCACCCGCAGGTACGCCATAGTAAGTGACACCATCGTACACGCATTATCTCCCGCAGAGCAATCCAGCAACAGTTGCAACGTCGAATTGACGACACTGTGCGCCAGGCAGCAAATATGGTGGACACTGGGCCTTGAAAAAGTCATCAGCCCCCATGGTTTAGAAGCCGCGGAGCACACACTCAAGCTCGTTGCACAGCACATTCTCACCGAAATACACGTTGATACGTTAGCTGTAGAGCGCTCTTACAGCTACCCTAAATGGCTACAAGAAATGTACAGTAAGTAAGTGGTATGTAGTCGCTACATTTAGCAAGGATCGGCCCTTGCGTATGAACGGACCGGAATACGCAAGGGCCGATCAGACCTCATCACCTCTTGCGGCAAAAGGGGACCTCACGCCTTCATTATCAGCGCAATCAGGCGGAAATCTCTACGCTATCGTACATATTTCATACGTGGACCCAAAGACATCTTCCCCTCCCAGGGCCAGCCTCCCTCGGCTGCTGCTCCTGCTGTGCTCTCGATGTGTTCTTTCCACTCGCCTCAACACGTCACGCCGCTCCCCTGGCTCCCGCATCCAAACTCCGCCTTCCACGAAACACCTCGTTCTGCTTGCATATGCCCTCGCGTTTCTGCTATATGGTTCCTAGACGCTGAAAAACCAGAAACGAGCGAAAGGAGTCTCGCTATCAAATATCCGTTCACACACACCTTACACCAGGCGTTCTTTCCTCATCGTCAACAGCGGGCCCAGTTTGCCGCCATTCTGGATATGGCGCAGCGCATCACTGAGCAGCATCTCCCAGGTGACGCTTCCATGATAGACACGCATGAGAAGTCCTCCTTCACGTAACACAATTCTGCACAGATCGCAACGCTGGAGCTGCGTTTCTCCATCGCCTCAACACGGCGAGAGTAAGGCACAAGGCCCATCGAGACTATCACGCCAGTTGCGCCAGCCTCTTCGTGCTGGAGATCATGGCCGATCTTCGCGACCTGGTCCTCCCGCTTCAGCAAGAACCACCATCCCAGCAGAATAAGGCTATGCGAGACACCTTCCGCCAGGCGGCCCACCCCAGGCAACGGTCATAAAGCTGCAGATCGCCCCCGCAGACCGTTCCTCTCTGCCCTTGGCTCAAACTCCCCAACGCACTCAGCTGCGGCTACGGCTGCTCTTCCATACGCTCTTCCTTTTCCCACAACAGACGCGCTCTCGCATTCCCGCCTGCTCCCCAACCCACAAAAAAAGAGCAAGTCACAAGAACTCACTCTTTCGCCTAAAACATGGATCACACCCAACATGTTTGTGGGGGAGTAAGCTAGAGTATATAGCACTCCTCTACACCTGTATATCAGAGCAGGACCTATCACGCACCTCCAGCTATTCTCTCCCACCAACGCCCTCATAGCGCATCTCACCAGCGCACCAGCACCCCACTACGCCCTGGCCCACTCCTCTCTCCACTCCATTCCTCTGCACACACACCTCTTTCACGCTTCATGCTGGAAAAGGGAGGCCTCGCGCGTCCCCCCTCAGACAGATCGCGCATAAATCTCTACGATATAGCACTCTTTTACGCACACAACCATAGACACTTCCTCCCCCTGGCGCCAACACATCAATGCCAAGGGGCAGATCGAGCAAGAGATTGCCCACCTCCGATGCCCCCCAAACGTCTACTGGAGTTGGTTCGAGAACATTGGGGCATTGGAGAATGGTTTGCACTCTCGACGAAACCAAACCTTGCAAGAACATCATTCTCAACTGCGGATGGGCCATGCTCCTCTTGAGCTCCCGTTACTCAACAATACCGCTCTCGGCTTGATGGCTCGTCAAGGTGAAACCAATCTGGCTCATACGCAACGGACCTTTAGCTATCAGTTCTACAAAGCTGTGTCCACTATCGCTGCTTGAGTGGGGTTGTCGACTTTGCAACAGCCCTGGTACGCGGCTACGCCTCTATTGACAAAATTGCTTTTATGCCCTCAAAATAAAGCAGGCACTAAGTTTGCACTTTCCAAATGGGTAAAAAATTGAAAGCATGGAGGACTCATGATACAAAAGAAACAAGCAAAAAACGTCTTTTGTCAGGAGTCAGCCATACCACACCCTATTGTATGTCTGGACGTGCGTTTTCGCCAGTATCTAGAACACTGGCAGACCTTGTTTTCGCGCCCACAATTTCAGCACTTCGTCGCCGTGCTGCTTGCGTTGATCGTCGGTTCCCAAGGGTTCACGCTCTTGCACTTCAAACGGGCGGTGGCTGGGAGCAAAAGCCTGGCAAGTCTGAGCCGTTTCCTTGCTCAAGCTCCGTGGGACCAAACGCCTCTGCATGCCCTGGCCTGGTCTCGCTTTGTGGCTCAGATGCAGCCCTGGGTCCACCAGAATCTCTCACGCCAGCACACGTTGCAACCTGTTGGACGAGGTCGCCCTCGCAAGCTCTTCGTGATAGGCTACTTGATTGGCGACGACTCGACGATTGGCAAACCGAAAGGAGTGAAGATGCAAGGCCTGGGGCGGCATCACGACAGCAAGCAGAACCAGTGGGTCAAGGGCCATTCCCTGGTGCAAGGCCTCTATGTCTTGCTTGGACAGCATTTTCCGCTAGAGCCCCGACTCTACCGTCAGCAGGCGACCTGTATGCAAGAAGGGGTCCCTTTCCAGAGCAAGATTGCCCTCATGATCGAGATCATCAAGCAGTTTGAGCCACCGCAGAACACGCTCACCCATGTGTTGCTCGACAATTGGTACAGCGCCAAAGCCATCTGGAAAGCGGCACGAGATCGTGGCTTTTTGATCACCACGGCCTTGCGCAGCAATCGCTCGGTGCGCATCCCGGATGCGACCTCGCCACAAGGCTGGCGTTGGCAACGCCTTTGCGCCTATGTCGAAAGCTTACCGGATGCGGCCTTTGTGCCCTGTGCCTGGCCGCGCAACCCCGAACATCGGGTGTGGGTGCATGTACTGAACAGTTCGGTGAAAAGCTTGTATCGCTGTCAACTGATCATCATTCGTCAGCACCTCGATGATCCAGTGAGCCGGGCTCGCTTCTGGGCTTCAAGCGATCTGCAGGCCGATGTGGAGCAGCTGCTCACCCATATCTCTCGTCGCTGGGACATCGAGGTTTTCTTTGAAGACGTCAAAGAACTGCTGGGCATTGATCACTATCAACTGATGAGTGCCCAGGGGCTGCTGCGCTATTGGAGCTTGTGCTGGATCGCCTTCTCCTTTCTGGAGGAGCATCGCGGCTGGTTGCAGACCCAGCGGCAACGGCATGTAACGCTGGGGAAGCCAAACGGGATCTCCAGCACATTCATCACCGCTTGCTTGTGGCATGGATCACTGATCACGCGCTTCAAGGCACCACAAGCGAGCACATTGCTGATCTCTTGGCCGCTTAAGCGGCTTGTTTGGAAATGTGCAAACTTAGTGAAAGCAGGCACGTTATACAAGCACATCATCCTATACTGTCCCATTTGTGCAATAAGGGAAAGGCCTTGCACATCACCTTATTCCGTCCAGGTCAAGTGTGGTGGGGAAAGGTTTTGCACATCACCCTCGTCTGGGTCCGGGTCGTGTGGTGGGAATAGGCCTATGGTCTATTTCCACCACACTTGACCCCGCGAGCCACGTAGTGGCGAGAAGTCCCAAAGGAGAGAACACTTTTACCCATCCATTTTATAGAGAAAAGAGTGTCCAATGAACTTCTTAAGCAGGATATTTGGCAAACAAAGCCAGCAGCAAAAGGAAGATACTATTTTTTCCTCATCACCCCTTGAGGCACTGGGAGAGCGCCAAATCTTAACGGACGCCCCCTATGTCTTGCCTAAAGATACGCAGGAGATTAGCCGCCTCGACTTTCAACATTTTCTCTTGCGCCAGGCTTTTCAGAGCAATTATCTCTCACCTATTACTCAACCAAAAGATATCCTCGATGTCGGCGCTGGCACAGGACGCTGGGTCGATGAGATGGCTCAGGCCTTTCCTCAAGCCTTTGTAACAGGCTGTGACCTGGTAGAGCAGACAACGGAGAAGAGTTTTAAGCAACCAAACTATCGCTTCGTTGAGGCCGATGTCTTAAAAGGGCTTCCTTTCCGCGATCGCAGCTTTGATTTTGTGCATCAGCGCCTACTTTTCCTGGCCATTCCAGCGCACGCATGGCCAAGTGAACTCCTTGAACTGGTGCGTGTGGCGCGTCCCGGCGGCTGGATTGAGCTTGTGGAGTCCGAGATCCAGGCACGCAACGCGGGTCCTGCCACCCAACGCATGGGCCAGTGGATCATCGAGGTGAGCAAACGCCGTGGCATCGATTCCTCTCAGGTGCCTCACCTTGGTACGTATCTCAAGAATGCGGGCCTACAAAACGTTGTCACGCGCAGCGTCACCGTTCCCATGGGCCAATGGGGTGGGCGCGTAGGCTCCATGATGGCCGCCAACATCAATTCAGCCTATCAGGCTATGAAGCCACTCATCACCTCACAGCTAGGCATCTCGCCCGAAGCATACGAGAAAAACATCCTCCTCCAGCATCAAGAATGGGAGGAACTACACCCAGCCTCCGTCTTCTACGCCGCCTACGGCCAGCGCCCCCACTAAACACGGCTTCCAGTCGCGAAAACAAGAACAGCGCGAAGAGTCGACTATGTGGCTCTTCGCGCTGTTCCTTCCTGGACACGAGGGCCAGTACACCGATCTGTTCCCTCCTGGCTGCAGCACACTCCTCCCGCACGAACACCGCCGCGAAGCCGATGGACCCTCAGATCAGCATGTTCTCCAGGATCCACCGGATCTGGTCATGGTAGGTCGTCCAGTCACGACGTACCATCTCAAGACCAATGTCGTCCTGGGGCGGATGTTCCCTGTTCGTATCGCTCAGGCATCTCTCTTCCAGGGAAGGGTCACCGTAAAGGTCGATCCTTTTCCGACTTCACTGTCCACGGTAATGGTTCCCCCATGGCGTTTGACGATCTCCTGCACAATGTAGAGTCCCATGCCCAGGCCTGGGATCGCTTTCTGCCTGGGACCAGTGGCCCGATAGAAGCGCTCAAAAATCTTGTCGCGCTGCTCTCGTGGGATACCCAGGCCATGATCACGGACACGGACCGTGACCGTCTCTTCGGAGGTACTCAGGTCCATCTCGACCGTCTCTGCGCCGGGAGAATACTTGATGGCATTGCTGATCAGGTTGGTGAAGACCTGTCCGAGCCGGTCTTTGTCCCCGACCAGTGAGCGTGGGGCGGCACCTCGCACCACCATGGTATGCGTCGTATGTATCTGCTGCATGGTGTCTGCCACCTCATGAAGCAACGCATCAAGGTCGACCGTCTCCTGCCGATATTCCAATTTGCCCGCCTGGATCTTGGAGACATCCAGTAACTCACCGATCAGGCGTTCCAGTTGCTTGACGGGTCCCTCCACCCGGGAAAGCGCTGTGGCAGCCTCGTGCTGGGATTGCCTTTCCAGTCGCTTTCGCACCAGTTGGGTCTGCATCTTTACTACGGCGAGCGGGTTCCTGAGTTCATGGCCGGCCATACTGATAAAGTCATCTTTGCGTTGTTCCAGTTCCTTGCGGGCAGAATTATCCAGCACAAAGGCGATTGCTTGGAACGGGTGATGCTGTAAGACGACGGCCCCCACAAGCACAGGAAGACGGCTGCCATCTTGACACACGTACTCTTTCTCATAGGGCGTTATCGACTGCTGCGTGGCAAGTTCCTGATGGGCCTGCTGGGTACGAGCCAGGTAGTCTGGGGGCGTCATGTGCATCCAGTTCATGCGCCCGGCACGCAGGTCTTCGCGGGTATAGCCGGTCATGCGCAGAAAGGTGTCGTTGGCGTCCACAATCTGCTCCCCTTCGATGATATTGATCCCGATAATGCTGGAGTTCATCAGGACGCTCGCGCGCTCCTGACTCTGGCGTAAGGCTTCCTCCGTCCGCTTCTGGTCCTCGATGTCGGTGCAAGTTCCAAACCATTTCAGGATGTGTCCCTGCTCATCTCTGAAAGGGATGCCTCGTACCAGAAACCAGCGGTAGTTCCCCGTCTTGCCCTCGCGCAGGCGATATTCGACCTCATGAGATTGGCCGGTGCGGAGCTGCGTCTGCCAGATAGTCCACGTCTTTTGTCGATCATCGGGATGGACGAAATGCAACCACTGGTCTCCATTGACCCCTTCAACGGGAACGTTCAGATAGGTAAGGATGTGCTGATTGCCATATTCCAGAAAGCCATCCGGTCGCGTAGTCCACACAAGCTGAGGCATCGTCTCCAGCAAAACGCGAAGCTCTTCCCGGCTTTCTTTGAGCTGCTGCTCGACCCGTTTCTTCTCCTCAATGTCGGTGTTGGTGCCAAACCATTTGATGATCTGGCCTCTTTCATCACGTACCGGCATGCCGCGGGCTAAGAACCAGCGATACTCCCCGGTCGTCCCATGACGCAGGCGCAGTTCCGTTTCATACACCCCGCCGGTCTGGACGGCGCGCTGCCACGCGGAGCGGACGCGTGACCGATCCTCCGGATGCAGACACTGCATCCACCCCTCCCCCTGGGACTCTGTGGTGCTCTGGCCGATATAGTCGCGCCAGCGTTGATTACACGAGTCCTGAGAGCCGTCCGGTTGCGTGGTCCAGACCTGCTGGGGGATAGCATCGATGAGGGCATGGAGTTCCGCTTCGGCGCGCTTGCGCTCGGTGATGTCGATGCTAGCGATGACGAGGTACGCGATGTGGTGATCCGCATCCCTGTGGGGAGTGATCGCGACCTCCAGGTGACGGTCCAGGCCTTCTCTGAGGTGAACCACCGCCTCGAACCGCACGGTTTCTCCCCTGCTGGCTCGCGCGATGGCGGCACACAACTGCTCTTGACTGGTCGGAGCACAGGACCACCACCGGGTTTGGGCGAGCGGGTAACCAATGACCTCCTCGCGTCGGACGCGCGCTTCCGCCAAGGGAACCTCATTGATCTCTAGGACGATCCCCTCGGGGGTCAACACGCCGATTCTGCTATACAAGCCATTCAGGTCCTCGATGGAGAAACGCTCGCCCTGGGGAACCGGCGCCTCTCGTCGGGCTGCGGCTCTGCCCTGCTGGACCTGCACCATCAAGCCCCCAGCCGTGGGAGCGAGTTGCACGTGCAGCCAGGTCCCCGTCACGGGAGACACATACTCCACTTCGGCGGGTGCTCGGGTCTGTCTGGTCTGCTGAACAGCCTGGTAGAGTGCGGTGCTCACCAGTTGGGGAGCACCGCGCCACAAGGGCTTGCCCACTACGTCCTCTCGTGTGGCGCCGAGCAGGGCCTGCGCGCTGGCATTGGCATACACAATCTTTGCGGCATCATCGACGACAAACAAGGCCCCAGGAAGCGTCTCAAGAAGCGTGAGGAGCGTCTCACTCGACGCAGGCGTGAGACGCTTGGTCTGTTCGGTATTCGACATCGTGCGGTAGCTCTCCCTTTCACGTACCCCCATCCCTGAGAACGAAGACGCATTCCTGCTCTCACCTCAAGAAATCTATTACAATGATGGGTATTGTCAACTTCATTGAAATTGTAGAGCTTATAGAAGAGAAACAGGCCTCAAAGTGGAGATTGCGCCCTTTTTCTTGCCTTGGTTGCTCGAGAATTCTGGTTGATGTGGCATCGACGTGGTGAAAGCTCATCAACGAAATTTTTTACGTTGACAATACCGGTGGGGGAAATAAGATAGACGCGCTCGATTCCCTGAAGCGCTTTCTGAACGCTTTCTCGCTCTGTCATATCTCCTAAAAATGTTTCTACGCCCTGCGCCTCCAGCTTTTCAGCAACAGATGGTTTACGCACGAAGGCACGCACTGGGATCTTCCGTGCCAAGAGTTCTTTCAGGACGGCATTCCTCACAGCACTCATTGTGCCTGTCACAAGCATCATGGTCATCTCCTCCTTTCCTCGTCCTCTATGCGCAAAATGATTTTTCCGCGCGTGTGCCCTTGGAGGGCCTGCTCAAACGCCTGGGATGCCTCTGAGAGCGGGAAGACCCGCTCGGTGATTGGCCGGAGCTGGCCTGTATCTATCAGGTTCCCGATGTGTATGAGCTGTTCTCGATTGGGCTTGACGACAAAAAAGAACGCACGCACACCAAAGGCGGCAGCCTGCTCTTGGGAGGGGGGGCTAAACACACTCAGGAGCAATCCGCCCTTCTTTACAACGCACCAGGAGCGAGCTACTGTCTCACCGCCTATAGTATCAAGCACCAGATCAACATCACGCACCACCTCCTCGAAACGCGTGGTGGTATAATCAATGATCTCATCGGCTCCCAACGTGCGTAGGAATGCATGATGGCGTGCAGAGGCTGTCGCGATCACCGTGGCACCAGCCCACTTTGCCATTTGAACCGCCATGCTGCCCACGCCACCAGCGGCCCCATGAATGAGGAGAGATTGCCCACTGGTCAGCCCTGCGTGCTCAAAAAGCGCTTGCCAGGCTGTCAGTCCAACCAGGGGGACTCCGGCTGCCTAGGTGTGCCCAAGGGTTCGTGGCTTGGGCGCCACATCATTCCCTCCTTGCGAGTGTTACGAACCGCGCCGCCACCGCGGAGAGCACGGCAGCGGCAAGGACGATGAAGCCCGCTGTGAGGAATACCGTCCGCAAGGTTGTCGACGAAACAAGGATCGCTCCGAGGCCAGACCCTGCGGCCAGGGCTATCTGAAGGTTCGTCACATTCACCGCCGACGCGGCCTCCGGGGTTTCCGGGGCCGCGTCGAGTATCCAGACCAGCGTTCCCGGGTTCACGACTCCCCAGAACAGGCCCCACAGCACGAGCAACAGACCAGCCAGCCAGGGTACGGAGCCCGTGTTCGCCAACCCGATGAGCAATGCGGCCACCACTGCCGCCGCCCCGCCGAAGCTGCCGATCACCCAGCGCTTGAACAGCGATCCGGCGACGAGTGAGCCGACGATGCCACCGCAGCCGTAGATGACGTACAGCAGGGAGATCACGCCGCTGGACAGATGTGTGTGTTCCATCAGGAACGGGGTGATGTACGTCCAGGCGGTGAACTGTCCGATGAACGCCACCGCGCCTGCTGCCATTCCGAGCCGGGCGGCCCGCCGTTTCACGACTCCCACGAGATCACCCAGGTGCGTACTCATGTCCGGCGGAATACCGGGCAGCACGACCGCCTGAGCAACCACGACAAGCAGTGTCACCGCCGCCGCAATGGCGAAAGTGAGACGCCAGCCGACGAGGCTGCCGAGGAACTGTCCCGCCGGCAGCCCTACTACCGTCCCGCCCGAAATACCCGCCGCGATGATGGTGATGGCGCGAGTGCCGTGGGCCGGGCCTACCAGCTTGGGTCCGACCGGTGAGACCACAGTCCAGAATGCTCCGAGGGTGGCGCCGAAGAGCATACGGGCGATCAGCATCAGGGCGAAATTCGGCGCAACCGCAACGATCGCGTTCGACACCAGTATCGTCAGTCCCAGGACCAGAATGACCGGGCGTCGGTTGAAGCGGCCGGAGACGGTGAAGAACAGCGGCGCCGACACTGCGGCGCTGAAACCTGGCACGAGCACCATTAGCCCTGCGAGGCCAAGCGAGACATGCAGTCCGCCGGCGATCTGCGGCAGCAGCCCCACCGGTATCGTCTCCGTCATGACGAGGACGAAAGCGCCGAGCGCGACGGCACCGACGGACAGCCAGAGCCGCCTGATCCTGGGCTCCGCGGCAGCGGCCTCCGCGCAAACGGCTGCAGGCCGGGTCGGGACGGCCGCGGCGCACGACGATGCCGCGACCACGCGCACCCTTGGTGCGTTGTGTGGCAGCGTCGCTTCTTTGTTTTCAATCATATGTTCTCCTCACTCATCACCTTCTAACTGGTCGCTGATCGGGTATATAGACGAGGTGTGAGGGAGCCAGGTAAGCCAGCCGAACCTCCACCGTTGGAGTGAGCAGGACCAGCACTCGTTGTGCCTGTCACCAGCATCATGGTCATCTCCTCCTTTCCTCGTCCTCTATGCGCAAAATGATTTTTCCGCGCGTGTGCCCTTGGAGGGCCTGCTCAAACGCCTGGGATGCCTCTGAGAGCGGGAAGACCCGCTTGATGATTGGTCGGAGCTGGCCTGTATCTATCAGGTCCCCGATGTCTATGAGCTGTTCTCGATTGGGCTTGACGACAAAAAAGAGCTCACGCACGCCAAAGGCAGCAGCCTGCTCCTGGGATGGGGGGCTAAACACACTCAGGAGCAGTCCGCCCTTCCTTAGAACCCGCCAGGAGCGAGCTTCTGTCTCACCGCCTATAGTATCAAGCACCAGATCAACATCACGCACCACCTCCTCGAAACGCGTGGTGGTATAATCAATAATCTCATCGGCTCCCAACGTGCGTAGGAATGCATGATTGTGTGCGGAGGCTGTCGCGATCACCGTGGCACCAGCCCACTTTGCCATTTGAACCGCCATGCTTCCCACACCACCGGCGGCCCCATGAATGAGGAGAGATTGCCCACTGGTCAGCCCTGCGTGCTCAAAAAGCGCTTGCCAGGCTGTCAGTCCAACCAGAGGAACTCCGGCTGCCTGTATGTGCTCAAGGGTTCGAGGCTTGGGCGCCACATCAGTCGCGCGTGCGATCGTGTACTCCGCAGCCGCGCCATCCCGCCAAAATTCGGTGAGCGCATAGATAGCCTCTCCTACAGCCACACCGGTGACGTCGGGTCCTACTTCAACGACCTCACCAGAAACATCATGACCTGGTATGGGATGCTGACGTTCGATACCAGCCGGTGTTTTCCAGGTTTCTGACCAGGTAGGTTCCTGCCACATCACACTTGTCGCATGGACACGAATCAGGACTTCTCCTACTCCTGGCTGAGGTTGCGGTGCATCTTCGAACACACATTGATCGGGTCCGCTCTGACCATAGAGGCGAATAGCTTTCATCGCTTCCATGTCTCCTTGTTCTTCCTCATTCTTCCAGCGCATTTCCAGGCTGATCTCTCCAGCAGGACCGACACATGACCCAACGAAATGCCGCAGACGCCGAGAAGTCTTGAGCTAAAGGGGAGCTTCTGAATGGATACGTACCTGCATGTGGCTCCGAAGTGCTTTCCCTGGCAAAATTATAGAAGGATAGTGGTCTTCCTACAAGGGCCATTTTCTATGGAAAGTACGGAGCCATTTTGCTATGCCAGGTTTTGGAACTGGTCTCTCTCTGACGAGCGTGCCCTTGGCCGGAGAGGTGCGTTTATCCCCCATCTGTTGCGTCTGTTCATGCCTTTCTCACGCGGAAACGCAGGTTGGTCAGTTGCTCTGCTTGTGAGACGGCTATCGTCTCTCAGGCAACCTGTTCGCCCGCCTTTCGGGCAAAGAAGTGGACACCAGCACCGAGCAAGATGGGCGCTACATGCACGAGGATCTCGTCAATCAGCCCTGCCTCGAGACACTGACGGGCAAGGCTGGCACCGATGATCAGCAGATTCTTCCCCTCTGTGGCTCGCAAGCCTGTCGCAACTGCGGATCGAATGTCATCTGAGAGGAACGTGATCGTCTCATCTTCTTCGTCGTCAGGTGCGTGATGCATCAGGACGAACACAGGCCCGATCCAGGCTCCTCCGAAGACCTTCCGATACGCTGGTGGTAGTCCCGGTTTCCGGTCCACATCGTAGCTCCGTCTGCCACTCAGCACGGCACCTGTCGTCTGGATGACCTGGCAGATGGGAAGCGCTCAACGTCGGCAAGAACGCAGGCATCTACGTCGTCAACGCACAGCCCAACGACGCACGCTTGTACCCACGTCCCGTCAAGGCGTGCTGGCATTCCTGCCTCGCACCCTGACCCAGGCCAAGGGAGCAACAGCGTAACCGACCATGAACCATGACTGTGAGCATGTCATTTGCCAGGTAAAAAAGCGTGATTGCCAAATAACCTGCCGATCATTTTTCGCGGTTGAGAACGCAGGCTGTGTTGCAAAAAGAAAACTGATCTGTCAGAATGGCGAGAAAGAAGAAAAAGAGGATCAGTCATGGTGGAGCAGCACCCATTCAAATGGCGTCATTTCCAGGCAGAGATCATTTTGTTGTGCGTGCGTTGGTACTTACGATACGCACTCAGTTATCGCGATCTCGAAGAGATCATGCTGGAACGAGGGTTGCCAGTCGATCATACGACGATCTATCGTTGGGTTCAACGATACGCCCCAGAACTGGAGAAGCGCTGTCGGCCCCACCTCAAAGCTACTACCAATTCCTGGCGTGTTGACGAAACGTATATCAAGGTCAAAAAACAATGGATGTACCTCTATCGAGCAGTTGATGCACTGGGGAACACGCTCGATTTTTATTTCAGCCCGAGCAGAGATACGCAAGCTGCCAAGCAGTTCTTGTTGAAAATACTTGTCGCCTCTCATACCAGCGAGCCGCGCGTCATCAATGTGGACAAAAACGCTGCATATCCCAAAGCGTTTGCTGATTTGAAAGCGGAAGGATATGTCCCTGCTGGCTGCGAATTACGGCAAGTCAAATACCTCAACAATCGTATTGAGCAAGACCATCGATTCATCAAACGGTTAACCAAGCCTGGGATGGGCTTTTCTTCGGTCGAGACAGCACAACGAACCCTTCACGGATTTGAAATCATGAACACGGTCAGGAAAGGGCAATTGCAAGGAGTAGAAAAAGGAGATGTGAGAGGCCAGGTCGCTTTTGTTACCAAACTCTTTGGAGTGATCGCCTAAACTGAACCAGGAGAAAACTCCATGATTATTTTGACTTCTTCATAATTCTTGCAACACAACCTCGGAGATCAGCACACAACGGATAGCTCAGAAACGCCTCAAGCAGTGCTTGCCCGGCGCGGCCAATTGCTCATCAAGGAGTCTTCTTCAGAAGAATTCTTTACCGACCGGGCCAACCGAAGCACAAGCGTGTTCCGCTCCGGCCAGCCAGATGTGGCAGCCTTTCCGTACGAGGTCTGGGCCAGATTGGTAGCAAAACATGCACGCCACTCACTGCAAGCCGTCTCATGCTACCAGGACGCGCAAGGCTACGCCCCGCTGCGCGAGGCTATCGCCGCGCACATCGGTATTACACGCGGCGTCCACTGCTCGCCCGAACAGATCATCCTCACCGCTGGAGCACAGGGAGCACTCGACCTGGTCGCGCGCGTCTTGCTTGATCCTGGTGATCTGGCCTGGGTCGAAGATCCTGGGTATGAAGGAGCACATGGAGCACTGCTGGTCGCCGGGGCAAAACTGGTCCCCGTGCCAGTGGATCGGGAGGGGATCGATGTTGAAAGCGGACGACAGCTTTGCCCAAAGGCACAGCTGGCCATCGTTACCCCTTCGCATCAGTTCCCGACAGGAGTCACCATGAGTCTCAGCCGACGGCTCGCGCTGTTGGAATGGGCGAGAGAGACCCAAGCCTGGATCATCGAGGATGATTATGATAGTGAGTATCGCTTTAGTGGACGACGCTGGGGGCGCTGCAAGGGCTGGATAACGGCAGGCGCGTGATCTATATTGGAACCTTTAGCAAAGTGCTCATTCCCTCATTGCGCCTGGGTTATCTGGTCATCCCCACCGAGCTGCTCAAGGGCTTGATCGCAACGTGCCGCATTATCGATAGGCACCTCCCGCTCCTCGAGCAATTGGCCCTGGCCGACTTTATTGCTGAGGGTCATTTTGCGCGACACTTGCGGAAAATGCGTGGGCTGTACAGAGAACGTCGGAATGCTCTCATAGAGGCACTTACACAGGAATTCGGCGAGATGTTAGATATCATCGTACCAGAAGCATGCACTTGGTCGCTTGGCTCCCTGAAGGGATGAGCGCCCAGAGAGTCGTCCAGCAAGCTTCAGCGCATGGCCTGCACCTTCTGCCTCTTTCACAACCCAGTCAGCGCCCCTTTCAACGTGACGGTCTTCTTTTTGGTTTTGCGAGCGCTCCCCCAGAAGAACTGCGCGCGGGGGTAAAAACACTAGCGCTGGCACTAGGAAAAATGCGACTTGAACGGTTCTGTCAGAACTGAGCACATAAAAGCCCACGGAAAGAGATGGAAGCCATTCGCATCAGGAGTTGCAGGGAAGCAAGTTGTTCTGTGAACAACCGTCGTTGCTCCCGAAGAGGCAGTGTTTCTCCCGTAGTGTGACGTGGGCGAAAGTAGTTACGCAATTCATCAAAAGCGCGGCAAAAACGCGCCGCTGATGCGAAATTCCCAAAGCCACGCATCGGATAGTACCGTTGTCTCACTCCTCGATGGTCTTGCTCCAACCGATTGTTGAGATATTTATTGGTCCGATGCAGTACGTCGCTGCCAAGGATCCTACGTATTGCTCGTGGGTAGGAAGTATGCCCATCTGTTGTCACGCGCTCTGGGGCATGACTAACAACCGCAACTGCCTGCTTGAAAAACTGCTGTGCCGCCTCCATGTTCCGCTTCTCGCTCAGCATGGAATCAACCAGGTTGCCGTCGACGTCAATGGCGCGATAGAGATAGCACCACGTTCTGTGAACTTTCATATAAGTCTCATCCACATACCAAGACCTTCCCGCTTGTCCCCGTCGTTTGGCTCGCAGCTGGTCTGCCACCAAGGGCTCAAACCGAGCTTCCCAGTCCCGAACGGTTTCATGGGTAAACACGATGCCCCGCTCGAGAAACATTTCAGAGAGATCCCGCAGGCTCAACTTGTACCGAAGCCGCCACAAGACAACCAGCAGAATCACATCAGTGGGATATTCCAGGAAGTTGAATGGCGTCCCTGCGCACTCGTTGAAGCGGCGTTTGCAAGCCGAGCAATAAAACGCTCGATAGCCAAGCGTGGTCTTCTGGGTTTGTTCTTTAGTGGAAGCTGAGGCATAGGTATTGTCAACTTAAGGAGAGTTGTAGAGATTCTAGCAGAGAAAATATGGGAAAAGTGGTGAAGCCTCCCTATTTTCAGGGGTCATTTTCTCCAAAATGACCCGCAAAGTGAGGAGGAAATGGTGAAAGCTCAACAACAGAAATTTTTAAGTTGACAATGCCCGTCTCCCACCCTGCTCTTGATATATCCTTCCAGCAGCAATATCTCATAGGCAAGGGCAGCGGTGTTGCATGATACCTCCAGTTCGCTGGCGAGAACACGTGTCGAAGGCAGACGCGTACCAGCCTCTCATTGTCCCGGCAGAATCTTCGAGCGCAGCCGCTCATAAAGCTGTTTGTACAGTGGGATGGATGCGTTCTGGTCGAGGGTGATTTCCGGCCTTTGGCCAGGTAGTGCTCTTTTCGGCATACGGTATCTGCGTTCCTGAAAGTCTTAACATGGATTGAAATCTTTCTTCAATGGCCCCTTTCGTCTACCTGAAAATGGCTCTTTTGATAAGCCCATCATTGGAGTATGCTTCTCGTGTCAGGAAAAGAAAGTTTCTTAAAGAAGCAGATAAAGGAGATGTCCAGAGGGAAGCGAGCATGAATGGTCGAGTTGCAAAAAAATTGGGCTGAGAAAATGGTGCAGGTAATGTGGCTCTACCCAATGTGCTGAGCTTTACATTTTTTGCAACACGACCGGCAAAACTGCGCAATCTGACTGTTCTTACGCTGATTATATGGGGAGCGAGCGATAATCTGTTTCCCGTGACGTGGTCACGCTGGTTGGCAAACACTATCCCCGGCACAAAGCTCCGGGTGGATGTGCCCCATGCTCGGCTCTATATGCCCGCAGAACATGCCGCCGAGTTTAACGCGGAGCTACGAATACTCTGGCAAAGGTAAGTCATTTGCGTTTCTGGATGATTGCTTCTGGGCACTTCAAAGAAGCATGAGCACCTGAGCATCGTTCTCTCTGTGATATTAGCTGGTGGTTTTCAGACAGGATCACTCTTATGAGACATCTGAAAACCATGAGCAGGCATGTGTTTCGCGCGGATTTTCTCGCGTTTGCTTCAAAATCCGCGCAGATGTGACCTTATATACTCATTGAATCATGGCCTTTGTCTTTCTTTGTCATCAATTGGTACTTGGAGCAATTTTTTATGCAAGAATATCGTTCTCATAAGCGTCGGAATACGTCATCTCTACAAGCATCCCGCCGATCCTGGTTTGAAGCTTTCACGTTATCCTGGCGTGCTGCCTTGCGTATGAATATGCCGCAAGCAATGGTTTTGAAGGCGCTCCGTGGAACTGCAGGGATCGCGCTTCCATTGGCTATGGGATTAGCTACAGGTCATATGGTGGAGGGTGCAACGGTTGCTGGCGGAACCGCGCTCTGGACGGTCATGAATATGACGAACCCTAATCATGCACGGCTCCGCGTCTTATTTTTGAGCTGTGTGAGTATGGGGGTTGGAGCTTTTATCGGTTCCGTCATCGGCACGCTCCCGATCTTGCCGATCGTGATCGTGGGTGCCGTGGCGTTTGTAGCAGGCCTCTTAGTGGTAGTCAGTCTATCTGTCGCCATGATTGGCATGCAATCGTTGGTCGCCATCCTGTTCCTTCAGTCCTTTGCGCGTGATCCTCTGCACGCGTTCTTCCAGGCGGCACTTGTCTTCACAGGAGCTTTACTTGCATTTCTGCTCGAAATGCTCCTCTCACCCTGGCGTCGTACTGGTGCTGAGCGAAAGATGTTGTCCCTGTTCTTTAAGCGCCTGGCAGAGATGGCCGGAGCGACCGATGACAATCTGGAGATGCATAACAAGATGGTACGTGCAGCGTTGGTCCAGTCCCAGGCGATCCTGCTCGATCGTGATGACCACCGCTCACGAGGAAGAGCACTTTTCGCACTCTATGGCGAGGCCGAACGGATGCGCCTGTTGCTCATTGTCTTGCATCGACTGAGACAGGAGTTACGAGAAACACCCTCCGAGTCAAAGGAAGGCATCGCCGCCCTGGAACAACTTTTGCAGGAGCTTTCAAGGAAGTTACAGAGCGTCTCCCAGCACCTTATCCTCGGACCCAGCGCTTTGCGCCGGGAAGAGGAAGCAGGGCAATTACGGTCAAACGAGAACATCGAAATGATTTTCTCCCAGGCGCAACAATGGCAGGCCACTTCGTCTGAGCCGCAAGCACTCTTTCAAAACATCCTTGCCTATGTTCAGCGTGTGATCCGTCTCTTGTATAGAATCGAGTGTTTAACACAGACATGGCGCTACCCTGATCCTGTAGTTCTTGCGGAATATACCCTCCACCACCATTCAGCATGGGCCGAATTCTATAATGTGCAAGCCATCCTCAGAGCAAATTTCACGTTTCGTTCAACCGCGTTTCGCCATGCGATTCGCCTGGGGGTGACGCTGGCGCTCACAACCGCTCTCTATCATCTTCCAGGATGGCCTATCGGGGGGGGGGTACTGGATATCGTTCACGGCCTTTGCTATTCTCAAGCCAGACTTTAATACAACGCTCACGCGGAGTGTGTCTCGTCTGGTGGGAACCTTGGGTGGGGTGATCCTCGCAACGGTGTTGCTCGTGACATTGAAACCGACACCAGAGATGCTTGTCCTCATTGTCGCTATTGCAGCCTATATCACCCTTGCTTCATTTTTTGTCAATTATGCACTCTATTCCGCCTGGATAACGATTGCGGCAGTATGCTTATTTGCCCTGGTGACTCCGCATCCACTGACAAATGTCTTCGACCGTACTATCAATACGCTGATAGGCGGAGCGTTGGCGTTCGGCATGTTTTTGATCTGGCCGACTTGGGAGCATATGCAGCTCTCTCCCAATATAGTGGCGCGTGTGGAGACACTGCGAAAGCACTTTCTTGCTGTCATGGAGGCGTATATTCAGCCTGATACTTCTCATATCGAGCGCGTTGCTTCTCGCCATCGAGAAGCGAGGCTTGCTTATTCGAACGTAGAAGCCTCGCTAGAGCGCATCACACATGAGCCCTCAGCGCTTCATTTCAATACAGTTCGGGCGCAGGGGCTGCTGGAAGCGCTCAACTCGATCTCATTGAATATTCTGGCCCTTGAAGGCTATCAATTGAATGACGTTGTTCTGCCCTCTGCCATGCAAGATCAACTGAGGTTTTTTGTGAAAGAGGTAGACACAACATTACAACGCCTCTCCCAGACGCTTGCGACTGCCCAACCAGAAACCATCTCGTGCGCTGGCTTAGATGCGGCACTGCATGCTCTGGCCGAGAGTGAAACGTCGGCGCGATCGTCGCAGGAACCTTCGGCAGCCGAGCAATCTTTCCTGGTGAAAGAAGCAGAACAAATTGTTCGCACTATCGATATCATCAGCCAACTCTTGCCTACTGACGACCTGGAACGTGAGGCGGTGACAGCCTGATTTTGGCTACGACAGCAAAGAGCGACGGCAGCGACGTCTATGCCGTACTGCGTCGCTCTTTCCCGATGTATCGTTTCGCTCTGAACGAAAGGAGCCCACACATATGCTCACAGGATATACAAAGCAGCTCTCCATTTTGCCGTTTGACCATCGCAATTCATATATCAGCGGTTTGTTTGGCTGGAAAGAGCCGCTCAGCGTCGAGCAAGCGTTGAGAGTAGCTGAGAGTAAACAAATTATCTACGAGGGCTTTAAAAAGGTACTTATGACACGCAGCTTCGGCCCCGTTTCATGGTCCAGGCCATAGAGGAATTGCGGCAGGCGGGCGTGGAACCGGATGTCTGGAAAATTGAAGGGTTGGATCAACGCACCGACTGTGAGCGGATAGTCGAAGTGGCGCACCGCAATGGCGGGCAGAACGTTGGCCTCATGGTGTTGGGGCGCGGAGCAAGCCAGGAGCGTGTGACGCATTGGCTCCAGGCGGCCGCCAGCGTGCCGGGATCTATCGGCTTTGCCGTTGGCCGCACCAGTTGGTGGAACGCCGTCGTTGACTTTGAGGCAAAGCGTCTCTCCCTGGACGAAGCTACAACGCAAATCGCGCAGAACTTTGAGACCTGGAGCCGGATCTTTCAAGAAGGTCGTCAGATCAGCGTGGCAGCTGATAGTAGCCAGGGAGATCATTAGTTTTTCACTCGGGACGACTCGTATGCTGATATTGTTTGAGGAAAGGTATTCTTCAAAAAAACATCTTTTCTCACCTTTTCTCGCATGCATTCTCACATTGAGATGGAGATAACCAAGGAGACGAAGAATGAACACAATCCACAATATAGGGGTGGCAGCACAGATTGGTCGCTACAGTGATGGGGGTAGAGGTTTCAGGCAAGGTTCGCTGGCTGCATACATCTGGAACGCCTGGCATCAAGCCTGATGGGACCGTGCCAGAGACGATTGAGGAGCAGGCCGACCAGGCCTGGAAGAATATTCTGGCCATCCTGGAATCTGCTGGCATGGGGGTAGCTGATATCGTGAAGGTCAACCAGTATCTGATTCACGCGGAGGATAAATCGGCCTATATTCAAGTTCGAGGCCGTTACCTGGGTGAGGTTTGTCCAGCAGGCATGTTTTCTGTGGTTACCGAACTGATTTACCCGGAAATTCTCGTTGAACTCGAGGTCATTGCGGCAAAAGCTGAAGGAGATTTATTATGAATAAAATACATAATACAGGAGTAGCAACCAAGGTTGCTCAGGTCGGTGATGGTCCAGTGGCCATGTCGTTGATTGTGTCAGGATTTATTCGTCCAGATTTTCTCGTCGAGGCTGAGGTACAGGCAGCGAAGTAAAACGGAATGGAGGAGAAATCATTGAGAAGCATTGACCATCAAGAGTTGAAACAGAAAGTGGACCACCATGAATCCTTTCGCTTGGTGATGGCTCTGAGTGAGTGGCAGTACCAGACAAAGCACATTCCTGGCTCCCTCTACTTCGCCACCATCCAGGATGCGCTGACCGAGCTTCACAAAGAAGACGAGATTGTTGTCTACTGTTCCGACCGAACCTGCGTTGCCAGTGCTGCCTTCGGCAAGTTGCTTGAATACCAGGGCTATGCTCATGTGTTGCATTTCGCAGGTGGGCTGGCCGAGTGGGAGCAAGCAGGCTACCCCTTAGAAGGCCGGGATGTCAGGCGTGATGGTAGAACGACCAGCGGTTTGTGAATACGTACCGGGCACCTTGTCAGGAAAAAGCACATATAAAGCCTGAAGAGAATGAGTCGCAACGTGGCATCTGGGGCAGCGATCTGCCTGGATCGCCGGTTTAGGCATGGGACTCTACATTGTAGGCGAGGTCGTCAAATATCATGAGGGAACCATTACGGTGGACAGCACCATCGGGAAAGGCTCCACCTTTACGGTGATCCTTCCCATCAGGAAGAAGGCCTGACGTGAAAGGCATGTCATCTGCGTAGTCAGCAGCGCCGCCATGATAGTGAACGCTATGCATCCCAGAACTGTCACAGGGCTATCCATACCGGGAAGCCCACAGGACAGAAGATCAGGACATAAATCACTGGCGAGCCGGATGATGCTAACGTATCAAGTCCGGTTCTGAGGGAGGCCGAGGGTAAAGGATTGGACCACAATACCTTGCCAGCGGCCTACCCTACCTCGTTGCGCATCCCGTGGGATGAGCCATTTCATCACCAATCATTCTCCTGTTCAGTTTGCGTCGATGATTCATAATGCGAGGGAAAGTATGACGTTTTTACATGGATCGATTGCTGTTTGCACGGAGGTATCTGCCAGAAAAGGTGGAAGAGATGCATCGGATATAGCTCTGTATGTGTGGCGGTGCTTTGCTCGTTTTGCTGGCCTGGAACATAACAGCGCAGGCAGTTTCTGCCGCAAGCATGCATCTGAACAGACCGCAGGTAGCTTGTAAAGTTGTTCTCGTCAACGAAGTATTCTCGCTCGGACCGGGCGAAACCAAAACCATCGTTGAGGATTTGGATGTCAACCACTGCGATAGAATCGTGTATAGAATGGATGCCACCAAGCTGCTGAACAACTTCGTTCGCTTGGAACTGTTATTCTTTCAACATAGTACGTCTTCGTGCAAAGCATACGTCGATGTCAGACCGGACAAACCAAACGCCGTGGAGGTTCTTTCTATGAATGGCCTCCCCAAGCTCGCGATCACGATCGGGACCTCTTCTGAGGGTGGGAAGAGTACACATGATACGGTCGAGGTGTTTGCGAGCGGATGTGAGGGTTCTTCACGTTCACAAAAATCCAAGAGGGGGAAAGGAGAGAGAAATGAAAGCCATTGGCATTGTTTCTGAAAAGATTGGTGGTCCCGAGCTTTTGGAAGTGGTAGAGGTTGCGAAACCGGTACCTGCTGCTGGGGAAGTGCTCTTGCGGGTGAAAGCTGCGGCTTTAACACCGGATGAACTCACATGGCCGGAAACATGGTATATCCATGGGGAGAGCGCCCAGCCACGACCACGCCCTATTATCCCTGGCCACGAGGTCTCGGGGATTGTTGAAGCAGTTGGTGGGGGAGTGACAGCGTTTCAAGGAGGCGATGAAGTCTATGGGCTTCCCCGCCCTGATCGTGATGGCGCCTGGGCTGAATATGCCATTGTCACTCCCAATCAGATTGCCCTACGACCCCGATCAGTCAGTCATGAAGAGTGTGCGGCTCTCTCCCTCTCGGCGCTCACCGCCTGGCAGGCACTCTTCAAGAAGGGGAACCTGCAAGCGGGACAACGTATCCTCATCCAAGGTGCCGCTGGGGGTGTGGGCAACTATGCCGTTCAGATTGCTCATCTCAAAGGCGCATACGTAATTGCCGTGGCTTCTGGACAGCACCGCGAGACCCTGCTCTCTCTTGGTGCCGATGAAGTGATCGATTACACCACCACCAACGTTGCTGAAGTGGTGAGTGATATCGACTTTATCTTCGATGTAGTCGGAGCCTCGGTGATTGAAGCAAGCATCAAACTGCTCAAACCAGAGGGTACATATGTAGGAATTGCTGGTACCTCCAATCTGGTGAGTAAATATGCCGAGCAGTACCAAAAGAAAGGAATCTGGTTCATCGTTGAAGCCGACACCAATGATCTTACACAGCTTGCTCACCTCACCGATGAAGGGCATCTAAAACCACTGATCGAGAAAGTGTATCCTCTGGAACAAGCTCGTCAAGCCTACGAGCGCCTCTCAGAAGGTCATCTGCGCGGAAAACTAGTTCTGAGTGTCTAGAACAGATGCAAGCTCTGTTTGGGAATTTGTGCAAAAGTTGGCTCTTGCCCAGTTAGAGAGCCTCGATCATAATGACTATTCTTCCTGGGCAACGTCGCCCGGGTGAGCCAGGCGCCCCAGGGGTAGCGGCCACCTGCCGCTGCTTGTACTCCTCATCGAGGACACCCACCATGCGCGTGTCCTCCACCGGGCCGGGCTCGACGACGTTGACCGTGATGCCTCGCGGGCCTAGTTCCTGGGCGAGATACCGGGCGAACTGTGCCAGTGCGGCCTTGGCCGGGTTGTGTTGCAAGAAATTGCAAAGAGAAACTGGGCGTGATTGTTCCTCACCATCTTTCTTAAACAGCCACTCTAAACAATGTAGCGACCAGAGAGGCCTGGCCTCTCACATCTCCTTTTCGCACTCCTTGTACTTGCCCTTTCCTCAGCATGTTCATCATTTCGTACCCTTGTACGGTTCGCCACGCGGTCTCGAACGAGAAAAAGCCCATTCCCGGTTTGGTCAACCGTTTGATACACCGATGGTCCTGTTCGATAAGATTGTTGAGGTATTTCACCTGTCGCAATTCCACGTGTTTAGGCAAGACGCCAGCGGCTTTCAAGTCGGCAATGGCTTTGGGATAGGCCGCGTTTTTATCGACGTTGATCACTCGTGGAGATGGCTTGAAGGGGTTCTGTCAGAACTGAGATCACAGAAAAGCTTCTCAGACGAATAGAATGCTCGCCTCTCGCTCGTTGACTTATGAGGTTGCTTGTATCATTCTCTGGAGAGCAGCTAGACGTTGGAGAAAAGCCTGCCGTTGTTCCAGGAGTGAAACCACTTCGCCCATGGTGCGGCGAGGACGGAGATAGTTGCGCAATTCGTCGAAGGCACAACAGAATCGCGCTGCTGATGTGAAGCTTCCGAAACCACGCATGGGATAGTATCGTTGTTTAATCCCACGATGGTCTTGCTCTAGCCGATTATTGAGGTATGTATTTGTCCGATGTACGACCTCACATCCCATCGTCTCGCGTATGGCACTGGGATAGGAAGCATGGCCATCCGTCGTGACCTGATCGGGAACAGAGCCGACCACAGTAACCGCCTGTTTGAAAAACGCCTGAGCTGATTCCATATTTCGCTTCTCGCTCAACATGGAATCAACGAGATGGCCCTCGTGGTCGATCGCTCGATACAAATAGCACCACTTCCCATGCACTTTGACGTACGTCTCATCCACGTACCAGGATTTTCCGGCCTTCCCTTGCCGCTTGACGCGTCACTGATCTGTTATCAAAGATGCAAACCGCGCTTCCCAGTCTCGGATGGCTTCGTGGGTGAACGAAAATCCACGCGCTAAAAACATCTCAGCAACGTCACGCAGGCTCAATTTGTAGCGTAGTCGCCACAAGACAGCCAGCAGGACGATATCAGTGGGGAATTCGAGATGGTGAAAGGGAGTGCCAGTTCGCTCATTGAACGTAGATTGACAGTGAGGGCAGAAGAACGTGGCATAGCCACATTTGGTTTTCTTTGATCTTTCCCTGGTCTCAGCTGTGGCGCATTTGGGGCAGTTCATCGGTCAACGTTCCTCATTCCGTCAAAATAATAGCACCAGCATACCAGAAGTGTCACCCTCATGCCCAGATGGAGTTTGAGTTCTGACAGAACCTCTCGGAGCTACAGATCGCGCCCAGCGACGACATTCAGGCCTTTTCCACGAGATGAAGAGTAAAGGGTAGGCGCAGCCTGCCTCCTGGCAAGCAGGCATTGCCCTCGCACGGCAAACGTTGTAAACTGTGGGGAAAACGCTACGTTTGACGAAGGAGAGCCATTGTGAGCGGTGACGCGTTTCCACTAGCCCCTGTCTTGCTACCAAAGCTACGCCTGCCCCGCCCGCGCGTGTCTATGGTGCAACGCGAAGCGCTCTTGACGCGCCTGGACGCCGCCACCGAGCACAAACTTACCCTCGTCTCCGCGCCCGCCGGTTATGGCAAGACGACGCTGTTGAGCGCGTGGGCCGCCAGCATCCAGGGCTACCAGGCACGGCCCGCCGTGGCCTGGGTAGCCCTGGATGCTGGGGATAACGACCCCGTGCGCTTCTGGCGCTACTTCATCATGGCCTGCCAGCAAATTTATCCCGGCATCGGACAGGCCGCGCTGGCGCTCCTGCAAGCGCCACACCTTCCCCAACCTGAACGCCTGCCGGGCATGATGGTCTCCACGCTGCTCAACGACCTGAGCCAGCAGCTACAGGCGGGCGTGATGGTGCTGGAAGACTATCACCTCATCACCGAGCCGCAAGTGCACGCGGACCTGACACGTATCCTTGACCTGCCTGAGTCCGGTCTGCGTTTCGTGCTGCTGACACGCGGCGCTCCCCCCTTGCCCCTGGCCCGCCTGCACGCCAGCGACAACCTCTATGAGTTGCGCGTGCCCGACCTGCGCTTCACGCTCGAAGAGACGCGCCTCTTCCTTGGACGCTCGCTCTCGCGCCCCCTGGCGCATGAGTTTGTACAGCATATCGCGCAGCGGACGGAAGGCTGGTCGGTAGGCGTACAACTGGCTACTCTGGCTTTGCGCGGGCATGAGGGCACATCCGAAGCCACGCAGGTCCTTGCGACCTTCTCAGGCAGCAACCGTCATATATTGGAATATTTAATGGAGGAGATACTACGCGAGCAGCCGCAGCCGCTTCAGACCTTCCTGCTTCAGACCAGCCCGCTTGACCGCCTGACGGCCTCGCTGTGTGACGCCGTGACTGGCGGGAACGATAGCGCCTCGCTGCTCGACCAGTTGGAGCGCGGCAACCTCTTCCTGCAATCGCTGGCAGGCACACAGGTCTGGTACCGCTATCACGCCCTCTTCGCCGAAGCCATGCGCCACGAGGCCCGCCAACGCCTTGGTGAAGCCGAGGTATCCGCGTGCTTGCAGCGTGCGAGCGCATGGTATGAACGCGAGCACATGCTACCAGAAGCGATTGAGGCAGCTATGCAGGCCCACGACTTCAAGCGTATGGCGATCCTGATCGCGCGGCTCGTTGAGCCATTGGGCAACTACTTCGAGCGTCAGACGCTCTGGCGCTGGCTCAAGGCCATCCCCTTAGAGGTCCTGAACGTCGTGCCTGGCCTAGGCTTCCTGTACGCCGCTTCCCTCCTCTTCACCAATGATCGACACGCGCCGCTCACGCAAACGCGTGTCGAGCTTCCCCTGAGCCTCGCCGAGCGCTACTGGCGGGACGAAGGCAACGTGCCACGCCTGGCGCAAATTCAATCCTTCCGCGCCCTGGTCGCGCTGTGGCAGGAGCGCTACGCCGAGTCGTTTCGCTACGCCCGCGAGTCCCTGCTGCACCTGCCGGAGCATGAGGCGCAATGGCGCGGCATGAGCCTGCTCAACGTGGGCATGGAAGCGCTGTGGACCGGGCAAGTTGATGAGGCGCAGAGCATGTTCAGTGAGGCCCGCGCGCTACTCGCCGCCTGCAATGCCACCGCGCCCCTGCTGGCCACGCTCGCGGCGCAGGCTGATACTTGCCGCGAGCGTGGCCAGCTCCACCAGGCGAGCATGTACTATCAGCAGGTGCTCACGGAGTTGGAGCGAGCAAGCGCACAGGTAACGTATCCGGTTGATGATAAGGGCGGCGCGATGCTTGGATTGGCGCGGCTCTCTTACGAGTGGAAACTGCTGCAACGCGCCGAGCAGGAGGCACGCGAGGCACTGAGCCTAACTGAGCAACATGGCAACGAAGGGCTGCGCGCGCGCCCTGCTGCTGCTGGCGCGTGTGAGCGGGCAGGAGGCATACGAGCAGGAAGCGGCGGACATCCTGGCCCGTACTCATCGCAATCACCTGCGTCGCGAATTACAGCTTGAGCAGGTCAGCCTGGCCCTCGCGTGTGGCGACCAGGCCACGGCGCTGCGCTGGGCCGCCAATTGCTCTTACGAAGCGACCTCCTTTACCTATCTCCTGCGCGAGAAGGAAGCGCTGTTGCTGGTTCGCCTGCTGATCGCGCAAGAGCGTGCCTCCGAAGCCCTTGCCATGCTCGGCACATGGCTACCCCAGGCGCGGGAGCAGGGACGCCTCCATAGCGAACTGCGCATGCTCACACTGGCGGCGCTGGCTCACGCCACGGGAGTGGAGCAGGAGCGCGATCTCTCCCAGGCCCGCCGCCTGCTGCTCTCGGCACTTGAGAAGGCGAGACCAGAGGGCTATCAACGCCTCTTCCTTGACCTGGGCGATCCCATGCGTACCCTGCTGCGCGCGACTCTGCGCGATATGCAGGATAAGTCGCTATTGACCTATACGCGCACGCTCATCCAGGGCTTTCCCGCTCCCACAACCTCGCCTGCTGCTCCCAACCTGCTCAGTCCGCAGGAATTGCGTGTCTTGCGCTTGCTCGCCGCCGGTCGCTCGCGCCCCGAAATCGCGGTGGAACTCGTCGTCTCTATAAATACTGTGAAAACGCAGGTCAGGAGCATCTATTACAAACTCAACGTCACCAGCCGCAAGGATGCCTATGACGCCGCCCAACGCCTGGGCTTACTCTAAATTACTCTAGCTTGCTCGCCTGATACATCTCACTCTTCCCTCAATCACCCTCCACAATCACCCGGAGAGGGTGATGCCCGCGCATCCACCCGTAGATCATAATAACGTGGATATACCGCGAGCACAAGAATCAACATTTAAAGGAGTTGTAAGATGTTTCGTGCATTTATAAGCATGCTGTCCCTCTGTAGTATCATGCTTCTGAGTATGGTCGCCTGTAGCAGCGGCGCGAGCAGCGACGCGCCCAACAGCGTCCATATGAGCGATACCAGCTTTACCCAGTCATCCATCACCATCAAAAAAGGCGAGAGTATCAATCTGGTCGCCGACACCTATACGCCTCACATTATCGCTAACGGCACCTGGGACGGCGAGACGGCCAAACCCGCCATCGAAGCGGGCGTGCCCCAGGTTGATAAAATCCAGACCAGCGGCAATAGCACCACCGCCATCGGCCCCTTCACTACCGCTGGCACCTTCCACTTATACTGCACCGTTCATAAAGGAATGCAACTGGAGGTCATCGTTCAATGATTGAAAACCAGACTATCGACAACCGCGCGCCACAAGCAGGCGCGCACCCTGTCAGGCGCGTCTTCGCTATCATAAGCAGGGTCTTCCAGGTCCTCTATATTGTCGTCGCCTGGCTCTTCGCGCTCAGCATAGTCGCTCAAACCTATCTAGCGGGCATGGGCCTCTTCGCGGGCGCGACTTGGTTAGAGGTCCATGGCAATATCGGCTGGCTGCTGGCCCGCTTCTCCATCTTGATGCTTGTTTTCCTGCTGCCTGCCCGCTTCCCCTGGAAGGTCGTGGGCCTGCATGCGCTACTGATCGCCGATGTGATCTTTCAGGTCAGCCTGGTCTCGTATTTCCAGGCTTATAAAAATCCGGCACTCACGGCGCTGCACCCGGCGAACGCCCTGCTGCTCTTCATTATAGCGACCGTCCTGGCCTTTAGCGCGCTCAAGTGGACGTGCACAACCTTTAGCAAGAGGAGCACATAGCCATGGCAAACCATTTGTATTAGCCTGCCCTCGGCTACCCGCGAGCGGCAACGCGTCCTCGACCAGCAACTCCACCTCGCCATGCGCGACTACAATCTGGAGAGCGACACCATCGACGTTGGCCTCTTCTTCCTGCGCTACCTGCGCTGGGCGAGGGCGCGGCCCTTATCCTTGAGGAGCGCCGCGCCCTCGCCCAGCGCAACCTTGAGCGCGTCACCGCCGAGCCTCACACGCCCGCGGGTTGTGTTGCAAGAAATTGAAGGAAGACAAAATAAGTAGAAAGGGGTTCTGATTGTTGAGTTTATCCTGCTACTCCAAAGAGCTTGGCGATCAATATAACTTGCTCTTTCACATCTCCTTTTGCCACACCTTGCAGTTGCCCCTTCCTGATCATGTTCATCACCTCGAATCCTTGTACGGTTCGCCATGCGGTCTCAAAGGTAAAAAAGCCCATCCCTGGCTTCGTCAGACGTTTGATACACCGATGATCTTGTTCAATGAGATTGTTGAGGTATTTCAGCTGTCGCAATTCCACGTGCTGAGGCAATACTTCAGTGGCTTTCAAGTTGGCAATGGCCTTGGGATAGGCCGCGTTTTTGTCGACATTGATCACACGGGGAGTTCGTCTTGTGGGAGTGGGAACCGTTGGAGCCGTGGGCGAGGCTACCTGTTGAGCTTGAGGCGTTGAATCCGTAGTGGCATGCAGCGCTTTGAGAAAGAAGCGTTTGGCCGCCTCGGCATCCCGCGTTGGACTCAAGAGAAACTCGATCGTGTTTCCTTCAGAATCCATTGCGCGATAGAGGTACATCCAGACTTTCTTGATCTTGATGTATGTCTCATCGACTTTCCACGAATCATTCCAGGCTTTCAGGTGAGGCCGACAGCGTTTTTCCAATTCTGGAGCATAGTGCTGGACCCAGCGAAAAATAGTGGTATGGTCGATGGATAGGCCCCGCTCCCGCATCATCTCTTTCAGGTCTCGGTAGCTTAAAGCATACCGAAGATACCAACGAACACAGAGCAAAATGATCGCCGCTTCAAGATGACGCCATTTGAACAGTTTGGCATTTTCCATGACAGGGCCTCTCTTCAGAAAATAAGCCCAAACTTATCACATTGGCGTCATCTTTGCAACACAACCTTTTACTCTGCCATCTGCCGAAAACGGGCACATCGAGTATCACAAGCGCTAAAGGGGGATGTCACGAAATTCGTAGCGGAGGCTTCGGGAGAGTAGCATGAATCGGAATTTATTGTGGACAGGGTTTAGCTCTTCCACAATAAATTCCGATTCGTTCTGCCTGTGTATGCCTCAGAGACCGAACCTCACTCCACAACAAATTCCGAAGAGCCCTATAAAATTTGGAGGCTACATGTTTTATTTCTAAAAACTTGTTAAGGCGTGCTACTGAGCAATAACCTCTAATGACTGCCCCGTGCTTCTGGGGCCAAGAACCGCCACATCGAGACACAGAACCGCCAGAATAATTGCTGCTGCAGTAAATACCGCCACTGGGCCAGATGCATGAAGCATGGGAATAGCCACAAAGGGCAAAAGAGCGCTAGTGAGGCGGCTCAGGCTGTAGGCAATACTCACTGCACTACCACGCATACGTGTCGGGAAGATCTCAGCCTGATAGATATGGAAGGCATTGGAAAAGAAGTTACTCATGACCGTCAGCAAGAAGCCAGAGGCGATGATGATCGGCACAGAGTTCGCGAAACCAAAGCAGAGACCCAGCAAAGCCATAGCTATCGCTGATCCCACGATGAGCCATTTGCGCTCAAAACGCTCGACTACAGGAATCGAGATGAGCGATCCCAACGGATAGCCCAGGTAAATGATCGCGGTATAGCCAAGCGTGGAGAAGATATTGAAACCCTTTGCAGTGAGCACGATGGGGGCCAGTGAACCAAAGCCATAGTAGCCGACGGTCTGAAGAATCTGGAAAATCCAGAGCATCGTTGTACGCTTGGCGTAGGTGTGACTAAACATCTCGCTCAGGGGCGCCGATGTACGCGCTTCCACCACAACGTCCTGTGGCTGTGGCAGTTCAGTGAGCTTGTGCTCGCTCATCGCTTCCTTCTCAATCGAACTCATCAACGCATCCGCTTCTTGCTGGCGGTTACGAGTCTCGAACCAGCGCGGGGACTCTGGTAGGCCACGACGGACAAACCAGACGATGATCGCACCCAGAGCGCCCAGGATGAGAAGCCAGCGCCACCCAGGCAGAATGAAATTTGTTGAAGCGAGGAACGTACCCGCGAAACCGGCGGCAGGTATGCCCAGGAAACCGAGTGTGTAGCACCACGCGGTATAGCGACCACGGGCGAAATTGGGAATCATCTCACCCATATAGACATCTGTCAATGGAAGAGTTGCCCCAAGCCCAAGCCCCGCCAATGCGCGGAAAATGATAATCCAGAGAAAACCGGGAGCAAAGGCTGCCGCAAGCGAGAAAACCGAATAGATAAGCAGGTCAATCATGTACATGGTGCGACGACCGATGGCATCCGAGATGATACCAAGCACAATCGCGCCCACAAACATACCGATAAAACCTGAACCAACGACAAGAGCTGTCTCAAACGAGTTGAGGTGATAGGTTTTGGTAAGTACAGTACCTAATAAGCCGCTTAGGAAGACATCAAATAAGTCGAAAAATGCCCCCAACCCCAGCACAATGACCAGTTTACGATGCAATGAGAAGAGAGGTAAACGGTCAACGCGGGCTGCAACTGTCACCTGTTTACTTTGAATCGCCATGGATAGGGCCTCCTTCTTGGAGAATATGTTCGTCAGATCTTTCTAACGAGCACGTTTGTGCATGACCAGATAGAATGGCAGATAACAAGCTAGCTCTTGCGTAGTGAATGGGCCATAGAAACGGATTCTCCCTGCGCGATGGCCGACATAAGCTGGTTGCGCGCCTGGGCCAGCCCGGCGGACGAGATATCTGTAGAGAGGCCCATCGTTTGCAGAAACTCTACTAACGTCTCGGTTGAGAGATTACCCGGAGCACCAGGGGCATAGGGGCAGCCTCCAAGTCCGCCAATAGCCGCTTCAAAGCTGGTAATTCCCGCCTGAAGGGCAGCGAAAACATTGACCAGACCATACCCTCCACGATCATGAAAGTGCGCAGAGAGCGCGATCTGTGGCGATACCTCCTTTCGTACCAGGGTGAACAACTCGTAGACCTGGCGCGGATTCCCGACACCAATGGTATCGGCCAGCGCAATCTGTGACACACCCATAGCAGCATAAGCGTTGACGACAGAGAGCACCGGCTCAGATGCAATAGTACCCTCAAAGGGACAACCAAACGCAGTCGAGACCGCGCCTCGCACCACCACGCCATCCGCACGGGCCTGAGCCGCGACCTCGGCAAGTTGAGCCAGCGAGTCGCTGATTGAGCAGTTGAGATTTGCCCGGTTGTGCGCTTCGCTGGCCGAGACGACCAGGGCGACCTCCGCAATGCCGGCTGCATGCGCCCGTTGGTAGCCTCGCATGTTGGGAATGAGCGCACTGTAGACGACATCGGCATGTCGTGGCAGGCGCATGGTCACATCATCGGCGTCGGCCAACTGAGGAATCCATTTTGGATGAACAAAGGAAGTCACCTCAATATGGCGAACGCCTGCAGCGATAAGAGCGGAGATAAAGTGCAGCTTCTCCTCAGTTGAGACGAAGCGTTCGGCATCCTGCAAGCCATCGCGTGGTGTGACATCAACCACTGTTACTTGCTGTGGCCAGTGTGCCAGTGGGAGATGTTCCGGCTGAAATGAACTATTGTGCGCCATAAATTAGATCACTCCTTCCCCGATAAAGCGATTCAATTCCGTCTCATCGAGCCCTAAAAGATCCCTGTAGATACAGGCATTATCCACCCCCAGTTCTCCTCCACTATGGCTAATAGCACCAGGCGTCTCGCTGAGGTGCGGCACAATTCCTGGCATGAAGGCTATATGGCCTGGCATACGCATGTCAGAAACTTGTGAAATCATGCCGCGCGCCTGGTAGTGAGAGTTGGCTGCAATATCGGCAATGCTCATAACCGGTCCGGCAGGGACACCCGCCTCATCCAGGATCGCCTGTGCCTCTACGAGCGTTTGCGTCCTCGTCCATGCACTGATTATCTCATCAAGTTCTTGGCGATGGTGTATGCGCCCCTGGTTATCCTGAAAGCGCTTATCTTCAGCAAGGTGCGCCTGTCCAATAGCCCTGGCGAGGCGGCGAAAGACATTGTCTCCATTGCCACCAATAGCTAACCAGCCATCATCGCTCGTCTGGTAGGTATTTGACGGTGCCGCATGAAGCAGATCATTCCCGGAGCGTTCTCGCACTACATTAGCATGCATATACTCTGCCAGCATGCTTTCTGTCAGTGCAAAAACAGCTTCTGTAATCGCTACATCCACCACCTGCCCCAGGCCAGTACGTTCGCGTGCCTGGAGTGCAAGCAACGCCCCCATCGCCGCTTGCATTGCTGCGAGTTCATCGCCAAGACTGACCCCCATACGGACTGGTGGCCTATCGGGAAAGCCTGTAACGTAGCGGATGCCTCCCATCGCTTCGCTGATGTTGCCATAGCCAGCACGTTCGCTATAGGGTCCGGTCTGCCCGAAGCCCGAAATGCGCACCAGGATGACACGCGGATTCACCTCACGCAGACGCTCATACCCCAGATTCCAGCCCTCCAGACGACCAGGGCGGAAGTTCTCGATCACAAGATCGCACTGTTCTACCAGCTTGAGTACCAGGTCTTGTCCAGCCTTCTCGCGCAGATTGAGCGTAATCAGCCGCTTATTGCGCGCCTGCGAGAGCCACCAGGCGGAGATCTGCCCCATCTGCGTGGGTATCATCGTCCCCCAGGTACGCAGTTCGTCACCCCGCCCTGGTTGTTCCACCTTGATGACCTCGGCCCCAAAATCTGCCAGAATACGCGCCGCCATGGGTGCTGCAACCAGGGAACCGAGCTCCAGCACACGAATACCATGAAGTGGACGAATGTTCTGCCCCCCGGTCTTTTCCTCACCAGGAAATGGTATTGTTTGATGATCGCTCATGCTATGCAAGTCTCCTTCGTCTACTACTCGGAAAACATCTCATCCGGGGAGGGGTGCGTGCCCTTATAGTCCATCTCTTTGTAACCTAAGATGCGGGATGCACGCGCCGCAGCCTCACGCACAAGCGGGGTGAATTTTTGCCGCTGCTCCTCTGGCAAGCGTACCGCAGGAGCAACCAGGCAGATGGCTCCTCGCACTGCGCTGGCGGCATCAAAGATAGGTGCAGCGATGGATGCAGCGCCCAGCGTGCGCTCACTCTCACTTGCTACCCAACCAGTCGCGCGCACCTGCTCTAACTGTGCGCGCAATGTCTGAAAATCAAACGGCTGACCAGGACTGAAATGTGCAGAGCTTGCCCTGACGAGTGCTTCCTGCTCCGCTGCTGGTAACCAGGCCAGCAGGATCTTCCCCCCCGCGCCCAGGTGAAGTGGCATAGGAGCACCGATATCAACGATAGGGCGTAACAGCTTCGAGCTACTCACGACCTCGATAGCGACACGCATCTCTCCACGCCGTATATGCAGTTCAGCATTCTCTTCTGTATGTGCATTGAGCCATTTCAAAAGGGGCAAGAGTTGCCGCCGCATGTCAATGCCCTCAGTTACCAGAGCCCCTAAATGCATCAAGGTAATCCCAAGGCGAAAAGAGCGGCTTTCTTTCTCCAACATGCCGTGCTCACTCAAGGCCTGTGCCAGGCGATAGACCGTTGGCAAGGGAAGATCGGTTCGAGAGGCAATCTCTTGCAAGGATAATGTGGTGTCGCCGTGTGTGAACGCATGCAGGATGGCCATGATTTTGTCAAGGACACCCACGTTTGTTTCGCGCTCGCTTGTCATGCATACCACCTTGTGCGAAGAAATTCCACTATGTGAAATTAGATTCCATATATTGCAATTATTGAAGTATATAACATTACAATTACCAAGCTGTCAAGGGGACTTTTAATGGTGCTCCAGCTAGAGAGGTACTTCTCCTGCCATATGTAATAGCTGCTGAGCCTGGCGTACGACAGGAGCATCGATAAATGTCCAATCGATCTGTATGGTTGCTCGATTAGCAGGCCATGTTTCCTGAAATGTTCTGATAATCCGCCTGGCTTGCTCAATCTCCCTTGGGGTAGGCCAGAAGGCGCTTCGAATGACCTCGATCTGCCTAAGATGTGGGGGTTCCGTCAGAATTGAGATAACCTCTGGAAAATCTGTCCTCTTTCTGATGGTATTGTCAACTTAAATATTTTTGCTGATGAGCTTTCCCCACATCGATGCTATTTTCGCCAAGATGTTCCAGAAAACACTGTCAGAACATGGGTGCAATCCCCACTTTGAGGCCTGTTTCTCGTACATAAGCTCTACAATTTTGTTTGAGTTGACAATACCCCTCTTCATCCAGGATCAAGGTGTGGGTGAGCGCGCAAATTTCCAACAGATGATGCCAATCGCTGGAGTTACGCGCGAGCCGAGAGACCTCCAGTCCTAAGACGAGCCCAACTTGTCCGAGGCCGACTTCGGCCACCAGGCGCTGGAAACCCAGACGGTCAACTGTTGAGGCACCCGAATAGCCCAGATCTTGGTCGATCACCACGATGCGCTCCTCGCTCCACCCAAGTGCCAGCGCACGTTCACGGAGCGCATACTGGCGAGCAGTACTTTCCGTATTCTCAAAGACTTGTTGGAGCGTACTTTGCCGCACATACAGACATGCCAGACGATGAAGGTGATGAGCGGTAACCTGCTGCCTCATCTTACTGATCCTCCTTCTGGTGTGCCGGGAGAATGTCGAGCATCTGGTTGAGAGGGCCTATGTCTTCAAAACGAAGCACTGTTTTCCCAGCTGCAATAACCAGAAAGGGATCAGGAGGAGCAAGACTCGTCCAGGCCAGGGGCAACGAGCGGATCTGATGGGTCTGCGGATCAGCAAAGAAGACGCGCTCCTCTCCCCAGGCTCGGCTTTGCGAGAGCAGGGGAAAGCTATGGCCGCAGAGGGGATGGAAGGGATGGGTAATGGTAAAGCAATGTTCACCATTCATGGTATCAGGTGTAGTTGACAGTTCGTTTAAATGGACAGGTGGAAGGCTTCGTGAACAAGCTCAAGCTGATCAAGCGCTAGGGATATGGTCGCGCCAGCTTCCCCTTGCTCCGCCAGCGCATGCTTTACGCTTTCTAAAAAGAATACCTGAAAATGAAGGAAAAAGCATCGCCCAAAGGGACGGTGTTTTTGACCAGCACCTCCGCTATCATAGGGGACAACCGGCTGCTGCAGAGGACTGTTCCCAGGCTCTCTGCTGTTGTGACGTGCGCACCACCAGCATCACAGGAGGAGAAACCATGGCTGCTCTCATCGACTACCCGCAGCGATACTTTGAACTGTGGAGCTACACTCCCACATTCAATCAATTACTCTTTCTGGCTAACCCCTCTATGTCTCCGAGTTCTGGGGACACATGCCCTCTACCCCGCATTGATGTGCTCTTTTGGTCGGTTGCCTATCTGCAACTTCCCGCAGACTTCATGGGGTTGACGATGGATCTCGCTCTTCCAGAACAGGTTGACAGCGTTTGCCAGTTATTAGGTGGTTCGCTGCCTTCACGATACCATGTCTATAGATTGCGGGGAAAAGAGTATGAAGGATATGTGGTGGCAGGTGGATATGCCGTTGATGAAAGTGCCCGACCA
Organism: Ktedonobacter sp. SOSP1-52; assembly: GCF_016587395.1. Classification (NCBI taxonomy): domain Bacteria; kingdom Bacillati; phylum Chloroflexota; class Ktedonobacteria; order Ktedonobacterales; family Ktedonobacteraceae; genus Ktedonobacter; species Ktedonobacter sp. SOSP1-52. The sequence continues at coordinate 137,887 of NZ_BNJH01000007.1, forward strand.
TTCGACGAACCATCCAAGTGGGATCTGCCAAAGGGACCAGGGTTCCCTTTCGTCAAGGAAGAACTGTCTGCTTTTTTAAAAGAAGGGCTTATTCCTCTGGACTTGCCCGCTAGCTACTGGACGAAGCTGGGTCAACGGTACGGCACATGGATTCGCAATATCTCTCTTTATGCAGAGCACCCTGATGAAGCTCTCAAGAACTTCCTGGAAGGAGTCAAAGACGGATACACGCATGATGCACCCAGTTCTGACTCTCACCCCTAAGTAAGCATCCCTTGTCCTTTGAGGGGCACTCCACCTGAGCAAGTGGGCAGAGCGCCTCTCAAATGGCCAAGTTCCACGAAAAGGTATGGAGTCAGGCGAGCTATGGCGAATTTCCCCTCCCCCTCTCAACTGGAGAAAAAGCAAGCAAACACCGTTTCACCAAAGTTGTGTATGAGGTATTGTCAACTTGGAGAGACTCCTTCATAGAAAACTGAACAGTGTGATACAATGGCGCCATGAAAAAGAATGTCTCCGCGTCTCCCTACAAAGGCTTCCGCTTCCCGCCGGAAATTATCGGTTATGCTGTCTGGTTGTACTTTCGCTTCCCCCTCAGTTGCGCGTGACGTGGAAGAACTGATGGCCGAGCGTGGCATCGTGCTTACCTATGAAACCATTCGCCAGTGGTGCCTCACATTTGGCCAAACGTATGCCAATGAGTTGAAACGTCGACGCACAAGACCGGGAGACAAGTGGCATCTGGATGAAGTATTTTTGACCATCAATGGAAAGCGAAGCTACCTGTGGAGAGCCGTCGACCAGCACGGCACTGTTCTCGATATCCTCGCACAAAGTCGACGTGACAAACAGGCAGCGAAGAAGTTCTTTCGCAAGTTGCTCAAGGGGCTTGAATACGCGCCGCGAGTGATCATCACCGACAAGCTCGCTAGCTATGGGGCTGCTAAGAAAGAGATTCTACCAAGCGTTGAGCACCGCAAACACAAAGGGTTGAACAACCGAGCGGAAAACTCCCATCAACCGACGCGGCAACGAGAACGAAGCATGCGTCGGTTCACATCTCCTGGACATGCGCAGCGCTTCCTCTCAGCCTTTGGACCGATCTCGGATCACTTCCGTCCCCAACGACATCGTCTCTGTGCTTCAGGCTATCGTGCTCTCATGAAGGAGCGATTTGGGACCTGGAATGATATCACTGCTGGAAACAGGGTTGCATGATGAGGCATCTTTTCCCAGTTCTCACCTGCCATTGTTCTCCTAACAAGCGTTCCCTCAGAATTATGCTCTCCCTCATACAATAACTTGACAATACCAGGTGCAGTGCTTTTTTGCCTGCTGCTTGATCGTGCGAGCGGCGCAGCGTTTTGCCATCAATCGCGATCACTCCTTTGACTGTTTGGCTGGTACTGTCAACTTAATTGCTTGTGACAAATAGAAATTGTAAAAATGGGAGACGAGGAAGGAGGCAAGGAGATGGAGGGAAGGCGATCGTGGTTATGCAGCTTGTTTTGCGTGGGTCAATTCGTTCCAGGTTGTACGTCGCGCTTGTATCAATACGCGATACTCTGCGGCTTTGAGACGATGTGTTGCGGTCGAAAATGGTCGGAGATGGGGCCAAAAGCTGAGAGGAAACGTTGGGCGTGGCCAGCCGACGCGGAAGCGACGCATAGTACGTTCAGTTGTCTGGTCGGTTGGTGCGAGTTCTCAGCTCGATTGTTCAAGCCTTTGTGCTGGCGATGCTCGACGCCTGGCATGATCTCGCGTTTCGCCGCACCATAGCTTCTGAGCTTATCAGTGATGATGACACGAGGGACGTATTGGAGTCCTTTCAGCAGTTTACGGAAGAAGCGTTTCGCCCCTTTTTTGTTGCGTCGGCTTTGCACAAGTATATCGAGCGCATTGCCATCCTGATCCACTGCTCGCCAGAGGTAGTGCTTCTTGCCACGAATGGTGAGAGCCATTTCATCCATGTGTCACTTGTCGCCACAACGAGGACGACGACGCAACTCGTTGGCATACATTTGCCCAAATTTGAGGTACCATTGTCGCACGGTCTCGTAGGTGACGACGATCCCACGTTGCGCCAGAATCTCTTCCACATCACGAAAACTGAGCGAAAAGCGAAAATAGAGCCAGACACCGTGGCTGATAATTTCAGGTGGAAAGCGAAAACCTTTGTAAAGGAGAGCAGATGGAGCAGGTGTTGATGTATTCATGAAATTCAGTATGCCAGCTTTTCCGCAAGTTGACAATACCCTCTTTTTCATCATTCCCGTCTTTCCTATTGAGCCGATCTAAAGTCTTGACAAAAAAGGCATATCCCACTAAAACAGCAAGATCTTCCAGACACTTCCTTTTGCGATAGCCCCAAAGCAAAAGCCTCGCGGCAGCGGCATCGAGCAGGTGCTCTTCGCGCAGTGTTCGCCTGTCAGGCTACTCTGCCAAAAACGAGCGTGGCTGAACGTCCATGATGCCTCTCTTTCCGGGTGACAAACGGAGAGACAAAGGTGTGTCACTCCAAAAGGCCCTGGACGGCGAGCCAGTCGCCAAACCGTTCAATCCAGGAATCACATGGCAGACCCTGTGGTGCGACAGCGAAGCCGTGACCACCTTTGGAGTAGATATGCAGTTCGGCTGAACGGCCTGCCGCTCTCCATGCATGGTACAGCGCGATATTGCCATCTGGTACCTCTTGATCCTCATCGTCATCGGTCACAACGAGGAACAACGGAGGCGCATCGGCGGGCACGACGAGTTCTTGCCAGAGAGAACCGCCGATCGGTGCGGCAAAATTCGGGCGGCTCTCCGCTTCGTACTGGGTAGCAACGCCGATGGTGATAATCCCGCCCGCCGAGAACCCCATGATGCCAATGCGCTCCGGGTTGATCCGCCACTGAGAAGCACGCTCCCGCACCACTCTCAGCGCCTGTTTCCCATCCATCACTCCCTGTGGGGCAAATGTCTTGATCCGCGACATGATCTCGGGATCGGGATGTATCGATTGCTGGAGGTAATCTTCGTCACGGGCTGGCGTCGGCAAGAGCCGATAGTTGAGCACAAATGCTGTCGCCCCGCGTGCATTGAGCCACCGCGCAATGTTGATCCCCTGAGGATCAATGGTGAGGACGAGGAAGCTGCCACCGGGGCACACAATGACGGCGGTTCCCGTGGCGCGAGAGGGATCGGGAAGATACGCGGTCAGGGTCGGTTGCACGACATTACGCACGAACCGGAGATTGTTGAGGTGTGGGGCTACCGTTTCCTGTCCATACTGCCCACTGGTGTGCGTTCCGGGAGCACCTTCAGGCCAAACTGGAATGACTTCTGGCTGAGTTGCCTGTTCCATCAGCTTTTTCCTTTTCTGTTGCTCTCGTTCTGCTCGAATGAGCAAACGATTCTCGTGTAGTGTATTGTGTTTGGAAATCGCGTGGCGTTGCGCTTCCTGCAGCATCGATTGTTCGTTTGGCACAGTATCATCTCGTCTTCTTTCCTCCTGTTCCTCATGGATAGAGCCTGTCATGCCATTCCAGCCTAATGGGAGAGCAATGTCTCTCAACGGGCGGAGAGCCTTACCTCTCCTGCATTGCCATCCACGGTGATGGTCTGGCCACTCTGGAGCCGTTGGGTGGCGATACCCGTGCCAAGGACGGCAGGAATGTGGTATTCGCGGGCCACAATCGAACTATGGCTGAGTGGACCACCTACGTCAGTCACAATGGCCGAGGCAAGGGCGAACAGCGGCGTCCACGCGGGCGTCGTGACCCTTGCCACCAGCACATCGCCCTGGCGCATCTGGTCAAACTCGTCGGGACCGTGAATCACTCGCGCCGAGCCGGTGACCGATCCGGGACTGCCGGCTACGCCCTTGATCACAGCCCTTTCCGTCTGGTCGAGACGTCCCGGACCTTTTTTGGTGACAGCAGTTTCCCGGGCACGAGTTCCGCCTTTGATCGGCAGGGAATGGGGCGGAGTGACAGCGCGTTCCTTTTGCCAGAGGGTACGTCGCTCAGCCACCAGGGCGTGAGCGTCTGCCGGTGTGCTTCCGGCATCCAGAGTGATGACGGCCTCTTGCAATTCGGGAAGTCTCAGCCAGAACACGTCGTCCTCGTTAGCGATCACCCGGCTTGCCACCAGGCGACGCCCAATCTCGTGCAACAGGCGACGCACCACCAGCCAGCCCAGGCCCGTATCGGCCAGCGCATCCTCGCGCAACGGAGTCATGCTTTGTGCCCAATGCAGAGTGCGCCGGAACAGCCACCGGCGCACGCCATGCAGTCGTGTGAGGAGTCGTTGTGCTGCCTGTTCGCGTGCGGCCTCTGCGGCGTGCTGGCGTGCATAAGGATTGGGAGCCTGGCCGCTCAAGAAGCCTTTCAGTGCTTCCCCTAACGGGGCCGGGTCCTCTGCAGGCAGCGCTTTGGCGAAGTCAAGATCATACATGAGATCGCCGAAGCGGGAGAGATGGGCCGCAAAACGGTGTCGAAACTCCTTCCACGTGTGTTCATCGCCACCGATCTCCTTTTCTCCACCGGTAGCAATGGTCGCCAACTCGCTCCTCGACAACTCTGCGAACCTGGCGGCTAGGGCTGGCTGCTCGCGTACCCATTGTGCCAGATCATAGAGTGATTGCTCGGCCCGTATCGGCTCACTCTCAAATCCGAGCAAGAAGGTCAGCGCTGGTGGATCATCGCGGCGCTTGATGAGCCTGGTATAGATCTGGGTGAACAGGGCTTCGCTGAGGTATGCTCCGGGTACCACACCGTTCTCGATTGTGATGTAATAGCGAGCCGCTTCCTCAACGATCTCGTGGGTACCGGAGAGCAGGTCATGTGCCCGCGCGGGAGCCACCTCGACTGCTTGCCAGCGCTTGACAACCTCTTTGTAGGTGGCATGGGCCTGTTGCCAGCGTGCCCGCGCGCTCCGCAGAGAACGGAACAGCATCACCAGCAACCGTGGCGCGGCCAGGACCACTTTTGCCGCCAATGCCGGGGGATAGGTCGCATCAAAGTAGCCATAGCCGTTGATTATCGTGAGGGGATCATCCGGGTAGGGGATGCCTCGCGCTTTGCCGAGCGCCACGGTGGCTCTGGACCAGATTGGGAGTCCGAGCGTCGCGAAGAGCGGCGAAAGCGGATCAGGCAGCAGTTCAATGGCGCCAGCACGGATATACTTTCCTTTCGGGTTGGGAAGCTGCCACTCCATTGCTCTTGACTGCGGGGCGTCGGGCAGAGCCGTAATCGGGCGCGCCTGGACGACGGAGAAGCGACCATCGTGGAAGACCCATTCGATATCCATGGGCTGGCCATAGAGTTGCTCGATCCGCAGACCAAGGTGAACTAGTTCAGCCGCCTGAGCCGAGCTGAGTACCGTCCGGGTGCGCATCTGCGCAGGGACTGGCTCCTCACGCGTGCCGACAGGCGTGCGTACCGTCATCATCTCCTTCTCACTGACCTCCTGTTGAATGATCGTCCGGGTAGCTCTGTCAATGAGAAGCATATCGGGCGTGACCTGCCCACCAACGAGAGCTTCTCCCAATCCCCAGGCGGCGTTGATCATCACCTGATCGTGTGCCCCAGTCAGTGGATTGGCGGTGAAGAGAATCCCGGCGGCCTCGGCGGGAACCAGTTCCTGTACCACGACAGCCAAGCTGACATCAGCGGGCGCGATCTGGTGACGGGCACGGTAGCCAATCGCCTGCGCGGTCCAAAGCGAGGCCCAGCAGCGTTTGATCGCGTCGAGGACCATCTGCTCACCGTGCAGGTTGAGATAGGTCTCCTGCTGGCCGGCAAACGACATCTCTGGTAAATCTTCAGCGGTGGCCGAGGAACGTACCGCAACCGGCAGGGCACCTCCACCCAGCCGGAAGTAGGCATCTCTGATCGCCTGCGCCACCTCCTCGGGCATGGGGTGCTGAGCAAAGAGCGTGGCAATTGTCTGAGCAGCCGCTTCCAATGTCGCGGGCTGATCAGGCGAGATCGTCGAGACGGCTGTCAGAATGGGCTCTTGCAGCCCATGTCTGGCGACAAAGGAGTGGTAGGCAATCGTGGTCACATGAAAGCCAGGAGGCACTGGCAGACCGGCTGCCGCCAGCCGTGCCAACGAAGCTCCTTTCCCTCCTACACGCTCCAGAGAAGCAGAGGCGTCATCCAGAGCCAAGACAAAAAGGTTCGCCTGTTCAGAAGTGCTGTCAACATCTCCTGGAGTGCTCGGCGCTTGTTCGCTCATCGTTCTTCTTCTTCTTTCCATTGAGTCTGCTGCTGTTTGATGATTGCTCTGAAACGCACTCGCGTTTGCTCCAGCCCCTGGCGCAGGGCGGCTTTCCCTGCTTCCAGATTGGCTTCCTCAGGAGGCGTTACCATGCGTTCAAGCATCTCGGCAATCGTTTCAAGCAACTCGTCATACGTTGGCTCGCTCGAATCTCTGGATGCCCCACGCGATTTTGCCACACGAGAAGAAAGCCTCTCCAGAATGGCAGGCGTCAGGGCATCCAAGATAACAGCCAGAGCTTTAATATTGACATCCTGGCGGACCACACCCACCTCTTGCATGGCCAGAAGAAAATCAAGGGTGAAGCTGGTGGGCGGCCAACGGGTGAAGAGATTGCCCGGCTTGCGGAGATATTTCCCGAATGTCCGCTCGTCTCGGGTGTGAATCGCCGCCCTCAAGCTGTTGCCCTTGACAACATGCACCATACTGCGATAGATGCTGGCAACGGTCCCCCCCAAAGGATCAGCATCAAGAGAGGTGTTCCACTCGTCCATGTACCTCTCCAACTCGCGGACGATGAGAGCTTCGACTAATGCATCTTTGGAGTTGAAATGGGGATAGATCAGGGCACGATTTAAGCCCACGGCATCGGCCACGTCGCTCATAGTGGTTTTGTCATATCCCTGCCAAAGGAGCAGTTCGCTGGCTGCGTCTAAGATCGTTTGTTTGCGCTCGTTCTCATCAATACCCATATTTATCACTTTAACAAAATCTGAAAATCTGTTAAAATTATAGGCCAATTTTTGTCGCGTGTCAAGTCTTCTCTCGTCCAGATGATGGATCAGTCTATTGGGGAGGAGAAACGCTTCGTCACTTCATTGTGCTGGTGATGTGACTTATCTCATGATCAGCCTCAGCCTTTTGAAAAAGTTCCTCAACAGGAAGCAAAATCAAGTTCAGAGGATGAACTGACCGATGTTCGTTCACGGATTTGCCCCGTATCTGGTCGGTTGCTCTGCTCAAATTTCCGGCTCGATTTGAGCATTGAGCGTCAGAAATACGGGGAACTGAAAAAATGAAACTGCTCGATCTGTTGCGTTCTTGCTGCGCAGAAAGTGCTGTCGGTTCTCACCGTGCGTTGTCGTCCGTCTCAGGTGCGATGACGTCTGTCTCAGCGTTGTTGTCCTGGTGGTGCGTGAGAGGGAGGAAAAGGATGCTTCTGACGAGAATGGAACAAGGGAGCTCATATTGTAGGAGCGAAGGCGTTTGCAGCGAGCGATTGAATCTGGTGCTCGGTCACGTGATGGAGCAGAGGAGCTTCCATCCGGAAATGTTGTGCTGTTGTTTCGGGAGAGAGGAGCAGGAGGAGCGTGATAGGTCCTGGGGAGCTAGACCCTGTCAGAAGCGTTGTTATATACTCCTCTTGCTATTACCCCGCGAGTAAAGAGTTTCATCCATGGTATGAGCGCGAAAGAGCGAGTCCTGACGGCCCGCTCTTTTTTTTTGCGGGTTGCGAGCAGACGGGCATGTGAGAGCGAAAAAGGGCAAGCATCTGCCGCAGAGGGAGCCTGGCACGCCTCTTGAAGGAAGGGCAAGAGCGAGACGCCGGTTTGTTGATGGTTGAGCCTGGCGCTATTCTGGCTCTTCGACCACCACTTCCCACTTTATCGGCCCTGTAATAGTTACCGAGAGCGTGGCTTGCGTAATCCCGCTTGCCATGACGGTTACGCCGCTGGGCGTAGGGGAAGCAGAAGACGTACAAGTCATCGATGAGTGTACAGTAGCCGTCGCAGCCTCTCCACTACCATCTAATGTAGCCTCAATTGAGCCATTGCCCGTACAGAGTGTAAGGACATGAAAGCCCGTACCGGGGGGAACGTCGATTGGAGCAAGCTTCTGGCTCTTGCCTTTGCGCAGATTCGTCGCGTCATTTGAGGTCTGGTACGCTATCTTCCAACCGTCTCGCGGGGTAATACTCGGTGGTGGCGCGATTTCCGCCGTCGATGCTAGCGTGGACATGTTGCTCTGTTCTGGAGACTGTTGCTTCGCCCGCGCGCTCGGCATATCACACCCGACAAGTAGCAGAACACAGATGAACACCGCCAGGAAGAAAATAATAAACTCTCGCGTATGCTGTCGTTTACGCATGGATATCACCCTCTCTACATAAGATCCAGTCACGGCCAATTTGAATCCATAAGCGGATATTACCTGCTTACTCTTGCTCTGACAAGAGAGGAGGGACTTTTCTCCCTATCTATCGGAGGGTATCGCGGGAGCGAGAAAGGGCAAGTGCCGATGGAGAGGGTATTGTCAAGTTATTGTATGAGGGAGAGCATAATTCTGAGGGAACGCTTGTTAGGAGAACAATGGCAGGTGAGAACTGGGAAAAGATGCCTCATCATGCAACCCTGTTTCCAGCAGTGATATCATTCCAGGTCCCAAATCGCTCCTTCATGAGAGCACGATAGCCTGAAGCACAGAGACGATGTCGTTGGGGACGGAAGTGATCCGAGATCGGTCCAAAGGCTGAGAGGAAGCGCTGCGCATGTCCAGGAGATGTGAACCGACGCATGCTTCGTTCTCGTTGCCGCGTCGGTTGATGGGAGTTTTCCGCTCGGTTGTTCAACCCTTTGTGTTTGCGGTGCTCAACGCTTGGTAGAATCTCTTTCTTAGCAGCCCCATAGCTAGCGAGCTTGTCGGTGATGATCACTCGCGGCGCGTATTCAAGCCCCTTGAGCAACTTGCGAAAGAACTTCTTCGCTGCCTGTTTGTCACGTCGACTTTGTGCGAGGATATCGAGAACAGTGCCGTGCTGGTCGACGGCTCTCCACAGGTAGCTTCGCTTTCCATTGATGGTCAAAAATACTTCATCCAGATGCCACTTGTCTCCCGGTCTTGTGCGTCGACGTTTCAACTCATTGGCATACGTTTGGCCAAATGTGAGGCACCACTGGCGAATGGTTTCATAGGTAAGCACGATGCCACGCTCGGCCATCAGTTCTTCCACGTCACGCGCAACTGAGGGGGAAGCGAAAGTACAACCAGACAGCATAACCGATAATTTCCGGCGGGAAGCGGAAGCCTTTGTAGGGAGACGCGGAGACATTCTTTTTCATGGCGCCATTGTATCACACTGTTCAGTTTTCTATGAAGGAGTCTCTCCAAGTTGACAATACCGTCTCGACTGTACGAATCGCCTTTGGCCCACGCCACCTCTCCCAACCGAGACGTTGATAGAAACCGATATGTTCGTGGGCGGCACACAGCCCTCCTAACGCATAGTCTTGGATTTCCGTCGCCACTCGTTGCATCACAGTACTTCCGATCCCTCTGCCCTGAAAGGCGGGAACAGTTGCTACGGCCTCGACATAGGCGGTTTGTAAAAGTGGTAGCCCATCTGGCTGAAGCCAACGCGTCACCCAGCAAGCATGGCTCGCCGGCTTGTTTTCCCAGTACGCGAGGAGATGCAGAGCGTCAGGGAACTGGGCGAGCACAGTTGTGAAATCCTCTCCATACGCCTGGGTGCAGACATCAATGATGATTTGTCGCTCGCGTGTTGAAAGATCGTGGGCGGAGCGCAGGGTAAGCTGAAGTGACATAGAAACTCCTCCTGAGAAGAGAATATCTGAGCATCTTTTTTCTTTACAAAAACGTTGAAGGATACAAAAGGTGCAAAGATATGAGGAGGAGCACGAGGAAGCACGCACAGCGCAGCATGTGTCCACTCATGGGGAATGGAGAAGAGAAAAGGAGAAAACCAGAAGCTTCCTTGAAGAGAGATCAGATCCCAACAGCGTCAATAGAACATGCTTGCACGGTTCCTATCTGTAGACTACTAGGCTCTTCCACAAAAGGATACCATCCAGGTCGGGTTCTCATCAAGCCTTTATCAGGAAGAGCCATCATCAAAGCAGGGCATCTGGTTTGCCCGTCTTCCCGAAAGAAAGGCGCGCATCTTCCAGCAAACCGTTTAAATGATCAGCTTATCCCCAAAGCTGTGTCTGAGCCGAGATATGCGTCAATCAGAAATTTTGGCGAATTAATGTGTCGGAAAAGCCTCTCACTTTTTGCAGAGAGAAAAGTTCAGACTGATCCGAGCCATTCATCCTGAAGCAGGCCAAAGTAGTGTTCGTCCTCGAAACGGTCGCGGAAAGCGTAGCGCTGGCGCAGGTTTCCTTCATAGGTAAAACCCAGTTTCAGCAACAGTTTTTTGGATGGTTCATTTGCCATATCGATGATAGCTTCAACACGATGCAGGCCCAGTTCAGTAAACCCATAGGTCAGAATGGCAGACATGGCTTCGGCCATCAGGCCCTGTCTCCAGAAAGCGCGATTGAGTTCATAGCCCGTTTCAGCACGATGAAAACCAGCATCTAAGTGATGGAAACTGCACGAACCAATCACTCTGTCCTCACCTTTGAGCGTGATGCCCCAGCGGATCGCTTCGCGCCGAGCGTAGCGGGTCTGGGTTTGTTCAATCGAGCGACGGGTCTCATCTAAGGACCGATGAGGCTCATGTCCAGAGAACTGCATGGCTTCCTCATCAGAAAACGTCGCAAAGACCGCCTCCGCGTCTTCTGGTTGGATTTGCCGAAGATGTAATCGGTTTGTGGTGAGAGATGGAAAGCGCGTGAATGCTGCATCAATAGCCATAAAAACTCCTTACTGAAAAACAATACCCTTCCCTCGTGGCGAGGTACGAGCACCATCTTCAAACAGGAGAAAAAGACGTGCTCACACCTTGCGAACACGTTCGGGGAAGAAGCAAAGCAGGAAGAACCAGAGCGAAGATGAACGCCCGGCGAAATCTGTCGTTTGCTCAGTGGAAGCAAACAGATCACGGAGCGCCTGTTCCTGCCGCGTAAGCCCGGCGTATTCGCCTACGCGGCTTGAGCATCCATGGAGATGTACTCGTTGATGATGCCACAGCGCAAAATGGCTGAGCAGTCGATGCGTTTAGTATGCATGAAGAAAGTGTACCTGAGCTTTGCGAATTGTCAAATGTTGAAGGTGTCAATCATTGAACTGAAGCCGATCATACCACTGCTCAAAGGCAAAGGTCCTCATGCGCTGCTTCTTCTCATGTGGCTCCAACCACATAAGATGCTAGACACCTAGGCTTCGAGTATATCCCATTCTTGGTCTAAAAACAAGGTGGTGACGCATTTTCTCGCCATATTGACGCAATTCCCCGCCCTATTGCGGTATGAAACAGGAATTCGTAGAAAAAACTTCGGGGTTTTCTGTGTGCAACTTTTTCAGGCAGGTTTATGGGTCAATTTCGATTTTGGGCAAGGATATGCGTCAGAAATGAATAGAACAATCATTCTAATTAATCTCAATTAACTGGCGATTTTATGTGTCAAAAGAGGCGAATTTATAGTCTTTCCTACACCCACGGGTACCGCATGGCTCTTAAAAGTTCTCCTTCAGGCCTTGGGCGACCCAGATTGGAATAAGAGAGAAGCCGCCTATAACAAAGAAAGACGCTTGAAGCGTCTCCTCAAACGCGAGACCGAACTGGTGGTGATCGCTGATATCCACCACCTTACGAACAGTGGAGAACAGTTCGATCTCCTTCTCTCCACCTTCCAAACAGGCGCCATGATGCCCCTGCTCATCATTGGCGAACCTTCCCAGATGAGGCACGTGCTTGCCATGAATGAGCGATTCCTCTGGCGCTTTTCCCCCCTGTACCTGGAATAACACACCTGGGGCTGGGGAGCCGCTTGCACGCGGGGCGGTGGCGCTACCGGTCCATTCCCCTCCAGACAAACACGCCCCACCCACCCCAAAAGGTCACTTTGGCCCGCGGCAAAAGACACCCTGGTCACAGCGCCTGCCGGTCAATAAAGCGCCTGGGGCACAATATAAAAAAAGAGGAGGAAAAAGGAGGAGTACCATGTCAACTGTAGAGCGTACGCAAGCCATCCTCGGCGATCCCTCGCTGGTAGCCCTGAAAGAATGGGAGGGCCTCAATGGCGAGCTGGGAGTCTACCACTCGCAAGCCCACGACTACTACTCTCTCTTGATCCTCATCCCTTCCCAGGATAAACACGATACTCAGTCCTATCCCCCTACGGACCGCGACAAGGCCATGCATACTGCCGAATGTATTGCCGCCTTCGCCGGCGCGCAGGAACGCTTCCCCTGACCACACACCATCTGCTTCTGCTTTCCGACCCATCTCTGGTTCATCTGACTTCGCAATGCCTTCTTCAGCCTTACTGATGCATAGTTGTCCCAGGACAAGACGGTCTCAAGGGCTTTTTCTGGCCCAGACAGCTCTACCATGACGAGGCCACCCAACACCAGGTTCAGGAAGCACTTCGTTCAGCCACCGCTCACATGTACGTTTGATGACCCAGCACGCAAAGCGGTCTTCTGGTCTCATCACCCTTGTTCCTCCACGCCAGACACCTCTGACGCGTACCGGATCCAGCGTACCTGCATCTGCTCGACGGGGCGATCAAAAAAACTTGTTTGCGCATCCAGACGAAAGAGCTGGCGAAAATCCTCTGGCTCAAGGGCAACGCGCAGGCGCTCCGCATAGGAATTCAGTAATACCTGTTGATAATAGTCACTATCATAGGCTGGTAGATCTGTAGAACGCCCAAGCGCAGAAGAGGAAGGGAGCACTCGCACCATTTCCCCGTTGTCTTCTTCAGCGTCTTCCAAAGGGGAAATATCATCAACATCATCGGGCAGCCACACCGGAGCACCATTGGAGGCACGGTAAAAGCGAACATGCTCGCCGCTCTTCCACTGCCTTCTCCCCGCGAGCAGTAACGCTTCGTATTGCGCTTCTTTCTGCCTCGCACGACCGGCGAGATACGTCTGCGCGTCTTTCGAGAGCCGAAGACGGGTGGCGACATCGGAGGCCGGAAGTGAGCGTGTCCGCAGCGCCCGGAGCGTTTCCTGATAGTGTTGCTCCACTCCAACCAGGTCACCCTGCATCACACAGCGCAATGCCTGGCGCAAAAACCGCTCCCCATAGGGCTCCGATCGGCTCGACCGCATGGCCGCCCCTCGCACGATCACCTCTCCCGAATACGTCAAGAGCGCATAATTCTTGATCGCATAAGAGAGCATCGCGGCATAGCGCGCTTCGTATTCCAGCTTCACTCCGTCGGGCAACGTCGCGCCCACCTGGCTGACGAGTGCTCGTTCTTGCTCTTCACCCCATTCACTGGGAACCGCAAAGTAGACCCCATCGGTATCCGCTTCAATTGGCACCATTCCTCGCTCTCGTAGGGACGCAAGAAGACTATCGAGCAGTGCCCGGCCTCGCCTGGTCACCTCGTTTGCCGCCTCCAGATCCGCAAAGAGCGCCATCGACGTCGCTCCCAGATAGGGTTCTGTCAGAAATCAGAGAAGGGCTTGTCTTGGAGGTCGTTTACAGGTATGCTGAGGGCACACCTTCTCTAATCTGGAGTGCTTCATGCCTTGCCCACATTGCGCCTCGACCATCACCAACGAACAAACCCAGAAGACCACCCTTGGCTATCGAACGTTTCGTTGCTCAGCTTGCAAACGCCGCTTCAACGAGCGTACCGGAACGCCGTTCAATTTCCTAGACTATCCCACTGATGTGGTTCTGCTGGTTGTCCTGTCGCGGCTTCGCTACAAGTTGAGCCTGCGGGATCTCGCTGAAATGTTTCTGGAGCGGGGTATCGTGCTTACCCATGAAACTGTTCGGGACTGGGAAGCACGGTTTGCGCCTCTGGTGGCAGACCATCTGCGGAGAAAACGATGGGGACAGGCGGGAAGATCCTGGTATGAGGATGAGACGTCTATCAAAGTCCATGGAAAGTGGTGCTACTTCTATCGCGCCATTGATGCTGAGGGCAACCTGGTTGATTCTCGCTTGAGCGAGAAACGCGATATGGAAGCCGCCCAGCAGTTTTTCAAACAGGCTCTCGTTGTGGTTGGCCACACTCCAGAACAGGTGACAACTGACGGTCATGCTTCTTATCCACGAGCCGTACGTGAGGTACTTGGGAGTAGTGTACAACATCGAACCAATAAATACCTCAACAATCGTTTGGAGCAAGACCATCGGGGTATAAAACAACGCTACTATCCAATGCGTGGATTTGGGAATTTCGCCTCAGCGGCACGTTTTTGTCGTGCTTTTGATGAATTACGCAACTATTTTCGCCCACGTTCTCTCATGAGAGAAACCCTGTCTCTTCCGGAGCAACGACGGTTGTTTTGCGAAAAACTTGTAGTCCTGCGACTCCTGCTACTGATAACTTCTTAGCTCAATGGATGATGTGTTGAAAGACTGCCACCTCTTTCTGTCGGCTTTTATGCACTCAGTTCTGACAGAACCCATTCAAGGAAACAACCAGCTCGTTGAGCAGGGAGACCTGTTCCAGAAGTGTGGATATTGCTCGCGCACACTATCTTCCCCTCTGCTTCTCGTTGGCCAAGGCCATGCAAAGACAGCATATCACGCCAGTTGCGCTAGCCTCTTAATGCTGGAAATAATGGCCGACCTTCGCGACCTGCTCCTCCCGCTTCAGCAAGAACCTCCATCCGAGCAGAAGGCCATGACAGACACCCTCCGCCAAGCCCACACCACAGGCAGTAACCATACAACTATCGGTCGTTACCACAGGCATCCCTCTCCTCCCTTGTCTTCCACTCCCCTACGCACTCTGCTGCTACTGCTACCCTTCCACACACGTCCCTTTCCCACAACAGACGCGCTCTCGCATTCCCGCCTGCTGCGCAACCCGCAAAAAAACTAGGATCGTAAATTGAGCTTGGAGGAAGGAGTAAACTAGAGAGAAAGAGGTGAATGAGGAGAAAGCGCAGATGAGAGGAAGAAGAGTGCCTCGTCCCCAAGCAGAGCAGCACATTCGTTTGGAGCCACAGGAGCAGCACTGTCGCTCATGCGGCCACTGGATGCCGGTCGCCTATCATGGAACACGCAAGGTGCTCACGATGCAGGGGTTCGTTCAGCTACGCATCGTCGTTCGCCGCTGCCCCAATGCAACCTGTCAGGCGTACAAACAGCCGTATCGAGCCGAAGAAGAAGGTCGGTGGGCACTTCCTCATGGGGAATGCGGTCTGGATCTGATTGCGTATGTGGGGCATCTGCGCTACCGCGATCATCGTTCAGCTCCCCATATCCAACGCCTGTTGCAGGAGCAAGGAGTGCCAGTCTGTGAGCGGACCGTCGAGCATCTGATGCACCGGTATGAGGAATTGGTGAGCCTGCATCTCTCTAGCCGACACCGGCTGCAAGCCCGCTTCGCTTCCCAAGGACGTGTGATTCTCGCCATCGATGGGTTACAGCCGGATGTGGGTCATGAGGTGCTCTGGGTCATCCGCGAGGTCCTCTCCGGAGAGATCGTGCTGGCCCGAGCGCTTCTCAGCTCAAGTCAAGAGGATCTGGCGGGTTTGCTCACCGAGGTCAAAGACCTGCTGGCTGTTCCTCTCCTGGCTGTGGTTTCTGATGGGCAGCTTTCCATTCGTCGTGCCGTCGCTTCGGCCTTTCCCGAGATACCTCATCAACTCTGCCATTTTCACTATCTGCGTGAAGCCGCCAAGCCCATTTACGAGGCAGATCGCCATGCCAAGAAGGAGCTAAAAAAGCAGGTTCGTGGGGTGCGGCCCATCGAGCGAGCCGTCGAGGGGAGAACCGATGAGGAGGCTCAGGTGATTCATGATTACTGCCTGGGGGTTCGTGCCAGCCTGACTGATGATGGAATGCCTCCGCTCTCGGCATCGGGCTTGCGTTTGCAGCAACGATTGCAAGCCATCAGCGAGTCGTTGGATCGCGTGGCTCAAAAAGGGGGCTTCCACGAGAGCTTGGACGATTGAAGCACCTGCTCGACAAGGGATTACAGGCCACGGAGGCGCTGTTTGCCGTTGTTCATCCGCTCTTTGCCCATGTCTGGGCCGTGGCCCAGGTGCTCAGCAATCACGAGCAGCAAGCAGCACAAGAGGTCCAAGAGCGCTTTGAGAGGGAACTGATGCGCATGCGAGAGGACGCGGAGCAGCATCAGGCAAGTCGAGAGGCCCTCTCGCACTTCTTGAAGGTCACTCAGAGCTATGGGCCTCATCTCTTTTGCTGCTACCAGGTGGCCGATGTTCCCAAAACCAACAATGACCTGGAACAAGCCTTTGGGGCCGTTCGTCGAGGGGAGCGCCGAGCGACTGGACGCAAAGGAGCCATTCCGGCTCTGGTAGTGCGGGGAGCCGTTCGCTTGACAGCAGCACTTGCCACCCGCTTGCATCTTTTCAGCGAGGAGGAGCTTGTTCCCTCTGATCTGGCCCGCTGGCGACAACTGCGCTCCGAAGTTTCCTCTCGTCAAGAAGCTCGCTGCAAACAGCTTCGCTTTCGCAAAGATCCTCTCGCCTACTTGGCTGCTCTGGAAAAACAACTTTCTAAGGCAAGTTTACGATCCTAGAAAAAAAGAGCGGGTCATCAGGACTCGCTCTTTCACGCTCCAACCATGGATAAAACTCTTGGCTCGCGGGTAATAGCAGCAGTATATCCTCCTACTGTCCACCCGGTCTATCCCCCAGGACCAATCACGCTCCTCCTGCTCCTCTCTCCCGAAACAACGACACAATATTCTCGGCTGGAAGCTCCGCTGCGCCATCACGTGACCGAGCACTAACCTCCATCACTCGCCGCAGACGTCTTTGCTCCTGCTCCTCCCCCTTGAGTGGGATCTGCTGCGCCATGGCCAGCACCATCTCCTCGTCAAGATCAGGATGCAGCCATTGAAGCACCTGACACGCAATCGACTGCGCATAGACCATTGACTGCTGCCGCAGGTCAAGCTCGCTTCGCAACCCCTCAATGCGACGCTCCTCCAGACGCAACCGGTATGCTTCCTCCTCCAGTGTTGCACCGCTCTCGGCGGGCGCGCTCGCTACGCTCTTGCGAACCTCAACACCCACATGCGGTACACGTTTTGGCATGCTCTATTTCTCCTCTCTTTGTTGACAGCCTTCTAAAAGTTGAAGAAGCTTCCTCGCCTGCATATCAGCCTTCCTCGCCATCTCAGACAGGCAATTGTAGGTCTCCAGGTCGGCGATTCGACCAGCTGAGTACTCGCTCTGAATTTTTTGGCACACCTGACCTGTGAGGAGCGTCAAGAAGAGGCCCTCATCAGAGGATGAGGGTGTATATGGCTCCGCTTCGTTCTTCACCTGCTCTAGCACTGCAAGCAACTGCTCTCGTGTGACGTGACCGCTCTTGTTACCGGTGGCCTCGTCAGTTCGATCAATCATCCTCTGTACCCACTTTGGCTTGTTCAAGCGATCTTGTACCATACCGTCTGCTGGCCGGATACTTGAGCCTACACTCCAATGGATGCCGGTCTGATCTCGTAGATAGTTGGCGAGTGGGCAAGTGCTGTTGGTGCAGCTCTCGCCGACGATCGCGCCGGGTTCCTGTTGTTCTGCCCACTCATGGACACGCGGCCAGGTCAATAACTGCTGTGTGTTAAATGTCATTCTTCCATCCTCATCTGGTATCATGAAAGCAAGAGCCTTGCTCTTCTCCGATCACACCAGGGCGAGCCGATTTGACGAGAGATGCTCGCCCTGGTGCTTCTTACTTTAGTGCCTCAAGTATACTCTATTTCTATCCTATGCGCTTTTTCATTTCTCTCCAAGCTCCAACGATGATACCGGTTCTCTCTCCACGCTCCTGGATGACAAAAAGCTCGCGGTCCTTGACTTCATAGACGCCAGCGCGCTGTTCGTGGGTGGAGGGGTCTCTGGCTGTAGTTGGGCCCACGCCAGCGCGCGATGCATAAAATCCTGCATCCCCTCATCGGGACGCACAACATTGACATTGCGCTGCACAACGGCATACCTAAGCCAGGAAGTACCCGTCGCACACGCGAGGGCCCATGCGACGAGAAGGAACGATTTGCCGCTGCCTGGCTCTCCTATCACGGCACACGGGTGGGTTTCGTTGGCGTGAAGGACCTGGTCGATTAACCAGGGCGTATCGGGCCCTTGGGAGGGTACCTGCTGTTGTCTTGTCATAGTATCCTTTCCGTTTCCATCTGTTCCTTTTCACTGCGCCTCATGCTCCGGACGCAATTCAATTTGCTCTTCGACATGTAACATTCCCGAGTGCATCCCCTGAGGGCTTCCAACCCACCATCGCCAGGAGCACCTGCCTTCGACATCGAGCGTCTGGTTTCTCTCACCGCCACACTCGCCGAGATGGAATCTGGACACCACATCTTTGTCATGCTGCAGCTGGTCTGCCATTTCCCATGTCTTCCCAGCCTCGAGTGGCTCAGCCCGACCGGACACGGCAAACAGTTCCTTGGCTTCGGTCCACCCGCTGCCCACCGCTTCTCCCTCCAGGTCGTCATGGCTCCAGAAGAGATCCTCGCCATCCATGCCAGTCCTCCCCCTGCTCCCCCAGACTTCGACATTGAGTTTTTCGACTCCCGCTATTTCCCACGTGATGCGCAATGAGAGTGAGCATGCTGACCCGTCTGGGAGAGAGTACTCATCTCTTCCCGAACAAGCTCTTATCACAACCAAGGTGCGCTTATGAAAGATCTTTCTTCTGCCTTCTGACCCCCTCTCAAAGAAGAGATGTTGGTCCTTTTCCCCTTGCGTTCTGCACGTTGGCATGGTATTATTCAACCACAATTAGTAAGCAGCACGATATAAAGTCATACTACATAACTTCATGAGGTTCTTGACGATGCCCAAAGAGAAAGATGTCTTCGACCTGAGGCGCTACTCCGACCCCTCATTGCTGATCCTCTCCAGCCTGGCGAGCGGTCCTAAGCATGGGTATGCCATGATGGAGGATATCGCGGAGTTCAGTGGAACCAGGCTCGAACCCGGCACGCTCTATGGCGCGCTGGCACGCCTGGAACGGCGAGGGTGGATTGAGCCGCTTCCAGCTGAAGAGCGGCGGCGGCCCTATCGCATTACCGCCGCCGGAGTGACCGCCCTGCGCGAGCAGATCGCGACGATGAGTCGCATCGTCACCGTTGGTTCACAGCGCCTCTCGACCACGTAGCGCTCACTGAAGAAAGAGAAGGTATCCAGATGAGGTCTCAACAGGCACAGTTGCCCATCGGCTACGCCCAACTTGCTTCACGCATACTTGCTTGCCTTGAGGATGCACCCAGGCATACCTTAGACCTGCTCGCGGAACTTGAACAGACAACCAGAACGCTCCCGGAACCCGGTACGCTTTACCGCGTCCTGGCTTCTCTGGAACACCAGGGCTGGATAAAGCCGCTCGCACCAGAGTACTCCCTGCGTCCCTACGCTCTCACTCCTGCCGGAGAGGACATTTTGAGGCAGGTTCATCGCTCCGCCAGCTTCCATGATGAGCGTATTGATGCACGCTCTCACGATCATCGATGTAAGGAAACGCACATGAAATTGAACCGAACCCTCCTGCGACTCTATCCGCGCGCTTGGCGCGAACGCTATGAAGAGGAGATGCTCGCCGTTCTCGAGCAGCACATCATCACCCCTTTGACCATCTTCGATCTGCTGCTCGGAGCCCTCGACGCGCGGCTCGATCCGCACTATCGCAGCCAGCGCAGTGCTTTCTCTCCACGTGATGTCAAGCTTACCGCCACCGCCTTTGTGGCCCTCTTGACCGTCCTCACCGTCGCTCTGTTCGTCTGGCAATCGCTCTCAGTGCCATACATGAATATAATAACCACTGAAGTGTCCCCCCGACAGGGGGTCCCGTCGGAAATGACCCGAATGGCTTGAATGTTTCGCAGGCTATTCAACTCCAGATCAACCCTGGATGGGATAACCCAGGCTCTATCAGTAACCATATCGCGGCTTACTCACTGCAAATTGAATTCTTTCTCCTATTGGTCGCACTTCTCTTCTTTGTTGCTCGCATTGTGAAGCGCGCGCCATCTACGAGACGCTTACCACTTCTTCTTTTCGCGCTTGCGAGTTTGTGTCTACCTCTGCTGGCATTACCATTCCTCTTTTCCGCGCCAATTTCTTTCTTGATTCCAGACCATATCACCTTCTTTCAGGAGAGCACATTGTCTTCCCTGCCTTCTACTCTCATGGTACTTGAAATCGCTGGGAGTGGGTTGTTCATTGGTCTCATCAAAGGATGGCAGGCCATAAAAGCATGCCAGAAAGGTCTGCTTACGATGGTGGGGGTCGTGGTGCTGCTTCCGACGCTGAGCTTCTTTCTGAGTCGTCTCTTTACTGATACCATTAACCCAACATGGTACGACAATTCCCTCCCTCAATTTCAGATTCTTCTCTATGCCCTCGGGGCAAGCCTGCTTCCTTTCCTGGGCTTTGGCGCTTTGCTGCTTGCCACCGGAACCGATGAGTTGCCAAAGCCGTTTCTGCGCCGCTCCCTCCATTATGCTGCAGTGCTTACTGTTCCACTCATTGTCTCCCTACTCGCCACCGTTATCTGGAACATAGCAAGCTGGCAACAACTGCTTTTCAGCGAGAACGCTCATGAATTGCAGGACTTTGTTCTCCACATGATGCCTACAAGCGGCATCTTTGGAGACAATGGGCAACTGCTCTGCATTTCGCTGTCGTTCTTCACCTTGATTCTGCTTGGGGGCATAGGCGTAATGCTCAAGCGTGGTTATCGTGCGCTTTCAACTCCTCTCGCTCAGGACAACGAGCAGCAACCACCGGAGATGATGCAGGTGCAGCAGTCATAGAGGCAGTTCGACCTCTCATATGACTGATTGTGCGAGCACTGAGAAGTCGTGATGGCACATTGGGAGCACGGACCGGAGAACACCGAGTAGCGCGAGCACAGGCAAAAAGTGAGCAGGATCTACAACAGTTCCTGAACTCGCCAACACCCTTTGAAAAACCAATCCAGCCACCTCACGATACCTCTTCGACCAATGGTACAGGGCGGGGACGAAAGAGAAACCGAATCGAGCGAGCCCTCAGCGAGACCCGGTAGGGGAAAACACCCACGCATTGCCACCTGGAAAGGGTCCTGGATCGGGCATGTGTTGGATCTGGATGTCCATCATTTTACTTAATTTTTGCGCGCTTGAGCACCTGACCCAGCAACGCATGCCGCTCATCTGGCTGGATGAGCGGCGTTCAGAGAAAGGAGGATGAACCTGAGGTGATTTCGCACCTCTTGATGGCAAAGGAGAGTGGGACCTATTTGAGAACAACTGACCTGGGCCTGCACGCTCGGCCATCACGTCGACCCAGGAGCGCATACTCTCGAACTGTTGAGCAAGGATGCCCGTGTCGCCGAAGCGCTGGCAGAGCACCCAGGGGACGATTACCGCCGCGTGGCTCCAGACCGCCGCACCGCCCGCTGAGCCACCCGCACAGTGGAGGATATCTGGCACAACGAAGGGCACAACGCCAACTTCCCGCTGGTCGGCGGCCAGGTCGGCCAGCGGGAAGCCAGCACAGTTGTAGAGGAACGTGGCGGTAGGCGAGAAGACCTGGAGATCGCCGGTCCAGCCAAGACGCTCATCGCGCTGTGGGCAGTCGGTTGGGACATCAAGGAAGTTGCCGCGCATGCTCCAGATGACATTTTCGTGCAGCTGGTTGAGCATCGGCTCTGAGCACTCGAACCAGCCCGTGTGCTCCATATCGGAATGGGGTATTGTCAACTTGGAGAGCCCACCTCATAGAAAACTGAACAGTATGATACAATGACTCCATGAAAAAGAATGTTTCAGGGGCTCCCTACAAAGGATTCCGCTTTCCACCGGAAATCATCGGTCATGCTGTCTGGCTGTATTTTCGTTTCTCCTTGAGTTTGCGCGATATTGAAGAGCTTCTAGCTGCGCGTGGTGTTATGCTCACCTACGAAACCATCCGCCAATGGTGTCTGAAATTTGGACAGTAATACGCCAATGAGCTCAAGCGCCAGCGTGCTCGGCCAGGGGACAAGTGGCATGTGGATGAAGTCTTTCTCAAAATCAATGGGCAACAGTACTACCTCTGGCGGGCTGTCGATCAGGATGGCAACGTGCTTGATATCCTGGTCCAGAGTCGACGCAACAAACAAGCAGCCACACGCTTCTTCCGCAAACTGCTCAAAGGACTTGAATATGTGCCACGCGGGATCATTACCGACAAACTGACCAGCTATGCCGCTGCCAGGCAAGAAGGAGATCATGGAAAGTCGCGAGCACCGGCAGCACAAAGGCCTCAACCATCGAGCTGAGAATTCCCATCAACCGACACGACAACGAGAACGCAGCATGCGCCGCTTCACATCCCCTGGTCATGCGCAACGCTTTCTCTCTGCCTTTGGACCCATCTCAGACCACTTTCGACCACGACGACATCGGCTTCATGCGTCAGCATCTCGTGCGCTCATGCGGGAGCAATTTCCCACGCGATGCGCAACGAGATTGGAGAAGTCGTTATCCATTCCCTACGACATGGGGAAGGACATGCTCCGAATGTTGGCGACGAACGAGCTGCAAGAAGCTTACCGAGGAGTTGCAGCAAGCACAAGATCACGAGTTAATTCTGCTTGTCCCAAATGCTCAGCTGCGTGTCTTGCAACCACAATCAACAGATCAAGCCCAGTGATCGAGCCACGCCGAGGATGAAGATGTTCCCGCTCTAAGTCAAGGGAGGAAAGGCTCAGGAGCGCCTGTTGCAATTGCTCACGTAAGCCGTTCCATCGGGTCATCAAGGCATCTGTGGACGGGCCTTCCATGACAAATTCCTGCTCGCGATTGCGCTGACTCGGCTGGTCAAACAGCGTCCAGAGGAGATTTTCTTCCGCATTGCCAAGCGTGTGAACGACTAAGATATACAGGCTGTTCGCATGCGGAGCAGGAGGATGCCAGTTGAGCTGGGTTTCGTCAAGCCCATCGAGGCATTGTACCAGACGATCGAGCGAACTCAAAATATAGCGGCAAAAGAGGATGGCCTCGCGGGATGAGGATTGTGACATGAGTCTCACCTTTCTCTCTCATTCTCTCCCTTATTGTAGCACAACCTTTCTCCTCGTCGCGATGGGCACGCGCTTGTTGCGCACCGCTTCTTCG
The DNA here is from genome assembly GCF_016587395.1 of Ktedonobacter sp. SOSP1-52. Taxonomy (NCBI): domain Bacteria; kingdom Bacillati; phylum Chloroflexota; class Ktedonobacteria; order Ktedonobacterales; family Ktedonobacteraceae; genus Ktedonobacter; species Ktedonobacter sp. SOSP1-52. The sequence goes on from NZ_BNJH01000007.1 coordinate 161,100, forward strand.
TCTGGTGGCGGTTTGCCAGACCGAAGATGTGTTTCCATACGGGAGGCGTCTGTCGAGTCCTGTTCATACGTCATGCAGAAAGAGAGAAACCCCAAGGTTCTCCGCGCGAACGCGGGTGAGATGGTCCCGTACGCTCTAGCCCACGGTGAGCCCGAGAAAGCACGCGAAGTCATTGGGAACCCCGAACAGTTTGATCAGGACCTGCCCAGAGGTGTCTCTCCTTGCGTTGCGTGCTAGACGGGCTGGTTGTGTTGCAAGAAATCGCAAAGGAAGAAACTGGACGTGATTGTTCATCACAATCGTTCTTACACGGCCACTCCAAACAGTGTGGCAACCAACGCGACCTGCCCTCCGACATCTCCTTTTGCCACCCCTTGTACCTGCCCCTTCCTCAGCATATTCATCACCTCGAAGCCTTGTACGGTTCGCCAGGCTGTTTCGAAGGAGAAACAGCCCATTCCTGGCTTGGTCAAGCGTTTGATGAACCGGTGGTCTTGCTCGATCAGATTGTTGAGGTATTTCACTTGCCGCAGTTCCACGTGTTCAGGCAGCACTCCGGCTGCTTTAAGCCCAGCAATCGCTTTGGGATAGGCTGCGTTCTTATCGACATTGATCACTCTTGGGATCATTCTGCGGACCTCAAAACGAGCAGAAGCGGTGGGTTGAACCGCATCCTCTGCCGAGGGATCTTTCATGAGCTCCAGGGGCAAACGGTCTTGAGGGGGAGAACACGTTGTGCGTTGCAAGGCTTTGAGGAAGAAGCCTTTGGCAGCCTCGGCATCCCGCGTTGGGCTCAGGAGAAACTCGAGCGTATTTCCTTCAGAATCCACTGCGCGATAGAGGTACATCCAGACTTTCTTGACTTTGATGTACGTCTCATCGACTTTCCACGAATCATTCCAGGCTTTCAGGTGAAGCCGACAGCGTTTTTCCAATTCTGGAGCAGAGTGCTGAACCCAGCGATAGATGGTCGTATGGTCGATGGATAGGCCCCGCTCCCGCATCATCTCCTCGAGATCTCGGTAGCTTAAAGCATACCGAAGATACCAACGAACACAGAGCAAAATGAGCTCCGCTTCGCGCATGACGCCATTTGAACAGTTTGGCATTTTCCATGACAGGGCCTCTCTTCAGAAAATAAGCCCAAACGTATCACATTAGCGTCATCTTTGCAACACAACCCTTCCTGGTGCAAGGGCCTCAATTGCGCTTACTGATGGCCAATGATGCGGCGGCGGTTCTCTGGGGCGCAGAATGGCCACGAGGCCAACCACAGGAGGAGTTTCTGCACCAGCACGGTATTTTGCTTTTCACCCCAACTGGGCAACCGCTCCCACTGGACGACTTGACAGGCAGTCGTGCCATGGCCTCTGGTGAACCCGTGCTCTACCGCCAGTTGGTGATCCGCCGACCTGATGGCACCCGTCTTCCGGTCATGGTGGATGCGATCCCCTTTACAAGTCTCTCCCTGCTTCCTCGTCTTCCCCAGGAGATGACACCGGCGCTTCCTTCAGCAGAGCGGGTGGTTTTGGTGGTCTATCAGGATGTGAGCGCCCTCAAAGAAGCGGAGAGGCTCAAAGACCAATTCATCAGTCTGGCAACGCATGAACTACGCACTCCCTTGACCATCGTCGCGGGCTATGCCGATCGCCTGCTCATACGCGCGGCCCGTGGAAAAGAACATGAGCTAGACGACTGGCAGAGGGAAATGGTGCAGGAGATGAAGCAAGCCTCGTGGCACTTAGCCAGCCTCACAGAGGAACTGTTAGATGTCACTCGGGTGCAGGCGGGGCAATTCCAGTTGGAACGGCGCTCGACCGATCTGGTGGCCCTCACTCGGCAGGTGATCGAGCAGATCCAGGCGACGACCGACCGACATCAGCTCACATTCCACACCTCCCTTGCCCAATTGTGGGTTATGATTGATAGCTGCCGGATCGAACAGGTCCTGTCCAATCTGCTTTCCAATGCCATCAAGTACAGTCCAGAGGGTGGCCCAATTGAGATAACGCTTAAGGAACACGCGGAAACGCACGAAGCCCGTTTTCGCATCCGCGATCAGGGGATGGGGATTCCGCGTGTCCAGCAAGCGCACCTCTTTGGGCGCTTTGTTCGTGGCGAGAATGTGCGTGTCGCTGGTATCCGTGGTACAGGGCTGGGTCTCTATCTCTGCCGAGAACTCATTGAGCGACATGGGGGGCAGATCAGCTTTGAGTCGGAGGAAGGTGTTGGCTCCACATTCTTCTTTTCCCTTCCCTGTACCAAAGCGGTTTACCAGGAGAAAGGAAACACGCTCCACGAGAGGACAGACTCCGCTTAACGTTCCTCCTCATCGGCTGAGGGGTCCGATGGATTTTTCAGCAGGGAGATTTGGATCGGCGGCTCAGAGCAGAGGACGCTTTTTCCTCTCCTGCAACGTGCTGAGCCTATCAGTCATCGTCACTGCCGGGATCTCTACAGCAGCGTTTTGAGACCTGCAAAGAGATGAATTGACCCTATCTTACCCCTAAAAACACTGACACTTGTGTTACCATAAGAGTGTGTCTTGAGATGAGATGCTTGTGAGTGCCGTAAGTAGAAGGAGTGTTTCTTTGTTGCATAATGCATGTCTTGCTCGCACAAATCCCTTCCATGAAATCCAGCTTAAGGCACTCTCTAAGAGAAACAGAGAAAAAGGAGCCGAAATGGATACATGGCCTTTTTTAGAGGATGCGAGTGAAGAGCCGAAAATGGATTCACTCTTCGAGAATCCTTTCCATTCACTCTTCGAGAATCCTTTCCATATCGAAGATATTATGGTCTTTGATGACCCCACCTTACAACCGCTTGCTGGCAAATAAAGGAACGGAACTAGAAGTGTCGCGCCTTGCTCAAAGTCTCCACGGCGTACCAGATATCATAATCAAGCGTATCGAATACTATCTTCCAGTTGAGCAACAAGCCTACTTTCGAACAATATTGCTCCTCCCAATATCAGGCGATCAGATCCGTCAAGCCCGTGAATATGTGCTCAACATGCTCTTCTGGGATTTGACCTACTGGAAAACCCCTCAATGGTACCACGAGTTAACAGAAGGTGAGGTATTGCATCCAAGCATCTTCGAGCAGTTGGAGCCTGATATACATCATCACATCGTCCTTGATGCTGCGGCAGGGAGTGGACGTGCTACCTTCGAGTGTTTACGCCATGGAGCAAGACTGGTCTATGCGGTAGATCCTGTTCCAGAGTTATTACGTATTCTGGAACATAGGCTGTTCAGCGAAGGAGAATCTGAGCGTGTGGTCCTTCGTCAGGGAGGTTTTGATCACTTGCCGCTGGAAAATGACAGCGTCGATCTGGCACTATCTTGCTCATCGTTCCAGCCAAAGGAAACCCAGGGAGGGGAGTCTGGATTGGCCGAATTGTGGCGTGTGACGAAAGCGGGTGGCAAAATCGTGATGATCTGGCCACAGCCACAGGAGTATCATTGGTTTGCCAGTCATGGCTTTCAGTACCGATCATTTCCCCCACTTCAAGAGCCAATGGTACGTTTCCGATCCATGGAGAGTGCATTGCGTTGTGTAAAACGCTTCTATGCCAAGCGCCCTGAGAGCCTGCGCTATCTTCTAGAACACGAGCAGCCAGAAATCCCTTACTCCATATTAGGTTTCAAACAGCCGAGCGACTATTGCTGGCTTGTCGTAGAGAAGGAAGAGAGTCTTTAACCATCACGCTTTGTCTGCAATCACGCGGCTACTCGTGACTGGTTATTCTCGTTCCGATCAATACCCCATTACAATACACCCATTGCAACTCAAAATGATGTTTGTCTAGTTTTACCAGCCCTTATAGCACCTGCTGTAAGGGCTTTTTTGCGAGGTGGAACAATGAGCCTCTCTATCCTGGATGAATACCTTGCTGGCCAGCCTCAGCCAACACGGGTTGTCGTCTCCGTGAGTGACGGGAAGGACAGCATCGCTATGTTGCTTGAGGTGCTAGAAACCGTTCCTCATGAACTGGTAATAGCAGGTATTGTCAACTTGGCGAGAAAACAGAAGAGCTTTTTTGAAGAGAAGAGAAAAGGGAGAGGAGAGAAGCGGAGGATTGAAAGGAATGGATCGCTGTTAGGCAGCCGTCTTTCCTCTGGCCACCTCGTTCCAAACCAGGAAACGATCCTGCATGAGAGCACGGTAATTCTCTGCAGTGAGACGATGCCGTTTGGGCCGAAAGTGATCCAAAATCGGCCCGAATGCGGAGAGAAACTGTTGGGCCTGGACTGCTTGATTTGAACCGCCGCATCGTTCGTTCTCGTTGTCTGGTCGGCTGATGCGAGCGTTCCGCTCGGTTGTTTAAGCCCTTGTGTTGTCGATGCTCGACACTTGCCATGACCTCTCTCTTTGCAGCGGCGTAGCTGGCCAGTTTGTCTGTAATAATCACTCGTGGCACGTATTGAAGCCCTTTGAGCAGTTTTCGAAAAAATTTCTTCGCTGCCTGTGTGTTGCGTCGGCTCTGCACGAGAATATCGAGGACGTTACCGTCCTGATCAACAGCTCGCCATAAGTACTGGGTCTTTCCGTTGATCTTCAGGTAGACTTCATCCAGATGCCACGTATCGCCCATCTTACCATGACGGCGTCTGAGCTCATTCGCATACGTTTGCCCGAATTTCAACGTCCACTGATGGATAGTTTCATACGTCAAAACAATGCCGCGCTCCGCCATAAGCTCTTCAATATCACGGAAACTCAAGGAGAAGCGAAAATACAGCCAGACTGCGTGACTGATAATCTCGGGCGGGAAGCGGTAGCCTCTGTAATTGGGAGCAGTGGTTGTTGTTTTCATGAGGCTATTTTAACATAGTGTTCCGCTACATTCTCAAGTTGACAATACCTCTGGGTGGACTTGGTATACCTATACGAAGCTGGCCCGTGGGGAGTATCTTGAGGCTGCAGATGCACTTGATACCATGCGTTCACAGGCATTACTGCCTTGTTTGCAGTTCATCGAACACCTTCCTTTTGAAGGATATAGGTGTAAATCCCAAAATTCTGTAGGGTAATTTCTGTACAATTATCTGAGGTAGAGGGTATACTAGAGGAATGGTGCTGTTAGCCTTTTCGATGCAAGGATGTCGTACTCATCATGGGAGAACCATCGATACCGCTCACCACCCTCTCGGAGGCACAACGAAGGCAGGCCCTGGAACGCTTTGCCGTATTGCGTCCTGCCTTGGAAGAAGGAGTCTCGCAGACGCAGATTGCCCGTGACCATCAGATGTCTTTGAGTACGGTGCAGCGGTGGATCAAATCGTATCGAGAGAAAGGGTTAGCTGGACTGGCTCCTGCTGCTCGCTCAGATAAAGGCAAATCTCGTAGCCTGCCAGAACAAGCGATCACCTTGGTTGAAGGACTGGCCTTGCAAACACCTCCCCGTTCAGCGGCTGCAATTCATCGCCAAGTGGTTGAGATTGCCAAAGACCAAGGATGGAAGCCACCAAGCTACGAGCGTGTCCGCCAGATCATCAAAAACCTCGATCCCGCACTGACGACCCTTGCTCACCAGGGAGCTGCCGCTTACCGAGAAGCGTTTGATTTACTCTACCGGCGAGAGGCCACCCACGCTAATGCCATGTGGCAGGCTGATCATACTCCGTTGGATGTGATGCTTCTCGATGAAGAAGGCAAACCGGCCAAGCCGTATCTCACGGCGATTGAAGATGATTACAGTCGTTTGATTGTGGGATATCGACTCAGTTTCCAGGCTGCGACCGCTCTGACCACGGCTCTCACTCTCCGCCAGGCCATCTGGAGCAAAGACGATCCCCGTTGGTCTGCGTGTGGCATCCCCACCGTTTTCTACACCGACCATGGCTCTGACTTCACGAGCAAGCATCTGGAGCAGGTGGCGGGAGATATCGGCATGGAATTAGTGTTTTCCAAAATTGGCGTTCCACGTGGACGGGGCAAGGTGGAGCGTTTCTTCCGCAGCGTCGATCAACTTTTTTTGCAAGACGTGCCTGGCTATTCTCCAAAAGGCTATCCCGAAGCTAAAGCGGTGTTCACCTTACCAGCCTTTGAGCAACGCTTCCGCAAGTGGCTACTGGAGGACTTTCATCACCGAGTCCATAGCGAAACAGGGTTCATCCCCAAGGATCGATGGGAAGCTGGCGGGTATGTCCCTCGCATGCCTACATCCCTGGAACAACTGGACCTGCTCCTGCTCACCGTAGCCAAGACACGCCGCGTCCAGCAAGACGGGATTCATTTTCAGAATCATCGTTATATGGATATCACCCTGGCAGCCTTTGTCAAAGAGGAGGTTCTGATCAGGTATGACCCTGCTGATATGGGAGAGATCCATGTGTTCTATCGGGATCGGTTTCTCTGCCGGGCAATTTGTGCTGAACTGAGCGATCGAAAAGTGACATTGAAAGAGATTGAGCAGGCCCGCACGGCCCGCCGCAAGCAGGTTCGAGCAGAGCTGAACACGCGAGAAGCCATGGTCAATCGCTATGTGGAGATGCATCATGCTCCACCGCCTCCACCCAAAACGGTCGTGACAGAGCCCGCGCCAGTCGAAGCGCGGACAAAACTCAAGAGGTACATCAATGACTGAGCAGGATGGGGGGACTCCTCAACACTTTGTCGCGACGAAAAATTCCCGTCGCTTTGGAGAGATGTGCGATGCTTGTCGGCAGGCTCGTGTCGTCGGATTGGGCTATGGTCCGCCAGGCACGGGCAAAACAGAGTCAGCCAAACAGTACGCACAGTGGAACCTGTTTAAACCCTATTTACCAGAATCCCTGATCACCTTTACCGGACGGAGTGCGATGGACGGGATGTATCCCTACAGACCATTTACTTTCGCCTCAACTCCCATGATCAGTTCCCTCCAGGAGTGTCGAACGGTGTTCTATACGCCTCCTGTGTCAGCCTCGGTTTCACGCATCGAAAAGGAGGTGCTGACCTTGTTCGCCGCCTTTTCGTATTTGGTGGAGGCTGCGAATCAGCGCCATCAAGGCACCGAAGATTTTCTGGTGACACGCCGCTTCTCCCATCTGATCGAGTTGTTAATTGTCGATGAGGCCAACCGGCTCCGGGATGCTGGGCTTGAGGTCATTCGTGATCTAGCAGATCGGGGAGAGTTTGGCTTGGTGCTCCTGGGCATGCCTGGCCTGGAAAAACGCCTCATGCGCGCGCCACAACTTTATTCACGAGTTGGTTTCGCCCATGAGATGGAGCCGTTATCCGAGGAGGAAATGCACGATTTCTTGGGCAAGCGCTGGGGCCATCGGGTCAGGCCGCATTCCGATGATTTTACCGATAAAGAGGCGGTTGCCACGATTGTGCGGATAACCCGTGGGAACCTGCGTTTGATTGATCGCCTCATGCTCCAGGTAGAGCATGTGTTGACGGCGAACAAACTCCAGGTGATCACGAAAGAAGTGGTCGAGACAGCTCGCCAGAATCTCATTATTGGGCCAGGTTGAACCAGAACTCAATGATGAGGTGTCTCAAAAACCTTCGTTTCCCGCGACAATGATCTGACAGAATGTCACGTAAGGAGCACAATATGCAAGATAATGATGTACCGCAGGAATGGCATATAGGAGATCGCATCCAGGATCTTTACGAGGTCACTGCTGTTTTGGGTGAAGGCGGTATGGGCAAAGTCTACAAGGTGCACCATTGCGTCTGGGGAGTGGATCTGGCGGTCAAAAGCCCTAAATTGGCCCTCTTTGCCAGAGAGGGTGGAAAAGAGGACTTTATCCGGGAGGCAGAAACGTGGATCACCCTGGGACTGCATCCTCATATCGTGAATTGCTATTATGTTCGCACCTTGGGAGGCATCCCACGCATTTTCGCGGAATATGCGGAAGGAGGTAGCCTCTCCCAGTGGATTCGCAGCCGCAAGCTCTATGAAGGGGGACAGCAACAGGCGTTAGAACGCATCCTGGACGTGGCGATTCAATTTGCCTGGGGGTTGCACTACGCTCATGAACAAGGACTGGTCCACCAGGATATCAAGCCAGCCAATGTAATGATGACGGGAGAGGGCCTTGTCAAAGTCACCGATTTTGGCCTAGCAAAGGCACGCTTCCTCGCTGGTGAGGGAAGTATCCAGGGAGAGGGGCAGAGTATCCTGGTCAGTTCAGGAGGGATGACCCCCGCGTATTGTTCTCCTGAGCAGGCAACCCACCAGCCCTTGAGCCGCAAAACGGATATGTGGAGTTGGGGTGTTTCCGTGCTCGAAATGTTTGTGGGGAAAGTGATATGGATGGCGGGAGTTGCGGCCCGTGAAGCTCTCGCTAGCCACCAACCACAGGACGCAGTGATCCCGCTCATGCCTCCTGAGATGGTCACACTGCTGGGGCGTTGCTTCCAGTTCCAGCCACAGGATCGTCCAGCTACCATGTGGGAGGTGGCTTCCGCATTGCAAGCCATCTACGAGCGCCTGATAGGGCAAGCTTACTACCGACCGATGCCTCAACCAGCGAAGATGCTCGCAGATAGTCTCAACAACCGCGCGCTGTCGCTGTATGATCTGGGGAAGGTCAAGAAGGCGAAATGGGCTTGGGAGCAAGCATTGCAGGCTGATCCCCAACATTTGGAGGCGACATACAACCAGGGTCTCGTGCTCTGGCGGCAGGGTGAGCTACCCGATGATGCCCTGGTATATCGTCTGGATGCGTTGCGTGCGCTCCAGCCATTGTGGCAGGTTTCTTCTTTGCTGGCCCAGGTGTATCTGGAGCAAGGATGGATGGAACGCGCGCGCCCCTTGCTGCAGGAGGCTGCAAGTCAGGCTCCTACAGAGAGAGAAATCCAGCGCCTTCTCACGCTGATCCACTCAGAAAACGCAACCCGACAGCCCGCTCTACGTATCTTGCAGACTTCTTCTATTGTCACATCAGTGAGCCTGAGTGCTGATGGGTGTTGGCTCGCCGCTGGCTGTTTTAAAGGCGCTTTGCTGGTGTGGGAGACGAGCACGGGCCAGTGCCTACACACTTTTCAAGACCATACCAATGAGGTAGAATCAGTGAGCCTGAGTGCTGATAGCCGCTGGCTTGCCTCTGGTAGTTGGGAGATGGTGATGGAGGGGAATAACACAGTACGGCTGAGTAGTAAGGCGGTGAGGCTGTGGGAAACGAGCACGGGCCAGTGTCTACGCACCTTTGAGGGCCATACTTCCGAGACACATTCTGTGTGTCTGAGTACCGATGGCCGCTGGCTCGCCTCTGGTAGCGAGGATAAGACCGTGCGCTTATGGGAGACGAGCACAGGCCACTGCCTGCGCATCTTTCAAGGGCATACCGCTTCTGTTCTCGGTGTGAGCTTAAGTGCCGATGGCCGCTGGCTCGCCTCTGGTAGCAAGGATAAAACGGTGCGCTTATGGGAGACGAGCACAGGCCAGTGTCTGCACATCTTTGAGGGCCATACCGCTCCTGTCTGCAGCGTGAGCTTAAGTGCCGATGGGCGTTGGCTCGTCTCTGCTGGCGGGAAGGATAGAACAGTGCGCTTATGGGAGAGGAGCACAGGCCAGTGTCTACGCACCTTTGAGGGCCATACCGATTCCGTCCCTGATGTGAGCTTAAGTGCCGATGGCCGCTGGCTCGCCTCTGGTAGTCTGGATAAGACCGTGCGCTTATGGGAGACGAGCACAGGCCAGTGTCTACGCACCTTTGAGGGCCATACCGCTTCTGTCTCCAGCGTGAGCTTAAGTGCCGATGGCCGCTGGCTTGCCTCTGGTAGTCTGGATGGGACGGTGCATCTGTGGAAGCGTCCAGATTCTGCTTTTCGCGCCGCATTCTCTCCATCACGTGTGCACGCTCAGAAAGATGTGATACAGATTGAGCAGCAGGCATTTCATCTGCTCGAACAGGTTAAGCAGGCATGGAGCGCGAATCAGTTCTCCCGAGCATTACATCTGGCGTGTCAACTGCGAGCATTGCCGGGATGGGAACGTCATCCTGAAAGTATGGAAGTATGGAGAAAACTTTCCTCTGTTTGCTCGCAAATCCATCTCCGTGCTAGTTGGCTCGCCAGAATTATGACTCTACCAGAGCCACTCCGTTCCATCAGCTTAAGTGCCGATGGACGCTGGCTCGCCTCTGGTAGCAAGGATAAAACGGTGCGCTTATGGGAGACGAGCACGGGCCAGTGTCTACGCACCTTTGAGGGCCATACTTCCGAGATACGTTCTGTGTGTCTGAGTGCCGATGGCCGCTGGCTCGCCTCTGGCAGTTGGGATATAATAGCGCGTTTGGTGGATTACGCAGTACGACAGGGAAATACCCTGGTGTGGAGAGATACAAATATAGTACGCCCGGGGGATAGAACAGTGCGCTTATGGGAGACGAGCACGGGCCAGTGTCTACGCACCTTTGAGGGCCATACTTCCGAGATACATTCTGTGTGTCTGAGTACCGATGGCCGCTGGCTCGCCTCTGGTAGCGAGGATAAGACCGTGCGCTTATGGGAGACGAGCACAGGCCACTGCCTGCGCATCCTTCAAGGGCATACCGCTTCTGTTCTCGGTGTGAGCTTAAGTGCCGATGGCCGCTGGCTCGCCTCTGGTAGCAAGGATAAAACGGTGCGCTTATGGGAGACGAGCACAGGCCAGTGTCTGCACATCTTTGAGGGCCATACCGCTTCTGTCTCCAACATAAATCTGAGTGCTGATGGACGCTGGCTCGCTGGTAGTGTGGATAAGACCGTGCGCTTATGGGAGACGAGCACAGGCCAGTGTCTACGCACCTTTGAGGGCCATACTGCTCCTGTCTCCAGCATAAATCTGAGTACTGATGGCCGCTGGCTCGCCTCTGGTAGCGAGGATAAGACCGTGCGCTTATGGGAGACGAGCACAGGCCAGTGTCTACGCACCTTTGAGGGCCATACCGCTTCTGTTCTCGGTGTGAGCTTAAGTGCCGATGGCCGCTGGCTTGCCTCTGGTAGCGAGGATAAGACCGTGCGCGTGTGGGAACTGGATTGGGAACTTGAAGCGCATGATTCTAGCGATTGGGATGAGGGAGCACGGCCAATAGTAGAGATGTTTCTCGCCTGTCACACCCCATATGCTGGAGCGCTTTCGCTTGATCGTGAGCCGACTGAGCAGGCACTCCGGCAAACTCTCACTCGTCGTGGGAAACCTATCTGGAATGAAGAGGACTTCCAAGATCTCATCCACCAACTCCAATATGCGGGTTATGGCTGGCTGCGGCCGGAAGGGGTGCGGCGCAAACTGCAAGAGATAACTGCGGTATGGCAGGGATCGCGACTAGGAACAGATGGGCAACCGGATCAAGAGCACAGGCCAGCTTCCTGGTGGTCACGCCTTTTCCACACCAAATGAGGGAGCGAGTAATATCGAGGTCTGTGTCAGAAAACGTCCGTTTCTTGAGACAGTTTCATTTGTGCTTTCAAGCGGCTGCGTATCACTTTCACGTGCGTGGAATCTTCCTTGACAATTCTCATAACTCATCTCATAATCAAAGTCTCATCAGGTCGGACAGTTGACGGGAAACGTGAGACAAAAGGAAGAGATTATGAAAATTGGCTATGTGCGTGTCTCCAAACAAGAGCAACATGAGGCGCTCCAGATAGATGCGTTGAAAAAAGTGGGATGCGACAAATGGTTTCTGGATAAAATGACTGGCTCCAAAGCAGAGCGCAAAGGGCTTGATGAAGCGCTGGCATATCTGCGACCAGGAGATGCACTGGTCGTGTGGAAACTGGATCGGGCTGGGCGCTCTCTGACCCATCTGATCGAACTGCTCAAGGTCCTCCAGGAACGTGGTATCGAGTTCATCAGTTTGACGGAGCAGATCGACACCACTACTCCAGGTGGTAAGCTCATCTTCCATCTCATGGGAGCCCTGGCGGAATTTGAGCGCGACCTTATACGCGAGCGCACGAATGCAGGGTTAGCGGCGGCGAGAGCCAGAGGGCGCGTAGGCGGGCGACCCAGGAAGCTCAAAACGAACAGCAAAGTGGCACTGGCTCGGCGGATGTTTGCTGATCAAAGCCATTCCATCTCGGAAATTTGCGCAGCATTGGGAATCTCCCGCGCCACGCTGTATCGCTATGTGAAAGAAGAGACCCCTCCAGTGTCCGACTCGTGAGTTGAAAGAGGTGCAATCTGTTCCTTGGCCCTACCTCAGATAATTATACAGAAATTACCTCACTGAATTCTGGGATTTACACCTCCGCTTCTTTCCCGTCTTTCTCCCTTTCCCTCAAAAAACTCTTCCATTTCTTCGTCAAGTTGACAATACCTCCGAAGATGTGGTCATGGTCCGCGTCCGTGATTATGGTCTGGGAATCCCACGAGAGCAGCGCGGCAAGATTTTCGACCGCTTCTATCGGGTGGCTGATCCGAAGCGGAAGGCGATTCCGGGCCTGGGCATGGGGCTCTATATTGTGGCCGAGATCGTCAAACATCAGGGAGGAACCATCACGGTGGACAGCGCCGTTGGGAAAGGCTCGGCCTTTACGGTGACCCTTCCTCTCATGAGGGATACCCGAGCATTTGACGAGCACGCCACGTGCGTCAACTAAGACGATGATGGCGGCAGCTGTTTCGGCACAGCTGCCGCCATCACAGACCAGATCCTTGCAGACACACTCGGCGTTGAATGCCCTGCCTGAATCCGGTGGCTTTGCTGCGCATCACGGCTTCTCTCTTTTGCATCTCACCTGACTTGGGTCATACTAATGACGTGTCGATCAAGCACTTGCGCAGATTGGCCAAGACATCCGCGAAACCGTAAGATCCCGTTGACGATTCGACGATGAGGTATTGTCAACGTATTTGTCGGAACGCAAATTATTGCTGAGTTATAAAAGGGAGAGATACTGAAGAAGCGAAAATTCCACTGGCAAATGCAGCTACATCTGCTGCTACTGCCCAGGAGCCGATGTGGGCCAGTCGCATATTGATCATCTCCCACAGATCTTGCAAGGGATCCAAGCCTGCTTGTAGAAGCCGTTTGACCATGCCATTGCGTGTGAGCCAGACCGGAGCAAATGGACCGATCCGCTGCAGTCCCACCAAACGACGCCAGTCTGCAAACGAGTGCATCCCTTGGAGTGCGCAAAGCAACAAACTGCTCCACAAGTGGATCCAGCTCACCTGCTGCGGGCGCCCCCGTCCACGGATGAGAGTGGTATGCAATCGATCTACACAAGCCTCGGGGCCCAATCCACAGGCTTGCAGCAACACGTCGCTCGTTTGAGAGATAATGGCTGAGTACTTCCTCGCAGATGTTTGGTTGGCTTCTCCCAGAGCTGTATCATGAGGTGACATAGGAGAATGATCCTTTCTCGTGCAATTTGTAATGAAAAGATCATCCTCTTTTTTTCTCTTTCTGGCAACTCGATTCTCAATTTAGTTCATCTCAGTGCTGATCGGCGCATCATCCAGGGTCAGGGATGGTGCCGGGTGGCATAGCAGTCAGACGCTGGTGATTCCTGACGGCATCCATCTGGTGTTTCTGCCACCTTACCCACCAGAGTTGCAGCCCTGCAGGTATTGTCAACTTGCAAAGAAGCTACACTCTTTGACATACTGGTGAAATGAATAACACAAGGCCTTCTCTGTACAAAGGGTATCGTTTCCCATCTGAAATCATCGGACATTGCGTCTGGTTGTATTTGCGCTTTTCTCTCAGTTTTCGTGCTGTTGAGGAGATCTTGGCTGAACGCGGTGTCATTCTGACGGATGAAACCATCAGGCAGTGGTGCCTCACATTTGGCCAGACCTACGCCAATGAGCTCAAACCTCGACGTCGCCACACTGGAGACACGTGGCATCTTGATGAGATATTTCTGACCATCAATGGGAAGCGAAGCTATCTTTGGCGAGCGGTCGATCAAGATGGCACCGTGCTTGATATCCTGGTTCAAAGCAAGAGAAATAAAAAAGCTGCCAAGAAGTTCTTTCGCAAACTGCTCAAAGGTCTTCAATATGTGCCACGTGTGATCATCACAGACAAACTGGCCAGTGACGCTGCAGCCAAGAAGGAGATCATGGAAAGTCGCGAGCACCGGCAGCACAAAGGCCTCAACCATCCAGCTGAGAACCTGTTTGTAAAGGTCACCTTTTCGCCAAGCGCCGGATCATCAAGCGAGTCATAGCAATGTAGATCATGGCTTCGCTGCTTTCTGTCAACGTTTCATAATCCTTTCCCAAGCGACGACATTGGGTGATCCAGGCAAAGGTTCGTTCCACGACCCAGTCATACTACCCCCAAAAGCTGTTTTCTGTTTCTGAGAGCTTGCCATTGTGCAATCCTTTCTTCATTTGCTGGTATGATATCCTCGTCAAGGGTGTTCAGCAAGTGGTGCATCTGTCCAGCGGTGGCGGAAATCATCTCCAATCGCACGCTGATGGTACGCTCGAAGCCGTTCCTGTTCCGCTTCATCAGCCCACACGACCCAGCGATGCAAGGGCTCATCAAGTTGGCGTGCTCGGATCACTCCCTGACGAATCCAGTGCAAGAGCGTCCCCCGTGGAATGTGGAGGTGGCGAGCCAGTTCAGCGGGCCACCATTCGTCGGGCAGGAACCACTCATGGTGTCGAACCCGCGGGCGTGGCGCTTTCACGCCTAATTGGCGTTGCAGTTGCGAGATCATCTCTGTGCGAAAGCCGGTGGTGGAACGAGGAGGGCGAAAGCCTGCATCATTCAACGCCTGAGCAATTGCCACCGCCGCCCAGCCCGCCTCGGTGAACACCTGGACCTGGTGACAGATCTGCGGATACGTACTCAGCTCGCTTAGCTTGCCAATGGGTCGAATCACAACGCCTTCGGTGTGACTACCACCGATCCACTCGATCCGTACTTTCACCTGCTCGCTGGTGCCCTGCACATCGACAATGACTCGCTCGATGACCTGCCGCAGGATCTCTTTGCGATCGGCATCCATGGTCGTTGGAGCCGCCCAGATCGCGGGAATATCGGTCGCCAGGCGACGAATGGCCTCCCGTTCGGAATCCGAAAGCACACGAGGCTTCTGTTGGACAAATCGATGATATTCCTCCTCCAGCTGTTGCTGATCTGCCAGTTTCTCTTCCCATGCATGTTCCAGGGTTCGGGCGACGAGCCGGTGCTCAGGTTCGACCGCATGATACTGACGAGCTGCCCGCTCGGCTTCGTAGGCCGCCCGTTCTCGCCGTTGCTGCCAAAGCCGATCCAACTCAGCGCGCTCCTGCTCCACTCGTTCGGTGACTGTGAGCGATAACTCTAAGGCGGCTGGCTCCAAGGCGGCAAGAACCTGCTGGCTCACGAAGGTATCGAGGCATGGTCCCGCGAGATGTTGACATTTTGGTTCCCCGTAGTGCGTCCAGCGCTCGATACATTCATAGGTGTGAAGATGGTCCCCACCATTATCGTAATGGACATTCAAGCGACAGCCACAGCGGGCACACACGACCAAACCAGCTAAGAGAGCTGGCCCACCCCGTGCAACTCCCATGGCATCAGCACGGGCGCGGTTTGCCTGCAGTCGCGCTTGGTTGTGCTCGTATTGCTCAGGAGAAATGTAGGCCGGACAGCGGTTGGGCAGCAGAACTAGCCACTCGTCGGTGGTCATCACCACACGGCCTGTGCGTGGTCGCTCTGGCTGTTTGCGACGTGGATCTTCCTGTCGGCGTCCATAAACGTAGGAACCAGCATAGAGAGGATGTCTGAGCATCATCTGGATCGTGGCCCGATTGGGGCGGCGCCAGACGAGTTCCCCTTTGCCTGGTCCCTCTCGAACGCGAATACCCAACTGGATCTGGTGATGAGCCAGGTAGCGGACGAGTCCGCCGAGTGTGCCTAGCTCTTCAAATTTCCGGAAGAGGAACCGTACGACCTGTTGCACTTGTTCATCGGGATCGAACTGGATCTCTCCTGTAGGGCTCCAGACATAGCCAACTGGCAGCGCAAACTGCAGTTCTCCGCGCTGAGCTTTGCTCAAACGTCCCTGATGCATACGTTGCTTCAAAACATGGAGTTCAGCTTCTGACATCGTTCCTTTCAACCCAAGGAGCAGGCGATCATTGTACTGCGTCGGGTCATAAATTCCATCCAGGTCAGCAATCAAGGTATGAAAGAGCGCGCAGAGCTCTAAGAGTTGATGCCAGTCAGGGTACGGAGCGCGCCAGACGCGACATCTCGACCCCGAAGATAATTCCAACGTGGTCCAGGCTCACTTCCGAGACCAGCCGTTGGAACCCGGTTCGCCCTTGCGCACTGGCTCCCGACTTGCCCAAGTCATCATCGATCACCAGGACGCGGTCAACGCCCCACCCCAGTGTCTGAGCCCAACCAACCAACCCATATTGGAGTCGTGTGGACTCCTGATGGTCAAGGACTTGTTGAACGGTAGATTGACGCACATAGACAACCGCTAAACGCTCACGGTGCCAAGCATGGAGTTTCTCTGTGCGCAGGTCCTCGAGCGCGGTAAGGCCGGATTTATTCAGCACTGTCGTCGAGCTCATCGTCGTCCCCCTTGCTTGGTACGAGGCTTGGCTCCAGTTGGCGTTCGAGGAGGTGGCTCAACAGCCAGAGGAGTCGCTGACGACTGGTCTGAGGCAGATCCGCCCACAGGTTGATTACTTGCCTGGAATTGGGCGGGGGGAGCTGTGTTGGGTAAGAGACTGGACATGGAACACCACCTTCCTCATGCTGTGAGGCTTGGGCCACCCGTCTCTGCTCAACCCAGGTAAGCAACTGCAGCAGCCCACTGATACCAAGCATAGGACGTGGCGTGGGTTCTGTCAACCAAAGTGTTTCAGGGGCATTGTGATTGGGTGTTCTCGACGACCCAGCGCCTGGGCAGGACAACGAACCCTTTCTGATCGTCGCAGCGCAGCACGGGCTGGAGAAGAAAGTGAAAATGCAGGATCACCCATTCGAGCAACTGGCCGCGATAGCCACCATCGACCCAGATGCGGCGGAGCTTTTTGCACGCCCCACCCAGGCGATTGAGCAGCAGCTTGGCTCCCGCCGCATCAGAAACCGAGGCTGCGGTGACCACAACGGCCATCAGCAGGCCCAAGTATCGACCAGGATATGGCGCTTGCGACCCTTGACGTGTTTTCCTGCGTCATAGCCACGGATACCAGGTCCCTGGATCGTTTTCACACTTTGGCTATCGAGAGATCCTGCCGTTGGATGTTTGTGACGACCAAGGCGTCGGCGAACCTGCGTACGCAACGTCTCGTGAATGCGCTGCCACGTCCCATCGCGGCGAAACGCACGAAAGTACACATACACACTTTGCCAGGCGGGATACTCTTTGGGGAGCATACGCCATTGACATCCTGTCACGATCACGTAGAGGATCGCGTTGATCACGGCTCGCATTTGCAAGGTTCTGGGTCGTCCTCCCGGCTTCGCCGGTGGGATCAACTCTTTGATACAATACCATTGGGCATCCGTCAGATCTGTGGGATAGATTTGGTTTGTTTTCATCTATCAAGTGTATCTCACCTGACTGGTTGCCCCTTTACAAACAGGCTCTGAGAATTGCCATCAACCGACACGACAACGAGAACGCAGCATGCGCCGCTTCACATCCCCTGGTCATGCTCAACGCTTTCTCTCTGCCTTTGGACCCATCTCAGACCACTTTTGACCACGACGACATCAGCTTCATGCGTCAGCATCTCGTGCGCTCATGCGGGAGCAATTTCAGGCATGGAACGACATCACCAGCATGCAGCAAGCTGCGTAGCGAACGCAATGCCTCTTACCTTGCACTTCTTTTTCTCTTCATGGGCCCTTTTTCAGAAAAACGTTTTGCTCTCTCACATTTCGCAGTAAGTCTTGACGGAAATGGCAATTTTTACGAACCACTGATGCCCATTGAAAATGGGCATTTGTTTTGGCACTGTTACACTTTTGATGGGACCTTGTGGAAAAATGCTTTCCAAGGGCATAATAGAGCCCAGAACGATGCTTCAGGAGGATACAACTACCATGAGCAGAGGAGAACTGCTGTGCCTCTATCAAGGTCATACCAATGCCGTATGGGCGGTGACGTGGGCCTCAGAAGGAAGACTGATTGCTTCAGGAGGCGATGATCTGTCGGTTCAGGTTTGGGATGCATTTACCGGGAAGAGACACTGGATGTATGAAGATCAGTGGAGCAATATTCAAACGCTTGCATGGTCGCCCGATAATGCGTATCTTGCCTCTGGGCACGATGATGGGACCGTCAAGGTGCTTGATGCCCAGACCGGCCAGGCGCTCTTTGAATACCAAGGCCACAAAGGCGAAGTAGCCAGCGTTTGCTGGTCACCTGATGGGAAGTATATTGCTTCGGCAAGCTATGACTGGACCGTCCGCGTATGGGAGGCGCTTTCTGGCCGCACGCGTTGCGTCTATACCGATCATGCAGATGCCGTTTGGACAGCAGTGTGGTCCCCCGATGGCAAATATCTTGCCTCTGGAGGGTGCATCGACGATTTGGTGCATATCTGGGAAGCCTTGAGTGGGAAGGTCATTGCTACCTATGAAGGACACACAAATGCTATTCATACGGTTGCTTGGTCTCCTGATGGCCACGCGCTGGCTTCGGCAAGTGACGACAAAACGGTGCGGATCTGGGACGTGGCAACCGCAATGCCTCTGTGTTGTTATGAAGGTCATACCAGTACCGTATGGGCTGTGTCCTGGTCTCCTGATGGGGCCTACCTGGCATCGGGAAGCGATGATAGAACTGTTCAGATCTGGGAACCTCTGACTGGCAAGCATATCTATACTTACCATGGACATGACAAGCCTGATGGGTGGTGGGTAAGATCACTCGCCTGGTCTCCAGACAAGAGCTGCATAGTGTCAGGAGATAGAATTGGATCAGTCCATGTATGGCAGGTGTGACTCCTTCCACATTCGGCTCAGTTCTGCCATGGAGAGAACTGCTCTGATTGAAGATGAACACACTGCTTCCCAAGAGAAGGGGAAAAGGGCCCCAAAGGAGTAAAACAAAGGATGCAGCGTGAGGAACGTTATGTGAACGAGCGGCTCGATCACTTGGGGGTGGTGGCAGGGGTATGTGAGGAGATAGGATTGGCAACCTATCTGGATCGGCGGGCGGGTCAAACCAAACAGCATGTCAGCGTGGGAACAGCCACAGTCGCGATGATTTTGAATGGGTTAGGCTTCAGTAACCGTCGTTTGTACCTCGTTCCGCAGTTTTTTGCGAACAAGCCGGTGGAGCATCTGCTAGGGCCAGGAGTAGAAGCTACCGATCTGAATGACGATTGCCTCGGTCGTACCCTCGATTGGCTGTATGCACACGATCCGACGCAATTGTTCGCTGGCATTGCCAAACAGGCACGCCAGGTCTTTGGCGTGAGCGCTCGTCATGTTCATGTGGATACGACGTCGTTTGCCGTGAGTGGAGCATACGAGAGGGACGAAAAAGAGAAGGGGGAGGGAGAGGCAAGTATGATTGCTATCACGTACGGCTACTCGCGAGATCATCGAGAAGATTTGAAGCAATGGATGCTCGCACTGGCGACGACCCAGGAGGGAGATGTGCCTCTGTTTCTGCGCCCCCTCGATGGCAACAGTAGCGACAAAGCGACACTGGCCTCGGCGGTGGAAGCGCTGCACGAACAGTTGCACGCTCCCGAGAGCGACCCAAGCTTCTTTGTGGCTGACAGCGGGATCTACAGTGAAGCGAATATGCGCAGCTTCAACGAAGCCAAGATCCTCTGGGTCAGTCGAGTTCCCGAAACCAGCAAAGAAGCCAAAGCCATGCTGGAAAGAGCGCTGGATCAGGCGGAGTGGCAGGTCTCAGCAGATGGACAGACCCACTGGTTCACTCGTACCGTATTGCTCCCTCAAGGAGAAGAGCGCTGGATCGTTGTGCGCACTGAGCAGGGAGAGACACGAGCGCAGGCAACATTCCAACGCCAAGGAGAGAAGATCAAGCACAACTGGCAGCAAAAGCTCTGGCATCTCTCCAACCAGCGTTTTGCCTGCCAAGCCGATGCAGAAGCAGCGCTCCAACGAGAATTGAAAGGGCTCCCGCCCTGGTTGGACGTCCAACATGAACTGGTGAGTTCCGAACATCACAGTGGCAAAGGCCGTCCGCGCAAAGGCGTTGCTCCTCTGCTGCAGTGGCACACCAAGGCAACCGTGACCGTGAACCAGCAGCACGCTGAGCAAGCAATCCGGCGCAAGGCATGCTTCATTGTCGCAACCAATGCCTTAGACTCGGCTGTTTTTTCCGAACAGGAGATCATGACGCTCTACAAAGCACAAGGGAGTGTGGAACGCGGCTTTCGCTTCTTGAAAGATCCCTTGTTTTTGGCTTCCTCCGTGTTCGTCAAAAAGCCGGAGCGCATTGTCGCACTCGGGTTGCTCATGGTTCTCTGCTTGCTCGTCTACCGGCTGGCCGAGTATCGGCTGCGCACGCGCTTAGCGGAAACAGAACAAACGCTCCCTGATCAGCTCAACAGACCGACAACTCGTCCTACCATGCGTTGGATTTTTCAATGTTTTGAAGGTATTGAGCTTCTACATATCCATTCTACCTTCGGCACGCAGCCGCTCGTCTTACGCTTGAAGCCCTTGCACCGCCTTGTCCTGACTTTGCTCGGCCCTCCCTATGAAAAAATCTACAAAATCTCTTCTTGAGGCTGCGAAACGTGGGGCTCTGATCAATAAGTTGACAATACCTAAAGCTCAAACCGCTAATAGCGCGAAAAATAGGATACCACGTTACCCCAAGCCTCCTCTGAGGACACTTCGCGTGGCTGAGACAGTACAGAGGCCAATCAAACCGAAGATGATAAAATTAGCTTGCTGTACCCATCCTCCAAGACCCAGGCTGAGCGCACTAACGGGTTCACGCAATGCATCATAGCCAGGGCGCGTTATTCCCTCGATCAGATAGGTAATCGTAAACAGGAGCGAACCAAATAGGCTCAAGAGCAACAGGAACATTGTAGTAGGGGACAAAGGAGCACCATTCAGAGGCGACTGGCTAAGCCAGGACGAAGCGGGTTGATCTCCAGACATTAAGCAATCAGGCGTTGTAGCCATGAGTTTCCCTCCATTCAAGCGCATACAAAGGGAACCAAAGTTATATTCGTGCTTCCAGTATAACCATCTGTTCATTTAAATACCAAATATAATTATATAGTCATAAACCTAAAAAACGTCTTAATCACTTAACTACATACTTTATAAGCTCGCTTTTGGATAGAGAGAATTGCCGCGACGCTTCTTCCTATCTTGCTTCACAGACACTTTACATGTTATGCTCATCAGTATTAATTAATGAAAAGCTTGAGAACGGGGAAAACTTTTTGATGCTTGAGCCTGACTTGCTGGTGACAAAGTTTACGGTTCCACCTGTTCGTTCAGGGTTACTTCAACGTTCGCGCTTACTTACGCTCCTCGAGCAGAGCTGCCAGGTCCCTTTGACCCTTCTCTCAGCCTCCGCTGGCTTCGGGAAGACGACGCTGCTCTCAGCCTGGGCGAGCCAGAACCAGTATAAGGGGCAGGTAGCATGGCTCGCGCTTGAGGAACAGGATAACGATCCAATGCGCTTCTGGGCCTATGTGATTGCCGCCCTCAGGAAGGCGGGCGCCCCTGTAGGCACGCCTGCGGAAGCGCTTCTGCATTCCTCTCAATCCGCCCTCCTGACGGGGGCTATCACTTCACTTATCAACGAACTGGCCGCTCTGGAGCAGGATATCGCCCTGATTCTGGATGACTATCATGTGATTCGCGAGCAGGCGCTTCACGCCTCGCTCCAGTTTGTACTTGAGCATCGTCCGCCTAATCTGCATCTGCTACTGGCTAGTCGCGTCGATCCCGCGCTTCCGCTGACTCGTCTGCGGGCGCGTGGGCAAATGCTAGAGATCCGCGAGACAGATCTACGTTTGCACGCTGAAGAGACCAGACAGTTTCTACGTCAGGTGATGGGCCTGACGCTCACAGAGGGAGAGATTGCTCTTCTGGAGACGCGCACCGAGGGATGGATTACCGGACTCCAGCTGGCGGCCCTCTCTCTGCGTAGACATACTGACGCGTCGGCCTTTATCCAGGCCTTTACTGGTAGCCATCGCTTTATTCTGGATTATGTACAGGGAGAGATCCTTGAGCTTTTGCCGGAGGATCAGCAGCGCTTCCTGCTGTACAGCTCGGTGCCGACCAGGATCAACGCCGAGATCTGCCAGGCTCTAACTGGAAAAGCAGCCAGTCAGCAAGCGCTAGAAGGGCTGGAGCGAGAGAACCTCTTTCTGCTGCCCCTTGATGAGGAGCGATGTTGGTATCGCTTTCACACGCTCTTTCGTGAGGTGTTACTGGCACGTCTACAGGCCAGCCAGCCTGAGCAATTTTTGCGTCTGCACCGGGAGGCGGCTCTCTGGTACCAGCGTCAGGGCTGGGCACATGAGGCTATCCCCCATGCCCTGGCCACACGTAACTATGTATTTGTGGCGGAGTTGTTGGAAGACTGTGTCGAGCGGCTATCACTCCAGGGAGAGCTGAAAACACTACTAGCCTGGATCAAACAGCTTCCCACCGAGGTTTTGCGCGAGCATCCGCGCCTTGCCACGTCATATCTGGTAATCTTTAATCTGCTCTTCCCTTTCTCTCAGCAAGAGCAAGAGGAGAAGGCCTATCTTCAGCAACTTCAAGAGGGCGTGGAATGGCTCTTACAGAGCGCTAATCACGCCTCGCTCCCTGCCAGCGAGCAGGACCGCTTGCGCAAGCGGTTACTGATTCTGGACACATGGAAACTGGCAAAGAAGGCGCTCTCCGCTGGCAATATGGAGCAGTTGAGCAAGGTTGCCGAAGAGATGCAGCATCCGGAACTCGATGATGACGCCCTCTGGCAGCAGCATGGGTTGGCACCATTCGCTATGTCCTGGCGCATGGCGGGAAATTTTCCGCCCATGGTAACTGCCATTCAAAAGATTCGGCAGCGAGCCCGGATGGCACAGGATCGCTCTCAGGAAGTCCCTATCCTCTGGGGGCTGATCGCCGCGCAGATCGCGCTGGGGCAATTGCGAGAGGCACAAGATTGCTGTCAGGACTTGCAACAACTCATCAATAGTCTAAAGATACCTCTCCCCCTGGCAGCCTATCCTACTTTATTTCAGGCCCAGCTAGCCTATGCGTGGAATCGACTTGATGTCGCGCATAGAGCGGCGCGGCAGGCCATTGACAGGACGCTCTCTTTACAGTACATGGATATTCTCATGGGGGCCTATGAGGTGCTGGTACGTGTCTGCATTGTTCAGGGCGATCTGACAGGCGCGGAGCAAGCGTTGAGCGAGATGGAGCAGGCCAATCAAGCCACTGGCATCCCGCTTTTCCGTCCCTGGATCGAGGGTCTGAAAGCTCACCTCTGGCTAGTCCAGGGCAATCTGGCTCAGGCGGTAGGCTGGGCCGAGCACACTCCCTATCGCCAGGAAGCTCTTACCTATAGCGTCTACAGCCGCGAAAGCACCTACCTGACACTGGCACGCATCTCCCTGGCGCAGCAAAACTATCCACAGGTACTACAACTGCTCGCCGCACTTTTGAGCAGCGCCGAGAAAGTTTCGCGGGTAGGGAGTATCATCTCTATTCTGGCGTTGCAAGTGGCTGCGCTTCAGGGGTCTGGTGCCAAACGAGAGGCGAAGCGCGTACTCTCGCGCCTGCTCACCCTGGCAGAAACAGAGGGATATACCCGCGTCTTTCTTGACGCTGGGGAGCCAATGTACCAGGCGCTCCAGGCCTGGCTCGCTACAGAGCAGGAGCTTGCGTCTCCAGTCCTGGCGACCTACGCCCATGACATCTTAACCGCCTTTGCCAGGACGCCTGGCGAGACCGTAGTACAGCCAGGTACTCCCCTGTCCTTTACAGCACCAGCTTGCCCCGCTTCTCCTCTGCTTGAGTCCCTCACGCCGCGTGAGCAAGAGGTGCTCTATTTACTTGCCGAAGGAGCAAGCAATCAGGTAATTGCCGAACGCCTGGTGGTTTCTCTCACCACCGTCAAGAAGCATGTCAGCAGCCTCTTCCTCAAGCTGGCCGCAGATAATAGAACTCACGTCGTGGCACGGGCGCGGGAGTTATCGCTGCTTTAGATGCGCTACTGACGTACGCACCTACACTGGTAGGCATCTCCTCGTTTCCTGAACGGACATGCGCCCCTTACCTTTATCGGGCAACAATCGCGAGGCGGGTACGTCAGTAGCGCATCTCCCACATCACCGGGTGTCCTTTTGTCCCCTTCCGAGAGCATGCGCAGATGGTACTCAATAGTGTCCTTTTGGCTCCTCTCGTCCACGTTGCAATACGGTATGCTTCTTTCATAGTAAACACGTTATGTGAATGGAGCGTAAGCAGATGAGATACGTCATTCGGGTCAAAGGACACCTGGACCCCTTCTGGCAGGAGTGGTTTGAGCCTCTCTCGATCACGCACGAGAGTAATGGCATAACCCGGCTAGCAGGCCCCATCCCTGACCAGGCAGCACTCTACGGCATCCTGCTCAGAATGTGTGATCTGGGTCTGACGCTGCTCTCACTCGAAGCTAACACTCCTTCATGGTCACCAGAAGAGTGAGTAGGGATCTGGTAACAGATCGCAAGCGGCTTCTCTTTTATGGACGACACAACATTTTTCTAGAAGATTTTCACCATCATATTCAAAGATTGAGCGACAAAAGAAAGGGCATCATCAGTGAATACAACTACTAACATCAGCACCAGCAGTACACAGGCAGCCTCCACCATCAGCTCTGTCATCTCAAAAGACGGCACTACCATTGGTTATCGCCAGATCGGTCATGGTCCTGGTCTGATCATGCTGCACGGTGCCAACGTATCAGGTTTAGACTTTACCCAACTCGCCGAGGCGCTTGCTGATAGCTTCACCATCTACCTGCCCGACCGCCGTGGTCGTGGTCTGAGTGGTCCATTCAGCGAGGATTACAGCATTCAGGAAGAGATTGAAGACCTGACGGCGCTAGTCAACAAAACAGGGGCGCACCTGCTATATGGCGTCAGCGCAGGAGGCCTTATCAGTCTCCAGGCAGCACTCAGCCTGGCCAGCATTGAGAAAATAGCCCTCTATGAGCCAGCCATATTGACAGATGGTACAACCCACACAGCCTGGTTGACACGCTTTGACCAGGAAATAGCCAAGGGTAAAGTAGCCGCCGCGCTCGTCACCTGCATGAAAGGGCTGGAACTGGGGGGACCAGTCATGAACGCCATGCCCAACTGGCTGCTTGAGTCACTGACAAACGCGACGATAAAAAGCGAGGACAAGAAAGCGAAGCCCGAAGATATTACCATGAGGAAGCTCGCGCCGACGCTTCACTACGATGGGCTACTGCTCGCTGAGATGAGCGGGAAACTGGAGAGCTTCCGGGCGGTGAACGCAGAGGTGCTCCTGCTAGGTGGAAGCAAGGGTCTGCCTTTCTTGAAGCCTTCCCTCGACGCCCTGGAAAAGACCTTGCCACACGTCGCCAAACGCGTAGAGTTCCCTGGCCTTGAGCATGGTGGCTCAAATAATCCCACCCAGACCAATCGTGGCAGCAAGCCAGAGCTGGTCGCGCAAGAACTGCGCCAGTTCTTCGCCAAAGCGTAGGTTAGCGCTACTGACGTACGCGTCTCCGCTGGGTGCGAATATCTGCCCGGAAGCGAGGCACGTACGTCAGTAGCACCGATTGACTTTTATACTATGATGGTTTGTCAATTGAAGTGCGACACCTGACCGCATTCGGCTTGAAACGCTTCGTGAGCAGATTTCCAGTTGAGACATTTTCGTGGTCGTTGATTGATGAGATCGATTGCCCATGAAAGATGCTCTTGTGAAATCGTGGTAAAATTGGTCCCTTTCGGAAAAAAACTCGCGCAGCAGCCCATTGGCATTCTCATTGCTTCCGCGTTGCCAGGAGGAATAGGGATCAGCGAAGTACACCGTGATCCCATGGTCCTCCTCCAGCTGACGATAGCATGCAAACTCTTTGCCTCGGTCGGTGGTGGCGCTTTTCATCGCCTTCTTCGGCAACGAGAAACACAGAGTTCCAAAGGCCGCTTGCATGGAGAGCGCACACCGGTCGGCCATCGAGACGGCTACAGAATAGCGGGTTTTGCGTTCAATGAACGTCGCCACACATCCTTTGGAGGTGCCACGGCCCGAAACCACCGTATCAGTTCCCAGTGGCCTGCTTCAAGCCGCTTGCGAACCTCTTTGGGACGCTGACGAATCGAGGTGCCAACGTTGAAACGACCTCGCTTCTCTTGGGGCGCTGCCGCTTGCCTTTGTGGCGCAGAACCTGCAAACGCCCATCGAGAAGCTGGCCTTGGTAGAGCTAGCGGTAGATGGTCTTGAAACAGATGCATCCCAGGGTCGCTGCCATTTGCTCTGCAGACCAAGTACGCAGCAGGCCTTGCTCGATCTGAGTCAGGAGCTCACAGCACTGCTTGCCTTTGGGACGAGAGTACGCTCGACGCTCTTGGTAGGCTTGCTGGGCGCGATCGGCTTGATACGTTTCGCCGTTTCGTTGTCGTTCTCGTGCAATGGTCGAGTGGTGTCGACCAAGCAATGCGGCAATGTTTCGAGTTGAGAGACCTTGTTGAAAGAGGGCGTCTTTTTTGCCTCGTTCAAATGTGTTAAGATGGGCATACCTCATGGATTGATCCTTTGTCGCAATGGTTTATGGTGAACTCATTGTACACGAATCGTCCATGAGCCTTTTTTTCATCCCTTGCTGTCGCACTTCATATTACAATCCGTCCTATCTTTAAAAATACGTACTGGCAACAGGTCATGTTGTTGCGTATGCACCGTTTGTAATAAAGGAAAAATGCATTGGATACAGCTACCATTCCATCTTCATTAGCACCAGAATATACGACTCATCGTATGCCTCGCCCCATACTTATAAGCATCATGATTGCCTTATTGCTGACCGCGTTCCTGGAAGCGCTAGATAATCTGATTGTGACGCCTGCCCTGCCACGCATTGCCAGCAGCTTACATGGCTTCGATCACTATACCTGGGTCGTGACCGCGTATTTGCTGGCTACGACGGCGGTGGTGCCTCTGGCAGGCAAACTCTCGGATCAGTTGGGGCGCAAACTATTCTTGTTCGGCGGGATAGCCATCTTTCTGCTAGGTTCAGGACTGGCTGGCGCCTCCCAGACAATGAACCAACTGATCCTCTTTAGAGCTATTCAGGGGCTTGGCACCGGGATTGGCATCGGGCTCGTCACTGCTGTCATTGGAGACCTCTTTCCTCCCGAGCAGCGTGCTAGCAAGCAAGGATTGATCGGCATCGTCTTTGGCATTTCTCAATTATGTGGCCCAACGCTGGGTGGCTGGATCACGGATCATGGCCCACTCCTCTCCGGTTTTGTCACCGATGCCACACGCTGGCGCTGGCTGTTTTACCTCAACCTGCCCATTGGCCTGCTCGCACTACTCATACTCGTGATCTTCCTGCCTGCACAGTCAGCCAGGCAGAAGAGCGAACGTATTGTGCTGGCACGTCTTGACTGGTTGGGAGCGGCGCTACTTATGACTGCAACCTGTAGCCTGTTGCTCGGCCTGAACTTTGGCAGCGAACAGCACACCTGGACCTCGCTCCCGGTGCTCACACTGTTGGTGGCCTCAATAGTGCTCTACACAGTCTTGCTGGTAGTCGAGCGCAAGGCCGCCGAACCCGTTCTTCCTCTCGAATTGTTTCGTAAGCCGATCTTTGCCATTGACGCATTCCAGACGTTTGTTCAGGGCATGATCCTGATAGGAGTTTTTATCCCGCTCTCGTTGTTGTTGCAAGATGTACTGGCACTTCCACCAACCAATGCAGGCGCCCTGATTACCGCGCTCTCGATCAGCCTGACCCTTGGAGCAGCGCTCGCCGGAATAAGCATTTCTCTACGCAAACGTTACCAACTGACAGCCATTGTGGGGGCGACCATCATGACGATAGGACTTTTCCTCCTCACACGCACAACACAGCAGAGTAGTCTTGTGTTGATCGGATTTGCCCTGGTCCTGGTCGGACTCGGCGCAGGTTCCTTCTTTACCATCCAGATGGTGGTGGCACAAAACGCTGTCCCGCAAACACAGCTAGGCACAGGAACCAGCGTTATTCGTTACCTCGCTCAACTGGGTATGACGCTGGGAGCGGCCCTGATGGGAATCGTTGTCAATGGGGCTCTCACGGGAGAAACTGGCACAAGCCTTGCAAACACCTCTGCCATACCGGCGCTCTCCGGAGCCCTCCAGAACGGCTTCCTGGTAGTGTTAACACTCAGCGTGCTGCTTCTCCTAACCAGCTTCTTTCTGAAGAACGCACCCGCGACGCAGTCGTCTCCGCATGGTGTGCAATAGGAGATGTGTACGCTGCCGCCTGAGATGATTGTTAGTAGCAGCGCGCACATCTCCTCCTGCCGCAAAAACGCGCTTGAGAGGGCAAAGAGAAAGCTCTCTCAAGCGCTCAAGCCATGTGGAACTATGAATGGATAAGGAATTCCAACATGTCACAAAGCGATTCGACGACTTCAAAGCCTACAACTCCGCAGCTTGATCTGGAAGAACAATCCAGACAGAGCATGCAGGCCGTCGGCAAGCTGATAGAAGAAATCACTCCCTGGTTATTTGAATTTGGCAGTTGGATCTTTGGTGGTTTGATTGCTTTTATTCTACTTATCATCCCGGCCCTGATTACAGTTGGACCCACACACCCTACTATCCTGGTTTCTATCACCACTTTTGCCTGCGCCCTCCCTTTAAACGTGGCTGGACTCTTCTTGCTGAAGCTGGTTCAAGATATGAAGAGCGCTGGCCTCGATGAACAGGCGCTCCATGCTTTCCAGGATAGCGGATTTCCCATTGAGGCATATTTTCCTCAAGAGGGAGAAGCTCTACACAGGAAAAGAAAAGATATAACGCTCCGCTATTCGGTAGGGATACTTGTGCTGGGTGTTTTATTGACCCTAGCTGGCATGATTGCAGCGCTTTGGTATATGGCATGGTGGGTAGGAGTCATCTTCCTCACCATGGTTCTTGTTAGCCAGGTCCTGGTCGTCATCGTCTTTGCCCACACATTACCTCCCGAATCGGAAAAGGAGAAAGAGCAAAAAAGATACTACAAAGAGTACCGGTCACGACAGAGGAAAGGCTAGCGAAGGTGTAAATATCAACATTATTCTGCTGGCGACATTTGTATAGACAGCCTACAAATAGATCATTAACAATACACCTCACTTGATTCTTGTTGTATACAAGGTTGTGTTGCAAGAAATAGAAAGAAAACACCATGAGCAGAGAATGCCTTCGCTTGTTCAGTTTAGGCAATCACTCCAAACAACTGGGCAACCAAGGCAACCTGGCTTCTCACATCTCCTTTGGCCACGCCTTGGAGTTGTCCTTTTCTGATCATGTTCATGGACTCGAATCCTTGGAGGGTTTGCCATGCGGTCTTGAAGGAGAAGAAGCTCATCCCCGGTTTCGTCAACCGTTTGAGAAAGCGATGATCTTGTTCGATCAGATTGTTGAGATACTTCACTTGTCGCAGTTCACAGTTTTCGGGAATGTTTCCTTCCGTTTTTAACTCAACGAAGGCTTTGGGATAGGCTGCATGTTTGTCCACATTGATCACACGCGGCTCTGGAGTATGAGAGAAGGAACGTTTGAGGAACGCTGCATCCTTTATACTCTCTTCAAGATCAATAACAGCATGATCCCTGCAAAACAAGCAAGCGTTCTGCGGGAGTGCTACAAGAGAGGATAAGAGCATGGATATATCGAACACACGATCTCGTTCCCATTTGTTTACCGTGCGCGTATGGGAAGAGGAGATCGAGCCAGGTGTGTCCGAGTTGCGGGGCAAGGTCCAGTTGCTCATCAGTGGAGAAGTGCGGTACTTTCGCGGATGGGCTGCACTGGTGCCTCTGCTTGTCGCTCTGTTGTTGGAGTTGGATTCCCAATCGGAACCAAACCAGTAACATTTTGCCAGTCATCCTAGCGAAAAAAAGATATATATATCTAAACGTGTATATCTATAGAAAAGGAATGAACAACTATGAGTACGGATACAGTAGAAACGGAAACCGTAGACGAAAATAAAGCCCAAACTCAGATAAGCCTGCTAACTGCACATCGTCTCAAACGTGGAGCACTCCTCTATTGGGCGGTATTGCTCACTATGAGCGCAGCCATCATGCATAGTGTCGCTGTACTGAACCAGCTACCGCCGTCCGCGCTGCTCGCGGTTCTCCTGATTGGTTTTACTCTCTTTCAGGCTGTTGTCTCCATTGCTGTCGTAGCAGCCCCAGCGCGTCGTTTCCTGTTCGTTGCGGGGATAGTTGAAGCAGTTGGGCTGCTGATCTGGCTGC
The DNA here is from genome assembly GCF_016587395.1 of Ktedonobacter sp. SOSP1-52. Classification (NCBI taxonomy): domain Bacteria; kingdom Bacillati; phylum Chloroflexota; class Ktedonobacteria; order Ktedonobacterales; family Ktedonobacteraceae; genus Ktedonobacter; species Ktedonobacter sp. SOSP1-52. The sequence continues at coordinate 191,431 of NZ_BNJH01000007.1, forward strand.
TCGCGCACATCTTTGGGCTGCCTGATGGCTTCGCCATATGGCGTCCAGAAACGCTGGGTGTGCCGGATCTACTGACGTCGACGGAAGCAAGTAAACTGTGATAGAATCGGCAGCATGGGAGCACCAAAGAAAGCCGATTGGCGAGAAGAACGACGCAAACAAGCATGGAAACTGAAGCAACAAGGATGGCAACAAAAGGATATAGCCAAAGCACTAGGGGTAAGTAAGGGAGCCGTGAGCCAATGGATGAAACAAGCAAGAGAAGGCGGCATAGAAGCACTCAAAGCACATCCTCCTAAAGGCGTGAAGCCAAAACTGTCAATTGAGCAACAAGCGCAGATTCCTGGCTTGTTGGTGGAGGGGGCAGAAGCCTATGGATTTCGGGGAGATGTCTGGACAGGGAAGCGGATCGCGGAAGTGATCTATCGCAGCTTTGGTGTCCGTTACCATCCCGATCACGCCGGACGACTGTTACGAGAAGCTGGTTGGAGTCCTCAACAGCCAATCGAACGGGCGACGCAACGGAATGAAGAAGCTATCAAGCAGTGGTATGAAGATCGTTGGCCAGCGATTAAAAAAAAGCCGAAAACGAGAAATACACCATCCTCTGGGTAGATGAGGCTGGGTTCTATCTGCTGCCAATGGCGGTTCGTACTTGGGCTCCGCGCAGGCAAACGCCTCTTCTGCGCGTGAAACTGACACGGGATCACCTCTCCGCGATCAGTGGGATTACCCTGGATGGGCGGCTTTTCATGCAAGTGCGCCAGACCTCCTATGATGCGGAGGCAGTGGTCGGATTTCTGAAAGTGCTGTTGCGTAAGATCAGCGGCAAGGTCCTGATCATCTGGGATGGCTCTCCCATCCATCGCAACCATGAGATCAAGACCTTTCTCAAAACGAAGATGGGCAAACGACTGCATTTGGAGCAACTTCCAGGCTACGCTCCCGACCTCAACCCAGATGAGGGCATCTGGCAGTATCTCAAGCGCGTCGAGATGGGCAATCTCTGTTGTCGGGACCTCGATCACTTGTATCAAGAGCTGCTTCGAGCAAAAGAGCGATTACGTCACAAACGCGACATTATTCGTAGTTGTTCACTGCAATGCGGCTACTCAGTTTAGTTTCTTATCACGATGTCAGTATACATCCCCTTTGTGGAAGGAATCTCAGCCGTCTTTTTCCTCTGTCTTAGTGGACGCACCTGGAACGCGGCATCCAGAGCATGGCGTCTCAGTTTTACCTGGCTGCCTCGCCTGCTTCTCCTTGGCTTGCTGATATGGGGAGTGCTGAAATCCGTCGCTATTGTCGTCTTCTTCCTGGTTCCCGGCGTGTTTTCAAGCTTGCAGTATTTCTTCCTGCCCGTCGTTGGGTTGCTGGCTGTATTCATGATCCTGCGTCTGGTTATTCGACCTCTGCGGATGAAGACGCCGGGGGCGTGGCGCACGACTTCTCTCGTGCTTCCCGCGTTGTTCGTGCTTGGCTTCCTGACCTGGGGTGGGGGCGTAAGCGCCATCGATACAGCGTGGCTCTCCACATCCACGTCAGTCAGTGTGCCTGCCGGTCAGACCGCGACTCGGATGTACTGCAATAGTCGTGTGAATGGTAGTCCGCTTGCCATGGACATTTCCGAACCCTCAGTTCAAGCGCCTCGTCCCGCGCCAATGGTCTTCTACATTCACGGCGGCGAAACGCTTGTCGGTTCGCGCCTCCTGCGAGATGGGACTTCGGATGGGATGTACTTTGATCAGCTGCGCGCGGATCTGCTCAATCGCGGCTTCATCGTTGGCTCAATTGATTATAGCCTTGTCCCGGTCGCTAACGCGGGAGAGCAGGTCAGGGAAGCTAAGTGTGCCGTGCGCTTCTTGCGTGCCCATGCGAGTGATCTGGGCCTCGATCCGCGACGCATCGGCGTTTATGGCCCCAGCCAGGGTGGGTATATTAGTGCCATGCTGGGAACAGTTGGTCCTGAGATGGGCCTTGATGCAGGTCAATACCTGAATCAATCGAGCAGTGTGCAGGCAGTTGTCGATATGTGGGGACCCGCCGATCTGTCAGATTTCAGCGGTTCGCCGTGGTGGGTCTCTCTCCTCAAAGGGAATGGCACGAAAGCGCAGTTTTTAGCCTCCAGCCCGGTCAGCCACGTTGCGCACGGTGATCCGCCTTTCCTGATTATGCACGGAGCCGACGATTGGTTTATCGCGCCTCATCACTCTCAGGATCTGGCAAAGCGGCTACGTGCGGCTGGTGTCTCTGTGACGCTGGTGATGATCCAACACGATGGCCATGGCCTGGATATGCCTAGTGCCGGGCAAGTTGGGCAGCCCAGCCCCAGCGCGCTTATCCAGATGATCGCCGATTTCTTCAGCAGAACTCTCTCAGCTTGATAACGAAAGAAGTCTTGCGGCGACAAAAGCAGGCCTTTGCTTTTGTCGCCGCAAGACTTCTTTAGAAATAGCCCATCTGCTCAGCAAGAGGACGCGCCTGCAGGAGGAGAGTGTGAGCCATCGCTTCTTCTCCTGCATCCCATGCGTGCAATACCGCTTCGAGGAGCGTGTCCAATGGTTCACGAGGGGGCTGCTGTGTGGGATCGAAGAGCAGGCGCACGTTGTTGATAGCTGCGGAGGTTTGTTCTTGAGCCAGAGCCACGCCTATCAGCGGCCACCTGCCTGTCCAGAGGAACGGGTTTGGCCTGATCTGCAGGGAACGCTCTCCTTGCAATGATTCGCGGCCATAGGTCTCAGCTAGAGCCAAATTGCCTTCGCGCCAGGCGACCCAGGCAGCGTGTCCTAAGAGAATGCGATTATGTGGCGCGATGCCTATAGACCGGGCTTGAGTGAGCACGCGGCGCAACTGCTCCACCTGGCCGCGCTGCCTGAAGACAAAGGGCAAAAACGTCAGGCAATTGGTTTGCGCCCAGGCATTTCCTGTACGTTCTCCCAAACGTAATGCCTGCCATAGCAATTCCTCAGCCTCATCGAACTGAGCCGCGCACACGAGGCCGATGGCAAGTATGGCAAGGTCCGTGGCTCGCTGAGCCTCGTTGTCTGTTGGTCCCATGGTGGCTATGGTCGCGCGCCAGGTAGCTACCCTTTCAGCAGGAATCACATAGCGATCTCGCAAAGCATTGTGTACTCCTACTGCCTGTGTGAGCAGCTTGCGTTGTTCCTGTGTCCCATACTGTTCAACAATGGGCCGGGCTTTTTCAATGGCTATGGCCATATCGTCCACAGAGCCTTTCCCTTGCCATAATCGAGCAAATTGTAGCGCTATCCATTCATCGCGCCAGTCCAGGTTTGCTGTGTCTGTCATCTGTGTTAAGATGCGTTCCGCTTCTTCAAACTCCTTGCGCCCATGCAGATAGGAGGGATCGTGACGCTCGGTGGAAATAGACATCCAGGTGGTGGCTCTTTTCCAGTACAGACGTGCTCGCCAGAGATGTGCGTCTGGTGGGATACTGTTCATAGCATGCTGATACGCCTGTCTCGCCTCCTCACAGGAGCCAACTTCCATAGAAACGTCTCCAAGCAAGCTGTAGACCTGGGCTGCCGTCTCCCATGGGATATTCCCTGGCGTTTCAAGAAGCCGGGCCGCCCGCGCAAATGCGCGTTTTGCCTCCACGTGTGCGTAGATGCGGAGCGCCGCTTTCCCGGCCTGTTGATATGCTGCAATGGCCTGTTTGGGAAGGTTCGCGTGCTCGTAGTGAGTGGCGATTTGTCCACTAACAGTCTCCTGATCGGCTATATACAGGGTTTTGAATGCCTCCGCGACAGAACGGTGGAGCAAACAGCGGGATGCAGAACTGAGCGATGTATAGACCTGTTCTCGCAGCTTGTCATGACTAAAGTCATAGGCCTCAGCCGTTCCCGTGCCTTGCTCGCGCACGATGCGTCGCTGCCACAATTCATCCAGTCCCCGCACCACTGCGTCTTCACTGTGTTTGCTCGCTTGTACGAGGACGGAAAACGCGAACTCGCGCCCGATGACAGCGGCCACGTTTGCCACTTCCTGAGCCAGCGGAGAGAGTTGCGCGAGCCGCGTCGCAAGCACGCTTTGCATGACTGGCGGAAGTGTTGAGGCTGATTGCGAGAGCAGTGGCAGCGGGCGACCTGGAAGATGTTGCTCTGTCTTCTGCTGTGTCAATGTGCATGCTCGTACCATCTCGACCAGAAACAGTGGGTTGCCCTCTGTCTCGTGATATATAGTATTGCTCATTGCTGAATCGAGCTGACTTCCTAGCATATGCTCAGCCAGGATTGTTGCGTCTGCCTCTGTAAGTGGTCCGAGTGGAATCTCCGTTATCAAGTCGTCACGCTGCAATGTGCTCAGGAAGGTAGCCAGGGGATGCCCAGGAACCATCTCCTCCGCCCGTACAGTTCCGATGAGCAGGAAGCGTGTTCCTGTGTCAAAATGCAAGAGAAAATGTAACCATTCCAGTGTCTCGTTGTCGCACCATTGTAGATCATCAAGCAGGAGGAGAAATGGTTGACGAGCGGAGAATACAGCACGTGCCAGTGCTGCGAAGAAGCGCTGGCGTTGCCATCCTTCAGTCATCGCAGCAGGAACGGATAGGCGTGCATGTGCGGTAAGCACTTCTGGTACCAGCCGTGCTATTTCCGTGAGTGAGATCGAATCGAGAGTGGTAAAACCTGTTTGGAGCGCAGCCGCGCGTAGCCAACTGGTGACAGGAGCATAAGCCAGTGACCCGGGCAAGGCGTAGCAACGCGCGCTCGCCGTTGCCATGCCCTGACGACTCACCCACGCTTCCATTTCCTCGGCCAGCCGTGTCTTGCCAATGCCAGCCTCACCTGTGAGTATCACAAAGCGTTGGTGTCCCGCGGTAACCTTACGCCATGCCTCCTGGATTTGCCGCCATTCCGCTTTTCGACCGAGCAACGGTACTGCTGTTCCGCGTGTTGTGAGTGAGTTCGCCGGCGAATCAGGAGCACTATCCGATTGTAAGAGCGCTTCGTAAACCGCCCGTGTGGCCTGACTCGGCTCCACTCCTAGTTCGCGTTCCAGGAGTGTGACACAGGTATGGTAGATGCGCAGTGCTGTAGCTCGATCGCCACGCAAAGCCAACAAACGCATGAGTTGGCGATACGTCGCTTCACGCAGGACATCCTGGCGAAGAAGCTGTTGCGCTACTGTGATCGCGGCGTCATAGTCACGGTCCTCTTCCAGAAGCGCACTCAAGCGTTCTGCAGCCTGAAGAAACATCTGGCGTAAACGATCTCGTTCAGGTAAAATCCATTCATCATAACAATTGGGCAACAGATCCCCACGGTACACGCGTAACACTACCTCTAAAGCCTCTCGCAGCGCTGACATATTCTGGGTACGCCGCGCTTGTTCAGCCTGGGCCAGAGCCTGCTCAATCTCCAGGACATCAAGGGTCCAGGAGACATCGGCCTGCAGAGGTCGCCACTGTATGTTCTGTTTGCCTATAGAGAGGAGCAGATCGACATCCGGGAATGTTTGCCGCAAATGATAGAGGAGCTTACGCAGATTGGTATACGCTTGCCCCTCTGTTGAATCGGGCCATAGCAGGAAAGCCAGGTGCGAGCGGCTTTGAGGTGTATTTCTATGCAAAGCAAGATACACAAGCAAAGATTGTAGGTGGGGAATAGTGCTCGTAGTCACAGGGGTATCGTCAGCCATCAGCAGAAAGTCACCCAAGAAAGAGATATGGAAGGTCGGGTGCATCAAAGATCTCCCTTGGTAGACTGTCTTTTTGTGGAATCTTGCGTGCTATAGTGCCGCGCAAATGCTTCAGCAGTAGTATATCATATCCATCATCAAAAATGTTTTGCAGGTTTTCCTGTGGCAGGGCTTGTGAATTATTGCTGAGAGGATCTCTTTGGAAGCTATTGTCAACTTCATGGAAATTGTAGAGCTTATAGAAGAGAAACAGACCTCAAAGTGGGGATTGCGCCCTTTTTCTTGCCTTAGTTGCTAGAGCATTCTGGCTGATGTGGCATCGAAGTAGTGAAAGCTCATCAACAAAAATGCTTAAGTTGACAATACAGCACAAAGGGCACGTAGCCTCAGGCGCAATCGTCTGAACTACCATCGTGATCATGGTGCCTTCGTGGTAAATGGCACGAAGAGTGAGCACTTTTTAGGGGTCTTGGTCACTTTCGGTGGAAAAGCTCAACAGATCCCAAGTGAAACCGATCCATCCACGTTCGCGACTTGTGACCATAGTTGCTCCACACAATGCGCAAGATCTGTTCAGGACGAAGAGTGAGCTATTCACTCAAGATTCGAACAGACCCAGGTACATGAAGCCAGTGCTTTCTCATCGTGTGAGCGGAAAGCGCGTATGAATTTGCCAGCGCTGATAACGAAAGTGCTCACTGTTGGCCAAAAACTCTGGGTCAATGGCAGTAAAGCTCGCTTGCTTTCACTAACCGAGCCTGTAAGAGGGCAGGACTTGCACGCCCGTAGCTTTTGCCTTTTGAAGACTTTGAGCCGATTCACCTGCCCCTCAACTTGCCCTTGACTGCTGGTAAACAGCAACGCATTTTCGACGGCTTCCCAATCCAGACGCAGCCGCTGGACAAACCGCATGAGTTCAGGAATCTGGCTGGTCTCAGCTTCATATGCCCATGAGGGCAAAGCAGTCTCGTCACGCTCAGTGAGGATCTGGCGAAACCGGCGTACCAACGCATACGCACGAGCAATGACCTGGATCTGCTCCAGAACCCCCTGCACAAAGCGTTGCTCCTCAGCTGTTGGTTTCTCTTTGAACAGAAGCCAGAGTGTTTGGATGGCGAGAATACGATGGATATTGTTGCACTTCTTTTGAGCCTTCCCCGATTTGATAGAGTCCCCAAAGCTGAGATATACTCTAGCAAATCGGGAAAGGGATGAGCATGGCAAAGGTCCAAAAAGTTTACACGCGAGAATTCAAAGAGCAGGCGGTGCAGCTGGCCCAGACCAGCGGCAAGCCGATTGCACAGGTAGCCAGAGAGCTGGGCATCTCAGACACGTCCATTCACCAATGGCGCAAGGAACTGGCTCAGCATGGCAAAGAAGCCTTTCCAGGCAGCGGACACCAAACGTCATTAGAGGAGGAAAATCGCCGCCTCAAACGCGAACTCGAAAGAGTCCAGCAGGAGCGCGACATCTTAAAAAAAGTTGTGGGCATCTTTTCACGGGAAGTGAGATGGCGCTGCTCGCCAGAGAGGGGCATGAAAATGGGATAGAATAAGGGTGGAGAAGCGTGTGAGATCAGATTTGGTAATGGTGCCCTCAGCCCGAACGGGAAGTTGATCGATGGTGCGCGTCCAGCAGAGATGAATGTTGTCACTGCCACGAGCAGGGAGCGCGAGTAGGAAACTTGTCAGTTTTTTGCGCACCTCATGCTGATCCCAGAACATACAAGCACTTCTGCTATCCCAAAGGAGTTTGCCATGCAAGTGATCTACCAGCGCTGCTGTGGACTAGATGTCCATAAAAAAACGGTCGTCGCGACGGTCTTGATTACCTCCCCTGATGGAACAATAGAGAAGAAGACGCGAACGTTCTCCACTATGACAACCGGTTTACTGGCCCTGTGTGATTGGGTAGACTCCTATGGAGTCAGCCATCTGGCGATGGAATCCACGGGCATTTATTGGAGACCGGTTTATCACCTGTTGGAAGAGGGGCACACGATCCTTCTGGTCAACGCGCAGCATATGAAGGCCGTGCCTGGACACAAGACGGATGTCAAGGATAGCGAGTGGCTGGCTGACTTGCTGCGACACGGATTACTCAAGGCTTCTTTTATCCCTCCTCAACCCATCCGGCAGTTACGTGAACTGACACGCTACCGCAAGACGCTCATCCAGGAACGAGCGCAGGAGGTGAATCGGCTTCAGAAGGTGTTGGAGACTGCCAATATTAAGCTGGCAGCAGTCGCGACTGATGTGATGGGCAAAAGTGGGAGGGACATGCTCGATGCTCTGATTGCAGGGACGACTGATGCTGAAGTCCTTGCCGAGTTGGCGAGAGGGAGAGTGCGCAATAAGCTACCCCAGTTGCAACAGGCGCTGGATGGGCGTGTAGAGAGGCACCATCGCCTCTTGCTGCGGCTCATCTTGGAGCACATTGACTTTTTGGAGCACACCCTGGCGCAGTTGCAACTGGAGCTGGAGGAACAGTTGCGTCCCTTTGAGGACGCCATGCAGTTGCTTATGAGTATCCCTGGTATCCAGGCGCTTGCAGCAGCAGCTATTCTGGCAGAAATTGGGATTGACATGTCGCGCTTTCCTTCAGCCAAGCACTTAGCGTCCTGGGCTGGTCTGTGCCCAGGCAATCGACAGCGTGGAGGAAAACGTCTGAGTGGCTCCACGACACAAGGCAACCCCTATCTGCGGGCCATCCTGGCTGAGGTGGTTTGGGCGATCTCCCACACGAAAAACAACTATCTCTCGGCTCAGTATCATCGTCTCGCTCGTCGCTTAGGCAAGAAGAAAGCCGTGGTCGCGGTGAGCCACAGCGTGTTGGTTATCATCTATCATGTCTTGCAGTCTAAGATGCCTTACACCGATCTGGGAGCTGATTATTTCGAGAAACTCGATGCGTCACGGATTGAGCGACAACATGTTCGTCGCTTGGAGCAATTAGGCTATACCGTCACCCTGACGCCAAAGGAGGTGGCGTAGTCTCTGGAGGATTTTCGTAGGAATCCAAGTGAAATATCAGTTTATCGAACAACACAAGCAGGAATTTCCCATTGTCGTCATGTGCCGAGTGCTTGATGTCTCGGAAAGTAGCTTTTACGCTTGGCGAAAGCGTCCCACCTGTCAACGCAAACGGGAAGATGCCCAACTCACAGAAGAGATTCGACAGGAATTTTACGCTCATTGTGGTAGATACGGCAGCCCACGCCTGCATGCCGAGTTGCGCGATCAGGGACGCAGCATCTCCCGTAAACGGGTGGCCAGACTGATGCATGAGGCAGGATTGTGTGCCAAACGCAAACGGCGTCGTGTGCTTACCACACGCCGGGACACCACTCATCCTGTGGCTCCTAATACCTTAAACCGGGATTTTACGGCACCAGAACCCAATAAAAAATGGGTAAGCGACATCACGTCTATCCCTACCGCACAAGGATGGCTCTACCTTGCGGTCATCTTGGATCTCTATTCACGAATCGTGGTGGGATGGTCGATGTCGGCGAGCTGTGATGAAGATCTGGTGGAGCATGCACTCGATATGGCTCTCACTCGCCGCCGCCCCAAGAGTGGACTCCTGCATCATAGTGATCGAGGGAGCCAATATACTTCGCGAGCGTATCGTCTCATTTTAGAACAATCTGGGATCATGGTAAGTATGTCACGGAAAGGCAATTGCTGGGATAATGCAGCGATGGAGAGTTTTTTCGGTTCATTGAAAGAGGAATGTGTAGGCAGCACCATCTATACATCTCATGAGAAAGCGCGTCTGGCGCTCTTCACCTACCTGGAGGTGTATTACAATCGCATTCGCCGCCATTCGACGCTTGGATACGTGAGTCCACTTGTCTATGAACAGAGGGCTCTGCAACAGGCAAAGAAAAACGTTTGACGTAGAACGTTTATTTCTCTATACTAAGAATAGTAACGTTACATTACGTTACGTAACGTTACGTAGAAACGGCAGACATTCTCCTCGGCTCCAACTTGGAGAGACTCTACGAAAACGGGGCAAGCTCATTTCGCACGAGCCAGGCTGGCTGTTGGTCCATGTGTGCGCCAGGGTTGAAGAGCAACATACACCTCTGTGAGTCCCGCGGGGTAGCCTTGCGCCCGGATTTCTTCGAACAAGATGCGACCATTGTGTTCCCCTTGCTCCCACCTCTGCTGCAAATAGTCCAGATACGGCTCGATCACGCGTCCGCGAGGAGGATGAGACGCCCGTTCAGGAAACTGCCCAGCTTTGAGATAGATCGCCACTATCTGCCGATGCAATCCGGTTTCCTGCGCAATCGCCCGCTGTGACCAGCCTTGCGCTTTGAGCTGAATCACCTGCTCATATCGGGCGTACCGACGAGCCCGTCGCTCACTTCGTTGTCGTTCAGGTGCCAAGGGCTTTGGGAGTGGTGCAGGATGGGTTTCCCGATGATCAGCACGCAGACTTGCCACAACTCGGCGGATTGCTGCCTGCTCCCTCGTCAGGAGCGTTTCCAGACACGTCATCGCATTCATATGCAAATGGAAGCGATCCGCAATGTGCAGCGCATGAGGAGCTCCGCGCCGGATCGCATCAGCAAAGCTGGGACTGCGGTCGCACGTGACGATCTGCACACTGGGATGGTGGCGAAACCAGGTGGCCACCGTTTCCTCTTCGCAGTCGGCTAAGAGCGCTAACAGCCGATGCGTTTCCAGATCCACCAGAATCGTGCCATAGCGACGTCTTTTGGCCCAGGCAAAATCGTCAACGCCCACGACTCGAGGAGCACCTTCAGGGCTGGTGGCCTGGCGAATGAGGCAGCGAAGCAAGGTGGAGCGACTCATGGGAAGGTGCATCTGGGCAGCAAGACATGCACCAGCCTGACCACCAGCGACGGCTCCCAAGCTGCACAGGAGATGGGTCACCGCTTGCGTGCGGCGCTGATAGCGGTTGACAAGCGCGGAGAGGTCCTCTCGAAACGTCTTGCGAGGACAGGTGGGATTGAGGCAACGAAAACGTCGAGCTCGGATGAAGAAAATCACTGTCCGGCCCGAACAAGGAAGACTGCGGATACGGCGAGTGTACCAACCGTGTCCCGCTTGCGAGCCGGTCTGACAGGTGGGACACTGATCACTTTCGCGGGTCGAAACAAGCATGATGAGAATCTGCTGTTCTTCCTGCTGGATTGAGTCTATCTTTAGATGGGGAAGAGGTGGGAGAAGATCTGTCCAGGCCATATGAAGCACTCCTGTGCTGAATGAACAAAGAGTCGATGGATGGACGTACTGTAGCACCTCTGATTCGGGGGAACAAGTAAGGAAGCTCTCTGGCATGGAACGCAGACTTATTGATGGGATTTTCCACCGAAAGTGACCAAGACCCCTTTTTAGCGCGAAGGGTGGGATTTTGGTGTGAAGGGTGAGTAGCTCATCTATCTCTATTCGATAAAATGACCTCAAAAGCCCTTTCGTCATTTTCATTTTTGTAAATTCACTGGCAGCAATTGCTTGAATTGTAGACAGAAAACTGGATCTTTCAGCCCGCAACTGGACCCAAAACGGGCAGCCTCGCCGGATCTGGCTCAACTCTTTGTATGCAGAGACGCGCAAAGGCAGCAAAACGAAAACTGAATTTACAGAAACGATAGAGAACGATCCGCTGCTGAAGCGGTTTCTCCCTTAGCCAATTGATGAGTTGCTCACCCTTCGTGCCGATTGATCATGCTTCGTGCTGAAACCTGATCACTCTTGGCCCAAATTACCACTTCGGCTTCTATCTGGAGCAAATGTAAGTTTGTCGGGTCGGGAAGTAGTGTCTGGTCTGCCATCGTGCGTCTCCTTCCATCAGTTCCACATCATCTGAGCAGAACCAGTGTAGAATCGACTTCCTTCGATGGCTATGAAATTTTCATTAAAACTAAGCAATCAATCGGTGTTTTTCATCGAAAGTGCGGGAGATCCACCCCTATGTACATAGGTGATTCGCTTTCTTTGGACGAAAAAAGTCAAACTCTCCCGCTCGTTGAGCTTGAGAAAGCTCTTCTTCTGCTTGTTTTCATCGAAGAGAGAGGAATCACATATGCGTATAAGGTGTTGATGAGGTTTGGTACTTAGGAAAGCATGTTATCGCCCCACTCCTTGATCTGATACTCCCCCACGACGCCTTCCAAGAAGAACGGATCCGACTTGGCGAAGGCCTCGGCCGCGGCCCGGCTGCGGAAGAGCGCCATATTTCCGCCTCCCGGGTCGGTGAAAGGACCTACTCCCACCACCTCGCCGCGGGTAAGAAACTGATCCAGGAATGCCTTGTGGCGAGGATAGATGGCCATGATCTCGTCGCGAGCCTTTCCTGCGCTGCTGCCAATCACTGCAAACAACATTTTTTCACCTCTTTTCAACAAACTTTTCTGCTTTTTTTGTTGTAAATCCTGTTTAATTGTACATTGCCAAGTTCATTTGTCCCACATCGGCGCATAATTTGCCGTTTTTGGGCATGAATAGCAGCGATTTATCCCTGAGCGTTGCCACAATTCTTTGTCGAAAGGACGATTGCCACATACTAGTTGCCGGCAGGATTCTCTCAATGATTTCAACTCCGAGCAGTTTTTATGACCGTAAAATAGGTTCTTGCAGCTGTCTTTTCATGGCAACGCGGCAGGTGTATCTGGCAATTGATCCTGACAAATGGTTTGTCGAATAAACCTGCTGTAGACCATAGCTGAATGGCAGCGTTGATAGACCGGCAAAGCATGCATTTTTCCATTCTGGACTGCTTCCATGCCCTACTCTGGCAGACGGCAATGACAATCTGACAAATTAATGCAACATGTTTTCCCTTCCCCTCTTTTTGCCATAGATGCATTTATTGTATTTGAAAGTGTATCCAGCCTGTTGAAAAAGCCTCCAATGGATGAGCATATCCTACGATATCACTACCATTTATGCTCGAATTGTGTGCTCCAAGGGTAAAATGATGAGATTATCTAGACTTTTTCAACAGGCTGCGTATCCTTTTTGACAGAAGGCATGGAAGCATTTTACTGATCAGATATTTGATCACTGTCAATCGAGAGAAATGACAGCATCGCGCTCTTTTTACTCCTTGCGTTGCATTCTCCCTGCATAACAGTGGCTCGAATACAGTGACTCCCTGCAGATGTCTCTCAACGAGCCATCCTCGAATAGCCATTGAGTACCTAATGACAAGTTATTGATTATCAAAAACCTATCGTTAGCACTCAAAGTATGCTATTCTAAAGTGTTGAAAAATGTAGTATGTTGTGGTAGTAATTCTCACAACCTTCTGGCCCACGCTATGGGAAGTGGAACATTGTAAGCGGACCAGGGAACTTTGGCGAGTAGCTGGTCCGTCACAACAACCTCAAGCCGTCCACCTCGGGCGGCTTTAATAAGTATAGGGGCAAACATACTTAGAACGCAACTTTTATAAACTCTCAGATATTACGCCATCTTGCCACGCAGTGTTGCTGCTAGATCAGCATGGCCAGCGGTTGCCGCGAAATTTGCCGCAGTTCTCCCATCGTCTGTAGCTAGCATAGGATCAGCTCCGCGCGCCAGCAAATCACCCACCAGCGCGGTGTCGCCATTTTGGGCGGCCTCCATAAGTGGGGTCTCACCATTCTCCTGCCGGGCGTTGACATTGGCTCCATGAGCGAGGAGCAATTGAATGACGGCATTGTGGCGATGTGCGGCAGCGCTGTGGAGCGGCGTGACTTGCTGTTCATTGCGAGCAACGGCATCAACCTCTGCTCCAGCCTCCAGCAAAGAAGATGCCAGATCGGTGCTACCATTAAAAAAGGCCACATAGTGCAAAGCCGTAAAACCATCACGTGAATACGCTCGCGCCAGCGAAGGATTATCGGCCAACAGGGCGCGCAAGCGACTAAGGTCACCCATTGCTGCCATATCATGAATATCAAGCTGCGGATTGGCGGCTAACAGCGTTGGCAGCAGGTCCGTTTGGCCTGTATAATGTGCCCAGAGCACAGCAGATATTCCTTGCGGCGACCGGACATTTACCAGCGCGGGCTGTTCCGCGAGAAGGGTGGTGAGCTGCACGCTATCGCCCGTTCTGATAACTGTGAAAAGATCTTGAGAGAGAGACATTACGTATCCTTTTTGTAAAAACACTTAGCAATGCTAACTAATCTCTTATGGTAGAATAGCACATGATGGATCAACAGTCAAATCCCCCTGAGAACAACGCGATTGACATCGCTAACCGCCTTCATTCTGTGGCGATTCACCTGCTCCGGCGCGTCCGTCAGGAAGATCCGCTGACAGGGTTAAGTCCAGCGCGCCTCTCAGCGCTCTCGGTCGTCGGTTTTGGCGGACCCTGTACCATCAGCGATCTAGCCGAAGCGGAACAGGTCGCGGTGCCAACCATCAGTAGGATCGTTGCAGCTCTGGTATCGGAGGGATTGGTTGAACGCCAGACAGACACGCGTGATCGACGCACTATTCATCTGATGGCCACACCAAAGGGCATGCAGGTCTTGCGTGAGGGACAGCTCCGACGAAGTGTCCAACTGGGGAATCTGCTCGCGCAACTCACGCCCGCCGAACAAGAAACAATTGAGCAGGCCATTGCCTCAATGGAGCGTATGTTGCGCGGGGCAAGCGAGGAATAACATCTCCTCTGTAAAGCATTGATATTACACAACAAGAGGGTATTTCCGAATGTGGCAGAGTAAGGTAAACTTATCCCAAAGGATGTGTCAGAACTGAGAATAAGACTCCAAGCAGCGTTCCTCCAAGGTGTGAGAGACTGATCATCTCACAAATAATTTCAGGAGGCATGCCCATGAATTGCCCGTCCTGCTTGTCAGCGACTACCAAGGAACCGCAGAAATCTCCTCCTCAAAATGAAAAATGTCTTGCAGGTATTCGATAAGTGGCTGTGTTGCAAAGATTTACGAGGGAAGACAATGGGCGTGAAGTCTTATTTCTTGTTGCGCTTAGGCAACCAGTCCAAACAGGCTGGCAATGAAGGAAATCTGTCCAGGAATGTTCCCTTTTTCCACCCCATGCATCTGTCCCTTGCGAATCATATGCATACTCTCGTATCCCTGTAAGGTATGCCATGCCGTTTCAAAAGACAAGAAGCCCAATCCCGGTTTCACCAGCCGTTTGATGAACCGGTGATCTTGTTCAATCAGGTTGTTGAGATACTTGCTCTGCCGCAGTTCACAAGGACCTGCAAGGGTCCCCGCTGCTTTCAATTCGTTGAAGGCTTTGGGAGAGGCCGCGTTTTTGTCAACGGTGATGACGCGGGGAGTTCCCGTATAGGAGGCTCCGAGCGCTTTCGTGAAAAAGCTCTTGGCGGCTGGTGCATCGCGGGTAACACTCAGATGGAACTCCAGCGTCTTTCCCTGAGAATCCACCGCGCGGTACAGGTACATCCAAATACCTTTGACCTTCACATACGTCTCATCTACCCGCCAGGAATCATTGCTGGATTTGAGATGAGGCCGACAGCGCTTCTCCAGTTCGGGAGCGTAGCGCTGCACCCACCGATAGATCGTGGTGTGGTCCACCTGGAGACCCCGCTCCCGCATCATCTCCTCCAGATCCCGATAGCTTAACGCGTATCGTAAATACCAGCGGACGCAAAGCAAAATAATCTCCGCCTCAAAGTGACGCCATTTGAAGGGCTGCTGTTCTGCCATGGTAGACGCTCTTGTGTTCTTTTTCCCACCATTCTGACAGATCAGCTTTCTTTTTGCAACACAGCCGCAGTTTGCATGAGCACATATCATCGATAGAAAGTGTTTTCTCTCCTGCTGGAGCAGCGTTAAAGCACCATTTGTCGCTTTCTTGATCTTTCTTTGAGACAAATCTGACTTCCTCGCTCCTTTTCTTGAGCGTATCTTGATTTCCTCGCTCCTTTTCTTGAGCGCATCTTGACTTCCTCTCTGGTAGTATAGCGGTGAGGAAGACGTTGGCCTTTGGACGTTCAAGCAGACTTTGGCTGCTCTCGCGGGCTCCATGTCGGCGTGGAGTACGTTTCGTCGATGCCTCCCACAATGGAGAGAGAAAGGATGAAGCCCCAATCGATGCAAGAACACCCCCACCCACCCGTTTGCTGCTTCCTTTCACCCACGGGGTTGAGATGGAGGCACTGGGCGCTGCCATCTCGCTGGCGGAAGCATGTCACGCGACACTCGTGGCGCTGGCCCTCCTGCGTGTCAAAGGAAAGCGCAGCCGACAGGGACCACGCCTGGAAGACGTCATGGAAGCAAACAATTTTCTGGAAGCGGTGCGCTGGAAAGCTGCGCGTGCTGGAGTGTCCACCGAGGGCTTCCAGGTCTTGACAGCAGAGGTAGGGCAGAGCCTCGACGTACTCATCAAGCAGTTTTCCTGCAGCGGGATAGTGCTCCTTGTCCGCGAGGGGCAGGGTATCCTGTTGAGCACAGATGACATCGTCGGCTGTCTTCACCTGGGGCACTGCACCAGCTATCTTGTTCAGCTCCCGGCGAAGCGCCGTCCCCAGCTCAATTCCCTGTTCAAGCGGCTCTTCTCGTTCGCCTCCGGGCCGCGCCGGCGATCAGGCTCACCCTCTGGAGAGCCTACCACCTCTCCCTTGGCTTCGCGATCCCAGGAGCCAGGGCATGATGAGACTCAAGAGGAAGAAGCAATTGGACAGGCAGAAGACGTGGCTGAAGATGAAAGGATGCAAAGCCATGACTGATAAAGATAATGGACCTGTGGAGCAGGAACCGGATCGATTAGGTGACGCAAGGCGTGCCTTCCTCGACACGCAACAGAGGGTTCCCGACGAGGAGGATCCCTCGCTACTCGTCCGATTTGAAGAAATCAGGGGCAGCAAACTAGGAGACGTGCGCTTGCGCCGCGTGCTTCCCGCGCACCCGAAGTTGCGGCAAGTGGTGTCAGGCGTACTGGAGGCGACAAAGGAGGCGGATGCTCCGCAGACGAGATGGGAGCGCGTGACAACGACGCTCAAGCGCTCCCTGATCGGCACGCCCCTTTCCACCGTGCGCCTGGAACACGAGCGACTCACCAAGTTCAAGGCACTGGCTGTGCTCTCCTCCGATGTGATCTCTTCGGTTGCGTACGCGACCGAAGCCATTCTCATTACGCTGGTGGCGTCTGGTTCCCAGAATCTCTGGCTGACGCTCTTTATCGGCCTGGCCATCGTCGCGCTGCTGGCGATCGTGACGCTCTCCTACCGCCAGACGATTCCCGCCTATCCCAATGGCGGTGGCTCCTACATCGTGGCCCATGAGAACCTCGGCGTGCTCCCAGGACTCACCGCCGCCGCTTCTCTCATGGTTGACTATGTGCTCACCGTCTCCGTCAGTGTGGCCGCTGGCGTGCAAGCGCTGGCGACCCTCTCCCCTTCTCTGGCGCCCTTTGTGGTGCCAATCGATGTGGCACTGGTTGTCCTGATTACGGTGGTCAACCTGCGAGGTGTCCGCGAATCAGCGACGATCTTCGCCCTGCCCACCTATCTTTTCGTCGGCAGCGCCGTGCTGCTCATTGTCGTTGGCTTGCTCAAGGTGTTCCTGTTTGCTCACCACCCCCTCTTCGGCAACTTTCCACCTGTCGCCGCTGCCGAGCCGCTCAGCCTCTTCCTCATCCTGCGTTCCTTCTCTTCTGGCTGTGCAGCCATCACCGGGACCGAGGCGATTTCCAATGGCATCCCGGCCTTCAAAAAACCGGAGGCGCGCAACGCTGCTATCACGCTCACCTGGATGGCCATCATCATCAGTACGCTCTTTGTGGGCATCACCATTTTGGCTCTGGGCTATGGCACCCTGGCCAATCCGGCTGGCAATCCAACCGTCATTGGCCAGATTGCCCAGCTCGTCTTCACCGGCCCCCTCTTCTTTATGTATCCCGTGTTCCAGATCGCGACCCTCTTCATTCTGACGCTGGCCGCCAACACGAGCTACTCCGATTTTCCACGCCTCTCTCAGTTGCTCGCACGCGATCATTTCCTGCCACACCAGTTTGCTTTCCGGGGTGATCGCCTGGCCTTCTCTACGGGCATCATCTTCCTGGCCTGTCTTTCCATCCTGCTCCTTATCCTCTTCCAGGGCGTGACCACCGCACTGATCAACCTATATGCGGTCGGCGTGTTCTTCTCGTTTACCCTCTCGCAGGCCGGGATGGTCCGGCACTGGTGGAAACTGCGCGCCACCCACCGCGGGTGGCTGCGCAGCATGCTCATTAACGGTCTTGGCGCGAACGCAACGCTCGTCGTGGCGCTGGTCATCGCCTCGACCAAATTTGCTGAGGGGGCCTGGATCGTCGTGCTCCTGATTCCATTGCTGGTCGTGGTGTTCCTGGCTATCAGGCGCCACTACCTGCAAGTGGAGCGCGAACGCACGACAATCGTTCCTCTCACTTCCAAAGAGGTGCACCATCGTCTGGTCGTTCCCCTGGCCGAGTTGAACCAAGCGGCCTCTCAGAGTCTGGCCTATGCCCGCTCGATCTCCTCGCAGGTAGTCGCCGTCCATGTAAACCGGAACCCGGCTCAGGCTACTGCCCTGCGAACGGCCTGGGAGAGGTGGCAGGCAGAACTGCCAAAGGAGGAGCAGATGCCGTTGGAGATGATCGAACCAGGACAGCGTTCCCTGGTCCGCTGTCTGCTCGACTTCCTGGCAGCCGAGCGGCAGAGCCACGCTGATGACACCCTAACGGTTATCTTGCCTGAAATGGCTGAGCGTTCAGCCCTCAGACAGTACCTGGCACATCCCAGAACCTTCTGGTTGAAGTGGGCGCTCTTCTTCCATCCGGATATCGTGGTGACCAATATTTCCTGGGTGGCTTCGCATCTCCCGCGACCGACTCGCGCCATCCGTCACCGCTTCATCGTTCCCATCGCCGAACTTGACCGTGCCTCGGTTCAAAGCCTGGCCTATGGGCGTTCCATCTCTCCTCATGTAGTAGCCGCCCATGTCGCGATAGATCCTCACGATGTCGAAGTTGTGCGGGCAAAGTGGAAGAAGATCCACCACCCTGGGACTCCAGAGGATGAGATGAAGCTGGTCATCATCGAGTCGCCCTACCGCTCACTCATTGGCCCACTGCTGGCCTACATAGACACCATGCAGGATCTGCATCCTGACCAGACACTCACGGTCCTGCTGCCCGAGTTTGTGGTGGCCCACTGGTGGGAATATCCCTTGCATAACCACACGGCGTGGCGCTTGAAAATGGCCTTGTTGGCTCGTCCAGGCATCGTGGTCACCAACATTCCCCAGCAGCTGTCGCACCGTGCTCCCCGGCCTCCGGCAGCTTAGAGGGAACGCCCATAATGGCTCTGTAGGTCTCATTGCCCGACCCGCAGGAAGCGGTTCTGGGGAGAAGAGCGTGGGGTAAAGGCTCGAACCCACAATGTCCTCAGCCCTGGTGGAGACGCTCAGGGAATGACGCACTCTAGTGTGCGAGCCTTGGGCTGCGAGAACAGAAGCCAGTAGGAGATTCTCCATGGCAAGAAAGTAAGCACGTCCGCAAGCTTCTCGACAGGTGGTGCTGGCACCCTTTCAGATCACCTGTTGGGAATGTGGTAATCGAATGCGTATGGGCCATCACAGTCACCGAACGGTGACAACTTTACAAGGGGTCACGCGTCTTATCCTCAAAGCGTATCGATGCCGGAACGCCACATGTGCGCGTTTCCACCAGCCAACGCGACCAGAGGAAGAAGGCGGATGGGCATTGCCGCACGGAGAGTTCGGCCTGGATATGATTGCCCTGGTGGGGACGCTCCGCTATCAGCAGCAGCGCAGTATCCCACAGATTCATGAGGAATTGCTCCAACGAGGTCTCGTGCTAGCCCAGCGCACAGTGACCGATCAGCTTTATCGTTCTGAAGAACTACTGACGTTGCACCTGGCCAACCACAAGCGGTTGCGCGGGCGGCTTAAAGACCTGAAGCAGGTCATCCTGGCGCTCGACGGGTTGCAGCCAGATGTCGGACACGAGGTGTTGTGGGTGCTGCGCGACTGCTGTTCAGGAGAGGTGTTGGTGGCGCGGAGTCTGTTGAGAGCCACAGAGAAAGATCTGGTTCCGCTGCTTGTGGAAGCAGCGAGTGTGTGCCAGCAGCTCAACATCCCTATTGCAGGTGTGATCACCGATGGGCAACGTTCCATCCGCAATGCGGTGGCGAGCGTATTGCTGGGTATTCCCCATCAACTCTGTCATTTTCATTACCTGCGTGAGGCCGCCAAACCGATTGCTGCCGCAGACCTGCATGCGAAAAAAGAACTCAAAAACAGGTACGCGGAGTCCGTCCGATTGAACGGGTCCTGGAGGGGCGCACGGATGAGGAGGCCGAGGCAGTGCGCGGCTACTGCCTGGCAGTCAGGAGCGCTCTCACCAATGATGGGAAACCACCACTGGATGCCGATGGCTTGAAGCTCAAAGAGCGTCTTCAAGACATCTCCGACTCGATTGCGCGGGTCGTTATAATTGGGCCGCTGCGAAAAAGCCGTGAGACTGCTCGCCGCCTGCTCTACGGCAGGGCTTTCTGCTCTACGGCAGGGCTTTTCGGTTTACCTGTCCTACCGCGATAACCTGCCACACAGGAGTTGCAAGGCCTCGTGAGGTTGGGCACAAAAATGACGCATGGCAGAAGCCGCATTGTTGACCTGTAACCAATCCATCAAGGCAAGCACCCCTCCATTGAGAGCTGCCAAGGCTGCTGGAGCATCGGCTAGACGCACTTGACACGCGTCTTCGCCCATCGTGACATCACACCGATAATGCAGGCAATTTTCGATGTGCCAATGGGCTTGTTGGAGCTGAAGCAGACGAGCCGCATTGGCCTTACTTGGCGGCAAGTTCGTCAGACCGTAGACCACTTCCTCTCGGGTTTTTCCTTCCTTGAGCGTGGTGCTGTGCCTCCGCAAGCGGAAGACTTGGGCGATTCCTGTCCATTGCTGCTCGAACCAAGCATTCATTTGGGTGCTGCTCCAGAGCTCTCTCCTGTCCAGACGCCCATGTCCCTTTTGCGTGGTTGTGGCATACTGCCATTCATGCCATCGCGCATCTTTCTCCTCGAAGAAGTCCCTGAGATCTTCATACAACTGGGGCTGATTGTTCTTGGCAAGCAGCAGATAGTACCCTCCATAGCTCTGCACATACGTACACCACTTCTTTTGCGTATGCATGGCATCTGCACTGAGGATGCGGACGCGTGACCGGAGCGGGATGCTTTGAAACAGAAGGAGCATGTTACCCGTGACACACGAAATGACAACGACTCCAACGTCTGCACCGACGCATGAAATAACGACGGGGCACAAGCAACATTTGCTTGGTCCCATCCTTTGCTGGGCCGTCGTCTTTGCCGATATTGGCACATCCATTTATTATGTTCCGGGAATTCTCTACGGAACCGTCCAGGGCTTAGCAGGCTTTTTTGTGTCGCTGACATTGCTTGTATTTATTTTGCTCACCTTCAAATATACAGAAGTAACCCATCGTTTCCCTCAAGGAGGAGGCGTGGTCACCGTCGCTGCCCAGGCCATCAATCCCTGGCTGGGAGCTCTGGGCGGCATGTGTATTCTTGTCGACTATTTTCTCACGGCAGCCATTAGTTCCCTCTCGGGTATTCAATATCTCAGCGTTGTGCTGCCCTCGTTAGGGACTATGCTCATGATCCCAGGAGTGGGGCCCATCCAGGCTACCATCTTGGCCATCACGATTGCGATCCTTGTCCTCCTGGGTCTGTTAAACTGGATTGGGATTCAAGAGAGCGCAAAGGTGAGCCTCGTTGCGGCTCTGAACCATGCTCTCCACGATGTTACAACCAGCAGCCGCCCAGGACCCAGTTCTGTCAACGCAGCTTATCTCGCTCCTGGGAGGCAAATGGGGGGAGGCCACTTCTGCAGACTGAATTCGCCTTAAGTGCGAGCGCGTTGCTGATCTTTGCAAGTAATACTGCCATCATTGGGGCCTACCATGTCTTTCTCGCCCTGGCCCGCATGGGATTTCTCCCCACAGTTGTGTTGCGGCGTAATCGACTTCGGGGGACACCTCATGTGGCAATCGCGTTGGCAGCTGGTATTCCTATTGCTGTACTTCTATTGGTGTCGGGCAATATCGTCGTGTTGGGGGATATGTATGCCTTTGGCTTGCTTGGCGCGTTCACGCTTACCTGCATTGGGCTAGATATTGTGCGTCGGCGAGATTGGCGGCACATAATGCACATCACCCGCCGGCACACTGCAGGAGTTCCGGAAGGTCCCCAAAGCAGCAGACAGGGGCAAGCATCGCTGAATGGGCACGCTCCGCGTGTCGAAACTCCTTCACCAATGGCATTGCCACCATCGCCCTCTTCGCTTGAAGGAGCACACACGCATGAGATTCCATCTCATCCTCAGAAGATCGGGATATGGTTTCGTATCAACTTCTTTCTGGGTCTCGTGACGACGCTCCTGGTCGCCTCAGCCTGGTGCATCAATCTGGTCACCAAACCGCTGGCAACAGCGTTTGGTGGTGGCGCGACCGTCGTTGGGATGGTGGTGGCGTATGTGAATATCAGGCGTATTCAGCAGCGAGGCATGCTGCCTATCCCAGTCGCACTCTCCCGCCTTCCGGAGCCACAACCCCAAGCAATTGTTGCTGTGCTCCTTGAAGGGGAGGAGCAAAACGAGGCGGTGAGTGAGGCCGCCGTGAGAAGCGCGCAGGGGCAGCGCCCGCTCCTGTTTCTCTACCTCTGCACACCACAACGAGAGAGAACCGCCCCTCGCTTACTTGAAATCGTTGATCCGTACCTTCAGGATCAAGGTGCCAAAGAAGCCTTTGGACGAGCAGAACGTCTCGCACAGCAGGAACAGGTACCACATCGCCAATACGTGTATTGGCCCCATGGGCGAGAGACCTTGCCAGGCATTTGGCACCTCCTGTGTCCCTATGATACGGTGTTGCCATCCACAAAAGATGGGCTGGAGGGCGATATCAATCCAGATCGTATTCGGTACAACACACACCAGCAGGACAGGTGACTCATCTGCTCAAACGATGGTAAGGGTCTTTGAGCCCCGTGGAGGAAACCTCTTGCACTGCCTGAGAACAGTGTAAGAAATCCACGCATATCCTGACAGAGAAGGAGATCCCATCAAAGATGGTAACTATCGTTCGATGTAGCTGGGCCTTCCCTTCAGCAGCATGTTCATCACCGCTCGGCGGGCACTTCTTTCAAAAATCCTGGATCGTTTCCACACGACTGACATCTATCGCTCAATGAACTGTTCTTCGTCCAGTTCAATAGTGGAATTGAACGAAGAACGCCTCTCAGAGATCATGCCAAGGCCGCGCACCAATGGGTGAAAATCAAAAATACCGCCCTTCTGTATGGATGGTGACAACGAAGAGTCGCTCATACAAGAGCAACGGTGCAATGAGACAACTTTCTCCTGGAGTGGTTGAACACATCTCCACCTCGCCTTGATGAACATGGGCGTGGTGATACACACATGCTAGCTCCTCGATGAATGTCTTCTCAACGGCTGTCATAACCCAGCCGTTGCCGCACGGAGCCGTTCCCGCTCAAGCGTTGAGATCACCTGATCCAGAAACGTCCAGAAAAAGGAACTTTGATTGTCCGAACGCTCCCGTTCATCAAGCATGTGCTCCAGGCGGGCAAACCGCCCCTGCTCCTGCTTGACACGGAGCGCGAGCACTCCCAGGCGCTGTTCTCCCGCCTGAAGCGGAAGCAGATGCAAGAGTGCAGGTTCGCCAGACGAAACAAGAGCACTTGGCACTGTGCGTTTTTTCCCCTCAGCCATGACTTGCACCGCAATATGTTGCTGTTCCGGTGAGAAAGTAAATGCCTCAATTTGAATGGGCGCATCAGCACGTACCACAAGTTGCTTCTCGTTATTCGGGAGCAAGAGTGCACACTCTCGCACGCCCCAAGGGGAAAAAATTCTGACAGTAGAGAGCGCAATCACATCAAGCTGCTCATCGAATGTGATTTTACTGTTGACAGCATGCATCATCTCGTAGAGCACGCGCGTCTCCCGCTCGCGTTGCCAGGCCTGTTGGGCGCGTTGACGGCTGATTGTGGCAAGTTGGCTGGTCACTAATGCTGTCAGCAAGAAAATGCCGAGTGCCAGCCACTCACTCACTGGCATCACAAAGGTATACAAGGGGGGCACCAGGAAAAAATTAAAGGCAAGAAAGGCCAAAATGGCCGCGAGAATGGCAGGATAGAAACCACGGAATGTCGCCAACGGTAAGATGAGCAACAGGTAGAGCATCGAGATATTGGGAATCGCCGGATAGAGTTGGAGAAGGGCCATGATCCCCGTGATGATCAATACGCCTCCAATCGCGAATACGGTATCCAGTACGATCTTCTGCCAGCGCATACGGGGTGGCAGCTCAAGCTGAGGAATACGTTCGATAGCCTTCATACTACACGCGCTCCTTTCCAGATACAGCATCAAGTGGCAAAGAAGGAATATGTCTAGAAGGCTGAAACCCGCTCACTGGTCGCCTTCATTCGGAACGTTCCCTTCTGTAGTGTACGCTGAAAATGCTCAATAAACGCTCAAAAAGAGGCCCCTCTCTCTCAGTTTCATATCAAGAAACCGTCCTTTGGTTGAGAAGGACCTGCATTTCCTCAGGAGGGCTGCAAGCCAGCGGACAGGAGCGCACGGAGCAATCCGTGAAGGTCGATTGCCAAGAGAGGGAAAAACACGATCCGCGACCATCGCTCTGTGTGCCTATTTTGACTCGATATGCGCTTCTTCCCAGCATCATTGAAAACGGTGGCAAGCACTCGAGCGTTTCCCTTGACAATCCCCTTGTTTATAGGGTACTCTTTGTTTGAATAGTTATTCATTCAAATATTTATATATTCATTCAGCAGAAATGGGGTGGAATGTATGGTAGAGAAGAGAGATCCGATTCAAGAGATGCTCATTGCAGCCCGTCGTATGCAAATTTTAGATGCCGCGACCACGGTTTTCGCGGAGAAGGGATTTCACCGAGCGACCATTAAGGACATTGCACGCGTGGCTGGGATAGCCGATGGAACCATCTATACCTACTTTGCGAGCAAAACGGCTGTGTTACTCGCGATCCTCAATCGTCTCAACGAAACAACCGAGCGAGAACAGCAGTTTGCGCAGGGGAGCGAGCAAGATCTCCGGTCGTTCTTTCTCGCATACGTCCGTCAGCGGATGTCCTTGCTCTGGCCCAATGCCGAGGTCTTTCGAGCCGTCCTTCCAGAAATGCTGGTCAACAGTGAATTGCGTGAGCTCTATTACCAACACGTTCTGGCACCCACCATTGCCGTCGGTGAGCGCTTTCTGCACGCACAAAGCCAGCAGGAGCAGGGCGAAGTGCGCCCTCTTGATATGCCGCTCACTGTACGAGCCATCGCTTCAACCTTCCTTGGTCTGCTCATGTTGCAGTTATTAGGGGATCAGGAGATTGCGCAACGGTGGGAGGAGTTACCCGAGGTGCTCACCACGCTCATTCTCGACGGACTCATGCAGAAGCCCCTGACAGGTGAGGAGCAGAAAGAGTAAGCGAAGGAAGCCTCGGCTCGCTTTGTGGAAACAATCCAAACATGCTTCCCATTCTTCAGCCGATCCTCTAGAGAGGAAAAGAGAGCGCACATGACGACACAGCACAATAACTCGATGCGGCCATTAGAAAAGGCGTTGATCATCTTCTTTGGCACCCTTCTCCTAAGCTTGCTCATCATCTTTGCCGTCCAGCCGTCTATCTACACCACAACGTTGTGGCCTCCGTCAGCGGCAACCGAGCGCTACCCCCTGCCAGCTATCCTGTTTCTGACAGCACTGATCGTCATGATTGGGGTGCTCATGTATGGCATTGTGCAGCACTGGCGCTGGTTGTTCTGGCTCATGCTCGTTGCCTTTACCGGTTCTCTGATCCAGATTCCCGTCGAAATCGCACAACTTACAGGCGTGCTTTCCTCACTCTATCCTGTCTGGTATGGCCTGCTTCGGGCGGGCGTCGGCATCATCGAACTCAGCTTTGTGGTCTGGATGATCCAGACCTATCGGCACCATGGCGTCTGGGGCAGGGGAAAGGAGAAGAAGGAGAGGCACCTGGAATCACAGGAACACTGACACCGCGTTTTTTCTCATCATGTTGATGGTGAGCAACCTATTCATTCAAGCGCATCTGGGTCATTGGAAAGAGGAACGCCGATGAAAACGCTTGCTCAAACAGCGAAGGGGCCGATTGAATATCGTCTCATGGGTCATGACGGCCCAACCGTACTCGTGCTCAATGGTGGACACACCAACTGCGACTCGCCACTGGGCCACCAACAGTTCTTCGTGGACCATGGCTACCAATTGCTCATTCCATCACGACCAGGATATGGCAAGACTCCCTCTTCCACGGGTAGAACGGCGGAAGCCTTTGCCGACGCGCTCATTCTCCTCCTGGATCTGCTCCACATCAAGCAGGTGATCGTCGTTGGAATCTCAGCTGCTGGCCCGACCGCTTTACAACTGGCAGGCCGTGCGCCGACACGCGTGAGTAAAGTGATCTTGCAAAATGCGGCGACGAGTGGCCGCTATGCCAGTGGAATGATCCGCTTCATGACTTATGTCGGCTTCAACCCTCTCACGGAACGGTGGGTTTGGGCGGCCTTTCGAGGGTTGGCACGCGTTGCTCCACAGGTGGCGCTCAAGAGTATGCTCCCAGGGCTTTCAAGGCTGTCTCCCGACCAGGTCCTGGCCACGATGAGCCCTGTCCAGCAGCACGCTGCTCTGACGTTTTTGCTGGCTTCGCGCTCAGGATCAGGCTTTCTCCACGATATCCATCACCACTGCGGAGATCTGGGCCGTATTACGGCTCCAGTCTTCATCATCACAAGCAAATATGATGGTCTAGTTGATGCATCGCATGCCACCTATGCGCACACCCATATTCCCCAGACGCAACTCTTTGTCTCTGAGGCTGAGAGTCATCTGATGTGGTTTAGCTCCCATGATGACGAGATTCGAGCCAAGATGCACGCGTTCCTGCAATCCTGAAAGAGAGGCGATCTCACCGGGCTTTTTCACAGGTTTCTGACAACGCTTTTTCTGCCATAGGGACTGATTGCCCCTTGGCGAGCATCATACGGCTTCGTGTTTGCGAAGAAGCCCTTTCCCTGCAACCTTAGCGGCAGATCCTCTTCCAGTGCTGAGAGCCCTGCCGTGAGCCATCGTATATGGTTTCGCTGGAACACCACACACATTGAGATGATCCCCAGGATGCTGCATGTCACCACAAAAACACTCATCGCCTCTCGACAATTGCCTCAGTTTCTCCAAGCGACACCACAGTGGTGTCAAATGATGAAAACACGTCTTGACAACATCAAGACGAAGCAAGAGCTGCTCTCCTTCTGGAAGGAAACTGTCGAACCTGCTGTGTTCAAGGCCTGGTGGAGTGCGGGAGCCGGAGCGCTTCAACTGGGGATGATGACCACCTTCGAGGACAAGCTGGTTCAATTGATGGGACCCGATGATGCGAGGACGCTGCTTTCTCATCTCGGAGGAGCTTCCGGATTGGCAAGCCTGGGGCTAGTCGTCGGCATCGCCAAGGTCCGCAAAGGAACAATGAGCCAGGAGGACTACCTGCAACACTATGGTCATCGAGGTCCTCATGAATATGAATTATCACACCCCAATCCCGTAGAAGATGAGAGCTGGCTGGAAAAACAACTCAATGAGGCGAGCAAGGCGGATGTGGATGTGGAAGCACTTTTGCAAGCGCAGCAAATCCGCTATGAAGAGGCGCTCAAGCGCTTTCAGCAACGTTTCCCACAGAAGGCAACCTGGTTGAAGAAACGCTTAGCCAAAGCATCTGCAGGTGCTCAACTGCGGGAAGCAGCCCGCTTCGTGTTTTTGCTCGAAAAGCAGGCGAATTGACGGGACTGGAGAGAGATATCTTTTTCCTCTATATTGATGAAATTGAAGCGCTTCTTGCAGGCAGCGCATCAGCCGTGAAATGGATGCCCGCAAGAAAAGCCAATTACGAACGCTATCAGGCGCTCCCACCTTTGCCCTCCATCATCCGGGGACGATTCGATCCCTTCACCTGGGCCAATGATCCTAAGAGACGGATGGATTTTTACGATGCCACGGAGCCGGAAGTTCGCGTCTCTGACGCCGAAACGCTTCAAGGCGCTGCTGGATCTGCCGGCAGACGAGAAGGGCGCGTACGTCTGCTGAGCAGCCCCGAAGACGGAGAACAGCTGCAACAGGGGAAATTCTGGTGGCAGCCACGACCAATATAGGATGGACGCCACTCTTCCCCAGGGCAGCGGCCATTATCACTGATATCGGAGCGCCATTGTCCCATGCCGCCATTGTCGCAAGAGAACTTGGGATTCCCGCTGTGGTGGGATGTGGCAACGCCACCACCAGACTGAAAACCGGAGACTGGGTGATCGTGGATGGAGGGCAAGGGCGAGTCGAGATCGTGAACGAATCGCAGGCGTGATACGGTGCTCATCTCCAAAGGGACAGAATGATGTTGGTATCCCTGTTCTCTCTCAAGAGGGGCACGCTGCTTTTCAGCAAGGGAACACTGTTCTCCTGCTGAAAAGCGCTATTCGTATGGTCCAGCAATAGCTGGTTTGTCAGGGATAGGCTTCTTCGCAAAGGAGGAAGAAAAGCAATGCGCTCCCATTCCATCAATGTGCACCACCACCTCTTCACCTTATCGTCTATTGAGGAATGAGCCAGGGCCGGTGTCGTTGGAGTAGGTGGTCTCGATCTTCGGCGGCGGGTGGCGCAATGGACGCCGGAAGACTCGCTGGCCATCATGGATCGAACAGGCATCGATGCCGCATTGCTCTCCGTCCTCTTGCCGGGATGGTGCTTTGGCGATGCGACAAAGCATCGTGACATGGTCCGGTCACTCAACGGGTTCGCAGCACAGTGTGTCGCACACTAGCCAAACGCTTGGGATTCTTTGCCACCCTCCCGCTACCCGATATCGAGGCAACGCTCTCGAAAATCCGTTCTGCGCTGGATATACTCCATGCTGATGAATCGAGCTGCTCTCGAACTACATGGGCATCTATTTTGGAGATCCACGCTTCGAGGCCATTTTTGCGGAACTGGATCGACGAGCGGCTGTTGTTCACGTGCATCCGACCGTCTGGACTGGAAGCACACTTCCCACTGGCAACAACCCCGGTTCTCCCATTCCATCGATACCAAGCGCTGTCCTCGAA
The DNA here is from genome assembly GCF_016587395.1 of Ktedonobacter sp. SOSP1-52. Classification (NCBI taxonomy): domain Bacteria; kingdom Bacillati; phylum Chloroflexota; class Ktedonobacteria; order Ktedonobacterales; family Ktedonobacteraceae; genus Ktedonobacter; species Ktedonobacter sp. SOSP1-52. The sequence continues at coordinate 220,291 of NZ_BNJH01000007.1, forward strand.
TTTCCCTTTGATACCACAAGAGCCGTCGCAAATCTCATCTTCTCTGGGACGTTCTCGCGCTATCCGCATGTCGTATCATCCTTTCACATACTGGTGGTATTGCCCCTTTCTTTGCTGAACGACTTTTCGATCGCTCGGTATTCATGGCACACTTGCAGAATGTCCAAGCGGAGCAGGCTGTATCACTCGCTCCTGAAACCAGTGAGCAACTCCTGCACACCAGCCTGGAGAGCACATTGAGCCAGCTTCGGAGGCTGTATTACGACACGGCTCTTTCAGCAAATAGCACGGTTCTGAGTGCCATACAACGGCTGATACCAACATCACACATCCTATTCGGCACCGATTATCCCCCGGATCACGATATCGGGGTCCGCCCTGCGGTGAATGGACTCGCCACCTACTCAGGATGGAGTGTGCAGGAGCGCACGCAGATTGCGTCGAAGAATGCGCTTAGGCTCTTCCCGCGCCTGCAAGACGAGCAGACATAGGAAAGCTCACCAGGAAGAGTTGTCAATAGCATGGCTAGCTATATCTGACTTTCGCTCAAGGATCGCAGCTTGACCAGTGGCTTCTTGCCAAGCGACGAGCACGGGAGCTATTCCTCGGCAAAACGATAGCCAACGCCAGGGATCGTGAACAGAAAACGGAGCCGCCTGGGATCTGGCTCGATCTTGCGTCGCAAATGCCCGATGTACACATGGAGCGAATGGGCGTGGGGCTCCATATTCGCGTGCGTGCCCCAGACCTGCGTTAAGAGCATATGGCGAGTCAGGACCTTGCCGGGATGCTGCACGAACACCTTGAGCAGGTCATACTCGGTGGGCGTCAGCACCACTTCTTGTCCGTGCACGCGCACCTGTCGGCGCGTAAAATCGACGGCTAACGGACCGATCGTCGCGACTGCTGCGGCGCCCGCAGCGGGACGCGCGGCATGACGCAATGCGACACGTATACGGGCAAGGAGTTCCTGTAACCCAAAGGGTTTCGTGACGTAATCATCTGCTCCCAGATCAAATGCTTGTACCTTGTCGCGCTCCATTTCACGCACCGAGAGCACGAGAATCGGAAGCGCGGAAGACTCGCGAATCTTCTTGCATACCTCCAATCCGTTCATATCAGGCAACCCCAGGTCCAGGATGATCAGGTCAGGTCGGTCATTGTTGACCATGTGCAACGCCTCCTGCCCGCTCCCTGCAGTGAACACCACATAACCCAGCGCCACGAGACTCCTCTGAATAGCGCGAATAATTTCTCGGTCATCATCCACAAGCAGGATACGTGCACCTCTCTCAGTCATAGCATGGCTCCTCCGTTGTGGTACGTGGCAATGTGAAAAAGAAACATGCTCCGCCCCCTTCCCGATTCTCTTCCCAGATCCGCCCACCGTGCGCCTCAATAAGCCCCCGACAGACAGACAGCCCTATTCCCGACCCGGGAATCATCTTCCCTGGAACCAGGACACGATAGAATTTCTCAAAGATCCGCTCCCGTTCCTCTTCGGGAACGCCTGGCCCCCGGTCACCCAGACAGATCACAACCTCTTGGTTCGTCACCTGCACCTGTAGATCGAGCGGAGATCCTGGCGGGCTATAGCGCACTGCATTCTCGAGCAGATTCGTCAGCACCTGGGTCACGTGGAGGTAGTCAAAGGTGAGAGGAGAGAGATCAGCAGGGAGAGCAACCTGCACAGTTCGGCCCTTGAGCACGGGATCGAGCTGTTCCAACACTTCATAGACCACACTCTCCAGAAGATACTGCTCCTTCTGCAGGTTCAGTGCCCCTCCTTCAATGCGCGAGATATCTAATAAATTGCCCACAAAGCGATTTAAGCGATCGGCTTCTCGTTCAATCGTCTGGGCAAACGTCTCCCTGGCGTTCTCATCCCAGTGGACATCGTGTTGCAAGAGATTCCCCGCGACGGTTTTGATGGTGACCAAGGGGGTTCGTAAATCGTGTGAAACGGATGAAAGCAGAGCCGTACGCAAGGCATCCGTTCGGCGCAGTACTTCCATATGCAGTGTCTCACGACGTAAACGTGCGCGCTCAATCACAGAGGTGACTTGATCAAGAAACGTCCAGAAAAAGGCCAGGCGAGCATCGATCCGTTCACTCTGCTCTTGGAGGGACGAATCAACGATGTGCTCGAGGAGTCCTCCAGCAAGGCGCAGGCACAGAACTCCCAGCATCTTCCCGCCTGTCTTCAAGGGGAAACAGTGCAGGCGCGTTTCATTGCTCTTTTCAACGCTCTTCGCAGATTCGCGCCGTTGGAAATGCCTCCCCTGTTGTTCCGTGTCCAGGTCTTTCGTTCGTGAAGGCATATGTTCGTGCAAGGTGTGGTATTGACCTGTCTGGACCACCTGCTGCACCACAGCATATTCCTCTGGCGTGAGTGTAATGTGCTCTGGTGGGAGGGGTGCGCTTGCTTGAACGATGAGTTGCCCCTGAGCATCGGGCAAGAACAAGATCCCAGAGCGAATGCCCCAGGAGCCAAAGACCCTCACCACCATATGTACAATGGTCTGAAGGAGCTGCTCAGGGGACCGCTCTTCCACTGTGGTACGAACCAGATCATAGAGGATATGGGTTTCTTGTTCGCGTCGATGCGCGTCCTGCGCCCGCTGACGCAACAAAAATGTCAACTGTCCGATCAGGAGCGCATCGATGAGAAAGATGCAGAGCGCAATCCATTCCTCCGGTCGATCAATGGTAAACACATAGAGGGGAGGGATGAGGAAGTAGTCAAAGGAAAGAAAGGCGACCACAGAAGCAAGAATGGCTGCATACAGGCTGCGGGTGCTGGCTAATACTAGTACAATGAGCAGATAGAGAATCGAAATGTTCGGGATACGTGGGTACAATTGAAACACAGAGATGAGACCAGTCATGCACAGTGTTCCCACAAGAGCAAGCACGCTATCGAGTAGGAAAGAGAGCCAGGAGACAGCAATGCGAGCCTGTAACGATGGCAATGCACTCTCTGCAATCATGATACTGCCCTCCTTTTCTCTCCTGCCGTCGCTGTCCATCCTCTTGGCCGCAAGGGTTTGAGCTTGCCCCGTTTTCGTAGAGTCTCTCCAGGTTGGAGCCGAGGAGAATGTCTGCCGTTTCTACGTAACGTTACGTAACGTAATGTAACGTTACTATTCTTAGTATAGAGAAATAAACGTTCTACGTCAAACGTTTTTCTTTGCCTGTTGCAGAGCCCTCTGTTCATAGACAAGTGGACTCACGTATCCAAGCGTCGAATGGCGGCGAATGCGATTGTAATACACCTCCAGATACGTGAAGATCGCCAGACGCGCTTTCTCATGAGATGTATAGATGGTGCTGCCTACACATTCCTCTTTCAATGAACCGAAAAAACTCTCCATTGCTGCATTATCCCAGCAATTGCCTTTTCGTGACATATACTTACCATAATCCCAGATTGTTCTAAAATGAGACGATACGCTCGCGAAGTATATTGGCTCCCTCGATCACTATGATGCAGGAGTCCACTCTTGGGGCGGCGGCGAGTGAGAGCCATATCGAGTGCATGCTCCACCAGATCTTCATCACAGCTCGCCGACATCGACCATCCCACCACGATTCGTGAATAGAGATCCAAGATGACCGCAAGGTAGAGCCATCCTTGTGCGGTAGGGATAGACGTGATGTCGCTTACCCATTTTTTATTGGGTTCTGGTGCCGTAAAATCCCGGTTTAAGGTATTAGGAGCCACAGGATGAGTGGTGTCCCGGCGTGTGGTAAGCACACGACGCCGTTTGCGTTTGGCACACAATCCTGCCTCATGCATCAGTCTGGCCACCCGTTTACGGGAGATGCTGCGTCCCTGATCACGCAACTCGGCATGCAGGCGTGGGCTGCCGTATCTACCACAATGAGCGTGAAATTCCTGTCGAATCTCTTCTGTGAGTTGGGCATCTTCCCGTTTGCGTTGACAGGTGGGACGCTTTCGCCAAGCGTAAAAGCTACTTTCCGAGACACCAAGCACTCGGCACATGACGACAATGGGAAATTCCTGCTTGTGTTGCTCGAGAAACTGATATTTCACTTGGATTCCTACGAAAATCCTCCAGAGACTACGCCACCTCCTTTGGCGTCAGGGTGACGGTATAGCCTAATTGCTCCAAGCGACGAACATGTTGTCGCTCAATCCGTGACGCATCGAGTTTCTCGAAATAATCAGCTCCCAGATCGGTGTAAGGCATCTTAGACTGCAAGACATGATAGATGATAACCAACACGCTGTGGCTCACCGCGACCACGGCTTTCTTCTTGCCTAAGCGACGAGCGAGACGATGATACTGAGCCGAGAGATAGTTGTTTTTCGTGTGGGAGATCGCCCAAACCACCTCAGCCAGGATGGCCCGCAGATAGGGGTTGCCTTGTGTCGTGGAGCCACTCAGACGTTTTCCTCCACGCTGTCGATTGCCTGGGCACAGACCAGCCCAGGACGCTAAGTGCTTGGCTGAAGGAAAGCGCGACATGTCAATCCCAATTTCTGCCAGAATAGCTGCTGCTGCAAGCGCCTGGATACCAGGGATACTCATAAGCAACTGCATGGCGTCCTCAAAGGGACGCAACTGTTCCTCCAGCTCCAGTTGCAACTGCGCCAGGGTGTGCTCCAAAAAGTCAATGTGCTCCAAGATGAGCCGCAGCAAGAGGCGATGGTGCCTCTCTACACGCCCATCCAGCGCCTGTTGCAACTGGGGTAGCTTATTGCGCACTCTCCCTCTCGCCAACTCGGCAAGGACTTCAGCATCAGTCGTCCCTGCAATCAGAGCATCGAGCATGTCCCTCCCACTTTTGCCCATCACATCAGTCGCGACTGCTGCCAGCTTAATATTGGCAGTCTCCAACACCTTCTGAAGCCGATTCACCTCCTGCGCTCGTTCCTGGATGAGCGTCTTGCGGTAGCGTGTCAGTTCACGTAACTGCCGGATGGGTTGAGGAGGGATAAAAGAAGCCTTGAGTAATCCGTGTCGCAGCAAGTCAGCCAGCCACTCGCTATCCTTGACATCCGTCTTGTGTCCAGGCACGGCCTTCATATGCTGCGCGTTGACCAGAAGGATCGTGTGCCCCTCTTCCAACAGGTGATAAACCGGTCTCCAATAAATGCCCGTGGATTCCATCGCCAGATGGCTGACTCCATAGGAGTCTACCCAATCACACAGGGCCAGTAAACCGGTTGTCATAGTGGAGAACGTTCGCGTCTTCTTCTCTATTGTTCCATCAGGGGAGGTAATCAAGACCGTCGCGACGACCGTTTTTTTATGGACATCTAGTCCACAGCAGCGCTGGTAGATCACTTGCATGGCAAACTCCTTTGGGATAGCAGAAGTGCTTGTATGTTCTGGGATCAGCATGAGGTGCGCAAAAAACTGACAAGTTTCCTACTCGCGCTCCCTGCTCGTGGCAGTGGCAACATTCATCTCTGCTGGACGCGCACCATCGATCAACTTCCCGTTCGGGCTGAGGGCACCATTACCAAATCTGATCTCACACGCTTCTCCACCCTTATTCTATCCCATTTTCATGCCCCTCTCTGGCGAGCAGCGCCATCTCACTTCCCGTGAAAAGATGCCCACAACTTTTTTTAAGATATCGCGCTCCTGCTGGACTCTTTCGAGTTCGCGTTTGAGGCGGCGATTTTCCTCCTCTAATGACGTTTGGTGTCCGCTGCCTGGAAAGGCTTCTTTGCCATGCTGAGCCAGTTCCTTGCGCCATTGGTGAATGGACGTGTCTGAGATGCCCAGCTCTCTGGCTACCTGTGCAATCGGCTTGCCGCTGGTCTGGGCCAGCTGCACCGCCTGCTCTTTGAATTCTCGCGTGTAAACTTTTTGGACCTTTGCCATGCTCATCCCTTTCCCGATTTGCTAGAGTATATCTCAGCTTTGGGGACTCTATCAAATCGGGGAAGGCTCAAAACAGTGCGCCAGTGGTGCCAGAAGTTTGGGCAAACCTATGCCAATGAACTGAAAACGCCGTCATGGAAAGCGAGGAGACAAGTGGCACTTAGATGAGGTCTTCCTCAAAATCAACGAGAAAACCCACTACCTGTGGCGGGCGGTTGATCAGGATGGCAATGTGCTTGATATCCTCGTCCAAAGCCGGCGCAACAAGCATGCCGCCAAAAAGTTCTTTCGTAAATTGCTCAAAGGCTTGCACTACGTGCCGCGGGTTATCATTACCGACAAACTCGCTAGCTACGCCGCCGCCAAGAGGGACATCATGCACAGTGTCGAGCACCGCCAGCATAAGGGCTTGAACAATTGTGCGGAACGTTCGCACCAACCAACCAGGCAACGAGAGCGCACCATGCGACGCTTCAAATCCCCTGGCCATGCGCAACGCTTCCTCTCTGCGTTTGGTCCGATCTCCGATCATTTTCGGCCCAAACGCCACAGTCTGAACGCCTCGGTCTCTCGTGCCCTCATGCAGGATCGCTTCCAGGTTTGGAATGAGGTAACCAGCGGGAAAACAGCAGCTTAAGAGAAACCACTCTTCTCAACCTTCCACCTTCTCCTTTCCTCTCATCATTCTTTTCAGAAAGGCTCTTCCATTATCTCGCTAAGTTGACAATATCCCACAACGATATCAGCATCGCACTCCTGCCATGGCGTTGGGTCTCACTGATCATCCCTGGTCCTTCACCATGTTCTTGACGACTCCCTTACATACCACTTCTCAATAGAGTCACTACCGAGCATTTGCTACCTGGCGCTTATGACAAATGTCATAAGGCACTGATGACACCCTTCACTACCGGAAAAGAACGCCTCCAGCTACACTTAGGACTGTCGAGAGAGTCTGAAGCATAGAGCCTTCAGCATTCTCATAACACTCTAGCAATTCAGCATTCTCATAACAAGCATCTATATGCTTATACAGCAAGGAGGCACTTATCATGACTACACATCGCTCAACCTACATTCTGGTTGCACTCTGCGGCATTCTGGGAACCATCGCCCTGACGACCTACTTCGCCGCTCCATGGACCTTTATGCCCCTGCCTGCCGCCAACGCCACAATTGCTCAGGTACAATCCTTTGGCATTCAATACCACAGCACCATTCTCTTTGATGCCTGGCTGCAAGCCATTGGTTCGCTGTTCAGCATCATCTTTAGCCTGGCCATTATTCACCTGGCTGGTGCGTCGCAACGCTTCTTTGGGCGTATGACTCTCCTGACGGCGGGCGTCATTATGGCCCTCTCGCTCGCGGAGGTAACCTTTGAGATTGGGGCCGTTATGGCTGGGGACAATGGTCATTTGCAAGCCGCGCAAACCTGCTTTGATCTGACCAATACCTTTATTCACGTCTTCCTGCTCGCGCCCTCGCTTTTCCTGATGCAAGGCCTGGCACTGTGGAACACCCGCCTGCTCCCACGCGCCTTTAGCTATCTGGCCATCGGCCTGGGCATCCTCTTCCAGGTTCTGGGTGCTCTGGGACTCTTCAATACCGCCTTCCTACTCGCAGTCATCATCATCTTGATGATCCAGAATGTATGGACCATTGCCGCAGCCATCAAGCTACTCTTTTTCACGGAGAAGAAAACCATGCGGATAATGTAAAATAGAGCTAAACAATCATCGGGCAAGGAGGCGCCAGAAGTTTGATAAACACACAGGAAGTTCCACACACAGAGACAGACAAAAATACAAGCGTCGAGAAGGGCCTTGGCCCTTCTCCTTACCTTCTATGGCTAATCTGGGTTATCTGGCTGCCTTTCTTCAGCCCAGGCATCATAGGCCTCTACCTGGCTCATCCACCGCTACCGATCCTGCTTATCAGTTTCCTCGGTGTGGCTCTCTTCTTCACGCTCTATCTCAGAGAGACACTGGTGAACGCACAACGCCTCACGGAAGAGGTAGCCCTAACGCCTGGTCGTCATGTTTGGAGCTGGCTACCTCTGGTAAGCATGGCCGCCTTAAGCTTCGCGCTTCCGCTTGTCTCACATGGCGATCCCAGCGACTGGCTCGACTTCTTCATCTTCACAGCCTCCTATGTTGGAGGACGCTTTCAGACACGGCAAACCACGCTGATCCTGATCCTGCTTGTCCTGTTAAATGCAGGCACCGGCTGGCTGGTACATTTCTCCTGGACAGGCATTGGCAGGTCAATCGTGTTTACCATCGTGGTCGGCTATGTCGTGAGGGCCATTGTCTGGTCCTTGACGATTCGCCGGGAGCTACGCCAGGCACGAGAAGAGATCGCACGCCTGGCCGTGATAAATGAACGGCTGCGCATAGCTCGTGATCTACATGACTTGCTAGGCCATAGCCTCTCGCTCATCGCGCTTAAAAGCGAGCTGGCGGGGCGCCTGCTAACAATGAAGCCAGAGCGAGCCGCCACTGAAGTCAGGGATATTGAACAGGTTGCGCGTGCGACGCTGCAAGAGGTTCGCCAGGCCGTCACCAATTATCGCCAGCCTACCCTTGCCAGCGAGATCCAGGGGGCGCAAGAGATCTTAGCCGCAGCAGGCATTGTCTACAACTACGAGGGTGACGAAAAAATTATTCACACGCTTCCAGCCACCATTGAAGCCGTCCTGGGCTGGGTGATACGTGAGGGAGTCACCAACATTATCAAACATAGCCGGGCTCAACACTGCACCCTAAGCATTTCTCAGCATCCTCATGAACTCCGCCTTGTACTTACGAACGACGGCCCTGCGGCAAGTAGCATGACAAAGGGAAATGGGCTGCATGGCATCACTGAGCGCGTGGCAGCCCTGGGTGGAACATGCGAAGCTGGAGCAGGCCTCAAAGGCGGCTTCCATCTCACAGTTTCTGTACCTACATCTTGATATGGCTATAAGAATAACGAGGAGAATTCCGGCTATGATTCGCGTACTGTTAGCAGAAGACCAGGCCATGGTACGGGGTGCGCTCGCGGCCTTGCTCACGCTAGAAGGTGATATCGAGATTGTAGCGGAAGTGGGGTCCGGCGATGAAGTGCTTCCTAAAGCACTTGAGAGTAAACCTGATGTCGCTCTACTTGATATTGAGATGCCTGGATGTGATGGACTTACCGCTGCCGCCTCTCTACATGCGCAATTGCCCTCCTGTCGCATACTCATTCTCACAACCTTTGGGCGTCCTGGCTATCTACGCCAGGCCATGCAGAGCGGCGTCGTAGGTTTCTTGCTCAAAGATGCCCCTTCTGCTCAACTCGCTACAGCCGTTCGTCGCGCCATGGCTGGTGAGCGCATCGTTGATCCAACCCTGGCCCTCTCCGCTCTCAGCGAGGGAAGCAATCCGCTTACAGAGCGAGAGCGCGCCGTGCTTGCCGCCGCTACCGAGGGTGCGAGCATCGCCCAGATCGCAGCTAAACTTTTTCTCTCCGAAGGTACTGTACGTAACTATCTCTCGGTCGCCATCCAGAAGTTGGGTGTACACAACCGCATCGAAGCCGCACGCATGGCCGAGCAAAAGGGCTGGCTATAGTAACATCCTAGCATAGAAAAAATCTAATATTGCATCTTCCATATAGACATCCTCCTTAACGCCATTGGCGTCGTAAAGGGTTGTGTTGCAAGAATGAAGGTGTGATGATAAACTCTTCTTTATTTGAAGCGGAGCAGAGGAGTTTGCTTCATGATCGAGCAGAATCTGTTCAAATGGCGTCATTTCCAGACCGACATCATTCTTCTCTGTGTGCGCTGGTATCTACGCTCTGCGTTGAGCTACCGCGACCTGGAGGAGATCATGCTCGAACGGGGTCTGCACGTCGATCATACGACGATCTATCGTTGGGTTCAGTCTTATGCTCCTGAGTTGGAGAAACGCTGCCGTCCCCACCTGAAAGCCTGCAATGACTCCTGGAACGTTGATGAAACGTACATCAAGATCAAGAACGTCTGGTTTTACCTCTACCGGGCCGTTGACTCTGAGGGGAACACCCTCGAGTTTCTCTTGAGTCCAACGCGTGATACAGAGGCGGCCACCCGTTTCTTCCTCAAAGCGTTGCGTTCCACCATTGATGGAACTCCTCACGTTCATCCAGTCGAGGAACAGAAGGCCCAGCCCACGACTGCGACGAACCTCGTCACATCAGTTCCTCGAGTAATCAATGTTGATAAGAACGCAGCTTATCCCAAGGCTGTTGCCAACCTGAAAGCCGCTAAAGTCCTGTCTGAACATGTGGAATTGAGGCAGGTGAAATACCTCAATAATCTCATCGAACAGGACCATCGCGCGCATCAAACGGTTGACCAAACCTGGAATGGGCTTTTTCTCCTTCGAGACGGCCTGGCGAACCTTACAAGGATACGAGGTGATGAACATGCTGAGAAAAGGGCAACTGCAAGGCGTGGCAAAAGGGAATGTGAGAGGGCAGATTCTTTTCCTCCTATTTTTGCAACACAACCCCCATACGGGAGCAAGGGTACGGCAGGCGATCGAGGCACGGGGATGTCAGCTCTTGTTTCTGCCCTCCTACTCTCCCGACTTGTCACCCATTGAAGAGGCGTTCTCTAAACTCAAAGCGTTTTTACGCCGCATGGGAGCACGGACCTCAGAAGCTTTGCAGGAGTCAGTTGGGCAAGCTCTTCTGACCATTACGGCTCAAGATGCCTTGGGATGGTTTACGCATTATGGGTATCGTCCAGTTCCATGTGAGCTTGCTCCAGGGGAACACTCTCAGAGGGAAAGGATCTGTCCAGGTGAGCTCGCATGATCGCCGCCTCCGCCGCGAGCACCAACGGTCTGCTGATGCTTCTTCCTTTAAAAGGTGACAGGCAAACTTGTGAGACCACGCAGTATCAGGTTACGTTTCCAGACCAGGTGGGCAGGACCACCAGCAAGACGCAGATTGGGCAAACGGTGCAGCAAGGTACTGAACGCAATGTATCCCTCTAAACGAGCCAGTGGCGCTCCCAAACATGCGTGGATTCCCTTGCCAAAGGCCAGGTGGTGATTCTCGCGCCGCGTGATATCGAGGATCTCTCCCGCCTGGATGTGCTGCGGATCGGCGTTCGCGGAAATCAGTGCAGCCAGGACTTACTGGCCTTTGCGGATCAGCTTGCCATGCCGTTCCACATCCTCGTTCGGCCATCAGTTCTTCCACATCACGAAAACTGAGGGGGAAGCGAAAGTACAACCAGACAGCATAACCGATAATTTCCGGCGGGAAGCAGAAGCCTTTGTAGGGAGACGCGGAGACATTCTTTTTCATGGTGCCATTGTATCACACTGTTCAGTTTTCTATGAAGGAGTCTCTCCAAGTTGACAATACCCTGTGTTTTCATAACGATGAGTCTACCAGAAATTGTAGCTACTCAGCAAGTTGATAATACCATATAGATCGTCTATATAATCCCAGCAAGCAGCATAGCTCAGCCGTCTCGTCCGCCTTCTTGCTTGCTCTAGTACACTGAGGCTAAAATAATTCTGTGATAAAATAGGAGGAAAATCAGAAGAACGAAAAGAATTGGAGGCACTGGTGCGGCGGCACAGTACCCCTCAACAACTGGCGAAACGGGGACGTATGATCCTGGGAGCAGCAGAAGGGAAAGAAATGCCGAGATTGCCAGAGAGATGGGAGTCAGTGTCGATACGGTTCGCAGTTGGCGCGGGCGCTGGATCAATTTTCAAGCGGTGCCCCTCTCTGAACTCACGGTCAGTGAACGCCTGGAGGATGTATCCCGTCCAGGGAAACCATTACAGATTACCGCTGAGCAGCGTTGCCAGATCGTGGCGCTGGCCTGTGAGCAACCAAGGGAACGACCGATCAGCCATTGGACAGGACCTGAAATTGCCAATGACATCATGCGGCGCGGGATTGTCGAGCAGATATCGCCCCGACATGCCGCACGTCTGCTCAAAAAGGGGATCTCAAACCGCATCTGATTCGCTATTGGTTGACGCCTTCCGTCGACGACCATCAGGCAGAAACGGTCAAAGAGATCTGTCGTGTCTACCAGGAAGCCCCCTTGTTGACAGAACAAGGAGAACGAACCGTCAGCACGGATGAACTCACTAGCGTCCAAGCGTTAGAACGCAAGCATGCAGGATTACCTCTCGCGCCGGGGAAAGTGGAACGACGAGAATTTGAGTATATTCGTCATGGAACACGCTCTTTTCTTCTCAGCCGCGATGTCGTGACTGGAAAGATCCTGGCCCCTTTTTGTGGCCCAACCCGCACGGAACAGGATTTCTTGGCCCATATGCAAGCGGTGGTGGCAACCGACCCGCAGGCCAAACATTGGCACATCGTGTGACAATTTGAACACCCATCAATAGGAATCTCTGGTCCGTTGGGTGGCAGGTCTCTCGGAATTTATCGATGATTTGGGGATCAAAGGCGAAAGCGGTATCCTGGCTTCAAAAGCCACGAGAGCTGCCTTTTTACATCAGAAGAGCCACAAGGTGGTGTTCCATTATACCCCAAAGCACAGTTCTTGGCTCAATCAGATCGTGCATCTGGCTGAGTATCTTGGTACGCAAATGACTCAAACGTGGCTCTTTTGTCTCTGTTGAAGAGTTAGAGGCCAAAGTACTGGCTTTCATTGAGTATTACAATCAAACGGCTAAACCTTTCCGGTGGACCTATCAAGGGAAAGCCTTAACTGTCTAATCAGAGAAAGACTTTGGCCTCAGTGTACTAGTAGTAATAGAAGGAATAGAACATGCATCCTAGTGGAATTCAACTGCTTACCGGGGTGGTTGTCCTGGTTATTAGCATCGCCCTCTGGTGGGTTATCTTTTCAAGAGCAGGCTACAGTGGCGCACGTAGTCTGTTGATGCTAATCCCCATCGTAAACGTTGTGATCTTTTTGATGTTTGTCTTTAGCGAATGGCCCGTTCAGAAAGAGGTGAAGATGCTGCGCCAGCAACTAGTTATGAACAGGCCTGGAATGTATCCACCACAGGGGCCACAAGTTCCGCCTTATCCCCCATATCGCCAATAAGGTTCTTTCAGAACTCAAACACCATCTTGGCGATGCGATTATCTTTCTGTTATACGCATCCTCGGAAAAGAGGGTTGAACGAGGAGAGCATGAACTGATGAGCTGTCCCCATTGTGCAGTGTCTTCAGCCAAAAAACGAGCGAAGAAGACAGAATTGGGCGATGCAACCTTCTTCTGCCCAGGATGCCGACGGACCTTCAATGAACGGACTGGGACTCCATTTAACTATCTTGAAGTACCTACTGATGTCGTTTTCCTTGTTGTTTTCTGGCGACTACGGTATACGTTGCGTCTTCGTGATGTGGCTGAGATGTTTTTGGAACGCGGCTTTGTTTTCACGCATGAGACCGTTCGAGAGTGGGAAAGACGTTTTGCTCCCTTGATGACCGACCAGTTGCGGACAAAGCGACGTGGACGAGCAGGAAGATCCTGGTACGTGGATGAGACCTACATCAAGGTGAATGGAAAATGGTGCTATCTTTATCGAGCTGTTGATGAAGACGGCAATCTCGTGGATTCGCGGTTGAGTGAAAAGCGCGATATGGATGCCGCACAACAGTTCTTCAAGCAAGCCATCGCAGTTGTTGGGCACACCCCGCAACAGGTCACAACTGATGGGCATCGTTCCTCCCCTCGTACCATACGCGAAACGATGGGAAATGAAGTATTGCACCGGACAAGCGTCTACCTCAACAACCAGATTGAACAAGATCATCGCGGGATCAAACAACGCTATTATTTGATGCATGGCTTTGGAAACGTTGTATCCGCTGCTCGCTTCTGTCGAGCATTTGATGAGTTACGCCAGTATTTCCGCCTTCACGCAACGACAAAGAGCGCCATCTCACTGGCTCAACGGCGCCAGATTTTCTGTGAACGGCTTGTGGCCTTGCATGAACTTATAATGCTTGTTTCATAGCTTTACCACAGTCTTTGAAGAAGCTCTTTTGGATCTCTTGTACATCTATGTGTTCTCAGTTCTGACAGAACCCCGCCGCGCAAAGCGCACCTGTTCAGTGATCTTGTTGAGAACACCGTGCTACGGAATAGTGTTTACGGGTTTCACGGTAAATCGCTCCCGTGAGTAAAAGCACTAGCATGTTTGACCAATGCGCACTCTCTTTCCATTGCCATCTCACGAGAACCATATGAGATGATGAACGGGAACAAGAACCACGTTCCCACCTGCAAGATTGAGAAACTATCCTAGGGCTTAGGGAATGTTAGGCTTTGCTCGTTCATGTTTCCGATCCAAGTACACCGTTGCCTCGCCACACAGTATCTCAAACATCTTCAGTGCTGCTGTTCCTGTTACCTTGAAGGTATAGATGTTCAGATTACGAAAGATGGAGGCTTTCACCTTTGGGCAACGAGCAAGCACGAAGGATTGAAAGCCCACAATGACTTCATAATCCCCCACAAGCACTAACTGCTTTCTATCCTTTGAGATGTACCCATCCCCATCAATAACGCCTCTCCAATAATGTTTCTCAAGTTCAGGTGAGACCTGTGCAGGGGTCGTTGAAAAGGTTTTATTTGGAAGAACGCCATGTGCAGCCAAGTCTGCGGCCATTTCTGAACTATAGGTGGTAAAGGAATAACTTCGCTCATTCTTGCTTATCATTTGCGTTGCCTGTAGAGCCTGTTTGAATTTAACGAGGTGTTCGCAATCCTGTATTCCTAAATTACGTGAGTTCTGGATAAGGAGATCCACCTCCGATGAGTTAGAATAGGAGCATCAACAAAAAGCTTCTATCCAGCATCGGAGGGATCTAGAAATGAGTGTACTCGAATTGTTTTGCGATGTCGATGATTTCATGCTGAACTTTGCACCCAATCTCAAAGCCACTCAGATCGCAGCAGGCAAACAGCGCCAACGTCCAGGGCAGTTGTGGCCAAGCGAGATCATGACCATTCTGATCCATTTTCATCAGTCGCACTATCGAACGTTCAAAGCGTATTACACCCAGCACGTGCAGATGTACCTACCCAGCGAATTTCCGCATCTGGTGAGTTATACACGCTTTGTCGCGCTCATTCCTACGATGCTCGTGCCTCTGCTTGCCTACTTACAGAGCCGCTATGGAGCTTGTACGGGCATCAGCTTCATTGACTCGACCTCATTGGAAGTCTGTGATCCCAAACGCATCCACCAGCATCGCGTCTTTGCTGCCGATGCCAAGCGGGGAAAATCGTCGATGGGCTGGTTCTTTGGGTTCAAGCTCCATCTGGCGGTCAACGATCAAGGCGAGTTGCTCGCATGCTGCTGGGTCTTCCGCGAAGTTGATGAAATGGGAATGAGGAGCAATGAGAGGATTTTTGGCCGTTTTTGCAAACATCTCTGTTTTTGCTGAAGTTGCTTCTCAAGCATACTCAAAGACTGTTTACTTGTCAACAAGCAAACAGTGTTCTCTCTGAATCATCAACTTCGCGGAAGACCCATGCTGCTTGACAGCAGGCAATGTCGATGATCGCGCTCCGGTGCCTCAGATGGTACAGCGTCTGCGTGGCAAGCTGATTGGGGATCGCGGCTACATTTCTGCTCCCTTGAGCGAGTTGCTCTTTGAGCAGGGGTTGCAGCTCATTACTCGCTTGCGGAAAAACATGAAAAACCGTCTGATGCACCTTTCTGATAAGCTCTTGGTGCGTAAACGCGCGATTATTGAGTCGATCATTGATCAGCTCAAAAATATCTCGCAGATTGAGCACTCTCGCCATCGTAGTCCGACCAACTTCGTTGTTCATTTGATTGCTGGGCTTCTTGCGTACAGCCATCAAGCCAAAAAGCCCAGCCTTCATCTCGATCAACGCTTGCTTCTGGCTGCTTAATTGGGTTGGCTTATCCAGAACTCACGTTATTGAAACGTTTTGAAGACCTCGCTTGCTCGTAAATGGCCCCCTTATTATAGCTATGAATGGCTCTTTTAACAGTTCCATTGTCGTAGTATACTGCTGCCATCGAGATGGTAGTAAGTGCGAAGAGTGGTTCTTACACATTCTCGGTGATAAACTCTGTAATAGAATGGCACATGCCCTGAATCTGAGCTTGAAAAATGGGAGAAGCCAAACAGATAAACTCATCCTTCATCGAGAGTGTGTAAGAGCCACTCGTCACCTTATTTACCAAGCCTTGCTTAAGGGAAACAGGCGCTGAAAAAACCTGAGATCCTTTTACTTTCTAACAAAAATTCATTGATGGAGACCCCTATGCTCGATTTTAGTGCAGTGACAAGCGGCTCTCAGACCCTGGCAGACATAGCCGCTGGTCTGACAAAGACCGATCTTTATCAGCTTACCGATGAAACGATCAATGTAATGCAAGAGATCATTACTGATACAGTTGATGCGGACGTGACATTCGTGCCGCTAGATCCCCAGGCGAACGATACCTTTGGGAATTCTGAAGAGGCCGCCCTGGCGTGGACTCTGGGCCACGTGGTGGTTCACGCCACCGCTTCATCCGAAGAGGCCGCCGCCCTGGCTCTCGTGCTGGCCCGTGGTCTGCAGGTTGAGGGTCGTTCGCGTTACGAGACTCCCTGGGAGAGCGTGACAAGTATCGCTCAGGTGCGCCAGCGTCTTGAGGAGAGCCGTCGTATGCGTAAAGCTATGCTCGACGCGTGGCCTGACGAGCCTCACCTGGATACTATAATGACATATTCATTCTTCCCGCAAGCTGGCGAACTCAATGCCATTGGCCGCTTTATCCTGGGTTTATACCACGATGCATCTCATCTGGATCAAATGCGTGAAATAGTGCACCAGGCAAGCGCGTCTCGTGTGTGACATTGTTGTGATGGGGCGGCTAAAGTCGCTCCATAGCTCTGCAAAAATGCTAACGCCAAAACAAAAGTACAGTGTGCTGGCTATTTAGCATATCCGTTCCAAAATCTCTGACTCATGCCAAGAAACGAGAGGCAGAAAAAGCACGGAAAGGGTTTATCTCAAGTGGATACACCCCATCGTCAGCACGCCAGACCTCTGCGATGAGGCAAGAGGACGTGTTCTCTTTGCTCAATGAAGCAAAGGGTCAGACTGCACAGAAACACATTCGTGCATCTTCTCTTTTCTCTGGCTTTTGACTATTTAGGCGGCCCTCCGGTAGTCATGGTGTAACCTACCCAACATGGGAATGGCGATCACCCGGCTTGGGGGCTTCAGAAGAGAAGCAGACGGAACCGATGGCACCGGAATGCGTTGCCCCAGCCCTTGATGGGGTCGAGCCTGTCTGAGACGTGTTCGGCTCTCGTGGAGGACAACAAGGCCCTTCTATGTCAGGCTCTGCATTTTGCAGACCGTGCTTTTTCCGCCACAGGCGCCTCACCTCGCGGCGATCCAGCCAAATGACATCCCGCTCCGCCTCATAGATCCAAAGGATCCCTTCAGTACTCATCCACTCATGTAACGTCTGCCGTCCTATGCCGATCTCTTTCGCTGCGGCGGCGACGGAGATCAGTTGATGCGGCAAATGCTCGCGGTAGAATTGCAGGAGCGCCGCATGCAGCAATCCCCCTACGCCTGTGTGCTGGCATCCTTTAGGGAACGACCAGGTCTTTTGATCCAGCGCTGAACCATACACGACGGATGCCACCTGATAGACCTCTCTGCGCATACCTCCAGTGATCTGCCATCCCCATGATGTCTCTTGCCGTTCTGGTTGAACCGCTGCGGGGTAGCCTTCGACATACTCCGCAATCCAGCACAATTTCTGGCCCAGATGTAGAAGTTGACTTTTCACTGGAGTGGGCGTGGTGCTGTTTTGGAGTGGCAAGGGAGCAGGAGGAACAGAGCGGGGCATATATTCCTAGTTATTGATGAGTTTGTGGCATTCTTCTGGGGTACACAAGAAATATCACCTTTCACTTGCTTCCTCCAAAACAGCACCACACACTCCGGTGCAAAGTCAACACAACTCCAATGCAAAAACAAAATCTACAGCAAGGCCCCAATGGCGAGACGGGCGTCTACCACTCGCAAGACCATGGCTATTCACGGCTATAGGACAATGGTCCACCCCAAAACGCGGGCACGATGCCGCCTGCGCCCGTACCCACCCAGGTCCTCTTCATCATCCAGGTTCAGGTCAAGCCTCTGCACTCAAGCACTTCAATACACTCGGAGTGCTAACCCTTCACCTTTACTAGCCTCCCTTTCATATCCCGTATCGCTCCAACAGTGGCCTCGCATATTGCGCAAAAAACGTCGGATTATCTTCCCGTATCCAATAGAGCGGCTTCAATAATATAGGTGGGAAGAGATTGGTCAACGCTTGCTCTATCGCCTCCATCGCCAGATGTGACTTCCCTGGATAGTAGTAGGCACACAGCATCCCTTTCCAGAAAAAGACATCATCTCTTGTTCGATCTGTTTGAATTATCTTCTCTAACTGATTTAACCCGTTTTTGAGCTTTCCACGTAGTCCAAGCGCAACCCCCAAACACACTTGAGCTGCATTTTCTTTGGGATTGGTCGCAATAATCTGCTCCAGGTATTCTGCAACTTCCAAGGCAGGACGCTGAACGGTGAAAGAAAGACAGACGAGCATCCATTTGGGGTCTATAAATTTGGGATCTTTCTCAACTGCTGTCTCAAAATTTTGCTGAGCTTTTTCCGTGTCTCGCATATGCAAGTACGCATATGCACGGTTGTGATAAGAGATAGCGTAGTCAGGTCTAAGGCAAATGGCAGTGTTATAGTCATCAATCGCCTTTGTAAATTGTTGCAGCCAATAGGAAGCATAGCCCCGATTATCGTAGGCAGCAGCATTGTTAGGATCAAGACCGATGGCGGCATTGAAATCATAAATGGCCTTTTCAAATTGCTGTTGCATACAATAGGCGATGCCTCTCATATGTAAAGCAACTTTATGATTTGATGTCAAATCTATTGTACGACTTAAAAAGCCAATACACTCACCAAATCTTTTGTCTGAAAAACGTTTACTTCCAAGCTCATAATATGTCTCTGAGACTGCTTCTTTCACATCAGCTTCCTGCGGAAGGAACGCGAGAGCTCGCTCATACCATTCAATTGCTTTAGCTGTATTATACCAGCGATTTGCTTCTCCAAGGACACAACAGAGGGCAGCCATAAGCTCTTGAGGATAGTTCAAGAGCGCGGGAAGTTTCTCAGGTGTCTGAGAATAGTACCAATAGAGTTCATTGAGTCCACCTGAATATTGATAAAAAAGGTTTCTGCTTGCCCATTGCCACCTATTTTTCGCACTTGTGGGAAGAGAGGATTCGAAGAATCTTCCTATCTGATTTGCTTCACGAAGGACCCTGCGATTAAACAGCGTCGCCATGATCTTAAAGGGAAGCAAGTGATGGAGTCCATCAGCAGGGTCAAACCAGAAGCACTGCAGGCAGAGGTCAAGGTAGAGCGCGGTCCAGTCCTCATCTTGCAGGCGCTCTTTGAGGGTATGATACTCACGCCGCTGCTCGCGTTCTCGCAGGACAGACTCTATGATCTTTTTGAGTGAGTCAGTGATATCCTGTATCTGGGGCTCCTTGCGACGCTCTAGGAGGTAGAGACGCAAGAAATCCCGCACCTCCTGATGGAGCGAGGGTTCACCTTTCTCGGTAAAGATGAAGCTGTAGCGGCGATGGAGTCGGCGAAGCGTTTCTTTGTAGTGCGTTTTGGCCTCCTCTGGCGTCAAGCCGATGGCTTGCGCCAGAATCATGGGCTCATTGGTACGACGGAGCAGCGCCAGGGCGTAGAGTTTGCTGCGCTCGCGCTCGTCAATGCGGGTATGCTGGAGATAGCGATCGACCATCTTGTCTATAATCTCCTTGTGCCCCTCAACCTCTTCGGTGACCTTGTTAATATTCCCTGTATCGCTGTAGAGTGCGGCGGCGATGTTGACGGCCAGGGGGATGCCCTTGGTGACATCCCAGGGCTGTTGCAAAGTCGACAAGCCCGCTCAAGCAGCGACCTTTGATAAAGCTTTGTCGAATTGATAGCTAAAGGTCCGTTGGGCATGTGGAAGATTCGTTTTGCCTCGACGAGCCATCAACCCAATGGCGGTATTGTTCAGCAAGGCAAGCACATGAGGAGCATGACCCATTCGTAGCTGCGAATGATCTTCTTGCAAGGTCCGGTCTCGCCGATAGTGCAAACCATTCTCAATGGTATAATCACAAACGACAAATTTTGCCTTTGTCGAACGAGACATCTGCCCAAGAAGCCAGCGCGAAGAGGCTTCTCATACGAGAGACAATATCCTTCAGAGGCAACTTCTTTACTCGGTTGTCTGAAGGCAGAAAGCAATGAAAAAACGACAGTGGAGTATTCAACGTTCAACTATTGAGACTCCTGATGCTCAGTGGCGATGGGATCGAGCATACCAATGCCTTCTCCAATGGAGTGTCCAGCCAATCCCTTCCCCTTCCCAGGAGCCAGAAAAACAGGAGCAGTCCAATGAATGTTGCTGTCTACGTTCGCGTTTCGACGCCACGACAAACACAGACGCAGACGATCGAACAACAACTCGACCGTTTGCAGGAATATCATAAGACCCAAGGATGGCCATGGCAAGAAGAGCATATCTTTCGCGACGATGGCTACAGTGGTGCGAAGCTTCGTCGTCCCGGCCTTGATCGATTGCGGGAGCAAGTAGGACGTGCCATGTTTGATCGAGTCGTCTTGACGGCTCCTGATCGCCTCGCTCGCAATTACGTTCATCAAATGCTCCTCATTGAAGAATTTGAACGTGGGGGCTGCCAGGTGGAATTTGTGGATCGACCGATGAGCCATGATCCCCATGATCAACTCCTGCTCCAAATTCGTGGAGCTGTGTCCGAGTATGAACGGAATTTGATTGCAGAACGGATGAGACGAGGCCGACGGCAGAAGTATCTGGCAGGTGGACTGCTTCCCTGGACCCGTGCGCCCTATGGCTATCGGGTTGATCCTGCCCACCCCCGTGATCCGGCGGGGGTTCGCCTCGAAGCAACAGAGGCGGCAATCGTGGCAGAACTGTTCTCTAACTATCTGCAAGAGGGGAAGAGCTTAAAGGCCGAGACCCAACGTCTAACGAGCCTGGGCGTTGCCAGTCCTGCAGGAAGAACACGATGGAACCAGGCAACCGTCCGAGGCATTCTCACCAATCCTGTCTATACTGGAACGGTCTACATCGGGCGCAGCCGCCCTACGGAAGCCCGGGGACGACATTCAGCCCTGGTTCCCATTGGCCGAGGCCGGGGAGGCCATGTCCAGACGAGCCAGGAGGAATGGACTGCTGTCACTCAGGTTCCAGCAGTCATCACCCAGGAGCAATTTGATCTGGTGCAGCAAAAACTTGCTCACAATCAGCAATTTGCCCGCCGCAACAACACCGCCTACCCCTACCTCCTGCGTGCCATGGTCAGTTGTGGGATGTGTCGGCTTGGCTGTATTGGTCGCGCGTAGCCGCGGAGGCTATGCCTACTACGTCTGTGTAGGCAAAAGCCATGGAACCATCTCGCACCGGGATGAAAAATGTTCAGCACGCTCGGTTCCTGCTGACCAACTCGATGAACTGGTCTGGCAAGATGTCTGCGAGATGCTGACGCATCCCGGTGCCATTGCCACTGCGCTCTATCGGGCTCAAGGTGGGCTGTGGCTTCCTCAAGAACTGCAAGCTCGCCGGGAGAATCTCCGCAAGGCACGAGTCAGCTTGGAACAGCAGATGGAACGGTTAACCGATGCGTACCTGGCCAATGTGCTTCAACTTGAAGAATACAAGAGGCGCAGGCTTGAATTGGAACAGCGTTTGTCCGTGATTGCTGAACAAAAACGGCAACTGGAAGCGAATGTGGGGCATCACGATCAACTTGCAGGGATGGTCCAATCGATTGAAGCATTCTGCCAGCGCGTCCAACAAGGGCTCAACGAGGCCACGTTTGAACAAAAACGCCAACTCATCGAACTGTTAATTGACCGCGTTATCGTCACCGGCGATGAGGTTGAGATCCGTTATGTGATCCCAACCTCATCCAAAAGTGAGACCATACGTTTTTGTCATTTGCGATTAGACTATTTCAATACCCCAATGTTCTCGAACCAACTCCAGAAGACGTTTGGGAGTGGCATAGGAGGTGGGCAAACTCGTGATCCCATAGGCAATCTCTTGCTCGATCTGCCCCTTGGCATTGATGCGTTGCCGCTCCAATTTGAAGACCTGAGAGAGACCAGGCCACTCAGCATAGTGAGACAACAGGCTACTGACCGTGATGTGTCGTTTTTCTCGCCGTCCATGCCCTTTGTTCACGGAGGACGCCGAACGAAAGTCAGTGGGAGGAGCTGACCAGCCAGGCCGCACCGATGGCGGCTCAAAGAGCGTTTGCAGATCTTGATACATCTGCTTTTGATTTTCCTTGATCATCCAGAGATAGTCTCCTTTGGCTTGCAGGATCATGTGACTTAGAGGGCGAGAAGCAAAGATGGCATCGCCACTGACCAATGTTCCACGCAAATCGATGGTTGCCAAGAGCTCGGGAGCGGCGCTCACCTCACTGCCTGAGGTACTCACCTGAACCTGAGCCAGGACGACGCCTTCTTTGGGAAGGTAGGCTGCAAGCAGATGGACGCCTTGCGTGCTCCCAAGAGGAATCGTCCCTCGTAAGGTTTTGCCGTCCAAACACAGATGCCTTTGGCCTGGAGCCAACCGACGAGGGGTCTGACGAGCAAAGAAGCGACCGATCACTTGCTCAAGCTCATCTGGATCGGTTGCTGACGCCAAGAGACGACTCCAGGTACTGAAGTGTGGCATGCGTTGATGTCGCCAACCAAACAGCGAACGCAATTCGTGCTGGCGCAACTGAGTGAAGTCGAGCCATCGCTCGGCTACTGGTTTGTCCGGCCAGTTTCGCTAGGACTCCGATGAGCAGAATGTCTGCCAAGGGGTAGCGCACGCCACGCCGATCTCGATGATCTCTGACATGCTGTAACTGTTCATACAAGGCCTCTAGATCAAAGAGGAGTGCCTGATTGGGAAGAGAAAACTGATGGGAACGTGTTATCATCTTCATGAACGAGCCTTTCGTGGTGTGGAATTGGACCTCTCAACCATTCCTAATGCACGAAAGGCTCTGTTTTATTCCTTCTTTTTCCATTTATTCCCGACTTTGCAACAGCCCTGGCCTCCTGATCTGAGTTCGTTGACAGGACGGACGACATCTTATAGAATGGACCTATGGCACTTAAACGAATGGACAACGTCGGCATCGTGGTGGAATCCCTCGATGCCGCTATCTCTT
Organism: Ktedonobacter sp. SOSP1-52; assembly: GCF_016587395.1. Lineage (NCBI taxonomy): Bacteria > Bacillati > Chloroflexota > Ktedonobacteria > Ktedonobacterales > Ktedonobacteraceae > Ktedonobacter > Ktedonobacter sp. SOSP1-52. Next base: position 243,444 of record NZ_BNJH01000007.1, read on the forward strand.
TTTTCGCTGAGCTCGGCCTCGAGCTCGAAGGGCGAGCCATGGTAGAAGGCGAGTGGGCAGGGCGCGTCACTGGACTGGGCGACCAGCGCGTTGAGATCGCCATGATGCGCACGCCAGACGGCCACAGCCGGCTCGAGCTCTCGCGATTTATCACGCCTCCTGTGGTCGCCGATCACCGGAACGCTCCAGTTAACGCTCTCGGCTACCTACGCGTTATGTTTGCCGTGGACGACATCGACGATACGCTTGTCCGGCTCCGCAAGCACGGCGCAGAGCTTGTCAGCAGCGAAGTGGTCCAGTACCAAGACGTGTATCGGCTCTGCTACATCCGCGGACCTGAAGGACTTCTCATCGGGCTGGCCCAAGAACTCGGCTGAGTCGCCGCGGTTTCACATGGATCGCGAACTCACGCAACTCCGCTTTCTCCTTGAGGCATCATCACAACGCCATCCCCCTCGCTCGCACTAGCCTGGATTGTACACAACGGTCTCTCCTCCAGATCGTAGGCTTTTCCAGAAAACACACCCTGTTGTGTCCGTGGACACCATCCTTTACCGGTGGAGATCTCCTCCTCCTTCACAGAAGAGCGTAATCTTCGAGAGAAGCGAGACGGGCAGCGCAAGGCATTCGCCGACAGAGGAGGGGCACAACAAGGCAAAAGAGGGCGTTTGGCGGCATGAGACAGAGCAATGACCAGGCCTGCCTGATATCGGGGAAGACGTCGAGCTGATGACACAGCGCCTGAGGGGTACACTAGAGAGAGAAAAAAAGAACAAAGGAGGAACACACAGCATGACCCCCTTGCAGGCTGCTCAGCTCATCTTAGGCGACACATCCTTACTTCCTCTGAAAGAGTGGGAGGGTCTCAATGGCGAGCTGGGCGTCACTCGGTACTGTAAAGTATTTTGTGTAGAGGTCATACTGAATAGAGAGAGCAGTAGCAGCAGAAAGGAATCATCCCATGACCATACGCAAAGAGATACTTGACGAACTTCTCAAGGATTACGCTGACCCCAAGGATATTCTCGCCGAAGGTGGTCTCCTCAAGCAACTGACCAAAGCCGTCATTGAGCGCTGCTTGGAGACGGAACTTGAGCAGCATCTGGGCTATGCCAAATACGCTCCCAAAGCCGAAGGAAGCAGCAATGCTCGCAACGGGAAAAGCCGGAAACTGCTCCAAAGCGAGCAAGGACCTGTTGAGATCAGTGTTCCTCGTGACCGAGAAGGCAGCTTTGAACCCCAGCTCGTGAGAAAGCATCAGAGCCGTTTGGAAGGTCTCGAGCAGAAGATCCTCACCCTCTATGCTCACGGACAAACCACCCGTGATATTCAGGCCCAATTGCAGGAGATGTATGGAGTGGAGGTCTCACCCACCTTGATCGCCAATGTGACCGATGCCGTCATCGATGAGGTGCATCAATGGCAAACCCGTCCTCTTGATGCTCTCTATCCCATCGTCTACGTCGATTGTCTGGTCGTCAAGGTCCGTGAGAGCCAACGGGTGATCAACAAAGCCTTGTATCTGGTGCTCGGCATCACGATGCAAGGACAGAAAGACCTTTTGGGGATGTGGATCTCACAGACAGAGGGCGCCAAATTCTGGCTCTCCGTGTTTACAGAACTGCACAATCGAGGGCTCAAAGATATCTTCATTGCCTGTGTTGATGGCCTCACCGGTCTGCCAGAGGCCATCGAAACGGTCTTTCCTCGTACCCAGGTGCAACTGTGCATGGTCCATTTGGTGCGCAATTCCTTGCGTTTTGTTGCCTACAAGCACAGCCGAGAGGTAGCCGCTGACCTGCGGGCGATCTACACGGCGAGTACCCAAATGGAAGCTGAGTTCAACCTGGAACTCTTCGCTGAGAAATGGGATCAGCAGTATCCTACCATCAGTGCCTCTTGGAGAGCACACTGGACCAACGTGATCCCGCTCTTTGCCTTTCCCGAAGACATTCGCAAGATCATCTACACGACCAATGCCATTGAATCACTCAATATGACCCTGCGCAAAATGACGCGCAATCGCCGTATTTTCCCTTCGGATGAGTCCGTGTTCAAGATCATGTACCTGGCTGTCCAAACCGTCTCCAAGAAATGGACCATGCCGCTGCGTGATTGGAAAGCCGCCCTCAACCGCTTTGCCATCGAATTCGCTGATCGTTTTCCTACCAATTAGCTGAAAGTCCACAAAATACTTGACAGACCCTATCACTCACAAGCCCACGGCCACTACTCTCTCTTCATTCTCATCCCTTCCGAGGATCAACACTCTACGCAGTCCTATCCCCCTACGGATCGCGACCAGGTCATCCATCTTGCCGAATGTATTTCCGCCTTCGCCGGCGCGCAGGAGATCCTCCCCTCATCCAACCACACACCATCTGCCGCTGCTTTCCGACCCATCTCTGGTTCATCTGGCTTCGCAATGCCTTCTTCAGCCTTACTGATGCATAGTTGTCCCAGGAAAGACGGTCTCAAGGGCTTTTTCTGGCCCAGACAACACTACCATGACGAGGCCACCCAACACCAGATTCAGGAAGCGCTTCGTTCAGCTACCGCCCGCATGTATGTCTGAGGACCTAGCACGCAAAGCGGTCTTCTGGTCTCATCACCCTTGTTCCTCCACGCCAGACACCTCTGACGCGTACCGGATCCAGCGTACGTGCATCTGCTCCACGGGGCGATCAAAAAAACTTGTTTGCGCATCCAGACGAAAGAGTTGGAGGAAGTCCTCTGGCTCAAGGGCAACGCGCAGGCGCTCCGCATAGGAATTCAGGAGCACCTGTTGATAATAGTCACTATCATAGGCTGGTAGATCTGGGGAACGCCCAAGTGCAGAAGAGGGAGGGGCCACTCGCATTGTTTCCCCGCTGTCTTCTTCAGCGTCTTCCAGAGGAGAAATGTCGTCAATGTCGTCGGGCAACCACACAGGAGTACCAGTGGAGGCACGGTAAAAGCGAACATGCTCACCACTCTTCCACTGCCTTCTCCCCGCGAGCAGTAACGCTTCGTATTGCGCTTCTTTCTGCCTTGCACGACCAGCAAGATACGTCTGCGCATCTTTCGAGAGCCGAAAACGCGTGGCGACATCGGAGGCCGGAAGTGAGCGTGTCCGCAGCGCTCGGAGCGTGTCCTGATACCCTTGCGCCACGCCAACCAGGTCACCCTGCATCACACAGCGCAATGCCTGGCGCAAAAACCGCTCCCCATAGGGCTCCGATCGACTCGACCGCATGGCCGCTCCTCGCACGATCACCTCTCCCGAATACGTCAAGAGCGCATAATTCTTGATCGCGTGAGAGAGCATCGCGCCATAGCGCGCTTCGTATTCCAGCTTCACTCCGTCGGGCAACGTCGCGCCCACCTGGCTGACGAGTGCTCGTTCTTGCTCTTCACCCCATTCACTGGGAACCGCAAAGTAGACCCCATCGGTATCCGCTTCAATTGGCACCATTCCTCGCTCTCGTAGGGACGCAAGAAGACTATCGAGCAGTGCCCTGCCTCGCCTGGTCACCTCGTTTGCCGCCTCCAGATCCGCAAAGAGCGCCATCGACGTCGCTCCCAGATAGCCATACGCCGCGTTAATCACCGTCTTCATGGCCGCCTGTGTGCCATCATGTTGATTGCCTTCCATAGAACCAGCAGGCGCTTCCCGAGCGGCGCGTTTATGGAAGAGACGCAACTCCGTCAACCGATCCATGAAATGCAAAAAACGCCCAGGCGATCGCACTTCGGCGCAATCCGAAAAGCCCGAATCAGCGAGGGATAGAGAGAGGCGACGTCCGCCTTGACGACATGCTCAACGACCCCCTCTGCCAGAAGATACGAGGCTCCCCCTTGATGTTGCCCATAGCGTTCTTCCTGGCCAGTTGTATAGGGTGGCAATGCCGCACCAGCTCGCACATATGCCCGGACCATCATCGGCTCAAGGATCCCCATGGCTGGACCGGCTGAAGCTACTCGCTCATAGCGACGAGGGGCCATCCCGGCGAGGGCAAAGGCAGCTCCCATCAAGCGACGCGAAATCGCGTCTACCTCACACACATCGTCGAATGCATATGTGCGTACCAGATCTGGGTCACGCTGATAGGTCTCATAGATCTTGCTCCCTTCGATATAGACACGTTCTGGAGCAGCCATGCCGAAATGGCGAGCGACCTCCTTCAGGCGATAGGATGGCAGCGAGCGTGCAACAAAATCATATCGACGAACTGCATCTAAGGTATCGATCAATTCTCGTCCCGCGACACTGAAGCGCTTGCGTTTCCTGCGATGAGCTCCCGCTTCCTCAAACGATTCCAGCTGCAACGGCGCCCCAGATCGCCCGAGCAACAACGGCACATGGAGCGCCTTTGCGCGAGCCTCAAGAAACGGGAGGTCAAAGCCAAACAGATTATGGTTCTCGATGACATCGGGGTCCAGACGACGAATCACTGCGCACAGCTCGGTGATGAGGGCAGGTTCGTCTTTAGGGGTAGGCGCTTCTAAAATACAATCTTGCCCACGATTGTCTCGAAGAGCAACCAAAAAGATGCGACCACGCGAAGGATCAAGCGAGGTGGTTTCTACATCAAATTGCAGACGATGCAGATCATCATAGGCCAGACCTCGAAAGAAGACACGCCCCGTTTGCATCAGATATTGTTCCACGGGGCCAACACGGTAATAGTCTTCCCACAAGGAACCAAGTGAGGTCACCTGGCGGCCCAGGCGTCGTGAGGCTCCCGCAAGAAGCATCCGCTCTAACAGATGCCCATCGCGAGCTGAAAGCAGATACCGATACGAGCCAACGGAACCTTCCAACAAGCGATAACTAACTGGAGATTGATCCATTTCCCAAGGAAGCGTCGCCAGAGGTTGCGCGTGCAGCGGAGGGAGATCCTCCAACGTGCTTGCAAAGAGCCAGGGGCGAAACGTTGCTTTGCTACAGCTGATTTCTCCCCCTTGCCGTTGCCAGACAAGCGCTTTCCCTGCCCGTGTCGCCCAGACAGAGACAATACCTGGTGTCGGATCCCAGCCGAAGAGCATCTCATCATGAAGCTGGGCCAGAGCACTCGTTTCTGGATCGGCTGTCATGGGTTCGTCCTTTCGTATCAGAGCAGCACCTCTGGATGCCCCATTTTTTCAATGCTCGCATGTTGCCTGGTGGGCAGATACCTGTATGATACTGCCAAAAGCGGTGAAGCCTCGTCCTGATTGACAGGAAGAGCGAGATCTCCAGGAAAACACGGGAGCACATTCGAGAAGGAAGTCGATGGCTGTTACTGAACATCGAAGATCAGCTACTCCTTCCTAAAGCCCCTCTGAAACGTCCTTTCTCCCCCCTTTGCTCTTGAAATCCGTATGGTATACTAGTAGTCAGTCTAGTTTGAAATTTATGGTATGCTGAGGAAAAACAGGAGAAGATCTCATGGGACGACCCGCTCCGATGCACCTCAGCGAAGATGAACGAGACCACATGCAGGTGTTTGTGCGACGTGGCAAAGCCAATGCGCGAACCCTCACACGGGCGAGAGTGCTGTTGAAAAGCGATGCAGGCTGGACGGATGCCGAAATCGCCCAGGCTCTCGACATCTCGGAGCAGACAATCCGCAACATTCGCCAGCGCTTTCGTGCGGGAGGCGTCGAAGCAGTGCTCACCGACAAACGGCAAGAGCGCCGACGCCAGGCACTGACGGATGAGCAAGCTGCCCATCTTATTGCCATTGCGTGTAGCAAGGTTCCTGATGGGCATGACCACTGGACGGTTCGCATGCTGGCAGGCCAAGCCGTCGAATTGGGATATGTTCGAGGGATCTCGCCGGAAACCGTGCGCCAGTTACTCAAAAAAACACGTTGAAGCCGTGGCAGCACGAGCACTGGTGCATTCCAAACGTCGATGCTCCCTTTGTGGCAGCCATGGAAGATGTGCTGGATTTGTACGCCCAGCCCTATGATCCAGATGCACCTTTGGTCTGCTTTGACGAGAAGCCGCTGGTGCTCCATGGAGAGGTTCGTGAGCCCCTGCCCGTGAAACCGGGATCTCCCCAACGTTCTGATTACGAATATGAGCGGTTGGGGACCGCCAATCTGTTTGTGTTCGTCGAGCCCCTGGCTGGTCGCCGTTGTGTCGAGATGACCCACCAGCGCACTAGGCTGGATTTCGCGCTGACGATCCGCTGGCTGGTGGATGAGGTCTATCCTGATGCTCGCGTCATTCGCTTGGTCATGGACAACCTCAACACTCATACGGTGGGCAGCCTCTACGAGGCGTTCCCTCCCGAGGAAGCCCAGCGTATCTGGAAACGGCTGGAAGTGCATTATACCCCCAAGCATGGGAGTTGGCTCAATATGGCCGAGATCGAGATCAGCATCTTTGAGCGGGGCTGTTTGTCCAAACGGGTCAAAAGCTTTGAGCATCTGTGGCAACACATTGAGGCCCTGGCCAGCGAACGCAATGCACAACGCTGCCAGATCCATTGGCGCTTTACCTGTGCTGATGCTCGTGCTCAGATGCATGATTTGTACCCCTCCCCAAAAATCAAACTGGACTGACTACTAGTGAGAAATATACACGTTTCTCGTTCAGAGCGACACATCAAAACACAGGCATTCAAAAATATGCACCTTCTCATCAAACATCACTGGGACACCACACACAAGACGTGGTCGCCCACACAGTTCACCACCCATGTTGCCAGGCATGGCCGCACGCTTTGCCGCAATGGGAAACCGGATGCAGATTCACAAGGGGGCATCTCCTCGCGTGGCTGGCGTCTCTCCCTGCATGGCAAACCGCAACACATCTCCTGTAAGTCCTGTCTCCACCATCTGGAGAAGACAGCCATTGAAACGACGCTTCTCGAACCAACGCGTTTCGATCGCCACCCAGAGCCCCCCAGGGGGCGCTAAGGGCGACGGGGAGGGGGCCTGCATTAGGGCTGGCCCCCTCCATCTGGGGCAGGGCTATGGCACAGAGGTCGAGTCTACATCCATCAAATTCGCCACAAACTAGAGGCCAATCCTACGCATCCGCGCTACATAGAGATCATTACCGGTACCAGTTACCGTTTCCGCCAGTCCTGCCAGCCTATTTGTGATCTCCCACCAACGGAAGCAACACAGGTCTTATAGAAGAGAAGAAAAAGCATGCCAGCGTCCATACTCAAGGTCCTGGAAGCACCCACCTGCAACCCGAAGAATATAGGCTCACGCCCAGATCCCACGCGTCAGGCTCACATCATCAGACAACTCAGCCGCCCATTACCAATGGGCAGATCCCTCTTAATAGCCTGCTCGAAGATGTCGGTATGTTCGTTAAAGGGCTGGATCGTTTGCGCGAAGATCTGGAACACTGCCAGAACACGCTAGATAACCTGGAAACCTGGGGCATCAACGATCCCCAAGCGAACCAAAACCAGGAGCTCGCGCAACACGCCAAACAGGCTCTACAAGCCCTCCCACTCCTTCATACCCTCGTCGAACGTGGCCTCTGCCACCCCATGCGCCATGAACTACATTTTCTGCGCGAGCAGGTCACACGCTACGCGGGCCCCCAGCATGGCGCATAGAACCTCTGCTCACAGCGGAAACAAAATAGCGCTCCCGCCCCTTTCCCTCACGGCAAAGCATACAAACCATCATATGTAGGCGCAGGGCTTTAGCCTGCGCCTCTCTCCCTCTCCTCTTCACCGTCCCACTCCGCGATTGGCAAAACTCCGAATTCGCTGCCGCCATCCAATCCTACGCCCCCATCTCATCGAAATTTCCGCTAGCCTTTCTTGAGCACTTCTGCGGGCAACACTGGTTCACTCTCGCTGGTAGTCAGCCCGACTCGCCCTCTATGGTTACGATAGATACGGCCCAGCGCGAAATAGCCTACCGCGACCAGCAGACCTATGACGAAGCAGCTTCGCCAGAGGATGGATGCTCCCCAGTGCTGTATTATCAGGCCACCAAACGCAGGCGCGGCGACAACAGAGAGCGAGCGTATCGTCTGGAAGACCCCTTGATAGGTACCACGTAGCTGCGCTGGCGAGATATTCGCGATAACCGCGATTGAGGTGGGGAAATAAGGTATCTCGCCCAGGGTCCAGATAGCAACACCCAGCAGAAAGCCCGTATAGGTATGTAGGACACTAAAGAGACCCATACCAATCCCCAGCAGCAACGCCGCGATACTCAGTGAAGTGTTGGGAAAGAAGCGCTGGCAGAACGCGGTCACAGGCAGACTTACCAGAACAACTTCTATAGCACTCATTCCATTGATGGAACCATACGCTAATGGCCCCAATCCATGAGCCTGCATATCCAGCGGTATCGCGGTCAGACATTGCATATACACGCATTCAAAAAGGAAGCCCAGTAATGCATAACTCCACAGCCAGGGATCAGCCAGGGTCACCCGTAAATGCTTCGGGCGCTCCATATGCACCTCGTTCACGGTCTTTCGCGGTCGATGTGTTTCTGATAGCCCCAACCAGATCAGAAGACCGAAACAGAGGGTCGTCAACGCGTCTCCCAGGAAGAGGAGCAAATACGATATTGGAGCCAGCAATCCAGCTAGAACCGGGCCAATCGCCGAGGCGATATTGTTGATCCAGTAACGCAAACTATAGGCTTGAGCAATCTTCTGAGGCGGTGTCGTATCCGCGATAGTCGCGGATATCGCTGGCGAGGCAAGGTCATTGAAGAACGCGTAGAGCACTGCGAACCCAACAATGAGCGCGATGTGCGAGACAAAGCCCAATATAAGCAGGATCGCCGCCCCCATGAACAGGCTTATCAAAATAGTGACCCGGCGTCCGAAGATGTCCGCGAGCATACCGCCACATACTCCAGAGAAGAGTGACCCCAGACCTATGAGCGAGATGACCAGCGTGGCTTCACTAACCGTAAGATGCCTCGCCGATGTAAGATACAACGCGAAAAAGGGTATAACAAAGCGACCCACCCGATTGATAAAGGAGCCTATTGAAAGAAGCCAGAAGGGGCGCGAAAATCTCCAGTTCTCAAATAAGTCGGCAAAGCGCTTCGTAAGCGGCTGCATAATGTAATCCTTTCGCGGTTGAGATGTCCCTCATATCATAACACCAGACAACCACCCCTACCAGAACGACCGAGCTATCCCTCTTGCCCCGCGCCTTGCCCAGATCAAAGCAAATAGATATACTTGCATACAGAAGCCAGTATCGCTCCATCACAGCGGCTATCGTAGAAAGTAGGGCCTCGCCAGGTATACTGCACCTCCTGACCAGCAGCAGCAAACCTTCCGCATCACACCCGGCTGGCGACGCTTCTTTCTAATTTGGTCCCTTGCCGTATCCTCCTTCTTTCTTCTTTTGGCGGCACTTGCCCTCCTCCTCGCGTTCACCCTGGAGCATGAATTTCACTCATTCTTGCGCTACATTTTCTTTGGTTCTCTTGCTCTCGCTATCGAGAAGGTACACCCCTGCAGGATACCCTCAACGCTCACAACGGACAGTAGCCTGCTGACACCTGAAACAAAAGCCGGGAGACTCTCTCTCAGCCACCTCCCGGCACGCTTCATCTACACAGTTATGGCAGACGAGAAAAGGCGTCCCCTCGCGCCAATTTCTAAGAAGAAGGATAGTATCATGACCATGGAACAGGAGTCCTTTCTCCCATCGGCCACAACCTCAGCCACTCCTAGCAATGCACAATCTTCAGCACACATCTTCCTCCCCGAGGGCGCCACCTACCCGCCTCCACATCGTGCGTGTTTCGTTTGCCAGCAACGCGCCTGGATCTGGGCTGGAGATCGCTCTATCTGCGGATGCGGCGCGCCACAACACCAGGAGCGTGAGACCTGGTCCTGGGTCAACAATTCCTCAGCGAAGGCCTCCTCTTTTATGCCTGTCCATAGACACCAAGAGAGCATGTAACATTTTGGGAAATTTTCATACGTGGCTCCTCTTTCGAGGCTCACTGACACCTAGTATGGGAAGCAAAGACAGCAATTGTGGGATTTTTCACACGAGGTGAGCTGAGGCAAAGACAAGCATTATGATATCCTACACACAAGCACCTAGCGCCTGCATATCTAGGAAACCGCTCCCCATTCAGGGCATCAGCACAAAATAGCGTCAATAACCCGGCTTTCAAGGGAATTTTGCGCCCACTCTCCTGGGCCTTCCTCGTTGAGATTTCCCGTGTGGATCCCTTCCTGTTCTTTTGTTCAGGGAGTATCTCTTCTTTTGTCCAGTGACGATACCACATGCTCTCGCCTATACTCTGGTCACAAGCCCTCGGTTGCTTCATCCAGCAACGGACGGAGCCTTCTCTGGTGGAGTCTCTTGGCTCCAAATGAAAAGAAGTGGGGGTTTCTCACCCAAACATGTCATGCAAGGAGAAAACAATGTCTCATAATGGAAAAACGATATTGGTTTTGGGGGCGACTGGACGGCAGGGAGGCGCTACTGTACGCCAGTTACTTACTCGTGGTTGGAACGTGAGAGCGCTCGTGCGTCATACTGATACTCCCGGCGCACGAGACCTTCAGTCTCAAGGAGTTGAATTGGTACAAGGAGATCTTGACCAGCTTATTTCATTGCGCAACGCACTGGAGAGCGTTTATGGCGTTTTTAGTGTTCAGACCTCTTTCAGCGAGGGGGGCCTTGAGGCAGAAGTGCGCTGGGGAAAAGCGATCGCTGATGCGGCGCTCGCAGCAGGGATCTCGCACTTTGTCTACTCTTCAGTCGGTGCAGCTGAACGCAACAGTGGGATTGGGCACTTCGAAAGTAAGTGGCAGATTGAACAGCATATTCGTGCATTGGGTCTACCTGCAACCATTCTCCGTCCCACCTTTTTTATGAGCAACCTGACCTCTCCCGTTGTGGCCCAGTCTGAGGGATCAATGCTCATCCGTTTTGGCGTGCATGCGGATGCTGTGATCCAGATGATTACTGTTGAGGATATCGGCGCGTTTGCAGCCCTGGCCTTTGAACATCCAGACCTCTACCTGGGCAAAGAACTCGAACTTGCTGGAGACGAGATCACCTTCGTTCAGGCCGCAGCAACGATTGAGCGCTACACCGGGATCCCTACCCGTTTTGAGGAATTGCCATCGGGAGGTGAACCAATGTTTGAGTGGTTCAACACCCATGTCCATCAAGCCAACATTTCCGAACTTCGTCGGATGCATCCCTCATTAATGACACTGGAGACTTGGTTATCTCAGTCGAACTGGCAACCACCACAGCATAAGGAATGAGCGTATGAACGCTACAATAATTCCATTCGTTCCGAGAGTGAAGAGAGAGGTCTATTGGAACAGGCGAGTCTTGCCGATATGCATTTTTCAGAAGAGAGAGACAGCTCAAACTGAAGTCCATTCCCTCAACACGTTGCAGTCATTTCCAAAAAACACCAAATCTTGGCTCAACCGGTCAAGATTTGGTTGGAAAGAGTGCAATGAAGCGATTGATTTTAGAGGAAGAGGAAGGCCCAGGAGAGTGGGCGCAAAATTCCCTTGAAAGCCGGGTTATTGACACTATTTTGTGCTGATGCCCTGAATGGGGAGCGGTTTCCTAGATATGCAGGCGCTAGGTGCTTGTGTTTCAGGGCTAAAGCTTCCCTTTGAGGGCTAAACCTGCTCACATTTCTAGGCATTTATTACGAATTTACAAAAACAGTGCGCAACCATCCGCCTCTGGAGCGGCCTTTCAATTGCTCAATGGTTGAGATGTTCACTCTTCGCGCCGAGTGTTCACTCTTCACCCAAAAATCTGTCAACTCGTCGCACTTACACACAACAATCTTGATACCTAGTGAGGAAGTAGTAGTATGTTCTAAGAGAGGTACTCGAAGGTAGCTCCTTCGAGAAGTGGGAACTGGAGAACCCTTTCCCACTTATGGAGATCGACTCTTTGGTAGTAAATGGGGGATGTGTTCTGATCCTTCATAAGTCTATGAGGACGGATTCCCAGACCTTTTGTGTGTATTTGGGTAAAACACATCCACAGTTCCTGGCCTCTCTCCCCGAAACTGGCTCGGTTCTGTAATGCAGTGCGAGTTCCCTTGTGGAGGACTTCATTCATGGCTCGCGCAAAGAAAGCATCTCCTGACCTGACACTCATGCCGATGTTTCCTCATGAAACGATCTACATCGGAGTCGATATCGGCAAATCACGACATGTGGCTGGTTTTCTCTCCCGAACGCTGCTCAAACGCCACCAGCGCTTTGAGGGATGTCCAACCTTCACGTTTGAGCAGTCACGCGAAGGCTTCCGGGCCTTTGTCGATCGCATCCAGGAGTACACCTCCATTGAACAGGCAACGGTCCTCCTTGAGCACACTGGCCACTATCACAAAAATCTTGAGCAGTATTTGCTGGATCTGGATATTACAGTGTATCGGATTCATGGCAAGAACGCCCCAAAGGCATGCTCAAAACCGATAAACGGGATGCCCTCAGCCTGGCGAATCGGCTCTACACGCAACTCGAACTGGGCGCGAAGGCGAGAAGACAAAATGCAGTTGGTCCGACGGACTCTTCCCCCAACGCCAGCGGCAATGCACCTGCGAGGCTTCATACAACATCGCTATGAACTCTCACATCAATCTACGCAATTGAGAAACAAATTAACGGCCATCTGCGACGAGATTTTTCCTGAATTTACCCAGATTTTTCACGACCCAAATCGCGAAGTAGCCCTGGCATGCGCGGGAAACATTCCCCACACCACAGGAGATCGCCATCGTCAGCCTGTCTGCTCTCAGAGCAGTTCGTGCAAGGCATTTTCCTTCCGAAGCTAATCTCCTGCGTCTCCAGCAGCTCGCCCAGCAGAGCATTGGCATCACCAATGTGAATCGATTGCGAGGTCTGAAGATCGAGCAAGAACTGTTAATCAAAGAATTGCGGCTGGTCCAAGAACATATAGAACGTCTGGATACGGAGATTATCGATATTGTGAGGAATTGCCGAGAAGGACAGATCTTGCTCTCCATGCCGCCTATCGGAGTGGTGCAAGCGGCAACCATCATCGCTACTATTGGGAATATTGCCAACTTTGAGAAAGCGAGTGAGCTAAAGTGCTATTTCGGCTGGGCACCCAGGCGAGATCAAACGGGCATCTCTTTTGATCGAACCAAGCTCACGAGAAGAGGGTTCGTCCCATGAAGCAGATGCTCTATCTCATGGCTGCCCGATCCATTACCTTTGAGTGCGAATGGGCCAGAATCTACCAGCGACTGCTTCCTCGGCTCTGCACCTATGATGAGAGAATGAAGGACTACCGCGGCAAGAAGAGAGTTCTTGGGCGGATTGCTGGTCAGATGACTTCCATGATCTACGCGCTGCTTAAAACGGATCAGGAACCAGTGAGTAATATCCCATCAGGTCAGGAACTCCCGGCTCCCATGCTCTATGATCCAGAGGTGCATAGGAAGCATCGGGAAGGTCACTACCGTTCCCTGAAACCGGGTACCCTGACGAGAAAGATCATTCAACTGCCGAAGAAGACGTGATCCCTTGCTCCAACGGAGCCGCCTAAACGGTCCCCGAACGTTCTCCTGCTGACCATGAATAGTAACCTATTGACTTCTCCAACGTCTGCCGCTGCCCGAACCGCGTCCCCAACTTCCGGTGCGGGTTGCTTTCCAGAAAGCCTATGGCGTCAAGGTCGCGCAGGGGTGAAGAGGGTGGTAGGGGCGCGCTTGTATAGCCTTGACGCCATAGGCTACGCTTGGGCAACCGCACGGGAGGCATTAGGTCCATTACCTCTGCTTTTGGTGTGAATGTTATAAGTCTTACTACCCCAAGAGTAACAACATCTACTACGATGACTATTGGTGACTTTGCTTGAATTATCAAATATGCTATAGTACCTATATCACCTACTTCCTTATCGGGTAGGAATCCGCATTGGTTCTCAATGCAGCATGCGCGTCTTCCCTTGAGTAAGGAGGGCGCGCATTCATTTAGCAAACATGGAGTCATCACACAACTGGTTTCAGCCATAAACAAAGGTCAGGCAGTATTACAGGCTGAAACTATGAGGGGGCGCTCGCGGAATTCAACCGCATTCTTGCTCTTCACGAACATGATACGACGGCTCTTGGTTTGAGGGGATGACGTATTAACAAAACGTCATCATGGGTTGCCACGTTTCCTTTCTTGAAATAAACTGACTCTGCAATTATGCATGCGCTTGTGTAGTCACTAATAAAAGATGCTGTTAGGTTTTCCTTGCATCGAGGCCAAGCTATTTTCACTGAGCAACAGAGGTTATGGCGCAACCTGATACCCGCAATCGACCACACGTATGCATCCTGTGACTGGTGGCATCTCCACCAAATAGATAACCTCCTTGGCAAGGAACATCCACAGAACTATTGTTGGTATCAGCGTCTACACGTTCACTCCCATCACCCAGGCCTACCACACGAATCTGCTCCTTGCGGCTCGTCCTTGTGACATCGTACCTGATATCCCTGGAAGGCTCGTTGCAAGTGCAATCCCTATCACTCTTCTGAGGAGTCGGTTGCCTCGCGTTTCCCAGAGGAAGCGTTCGGTGATCTCCTTATGAGCGTTGCTCCTCTCCGAAAATCTCCTTCTATGCAGTGGAGCACACCATCTTGTATTCTTCGTAGTAGGTGTTTGCTCACAGCAGAGAGATGCCTCCATACGAAGGGAGGAAAGCAAGCCTCCTCCTTTCTGAAGATTGGCTTGCTCTCCTTTTTGCCTCTCTGATGAAACCAAGAGAGGCTCCTCTGCTCGCGATCAGAACGACTAAGGCAGTGTAAACGTGAACATCCAGGGAGCAAGAGATGGATCTGGTGAGGGCTTCGAGCCATCCGTTATATAACTCGATGTTCCATGTGCATCTTTCTCGAGGTGAAAATGTTGCACCTCTTTCGTCACTGTCAGCGTCCAGCTTCCATGCTTCTCAAAGAGCGGCTGGAAGAGCGAAATGCCTACGATGTTCGGGTCCTGATTCAAGAAAATGGGCACCTCCCCTCCGCCTCCATCTTGTAATGTGGGATCAGCTCCTGGATAGAGGCTTGAAAAAAAGATGTTCGGACTTCCAGGGTACCGATAGCCAGAGTAGGTTTGACCACCCACAGTCAGTTTGAGAGCATAGGACCAATCGGTATACTGTGCTGGAAGTGCCCCTGGCGCAGAGGGGGGAGTGGGAGGCGTCAGTCCACGAATATAGAGGCGGGTTTCTGATGGCGTCACCACGACCTTCTCAAGCGTGAGGGCGATCCCCTGAACACGTACCGTCTGATGGGGAGTAAGCACACGACCCGCATGAAAAGGAACGGTAAAGGAGAAGGTCACGGTATGGAGACACTCACTCGATGGGCAATCGACTCCCAGGCGTAGCACCAATGGTAAACTCTTGGGAGCCCCCTGGATCGTTGCTGCATCAAACGAGAAGACATGACCTTCTTTGCCATGATGAGGATCACTGGTATCATAGGCACTTGCGTCACCGATGGCGGCAAGTTTTCCCCCATTTTTGATCGTCAGCTCATTGTGATCGTTCATCATCAGCGCAGGTTCTTGCCACTCTTGCGCAGTATGTGCCCCAGGCAAGGTGGCAATGACGCCAATAAGGACCCGATTGGCATCGGCATAGACTTTCTCTACCGTGACACGATAGCCGCCAATCGTTTGCGTTTGATTGACCTTGGTAAACTGGTTGTCCTCTAAGAGTTTCTGCGTGGAGGAGCGAGCTTCCAGTAAAGAGGCCGCTCATGAGAGCGTCGAGGGCATGGGTAGAATACAGCGTAAAAGCACTTAACAGGAGCACCAGAACAAGACCCATCACGCCCAAACCCATACGCCGGAGGGGAAATGCTGGCCGAAACCAATGAGAAAGGGATCGATGTTCCACCCGAGAAGAGGCTGAGAGGTGCCTCGCTTGCAGGGAGAAGCGCCCCCAACTCAGCGAAGAGGGCAGTTCCTCTGCGGTATAGAGATCTTGCAAACGTGTTGCTTGCTCAATGAGCTGCTCATCGGCATGATTATCAAAAAGGTCTGCATACTGTGCATTACTCGGTTTCATGACAAGCCTCCTTGAGGGATTGTAACAGGCGCGCAAGTTGCTTTTTGATGGTATCTGGACGCTTGCCAATAATAGCGGCAATTTCAGGGACGGTCAGATCCGCGGCAAAGCGCAGGGCCAACAACTCACGCTTGTGGGCAGGTAAGGTCTGGAGCAGGTTTCTTACATGCGTGAAGGTTTCTTGACGCAGGACATAGGATTCTGGATCCTGCTCGGGTTTGCATACGACGGCTTCCGCAAAAGCATCCCAGGGAACCGTGGAAAAACGGCGACTGGAAACATTCACCGCAGTATGATGGGCAATACGAAACAGCCAGACGGAGAAAGGAACGCCGCGATACCGATACCTGGGCAAGGCCTGGAGCGCTTGGAGAAAGACCTGATGGGTCAGATCAGCCGCATCTTCTGCACTTTGCACTCGTGTACGTAAGTAGTAATACATGCGTTCCCGATACCGCAGATAGAGGGGCTCAAAGGCCGAAGGATTCGCCTGAGCCGCCTCTATCCACACAACCTCCAGGTCAGTATCATCGGAGACCGCTGGAGGCGCTAGAAATTTTTTCATAAATTCGTTTTCCATCTACATGTGTTTTTATCATCCACCTGGAATGAAGATCGATCTTCGTAGACGCTATATAAACACCGATGGACGAAAAAAGGGACACAATGTACGCCATAATATTGAGTTCTAACCAAAAAGTGGGGTGAAAAACGAGCAAGAACCTCGTCCTAGAACACCGGTCGAGAAATCACGCAGTCTACTGAAGCTTCGCCGAGAGTTGCTGGGAACGTGCCAGGATGTGTAAGTTGTGGACGACAGCGCAACGGCGCAGATCGAAAAGGTTCTTGCGCAGGCCGCGATAGCGGGCGCGTCGGCCTTGCCACCGACCAACATGCGCGAGGGTATGCTCCACTGCCACCCGCTCACGCAGCCGGGCGCGCCCTTGGGGCGTTTGTTGACGTTCTCGCAACTCGATAAGCAAAGCTTCATCAGGATGAATGCTCACACTCCGACCTTTGGCGCTGGTAGTGCATTGCTCTTTTAAGGGGCACTGCACACAGGTTTCTTTGGGAAAGTGAACCACGCCACCGGGTACAAAGGGCATCTCCTGTGCATTGGGACACCGAATCATCTGCCGTTCCCAATCCAAGGTAAAGGTCTGCTTAGCAAAGTGTTTACTCTCCCGCACCGGCCAGGCTTTGCAGTACACCTCCAGATCGTCGCTGCGCTCCCGGACCAAGTGGCTGCTTAAATAGGCCCGGTCGATGTGCAGTTCCTTTAAACAGATCTCTTGCCGCTCCAGATCTTCGCTGATGGCTTCCGTCACGCTGGCTTCCGGAAGATTGGCTGGCGTGATGCCCACCGCACGGATGAGATTCGTGTCCAGGTCATGCAGCACATGGCGTTTGTACCCATCTACTAGAACACTGCGACTTTTGCGTCCATGACGCATCTCGGAGTCTTCAACGCTGATGCGTCGGTCTTTGGCTACCCCTTTGATCAGACACTCTTTTCCCTTCTCATCCACTTGCACATCTTGTGCTTTCACCTGTTGAGCAATCGAGAGAGACGGCTGAGCCACGAGCGCATCTTCCTGTTGCAAGGTCTGCACCCAGGTCTCCACTGATCGCAACACGTTCAGGACCAAGGTGAGTGCCTCATCTTTCTCAATTTGTTGGTCCCAATCGCGATTCAACGCCGCTTTCAGGCTGCTCCCACAAATTAACTCGGCCTCCGCTTCGGACGCCACTTCCGCCAACTCCCTCTCCTGTTGGTCGGCCACGACGCGTATAACTTTTTTGAGCGCGTGTCCCACCAGATTGTACGTATCCTCGACACGCCCTGCTCCCCATAACGGACTACTATCCAGAGCAGCGCGTAATGGGCGGTCGCCAAAAGCCTGACTTTGGCTTGCAAGCTCAAGAGTTCGCTCGATCAATCGTCGATCCATCTGTGCCTCAATGAGCCGTTTGCGGAAGGCCACCAGCGTTCCTTTGCTGAACGGTGTTTGATCCATGTCCAGACAATCGAGTACTAACTGCCAGCGTCGATCCATGAGTGTTGCCTCAATGACCTCGTCATCCGAGACACCCGTGTATGCTTGAACAATGGTTGCCAGGGCTAATTGCGCTGGGGGAATGGGAGGCTGCCCACGGAGGCTCGGCGCATAGAGCGTCGCCAGTTCTTCTTGAAAAGCGTCATCAAAGAGTTCATGGCGGTGATGCCGGAGAAAAATAAACAGCTTCGCCCGTTTGATGCGTGCGATGATGGTTTGTTCAAGGAATGATAGTTCAACTGGAGGATGTCAGGCTGAAGGACGCATATGCTACTCGCTTTCCGAAAGCTCGCTGGAATGCTCTTGTTATCAAAAAGCGGACGAGAAGACGTGTTCTCGCCCGTTTTGCTAACAAGGTAAGGAAGATGCAAAAGAGGTCGCCTGTGTCGTCAGACGCACTCCTAGACTTCTTCCACCTCGTACACCATGCCCCGGAATCCGGTGCTGCTAGCTCTGGCTAAATTGGTGGCATCTTGCGCGGTGGCCTGGCCTTCAGGTGATTGGAATGCCTTCTGGAGAGCGTCCATGCTGTCCCACTCTAACTCGGCTATCCAGTAATAGGGTTCGCCTCCACGAATCGGCGTGGCGTGATGACCAATCGTATAGCGTCGCAGGTCAGGTAATTGTTTGATCAATGGGATCTGCACGTCGCGATAGTGGCACTCAAAGGCCACGGGATCTTCCGGAGTATTCCAGAGCACAAGAAATTTGACCATACAGTCCTCCTTGGTAGTATTCTACAAATTATCGTGGTGCCACTTCCTGAAGGGAGGTAATACTCACCTTCTCTCGGGCTGTATCACCCTGCCCTTTTTGGGGAGATCGCAGCAGCGAGACAGATAGCAACGTCGCGATTGCCAGCGCTACAAGAGCCGATACGGATGCGACAAAGGCTCGTCCATAGGGCAGAGCGGACAGACGAGCAATCTGTCCGAAGGTGGTGGGTCCCAACACGCCAAAGAAGATGATTCCTATCACCGCGACTCCTATGGCGTTAGAAAGCTGGACTGCGGTCGTCAATAAACCTGAAGCTGCACCAGCATCCTGAGATGGGATATCACTCAACACGACATTCATCAGAGGAGCACCGATCATACCTCCACCCAAACCGAAGACCAGCAGAGGCAGGAGCAACTGGTTCTGCGGTATTCGCATTCCAGCTTGCAACACTGCCGTGATGATCCAAAGTTCTCCTATGCCCATCACCATCGCCCCGCTACGCAGCACCCACTTGCCTCCTATGAGGGACACAACACGTGGGACCAGCAGTGAGGTGAAGAAGAAACCCAGGCCCATGGGCAGGTAAGTCAGCCCGGCAACCAGGGGTGAGAAGCCAAGCCCAAATTGCAGATAGAGGGCGAGTGTAAAGAACAGAGCGCCATTGGCACTATAAAAGACCAGGGCCGTGAGCATGCCTAAAACAAAGTTGCGCTGTCGGAACAGAGCAAGTGGGACGAGTGGCGAGCCTCCCTGCCGGGTCAGACCGTGCTCATAGAACACAAAGAGTGCTAACACTGGCACTGAGAAGAGCAGAGAGAGGAAGGTCCACAGAGGCCAACCAAGATCATGCCCTTCGATCAGCGGATAGGCCAGCAAAAAGAGTCCTACCGTCAAGATTCCCACCCCTATCAGATCCAGGTGACGGCTACTTCGCCGGGGGAACTCGCGAACCAGAGGAATAGATGCCAGCAAAGTCAGAACACCAACAGGAACGTTGATGAAAAAGATGCTACGCCAGCCTAAATCGAAAATATTACTGCCAATGAGTAGGCCTCCGACGATTTGCCCGGTGATTGACGCCAGGCCGAGAGTTGCACCGTAACAACCTAGCGCGATGGCACGTTGTGTACCGGCAAACGTGACCTGAATAAGCGCGATAACCTGGGGTATCATCAACGCAGCAGAACACCCTTGCACAAGCCGAAAGACAATCAGCATAGTGGCGTTGGGGGCGAAACCACAGAGCAGAGAAGTCAGCGTAAAACTGAGTATGCCCAATTGAAAGAGTCGTTTGCGTCCGTACAGGTCGCCCAGTCGCCCTCCTGTGATGAGCAGCACCGCATAGCAGAGAGTATAACCGGCAATGACCAGCTCAACCTGCGCGAAGGTACTGTGCAAACTCCGCTGAATTGAGGGGATGCCGACATTCACCACAAACATGTCCAGCGTCCCCATAAAGGTGCCGGCAAGAATGATGAGTAATGACCACCAGCGCCGTGAGGGAACTGGTTTCTCAAGAATGTGCATGACCTTTCACCTTTCTATCGTTTGAATTCAAAGATATCGGACACGGTCTGACGCACCCCTTCATACAGAGGATACGTCCTGGTATGAATGAGTGTCGGATGCTCGTCATCAAGAAAAAACTGATTGAAGCTGATGCCGACAGTTGGGGAGAAAGATGAGATCCGATAGAGCCCCTCTGCGATTTGATTGATCTGAGCCATGAATACCTTCTCCCTCTTCTGGTAGGATCGTGCCTGTTTGCCAATAGATACTCATGAAACTGTCGTGAAGAGCAAAACGGTGCGGTCTGAGAGGAGGTATTTTCAGCTTGCTATGACAAGTGATACACACGATTTTGGAACGCTCGGACGAGTGGCAAAGAACCTGCACCGTGTGGTAAAATGAGCGTGTTTGGCGCAAGAGTATCGCGACCTCCGGCCTGGTTGCATTGATGAGCAAGTCCAGGGACGCGCGTGCTGAGCAGAAAATACCTCCCATCAGACCGCACCGTTTTGCTCTTCACGACAGTTTCATAAGTATCTATCCGACTGGGGACGCTCCGAAGAGGGTTGCGTACTCGAGTAGAGCAGGTCGAAAAAGACGGGAAACACATCCAATAGCCCGGACAAGTGCGAGAGTTCCAGCAAACAGAACTCTCCCCAAAAACATGGCGACCAGGGGAAGTAGTGTGACAGAGAAACACAGGAAGACTGATCACGTTCACGAGGCTCTGATCACAGCTGTTGCTGCCTATGGCCAATCTGAGAGTGGCCTCTTGATAGAACCCTATCGCAGGGAGTTACTTCTGCACTGTTATCGCCTCCTGGGATCGTTGCACGATGCCGAGGATGCGGTGCAAGAAACCATGCTGCGGGCCTGGCGCCATTTTGACACATTTACGGATCGGGGTCCGGGATCGTTGCGTACCTGGCTGTACACGATTGCGACCAATACGAGCCTCGACACGCTCAAGAAACGCTCGCCGCGCACGCTGCCGACCGCAGCCTCTTCTGTGTCGGACCCATTGATTCCGATTGCTCCCAGGAGTGCCGAGACCCTTTGGCTTGAGCCTTTCCCTGACAGTTGGCTGGCTGCGACGGAGAACCCGGAAGCGCGCTATACCAGGTACGAGAGCGTTTCATTGGCCTTCCTCACGGCTCTTCAGTTGCTGCCCCCTCGCCAACGAGCCATCTTGCTTCTCTCAGATGTGCTGGACTGGCGTGCGAGCGAGATTGCGCACCTCCTTGAGATCTCGGTAGGAGCGGTGAAAAGCGCTCTGCACCGCGCCAGGGTGACGCTTGAGAAAAACTATCAACGTGAGCCCTCTGAGGTGGTGCAGTCTGGTCGCACGGATGCCACAATGAACTCGTTGCTCGCGCGCTATCTGCAAGCGTGGGAGACTGACGATGTGGATGGACTCGTGGCGCTTCTGAAAGAAGACGCGACGTTTTCTATGCCACCAGTCCCTTCGTGGTATCAGGGACGAGATGCAATTCGTACCATGTTCCTTGCCGCTGTCTTCCCATCTGGTGTGCAGAAGCGGTGGCGTTTATATCCGACGCGTGCCAATGGACAGCCAGCAGTTGCTTTGTACCGAGCTGACGAAGCGACAAAATCCTATCGGGCGTTCGGGATTCAGGTCATCACTCTTGATGTTTCGCGGCTTCCCAAGCAGATTGCTGAGGTGACGGCTTTCCTTGGTCCGGAGATTGTCACCTCCTTCGGATTCCCGCTTCAACTCCCCCAATAAAGGCACTGTCCCTCGCTTGCACCTCATTGGTTTTCCAAGCACGGCATTTCTTGACCGGTGTTCTAGTACTACTTTGTTAGTTTCTTCTGGGGCGGAAGAACTCGATCTGCTGGGTGTGAATGAGCCACCAGACGAGATCCTGGAACAGCCAGAGCAGCATCTGGCGATGCACGCCAGGTAGCGAGCTTCGCATGCCGCAGGGGGGAAAACGCCTCATCGGGAGGCGAAGAAAGGGTGAGACGAAAGAGCATGAGGAAACTGTAGGTCAGCATGACGAGAGCCAGATGCCGATGCAGGCCGTTCCAACTGCGTCCCTGGAAGTGATCGAAGCCGCATTCCTGTTTGGCATCCTCATAAAACTGCTCGATGACCCAGCGAGCGTGGGCCAGCAGAACCAATCGTTCCAAGGAGGTTTCGAGGGGCAGGGTGCTGAAGCGATACGCGCGTTTGCTCTGGCTTCTTGCCAGCCTTTTCAGCACTCGATGTTTCCTGCTTGTTGGTGTCTGCTTCAGGCAGAGGGCGCTCAGCCAGCAGCCAGCCCTCTGGTCCGGTTTGTACCCGACTGTGACTGGTGGAGTGCCGAGGCGAACCGGTCACCCAATGCACGCGGATGGCGACTGCCTGCACCTGCATCGTGCCCTTTGTTCCTTCGCGCCAGGAGATGGTTCGCCAGGCAGAGGCGGGCAACGCTTCGATCAGGTCTTTGACCGTGTGCAGCGGGGCTGGACGTGGTTTGCGGGGCTGTCCACGTCCTTGATAGGTGGGCAACTGGAGCGCGACAGCTTGCACTTCGGCGGGCAACCGGCAGCCGAACGTGCTCTCAACCGCGCAGATGTAGGGGATCTGGCGCTCGTCGAGGCCGCGCAGAAAGTTGGGATTGTCTCCATAGCCTGCGTCGACCACCACCATTGCGATCGGGACACCCCACTGCCTGGCGCGATCTAGCAGTCCCAGCGCAATTTCCGGCTTGGTCTGCTGGCTGATCGACTTCGGGACCTGTGCCTGCTTACGGCGCTCGGCATCCTGCATCCAGGCTTGCGGCAGAAAGAGTTGGGCGCTCACGGGCCAGTGGAAAGGTGTGCTGCTTGCCGGATCATCAGCGAGAAACTCAGCACTGACCACGACCTGGCAGTTGCCAATCTTGCCGAGGGTCCCTGAGTATTGCGGAAAGACGCCGACCGAGGCGCTCCCTTTCTTCGGCAGGCCAGTATCGTCGAGAACGAGGATGCCATCCGCTACAGGATGCAAGGCCAGTAAGCGCTTCACGCGTGCTTCGTCCAACTCCAACGGGTCCCAGGCCGCGTCAGTTAACAGGTGTTGCAAGCGCTCAACGGTGGTTCCTGCGACCACGTCTGCGATGGTGTCACACGTTTTGTGAGGCAAGTCGGTGAGCAGTCCAGTCAGGTAGCGCTCCATACTGTCTCGGCTGGTATGTCGGCGGAACAGCGGGGCAAATGGTTCCAGGAATGCTGCCAGTTCTGGTAGGGGTTCGGGTGAGGCTTTGGGCACTCGATTCTTGTTCATGTCTCCATTCTATCACTGAAACTACCAAAGTAGTACTAGTTCCACTGTCTATGACCGATTCCGCCAATGGGAAGCCCAAGGGGTGTTTGCTCGCCTTTGGGAGGCAGGTCTGCACCTCTACGATGAGTTGCAAGGCATTGGTTGGGACTGGCAGAGCCTCGATAGCTCGATGTGCAAAGCCCCTTTCGCCCAAGCCGCAGTCGGACCCGCTCCCACCGATCGCGGCAAGCAGGGAACCCGCACGGAGCATCCTCTGTGATCGTAGAGGGCTTCCCTTGGCGTTGGTGATTGACGGGGCCAACCGCCATGATATGAAGCTGGTCGCTACAACCTTGGAGCATCATGCCATTGCACGCCATGAACCTACTGTTGAGCATCCCCAGCATCTGTGTCTGGATGCTGGCTATGATTACGATGTGATCTACAGTCTGCTCTATGAGGAAGGCTATGAGCCACATGTGCGTCTCAATCGCCATAATCATGTTTGGTATTGGCAAGCGCTTTCGCAACAAGGAGAGACCCAGGAATCTGCCAATGCTTTGGAAACGACCAAAGTTCCCAGACGTTGGGTGGTCGAGCGCCTTTTCTCCTGGCTCAACCGCTGGCGTCGAATCATCATTCGCTGGGAAAAGTTGGACCACACCTATGATGCCTTCCTGCGTTTGGCCTGTGCTCTCATTTGTTTCCATCATTGTGAACGTCTTTCAGTTTTCGGATAAGCTCTTAAAAGAACTTTATGGCTTCATAAAGGCTACCGAAAAGTAGGTTTTTTTACGTCGGTGACAACTTGACTTTTCTATTATTTTGATGTGTCATAAAAGAATATTCCAACGGTAGAAATGTCAATCATCAAAGAAATGAGATATAAGTGAATGCCAAAAGAACGAGACTTGCAGGCAGAAGAGATTGAACTCTTATTACAGGATCTTGGTAGAGAGTTCAGCAGACGCAAGTTACAACCTGTACGGGTGATGTTTGTGGGAGGAGTGTATATGCTGTTGGTGGCTCAGTCCCGCCTCATTACCCATGATATTGATATATTTCCCTTGAACTTCATGGATTCATCCAAACCTGAGAGAGATGAAACGTCACGCCAGATTCAAACGGCAATCAATGCCGTTGCCAGCCGCCACAAACTGAAACGAGACTGGTTTAACGACCATGCATTCGGTGTTATTGGTGCGCTCAAGCCCGACGACAAGGAACTGCGGCACTGGAAATCCTATGATGCGCTAGAAATTTATCTCCCCGCGGATGAATTTATCCTGATGACGAAAATTTACAGCTATCGAGACAAGGACTATGGCGATGTGCAAACCCTCATCAAACGCACCGGTATTTCCACGCGAGAGCAGGCACAGGCCCTCATGGACAAATATATGAGCCGCAAAATGCAAAATGAGTGTTTTGTGAGCTATACACTCGATATGTTTTTTGAGGAGGAGGAGTGAGAGGAGAGCAGCACAGGTATTGCTCTCCTCTTTTTTTCTCTGCTGCGAGTAGGTATAATAGGGATGAGGAGGTTTGTGAGAACATGTTTGCCCTAGATGTACCCCAGACAATAGCGGAAGCATTCCGCCAAATTCACAATGGTGAAGACCCATGGCAAGCCATTGGCAACTTTAGTCATGACTGGTACGGGAACTATCCCACACCAGAACAACGCTGTGCCCTGGTGGCAGAGCCTATCAAAATCGGACTGAGCGAGCCAGAACATGAGGCAAGCCAAAGCCCGGAGCAACAGATGCAGCTCCGTCAATGGGCGGCATTCTGCGCCGCCAGCGTGGAGTACCTGTGTAAGCAGGCGAGGTTGGAGGTTCCTGCCTGGGTGCAAAATGCCGACTACATTTTGTCGGAGGACCAGTCTTTCTATACCTCCCCTGCCGCCGCAACAAAGCCAAAAGTACGCGAGCGCCTACGCCAACAGGCCCCAGAAGCATTTCGCCGTCGTAACGTGTTTTGTAGTAATCGTGTGTATGCAAACAAATACACAGCAACGCCCATTCACAAGATCGCTTAAGAGACCGTTTCACCACCTCCTTGCAGATCCAGGCTCCTCAGGCCCAGGAAAAAGGGGGAAACACCCTCCTCCAAGTAGAGATACGGCTATAGGACTTATCAGTCGAATGCGAGCTTTAGCATTCGACATTGTCGCCAGCTGCTTTGGCAGCGCTTTGCCCATGCGGGGTATTTCCTTGGTTCTGTCAGAACTGAGAGCACAAAAGTCATAGAAAGAGGTGAAAGCTCCTCAATTCATCATCCATTGGGTTTATAAAGCCATCCGCATTAGAAGTTGCAAGGCAGCAGGCCTTTCACGGAACAATTGTCGTTGTTCTGCCAGTGACATTGTTTTTCCCGTGGCGTGACGTAGGCGAAAATAGTTACGCAATTCGTCAAAAGCACAGCAAAAACGAGCTGCTGATTTGAAATTACCAAAGCCACGCATTGGATAGTAGCGCTGTTTCACTCCCCGATGATCTTGCTCCAGCAGATTATTGAGATATGTATTGGGACGATGCTGCACACTGCTCCCAAGGATCTCACGTACTGCTCGTGGGTAGGAAGTATGCCCGTCTGTTGTTACGCGCTCTGGAGCATGGCCAACAATGGTGAGAGCCTGCTTGAAAAATCGCTGGGCAGCCTCCATATCTCGTTTCTTGCTGAGGCGCGAATCAACGAGATTGCCATCCTCATCAAGAGATCGATAGAGGTAGCACCACTTCCCATGGACCTTGAGATAGGTTTCATCGACATACCATGATCTCCCAGCTTGCCCGCGTCGTTTAGCCCGCAACTGTTCTGCCATGAGTGGGGCAAAGCGCGTTTCCCACTCACGAACTGCCTCGTGGGTGAACTCCCAGCCGCGTTCCAGAAACATTTCCGCGAGATCTCGCAAGCTCAACTTGTATCGGAGCCGCCACAGGACGACCAGAAGAACACTATCTGTAGGAGATTCCAGGAAATTGAACGGCGTTCCTGTGCGTTCGTTGAAGCGGTGCTTGCAAGCTGAGCAACGGAATCTTCGATAGCCGAGCGTAGTCTTCTGGGGTTGCTCTCTCGTGGTAGCTGAGGCACCATATGGGCAATTCATGAATCACTCCTTCTTCGATGGGTCGTTATTCTCAGCATGCCTTGCAAATGATAGATAGGACAAGCTTTGCTCTGAATTCTGACAAAACCACCGACTCGACTGCGCGAAAAGAAGATGCGAAGGTTCACATCAGCCCGCACAGGCGCAACGCTTTCTTTCGGCCTTTGTCCCATCTCAGGGCATTTCCAGCCGCGACGTCACCGCTTGCGTGCCGGAGAATATCGTGCTATTTTGCAGGGACGATTCCAGCGATGGAATGAGGTGACTGGGATCAAACAGGTCGCATAATCACACAAACTGCCCCACGTCCCGTTGACCTTCCATGTTTTCCCCCTCTAACTCATCAGTATCTCTCGTTTTTATGAATAAGTTGACAATGCCTGGAGGATTGGTCTGGTGTGCACGAGGGAGAAAGCACCGTCAGGACTCCGAAGAACAAGACTGGGCCACGCGAGATCGCAGCTTCTCAATGTTTCTCGCTCACCTGGATACCGAAGTGCTTTTGGAGCTGCTGCTTGCCTTCTTCAGTCACAATGGTGGCACGCGTGCCTTGCTGCTTCACAATCCAACCTCGTTCGACCAGTTGCCTCCAAAGAGCTCCGCCCAGTGCCCCTCCCAGGTGAGGACGGCGCTCAGTCCAATCGGGACAGGCGAAGGCAAAACGACGGCGAAGGCTTCGCACCGCTCCCAAGTCCAATCCCAGCTTTCCAAAGACCTCTTCCCCTCGCAAACCCAATTCGACGTTGCCACGTTGCTCAGACGGAGCGGTAATGGCTTGCTGGTAGAGTAAGGCGTCGAAGAGCGCAACCCCATAGCGGCCGGCGAGATGATCATAGCAGGTGCGAGCGGCGATCATTTGTGGCGATTTCCCCTGCCTGGCGGGGACCACTCCGGCCACCAGGGACAAAGATTCTATCAATTGCCCAACAGACGCATCATGCAAGGTATAGACAATCTGCCGCCGGTCGCGGGTCGCACGCACCAACTTCCGCTCACGCAGCAGGGCCAAGTGGTTCGAGACTTTGGACTGCGTTGCTTCCGTGAGCGACATCAATTCCGACACCGTCGCCGGACCCTCCATGAGGTGCTGGAGGATGCTCAATCGCAATGGGTCGGCCAGTGCTTGTGCTAGTCCAACAATCAAGGTGTGTTCTTCCATCTCTAGATCTCCTCTTGCATACATCAGATCTTCCTGTTACAATGATTATATCACATATTTCTGATGTATCAATGCATCCTCTCTCTGTGTCTTGTACCGCCCATGCTGTTTTGGCAGAACAGAACGAGAAGAAAGGAATTCTTTATGACCACCACTCACCTTGATGAGCTGCAGACCGCTCCCTCGCAAAGCGGCCAGGAGCCTGATCCCAGACCCTTTTCGCGCAAAGCGCTTCTCATCACCATCCTTGCGACCAGTCTGGGTTTCGTGCTCGTGCAACTCGATGTGTCGATTGTCAATGTCGCGTTAGCACAGATCGGCACCGACCTCAGGACCGGGGTCACGGGTTTGCAATGGGTGGTAGATGCGTACACACTCCTGTTCGCATCTCTACTGCTCTTCGCTGGAACTCTCGCAGACCGCATCGGCGCTCGTAAAGCGTTCGTGAGCGGATTTGGCCTCTTCGTCGCGGCGTCACTGGCCTGTGGACTTGCACCCATTCCTACCGTACTCATTGTCGCGCGCTGCATCCAGGGCATCGGGGCGGCATTTTTGGTCCCCTGCTCTTTAGCACTGCTTAACCATGCTTGTCGTGACGACATAGCGACACGGGCTCGAGCGGTTGGCCTGTGGACTGCAGCTGGCAGCGTCGCGCTGGCAACAGGACCAGTGCTCGGCGGATTCCTGGTACATGCGCTGAGTTGGAGGAGCATCTTCTTCGTTAATCTGCCACTCGGGGCCATTGGCATCTGGCTCACATGGCGCTACGTCGAGGAGTCTCCTGCCCATCAGAGTGACCGATTCGATCTGGGTGGACAGCTCCTCGCCATTGCAGGACTCTCGAGTCTGACAGCGACGATGATTGAAACGAGTGTAGTCGGATGGTCCTCGCCTCTCGTTCTGCTCGGTTTTGGGATCGCGCTGATCTGTGTAGTAGCCTTTGTCTTGGTCGAGGCGCGCGTTCGGACGCCTATGTTGCCGCTCAACTTCTTTCGCAACCCAACATTCAGTGCAACAACACTCGTTGGCCTAGCCATCAATCTCACCCTCTACGGGGTCATCTTCATCCTCAGTCTCTATCTCCAGCAGGTTCGCCACTTTTCGCCGATCGATTTTGGCATAGCTTTCCTGCCCTTCCCCTTGGTGCTGCTCGCATCCAATCTTGCTTCCAGCTGGCTGGGTGGGAAGTTTGGTATGCGGCCACTGATGGTCATGGGCCTGCTCGTTGCTTCCGCAGGGTACTGGCTTCTGCATAAGCTCGATCCGACAACACCATATGTCGCCATGCTGCCAGGTCTGCTCGTTATTCCACTGGGCATCGGACTCGCTGTCCCGGCCATGACCACCGCGCTGCTTTCGGCTGTTCCTCGGTCGCGCTCAGGGATCGCGTCAGGAGTGCTCAATACCGTGCGTCAGGCAGGAGGAGCCATCGGCGTGGCACTTTTCGGATCGCTTATCGCTCAAGATGCTGTACATGGCGTCTCGATAGTATTTGTCGCCTCGGCGGCAGTGATCGTCGCTGCCACGATGATTGCAGTGTTTGGCATCCGTCCTCCAAAACTCGACAAGGCTGGCACCCAATGAATTGGGAGGGGAGTGTCTCAGAATCGACTGGTTTTTGCCACTCCCTGCTCAGCTTGTCCTGCACAGGAATCCATCATCTTCGTGAGGGTGAGTCTTTCCAATGAGGGAGTCTCAAAAAATGTGCCATAATCACAACTGGTAGCTCTCTTGGGACCCGTCTCACTTTTAATCCTCGGAATGAAAAAATGCTGAAGGCGTAACAAACAGCGAAGGACAATGCTATGCCCTTCTCACGCGCCTGGAGCGCTGTATCGATCCAGTTTGCCATAGCTTCTGGTGAGCGGCCTGGATTATCTGGCATATATCGTCAGAGAGTAGCGCGTCACCCGCTGTGTAGAGATCGGCTGCATGTGCTTGCTGAAGTGGTTCGAGTCTTACTATCATCAACCTTCTGGGACATCAGTGTTGACGAAACCAGGAATGGGCTTTTTCTCGTTCGAGACAGCTTGGCGAACACTCTGGGGCTTCGAGATGATGAACATGATTAGGAAAGGGCAATTGCAAGGAGTAGCAAAAGGTAATGTAGGAGGGCAGGTTGCACTCGTCGCCCGGTTGTTCGGAGTGGTCGCCTAAAAACATTTGAGAGACACGCTCACACTCACCATGTTCGCTCCCTATTTCTTGCAACACAACCCGATGAGCAAGGCAAGAACTATGTGGTAGCGGTGCCTGAGACACATCTGATCTGGATGGCTGGACGGCACCAACCTCTTGGCTACGTTGCGGCACTTCTGCCAACGTCTGCCTGGAGGGTGATCTCAGCGGGGAATGGGAGCAAAGGGCAGCGCCTGTATGAGTGGGCGTGGCTCCAATTGCCACACCAGGCCGATAGGGAATGTGAGCGAGCGCGATGGGTGCTGATCCAGCGCAATCTGGCTGATCCCAGTCAGCGCGCCTATTATCGTGCTGCCGGGCCAGCGAGCACGCAACTGGCGGATCTGGTGCGAGTGGCGGGGAGCCGATGGAAAATCGAGGAGGGCTTCGAAGAAGCGAAAGGCGAAGTTGGGCTCGATCAGTATGAGGTCCGCGGCTTTCGGGCCTGGTATCGTTTCGTGACGCTAGCACTCCTGGCTCATGCGATCCTGGCCGTGGTGAGAACCCAGGCCAATGCGCAGGAAAAAAAAGCGATCTCCCACTGAGTGTGGCGGAAGTCCGGCGGCTGATCCAACTGCTGGGAGGACCAGAGGAACAGCAAGAGCGGGGATTCTGGTGGTCGCGCTTTCGCCGTCAGCATCAAGCAGGCGCCTAACGCTGTCATTGGGAACGTCGAGGCCGTTAGGCGCCTGCGGAAGACCCACCGGAGCGCTCGCCCATCCGATTGGTGGGCACGTTCCAACTTTCCGATGGGCAGTGGGAAAAGATTTGCGCGCGGTTACCAAAGTACGTCTACCAGACGAGGCGGCAGGTGGCCGATCCTCGCCTGATCATCGAAGCCATCCTCTGGGTCATGGACACTGGCTCATCTTGGCGTGAGATCCCAAAACGCTTTGGTCCCTGGTCCAGCGTGGCCGAGCGCTATTACCGATGGTGCAGAGAGGGGAAATGGGCACTGATCCTCCAAGTGCTGCAAGAGGAAGGTCTTTCCCTTTCTTCATCTGGTTAAAACAGTAAGTGGCACTGTAGTACTAGTTTGCACTGCGAAATGCAATCCGCTCCACAGGCCGCTCTAGTGGCCTCCCATCCCTGAGATTGAGACGATTTGCGGGAGAAGCAGCGTATTTGAGAGGCAAGCTGATCCTGTAAACTCGCTTCCCAGGCCGCTTGCATTTCGCAGTGCAAACTAGTACTAGGCTTTCTCTTTCAACTTCCCTCCAAAGCGGGACGTAATCACTCATCACCTCAATCGGAAGGGCATTCTCCCTCGCACGATCGTTGCGCCTTCTCCTCCTCATAGATTCGCCGTAGCCGTTTCAATGTTCGTGAGAGCTGAGCCCTCACGGCCATTTCACTTTTGCCAAGCTGATCTGCGATCTCCCCACACCGCATCTCATCAGCAAAGCGCCACTTCAGCAGCCGTTGCTGCCACAGTGGTAACCTGCGCATCGCCTCCCCAAGGTGGATTGCAGTTTCATGCTGCAAGATCATCTGTTCAGGCGTCTCTCGCTCATCGTCAGTGAGATGGTCACAAACCTCCTCCAGAGAAACATACTCCACTCGCAATGATGTACGATAGACATCGACCACCTTGTTCCTGACAACTCGCCACATCCAGCGGCGTTGCGCCTCCTCCGACCACGACGCAAAGGATGGGTGTTCCAAAATCGCTTTAAAGACCTCTCCCTGCACATCCTCTGCATCTTCTCGAGAGACAAGGTGACGGCATAAAAATCCAAAGAACGCTGGACCATAACGCTCATAGAGCATTGTTGTGTGTAACACGTTTGCATGAATCGTGGATACCATGTTCATCTTTTTCTACTGCTCTTTGCTGTTCTCTGAAAGAAGGATGGGCATCTCATCTTTCTTTCAGAGAACAGTTCTCCATCCTCCCAAGAGAGAAAAGGAGATCAATCACCTTTCAAAATGTTTCTCACTAGACAGTAAAAGTAAAGGTCCAGCCAGCGCCACCCTTGGGATTGAGAATGTGTAGCGTCCAGTTGTGATCATTGCCGACACTTGTCTTTGGCACATAGATGGCTGTGTCGAGATGATGTGGGTCCTGCGGATTTGTTATATCCTGTCCCACGCCTACCAGGATGAGTTTGTGATAGGTCTGGTCTCCGGTGCTTAATTGTGTTTCATCGGAGCCAGATTTGTCATTGCGTGATGGCATCTTGAAGAAGCTGAGTCCATGAATGAAGAGGCGCGTCCCTGACGGCGCGATGATCACGCGTTCGAGCGTTACTGCTTTGCCATCGCTTATGACAGTTTTGTTTACATTCACGATTTTGCCCGCATGGAACGGAACCGTCACATCATAGGTGAGTTTGTAAGGATGTGTGATATCATGAGCACGTGCCTCTGGCGCGCATTGAGCACCATTCATGCCAATACAATAGTAGATAAACTCGGCATGAATGTGCAGTGAGGTAGGATTGCCCTGAATCTGGGAAGTATCAAAGGTTGCTACTATTGATGCGGTATTAGGATCGACAGGTGTGCGCGTCTTTCCTATTTCCAGGATCATTCCGTCCTCACCCCCGCCATTAGTGGTGGCATCACTCATTGGTGGTAAGAGGAATCCATCAGATGTGGTGACTTTTCCCGCATACAGATCCCACTCTCCTCCTTTCCCGGCTGATGGGACCTTGGAATGGTTGGCTGAAAGACCCAGGATCAGCTCGTTCGGGTCAGCATAGGCGGTTTCTAGTTTGCCTGTCAGCTCGCCATCCTGGCTGGTGAGATTCAAGGTGGTATACATCTCTGGTTTCAGCGGGTTGCCGGATTGCACATATCCAGGCTGTATCATAGACGAAATGACCCGGTCGAGTATACCGGAGGCATAGGCGGTTCCGCTAATGATCGTTAGCAAGAGCGCCGCTGCGATAACGACGGCAATGCGTTTCCCTCTGGATGAGGAACTGCGGGGCCAGGTTGCTTGACCGGTGTTGCGTTTGCCCTGAAGTGTGTTCTGTATACGACGAGCCTGTACATCGTTCCAGGTCAGTGTTGATGGGATCTCAGACTGGGTATACAGATCCTCCAGAGCCTGTTCATAGCGTTGTACTGTGATCTCATCCAATTGTGGTGAATGGTTACTCATGGTGATTCTGCTCCTTCAAAAAAGTGATGAGACGCGTAATCTGTTTTTTGACTGTTTCTGGTTTCTTGCCAACAATAGCGGCAATCTGTGGCGCGCTCAGACCGGCAGCGAAGCGCAGAGCGAGCAACTCACGTTTATCGGGTGATAATGAGGCGACGAGCGATTTGAGATGGGTCAATGTTTCTTGCTTGAGCGCCAACTCTTCAGGACTCTGTGAGCTGATCGGGTGCAACGTTTCAGGCAGAGCATCCCAGGAAACACTGCTTTTATATCGCCGGGCCGCATTTATCGCTGCATGATGGGCAATACGGAAGAGCCAGGCAATAAAAGGAATGCCACGTTGCTTATATCGTGGAAGTGCATCCAGCGCCATGAGGAATACTTGCTGTGTGAGATCAGCAGCATCTTCATCATTATTGATGCGTGTGCGGAGATAATGATAGATCCGCTCCCGATAGCGATGATAAAGTGGTTCAAACGCAGCTGGATTGCTTTTAGCTGCTTCAATGCAAGCAGCTTCAGCCTCAACTGGCTCATTTCCCCGCTCCGTTGTTTTGGCGTGGAAGGCCGAAACTGCGTGTGTCATTTCCATACAATCTCCCTGCTTCATCATATGTTTTAAGTGTTTATTGTTGTAATCTGCTGGGCATCGTTTTTACTGAATGCGTGTAACATCGATGTTCACTCTTAATAACACAGTCGAAGCGAAACCGGGACAGAATTTGTTTGATAGAGGAGAAATTCATATCAGTTTGAGGGTAGGCCAAAATCTCTCTGATTTTGGTAACTGTTCAGAAGGGCCATACATTGCAGAGATGATAGTCGATCTGCCAGAGTAATTTCATGACAAGGATAAAGAACTGGAGCGAATGGGACAAGAGAGCCAGGCGTTGCGAGCAGCCAATCAAAAGCTTCGTGAGTGTGTGCGGGAGTCCATCCATGCCATTAATGCTCTTCATAACCAGGTCAAGGATCTGGATGGAGTGACTGTCTCCCAGCAAAAGCGCATCAAAACGCTGGAAGGACAGGTAGCGAAAGATAGCCAGAATAGCAGTTTGCCATCCTCCTCCGACCGATTTCTCCGTACTTCAATGGGTAGCGCTGTAGGGGTGGAGTGAAGGTTGCTGCTACCAAGGGCAGGACATAGGGCGTTAGGAGCAGTAAGCATGCAGAACACTTTAATAGCAGCTAAGACGACACTTTCAAGTACCGAATAGTGAAATGGAAACGGAACTCGAACCTTTTTCGCTGTCTCATTCTGCAATAACTGCCTGTAATTGGGTATGTAGAGTGAGTAGAAGTACCGACTCTAAGAGTGTGACTTAAGATGACAAACTAGTACTTGGAAGGAGCTAAACGCGTCAAGAACAGACGGATGGAAGCCACCTGGATGAAGGGCCTCGCTGCTGGAGGGCAAGCCCTCATAATCGCGAGCGAGTCGTCGAAAGCGGATAAGCCAGCCGAAGGTCCTTTCGACAATCCAACGCTTGCGCTGGACTTGAAAGCCTCCCTTGGGTTTGCGAATCTGGACAGGTTGCCCATTAACGAGCTCCCAATCGGCCTGCGGCTCACGCTCCTGCTGGGGAACGATTTCGATCTCCCATCCAAGATGGTCACGGAGCCAGTGCTCAAAGGGCTCCCCATCATAGCCATGATCAGCGAACAGATGCGAGAGACGCGTGAACCGTTGAACAAGCCCCTCCAACGAGAGGCGGGCGCCAGCCACATCGGCGATATTGGGGTCATAACATTTTTCTGCACTCAATGCAGACGCATATTCAATGAACGAACTGGCACCCCTTTCAACTACCTCGAATTCCCTACGGATATCGTTCTCCTCGTCGTTTTCTGGCGCTTACGTTACAAACTGAGTCTGCGTGATGTGGCTGAAATGTTTTTAGAACGCGGCTTTCCCTTTACGCACGAAGCAGTTCGAGACTGGGAAACACGATTTGCTCCTCTGATGGCTGATCAGTTGCGAACCCGGCGGCACGGGCAAGCAGGAACGTCCTGGCATGTTGACGAGACATATATCAAGGTTCAGGGAAAATGGTGCTATCTCTATCGAGCCATTGATCAAGATGGCAATCTCGTCGATTCTCGGCTGAGTGAAAAACGAGATATGGATGCTGCACAACAGTTCTTCAAGCAAGCCATGGCTGTCGTTGGTTATGCGCCAGAGTCTGTTACAACAGGCGGACATCGTTCCTATCCCCGTGCGATACGCGAAATCATGGGAAGTGAGGTGGTGCATCGGACGAATACATACCTCAACAATCGTCTGGAGCAAGACCACCGTGGCATTAAGCAGCGATACTATCTCATGCGTGGCTTTAAAACGTTTGAAGCTACAGCACGTTTTTGTTGTGCCTTTGACGAACTACGAAATTATCTCCGTTCGCATCGTACCATGGGAGAACCGATTTTCCTCCCCAAACAGCGACGAGCTTTCCTCCAGCGACTTACCTCCTTGAAGGCATTGATACAGGCAGCTTCCTAGCAGGTGGCGAATAGTATCAATGTCTTCATTGAATCTGATGCGTTTCTGTGCGCTCAGTTCTGACAGAACCTATTTTATCATTCCGTGCTGCTTGTTCGTAGAATATCTCGCCAAGTTGACAATACCCTGTAAAAATCTGTCACGAGGTATCTTTGTTCTCAATGGAGCTTATTTCTTCAAATTCTCAAGAGTATTGAGCACCACATCAATCTCTTCGATGGTGTTGTAGAAATGTGGTGAAATGCGCACAGCACCGGCACGTGCCACGACATAAATTTGCTGTGCTGCTAACCCACTCGCTATCTGCTGGTTTGTCATATTCCGGTACTCAGGATGTGGCAGAAAGCACACGATCCCTGAACGCTCCCCCTCGCTCTGTGGCGAGATGATCGGATAGCCGAGCTGCTTCAGCCCTGCCAGAAGGTGTCTGGTAATGCCCAGGACCCGTGCCTCAACTGCTTGCATTCCACCATCAAGGCTCTCGAAGACCTCCAATGCAACATCCAACCCTACGATAGAGAAAGCGTTGGGCCAACTATACTCTAAACATGCTGCCCCTGCTTTCAATGGCTGTTGATAATTAAAGTAGTCAAATGGCTCCTCCATGCTGTACCAGCCCTTGCGTCTCATATGCAACTGCGGGAAGAGATTGTCGGATACGTAGAGGATACCGGTGGTACGTGGACTGAGCAGCCACTTGTGCGCTGCCGCAGCGACATAATCAACGTCCAGTGCCT
The DNA here is from genome assembly GCF_016587395.1 of Ktedonobacter sp. SOSP1-52. NCBI lineage: Bacteria > Bacillati > Chloroflexota > Ktedonobacteria > Ktedonobacterales > Ktedonobacteraceae > Ktedonobacter > Ktedonobacter sp. SOSP1-52. The sequence continues at coordinate 279,788 of NZ_BNJH01000007.1, forward strand.
GCACATTCACCTCCAATGCCCCCAGAGCTTGTATCGCATCAATACCGCACAGAATGCCGCGCTCATGGCAATAGGCAGCGATAGGAGCAATATCGTTGCGGAATCCTGTTGAGAACTCTACAAGGCTCAGGCTGACGAGGCGTGTGCGTGAAGTAATACTGGCAAAAATATCTTCGGCGACAATGCGGTGGTTGCGAGCAGGTACGGTGTGGACCTGTACACCCAATTCTTGCAGATTCAACCACGGGTGGACATTGCTGGGAAACTCGTCCTCCGCGATAATTATCGTATCGCCTGCTTGCCAGTCCAGGCAGTGAGCAATCAACATAAGCCCATCGGCGGTGCTAGCGGTAAATGCAACCTGGTCAGGCCTGGCACTGATCAGGTTGGCGAGGCGACTATGGGCCGTATGTATATGCTCCTTCCAGCGTGTATCATAAATGTCCCCAAAATGACTTGTGTCGTTTGCATAGTCGTGCAGTATGCGCGCTACCGGGCTGGAAAGAGGCCCGAGAGAAGAATGCTTCAGATAGATGGTGTGACGCGTCACTGGGAAAAGGAGGTGACGTAATTCTTTCACGTCTTCATCTTGGCGTGTTCGCTTGTTCTTGTCCTCTTCTCTCAGTAAGAGAGTATGCAGCATATCATCCAGTGCGGGAAGCGAGGAAGAGTTCTTGGTATCTGTATCAGCCATAGAGTATCGTATCCTTTCATGATGTGAGAAAAACCGAAAGCCTCAACGATTTGCCAGAGCTTTCAGTCCACCTTCTTAGCCAAGTATATCCAATGCTCTATCGTGTTTCAATTTCAGCGCAAAGGAGGTTATGATCCAGGGTGAAGATTTATCCATATATTGGCAATCCCGGTCTATGATATGCTTCACAAGCGTGCCGGCACATTATGGTTCACAGGCCATTTTTGAGTGTGACTGTTGCGCAAGAGCAATGCTGGCCTGGCTTGAATGCGTATCAGATGAAAACCCAGTCTTGGATAGTGGCATGCCTCGTCTAGATGTCTCCGTTGCTTAGGAAGGCAGATCTGCTGCCACAATATCGCTCACGGAGCTGGTAAATGACTTACCAAGTGCCTCTTGGCCACCTTTGGTGAATCGAGATACGAATGAGTTTTTAGGAGAGACTGCTTGAGCTGGCCTTTGTCATTTTGTCTCCTGGATAAGCTCATCTATCACCAAAGGTGGCCATGAGCCCACGTGATACGCAACGAGATGTAAGCAATCAAGCAAGAGAGAGAGAAAAGAACGCGTGGTGAAGAACGGAAAAAGGCACAGAGCTTCTTCGCCCTGCTGAGGTATTCAGAGGGAAAGGAGAGCGCGGTCAGTTGTTCTGCTGAAGCTTGTTCCTCCTCAGTGGCATGTGGTCAGGAAAGCAGGAACCCCAGCCACGGTAATGCGCACGTGCGGTGGACCGAACCAGGCATTGCGCGCGAGCCGATCTGACCAACTCCACCGATCATGCGAGCGGACCGCACGAGGTGAGCGAGGTGGTGGAGGAATGTGCTGTGGGGTCTCAACAAGTGGGAGGATTTCAACGTATTGACCGCGCCAGTGAGCCGTCCAGGTTCGTCGAAGTGCGCGACCTGCAACATCAACCCAACGGGTTGCAGCCAGGATGCCTGTCTGAGGTTCCACCAAGGAAGGTGCTGGGAGCAGGTGACGCACAGCACTGACACGACGCGCCCGGTTTCCTTTCACTCCTCGCGCCAAACACTGCTCGCGCAGGGGACAGAGCCGACAATCATCCAACTGAGCCACATACACTGCCCGTTGGGTGTACGCATGTTCTTGACGCACTTCACTCAACCAAAGGGTCGCCCCAGTCGGGCAGCGGAGCGAGACCTCATCGTGCAGTGTGAAAGCACTGACTGGGATCTGGCTCCGACCACTGTCTCTGGCCCATTGCCAGGGACCGTAGGCGTCTGGGAGCTGATCGGTCGAAGAAACCTGTGGGGGACATTCCTTGGCCGGAGACCACTCCATCTCGCGCAGTTCCTTTCCTTGCATGGTATGCCCGAGCGACAGCCGGATATTCCACATCCATTGGCACGCGATCTGCCAGAGTTCCTGTCCGCACTTGGTATACGAACACCACCGATCCGGATCATCTTCCAGATCTTCCTCGGCGAAGATCGTTTCAAAAGCACCCCGTCCGTGATAGAACTCCACCACATCCTGGACCAGGAAGCTCTCGACAGCAAGCGTGGTGATGAAGAGCTCATAGATCCATTCTCCCACGCGTTTGCCAACTTTCACGGTGCAATCTGAAGAAGGAGCCAGATATCGAGTTACAATGATTCGAACGGAAGGCATCCCTTCTCCTAAGGCGAGCCAGCCTCCCTCAAACATCTCGACAACCTCGCCAGTGTTTTTCCTGGTGACGCTGGCGGTTGGCGGATGAACGAGCACTTGCAGGATCTGTGGGCGCTCCAAAAGCTGATAGCCTTTGCCTCGGGTGACCAGATGGGCACCTGTGCGCATGATTTGAGCGATGACTGCGGCATCGCCATATTGCCCATCCAAGCGGATCAAGGCTATCTCAGGAGGGAGAGTGAACTGTTCCAGGTAGGTCATGACCGCCTGAAGAGCGCTTGCCAGTTCGCCCCGATAGTTCCCATTGCCCTTGCCAGAGTACGTCCCGACCCATTGGCGCGTGTGCATTTGCAACGCTGTCGTACGCGTCCGAACAACCTCGCCGCGTTTGCGTCCCATGTAGCCAGGGGCACATACTCCATCAAGGCGACGACGGGGAGAAGGCAGTTCTGGAGCCGTTGGCAGGGCACGCTGCCGGGCTGCCTGACGAGTAGCATCCACATCAAAGACGATAAAACGATGACCTTGTCGGTCGAAGATCCCCCCGATGGAATCTCCGGTCCACCCATCGGTGAAACTCTGCTGGAAAAGGGGGCGGAAGGCTTCGAGACAAGGACGGTCCACAGCGGCTAGAAAGCGACTCAAGCTGGCCCGATGCGGACAATACCGGCGTCCAAAGAGGGCCATGAATGCTGATCCAAAGGGAGCTAGCCGCCCAAAAAAAGCTTCTAAAGTGCGTTCCCCACTGATGGCATAGCCTAACAAGAGTGCCAGAAAATCGATGGGCTCATAACGACCAAAGCGACCGCGGATCAGACGCACCTTCTGGGCAAAAGCGTCGAGCAGTCTCTTGGTGACGAGATACTGCACAATGATAGTCACTTCCCCAAACCAGGGTGGTACTGCTGGCCGAGGCTCTTCAGAGGTCTGGATTTCAATACACGGGTTCGCTATCATGGACAACAGAGACCTCCCATCTTGAGACGAAACAACAGCTTCTCTCTCAAGTAGAGACCTCTTTTTGTGTTATGCTGCTAGCTTGCTTGTAGCTCGTTGCGTATCTCGTGGGATGAGCCACCAAGTGAGCAGGTCTGGCCCTCAAACGTGAGAAATTGCCCCCAATGTTGAGCACGGGTATCCACGTTTCCTGGAAAACCGCTTCTCATCTGGCTTGTTTCATCGATATCTTGTAAATTGAAGGGGAGAAAGAGAGGTTCGCGTTGGCTCTCCTGATGCAATCCGCCTATAATACGATGTATCTCAGGATGATCACCAAACCCAGGTCGTTCTGGGCGTGAGAATTGAGCCGATGTCGGAGACGCCTGTTTATCGTTCTCAGATAAACGTTCAACGTCTTGTGGGTTCACCCCTGTCCCCCCACGGGATTGGAGGGCCAATCACCACAAGAACGTGCGGTTCATAAACAGGCGAGAGTAAGGAGGAAACTATGACAAGCGAAGAGAACAAGAAAAACGATGAAATTGAAATCAAAAGGTTGATAGAGGGGTATGCCAAGGCGTTTCGCGCGAAGGACATCGATGGGATAATGTCCATGTACGCGCCGGAGATCGTGACGTTCGACGTCGTGCCCCCGCTACAATACGTGGGAGCAGATGCAATGAGGAAACGTTGGGAAGAGGCGTTCTCGTCGTTGCCGGGTCCGATTGGCTATGAAATTGCCGACCTGTCCATTACGGTGGGCGAGGATATGGCCTTCACCCACAGCTTCAACCGGGCGAGCGCAACCCTGCCCACTGGGCAGAAGATCGGTGTCTGGGTGCGTTGGACCGCTTGCTGGCGCAAGATCGGAGACAAGTGGCTGCTCGTGCATGATCAGATCTCGGTGCCGGTCGATTTGCAGACAGGCCGCGCGGTGCTGGATCTCAAGCCATAGTCATGCGCATGGCCTTTCTTTTTCTCACCAATTTACAAAATGGCAGTGAATGAAGCCAGATAAGAAGCGGTTTTCCAGGAAACGTGGATACCCGTGCTCAACATTGGGGGCAATTTCTCACGTTTGAATGCCAGACCTGCTCACTTGGTAAGTCATTTACCAGGAGCCATTTGAATGGATAAAATCTCAGGACCTCCTGGGAAATGGGTGAAAATTTGAAAACGCACGTGGTAATAGCTAGAAGCGCGAGCGTCCTTTCTGATATACCTACGGGTCGAGAGCATACAATTCGCAGAGGAAAAAGCACATGGAGAAGATTCTCATCCGGCAGGCAACATCTTCGGATATTGAAGGTTTGATCCCCCTCTACCTCGGGTTGCACAAGCAACTCACGAGGTATTGTCAACTTGGCAATAGAACTGAACACGATGCGAGAATAGCTGTATGAAAACAAACAGCCTTGCTCCCGATTACAACGGTTACCGCTTTCCGCCGGAAATTATCAGCCATGCGGTGTGGTTGTATTTCCGTTTCTCGCTCAGTTTTCGTGATGTCGCTGAGCTATTTCTCGAACGTGGTTTGGTGTGTACCCATGAGGCGGTTCGCGATTGGGAAGCTCGTTTTGCACCAGTGTTGGCGGATCGGCTCCGTGTGAGGAGGCGCGGGCAAGCGGGAACATCGTGGTACATCGACGAAACCTACGTCAAAGTCCACGGGAAGTGGTGTTACCTCTCTCGCGCCATCGATCGAGATGGCAATCTCGTTGACTCCATGCTGAGCGAGAAACGGGATATGCATGCCGCCAAACGATTTTTCAAGCAGGCGCTTGAGACAGTTGGTCATGTGCCAGAGCGCGTGACAACCGACGGGCATGACTCCTATCCACGAGCGATCCGTGAGACGCTTGGCTGTGAGGTTCTCCATCGCTGTAACCCCTACCTGAATAACCGCCTGGAACAAGATCATCGTAGCATCAAACAGCGGTACTCTCCCATGCGTGGCTTTGGAAGCTTCGCGTCGGCATCACGCTTCTGCAGGGCATTTGACGAGATACGCCAATTCTTCCGGTTTCGGACAACCATGAAACAGCAGGTTTCTCTTGCCAACCAACGTCATCTGTTCTGCCATCAATTGGATGCCTTGAAAGCCATGGTTCTGGCAGCCTAAAACAGAGCAACGCTGGAATCAGCACGCCATGTCGCCTACTGTCTTCTCAGTTCTGACACATCCGATCATAGACCAGAGCGTGGTTTGAGACCGTGCTCTTGAAACGGACTTGCTCAGAGGAAGAACATCATATTTTTTAGTGTAGAATAATACAATAAGAGCAAAATCAGCCTCAGTTATCTGGTACGTCGTACTTTTTCGTTAAAAATACACCGATAGGCCATCAATCCAAGCCCTCGTCGTGCGAGAATGATGGTGAGGTCGGTCTCTCCTGGTGATCCGCTTTTTTCTTTTTCACAACATTCATCAATGGATATGGCTACAAATGAATCGAAGTGCTTTGACAAAAGCACTTGACATCCTACGAACGTTTGTGTATGCTCTCAGAAGAGGAAAGGCTGGCGCAACTTCCTGCTGTGCGTGGTCTTCTTCACCATTGTGACTCTTGGAGGGTGACCGTCGGTTCTCCCTCCTCTGCAGAAAGGGCAACGTATGGAGAATCAACAAACGAGCATGAATCAACTGGGGACAGGCATGAGCCGTTCCTATGTGGTAACGGGAGGAGGCCGTGGCATCGGCCGGGCGGTCGCCGAGCGGCTCCTCGGCGAAGCCAACAGTGTGGTCGCCATTGAACGTGATCCTGACGCGCTGACCTGGGTGGACAAGCATCCGGCTGGTCCGCGAGTGATCGCCGTGGTTGGTGATGCCTCCGACGAGAACGTTGTGGAGCGCGCTGCGGATCTCGCGCAGGCTGCAGGCTCCTTCACTGGTTGGGTCAACAATGCCGCTGTGTTCCGGGACACTTCGCTCCACTCCGCCTCCGCGCACACGATCCTGGACCTGATCTCGATAAATCTTTCCCCTGTCATTGTCGGGTGCCGGACTGCGATTCGTCGCTTCCTTGCAGGAGGAACACACGGGGCCATTGTGAACCTCTCCTCGCACCAGGCGCGGCAAGCCGTTCCCGGCTGCACCCCATACGTGACTGCCAAGGCCGCTATCGAAGGACTGACGCGTGCGCTTGCTGTCGAGTACGGTCTACATGGCATCCGCGTCAATGCCATTGCGCCAGGCTCAGTAGAGACCGAGCGCTACAAGGAGTTTCTTCGTCAGAAGGAGCCTGAGGCCGTCGCACGGATCGAACAGCAGATGCGCCTGTTCCATCCGCTTGGCCGGGTCGCCTGCTCCCAGGAGATCGCAGCCGCCATCGTGTATTTGCTCTCAGATGATGCAAGCTTTATCAACGGCGCGACGGTGCCTGTCGATGGTGGAAGATCGGTGCTCGCACTCGATCCAGAGTCATCCCAGGCGTTCATCGGTGCGCAAGCCCACTAGGAGGACATTGTGACAGATCACAGAGGACGTGTTTCCCGACTAGCAGGATCGCATCGCGCTCGTGCAGCGTATGCAGTTGCTCAGGCGCTCAAAGACAACGGCATCGAACACATGTTTCTGGTCACTGGGGGAGATCTCTGGCTGTGGCGAGCCTTGCGTGATGTTGGCATCAGCATGCATCTAGCTCGGAGTGAAGCTGGGGCCGTTGTCATGGCCGATGCCTATGCTCGTGTTACTGGACGCCCGGCAGTCGTTTATGGTCAGTGGGGACCGGGGGCGGCAAATGTTGCAGGTGCTCTCGCCGATGCATGGTGGGCGCGCAGTCCTGTTCTTGCGCTTACCAGTGCCGTCTCAACGAAAGGAGAGAACCGCTTAGAGTATCAGGAGCTTCACCAGGTACCGATGTTCGAACCTGTGACGAAATGGCAGGCCCACGTCACCAGAGCGGATCGAGCTGCTGAGCTGGTCTCAATGGCTCTTTACATCGCAACAGCAGGATGTCCAGGACCTGTTCACCTCGATATCCCGACCGACCTCTTCACTGAGGAAGTGGAACTTGCCCAAAGCTATCGACTTCGTTCACCTGCACTCTCGTCTGCACCATCCAGGACAGCTGTTGAGGCGATTGTGGCTCGGCTCGGCGAAGCACAACGCCCACTCATCCTGAGCGGAAATGGGCTCTTAATCGCACAGGGTACCGAAGAACTGAAGATGCTGGCCGAGTTGACGAGCATTCCCGTTATGACCACGATGGGCGGCAAGGGATCGATACGAGAGGATCACCCGCTCGCGATGGGAGTCGTCGGACGCTACTCCCGCCGAGTCTGCAATCAGATTGCCGCCGAAGCAGATCTGGTGATTGCTTTTGGCACCGACCTTGATGCCCTGGCAACCGACACCTATAGCATCCCAGGGCAGGATACCACCGTTATCCAGATTGATATGCATGCTGAACGTATGAGTATCAGCAGATCGGTCGATGTCGCAGTGATTGCTGACGCACACGAAGCAGCGTCAGCATTGATCCATCGTCTACACGACACGAAGCCTCTGCAACAGCACGTCATATGGAGTACGTCCGTCCGAGAGAAGGTGGCGCAGTGGCATGCTGATTTCATTGCGCAGGCTCGAAGGCCCTCGTCAGGCTATGTTCGTCAAGAAGCGCTCATCCAGACCCTCAGCGAACTGGCTCACCCAGATGATATCGTGGTTGTCGATACGGGCTTCATGGGAGCATGGGGGGAGCTCTCTATCCAGTGCGAGCAACTGGCCGTACCTTCCTGCGTGCTGCTGGCACCCTGGGATGGGCATTTCCCTCCGTACTTGGCGCTCAACTAGCGCTTACCACAACCCCGGAGCGGCGTGCCATTGCGCTGATCGGCGACGGAGGCTTCGGATATCACATCGGCGACCTGGAAACTGCCGTCCGACTCAAACTTCCCGCCATCTGTATCGTTCTGAACAATGCCTCGCTCGCCTACGAGGCTATCGCTTTCAAGTATCAGTTCGATGGCGACGTGGTTGGAGAGGTCTGCGATTTTATCGATACCGACTATAGCCAGATCACCAGAGACTTTGGCTGCTTTGGAGCCAGGGTTGATACCATTGAAGGTTTCCGTCAGGCACTCGACGAGGCGCTTTCGCGGCGAAAACCAGCGGTGTTGGATGTGGTCGTCAGTAACAACCGCTTTGCTCCGGTGACGACCTTCGACCATTGGGTGAAACGAGACCTTTAACTGCTGAGCAGACATCGTCCATAGTGATCAAAAGAGACAACATCTCGTGCGGCGTGGAGCAATGCGGCGGAAGGCTCTCATGAAACACGCTGATAGCTCCCAACGTCTGCTGTTGTATCTGGAAAGTTTGGAGTATTCTGATGCCTATTATGCCCTCTAAAACAGACGTTGCCCCCTGGTGGCGTCATGCTGTAATCTACCAGATTTATATTCGTAGCTTCGCCGATGGCAACGGCGACGGGCTGGGAGATATCGCTGGCATTCGGTCGCGCCTGCCGTATCTGGCAGACCTTGGGGTCGATGCGATCTGGATCACGCCCTGGTACCGCTCACCGATGGCTGATGGAGGGTATGATGTAGCAGACTTCCGTGAAATCGCACCTGAGTTTGGCACGCTCTCCGAAGCTGAACGTCTGATCGAAGAGACCCACAAACATGGGTTGCGCATCATTCTCGACATCGTTCCCAACCACACGTCTGACCAGCACAGATGGTTTCTGAATGCACTGGCCGCAGAGCCTGGCTCACCTCAGCGTGCGCGATACTGGTTCCGCCCCGGTCGCGGACCAGCAGGAGAAGAACCTCCTAACAACTGGCTCTCGGTATTCGGCGGTCCCGCCTGGACCCGCCTCCACGAGGACAATGGGCGACCAGGAGAGTGGTACCTCCACTTATTTGCTCCCCAGCAGCCTGATCTCAACTGGACGAATCCGGAGGTACGGGCGGAGTTCGAGGCGATTCTGCGGTTCTGGTTTGATCGTGGCATCGATGGATTCCGCATTGATGTAGCGCATGGGCTGGCAAAGCATCCGCTTCTCCCAGATATCAATGTGAGGAGTGCACAGTTCCCTCCTGGATTGGTCGAAGCAGCGGAAATGAGAGGTGAAGCGGTTGCCCAGCATCCACACTGGGACCGCGAGGACATTCACGAGATATTTCGTCAGTGGCGATGGATGGCTGATTCGTATGCTGCAACGCCTCAGGGAGCACGCATGTTCGTGGCTGAAGCCTGGCGCATCAGGACTGGCGGATTAGCTCAGTACCTTCGTATGGATGAGTTACACAGCGCATTCAATTTCGACTTTCTCAAGTGCCCCTGGGATGCCGACAAACTCCGTACAACCATCGATACCCACCTCGCCATGCTGGCCCAGGTTGGCGCGCCGGCAACCTGGGTACTTTCCAGTCATGATGTCACTCGCCCCGTCACGCGCTACGGACTGTCCGGCGACTGGACTCAGCTACGGGTGGGCCTTGATGCAGGGCTGGTAGATATCGAGCTGGGCTCCAGGCGGGCACGAGCGGCGGCTCTGCTGATGCTGGCTCTGCCTGGTGCAGCCTACCTGTATCAGGGAGAGGAGCTCGGTCTGCCAGAGGTTGACGACCTGCCAACCGATATCTTGCAAGATCCCATCTGGGAACGCTCAGGCCACCAAATTCGTGGCCGAGATGGATGCCGTGTTCCGCTCCCGTGGTCCGACACTCTGCCTGCGTTGGGCTTCAGCACGAGGAAGCCCTGGCTGCCACAACCGCCGCAGTGGAGCACCCTCAGCGTGGAGTCTCAGACGCACAACCTCGGCTCGATGTTGACGCTCTACCGAGAAGCGTTGAGACTTCGTCGTACGTATTCAGCCTTCCTGGACGGCCACCTGCGCTGGGTAGAGGCGCCTTCGCGCGTGATGGCCTTCAAGCGTGGGAAGGATGTCATGTGTCTGGTCAACTTTGCCACTGATCCCACTCCTCTGCCTGCCTACGACAAAGTACTCCTTGCAAGTGGACGGCTGGATGGTCATATGCTTCCTCCTGACACGGCGATCTGGTTGCAGTGCAAGGAGTAGTAAGCAGTCACATGTCTATCAATCTCTGTCGTGAGTTGGGCAACCGTTTGGGGCCAGCCCGAACGACGCTTGCATGTCCGTTAGCTCGTCCCACGTAGGACCAACTCCAGTCCCAGGGCCACCTCGCGAACCGTGCCGGGCCTATCAAGTTGTTGGAGCAGCCGCTCCATGGCAGCCCGACCGGATTCTTCCAGAGGCTGGTGCACGGTCGTAAGACCCAGGGCTTCAGCCAGTTCTCCATCGTCGAAGCCAACAATAGCCACGTCACCTGGAACGGCGAGTTCCAGGTCGTGTGCGGCTCTCAGCGCCCCCGCTGCAAGCGTGTCGGAGCTCGCGAAAACGGCGGTTGGGCGATGCTCCATCGACAACAGGTCCTTTGCTGCCTCAAAGGCTGGCTCGACTCCATGTGCCATGAAACGTACATCGGTGTCTGTGAGAGGATAGCCAGCTTCCGCCAGTGCTGCACGGTAGCCTGCGAGCCGCCGTTGTGCTGGTGAGACATATAGGAGCGATTGCTGTGCCTCACCAAGGAAGCCAAAGTGGCGATGGCCGCGAGCCACCAGATGCGAAGCCGCGAGCCGACCGCCAGTGGAGTCGGACGTGAAGACGGAGTCGAATCCGGGATGGTGGACATCGATCAGCACCGTGGGAAGCCGCAGGTCGGTGAGGCGTTTGGCTGCCGCCTCGTCCAACGGCAAGCTCACGACGATGAGTCCATCCAGTCGTCCGGTGATAGGCAAGCTGGAGAGCAATGGGGAGGAACGTTGTGCAGCTGACTCCTGGTCGAACAAGACGATTTCCAGCAGATGCTGACTGGCAACGTGGAGGATCCCGTTCAGGCGTCGGGCCACGGACGGGTACGAGGTATAGGGTGCTATGACTCCGACTCGTCCCACCCCTCGGCGTGCCTTGGCAACCGCTTCTGGCTTGGGGACAAAGCCGAGCGCATCTACGGCCTCCAACACCTTGCGTCTCGTCTCCGCGCTGACACGCGCTGGAGCGTTAAGCGCGAGCGATACGGTAGAGATGCTGACCCCAGCCAGGGTGGCGACGTCATAGATTGTCTTCGATTTGGGCACGTCTCACGCCTCCTCTCGTAGCATACAGGTCTATCCTACACATGTGTTCATGTTCTGTCAAGGCCCTTAGTCGAAGCACTTCGACTAAGGGCGTCGTATCGGCCTCGTCAATTCATTCTTGATCAAAGTTCTTAGCTCGACTTTGTACAATTTTTTCTTTGGCTAACAAGTGCTCTGAGTCTCTCCTCCATCGAAAAGAGCTTCTGAAGAGCCCTGGGAAGCCAGCAGCAAGGAAAAACGCTGGACCAGCTGCCCTTTTTCAACGTCACCTGCACCAGCCTGATGTTGAAAAAGTCGGCGAGCGGAGAAGCACCCTGTATTTCGTATCATACTCAGGCGTCTCGAGAGGCCTGCTGATACGTTCACTGTCGGAAGCTGACCTCGGTAGCCCTTGCAAAAAATGTACAAAGTCGAGCTTAGAGCTGGTTTGAAAAGGTTACCTTTTGCTCAAGCGTCGGATCATCAAGCGAGTCATCGCAATGAAGATCATAGCCTCGCTGCTCTCTGGCAGAGTTTCATAATCCTTACTGAGCCGACGACATGGGGTGATCCAGGCAAAGGTTCGTTTGATAACCCAGTCACACGACCCTCCAATGTTGTTTTCTGTCTCTGACTGGCTGCCATGGTTCTTTCCTTTCGTAATGTGCTGGTATGATATCCCCATTAGAGCCGTTCGACAAGTGGCGCACCGCTCCAGCGGTGGCGAAGATCATCCCCAATTGTGCGCTGGTGGTACTGCCAAAGGCGTTCCTGCTCTGCCTCGTCAGCCCATACGACCCAGCGATGCAAGGGTTCATCGAGCTGACAAGCCTGCACCAGGCCATGACGGATCCAGTGAGAGAACGTCCCACGTGGGATGTGAAGTCGGTGAGCCAGTTCGGTTGGCTACCATTCATCAGGCAGGAACCCACCATGGGACCGAACGCGCGGGCGTGGCGCTTTCACCCCTAACTGGCGCTGCAACTGCGTGATGGTTTCTGCGCGAAAGCCAGTGGTGGAACGGGCAGAGCAATAGCCAGCGTCGTTCAACGCCTGGGCAATAGCGGCGGCGGTCCAGCCTGCTTCCGTTAACACCTGGATCTGTTGGCAAATCTGCGGATACGTACTCAGCTCGCTCAGCCTGCCAATCGGTCGAAGCACAACGCCCTCAATGTGGCCTCCGCCAACCCACTCAATGCGTACCCTCACGCGCTCATTACTGCCCTGTACATCCACAATGACCCGTTCAACGACTTGGCGGATGATCTCTTTGCGCTCGGCGTCTGTGGTGGTTGAAGTAGTCCAGAGGGTAGTGTTGCAAAGAAGAAAGCTGATCTGGTACAGGACAGGAAAACGAGCGAAAGAGAGACGTGATGACCGAACAGAATCCTTTGAAATGGCGCCATTTCCAGCCCGACATTCTTCTCTTATGCGTGAGGTGGTATCTCCGCTCTGCTTTGAGCTATCGTGACCTGGAAGAAATGATGGCGGAGCGAGGATTGCGTGTCGATCATACCACGATCTATCGTTGGGTTCAGCACTCTGCGCCTGCACTTGAACAGCGGTGCCGTCCTCAGTTGAAGATGACGTCTGACTCCTGGCGGGTTGATGAGACGTACATCAAAGTGAAAAAGCAATGGCTGTATCTCTACCGTGCAGTTGACTCGCAAGGACACACGCTCGATTTCTTTTTCAGCTCAACCAGAGATGCGCAAGCAGCCAAATGCTTCTTTCTGAAAACGCTCGACGCCTCTCATAGCAGCGAACCACGAGTGATCAACGTAGACAAAAACGCTGCCTCTCCCAAAGCGTTCAATGAACTGAAAGCGGCGGGAAGCCTTTCTGAAAGCTGTGAACTCAGGCAAGTCACATACCTCAATAATCTCGTTGAACAAGATCACCGCTTCATCAAACGGTTGACAAAGCCAGGGATGGGCTTTTTTTCTTTCGAGACGGCATGGCGAACACTTCAAGGATTCGAGATGATGAACATCATGAGAAAAGGGCAGTTGCAAGGGGTGGGCAAAGGAGATATGAGAAGCCAGGTTGCATTGGTTGCTAAGCTATTCGGAGTAGTTGCTTAAACGGAACAAGCAGAGCCGCTCCATACGCATCTTGTCTTCTTTCTATTTCTTGCAACACAACCAACCAATTTGGGTCATGGCAACCGTGGCAACCAGAGAAAGTTGCCACGTTCTTTTCCCCACTCACAGTTCCCTGGTGGATTGCTGGCGGATGGGCACTCGACCTCTTTCTTGGAGTTCAAACACGAGAGCATGAAGATACCGATGTCCTCTTTCTGCGTCGAGATCAGCACAAGATCCGCGCGCAGCTTCAAGGATGGGATGTTCAAGAAGCGCACCCAGAGCTATTACCCAGTTCGTGGCCCTGGGAAATTCTTCTCTATCGTGAGGAAAAGACCCTCAATCCTGCATAATGCCTCGTGCTTCTTCTAACTGAGCAGCAAGTTCGCGTGAGGCAATCGTTTTGGGGTGTGAGTCTCCCAAAGACCGCAAACAGATCTGGAGGGCACGTTTGACCCGAGGATATGCCTTGCTCATTGTCCCCTGAAGCTGGTAGAGCACAGCCAGGTCGTGGAGCGTCTGGGCTGTCTCCGGATGATCCTGGCCCAGACGCCGTTCGCGGATCTGCAATGCGCGCTGGAACAGTGCCTCGGCTTGTTCATAATGGCCCTGTTCTCGGAAGAGAAGAGCCAGACCCTGAAGGGGATACGCTATGATATGGTGCTCAGAGCCAAGCGCCTGCTCAAAAATAGCAAAGGCTCTCCGATACAATTGATCAGCTTCCTTGCATCTGCCCCACTCGCGGTAGAGGTCAGCCAGGCTCACAAGCGTAAAAGCCACATCCAGATGGTCCGGGCCTAAGGCCTGTTCCTCGATGCGCGCTGCACGCTGGAAAAGCGATTCCGCCAGTTCATACTGGCCCTGCTTCCGATAGAGGTCGCCCAGATTGCTGAGTGGACCCGCCAACCGAAAATGCTCCTGTCCCCATACCCGTTCGCGGATCTGCAGCGATCGTTGATACACTCCCTCGGCCAGATCGTACTTGCCTTGCTCAAAGTAGACATTTCCCAGGCGGATGAGCGATAACGCGACCTCAGGATGCTCTAAACCCCTTGCCTGCTCCCGGATCTGCAGCGCTCGTTGCTGCAGTGACTCAGCCAGCTTGTATTGGCCCTGCTCATAATAGACCATCGCGAGCCCTTCGAGGGGGTACGCGACTTCAGGATGCTCCGGCCCCAACGCCTGTTCCAGCACGCGCTCAGCAGACTGGAAAAGCGGTTCTGCCTGTTCATAGTCGCCCAAGAGTCGATAGAGATAGGCAAGTTTGCTCTGCAAAGAGGCAACGTTGGGATGTTCCAAACCGAACAGCTGGATCTGGATCTGAAGCGCTTGTTGATACAGCGATTTCGCTCGTTCGTACTGGGACCTTTGATCCAAATAGTCCGCCGCTTTCAGGAGCAGATGAGCGAATTCCTGGTTCTGGAGGCAAGCCGGAAGAGCTGCGGCGCAGGTCATCACATGGGGAAGCAGTCGCTCACATGGTTGCCATATTTCTGTCCCGCTGTCACTCGTGATTGGCGGAAAGGCCGCATTGAGCAGGTGGACCACGCGCTGCTGCCACTGCGTGTGGTCCCGTTCGCTCATCTGATCCTGCAGGATCACCTGGACCAGGCGGTGCAGCGAGAGCGTTTGCGTCTCGGACTGCCGTTGCACCAGCGAGAAGTTCCGCAACGCAACGATTGCCTGATCGAATTGGTAGAGATCTGTGACAAAGGGATCAGCAGTTCCTTCGGAAGCGGCGGTTCCATCAAGAAAGATTTCCTCAGGAATACCTTCCGGTGCAAGAAAAGCGCACAAACACAGCAGATCAGCCGCGAGGGAATGTTGTTGCCTCACCTGCTCGTAGGCTAAACGAAAGGTGGTGGTGACGGGGTGAGGATGATCGCGCCCCAAGGTTCCTCGCCGTCCCAGCAGCGGGGCCCGTTGTTGCTGATACCGTTGCAAGTAGTCGCTCAGACCGCATCCCGCTTCTTCGATATAGGCACCAGCCTGGTCGAGGGCCAGGGGTAATCCTCCCATCACCTTGACAAGTTCCTGGGCAGTCCCCCACTCAGAAGGGTGTGGTTTGCTCTCGTCAGACCTCATTTCTTTGTTGAGATGAGCACGCCGCAAAACAAACGCTGCCCCCTCATCGAGCGTCATGGGTGACAACTCAAGGCTATGAGCCAGGGTTCCCAGGGAGGAGCGGCATGTGGTGATGAGAGTGGCTCCCTGACGGGCCGGAGGGAGAAAGTGTTGGAGTAGCTCCGGGTCCTCAACGTTATCCCAGATCAACAGCCACGTACCATTCGTGGTTAGCCAGTGCTGCACTGCCGCCACCATCCGTTGCCGATCGCTGTCTCCACGCTCCGGGAGCTGGAGGTGTCCGGCAATGCGACCCAGACTCGCCAGAATGCTCTCAACCGTTTCCCCCTCAATCCAGAAGATCGCGCTATACTCCAGGGCGTAACGATACGCATACTCCAGGGCAATCTGGGTTTTACCAATCCCACCAAGCCCATATAATGCATAGGATTGGGTGAGAGCCACCGCCTGGTCCGTATGCAGGAGCTGATGCAACTGGTCAAGCAAGACACCTCGTCCGGTAAAGAACACATTGCGTTGATAGGGCACAGACCAGTGAGGCGAAAGCGCGGTTAGACTGGCTTCGAGAAGCTGTCGTGCTTCTGCTTCGCTCAGTCCAAGCAAACGCCCCAGTTCCAGGACGATACTTTTCCTCTCAGGGGGGTAGTTGCCCTGTTCCCAGGACCAGATGGTATTGTGATGCACGCCTAACAGCTCAGCCAACGCCCTTTGACTGAGACGTTTGCGCTTGCGAAACGCCTTGAGCATATCTCCGAATGGTGAGATGAGCATAAACGGTGTCCTCTTTCTCTCCTCGCAAGAACAGCCACACAAAATCATAGTGAATCACAGCCGCACTGTGATGCTGCTATCGTAGCATAGAACAGGTAACTATTCCATCATCAGTGGGCAGGTGCAGTACGGGTTCGTTCCCCAACTGGCGTTAGCGCTGACCATCGGAGCGGTCGCGCTCGGCCAGTTGACCTCTCCGTTGTATGGATGGCTGCTCTTTGGCGGCGTGCTAGTAGTAGCACTGATAGGCTCAATCATGATTGGCCCGCGGTGGCAATTGCGCTGTGTTGCCGACCGCAAGGAGTTTGCTGCGGAACATGGTTGGCTCTACGGGGACAAGAACAGTCAACTGGGGCTGCGCTAGCAGGACTTGTTCGGCAAGAAGGAAGCCTATATGATGAGTCCATTCGGGGTGCTGGCGGGCGAGGTGAATGGGCTGCCATTCACGGCATTTGATAGTGAGCCAGGAGGCGCGAAGATGCGCCGGACGTACTGGGCCATCCACTTACCGGTCGCTTACCCGCGTGTCCAAGTGCGCGCGAGGTTGCCGGACGGCCTGTTCTCCGCGCTCAAGGAGAACAGACTGCGAGGGGGACGACCTGCACTCCGCGTTCGTGAAGCCTCCTTCCGCCCGACGATTTGCACGCGGCGACCGCTGACGCCGCAGGTCCGCTCAGCTACGATGGAGTTCGAGCTGGTCGGCTGGCGGATCGAGGGTCGCGATCTGATCCTGGAGCGGGGGACTCCAAGCCGTTCACCGCCAACGAGGTTGAGCAGGTCGCCGTCCACCTGGCCGGACTTGCCCGGCAGTTGCCTGCCGACCTCGACCTGGTCTGGTCGCCTGACGGCAAGTTACTTGCTTCGAGAGATCGTTCCGGGAAGCTCCTGGTCTGGGATGTACCGGCGTTGTACGTTTCGCCCTCACAAGTTGGGCCAAACGGGGAAATAGACTGTTCGCATGAAAAGTGAATGGAGGTATCGTATCAATGTCCCACCAGCCCACACACCAACTTTCGCAGTCCCCCAATCTTCAGGATCACCCCCAACCCCGACATGCTTTCTTCGCAAACGTCCGAGCATCAAGCAGGCTTGTCCGCTTCTGGTGGACACCACTGGGTGTGTGCGGAGTTCTGCAGGGATTCTCGTTGACCTGGGTGAGTTCGCTCAATGGCTCTTCCGGTTGGGTGGTCACCCTGGGGCCGTGGAGCTATGACGCTCTCCATTTTCCTGGTTTCCCTCCAGTTCTGTTCCTGACGCTCTGGTTGGTGCTGCTGACCACTGTTTTGCTGCTGGGAATGAATATTGTCAGCAGGGGAGGCAGACCCATTTTCTGGGCGAGGATCTGGTCCTGGTTCTGTATTGGCCTGAGTCTGGTCGTCCTCGTGACAGTCGCGGTCGCCAGTCAGGGACGTTTCCAGTTCTTCCCATTCCTGGTAATGGGCGTGAGTCTGGTCGTGGCTGGCCTGGGACTCTTCGCCAGGCACCCTGACGAATGGAGCGAGATCGTGGTGATCCAGCCCCGCATCTCCCGTCGCAGCCTGCTTTCCCATCTGGCTGGCATGGCGGGACTGGTAGCGATCAGCGGGGGGGTCGAGACGTGGCTGGTTGGCCAATTACAGCGTGGACGTACCAGCCGTATTGCCTACACCCTTCCTGGTACGATAAACGATGACTCCCTTTACTCGTATGCTGCCTTTGCCTGGACCCCTCAGAATACCTTTGTCATAGCGCAGTATCAAGCTGACCCTGCCCAAAACACTCCCCTGGATATCTGGGAGATTGCTCCAACCACGCGCCACCTCGGAACCGCCGGGCCTGAATTTAGTTACGACGGTGCGGCTTTTGCGCCCAATGGCCGCTGGCTTGTGGTAGCGTGCTCCAGCGCGTCGTATGACTTAACCTCCTTCATCTGGGATCTGCAGACAGGCGCTTCTATTCCCGCCGCCTTCCAGTCACCAATGATCAGTTGGTCTCCCGATAGTTCCCGCCTGGTCGGGCAAGATCAGAACACGCTCAGAGGCCTGGTGATCTGGGATGTGGCCCACAATCGTCAGCTCGCCCTCTACCAGGTGCCGGAAGGCGATGGGATACCAAGGCGGGTTGCTTGGTCGCCCAATGGGCAGTGGATCGTCGTCCAGGAATTTCCGAATGTCACGACTGTACGCCTGTACGAGGTGCAGACTGGCAGGCTGGTATGGACTCAGACCGTTGAGCCCCATTACCAAACGCTCGACGGGGAGGGGGTGCATATCGCCTCACTCGCCTGGTCCCCTGATAGCCGGTATCTCGCGCTTCCGTTGACCTTTCAAGAAGATCCCGTGACGATGTACCCGGTCATCATCTGGGACGTGGTTGCGCAGCGAGAAGTGTTCTCCTACACAAGGCATCTTGGCGGAGCAAATGCGGTGGCCTGGTCGCCGGATGGGCAGTATGTGGCCAGCGGGGGAACGTTAGATGCAACCGTTCAGGTCTGGCATGCGCAGACGGGGAATGTCGTGTTCACCTTTCGCGGGCATCAAGAATCCGTTTCGTATCAAGAACCTATTGTGTATGTCGGATGGTCGCCTGATGGAGCAACGATCGCTTCTGCTGATGCTCATAAGGTGCTGGTCTGGGATGCTCCAACACGTTGATTCATGCCCCTGGTGTGAATGAGCATGGCTCCGCTCTTGGAGACGAGCGACCCACGAGATGCACAACGAGATTGCATGCATTTAGCTGAACAATAAGAGCGGGAACCAGTCCCTTGAGGCAGAGAGACTTTCGCAATGAGGAGAGGAGACAACAAAAACGTGATCTCAGTTGTTAGGCCCAGGTACTTACTTCCTTCAGCAGTGAAGAGGGCGAGCAATGAAGAGCGCTGCGCTATTTCTTTGGGGGCCTCTGGCTGGCTCTGCTCTAACCAGCAAGTGATGATCTCGATCAACAGCGATGCGGTAAGCGAGGGCGCGAGCCTGTTGTATGCGACAGCGACCTGCTTCGCATGCTGTATGCATGAGGATGGCTGCTCTTCTTGTCAACGAGCAATCTATCTGCACATCGAGAAATGACCAGGCGAAAGCGTTCTCTCAGAGAAAGACCATTGAAACACGTAAATAAGTGAAAAAGAAAGGAATTTGGTGATGACTCAAGAACACGTGCCCGTTTTGATTGTGGGAGCAGGTGGTGCGGGTCTGTCCCTGTCCCTCTTGTTGCACCAGCAGGGTATTTCCTCGTTGTTGATCGAGCGACGGATCGACACCTCATGGTATCCGCGCGCGCGTTCCCTCAATTTCCGCACCATCGAAGTGCTGCGAGGGTTGGGACTGGAAGCGGAGGTCCTTGCTGGAGGAGCCAAGCTCTCGCGGATGTTCCGCAAACACAGTCTGGCCACCAGCGAACAAGAGGAAATCCTCAATCCCATCGCGATGGTTGAGCATCTGGAAGACATCACCCAGGAGCCCCTCGCATGGTATTATCCCCAGAGTAAGCTCGAACCACTCCTGCTAGCTGAAGCGCGGAGACGCAGCGTGGATGTCCGATATGGCACCGAACTTGTCTCCTTCACGCAAGATGAGACAGGCGTGACGGCTGCTATCAAGGATCGCACTACCGGAAAAGAAAGCGGGGTGCGGGCAGATTACCTGATTGCGGCTGATGGTGCGCATAGTCGAATTCGCGAGACTCTCGCCATCCCCACACAAGGACTCGGCGAGCTTCCAGAGAGCCAGATCTTTGCGTACTTTCGTGCAGACTGGGGCGCTTTGGTCGCAGGCTATGAAAATGACGTATTCCAGATCGTGAACAAGGACGTGCGCGGCATGTTTATGATCACCGATCAGCAGCGTGGCTTATTTATGATCAGCTATTCCCCTGCCCGAGGGGAAGCGGCGCAGGAGTATCCCGCCGAGCGCTGTCAGGAGATGATTCGCCTGGCATTGGGGAAAGCAGATCTGGACGTCTCGGTCGTCGATATTGCCGACTGGAAGCCCATTCAACGGGTGGCTGATCGGTTCCAGCAAGGGCGGATCTTCCTGGTGGGAGATGCGGCCCATACCATGCCGCCCTACCTGGGACTGGGCGTCAATACAGCTATTCAAAGCGCGCAAAACCTGGGCTGGAAACTGGCTGCGGTCCTCAAGGGGCAGGCGACACTAGAGCTATTGGCGACCTATCAGACGGAGCGGCGCCCCGTCGGCTTGTTGGCGGCTCAGCAGTCGATGGTGGGATCGGGAGCGATCTTGTTTGGGAAAGAAATCAGTGAAGCCAGGGGAAGTGCCCTCCCTGATCTTCAGGAACAGCTTTCCATCATGCATCCCATCGTCGGCTATCGCTATCGCTCAGAGGCGATCCTTTCAGAAGATGCGGCCACGCCAGCGCGGGATGGGATCGAGTTGCTCAAGCCTCTGGAGTTGAACGGACTGCCTGGGACACGGGTGCCACATCTATGGGTCGAACGAGAGGGGCAACGCCTCTCCACGCTGGACCTGCTTGATGGTCGTTTCGTTCTGCTCGCCGGTCCTGGTGGTACAGCCTGGGATGCGGCAGCACCAGAGGTGGCAGCGTCACTTGGGATCGAACTAGTAGCCTACCGTATCGGCTCGGATGGTGGGCTGCTGGATGGAGAGAATAGCTGGCAAACAAAAATGGGAGTCTCAGTTGAGGGCGTGGTGCTGGTGCGGCCTGATGGTTTTGTGGCCTGGCGCAGCAGCATCTTGCCGACCAATCCCGTACAGCAGCTTGAGCAGGTGTTTGCGCACATCCTCTGCCAGCCATACTCCTAAATGAAAAAAGAAAGGAAGACGCTCATGCCCATCCTCGATCTTTCCACTGATGAACTCCTGAGCACGACACACACGATGTGCAGACGCCTTGACCTCATACGCCCGGTGGAAACAGGAGTGATCCAGCAATGTCTGGAGCAAAGGGGCGACCAGCAATAGCAAATATATCAGGAAACGAGCGACAACCGTAGCGGCTCATGAGAAGGAGGATCCAATGTGTGCGAGGATAGCTGCCTCAGTGCAATACCTGTTTGACTATTTGGGGTAGCTACGTTTTTTCCCCTCTAAATTACTCTAAGACCGTGTTTTGGAATGCGCGGCGGTCATGCTGCATGACCAAAAGAGCAAGATCGGAGAAGTTTTTGCGCAGGTTTGATGGGAGAATGTCTTGCATGCAATTGGGGAGCGGAAGACCGGATGTCGCGCAAGACTGCGAGCGCGCGAGCAGACGACTCAACCTAGGAGAAACGGAGTCGTGACGTTCTGGGGTCGTTCTGCTTCAGTCTCAAAGAGCATGAGCGGAAAAGACGCGTCGCGCTCTTCATGGATTGGAAAGGAAACCATTATGAAATTGCTTCTCACCTCTGCTGGCATCAAAAACGACAGCATTCGTCACGCTCTGGTTGATCTGCTGGGCAAACCCATTGCCGAGTCCAGCGCCCTCTGCATCCCCACTGCGGGGTACGGGCACCCCATGGGCAGTCCTGGTGGGGCATGGCGTTTCATCACCGGTCAGTCCTCCACACCCATGTGCGAGCTGGGTTGGAAGTCCTTGGGAGTGCTGGAGCTCACCGCGCTGCCCAGCATCGGGGAAGAGCGCTGGATCCCCTGGGTCCGAGAGGCAGATGCCCTGCTGGTGAACGGCGGTGATGCGCTGTATCTGTGCCACTGGATGCGGCAGTCCGGGCTGGCGGACCTCTTGCCCCAGCTTCCCGAGACGGTCTGGGTGGGGCTGAGCGCCGGGAGCATGGTGATGGCCCCTAAGATCGGGGAGGACTTCGTCGGGTGGAAGCCGCCAACCGGTGGCGATGAAACGCTAGGGGTGGTCGGCTTTTCGATGTTTCCGCACCTGGATCACGAGGATCTGCCGGAAAATACCATGGCCGACGCAGAAAGATGGGCCGCTGGGTTGGGTGTGCCAGCGTATGCGATTGATGATCAGACCGCCATCAAAGTGATCGATGGTGCTGTTGAAGTGGTCTCCGAGGGCCATTGGAAACGGTTTGTGCCCTAATGGGGTGGTTGGGCACTGGTTCGTTCTTGCATCCCAAAGGAGCGAGGAGTGTACACTCCTCGCTACCTCTTGGTCCAGGTTGTCCCTTGCCTGATCCACAGAGGACCTTTGTTCGCTCGTGATATGCGTAGCGGCGGGTGAGGGGGATAGATGACGCTATCGCCCCGAATTGTCGCCTTTCTGGCTGCTCCGCACGCCGGACACTGGAGTTTCTCCACTCCTGTCGCACGGATCTGGGCTGACTGAAGGTCCACAATGGTCCCAGAAAAAGGACAATTCTCCGTGCTCCTTTTTTCTTGGAGTTCTCCCACCTCAAGACGGACAGGCTGTTGCTCGCCAACACGAGACTTCTGCTGATGAGGAGTCGGTTCGACGGGCTGTGGTTGCACGGCTTCTACTGGGATGGGTTGAACAGGCTCACGGATCACATCCTGATCTAGCTTCATCCCTAGCAGTGCCCACAAATGCTGTTGGCGGCTTGCCGTGTAATGCAGTTCTTGCTCCCCTGCCGCCGCCTCTAGTGCCATACTCTCGCATTGGGCAATCGGAAGCGAGCATTCCTGGATGCGCTCCAGGAGCAGTTCACTCTGTCCAGTAGCAAGACTTGCAGCCAGCGCGCGCACGAGCCAGTCTTTCAAGATGCCAATACAACCGATACTTCGCTCGTAGAAATACGACCACTGATCGACCAGCGGCTTGATCTCGACCTTGAGAGGGATCTGTTGCAGCAAGGTCAACAGCGTGCGCTGGAACGTTTGTTGGTCGGGTTCATGCTGAAATTGATAGCGCGGGAAGTGGATTTCTAGCCCTCGTCTGGCGGCTTGCCCATTGAGATTGCGCAAGGGCAATAATTCGTAGGTACCCGTTAAAATATGGAGGGCACCCGTGGTATTGGTCATACTTTTGAGCCAATCAAGCTGGTCGATCATCTTGACGCCACTCGCCAGCTTGAGAAGATGCTGCGCTTCATCCAAGATAATCGTTCGCACTCCTCGACGCTGGAGAGCCGCCTCGTAGATCTGGCGCAGTTCTGCCGAGTCATTGAATTTGCCGTCTTTTCCTCGCCCTTTTTTCTGCTCCCAGGAGGGATCATAGGGATATTCTCCCAACTGCTTGAGGGCGATCTGGTAATATTCGGCGCGATTGAAGGTTGCACCATCTGGTGGCCGGGTTTCCAACAGCAAGAGCGGGACAGGGGCAAACGGGTGGGGATGTCGTGGTCCCCCGATAAATCCAGGAAACGTAGGCTCTCTCACCACCCCCGCGCGATGTTCCAACTGACGAATGAGCGTCGTCTTGCCAACTCCGCTGGGGCCATAGAGCAGGACAAAGGAAAAGCCCGCAGGTTCGTGAATCGCACGCGAGATCTGCCTGTCAACCTACAGCCAACAGGGTATGAGACATGGCATATGCCTTGAAGCGTTGCAGGGCGGCGGTCGCCTCTGGCGATCCTGGGAGAATATGGGGGGTGGGCTGCATCTCCATTACTGAAACTCCTCAAAAGCAGTGAGCGTTGCAAAATCGACAGGTTTGGTTGGGGCCAATGGCGCGAGCGCAGTTGGCTCAGGGGCGTTCGCTGTTTCGCGCAGATCTTGTCTGACGCTGCCCGCAATCACCTCCAGAATGGCTTTGGCCTCAAGATCACGAATGCGCTGCTGTCGGATGGTTTCATGCTCAGATGCATGGCTGAGAAAGTCTGCTAAACGTCGCGCCGTGATCTTCCCGGCGAGGGACATGGAGGCATCCATCTCGGCCTGGACGAATATGCTGGAAAAGGCTCCAGGATATCAGTTCCCTGACTTTGCGGCCTTCTTCGATGATGGCGTCGAGATCGGACTCTCGCGGTTGCCATGGGTTAATCACCCGCTCGTTTTTTGGAAGGTGACGGATATCGAGGAAGCCCATCGCGTGCTGGTTGCCACAGGTGCTAGGGCGATGGTAGAAGTTGCTGATGGCTCGCTGGCCGAACTAGGGACTGCCGAGGTTGCCAACGGTGACCCAAGCACCGGCATTGTGGACGTGCCAGGCCGTCGCCTGGCGGTACTCAAAGCCGCCGATGATAATCTGATCGGTATCATGCAAGATCTGCCGATGGCTTGGTCATAATCATCTATTCCAATGAAGTTTGGAGGAGTCAGTGGGATACGCACACCTTCGAGACCTGGCTGGCCTCTTTCAAAGAGGTGTCGGGAGCTTCCGCACCTGACATCTTTGCTGGTCTGTATCTCGTCTGGAAAGGCGAGATACAGACCAGCACTTCCAGTTCAATCTGTTTGGACTGGCACCTCCTGATCTTTCCGCTGCTCGCTTTGCCGGAGCTGCTGGCGAAAGCGGAACGACTCGCCAAGAAATTCGAGAATATGCGCGCGGTGCGTCAGACTGCATGAGAAGGAGGCCCATTTCCAACATTTGCCCTTTCAGGGGCAACATGGTTATATATAGCTGGATACTTTTTCAGGAGGCGTCAAGGTCACAAAGGAGAACCATTTTTGCACTGAATAGGGGTGGTAAACGTCATTTTAGCCCCCCAATCTTCTAGATGGACACCGGCTTGATGCCGGTCATCCCCATACCTAAGATAGGAGGAACATGTAAAATGGATTTAAAAGGACATATGGATGCATTAGAATTGAGTGACAGAAAATTAGCAGAAGCGTCAGGTCTAAGTATGGCCACGGTAAGGATGGCAAAAGCTGGGAGAACTTTAGGTAAGCAAGCAGTCGATCGCTTATTAGATGCCTTGTCTAAGAAGTATGGAAGAAAAATAGAAAGAGAAGAGGTGGAGGGTCTCCTCTTAGATGAGGCTTAGGAGTGACACATTTGCTGAGAGGAGACAAACCATCTTCCTCTCTATGGGGCAACACAGCTATATAGCTGTGTTGCCCCATAGAGAGGGCGAATGTTGGAAATGGGCCAAGGAGAAGCGTCCATGAGCCGTGCGCGTTCACACCCTTCCCCAAACACTGTACAGCCGGGTCACTACATTTCTGGCAACAGTGGAGTTACCAGGTCACTGCCCTCGATTCTGGCAATGCACTCCTCCTGCACGTCCAACCCCTCGCAGGGGAACCAAGGCCACCTTGAGCTTACTCGATCTGCTTGCGGTTCCCAGAACGAACCCATCAGCTCCCCTCTTTGCGCCGACGTTGGAAGCATTACACCAGCAAATAGAAGAGCGTCACGGGAGGATCTCTGGCACCATTACCGATGATTTACCGATGAGTTATGTGATCAAAGCACGTCTTGTGACCAGCGTCGTCGAAATGACCAGAAGGCTCGTTGCGTCGGACGAAAGACGAGCGAAAACGCGTGGCGAAGCCAGCTCACATCAACAGGCGATCCGTCGCGCGCTGATCTCGGTCAACAAAACGACCATCCAGATGCAGGTCAAGAAAACAAGCCAGAATATCAAGCTTCAGGCAGGGCTGACGACCTACTACAAATATGAGCGTTTGTATGAGGCCTTTCACGGGGACGAAGCCCAAATTGCTGCTTCCTTTCGCCGGGCTACTTTTCGTCTTCCTCGCATGAGTGCGGCACAATTTCATTTTATCGATCTGCGTTTGCTTCTCTACTACGGCAACATGAGGGTCACGAAGACACGTGTCTACAAGCTGGCGCAAGATATTCTCGACAAGCGTACCCAGGGGTATTGGGTCGATCCAGAGCGGTGTGGAGCCACCATCCCCGAAGATCTGGTGACCGAACTGCTGGATCTCAAAATTCCCATGCAGGCCATTCTGGACAATCAGGAGAAAAGCGGCTCTGTTAACCCCCACTCAGATGCCCTCTCCCGCCTGGTTTTACGCCTACGCGAAGTATGTTGAGGCACAACCCGATCGGGGTGAGGCCATCATCACCGGGCGGCTTGGAAAGGGGATGTGGGAACAATTTCACCTGGTCTTTGACACCTTCGTGCATCACGCGCAATTTCCCCTCCAGTATGTTTTTGCCGATCACTGGCTCCTGAATGTCTTCATCGTTGATGAAGCGATACTACAAAAGCCTACGCGACTCTGGCTCACGCTGCTCATCGATGCGTATTCACGTAGCATCTTAGGCATGGCGCTGCTTTACGAAGGCCCCTGCATTGAGTCCATTCAGCAGGCCCTCAAGCACGCGATCTGGGAAAAAAGGTCACACCTGGACCTGGGTCTTGAGCAGGAATGGAGTTGCTACGGTATCCCGCTGCAACTCTTTCTGGACAATATAATGGATCCCCTAATTATTGATTTCGTGACTGGCAACTAAACCTCAGCAAGAGCATGGGAGAAACAATGCTGCAGGATGGTCCGCCGATGGCGCAGGCGCTCTTTGGCGTGGACTAGTTCCTGGCGCAGGTGAGCAAGGTCCCGGCAACAGAGGTTTTTGAGTTCACGACGTTTGAGTAAGTTCCATACCCCTTCTTGTGGATTGAGCTCCGGCGCATAGCCGGGTAAGCGTTCCAAATGCACTCGTTTCCCCATCGGACTGGCAAGAAACTGCTTGATCACGTTCGCTCGATGAATGGGTGAGCCATCCCAAATGACGAGCAAGCGACCAGGAATCTTGCGCAGGAGCACCTGCAAAAACCGGACCACATCCACTGCTTTGTACGCTCGCTCTTGCGTTTGCATGAAGATCCGCCCGTTGGGGGTGATGCCTCCAATGGCAGAGATGTGATCGCGGGTCAGTGGGACTCGTAGTACCGGGGGTTGGCCGCGCGGGGCATACGTCCGTACCACCATCGGTAACAGGTAAAAGCCCGCTTCATCGACAAAGACTATTGTGCGCTTTTCTTGTTCGGCTTTTTTTTGAGCTGAGGCCACTGCTGGTTTTTCCAGTGGGCAATGGCTTGCTCATTGCGCTGGCTGGCTCGCACCACTGGCTTCTGCAAGCTCAGACCCATCTTACGGACCAGGTACCCACAGTGATCGGGATGGTAGCTGACCCCGAACTCTCGCTTGATGGCCACTGCCAGCCTCCGGCTCGTCCACACGTCTCCCGGAAATCCATAGGCTACTGCTCCTTTCGCCAGCACCTCTGGGAGGCGCGCTTGTTGCTCTGCTGTCAGACGGGGTGTGGCTCCTTTGGCTGGATGGGCTTTGAGACCCTCTTCTCCTTTCTCTCGTCCGCTTTTCATCCATTGGCTGATTGCTCCTTCTGTCACCCCCAGCGCCACTGCGATGTCTTTTTGTTTCCATCCTCTTTGTTTCAGTTCCCAGGCGCGTTTGCGCCGTTCTTCTCGCCAATCGGCTTTCTTTGGTGCTCCCATACCTTTTTCTCTCGGCGGGTTGCTTCCAAACTTTAGCTCTCTCTCACGAGCTCAATAGGTGAGCACCAGCGCTGTATCCCTGGAGAACGATGCGATGAGCATCAATACCCAATGCTTCAGCATGAGCACGCGTCCAGCGAATAGCAGCTTTCACATCATGCAATTGGGCCGGCCAGGGCGCTTCCTGAACGAGCCGGTACTCGACTGCACAACATGTGAAGCCGAGGCTGCTCAGTTTTTCCGCATGTTCATGTACCATCTGGCGATTTCCCATGCGCCATCCACCACCGTGGAATTGGAGTACGGCTGTACGCAAGCTCCTTTGTGGATCGGGAAGAAACAGATCGAGCCGCAGATCTCGACCACTCCCTGTTCCATACACAATGTCAGATTGAAGGGGCATTTCTCTCCTCTTTGCTCTATTGGGCGGGGTGATATTCGCTTAGAAGGGTCGTAAATTCGACCAGGTTGCCAAATGGATCGCGGCAGAAGAAACGCGGGCGCAAGGGGATCGGCTCGGCCTCAATGATAGGTACACCCGCTACACTCAGTCGGTGCCGATACGCGTCTACATCATCGACCATCAGGCAGATGTGCTGGTCATTTTCAGCGGGACGGTCTGTGGCGGGAAGGAAATGTAACTCCATTTCACCTTCGCCAACAGCAAACCAGACGAGTTTGAACTGCGCCAGGGATGGTGGCGGCTGTTTTTCCTCTAGTACAGGTGGGCAGAAATATCTTTGAGATCAAACATCAACAGTAAGACCTTGATATATCCACTTGAATGGATGAGCCATAGTCCGATTGTAGTAAGCAACGAAAGCCAGAATCTGTTGTTTGAGATCATCCAGCGTACGGAAATTTCCTCGCTTGAGCAATTTGCGCACCAGGATGCTGAGCCAGATTTCCACCTGATTCATCCAGGAAGCATGCTTAGGAGTGTAAGAGAAAACTATCGTGTGTGTGGGATTGTGCAGGAAGGCCGCGCGGGTGGCCATGGACAGGAGGATGCCACTCTTGCCTTTGGTGCCTAAGGTTTCCTGCTCGATGCCTTCCCGTTCGGCAATCCAACGCACCAACGACTCGGACTGATGCGTATTGAGGTTATCGACCAGGATATGCCATTTGGTTGCCGCAGGATCACTTGTAATGAGGCGTTGAAGGTGGGCAAGGCAGTCTTCCTCATTGCGAGTAGGTCCCCACGAGGGTTCAATTACTTGTCCGGTCACCACATCGAAATTGAAAAACCAGGAAAGCGTTCCATGCCGGAGATACTCGAATTCACGCCGAAGCACATGCCCAGCGGTCATTGGTAAATCGGGGTGCAACCGCTCCAACGCTTGCACTCCTGTCAACTCATCCATGCTGATGGTCCGCTCTCCCTGCTTTGCCCGTTCTTGCGCCGTCAGATAGAGGTGACATCCCTCACAAATCTTCTCCTCGCGTTGCGGATCGGCGACTTCCGTCAGCCAATAGCGGAACCGGTGCGGTTGAAAGCCCCCTTTTTGAGGAGGCGAGCTGCATGCCGTCGCGAGATCTGCTCCACAATCCCTCGCCGAACCAGTTCGTCCGCAATTTCTCGCCCAGTCCACTGACTGATCGGGCGCCCTGACTGGCCTGGCGCTTCGCAGGCGAGCGCCTCCATCTGACAGCGTTGCGCAGCGCTGATGCGCGCAGGAACGCCTGGACGGGGAGCATCAGCTAAGCGCTCCTCAACAGTTCGATCGGTGATCTTGATGGCTTGCTGAGCGACCCAACGACCTCGCCACAAGCGCACCGTTTCCACACTGGTGGACAACTCATGTGCAATAGTCGCATTGCTTTTGCCTTCCGATGCTTCCAGCACTACCCGTGCTCGCAACACCACTTGCTGCGCACTGCTATGCCGCTTGGTGAGACGCACCAATGCCGCTCGTTCTTCTTGCGTCAACACCACAGGGATCGCTTGCTTTGGCATGCGCATTCCTGCCTTTCTCGTTGTTCTCTTCCTTCCATTACTTCGATATGTCCCAGAGATGAGTGCTCTTCCTCAGTCGGGATTAAATGCTTCGATATGCTCCAGAAACCAGTGTTCTTCCTCTGTGCCAGGATCAAAGCGAAACAAGTGAAAAAAGGGGGATGACTCTGGCGCAAGGATCATCACTTTGTTCAGGACTCGCCCGATGGTACGGATGAAATCGAGGAACCGGGCGACCTGCTCTCTGAGCGTTGTCTCGTCCTGAAAACCTTTGACTGAGATGTCAAACTCTATTGCCCTATCCCTGCCTGTGGAGCAATAGCAACCAACGGCCAGGTGCTCCTTGTCAATCAGGATGACTGGGGAGTCCACAATGTGGAAGAGTGGGGAGTTCTCGTACTCTTGGATGAGCGCAAAAAAGTCTTCAATACGCTCCGGGAGTGGCCTTTGTTCTCCACCAACGAGAAACTCAATCGCATAGGGACTCGCGTGGAGAAAGGGGAAAAAGATGTGCCAATCCTGTTCATCTGCTTCAAGAACCAAAATGCTACGTGCCTCGTCCCCAGGCATCCCCTCATTCATGGTAAAGGCCTTTTTATATATCCTCAAGAGATCATCTTCCATGCAACTCCTCCTTTTGGTTTCGTCTCTCGTTCTTTCTCGCTTGTTCTCCTCATTCTATCACAAAGATATTTCTGCCCACCTGTACTAGGCCGATCAGGCGCCCGTAAAATGCGCGCACGGCCTCCTGGGTTTCAGGAGGAACAAGAAGGGAAACATGTTGAAGTCGGGGAGTTGTCATAGAGAATATCCATCTTTCTCTGCTCATATTTACACGCTTGTTACTTGTCAACGACGGCGAGCTATGCTCATTGTTGGGTCTGGTCGCATCCGTGTCACCAGTATGCTGGATCGAGAAGAGTTGAACAATAACCGAAGATAGGCTAGTATAAAAACTACTACCTTTGAAAGAAGATGAGCAGATGAATGAGGAACAACGCAGAGTGGAGCTAGCACACTTTCTGCGAACACGGCGCGAGCGCCTTTTGCCAGCGCAGTTTCACCTCCCAGATGAAGGAAGGAGGCGGCGGACACCAGGGTTGCGACGGGAGGAATTGGCTCACCTTGCTGGGATTGGGCTGACCTGGTATGTCAAACTGGAACAAGGCCAGGATATTCAGGTTTCGGCTCAGGTATTGGAGAGTCTTGCCCGCACGCTCCAACTTACGCCTGATGAGCGAAACTATCTTTTTCTGTTGGCACGTGAGCAGCTTCCCCTGCCTATACATACCCCTCTTCCGAACATTAGTACAGAACTCCAAAACGTCCTGGATGCGCTTCTTCCAAACCCCGCGTTTGTGACGAACGAGCGGCTCGATATTATTGGCTGGAACCGGACTGCCTCGCGGTTTTTTGCGGATTATGACTCTTTGCCAGCCTGGGAACGCAATCTGGTCTGGCTTATTTTCACTGATCCAGAGCAACGAAAGATCTACGTTCAATGGGAAGAAACGGCCCGACGCATCCTCGGCCTTTTTCGCGCGAGTGGTGGTCAGCACGCAGATGAGGGTTGGTTTATTGAGCGCAGAGATCGATTGATGCAAACCAGCAAGGAGTTTCGTACCTGGTGGTTGCGACATGATGTGGGTGAGGAACATCTCAAGCGTAAGGAACTGATTCACCCGGACGTCGGCTTACTGGTCGTGCAACCCATGTCCTTGCTTGTAGCAGACGACCCGAATCTCAAACTGTTTCTCTATACGTCGCTTCCCGAAGCAGAGACGGCCAGCAAGCTTACTCAACTTGCGAACAGTCCGAGACAAACCCATCAAGAAGACGAGAGAAAACACCTCAGCCATGATTACCAGAAGCCTTCTGAAAGAAAATGATGTCTGTCTGGCCTTGGCTGACCTACCTTCCACCGTCTCGTTGCGCAATCCGTGGGTCCATAGACATCAAGAGAGCATGTAACATTTTGGGACATTTTCATACGTGACCCCTCTTTCGAGGCTCACTGACCCCTCTTCTCGTCTCTTAGTGAAGAACCAGTTTTGACAGTAGTCGATGACTGACCACTTTTCAAATTATGAAGTAGTTCATTTTTCGCGGATGCCCGCAAGGGATAGACTCTTATCTGCTCGTTTGATTGTTCGATGTAGCATTGTATTTATGTTTTTTCAATTTAGAGGGGATCAAAAGTGTCACAAGAATCCACGAACATCTGCCCTCATTGCCAGGCCGCTAATCCTCCGGGTCAGTCCCACTGTGTGCGCTGTGGTGCTGCGCATGCAACAAATAGTGTCCCCCCGACGGTGCTTGCCACAGGCTCGTCGCCGCAGCACAACGCGCTTCCACCGACCGTACAGGCTTCTGCTCCGAATGCCTCGTTAACGCCACCACCGCCCACACCCGTGAGCAACCCGTATCATAGCGGTGCAGCCTATAATCCCTATGGAAATGCAGGCACACCACCCCCATCATCAAACGCATACGGCCAGCCGCCGTACGCTCCGCCTCCGCAGGTTCCATATGGACAGCCAATGATGGCACCAGTCGTGGCGCAGCCGCGGAAACAATCGGGAAGCGCCATCGCGGCAATTATCATACTCGCCGTGCTGCTCGTTCTCACATGTGGCTTTAGCGGAATCTATATTGCTGTCCAGAACAACAAAACGGCAACTATGAATAAGGACGCCACGGCGACAGCAGACGATGCCACAGCAACAGCAGGCAATGCCACAGCAACAGCATACGCAGTACAACTCACTCCTACCCCATATCCACCCTATACCGAAAGCGAATCACCTTCGGGGGCGACCTTCTCCGAGGCCGCGCAGCAGGTGATTCCTACCGCGCAACTGGCAAATGAGATTGATAGTCAGCAACGACCAATCACGCTGCAATCGAAGTTCCAGAGCGGCCAGACGATCTATCTGTCCTACAAATGGGCACAAGGCAACACTGGCTATGTCCAAACTCGCTGGTATGTCAATGGCGAAATGAAAGATGAAGTCATGTCCAAGTATATCAATGAATATGCCAATGGGTATGGATATTTCTCGGAGAGTCTTTCTCCCTATGACGTCACTTTTCAAGGAACGGTAGAAGTTTTCTGGTGCCAGGATGCGAACTGCACGCATGGCGGACTCGCGTGGGCCCGCCCATTTAGCGTGACCGCCAGCTAGCCAGGAGAGAATGCTTTCCATACACAAGAAGAAACGCGCGGGCAGGTTGAGGCTTGCTCGCGCGTTTCTTGTGCTCCAAAACCAGCGCAAACCCACCTTCCGGCACGTTACATCTGGACAGTTATGGCATCCCCTCGCGCCAATTTCTAAGAAGAAGGATTGTATCTTGATCATGGAACAGGAGGCCTTTCTCCCATCGGGCACACCATCAGCCACTCCAAGGTTCTGTCAGAACTGAGAGCACAAAAGTCATAGAAAGAGGTGAAAGCTCCTCAATTCATCATCCATTGGGTTTATAAAGCCATCCGCATTAGAAGTTGCAAGGCAGCAAGTCTTTCACGGAACAATTGTCGTTGTTCTGCCAGTGACATTGTTTTTCCCGTGGCGTGACGTAGGCGAAAATAGTTACGCAATTCGTCAAAAGCACAGCAAAAACAAGCTGCTGATTTGAAATTACCAAAGCCACGCATTGGATAGTAGCACTGTTTCACTCCCCGATGATCTTGCTCCAGCAGATTATTGAGATATGTATTGGGACGATGCTGCACACTGCTCCCAAGGATCTCACGTACTGCTCGTGGGTAGGAAGTATTCCCGTCTGTTGTTACGCGCTCTGGAGCATGGCCAACAATGGTGAGAGCCTGCTTGAAAAATCGCTGGGCAGCCTCCATATCTCGTTTCTTGCTGAGGCGCGAATCAACGAGATTGCCATCCTCATCAAGAGATCGATAGAGGTAGCACCACTTCCCATGGACCTTGAGATAGGTTTCATCGACATACCATGATCTCCCAGCTTGCCCGCGTCGTTTAGCCCGCAACTGTTCTGCCATGAGTGGGGCAAAGCGCGTTTCCCACTCACGAACTGCCTCGTGGGTGAACTCCCAGCCGCGTTCCAGAAACATTTCCGCGAGATCTCGCAAGCTCAACTTGTATCGGAGCCGCCACAGGACGACCAGAAGAACACTATCTGTAGGAGATTCCAGGAAATTGAACGGCGTTCCTGTGCGTTCGTTGAAGCGGTGCTTGCAAGCTGAGCAACGGAACCTTCGATAGCCGAGCGTAGTCTTCTGGGGTTGCTCTCTCGTGGTAGCTGAGGCACCATATGGGCAATTCATGAATCACTCCTTCTTCGATGGGTCGTTATTCTCAGCATACCTTGCAAATGATAGATAGGACAAGCTTTGCTCTGAATTCTGACAAAATCCGACAAGTCATCTTCGAGTACATCGAGGGGTATTACATCCGGGTACGACGGCACTCAACGCTTGGATACCTGAGTCCATGGTAGTTTGAACATCGTCTGATCTCGCCTTTCTCTTTGGACGTTCTTCCAAAGCGGGATACGACCAAGAGAGGATTACCTGAGCTTACTTGTAGTCTAAACAAGAAGTTCTCATGATGAGAGAATATGCGTATCACCCTTTCTCTGACTCTGTTTTCTGAGAGAGGGCCAGGGTCTTCACGAACATGTGCAGGAAAGCACATCGTTTGATTATCTTTTGTCTTCTGGTGGAAAAATGATTACACGTTCTGGCTTGACGACAATCACCACTCGCTCCTCCGCTGTCCCTCGCTCTTCGGGGTAGCATCTCGGTGGAGGTACTTCCGTGAGGCCGCATTAATAAAACGGAAATTGGAGTCTTCGTCCATGCGTACCACCGTACCTCGAATCTCAAGCGCGCGGTAGGGGTTGGCAAGATCGGTGACAGCAAGAGCGACACGTGGATCACGCAGGAGATTGCGATACTTCTGCCGCTTCTTGTTAAAAGCGAAAAGCAGATGGGTTCCATCCCACAGGAGCCAGACAGCGCTCACCTGTGGCTCTCCCTTTGATCCAAGCCTCGCCATAGAGGCGAGAGCCGGAGATTGTAGGATATCGAGATGGGATTCAGGAATGTTTGACATGGTTGAATGGATACCTTTCTTCTTCTTACGTGTAAAAAGTATATTTTGTCATACTCTATGAATATGAATCATTTCAGTTCTTGCTTCACTTCGAGAGCAAGAATGCGAGCACTATGCTCAGGAAGTCGGCTGGATACTGAATATTCGACAAGTGAACAGCGGGTAACATCACCAGTTTTGAGCCAGGCACTATCGCGGCGATCAATTCTCCGTGGCTAGGATGCGTGACCGTGTCGTACTGACCAGCAATCACTAGGGTTGGGCTGTTGATAAGCGCCACCGTTCGGCGCATATCCAAGTCCCGGATCGCCGCGAAGCATCCAGCAAAGCCTTGTGGGCGCATAGCAAGCAACATGGCTCGAAACGATGAGACGACGGCGTTTTCCTCCTCCAGCATCTGTGCAGGAAACCAATTGTGGAGAAACATGTTCGCGATGTCTGACATGTCCTCGGTTTGCAGCACAGAGGCGATCATGCTATCCCAGGACTCTGCCGGCCCCAGGTAGGAGGAAGTATTGGAGAGAATCAGTCGATCGATTCTCTCGGGGGCATGTATACCCAACCATTGTCCGATAGCGCCTCCAAACGAGAGCCCTAAGAAATGCACGCGACTGATCTTCAACGCGTCGAGCAACTCGATCACATCCCGTCCCATCCGATCCACCGAATACGCCCCCGCCGGGGCGTCTGAAGCACCATGACCCCGCGTGTCATAACGCAGGATACGGAAATGTTTCGGCAATTGCTCAATTTGCCCATCCCACATGTGCAAGGTAGTCCCAATCGAGTTTGAGAGAACTAGGACGGGTTTATCTTCTGGTCCATCGAAGCGATAGGCAATTCGGCACCCATCACCAGCCGTAAAGCAAAAGAGATCGTTCATTTTCTGAGTGTCCTTTCTTCTGAAATTGGATACTTCTTGCTAGCGCTCACAAAAGTAATGCGTTGGGCGCGCAAGAGACAAGTAGTGAAAAATATGATAGCGTCACAAAAACGTACCATGAGAAAAGTCCAACAATAAACATTTCGCTCTCGCAGTGAGCAAATGCTGCGATTACTTTCGTACTCTTTATCTCGTCTAGTAGTTCGCTCTTTTTGTCGTAGAGATGACATTCTTCTCCTCCCGACCATCGGTTGCGGTTTGCTCCTTCCCTGCGCTGACGGAATGTAGGCAGAACGGACAATAGGCGCAGTATCACTGCTCCTCCTGCACCGATGGAGGCTCATCTGTTTCAAGGGCGACCAGGACAAGACCAAGGCTTCGAATTTTGAGTAGAACCCGATAGAGTGCCGCTTGATCGATCAGTGATCCGTACAGCATCGTTCTGCCAGATGCGTCGTGGTAAATCAGAAGATCCTCAAACCACTCTTGCCAGGAAGGGTCCAGGTGCTCTTTGATCCAGATGCGACATTGTATAGGCAGCGTCTTCCTCCTTTTGCTGAAGCTGTTGGAAGTATACGGCGGCAGTGGATGAGCTGACATCGTCCAGATGGATGATTGTAAGTAGATGAGGAATAGGGGCGGTGGTTAGAGCAACGACAAGCATCGCGCCACCTCGCTGGCCTCGATGCGACGGTGGACGCCCAGTTTACGATAGACGCTTTGCACGTGGGTTCTCACGGTATTGACCGAGATGATCAATTCACGGGCAATCTCTGGATTGGACTGTCCGGCGACGAGCAGACGCAAAACCCGTCTCTCCTGTGCACTCAGCGGTTCTATGAGAACCGGCCTCCCCTCTGCATCTGGTGTCTCCTTCACAGGCTGCCTTCCTGCTTCTTGCGCAAATGCATACAAAAGCGTTCGCACATAGGAGTTTAGCGAGGTCTCGTGTAGCTCTGGCAACAGCATTTTCAGCAGACGCTCCATCGCCGGCCCTTCATCCAGAAAGAGGCGCTGATAGCCTTCCGTATGCGCGAGTAGTAATGCCTCTCGCAGAGCGGATCTGGCCTGGACAAATTCTTGAGAGACCACACGGGCCAGGGCCTCCAGAATCTGAATTTCCAGAATGCTCCGCTTGCGACCCTGAGCCTGCGCTTTCTCTTTCCAGAAGGCCAATGCTTCCAATGCGGCCCCCCCCTCTTTTGTGCAATACACACACGAGCACGGAGCAGCGCTTCCTCCTGCTGGAACAAGAGTGGGAGCACTTCCTCTTGTTCGGGAGATTGGGACGGATCAGTCTGATCCTTTTCTTGCACCCATTGTTCGGCTGCCAACAGATCGCCCTGTGCCAATTGCAATTGCGCTAGGCAGATGCGAATTGCTCTTACCGACCACGGGAAGTGCACATGCATCTCCTCGTACAAGAGCTGATCCAGAGCCTGTTGCGTTTTTCCACACGCATGCAGCAGGCGAGCCTGGGCCAGAGTGGCTGCTGCCAAAACGTGAATCCCGTTCTCCGGCTTTGCTGGCAGCGTCAGCACCTCAGAGAGATGGCGCTGAGCGTCGGAGAGCTCATTACGCTCATAGAAAAGTTGCGCAAGACAACGAGATGCCCAGGAAAAGAAGAACGGTTCACTGCTTCCTGTTTCCAGCAGCAATTGCTGCCGAGCCATCTCCTGATCTTCATCAATGTAGGTAAGGGCCTGATGGTAGTAGTGTAAGGCCCTGCGCAACTCGCCTTGTTCCAGGCAGACCTCACCCAACCAGAGGAATGCAGCGAATGCAGAAGAATGATTGTTGAGGTTTTTTGATCTCCTAGACCCTTCAAGGAAGTACCGCCACGCCACATGCACCTCACCCTCAAGAAAGGCCTCAAATCCCCTCATCAAAAGGTTATCGGGATACATCACACTGTGCTCTATCAGAAGTGATTGAGCCTGGTGGGTCAGTGCGAACAGACGCGTGAGATCTTCTTGAAAGAACGCAAGGTCAGCGTGCAATTGCAGAGTTTCGCCCAGCTTTTCCCGTTGCCCTTGTGCCTCAAAGCCCTGCTCTGCCCACTGCACCAATGACTCGATACGTGTCCACAAGATTGACGAACGTCGATCTGAGGTAAACATCAGCGTAAGCGCATACTGAAAACAGAGATCTGGTTGGGCTTGCAGCATCTCCTCTGGCAAGCGTCTCAACCAGGAGCGTACCAGATAATATTCATTGCGAAAGCTGTTGGGGTCCAGAAATTGCCCAATAAGCACAACAGTTCGGGAAAAATCCTCGCACGCCAATGCCGCTTCAATGGCTTCTGGGAACATCCGCTGTCGCTCATACCACTCACTAGCTTTGCTCCTAAGGGAACGGAGCGTGGCTGCACCCAGGCGGAACTGTGCTTCATGCTGCATAGCCTGTGCCCACAAGGTATGATAGCGATACCACTGCCTGTGCTCATCAAGGGGGTGGAGAAAGAGATTGGCCCGTTCCACTTGTTCAAGCAGGCGAGCACTGTCGTCTCTACCCAAAATGGCATTGCACAGGGAGGCGCTTAAAGGGCTGAGCCAGCTTGTGTGTAACAAAAAGTTCTGTATGTCGGGCGGCTGGCTGGCGAGGATCTCTTCGCGCAAATAGTCAAGGAGGAAGCGCTGGTTACCTCTGAGTCTGTGCACCGAAGCCGAAGGATCAGCCTGTTTCTGGAGGAAGAGAGCAGCCAGTTGCAAGCTGGCAATCCAGCCCTCTGTACGCGCTTCCAGAAGGTCAACATCACGTTCTTCAAGGGAGAGGCCCATGCACGCAGTGAGAAAATCCTGAGCCTCTTCCCGGGTAAAGCGCAGCTCCGCGTCTCGAAGCTCGGTCATTTGCCCACGCAC
Source organism: Ktedonobacter sp. SOSP1-52 (assembly GCF_016587395.1). Classification (NCBI taxonomy): domain Bacteria; kingdom Bacillati; phylum Chloroflexota; class Ktedonobacteria; order Ktedonobacterales; family Ktedonobacteraceae; genus Ktedonobacter; species Ktedonobacter sp. SOSP1-52. The sequence goes on from NZ_BNJH01000007.1 coordinate 318,124, forward strand.
TCGGAAACGTGCAAGGGGAAGATCTGGGTCCACACGGCTCGCCAGCACCAAGTGGACATGGGGCAGCAGATGTTCCAACCAGAAGGTCAGGGAGGCGTGAACGGTTGGCTCCTCGATCACATGATAGTCATCCAGGATCAACAGGAGGGGCAAGGCTGCTGCGTTACTGTCCACCAATTCGTTGAGCAGAGCCGTCAGGCTCTGCTTAAGCGGCTCAGGCACGGGCGCTTGCAGCAGGGCGAGCGCATGCGCTCCCATTTCTGGTCGAGCGCAACGTAGGGCCCTGATCAGCGAGAGCCAGAAGCGCCTCGGGTCATTGTCCAGCACCTCCAGTGAGAGCCAGGCCACAGCCTCTCGGTGTCTGTGCGCCCATGTTGAGAGCAGGGTGGTCTTGCCACAACCCGCCGAGGCAGAGAGCAAGGTGAGAGGACGAGAGAAGGCGGCATCCAACATGGAGAGCAAGCGTTCCCGGGACACGAGCAGAGTAGGTGGACTGGGGAGAGAGAATTTGGTCACAAGTATCATCTCCCCAAGTTCACTGCCTTGCTGGTAGACTGGGGAGGGAGACGTCTACGGATGGGCCAAAGTGCGTTCCTGGAAGGTCTGCGCGACCGCTTCCAAGTGCGCGAGTGTGACTATTGCACTGTGTCCGAGATAACGCTTGCGGGTCTGGCCTGCGCGCTTGTGATAGGCGTACCAGTAGCCAGTCCCACGTGATCGAGCCTCTTTGAGCACGTTGAGATGACCATGTTGTCCCTGGAAGGCAAAGGAGGAATGCGTGGTCAACCAGGTGTGCCACATATCCTCGTTTTCCGACATGATCGCCTGGGGTGGATGACCAGGGGTATGGAGCAGATAGAAGTGGTTCTCGGCAGACCAGATCAGTGCATGCGCAGGTGGTTTTGGCATAGACTCCTTGTACACAACAGATACCCAATATGCTTCTCCCCAAGTCCCCAACATGGGTGAGTATAGCAGAAGCCAGATATGCCTGCAAGCTTGTGCCTCCTCACCATCTTCATCTGTCCAGGCAATTCATGAACGTATAGGGCAAATATTCAAAATCGACCCCTTTTGCATGGCGAATATGACCAGAAGGGGAGCACTTCCAGACCAGACTTGCTGGCTTCGTCGCGCGAGCTAAACCCCTGGTGAAAGGCACACCCGCGAAAACGGCAGAGGCCTGCCGCTCGCGAGTACGAAGTGCGCGTCAGGTGGCCCAAAAGCTCCATCGACTCGTGCGAAGAGCAGAGGGGGGAACAGCAGCAGGAACGGCAAGCTGACCAACTGAGAACCCTCTATCAGCAGTTGATCACCACAACGGAGCAGATGGTGCGGCAAGCCAAGCAGGTGAGAACGCACTTGATCCACCAGGCTGAGAAGCAGGCAGAGCACCTGCTGGCTGAGGTTCAGCCTCTTCTCCCTCTGGTCGAACGTGTCATCATCCAGGCACGCACCAGGGTCTTGGAAGGCAAGCAGGTGGCGGCTAGCGACAAAGTGCTCAGCCTGTTCGAACCTCACACGCGTCTCATTCCGCGCCACAAAGGCGCTGCACCTGTCGAGTTTGGCCGATAGGTCGTGCTCGACGAGGTGGAGGGAGGAATCGTGACCCGGTTCCAGATCCTGGAGTCACCGCATGAGCATGGACAAGGGCTCCAGGCGTTGGATCATCATCATCGCCTCTTTGATCATCCCCCAAGGATGCTCACTGGAGATCGTGGGGTTCATTCCGCGAACACCGAGATACAAGCTCTCACGGCAGGAGTCGAGGTGGTGGCAATCCCAGCAGTAGGGAAGGTTTCACCTCTGCGGCAAGCGGTAGAACGGACGCGACGATGGAAGCGGGCCTATCGATGGCGTGCAGGCATCGAGGGCAGAATTGCCAGCTTGCGATGCGATTATGGATTGCGTAAATGTGCCTATCACGGGCAGGAAGGGATGCAATGGTGGATTGGCTTCGGAATCATTGCCAGTAACCTGCGCCATATCGCCCAAGCGCAAGCCACCAAAGCTGCGAAGAAGCAGGCGGCTTCAAGGAGAGCTGATCTCTCAATGAGACACAAAAGCAACCTATCACTTCAAAAACCGATAGGTTGCTACTAAGCAGCTTTTCAAGATAATTGTGGTTTTGCACCGGATACTAGTACTAGTTTGCACTGCGAAATGCAAGCGGCCTGGGAAGCGAGTTTACAGGATCAGCTTGCCTCTCAAATACGCTGCTTCTCCCGCAAATCGTCTCAATCTCAGGGATGGGAGGCCACTAGAGCGGCCTGTGGAGCGGATTGCATTTCGCAGTGCAAACTAGTACTAGTATCCCCTGCAAAATGGGCCTCCTCAAACAGCATGTGAAGCGGAGGAGGGGGGCGCTTTCGTGGGAGAAAGAGAGAAAGGAGCAGAAAAGAGGAGGAAGAGCGTATGCTTGTGGACCGCTATCAGCCAGAAGACGTGTTTGCGCGAGTGCCCAAAGTGGCCGCACAGACCGACCCCGTGCTTAAGGAACTGGATCGGCTGCTGGAGGATGATGCATTGTACCAGCAGGTGCGTGCCGATCTGGGAAAGCGGCATCGCTGGACGCTGGTGCATGGGCGGCACTCGACGCCAGTGGAAGTGATCCTGCGCATGCTCATCTGTAAACATCTCTATCAGTGGAGCTACCGAGAAACCGAAGAGCGGGTTGCAGACAGCCTGGTCCTGCGCTGGTTCTGCCGCGTCTATTTTCAGCAGGTGCCCGATGAAACGACCCTGCTTCGCTGGTTGCAGACCTTGCGGCCCCAAACGCTGCATACCTTGAACGATCGCGTGGTGGAGTTGGCTGTGCAAGCCAAAGCGACCAGAGGGCGCAAACTGCGACTGGATGCCACCTGTGTGCAGACCGAGATTCATCATCCGACGGACAGCGGACTGCTGGTGGACAGCGTGCGGGTCCTCTCTCGCATCGTGAAGCGGGCCAAAGGGGTGATCACGGATGAGGTGGGCTCGCTCAAAGAGATCTGCCGCTCACGACTGCGCTCGGCCAAGCAGGCAGCACAACGGCTCCATCGACAGTTGAGGCGCAAGGGCGAAGCCAAAGAGGCCGAGCAAAAGCAGCTGTACCAAAAATTGATCGAGACGACGGAACAGATGGCGCGACAGACCACCCGCGTGGTCAAGGCGCTCAGCCAGCAGAGCGAGTCTGAGGCCAAGCGGCTTGTGCAGCAAGCCCAGCACTTCCTCCCCCTGGTGGAGCGCGTCATTGCGCAAACGCGTAGCCGGGTGCTCGAAGGCAAGAAGGTCCCCTCAGAGCAGAAGGTGCTCAGCCTCTTTGAGCCGCACACGCGAGCCATCCCTCGCCACAAAGGAGGAGCACTGGTCGAGTTCGGTCGACAGGTGATGCTGGATGAAGTGGAGGGAGGGATTGTGACCGGCTATGAGATCTTGGAGCATCCTCATGAGCATGGGCAGGCGATCGAGGCGGTAGCGCATCACCAGCAGGTCTTGGGCCATCCCCCTCATCTGGTGGCAGGCGATCGGGGAGTGCATTCGGCCCAGACGTCGAGCACGCTGCAGGCAGCAGGGGTCAAGCTGGTGGCGATCCCGGCAGCCGGCAAAGTGTCTGAGGAACGCCAGGTGCTGGAGCATACCCCCGCTTGGAAGCCTGATTCTTACCCACATTTAGGAAGTGATAGAATCAAGGATGAAGACGCAAGAAGTATGAGACGCCAAGAGTTGGGCCGAGCACACCTTTGGGAACGTCCAATTGCACGATAGCCGCCGAACGAGACGCACCATCCAGGCAGCCAGCAACCTGGCGGAGAACCCTCTGGGTTCGCTGCCGGCTCAAATGCACGACTGGAAAGGGGCAAAAGCCTTGTATCGTTTGCTCAACGAGCCAGACGTGACCTTTGCTGCCTTGATGCAGCCGCATGTTCAACAGACGAGGGAACAAGCTGCATCCTCTGCAGTGATGTTGCTGGTACAAGATACCACCGATATCGATCTGTCGCATCGCCACAAGATCAGTGGGACGGGGCAAATTGGCAATGAACGTGGGCGTGGTTTCGCGCGTGCAAACAGTGCTTGCTGTGCGTCCCCCTACCAAGGAAGTGCTTGGCTGTATGGCTCAAGAACCCTTTGTGCGCATTGCAGCACCCAAAGGGGAACAACGCCATCAACGGCTCAAACGCAAAGAGCGTGAAACCGATGTCTGGATGCGCCAGGTAGGTGCCATTGGGAAGCCTAAGCCAGGAAGCACTTGGGTCCATGTTGGGGATCGAGGCGCGGATATGTTCCCGTTTTTCCTCGCATGCCAAGCGAACCAGACGCACTTTCTGGTGCGAGCGGCTCAGAATCGGCGCACGGAAGCGGACGAGGAAGAGATCACGTATTCTCTGGATCGCGCCCGCGCCTTTCCAAGTCAGCAGAGCCGTCCGCTGGAGGTGCCAGCTCGGCATGGACACAAAGCGCGTTCGACCCAGGTTCAGCTTGCCTTCGGACACATGACCCTCTTGCCCCCACGCCATGAGCCGCAAGCGAGCAACGAACCCTTGACCGTCTGGGTCATCCGCGTCTGGGAAGAACTGGCTCCGGAAGGTGAAAAACCGTTGGAATGGATCTTGTTGACCTCGGTTCCCACCATGACGCTCGAACAAGCACGGGAGCGTGTGGACTGGTATCGGCAACGCTGGCTGGTCGAGGAGTATCACCAATGCCTCAAAAGCGGGTATCGCATCGAGGAACGACAATTGCAAACGGTTGACGCTCTGATGCGCTTGTTGGGGGTGTTGTCTCCACTTGCCGTGCGCTTGTTGCAGGTGCGTGCCTACGCTCGTGAAGCGCCACAACGCCCAGCTTCTGAGGTGATTGAGCCTCTAATGCTTGCGGTGTTGGCCCAGCGCTCTGGTCACTCGCCTGCCACCATGACACTGGGCACCTTCTGGACGGAAGTGGCACGGCTCGGTGGTTATCTGGCGCGTCGTCGTGATGGTCCTCCTGGATGGCGAACCATCTGGAAAGGCTGGCTCTCCTTGCAAACGCTTCTTGAGGGCGCGCATCTCGCTCTTCACCTCCATTTGTAGATGTGGGTAAGAATCAGGCTTGGAAGCGGGGGTATCGCTGGCGTGCGGGCATCGAGGGCAGAATTGCTAGCCTGAGACGCGATTATGGATGGCGCAAAAGTGCCTACCACGGGGAAGAAGGGATGGAGCGGTGGTTGGGCCTGGGCGTCATCGCCAGTAATCTGCGCCATACCGCTCAATCCATGGTCGCTTAAAGCACAACCAGAGATAAGCACAACCATTCCCCTATCAATTGTTGCGCTTACATCGGCTCCTCAAGCCTGTTTATCCATTTTGCAGGGGATACTAGTACTAGGCGTCCAACAACCATCATTTTTACCATTCGTACAACTCCACTCTTGGTGCCCATCTCGGTGAGGGCAGCATATCGGTCGGCCCAACGAAAGACCGTTGGCACCACTGGGGCTGGTTGAGGTGAACTTATTGCAGTATTCGTCTTTGTATCCGCTTTCTAGGTACCTTCCTGAACATACCAAGACCGAGAGTGGGGAAAGAGATAATAGGTGTCCCGCGAGGGTAAACGCTGACGCACCACAAACAACCAGACATCTCCAGGGGTCCGCCGTGACCCATCGAGCAACATCAGTCCTCCTTGCTCTTCCACCCCCAATGTCTGTTTGAGGAAGGTGAGCGCATATCAATCCCGAGATATTTCACAAGACGAAGAATGAGCCTGCGCGGACCAATTTCTGTCTCCTCAAGCTGATCCGCGATCACTTTTGCGATCACACCAGGGGGCTGCGCTGTCGCTTGTGCAGGCTCAGCCCCTGGATGAGGAGCGGCGTTTTCTTTGACCTCACTCACAATACATGAACCTGCCTTTCTAAATCTCCTCAAAAGTGCTTACGCACTCTCAAACAAATTCAATTGCTGCACTTGCCCCTCACAGGATGCCATCGTGACATCTACGCCGCTTTGGGGCGTATGCAGCACACCGCACCTTTCGGTGTGTGGCGCTCGCCGCGCAAAGAACCTCGTCAGGATATTGTGTGCACTGTTCTCATCTCGATCCATGACGAGTCCACATTCGACGCAACAATACGTTCTCTTCCACAATGGCATGGCTTGTAGATTGCCACAGCCACTACACTGCTTGGACGTGTTGCGCTCATCTAAGAAATGCAACTCTTTCCCATAGAGGACACATTTGTACTTCAGCATTTCGAGAAAGGCGTACAAGCCCCACTCGTTATAGACCGCTCGATTCAGATGTTTATTGCGCTCTACATGCTGTTTAGTAACCATTTGCCTCTGTGAAAGGTCACCAACCACAATAGTTCTTTCAACCAAATTGTGGCTGATAAGATGGGATGCTTTATGCAAGCTATCCTGTTGTTTGTTGCGTTTCTTCTGGGAAACGCGCTTGTAAACCTTACTGAGATGGATATACCGACGTGATTTTTTCTTACACTTATCACGCTTGGATCGAATCTTGTCGAGTTGTTTGTTGTACCAGCGTGATCCTTTAAAGCCGCCAACCGTGTAGACTCTGCCTTGCTCATTTACGCCAGTTGCCAGTGTTTTGATGCCAAGATCAAAGGCAACGATTCCATCTATCTCATACTGTTTCTCTTGGCGCTCTCTCACAAATGACGCGAAGTAGTTTCCCTTACCATCTCGACTGATCGCCACTTCTTTAAACTGTTCAGGCGGTATCTCAGTCAAGCGCGCAACGATGTTGGAGTATTGCTTGTTTTTGCCCTTGCCTCCGGTGGGCAAAATGAGCTTGTCGCCTTCAATTTTGAGGTACATAGCGGGATAGCAAAGCGTAAAAAAGTAATGCCGTGGGCGTACCCGTGGGAATCCCGGTGCTTCTCCGGCTTTGACTCTGCGAAAGAAAGCTTTCATGGCTCCATCGAGGCGATAGTAGACCTCTTGTAAAAGCTTTCCATACACCTGAACAAGCTCGGGATCATGTTGTTTGCTCTCTTGTAGGTTTTTCTTAGCATCGTAGAGATCCCATTTCTCACCATTCCTGAGCTTGAGCACCCACCAGTTGTATAGTCCCCTGCACTTGCCTTGCATAAATTCAAGGGTTGCCGCGTCTTGCTCAGAAACGTTAATTCTGATCTTTTTGCAAAGCAGCATCCTTAATCGCTTTCTTGTAGGAACGCAGTCCATGTAATCTGGCAGAGAAGACTGTCACGATAGCAATGAGGTCACGTACCAATTCTTGTTCAGGAGAAAGATTTTCGCCATTGATGACGAGAAGTTGGGTATGATGTCGCTCACAAAAGGCTTCAAAGTATTCATATCCAAAACGAACCAACCGATCTCGATGAGCAAGAATGATACGCCGTACCTGACCAAGTTCAACCATCTCCATAAGCCGATTGAATTGTTTGCGTTTGTAGTTTAGCCCACTGCCAATATCCGACATCCATTCATCGACCTTGAGCGAATGCTGATGACAATAGGCTTCTAACGCTTTTGTTTGGTTGACTAAATCAGGCTTTTGAGCAATTCCAGAGACGCGTGAGTAGGCAATGGTAAGTCCCTGCTCCGGTGCTTTTAGCCCACGATACTCAAGATACTGGTCGTGAGTATAATAGCGCCTATTTGATTGTGGAGAACGATGGGCGACGAGCTTGCCTTCACGATCCCATTTTTGCAGCGTTTTGGTAGACTTCCCAATAAGTTTTCCAAACGCTTGAATATCATATGTGTTCTGCATAAACACATTTTAACACAATTGAGTGCTTATGTCAAATCTGTTTCAGTATCTCCTCTTTCTCGCTCTCACGGGTTGGCATGTGAATTGTTCATTGACTATCGAACCTGTCCCTCTGTCTCGTCAGCAACCCAAAGGGCCATCAAGCGCGTATAGTCCCCCGAACCACATCGGCGCTTCTGCTCAGTGCAGAACTTTCTTCAACACTTAGACATTTCTCACCCCGTGAGGAAGGAAGAAGAGCCGCCTCAAAGAGAAGCGTATTCAAACTGGGGCGTTGGTTGAGAAGCCAACGCCCACAAATGGATCGAAGGAGCGCAGCATGGGTATCTGATCGAATTTCGTGAACAAGCTGGCCGCATCGTAAAAACGTTTCTAGCACATCACCCATTATTGTATTGAAAATGAGAATACTTCCTATGCTTAGATAGAACAATATTTCTCTATCACACATTATTTATTTTCATTGCTGCGCCTCACTCCTCTGAGCTAGCCGGATTTTCTGTACCTACACGAAAACTTAGGAAAAGCACAAGCAACGCAAGAGCTATGATCGTCGCCCCAATCCAGGGAAGAATCTGCACAGAAACAATCTGTAGAGCTATGCCTCCAACTGCCGAGCCGAATGCGATCCCCAGGTACAGGGTTGAGTTGTTGAGGGCCAGGATCACATTGGCATGCTGGGGGGCCAGAGCCAGCAGACGATGTTGTTGTGGGGTAAAAATGGCCGAGCTTATTAGACCCCAGAGGAAGAGCGCGATGCTCGCGCCCAGAATACTTGTGCATGCCAGTGGTAGGAGCGCAAAGGTCAGAGTCAGCAGAAACAGACCGATGAGCAAGGGGCGTTTCTCACCCAGGCGGTCGGAGATCGTTCCACCACTCACATTGCCGATTATCACGCCGACGCCAAAGGCGAGTAGGAGCACACTGATATCAGTGAGCGAGAGCATGCTGTGAAGCAGTGGCGCGAGATAGGTATAAGTGACATAGACACCCAGGTTCCACAAGAGAGCCGGGAGTAGCGCCAGCAGAAGATGGGGCTCTTTGATTGGTACCAGGCGGTCCTTCAGTGAGAGTGCCAACCCACGTTTCACCTGGGGCAAGCCACAGAGCAGCAGCGCCAGAAAAGCGATGCCAGCCAGCAAGGCGACCAGCCCAAAGGAGAGACGCCATCCCATGTGCTCTCCTATCCACGTTCCTAGCGGAGAACCAAAAACCGTCGCTACAGTCAACCCTAACGCTACCAGGGAAAGTGCCTTCCCCTGCTTCTGGGGAGGAGCAAGAGATGTGCCCGTAGTATAGGCAAGAGGGGCGAACGTGGCAGCAGTACAGCCGGCAAGCAGCCGTGTCAGCAGTAAAAGAAGATAGTTGGGAGCCAGTGCCGAACCAACGTTGACCAGACAGAAGGCACCCAGCGCCACCAGCAGCACCTTATTGCGTGACCAGCGCCCAGAGATCGCAGCGAAGACTGGAGCACCCAGGCCATAGGTCAACGAGAAGATAGTCACCAGTTGTCCTGCCGCTCCTTCGCTAATAGTGAGATCATGTGAAATCGCTGGCAAAACGCCCGCGACCACAAAAGCATCGGTTCCCAGCGCGAACATACCCAGGGCAAGCAAGAGAATGCGCTTGTCCAGGCGAGCTGGCAAAGTCGATGAAGAGGGAGTTTGGATGGTAGCCATAATACAATATCCTTTTCATGAGAGACAAATGGAAACCAGTGTCAGAAACGCCAGACGACTTCACCATTGAACGTACGTAACGCCTGACGTATCCATTGATTTGAGACTAGGCTTGAACGAAGAGGAAATCGGTGAAGCGGGTAGCTCTTCCCAGGCAGCCATGTCGCGTACCACGCTGGCTATCTTGCCTTGCATCCACTCAAAGCAATCGCTGCCAAGCATCAGGTGCAGAGGAGGCTGCGAATTTCAACTATCTTGAACAGGGACTGAGCCGCGCAAGCAGGGTCACTAGGATGTTGCTCATGCATTCCCGTCAGGAACGCAGCTGTTCCATCACAAATAGCTGAGTAGGCACCGATTTTTTGCTCGATGTGGGTCATGGATCCGCCGGCCCAGTCTGTGCGGAAGTTGCCGGGTTCCACAATGGTCGCCTGGATACCCAGAGGCGCGACCTCGGCAACCAGCGCCTCTAAGAGACCTTCCAAAGCGAACATTGACCCGCAATAGGCACTCAAACCAGCATTCCCTACGAAGCTCGTGATAGAAGACATATTACTGATATGTCCGTGTCCTTGTTTGCATATATGGGCTAGAGCCGCCTGGATCATCGTCAGGGAGCCAAAAAAACTGGTCTCGAACATGCGGCGCATCTCGCTGTCCGATGTTTCCTCAATAGCTCCCAACATCCCATAGCCAGTATCATTCACCGGTACATCGATCTGCCCAAAGGTGGAGAGAGCCATTTGAACGGCTCGATAGGCATCGTCAGTCTTCGTAACATCAAGTGAGATGATACGGACTTGCGTTGGGAATTGCTCTTCTAGTCCTTGCAGCGCTTCCGCGGACCGGGCGCTTCCCAGCAAAGAGTCCCCATGCTGGAGAACTGCTTCAGCGAAGGCGCGGTCGAAGCCCGTGGAGCAACCTGTAATCAACCACACGCAGCTATTGGTATGTTCTGGCATGAATCTTCACACTTTCCCTGCTTCTATACTCCAGAAATCATATGGTCTAAGAAGAGGCTTTTAAGGAGGGATCTGAGCTAACATCAGATCGACATAGATGGTCTTGTCTTGCAGATACGCTTCAATGCCTTCGGGGGCAAGTTCGCGTCCCATAAGCCACTAAAGGAATTGAAACGCTCATGCGTCCACAGGAGCCTTGCTCGAAGGCCGCATGGCCTTCACTACATCGTCAAGATCAGCAACACTGCCCTCAGCTACATTGGGAATCACCTCACCTGTGGCGGGATTGATATCCGCGCGTGTTTTGTCATCCTGAACCGATCGCCATATGCCATTAATAACGAGTTGACCAAGGCCAATCGCCTTTGCCTGTCTTCGCAAGTCTTCGCTCAACATCTGAAACGCTGGCACATCCTGGTTGGTTTGTATTTCTGAGATAGTCATTCTCTTTCCTTCTCAGGGCGTTGGGGTAGAGGCCTAGGCACTTATGCTCTCTAGCCCTGACATTTTTCCTCATCAGATATCGTTCTGACAGGTGAAGCATACCCGTTGCGCCCATAGGTAAGCAGTGACCAAAATGATACCTTTGTGCAGTGGTAGAGGGCGACTCGAAGAGGTATGTTGGGGACGAAGATGGGGAATGAAGAGGTGGACTAAAGCAAGGCATATTCCTGAGCACGGACCAGAGCCTGGACCCGGCTCTGGACACCCAACTTACCAAGGATATTGTACACATGCTTTTTGGCAGTCGCTGGCGATACCACAAGCTCCTGCGCAATCTCCCGATTACTCGCTCCTTGAGCAAGCAGGTGAAGCACCTCGTTTTCACGTGCCGTAAGCGGTTCGCGCAGTGCTGGAGGTGTAATCTGAAGGGTTGGCAAGGGCGTGGACGCGACAGATTTGCTGCTGGCCCCTTGCTGTTCAAAGGCAGTAAGCAGTGTCCTGAGGTAGGGAAGAAGGGTCGCTTCAAAGGATGTGTGCGTGTCGAGGAGGCTTTGGAGGACACGTCGCATCGGTTCTCCCGCATCCAGGTAGACACGGATATAGCCTTCTGGCTCGCTCAAACGAAGCAGCCGTTCCGCAACCTCACAGGCTTCATGCAGATAACCAGCACATTCATAGGCCACCACCTGAAGCGCCAGTACATCAAGCACCCCATCTCCTCTCTGCTCATGCTCCAGCACGGGAAGAAACTGAGCGCAAAAATCGAGCACCTCTGTATGGCGTCCCAGTGCCAGATACACTCGCCGCGACCACAAATATTTCATGTATGTTATCTCATCGAGATGTTGTATTCGTTGTGAGTTCACGACTATCTGCTCGGCCCACTTCTCTGCGGCTCGCGAATTCCCCTGAGCCAACCAGATCTGAATCTGCCCCAGGTCTCCAAGCGCGTGGACCGCGCTGTGAAAGGACTGTTTTCTCAACAAATTTATCTCTTGCAAAGCCTGTATGGCCTCTTCATGCCTCCCCTGGGCCAGGAAGATCGAGATGGCAAGATAGTTTCCCTGGAGGAACAAGCTGACATGTTGCCATGTCTGGCTGTAACGAATAACCACCTTCAGATAGCTCTCTGCCTCTTCCAGGCGGTTCCACTTGACATAAATGGTTGCCAGCCGATGGCGAAGCGAGGCAAACATCGCTCTCATAACCCCAAGTCGCTCGCTACGAGCGAGCGATTCTTGTGTGATTTGATACGAATAATGGAGTTGCCCTGTATCAAGATAGATAGTGGCCAACCAGACCATGATCCAGATGACTTCATATGGCTGCTGTTCGCGCTCTGCCTGCTGCTTCAATTCCCAGAGCGTGGGAAGCTGGGAGACGAAATCGCCATATGCCCAACCACTGTCATAAAAATTGAAAGCCGGAAGCATCTTCCAAATGACCTCTTCATCCTGGGCAAGCTCTTGCATGATGTGTGCAAGCCGCCGCTGTTCCTTTTCATTCCCTTGAAACAAAGTGCCACGCGTTTCGATCCAGGCGCGAAGTAAACCAATACGGTTATGCAGAACTCGTCTCTCGTCCTCTGGTAGTGCCGTCGTATCCTGTTGCTCAATGATCTCCTCTATTTGCGCTATAGTCTGCTCTACCTGGGCCTGTACACTAGTTCGCCGGGCTTGCGAAGCAATCTGAGTCTGGTGCAGAGAATGGAGTGCGGTCGTCAGAGCCAGATGCGCATGCCTGCGCAGCACAGGCATTGGAAGTTGACTCATCCAATCCTGTACTTGATTGGCCTCACTGCCCGTCCACATGTGTGTCGCCACATGTTCTATCAGTTGGACGGCATATTCATAATCAGCCGCCGCAAAAGCATGGTGAATGGCCTTAACACTATATCCATGCTGCTCATACCAGTGTGAGGCTCTCTGATGCAAAAGCGGAAGCTGTGCTGGAGCAGTCGCTTGGAGATGAGCAAGCAAGGCATCTCGAAAGAGGCTATGCAGGCGATACCAGTGTTGCTTGCCTTCTAGGGGAACAAGGAAAAGATGACGCCGCTCCATTTCCGTCAAGAGCCGTTGGCTCTCTGCTTCCTCACTGACTGCCTGGCAGAGGTCAGGATGCAAATTGCTGAGGATGGAGGTCGAGAGCAGGAAGCGCTGGAGTTGAAGCGGTTGATGCGCAAGGATTTCCTCCTGAATATAGTCCAGGATTAGGCGCTGGCTACCGCTCAATTGCTGAAGGAAGGATGAAGCATCCTCGCAGGTCTGCAAGGCGAGTGTCGCTAATTGCAGACCTGCGATCCAGCCCTCAGTGCGCTGCTCTAATGTCGTAATAACATCTGCGTCCAGGTGTAGCCGCATTTTCTGAAGGAGAAACGCTTCCATCTCTGCTCTCACGAAACGAAGATCTTGCTCACCAAGCTCTACAAGCTGCCCGCGTACTCGAAGACGTGAGAGGGGGAAAGGTGGGTTTGTGCGACTCGCGATTACCAGATGGAGCTGGGGAGGGAGGTGTGTGAGCAGAAAGCGAACGCCATCGTGAATGATCCCATCAGTCAGCACATGGTAGTCATCGAGGACAAGGATCAAATCTTTTGCCAGGCCAGTAAGGTCATTGATGAAGGAGGTCAATACGATCGGAAATGCTGGTGCCTGCGGCGACTGCAAGAGTGCTAGCGCCATCGCTCCGATCTGGCTCCCACTAGCATGTTGCAACGCCGCAATTACATAATGCCAGAAGCGCACAGGTTCGTCATCTGACTCTTCAAGTGAGACCCAAGCAATGGCATGCGGGCAATGAGCTACCCAGGAACTCAAAAGGATAGTCTTGCCAAAGCCAGCTGGGGCCACAATGACAGTAAGGGGGCGCGTCAGGCTCTGGTTCAGACGCGTGAGCAAACGGTCGCGAATAATCTCGTTATTGGAGAGTCGTGGGGGAAGGAGTTTAGGGAGAAGTAACATCCTTTGAGTCAGGAGAGTATTGTGCTCTGGCGTGAGTTCATGCGCGATACTCTCCAACCGTGCGAGTGTGATAGACTCTGTCTTTCCAAGATAACGCTTAATACGCCGTTGCGGGGTATAGGCATAGGCATACCAATAGCCAGCCCCACGTATGCGAGCTTCTTTCATCACATTGAGATGCCCCTGTTTCCCTTGAAAGGTGAAAGATGATTGTGTCAGCAGCCATTGTTGCCATGATGGCTCATCCTCAGGAGAAATGGAACCTTGTGGAGTGTTTTCAATACGATACTCGTAGATCTGGTTTGCCTGTGACCAGGCAAGGACACGCAAGGATGGTTTAGGCATAGTCTCTTTCTTGTCTCATTGTTATCCCCAACATCCCCAACATCTTCAGGGGGCTCAAGTATAACAGAGATGAAAGTCACTAGCAACCAACCGTCATTCCACCGATAGTGTCAAGTATCCCACGGGATACGCAACGAGCTGACAACAAGCAAGCAACGAAATAATAGAAGAGGTTGTTGGAAGCAGACAGGGACTCTTGCCCCTCATGATCAACTCAGAGGGAAGATGGCATCTTGCTCAAATTCCCTGTTTGTAAGCTCATTCCTCCTGTATTACTTGATGGCGAGAAAGGCGGGGACGCCTGCGACGGTCACACGCAGTTGTGGAGGTCCCCACCAGGCATTACGGCCGAGCCGGTCGGATCAACTCCAGCGGTAATGAGAACGAACAGCACGAGCGGGACGTGGTGGTGGAGAAACCTTCTTCGAGCAGTCGACAAGCGGGATGATCTCAACGTGTTGACGATGCCAATGGGTCGTCCAATTACGGCGAAGCGCTCGACCTGCGACATCTACCCATCGTATTGGGCCGAGAAGGATGGGCTTTTGTTCATACGCAACTGAGGCACGTGGGGGCAAGAGACGACGAACAGCGCTGACCCGTCGAGCACGATTGCCTTTGGCACCTTTCGCCAGACAGCGTTCTCGCAGAGAACGGCACTGACAGTCGGTCTGATATGCGAGGTAGACGGCGCGCTGCGTGAATGCATTTTCTTGACGCACTTCGCTCAGCCACAAGCTTGCTCCCGCTGGACAGCGAAGCTTGCCATCCTCTTGTAATATAAAGGCATCCGCCCCGAAGCGCCCAGTGGCTCGTTCGAATGCTGTGGCCCACTCCCACGGCCTATATTCCTCAACTGGTTCTTCAATGGTGAGAAGCACCGGAGGTGTCTTTGCCGGGGACGCCCACTCGATCTCGCGTAGCTCAGCTTTTTGCAGAGCCTGCCCGAGTGAGAGCCGGAGGTTCCACACCCATTGACACGCAATCTGCCAGAGCTCCTGTCCGCACTGCGTGTACGAACACCAGCGGTCTGGATCCTCTTCGACATCTTCATCCGCAAGCACGGCCTCAAAGGCTCCCCGCCCATGATGGAGATCGAGTACATCTTCGACGAGGTATCCATCGACGGGCAGGGTCGTGATGAAAACCTCATACACCCACTCACCAATGCGCTTGCCTACTGAAATTCTCTTGCCCGGTTCGGGAGCATGGTGTCGAGCCACAATGACGCGGGTCTGAGGCACTTCTCCATCCAATTGGAGCCAGCCTCCGTCAAACAACTCGACCATCTCATCACTGTTGACTCTGCTCACACGCGCGGTTGGTGAGTGAGCCAGCACATGTTGGACCTGAGGATGCTCCAGGACTCGATATCCTCTCGCTCGTGTCACCAGATGCACGCCTGCTCCAATCAGTTGAGCAATAGCTACCGTATCACCATATTGCCCATCGAGGCGAACGAGAGCGACCTCTGGAGTGAAGGCAAAGAGCCCTAAGTAGGTTGTGATGGCTCGAAGCGCCAAAGCGAGCTCTCCTTGATAGTCACCATTTCCTCGTCCTGCATAGATGCCGATCCATTGACGAGTATGCATCTGAAGCGCGACGGTGCGTGTGCGGACCACCTCCCCTCGTTTTCGCCCCGTGTAGCCTGGCGCACAGACCGCATCAAGTCGGCGTCGCGTAGCGGGAAGCTCAGGACCACAAGGTAACGCTCGTTGCCGTGCGGCCTGACGCGTGGCATCTACATCAAAAACAATGCAGCGGTGGCCCTGGCGATCCCACAATCCGCCGATACTCTCCAAGGTCCAGCCATCAGTGAAAGCATGGTGCTGGAAGAGTGCGCGGAAGGCCTCCAAGCAAGGACGATCTACATCGGCTAAGAAGCGACTCAAGCTAGAACGATGAGGAAGACATCTGCGCCCAAACAATGCCATGAACTCCGTCTCGAAAGGCTCTATGCGCTCAAAGAAGTCTGCTAACGTCCGCTCGCCGCTGATTGCATAACCTATCAGCAAGGCAAGAAAATCGATGGGTTCATAGCTGCCAAAACGTCCGCGCACCAAACGCACCTCATGAGCAAACCCATCAAGCAGACCACTCGCTGCGAGGTGCTGAACAATGATGACCACTTCAGCGAACCAGACTGGTACCGAGGGACGATCTACAGGAGATGTGTGAACTTGAATGCAAGCGTTGGGTATCATAGGTAGAGAGACCTCCTTCTGAGAGAAGATTTTGTTCCTTCTCATGAGAGATCTCTTTCTCTTTCTGCTGCTAGCTTGCTAGAATCTCGTTGCGCATCCCGTGGGTACAGCCTCTTACGATGGTGGATAAATCAGCCGTCTCTCCTACTGGATTGACAATCCTCCGTGACCCTGGTTATCCTTCCTGAGTACTCTTCCCATTCACCTCATTTCAAGCAGAGAGGATCCTGATGACCACTTATGTGTTTTTGTTCCTGCTCGTGTCCTTCCTCACGCTCTGCCTGTTCGGGCTTTGGTCTCTCTGCTGGACCCATCATGGTCCTGCCCAGTCGAGAGCAGTTGGCAAGCTATGTCCCAAGCTCCATCGTCTCCTCAAGCCCCGTTCCCCACACGATTGTTCCTCCTGTCGTCTTGCCTCCGCCTCGCCGAGGGGAGAGCCACTGCCTACGCCTGTGCGACCCTGGAGCGAAGTGAAAAGCCGCCGGGGAGCCCCCAAGCGGGTCAATACTGAGGGCTTCGCTTGTCCCAACCCGCAGTGCCCGTACGCCGGGATCACAGACGCTCACGTCCACGCCTTGGTCGGTGATGGCAGACATGGCCAGGCTGAGCGGATCCAGACGTTTCGTTGTCAGGCCTGCCACACCACATTCACTGCCAGACGCCACACTCCCTTGTATCGTCTGAAAACCCCCTCGCCCCAGATCGGCATGGTGCTCTCTGCGCTGGCCGAAGGGCTGGACGCTTCGGCCGCCGAACGGGTCTTCGGCTATCGCCAGGCCACCATCACGACGTGGCTCACTCGTGCAGGTGGGCACGCACAGACCTTGCATGAGCACTTCTTCTTCCATCTCCACCTCCCGCACCTCCAGTTGGACGAACTGCGCACCCGGCTGCGCTGCTCCACACAGGTGCTCTGGCTCTGGCTGGCCATCGATCCTCTCACCAAGATCCTTCCCGTACTCCATCTGGGTCCCCGCACGCAGCACATGGCCCATACGGTCATCCATTCCCTGCGGCAGTTCTTGGCGCCTGGGTGCATTCCGCTGTTCACCAGTGATGGCTTGAACTTGTACTTCTATGCTCTCACAGCCCATTTTGGCACTGGCTCCAGGTGAATCGCCGAGGCCGGAAAGTCCTCCGATGGCAAGTGGCAGCGAAGTTGCTGTATGGTCAAGTGAAGAAAAGCTACCGACGACGCAAGCTGGCACAAGTCACGCCTGTGATGCGCCTTGGGACACAGGCCGCTCTCACAAGCACCTTGCAGGGACTGGGTTTCTCAGGACGACTGAATACGGCTTTCATTGAACGGGTGAATCTGACCGTCCGACATGGAATAGCCGCGCTCGCTCGCTGTACCTGGGCCACTTCCCAACAGGCCCCACAGTTGCTGGCCCATCTGGAATGGTGGCGAGCGTACTACCATTTTGTGCGTCCTCATCAATCCCTGCGGGTGGCGCTCGAGCAGCCACGACAGCGAGGTGGCCAACTGTTAGCGCAACGCTATCGGCAACAGACGCCAGCCATGGCAGCCAACAGAACCAACCGACGATGGACGGCGCGTGAGGTGCTCTCTTACCCATTGTCGCCGGTTTCCTCTTGAGAGCCACCGAAGCCAGTTGCGGGTGCAGTGTCATGTTGTGAGAAAGTCAGTGAAGGTGCCAGCAAAAGCACTCGGATAAAGCCTCGCCTCGGGAAGCGATGGCCTGTCTGGACCGTTCAATGACAAAAATCCAGCCCAGAGGGGATTAGCATAGGCTTCTAGAATTCTCCACCATGTCCTGTGGCTGTACCCAAAGCTGAACAATATGTTAGAAGAGCTGTATGAAAACACACACCACTCCCCCAACTATAAAGGCTACCGCTTTCCGCCTGCAATCATCAGCCATGCTGTCTAGCTGTATTTTCGCTTCTCGCTCAGTTTTCGCGATGTGGAAGAGCTTCTGGCACAACGAGGAGTGGTCGTGAGCTATGAAACCGTGCGACAATGGTGCTTGAAGTTTGGGCAGACACACGCGAATGAACTTCGTCGCCGTCGCCCCCATTGTGGCGACAAAAAGCGGTATCAGAGTTCCCCAGTTCCGTGTGAACATGTTCCAGCGATCCGTAGCTGCCTGCTGTACGCCGGGTACACGCATGAGATACCCCTCGTTGATTCGTAAGCAACGAGGCAAAGGCACCTTCCCTTTTGGGCCAAGTGTATCAGCCATTTCACTTGTTCAACTTTACGACGCTTCAAACACAGGTTCCTCTCGTCAGCATAGATCACAGGGGTAGCCCTTCTCTTTGTTCGGCTCAAAGAGGTAGGTACATTATCAGCGGGCTTCACACCCCGGAAGATGCCATCTTCCGACGCATGCCGCTTCCCCCTCGCATTGGTATCCAAATGGGCCTTTTCAGGCAACACGTTCATTCGTTAAAGGGCGCACTGCGAACAAGTTGGCAGTACCTGCGTTCGTGCGTCGCCTGCCTCGGGGAGGTGGTAACGCACGATGCCAGTGTAAATTCAGGAGCAGGAGCCGTGACGACCGTCTACAGGGTCATTGGTACCTGCCTGCAGCTGTACGGGCGTCAGGATAGGCTGACCGGGCTCACCGAGTAGAACCGCGACAAGTACAGCCTTGTCAGACGGGCTGGGATTGTTGGCGAGCAGATGAATGCATCCATCCGGCTCATAGAAGGTATCCCCCTGCCGATAGACCGTGGGCGTGTGCCCACGCATCTCAAAGAGGACACTGCCTTCTACAACGTAGCCAAAGATAGGCCCTGGATGACGATGAGGTGGGGTAGTGTATGCGCCGGGCTCCATCGACACCTCGATTACACTTACCTGTACTGGATCGTGGGCCTGCACCGTCTTCTCTAGCAGCACTGGATTTTGTGTCTTCGGGACAGGGTAGCCATCCCTCTCATGACACCAGTAACGCATGAACTCCTCCCAGGTCTGTTTACCCACAGCGGGGGCAGAATGCTGACGCTCGCTGGAGCTAAAAGTTGCAAACAGGGAATTGGGCAGGTCTACAGCGCGCATGCGTACCTCCCTGCCTTGCACGTGGAGATAGGTCTGGATCATCTCTTCGAGGGTGAGAACCTGTGGGCCTCCCATATCCTCGACCTGCCCCGTCTCGCCTCCTTCGGCCAGAGCAAGCAGGCGCTCTGCAACTTCGCCAGTTGCGATGGTCTGCAAACGCACATTGGGCGGAACAGGGATCACGTTCAGCTTCTCAATGCCAAGCGACTGGATGAGGTGCAGAGCGAAGCTATGAAACTGGGTTGCACGCACGATAGACCAGGGAAGCTGCGATTGCATCACAATGCGTTCAGCTTCATACTTCGCCTGGTAGTAACCAGATTGTGCACGATCAATACCGACGATGGAGACATAGATGAAATGAGGCGATCCGGCCTCGCGGGCGGCATGAACGAGCATACGCGTTCCACCAATATCAGTCGCCAGCGCTCCTTGAGGCGAACTGGCACAGTGAATGATGGCATCTACGCCTTCAACTGCCTCGCGTAGCCCGGTTCCCGATGTGAGCTCGCCATAGACGGACTCGGCCCCCTCCGGAAGATCGAGATGCGTCTGACGACTCAAAACCCGAGGCGTATGTTGATGGGCCAATAATTGAGCGACGACCAGACGACCCAGTTCGCCGGTTCCTCCCGTAACAAGAACATTTGCCATAGTGTATCGTAGTCCTTTCCTTCTATTCTGAGAGTGCCTGCCAGGCGGTGAGCGCCGAGAGGGCGATCTCTTCATGACTGCTGATAGCTTTCATTCGCCTCTCCCTTTTAACCTTGGATGTTTTTTATCTTCGATTTATGAGTCAGTTGACATCCATTGGATTCGAGGCAACCTGAGCTTCTGCCTCTACAAGATAGAGGCAGAAGCCACGCGTTCTGCTTCAGAAGTCTTCTCTCTCTGGCCCTATTCATTCCATGGTGACTGGAGGACGTAGTCACAGAAGTTTGGTCGCTTGTAGCCTGGAAGGAAGCGTTCGCACACATCCGACTTGATGTTGCCAAAGGTCGTCTCTGGTTTATGTGCGAAGCCCTCAAGGAAGGCATGCAGGATCTTGTGTTTAAAGCCATCGCGTGGGAAAGCTGCTACGACCTGCCCACGAACCTCTTCGGCAAGATCCTCATAGCCTTCTCCTATGACATCGAGGCCAACGCCAGCATTAACCAGAGCCACAACAGGTTCTTTATATTGCGCAATGCCAATCGTTGTATGGAATGCAATCGCATCCCATACCAGTTGAATTGAGGCGTGAGGAATGCCATGACTGGTAAGAAAATCACGGGCGGCATTGGCCCCATCTACCTCGAAGCGTTTGTCCTGGCTGCGGTACTTCTCTGTCAGCCCGAGATCATGGAAGAGCGCGCTAATGTAGAGCAATTCAGGATCATAGCGCAACCCTGCCT
Organism: Ktedonobacter sp. SOSP1-52; assembly: GCF_016587395.1. Classification (NCBI taxonomy): domain Bacteria; kingdom Bacillati; phylum Chloroflexota; class Ktedonobacteria; order Ktedonobacterales; family Ktedonobacteraceae; genus Ktedonobacter; species Ktedonobacter sp. SOSP1-52. Next base: position 338,868 of record NZ_BNJH01000007.1, read on the forward strand.
GGTGCCCCTGCAGGGCTCCGAAGAGGTAGACGCGATGTGAATGGTTCCAAAGCAGTGGGGTTCCATGTTCGCGCAGGAGTTCTGCGGCTTCGTTGGCCAGGGAACTATCAGGAATGGCAATACCAGCAATATTTTTCGGCATCGTATAAGACTCCTTATGTAATTCGGAAACACTCTGCAATACAGGTGCTCCTTATTTCAGCTATTGGACATCTGGTCAGGGGCAACGCCGATAAAGAGTGATGACCACAGAACCCCTTGCAAAGGTGTCAACACCATTTTATTGTAGCGGTAGATCACGTTGTCGTCTTCTGTTTGCTAGTACATCAGGACGACATGTAGCCCTGCCCCTTGTTGTAACTCCTTCAAGGGAAACATGGACATAGTATAATCAGCTTCTTCTATCCTTACCAGGGGCAAATCATGCCTATATGAGGACGAATCTCGCCAGGATTCAGGGAACTGTTTTCAGCTCTATAAGGGCCGCCTGTCAGCACGGATCTGCAAATACCTGGGCGAACTCGGGAAAAAGCACCATTACCGACGCCTAGATCTGATTCTCGTACCGGACAGCCTCTTCGCTCCAGTGAGTGTGCAAGCACACTCACTCGCGAAAGGTTGTGACCTGCTCGCCTTCACCGGGATCAACAATGCCGCTTCTCCCTTCCAAGTCGGGGCTATTGCCAATAGCGCCGAACATTTGACCCATTTGTAGCGTTTTCAGATTGACCCACCCCTTCTACTCAGGGTTTTGCTGCTGCTGCTTTCGCTTTTCGCTTTTCGCTTTTCACGGTACAATCTTTTATCCTGAAAGACTTCCCGCTGACCGCAATCACCTCTACATGATGAAGCAGGCGGTTAACCTAAGCGACGGGGTTGCCCCCGCCGCTCGGCTTCAGAACCGGACGTGACCCGTTAGCGTCATCCGGCTCCTCAATGATTTGGCTTTTGTCAAAAGTACCTTTCGTCGAAAAACCGTCGGTGGCTGTTTTCTGATCGTGACAGTGGCGATGCATGAGTTGGAGATTCGCATACCCATCTGTCCCTCCATGAACGCGAGGGAGGCGATGATCAATTTCCAACTGATCTCCGTCTTTCAAGTAGAGGTTGCACCAGGCGCACTTCCCTTGCTGCCTCTTCAGAAGGTAAGCCATCTTTGGGGGCGTTTCGGGATGCGTGCCTTGCCGTTTCGTCCAATAGATCCAATCGCCATCGAATGGACTTTTCTTGGCTTGGACCTTTACATGTCGTTTGATCGGCGTCATGCGGTGCAGTGTCAATGCTCCCTGTTCCGTCGCAAATTGCCATCTTCCCTTCTCGGGATGCCAGTATGCCTTGGCCCTCCACTTCCCTGATTTGTTGGGATGACGCCGTTTACTCCAATGCCACAGTTGTTGGAACAGATAGGTATCCATCTGCCCGTAACAGCGTTTGGCACAGACCGGAGCGTAATATCTTGCCCATCCTCTAATGAGGAGATTGAGATGGGTAATCAGCACTGCTTGTGGCAGGGCTTGATCCCGTTTGATCCGCTCTTTGATGGCCTGTTGATGTCGTTTTACGGTGGTGGCGCTGGGGGTAATGATGGTCTTGAAGCCGAGGAGCTTTCCATCATGCGTTTTTCCTGCATGCATTTTGCTTACAGGAAATTGTTGAATATGAAAGCCAAGGAAGTCGAAACCCACTTGACCTTCATCGGGAGACAACGTATGCGTGATATGTGTTTTGCTCGCCTTCAAGGTCAATCCCATCCCTGTGAGCCAGTTTTGAGCAAGCTGTTGTATCTGCTCTATCGCTGTTTTCTCAGGATGGAGTACCACAAAGTCGTCAGCGTAGCGAACCACAGTCGGTTTCCAGCGTTCTCCGTGATGGGTCGAGGGAAATGCGGCTGTGAGTGCTTCTTCTAACCCGTGGAGGGCAATGTTTGCCAGCAGCGGGGAACACACGCCTCCTTGTGGGGTTCCTTTCTCTGTTGGGAACCAGGCTCCATTTTCCATGACTCCGGCTTTGAGCCATGTTTTGATGACGCGCCGCAGGAGTGGAAAGGTGTGGAGTTTGGCAAGGAGAGCTGATTGATCAATCTGGTCAAAACAGTGCGCAATGTCCGCATCGAGCACATACTTGGGCTTCTGGTTGATACTGCCATAGATCGCTTGGATCGCGTCATGACAGGAACGTCCCGGTCGAAACCCATAGCTATTTGACTCGAATTTGGCTTCCCATTCAGGTTCCAGGGCGAGTTTCGCAAGCATTTGTGCTGCTCGATTGAACAGCGTGGGAATGCCTAGTCCCCGTTTTTCCGCCGGGTTATTGGGTTTGGGAATCCAGACCCGTCGCACCGGATCGGTTTTCAGGTCAACACGCAGTCTCTGAATCAAATGTATACGCTGTTGAGGCGTGAGGGATTTTATCCCATCTACTCCAGCCGTTTTCTTGCCCTGATTGTCCTGGGTTACCCGACGGACTGTTAAACATTTCGCGGACCAGGAAGACAGTAAAAGTCGTTGCAGTTTGTGGACGCGATCAGTGTCACCTGCCTGTGAGGCTTGATAGATGCGCTTTTGGAGCTTAAATACCGACCGTTCGATGACACGCCACGGTAAGGTATTCCATTCATACATCGGCTTTTGTTCCGTGTTCATAACATCTGGACTCCTACTTGAACCTCTATCGTCCAAACCATCGTCCACACGTCAGCGTATCTGAGGCATTACCCTCAGCTTTTGCTTCTTGTGGAATCCTTCTAGCCATGCTATGTGGTTGACACCTGCTCAGCTTTGCTGAGAAGAGATGGCTAGTTATCTCGTTCCTGAGAATCGTTTTGCGTCGCGGTAGGCTGGTCCTCTACACCGGGGGTTTGTGGGGTGAACCCTGGTCACAAGAACGCGTGCCAGGCCCTTATCCTTTCCCATTTTGGGCAAGCTGATAACCCACGTAAGCTTGTTATTGTTAACGATGCCTCACAAGACCTTCGCTTGCGCTAGCCATGACGACCTGCTTCCAAAGGTGGCTCAGGTGGGTTCTGAACGTCCTCGGTTTTTCTCCCGCTTCAAGGATTGATGGTCAGTCGCTACCCTGGGGAGAATGCATTTCTCGGTTCACACGAGGTTGGGAATTGCGCCCAACTTCGATTCTCAAGTTGTAAAGGATGTTTTCCTTCCTCCTCATCCTCAGGTGATTTTACCTGTTTCGAGGAAACGATTCGCACGTTCTTATACACTCTTGGTGAAGGATGAGCTTATCTGAACGAGGCATCTCTTTCTTTGAGCACGATATCCATAGAACCAGGTTCGTATTGAAGAACTTATCCCTAAGATTGTGTAAGGCGCAACTTTCACCCAGATGACCAAACAATGCTTGCGTCTGTTCTAGACACTCAGAACTATTTTCCCGCGCAGATGACCTTCTAAGAGGCGCTCGTAGGCTTGACGAGCTTGTTCCAGAGGGTACACTTTCTCGATCCGTGGTTTTAGATGCCCTTCATCGGTGAGGTGAGCAAGCTGGGTAAGATCATTGGTGTCGGCTTCAACGATGAACCAGATTCCTTTCTTCTGGTACTGCTCGGCATATTTACCCACCAGATTATAGGCGTTGCTGGCAATCCCTACATAGGTCCCCTCTGGTTTGAGCAATTTGAAGCTCGCTTCAATCACCGAGGCTCCCACCACATCGAAGATAAAGTCGATATCACTCACTGCTTCAGCAACGTTGGTCGTGATATAATCGATCACTTCATCAGCACCGAGGCCGAGTAGAGTCTCGCGATGCTGTCCAGAAGCCACAGCGATCACGTATGCGCCTTTCCGATGAGCGAGCTGGACGGCATAGTTACCAACCCCCCAGCGGCCCGTGGATGAGGATACGCTGCCCCGCTTGCAGATTCCCCTTCTTGAAGAGTGCCTGCCAGGCGGTGAGCGCCGAGAGGGCAAGAGCTGCACTCTCGTCATGACTGACTGATCGGGGGCGTCGGGCAATCCGATCGGGGGTGACAATGGCATATTCAGCCCAGACACCATCATGATCAAAGCGGGGAAGCCCATAGACTTCATCGCCTACTTGAAACGCTGTCACTTCTTCACCAACTGCTTCAATAACCCCGGAAACCTCGTGGCCGGGGATAATAGGGCGTGATCGTGGCTGGGCGCTATCTCCATGGTTGTACCATGTTTCCGGCCATGTAAGTTCATCAGGTGTTAAAGCCGCAGCTTTCACTCTCAAGAGCACTTCCCCGGCAGCGGGTACCGGTTTCACAATCTCTACCACTTCCAAAAGCTCGGGACCACCAATGTTTTCAGACAGAATGCCAATAGCTTTCATTCCTCTCTCCTTTTCTATCCAGGATATTTTTTACCCTGGATTTACCAACAAGAATAGTGTATAATCCAGGATAAAGTTTGTCAAGAATATGGGATATGATGAAGACAAAGGAAAGGAGGTCCTCTTCATGAAGTTAAGTGAAGGGGTTGAGTGGGGGATCCATTGCGCCTCGATGCTGGCGGACCTGCCTGAAGGGGCGGTGCTTCCTACAAAGGTGCTGGCGGAATACCATGGGGTCTCGGAAACCTATCTCGCCAAGCATTTACAAGCATTAAAGAATGGGGGGATTATTGGCTCGGTGCCAGGTCCGAAGGGCGGTGTCTATCTGTTGAAAAAGCCGGAGGAGTTGACCCTGTTGGATATTGTTGACGCTATTGAAGGGAAAGAGCCCATTTTCCGCTGTACAGAGATCCGCCAGCGCAGTCCCATCCCCTGTTCCCGGGGCGAGTTTGATATCCCCTGCGATATCCATGTGGCTATGCTGAAAGCGAATAAAGCCTGGCGTGATGCGCTGCAGGAGCAAACCCTTGCCAGTGTTATCCAACCGTATAAAGCAACGTTACAACCTGAGAAAAAAGCTTTGATCAATGCCTATATGGAGAAAGTGATCCGAAAATAGAAGGCAACGCGTCTTTTGCATCAAAACTAGAGAAAACAAGATTGGACAATTGATCATCGCTTCACATGCTTCACATGACGAGCAGCTTTTGAGTTGAGAATAAATACAGGTAGATTTCCTTTCAATATGCCAATAAATCGTCACTCAAGGTCCGCGATACTGAATATACCATTCAACCATCAGCAGCGCGCTCACGCTGGTATTGTCAACTTATCGAAAGAATGGAAGAGCTAAAAAAGAAGGAAGAGGAAAAGAAGCCGAAGAAGAGGAGTGACAATGCAGTGCTATGCCGCAGTTTTTATTTTGGTTACCTCATTCCAGGTCTGGAATTGGGTCTGTAAAATGGTACGGTATTCCCCAGCCCTCAGACGGTGTCTTCGCGGTTGAAAATGTCCCGAGATCGGACCGAAGGCGGAAAGAAAGCGTTGGGCGTGTTTGGCTGATGTAAAGCGCCGCATTTTCTTCTCTCGTAGCCGCGTGGGTTGATGCGAGTTTTCTACCCGATTGTTCAATCCTTTATGCTGCCGATGCTCCACGCCAGGTAAGATCTCGCGTTTCGCCGCCCCATGGCTCTTCAGTTTATCGGTTAATAATCACACGTGGCACGTATTGGAGCCCTTTGAGGAGTTTGCGGAAAAATCTTTTGGCCGCTTGTTTGTTGCGTTGGCTCTGCATCAGGATATCAAGCACATTCCCATCCTGATCCACCGCTCGCCAGAGGGAGTGTCTTTCGCCACGGATGGTGAGGAAGGCCTCATCCAAATGCCATGTGCCGCCACAGCGAGGGCGACGATGACGCAATTCATTGGCATACCTTTGCCCAAATTTGAAGCACCACTGACGCACGGCTTCATAGGTGACCACGATATCGCGCTGTGCCAGAAGTTCCTCGACATCACGAAAACTCAGCGAAAAACGGAAATAGAGCCAAAGCGCGTGACTGATAATCTCAGGTGGGAAGCGAAAGCCTTTATAATTGCGAGCAGTGGTGCGTGTTTTCATGAAGCCATTTTAGCACAGTGTTCAGCTACGCTACCAAGTTGACAATACCTCACAAAGGCTCCTTTGACCACCTGTCCAATCTCGCTCTCCTTTTCTGCGAGTTCCACATACATCATATCAAATACCACTTCGGCGGATTTGATATGATGTAGAAAAAGGAGAATACTCTTGTTTTCTCTCATGTTGCATCGTTTATTTCTTTGAGGCCAATCTATCTTCCGTACACGCCGAGGACACCAATGTTCCCACCCTATCAAGCGAAAACACCTCTGCCACCACGTGCCCTGCCGTCTCCTGACTGTATCGCTGCTGCTCTCCATTCCACTCCCAGGTCCATTCCCCCCCGTCTCTCGTCCAGTTCCTCATCAATCCCGAAGAATGGCGCAGGTGCATATACCACTGCAACAGGCCAAAAAGCAGCCCCAACCCCGTAAACACCACCGGTAACACAGCCCCCAGAACCCAGGCAGCATCTGCTCCACACTCAACATTTGCGGGCTTCGTCGCCAGATGGCGAATATGCAAACGCATTGCTTTTTCTCGCATAACTTTACGCAAAGAAGAGAAAAACACCGTTTGTGTGGCTCTGGCACACAAGAAACAACGCAAACAACCAACAGGAAATTTTATGTGAGAAAGCATGCTTATTCGCTGCACTGAATAGCCATAGTGCAGCAAAAAGTATTATAATAAAGTTGAAAGTATTATAAGAAACACCACGAAGGAACATCGAAACGTTGATATCGGTACGTTTTTTGAGGCACCTCACCAATTTTTGTCTTTCACATGCGTCTGGTTTCCCGCTCTAGAGAAAAGCTCAGACATACCAGACATACATGGCAAAAAGGTCGGATTTTGTGGAACACTCCTCAAAGGGGGGGCGCTTCTGTCCTCCTTTGAGGAGAGACTATCTCTATCTCAACATCCAAGAATGAGTAGGCACTATTGATATCCAGAAAAGGAGAAAGTCGATGGCAGTATCTGAACTCCTACATAAACATATACCTGTAGGAGATAGTTCGCTCCACATTGTTGAAGCGGGGCAAGATCACCCTGACAGCCTGGTCTTCCTCCACGGCTGGCCGGAGGATTGGACGGAATGGCAGGGGGTTATGGAGCAGGCATACAAGACCCACCATGTCGTTGCGCTTGATTTGCCGGGGGTTGGAGAATCCTATGGAACAGGGCCAGGAGGTGAAAAGGCGGTTCTTGCTGATACCATTCATCAAGCAATCCAGGTCTTGGGACTCGATACCTACCTGATCGTCGGCCACGATGTTGGTGCAATGGTAGCCTACGCTTATCTGAGAAAGTTCCCAGCAGAAATCAAGGCCGCCGTTTTGCTCAGCTCAGTTATTCCAGGAGTCGAACCCTGGTCAAAAGTCCTGGCCAATCCTTTCATTTGGCACTTTGCGTTCCACAGCACTCCCAAACTCCCCGAAATCTTGGTTATGGGAAAACAGCGAATCTACTTCGATCACTTCTTTGATCTGCTGACCCAAGACCATTCAGCCATTGACGATGCAGCACGTACTCACTACGCGTCTGCATATGGATCATCTCAAGCTTTACAAGCTAGCTTTGACTGGTACCGTGCCTTCGGCAAAGATGCCCAGGTCAATAGCAAGGACACGGCAGCAATTGACACGCCACTGCTCTACTTGCGTGGCGAATATGAGGGTGATATGGATGAGTACGTCAACGGCTTCCACATGGTTGGGATCAGCTCTGTCACGGCCACACGAATTCCTGGGAGCGGGCACTATACGCCGGAGGAGAATCCGGAGGCCGTATGGGCGGAGATTGCACGGTTTATTGGAGTGGACGGAGAGAAGAAGCCGCAGAAAGTCTGAACACACACCTTAGCTCAATAAGGGAAACTGCCAAGCTAATGGGCCGCTTTTTGGACTCCTGCACCTGCCGTTGCGCCCACGTTCGCATCACCCGCCTTAACTGCACCAACTCCACTCCTGACGCATCGCCCAGGTACAACCAGGCCCGCACCGGGACATTGCATTGCGTAGCCACCGTTCGCACCCCTTGCTGTTGGCGCAGCTCGCATATCTTGCATACCAGCGCGACCTGCGCCTCTGACCAGACAGCCCCAACCCCCTTCTTCCGTCCTCGCCCGATCCTACGCCCCAACGACACAATCCCCCTTCTTTTGCCAGTCTTCAAACTGCGACTCATCCAGGGTCAGCCGCCGCGCATGCACAGTGGCGAATAATTCCTCTTTGCTATACCAGATCACCCCATCTTTGGTCTGCATCCCTTGCTCCTTCTTACCAGTGCAGCCAATGCCACACAACCAACACCACACCCTGCACCGCTAACGCCTGGAGAATATCTAGCATAACCCGGCGCTCTCGCCTCCTCAACAGACGCATCTCTCACCTTTCTTTTCTACCCAACATAGGCTCTTGCTACACAGGGACCACCCTCGGATCCATGGCCTATCAAGAGCGTACACCACCTCCCTGCTCGCACTCCACCCCAAACTCCTCCAATTTCTTCCGAACTGTATCTCCACACCTTTCTGCTCTGGCTCTCCTCTGCGCCTGGCTCTCCAAGAAAAGCCTCCAATGACACAGCTCGCCGCCTCTAGACATTTCCCCCTAGCAATATGACTACACGCAAATCAATGCGATATCGCATGCATTCTACACACACGCGCACACACCCTCTCTCACCTGCTCCTTCACTTTCCTCCACACACAGGGAGCCTCGCTCCTCTCCGTCATCCATCGTGCACGCAAATCAATGCGATATCGCATTGATTTGCGTGCACGAGAACCCATCCACCCCTGGCCCCACCGCTCTGGCATATAGCGAAGAGCTCGCGTGCATAGCTGCATACGCTCTCCTCCCCAATAGACTGATCCATCATCTGGACGAGAGAAGACTTGACACGCGACAAAATTTGGCCTTTAGTTTTAACAGATTTTCAGATTTTGTTAAAGTGATAAATATGGGTATTGATGAGAACGAGCGCAAACAAACGATCTTAGACGCAGCCAGCGAACTGCTCCTTTGGCAGGGATATGACAAAACCACTATGAGCGACGTGGCCGATGCCGTGGGCTTAAATCGAGCCTTGATCTATCCCCATTTCAACTCCAAAGATGCATTAGTCGAAGCTCTCATCGTCCGCGAGTTGGAGAGGTACATGGACGAGTGGAACACCTCTCTTGATGCTGATCCTTTGGGGGGGGCCGTTGCCAGCATCTATCGCAGCATGGTGCATGTTGTCAAGGGCAACAGCTTGAGGGCGGCGATTCACACCCGAGACGAGCGGACGTTCGGGAAATATCTCCGCAAGCCGGGCAATCTCTTCACCCGTTGGCCACCCACCAGCTTCACCCGTGATTTTCTTCTGGCCATGCAAGAGGTGGGTGTGGTCCGCCAGGATGTCAATATTAAAGCTCTGGCTGTTATCTTGGATGCCCTGACGCCTGCCATTCTGGAGAGGCTTTCTTCTCGTGTGGCAAAATCGCATGGGGCATCCAGAGATTCGAGCGAGCCAACGTATGACGAGTTGCTTGAAACGATTGCCGAGATGCTTGAACGCATGGTAACGCCTCCTGAGGGAGCCAATCTGGAAGCAGGGAAAGCCGCCCTGCGCCAGGGGCTGGAGCAAACGCGAGTGCGTTTCAGAGCAATCATCAAACAGCAGCAGACTCAATGGAAAGAGGAAGAAGAACGATGAGCGAACAAGCGCCGAGCACTCCAGGAGATGTTGACAACACTTCTGAACAGGCGAGCCTTTTTGTCTTGGCTCTGGATGACGCCTCTGCTTCTCTAGAGCGTGTAGGAGGAAAAGGAGCTTCGTTGGCACGGCTGGCGACAGCCGGTCTGCCAGTGCCTCCTGGCTTTCATGTGACCACGATTGCCTACCACGCCTTTGTCGCCAGACATGGGCTGCAAGAGCCCATTCTGACAGCCGTCTCGACGATCTCGCCTGATCAGCCCGCGACGTTGGAAGCGGCTGCTCAGACAGTTGCCACGCTCTTTGCTCAGCACCCCATGCCCGAGGAGGTGGCGCAGGCGATCAGAGATGCCTACTTCCGGCTGGGTGAAGGTGCCCTGCCGGTTGCGGTACGTTCCTCGACCACCACTGAAGATTTACCAGAGATGTCGTTTGCCGGCCAGCAGGAGACCTATCTCAACCTGCACAGTGAGCAGATGGTCCTCGACGCGATCAAACGCTGCTGGGCCTCGCTTTGGACCGCGCAGGCGATTGGCTACCGTGCCCATCACCAGATCGCGCCCGCTGATGTCAGCTTGGCTGTCGTGGTACAGGAATTGGTTCCCGCCGAGGCCGCCGGGATTCTCTTCACTGCCAATCCACTGACTGGGGCACACGATCAGGTGATGATCAACGCCGCCTGGGGATTGGGAGAAGCTCTCGTTGGTGGGCAGGTCACGCCCGATATGCTTCTCATTGACAAGCCTGCCCGAACGATCATTCAACAGGAGGTCAGTGAGAAGGAGATGATGACGGTACGCACGCCTGTCGGCACGCGTGAGGAGCCAGTCCCTGCGCAGATGCGCACCCGGGCGGTACTCAGCTCGGCTCAGGCAGCTGAACTAGTTCACCTTGGTCTGCGGATCGAGCAACTCTATGGCCAGCCCATGGATATCGAATGGGTCTTCCACGATGGTCGCTTCTCCGTCGTCCAGGCGCGCCCGATTACGGCTCTGCCCGACGTCCCGCAGTCAAGAGCAGTGGAGTGGCAGCTTCCCAACCCGAAAGGAAAGTATATCCGTGCTGGCGCCATTGAACTGCTGCCTGATCCGCTTTCGCCGCTCTTCGCGACGCTCGGACTCCCAATCTGGTCCAGAGCCACCGTGGCGCTCGGCAAAGCGCGAGGCATCCCCTACCCGGATGATCCCCTCACGATAATCAACGGCTATGGCTACTTTGATGCGACCTATCCCCCGGCATTGGCGGCAAAAGTGGTCCTGGCCGCGCCACGGTTGCTGGTGATGCTGTTCCGTTCTCTGCGGAGCGCGCGGGCACGCTGGCAACAGGCCCATGCCACCTACAAAGAGGTTGTCAAGCGCTGGCAAGCAGTCGAGGTGGCTCCCGCGCGGGCACATGACCTGCTCTCCGGTACCCACGAGATCGTTGAGGAAGCGGCTCGCTATTACATCACAATCGAGAACGGTGTGGTACCCGGAGCATACCTCAGCGAAGCCCTGTTCACCCAGATCTATACCAGGCTCATCAAGCGCCGCGATGATCCACCAGCGCTGACCTTCTTGCTCGGATTTGAGAGTGAGCCGATACGGGCCGAGCAATCGCTCTATGATCTGGCACAATGGGTACGCGAGCAGCCAGCCCTAGCCGCCAGGTTCGCAGAGTTGTCGAGGAGCGAGTTGGCGACCATTGCTACCGATGGAGAAAAGGAGATCGGTGGCGATGAACACACGTGGAAGGTATTGTCAACTTATTGAAAGAATGGAAGAGTTTGTAAAAAAGAAGGACGAGGGAAAGAAAAGAAGCAGAAGAAGAGGAATGAACGATGCAGTGCTATGCCGCAGTTTTTGTTTCGGTAACCTCATTCCAGGTCTGGAATCGGGTCTGTAAAATGGCACGGTATTCCCCAGCACGCAAACAGTGCCTTCGTGGTTGGAAATGGCCAGAAATGAGGCCGAAAGCCGAGAGAAAACGTTGCGCGTGTTTGGCTGATGTGAAACGCCGCATGTTCTTCTCGCGCAGTCGCACGGGCTGGTGTGAGTTCTCCGCTCGATTCTTCAAGCCTTTGTGCTGCCGATGTTCCACGCCGGGCAGGATCTCGCGTTTGGCTGCTACATAGCTCTTCAGTGTATCGGTGATGATCACACGTGGGACATAGTGCAGTCCCTTGAGGAGCTTGCGGAAGAAACGTTTCGCTGCTTTTTTGTTACGGCGGCTTTGCACCAGGATATCCAGCACGTTGCCATCTTGATCTACTGCTCGCCACAAATAGTGTCTCTCTCCCCGGATGGTGAGAAAGACCTCCCCCAGATACCACTTGTCCCCACACCGAGGGCGGCGCTGGCGGAGTTCGTTTGCGTACGTCTGCCCAAACTTCAAGCACCACTGACGTACGGTTTCATAGCTCACGACAATCCCGCGCTGTGCCAGAAGCTCTTCCACATCACGAAAACTGAGCGAGAAGCGGAAATACAACCACACCGCATGGCTGATAATTTCCGGCGGGAAGCGGTAACCGTTGTAATCGGGAGCAAGGCTGTTTGTTTTCATACAGCTATTCTAGCATCGTGTTCAGCTCTATTGCCAAGTTGGCAATACCATGGCGGACATTACAAGGATATGAGAGTATGAATATGATTCGCAAAGGACAACTACAGAGAGGAGAGAAAGGGAATAGACTTGCCCAAATCTCCTTTATCGCCACTCTGTTCGGGATGGTTGCCTAAACACGGCAAGAAAGGTTGCTTCCTGCTTTTGACCTCCCTCTGAAATTATTTGCAACAGAGCCGCTCCTCAACCACTGGCTGATACGCGGTGTTGTTGGAATGAAAGTCGAGCACTTCCAGAAGGGCTGGAAGAATCTGACGATAATGGTTACGATAGGAGGAGCGCATCACCTCTTGCACTTTTTGCCGATAGGCTCCCCCTTGTGCCTTGTATTCAGCCACCAAATCGCGTAACGTCTGCTCATTTGCGACCGGAAAGACCACCTCTCGGACAGGTTCATCCGGATGTTCCAGTACGGCATCAGCAATCCGATACAGAAGACGTGTTTTTCCGGCAACTCGCTTGAGATCATTGATATAGGCCGCTTCGACGCGGTGTTCCGCTCGTTTGCCGATGCGATGGACAATTTGGATCAACAACGTGACCAGGGTATCAGTGACTTCCTGGGTTCGCTGAAAGACCAGGGCAGCCAACAGCGTCATGCAAATCGCCTGGGTATGCTGGCGAATATGGGAAGGAGACTCAGCTGCAATACGTCGCCGCAAGCGTTCCACCAGCTTTGGAGCATATCCTTGAACAGGTCCGGTGGCAAGCCGATGGCACGCAGCGAGCGCAACTTAGCAATCTCTAAGAGTGCGTTCTCCACCCCAACTGGACCAGGATCGAGGCGCACCAGGTTCAGTGGTAATTCCTCCTCCTCTTCTCCCTCTGTCACCGGAACAGACACCAGACTATGAAGAATTAGGAGGCAATTACTTCGATGAATGGGACCGGCAAGCGGTCCAGAAGCGACTCGTTCGCCGGTTAGAGAAACTCGGCTACGAGGTAAAGTTAGAGCCAACTTCCCCAGCAGCTTAGCTTGAACAAACAAACGAAGTCGAGCTCAAAGCCAGCCGACGACTTGGCGTGCCAGCCGGCTACAGGTTTTTTTGTGCTCTGCGTACCTCCTCTCAGAGGTTTCCTTTTTCAAGGGAGTAACCAAAGTGGTCAAGAGCCAAATGGCGGCGCTTCTGCTCAACTTTCCTGTGATCCTTGATGCGGAGCATTTCAGGAAAGAAAGCACCAGGAAATGCGTCAACTCTGTCACATAAAATGGCGCATCGTCCCGGTGAAGCCGCTCCTAGACCGACCTAATTCTTTGCTAGGTAATTTGGCGCGATGATGAGAAACGCTTTAGGAGAGAACAGGTGCGATGCATGATTTTCTTCTCCATCGATGTACTGCCAAGTTATGCGGCACTGCCTGTCTGCTTGCGGGCGCTAAAACCGTCGGCAGATTATCTGGCAAAGCCGCCAAGAATTCAGTCAAATGACGAAAATCATAGTGAATCACAGCAGCACTGTGATGGTGCTATCGTAGCATAGAACAAGGAACTCTTCCATGGAGGATACCAGCCTGGAGTTTTGATGGGGTGTTACGGATCATTATGCAAGATAACATGCTTCCTTCCCGGAGGGGAAAGCCGTGATCTACCTGAGATGGACAGGGCTCGGATGCCTGTTGCCAGGGCTCGGGATCGTCATTATTTGCGCCGGCGTGTACAGTGGGGTGATCCTCACCAGAGGCGGCGGCATGCCTGCGGCCATATTGGTCAGAGCAGGCCTGATAGTGCTCTTGGCACCGCTACACTGGCTGCTCGGTCTGGCGCTTACCCCTGAACAGACGCCTACGGGGCGTAAGTGGCCCAAACGGCATACCTCCTTCGGGGTGCCGATGCAGTACGGGTTCGTTCCCCAACTGGCGTTAGCGCTGACCATCGGAGCGGTCGCGCTCGGCCAGTTGACCTCTCCGTTGTATGGATGGCTGCTCTTTGGCGGCGTGCTAGTAGTAGCACTGATAGGCTCAATCATGATTGGCCCGCGGCGGCAATTGCGCTGTGTTGCCGACCGCAAGGAGTTTGCTGCGGAACATGGTTGGCTCTATGGGGACAAGAACAGTCAACTGGGGCTGCGCTAGCAGGACTTGTTCGGCAAGAAGGAAGCCTATATGATGAGTCCATTCGGGGTGCTGGCGGGCGAGGTGAATGGGCTGCCATTCACGGCATTTGATAGTGAGCCAGGAGGCGCGAAGATGCGCCGGACGTACTGGGCCATCCACTTACCGGTCGCTTACCCGCGTGTCCAAGTGCGCGCGAGGTTGCCGGACGGCCTGTTCTCCGCGCTCAAGGAGAACAGACTGCGAGGGGGACGACCTGCACTCCGCGTTCGTGAAGCCTCCTTCCGCCCGACGATTTGCACGCGGCGACCGCTGACGCCGCAGGTCCGCTCAGCTACGATGGAGTTCGAGCTGGTCGGCTGGCGGATCGAGGGTCGCGATCTGATCCTGGAGCGGGGGACTCCAAGCCGTTCACCGCCAACGAGGTTGAGCAGGTCGCCGTCCACCTGGCCGGACTTGCCCGGCAGTTGCCTGCCGACCTCGCCAACCGCTTTGGCACCCCGCCCAGCACCGACATTCCACTGCGCGGTCCCGTCCTTACCACGCAAAAGCGTGAATAAGAGCACAGAAGGAAGAGTCTAGTGAGAGATCTTTCGATCTCTACAGAGACCCAAAAAAGGAGCAAGAAGAAGGATGAAAGCATTTCAAGGAAAAGTCGCCGTGATTACCGGTGCGGCCAGTGGCATTGGTCGTGCCCTGGCTGAGCGTTGCGTCCAGGAAGGCATGAAAGTCGTCCTGGCCGACGTAGAAGAGCAAGCCTTGCAGCAAACCGGTCGAGATCTCGCCGCCCAAGGTGCCGAGACACTCGCCGTGCAGACCGATGTTTCACAGGCTGGAGATGTGGAAAGGCTTGCGCAGAAAGCGTTCGAGACCTACTCAGCGGTGCATCTGTTATTCAACAACGCGGGCGTTGGAGCAGGCAAGACCGCCTGGGAAAGTACCCTGGCTGATTGGGAATGGGTGCTGGGTGTCAATCTCTACGGAGTCATTCATGGCATTCGCTCCTTTGTGCCGAGGATGCTGGAGAGTGGCGTTGATGGCTACATCGTCAATACCGCCTCGATGGCGGGCCTGACCTCCAGCCCTGGTCTGAGCGTCTATATGGCGAGCAAACACGCGGTCGTAAGCCTGACCGAAACCCTCTATCATGAACTGACGCTCAGAGGGGCCAGCATCGGCGTCTCCGTTCTGTGTCCCGGCTTCGTCAAGACCCGTATTCAGGACGCGGAGCGCAACCGTCCAGCTCGCTTGCAGAACGCGCCAGATGCGCCTGTTTCACCCGTGCAGCAGCCGTCGCGGGCAGAACAGGAGGGTGGACAACTGCTGCAGCAAGCCCTGCGCGCGGGGATGTCGCCTCAGCAACTCACCGACATGACCTTTACCGCCATGAGCGAGGGACGCTTCTATATCTATCCTCCTGAATTCAAAGGGGGCATCCAGGTCCATATGGAAGATATCCTGACGCTGCGCAATCCTACCCTGCTTTTACCAAAATAAAAGACAGATGCGCGAAGTTCTGTAAATAGAATGAATAAAGGAAAAAACATCGTGAACGCAACGCTCAACCCTTCTGCGACCGACGCGGAGCTCGCTCAGTCATTCAAGTCACCCTCGTTGTGGAGCTTGATCATTAGCCTCTGGCCTAGCATTCTCCTCAATGGCGTGTGCGTCATCGTCGTCTACCAGCTGATGAAGGCTTTTACCTCGGTTTCCGACGTGACCGCGCTAGCGCTCTCGGCTCTGCCCGCTCTGGTCGGTACACTCATCACTCTGATCCGGCAACGCAGCGTCGATGTGCTGGGAGCTTTCACACTCATCACGATTGTAGCATCGATTGGTCTGACCTTCCTGACTGGTGATGCTAAACTCTTCCTGATCCGCGAATCGTTGCTGACAGTCCTCTTCGGCGTCATTTGTCTGATCTCGCTGCTCTTCCCCAAACCGATCTGGTTCTATATCATCCGATACTTTACTGTAGGCAACAATGCCGAGCAAATGCTCGCGTATGAGGCCGCCTGGAAATTTCGCTCCTTCCGGGGCTATATCCGCACAGTGACGATCCTGTGGGGCGTGCTCTACACGATCGAGTTTCTTATTCGCCTGGCCATGGTCTACACGCTCACCATTTCCCAGGTGTTGGTATTCTCATCCATCCTCTTCTACGCACTCACCATTCTGGCCAGCGTGCTGACCTTCCGCTTAGGAGCGCGTCTGCGCAAGCGGAGCACACAGAATAACGTGTCACAAACGCGTGCCGGGACGGAGAAACCCTGACGAGCACGTGTCAGGGCTGGTAAATAACGTGAATGTTCGACGATTGTTGAGGGTCTTGCTCACTTTCGGTGGAAAAGCTCATAGGGATATGAGTGCACCTGCACCGATTCGTGCTCAAGGAGACGCGTATTCCATTCCAATGCAAGTAACCTCTACCGAAAGTGAGCAAGACCCCACGGGATACGCAACGAGATGCAAGCAAGCTAGTAGTTTAAAAGAAAAAAGACCTCTAATGAAGAAATAACAACATCTTTCTTCCAAAGGAGGTCTCACTGCATATGATAACGAGCGTTGCCTTGTGATCCAACTCTGCCTCCTCCTCACCGCCGACTCGATGCTGTTTGTACGCCAGGCTATACGGGAAGAAAACGAGGGGAAGTTGTTCGCACACGCACCGTCGCTCTTCAGATGCATACCCGTCAATTGATCGACACCTATGCGGATCGAGGCAATGGTGACTATCAAGGTGAACTCACAAGAGCGCTCCAAGCTATTACGACCTACTTGAAGTTCTTTGCTTTTACTCCAGAGGTTGCTCTCGTTCGCCTCGACGGGCAATATGGTGATACCGTAGCCATTACTCAACTCATTGGAGCAGGGGTGCATCTGGTCACACGAGCGAGAGGGTATCGGGTCCTCTAGCACCGATCCGTTCCAACACGTGCTGGCTCACCCACCAACCGCGAGCATGACCAGAGTCAACAGCGATGAGGTAGTCGAGTTGTTTGACGGAGGTTGGCTGCAACTGGATGGCGCAGTGTCTGGGACCCGTGTCATTGTGGCTCGACACCGCGCCCCTGCATCAGGCAAGAGAGTTTCGGTGGGTAAATGCATTGGTGAGTGGGTGTATGAGATCTTCATTACAACCCTGCCCATTGATGGCTTCCTCGTCGAAGATGTGCTTGATCTCTATCATGGACGGGGAGCCTTCGAGGCCGTACTTGGGGATGAAGATGTCGAAGAGGAGCCAGACCGCTGGTGTTCGTACACAGAATGTGGACAAGAACTCTGGTAGATCGCGTGCCAACGGGTGTGGAACCTTCGACTCTCTCTTGGACAGACCATGCAAAAAGCTGCGTTGCGCGAGATCGAGTGGGCATCCCCGAAAGAGACACCTCCTCTACTCCTCACCATTGAAGAGCCAGCTGAGGAGTATGGGCCCTGGGAGTGGGCCGCAGCCTTCGGACGAGCCACTGGGCGCTTTGGAGCAGATGCCTTTCACTTTACAAGAGGATGGCAAGCTCCGTTGTCCTGCGGGTGCCTATCTCTGGTTGAGCGAAGTGCGTCAAGAAAATGCGTTCACCCAACGCGCCGTCTACCTTGCTTATCAGACCGATTGTCAGCGATGTTCTCTCCGAGAGCAATGTCTAGCGAAAGGTGCCAAAGGTGATCGGGCTCGCCGAGTCAGTGCGGTGCGCCGTCTTTTGCCCCCACCTGCTTCGGTTGAGTGTGAGCGAAAGCCAGTTCTCCTCGGACCAATACGATGGGTGGATGTGGCTGGCAGGACGCTTCGCCATACCTGGACCACTCATTGGCGTCGTCAACACACCGAGATCATCCCACTTGTCGAGAACTCTGAGAAGGTTTTTCCTCCACCACGTCCCCCTCGTGCAGTGCGTTCGCATTACCGCTGGAGTTGGTCTGATCGACTGGCATGTAACGCCTGGTGGGGACCTCCGCAACTGCGTGTGACCGTCGCAGGTGTCCCGCCGTTCTCGCCATCAAGTAACACAGGAGGAACGAGCTCACAAACAGGCGATTTTAACCAGGTGTCATCTCCCCTCTGAGCCGGTCATGAGGGCAAAGAGTCTCTGTCTACTTCCAACAATCTCTTCCATTACTTCATTGCTACTGACATCGTGATAAGAAACTAAACTGAGTAGCCGCATTGCAGTGAACAACTACGAATAATGTCGCGTTTGTGACGTAATCGCTCTTTTGCTCGAAGCAGCTCTTGATACAAGTGATCGAGGTCCCGACAACAGAGATTGCCCATCTCGACGCGCTTGAGATACTGCCAGATGCCCTCATCTGGGTTGAGGTCGGGAGCGTAGCCTGGAAGTTGCTCCAAATGCAGTCGTTTGCCCATCTTCGTTTTGAGAAAGGTCTTGATCTCATGGTTGCGATGGATGGGAGAGCCATCCCAGATGATCAGGACCTTGCCGCTGATCTTACGCAACAGCACTTTCAGAAATCCGACCACTGCCTCCGCATCATAGGAGGTCTGGCGCACTTGCATGAAAAGCCGCCCATCCAGGGTAATCCCACTGATCGCGGAGAGGTGATCCCGTGTCAGTTTCACGCGCAGAAGAGGCGTTTGCCTGCGCGGAGCCCAAGTACGAACCGCCATTGGCAGCAGATAGAACCCAGCCTCATCTACCCAGAGGATGGTGTATTTCTCGTTTTCGGCTTTTTTTTAATCGCTGGCCAACGATCTTCATACCACTGCTTGATAGCTTCTTCATTCCGTTGCGTCGCCCGTTCGATTGGCTGTTGAGGACTCCAACCAGCTTCTCGTAACAGTCGTCCGGCGTGATCGGGATGGTAACGGACACCAAAGCTGCGATAGATCACTTCCGCGATCCGCTTCCCTGTCCAGACATCTCCCCGAAATCCATAGGCTTCTGCCCCTCCACCAACAAGCCAGGAATCTGCGCTTGTTGCTCAATTGACAGTTTTGGCTTCACGCCTTTAGGAGGATGTGCTTTGAGTGCTTCTATGCCGCCTTCTCTTGCTTGTTTCATCCATTGGCTCACGGCTCCCTTACTTACCCCTAGTGCTTTGGCTATATCCTTTTGTTGCCATCCTTGTTGCTTCAGTTTCCATGCTTGTTTGCGTCGTTCTTCTCGCCAATCGGCTTTCTTTGGTGCTCCCATGCTGCCGATTCTATCACAGTTTACTTGCTTCCGTCGACATCAGTAATTAGCTTGCTTGCATCTCGTTGCGTATCCCGTGGGATGAACCAGATTAGTGACCATTTTCTGCCATGATTCATGCCGACAATTGGCTTGAGAGGCCTTTCGAGGCGATTTTTGATGAACGTTTCTGCCAGAGAATGTGCCTGTGTCATTGTAGCTCATCTATTTGGCTCTTTGCACCGGCGTTGACAACGCTGGCAAACACGTCGATTTTGCCTCATATGCTGGCCTCTGCTCTCAGGCGAGTTGCAGGAAGCGGCTTGTGGAGCGACTTCATTTTCTGCCAAGTAACATGGCCCTTCCGCCTCGTATGTTGCCAGGAGACCAAAAACGCAGCCAAACAGATGAGTTATGAGCTTCTCGAAGCAAGAAAACGGTGTCAGGCCAGATTATAGGGCAGAGGCAACCCGCTGAAAGCGCTTGGCAATGTGGCATTTTTCTTGGCAGACAGGTCAGCAATCCTGACAAATGACATGGAGCATCATTGAGAGTAGTCCAATGTCATCAAAGGAGATCATATTGTAGGAGGATCTGGGCGGCGTTATCGAAGATGGAGGTTACGAGACAGACCTTGCTCTTGTATCTCAGGGATCTCCTATGAGAATGATAAGGAAAGCGGCGCTCCTATCGCAGCTACTAACCAATGGCGCTAGTTGAAAGTGGTCACAAGAATCGTGCTTGAGAGAGAAGAACAAAACACCTCTCGAAAGGACGAATCAAGATGACCACTCAAGACATTATCATCCAAATTTTTTGCCTTGTCGATGACCAGATGAAAAAGGTTCCCAAGCATAGTCAAGCCAAATTGTATCCCAGTGAGTTGGTCACGATCGGCTTGCTCTTTGCGCTCAAAGGAGGCTATTTTCGCGCTTTCTATCGCTGGCTCAAACGGGATTACGAAGCCTTGTTTGCTGGCTTGCCTGATCGCACTCGCTTGCAACGCTTGTTGGTCACCCATCGGGACTGGAACGAGCGGTTTCTGGCTGATCCCAGCTTCTTCCTGGTGATTGATAGCTACCCCATTGAGTTGCTGTTTCCCATTCGGGAAGGGCGCAGCGCGCAGCAAGTTGGCAAAAAATCCAAAGACAAGGGGCGTTAGAGCATTGGCATCAAGCTTTGTTGGCTCCTCAACCGCTTCGGCCAGGTGGTCGACTGGGATTGGGGCACGATGAATACTGCCGAGAAGGAGTTTCATCCACTCAGCCAGCAATTCAGCGGGGGCAGTATCGTGCTGGCTGATTACGGCTTTCGCAGCAAAGACGGCGTGCCAGAGAACTGCAAGCTGTGTGCCAAAGGCACCTGGAATGATCGCATGAGCGTGGAGATCTCGTTCTCCTTGATGACAGTCATTTGTGGCCTCAAGCGAATTCACCACCGCCTGCAAGCCTACATTCAGGCTCGTTTGGCCTCGGTAGCCGCCTTGTTCAATATATTGATGATCTTGTTTCATCTGCTTCATCCTGATGCGGATCCCTTCCAGATGAGCATTGCTGAGTTTAGCCTCTAAACTAGCACTATTAGTTACTAGGGATAGTACAAGGATTCGTACAAAAATGGGCCATTTCGCTGGGAGGAGTCCATCACGTTTGTCACGCTCCGCAAGCAGAGCGTCCCGTTTTTAGAACAACCCCTTACTGGTCATCCGGTTCTTCCAATCCTTTGATCCCTTGATACCCGTCCTCTTCTAGGCAAAGGGGAGTGGGGAGAGGCCAATCCTCGCTTGAGAGAAGAGGATGAGTCTCTCCAAAGTGACACATTTGTGATGAAGAATGTTCGTTGCCCTGGCGGATTCTCGATGAGGGAAAACACCCTACCTAATAGCCCAAGGTAAAGAGAGCCGCCCCTCATCGATCATTAGCTTGTTCCACTCGCCTGGATCTCAAAGCACCAGCATCTCCTTCTTCCTGACTCGAACCTGAGACCTTGCTAGAGATCCTGAAGCGCTTGCTCGAGGACGGGATCATGGCCAGCAGCCAGATCTGCTGGCGTGGGAGATACTTCCTCGTCAGGTGGCACGCTAATGCCATCAACAATCTCTCCGGCAGGCCCTTGCATAAATGCAAGAGGCATCACGACGACGCTCCCATCGTCGAGAAAGAAACCCTGGGCTGGTCCAGAGGCCGCTCCCGCCGTTCTTTCTCCCACCAGGCGTCCCAGATGGAGCTCTCGAATATCCATAGCGGTCACATCGCAGGCAGACGCGCAGCCTCGATCAATCAAAGCAACCAGGTGAACATGGAGCAATGGCACACTCTCATCCGTCCTTACATCTGTGCGTTGTCCCTGCCTGTCGGCAAGCGTCCCGATGACCTGGTGGTGGACAAACAGACTGATAATGCGTCTCTGTTCTTCGGCGTCTCCCCCGCCATTCCCACGCAGATCAAGAATCAGGCCCCCCAGGTGCGCCCCGGCCTGTTGCACGGCGCTGTTGATCTGGTCATACGCTCCTTGTCCAAATCGGGTCAGTCGCACATACAGGATGTTTCCAGGCAGCATACGTGCGGAAACGAGAGGAGTGGCTGGATAAGCAGCAGGAGCGAGATGGATGCTGATTGTGTCAGGAGCACTCGGGTGCTGTATCTGTAATTGGACCGGCTCCGAATTCAGGAGCGGGTTGACTACCTGCGGTACGAGTTCTTGCTCGATAAAAGGGGGGAAGCCGTTGATCGTGACGATGCTATTGTCGTGCGAGAAGGGCTGCATATGATGCTGGAAATCGCTAGAGGGGGCTTTACCTGGCTTGGCGATGCGGCCGAAGGGGCAGAAACTGTGCGGGTGGTAGAAGCACTCCAGCCAGACGTTGTGCTAATGGATCTGCTCATGCCAGGCATGGATGGCCTGGAGGCGATCACTCAGATACGGGAGCAGTGGCCGCACATCGCAGTCATCATCCTGACTACCTATGATGAAGATGATTTGATGCTGCGAGGATTGCGTGCAGGCGCGTGCGGTTATCTTCTGAAGGATACAGACCGTGAGACATTGTTTCATGCTATTCGCACGGCAGCTCGTGGTGATATGTTTCTCCAGCCAGAGATCATGGCACGCATTCTGGTCCGAACCACCGATGCATTTCATCCAACACCCTCAAGATCTCAAGCAGAGGGGGAGAAGGAGTTGACTGAGCGCGAATGTGACGTGTTACGGGCGGTGGCGCGCGGCGAACGAAGCAAAGAGATTGCTTATCGGCTTGGGATCAGTTTACGCACAGTTGAATCACATCTCACGAGTATCTATACGAAGCTCGGCATCGATTCGCGTGCCTCGGCAGTGGCTGTTGGCATTAAGCGCGGTCTGCTTTCGTGATAACCTGAAGAGCAAAAGCCTCACTTCCCTCTGGTTATCGCAGCTAATGGGCTATTAGCTGCGATAGATTGCCTTTTGGGGCGAAAACAGTACACTGTTCTCGCTCAGGGAGGACCTTAGACGCTGGGCGTGTGGAATCAGTCCTGCGTCAGATCACCTATCCGCGCGACCGCGCGCTGTTCTGGCTGATCTATGATGGCGGCCTGCGCTGCCAGGAGGTGCTGGAGATCGATATTGAAGACATCTCCTGGCCGGATCGTTCGATTGTTATTCATGGCAAAGGCGGTCGCCCACGCGAGATGTTTTTCTCCCGTGCCGTTGGGACACTCCTCGACAAATATTTGCTAACTCGTGAGTCTCCGCTCTCTGGTCCACTCTTTGTCACCCAGAGAAGATCCCAACTTCCCCAGCGCGCTGACCTCACGCCCGACGGGTACGTCCGCCTCTCCTATCGCCAGGCGGATATCCTTTGGAAGAAATATACGCCGGGCTGGGATCTTCACCAGCTCCGCCATACGGCGATCAGCGTGCGGGCTGCGCATGATTACACCGAGGTGGATCTCAAGCGCTTTAGCGGCCATACCTCCCTCCGCAGCCTGGAACGCTATATCGCTGACAACCGCGAAGCGGCCAAACGCAAAGCCCGTGAGTGGGAACGCCGCCACCACTAGAAGGATCATTTCCTATGCCTCGAATCGATGAGACTGCCTATCGGCAGCTCAAAGCCGTACCCACCGATCGGGAACCCTACAAATTGTACACGCCGACCGTTGATGCATGTCTCCTGTCACGTCAGAAGATGACCAACACCTCTGGCATGAGTGTAGCCGATTGGTCACCAACTGAATCATCTTCTACAATATGACCATCTTGTCGCTATTGTGGGCACGTCAAGAGGCCGCCCAAGACATGGCACACATTGCCCACGTCTCCCCGGTGGCCTGACAACGTATTAATTTCTATGGTCGGTATGAGTTTACCAAAGCGTCAGAGTCCATCAATATGGAAGAGACCGTCGAAGCCTTAGCGCATCATCCCATCCTCTCGATGTGGACGAAGGAGATGCCTGGGTGAAGCCGAGTGCACCGTTTCGGGGGGTTATGCAAAAATCCCCACATACTGTTACCTAAATTTCAAAGGGTGGCAAAATCCTGAAAATTACGATAAATCACTGAATCGGATACTCAGAGCTCTTCAGATAGGTGATTAATGAACTATAATATCGCCCTAAGACCGTTGCATATGGCCTTGCAGGCGCCAATAGCTAGCATTGATATTGTTGCGTGTATACGGCAGAGCAAGCTATAATCACGGTGCGAACTTCGTCAACAATGGCCAGCCAAGCAGAAATCGCGAGCATTTATGTTCGCGATTTCTGCTTTCCAGCCTAGTGCGCCGATTGATACCTTACCTTGAAGAATAGGAAACGAAGTAAGATAAACAATATGAGTAAAATTGTACCAGCCACAACAATAAATCGGTCTCGTTTTTCATTATCAACATACTTATTGCTTAAATCATAGAGTATCAACCCAAGAAACCCACCAGTAGTATTCGTGATCACGTCTGTTATATCTGTTGCTCCGATCGCGAGTACAAATTGAATCATCTCGGCGGCAAGGCTAAAGATGCATACCAAAGCGAGCCTTCGCCAAATGTTAGCCCGTTTGAGATTGACACTTAAAAGCAAACCAAAAGGAATAAAAACGACAAAATTATAGATTATCTCTCTCAAATTATCTCGCGAAGAACCTGCAAATGGAATCAAGTTAAGATTTCTGGTTTGATAATCTAATACCGGGGCCACATCAATTGAAAGTTTGAACAAAATTATCCATAGCAGGATTAGCAGGTATACGGCTAATAATATTTTAGATAATGACTTCACTTGTGGTACCTCTGAATCTTTTAGCAATTATAGCGTAGTTTCGTCGGACCAAATAGGCTGAAAAAAACAAAAGGTATGATGTCATCTTCATACAATCTAAGAATCGACGGGGAATTCGCGAAATTTGTGGCAGAGGGTTCTAGACCGACACGGTCAGCCAAATCCGACGCAACTGCGCATCAACGTCATTTTTATCGTTCTGACCTCTGTAACCGGGGTCATTTTTTATAGTTTGGTTCTTCATTTAGTATCTCCTATTTTGTTATAAAGAGGCCCGCAATGTCAAGACAGTAAGGTCGCCAGAAATAAGAGCTACTTTCTCCTTTTCATCTTTCAACGTCCCGACATATGTTTCATCGTGCTATCTATGTACTTGCTTTGCTTGATCCTCACTTCTTCCTCGGATGGAAGACGAGGTTGGTAAGAGAGACTGGAACGACTCACATTCAACAAATCTGCTTGCACACTGAGAGGCAGCTCGCTCTCTCCACGTTCAATCAAAGCTACTCGCTCATCACGAGGGAGGCTCAAGGCCAGTTTTTTTTTTGAGCCAGGCGATCTGCGTCGTCAACTTCCCAATTTCGGCGTAGAGGTCAGTAAGTTGTTTTTCATAAGCAGTTTTCAGATCAGCAGTTGAGTCCTGTTTTTCAAACAGGCTTGGGAGGCCCTCCAATGCCTGTGCCCGCCAATTCTTTAGCTGCGTGGGGTGAACCTCATATTCCGAAGATGGCTCGAGACACGAGCACGTATTGAATAGGAGCTACACACGCTCTTTGCAGAGCGCACGCCATTTTACGTTCTTGATACTGAGACCACTGGCAAGCTGGAATCGAGGCACTGCCAAGCCGTCGAGAGTGGAGCAATGGCAAAAATGATTATCGATGGCAGACGCTCGAATGGGCTTGCTCCGAACTAGAGATTCAGGAAAGTATCCATCATCGCGCCATTGATGATACACAAAACACGCTGAGCGTATTACGTGGCATTGCAGAGCGAGCCAACAAGAACGCTACTCCACCAACAGAAATGCCTTCTTTCCCCAATAACTACCACTACTAGGCCCATCACCTATCATGTAAAAAACAACAACAAGCACGAAACTGATAGAATAGGAGCGGGGAAACACAAGGGCGTGGAGAGCACGGATGAAACCAACGCATGAGGTACGCCTGTTTGGAGCTACAACAGATAAGCAAGCTTTTGCCACGATCCCCATGGTTGCCACGATGCCACTGGGGGCGCCCCCAGTGGCATCGTGGCAATTGGGCAGGTGCGTGCTGGCCAGGCTGAAGTGAGCTTGGATGACGAGTCTTGGGTGTACTACAACGTGCGGATCGAGGGCACCATGCTTTACTATGACCGCGAGGTATCATGACCTGGTGATGCCCTCGTTTCTCTACCGCATTGGAACATAGCTCGTTCCGGTATTGTGGAATAGCACCTGTAGTCCATTGACGGTGACCACCAGATCCGGGTGGTGGGTATCGCCTGCGAACGTAAGCCTGACTGGTGCTAGGTCAGCGCCAGAGCCAACCAGATGCGGGCCTTGCAGGAGACGCGCGTGTACGGGATCGCCGCCAGACACCTCGAAGATGAGCACTTGCCCTTTCAAGTTGATGGCGGTGAAATGGGTTTCGATGCGAGGATCTAGTTCATGACCCACCATGTGGTCTACCTGGGTCGTTCGGGGATACCCATAACGAATATCATCGATGAGCCGACCACTCCACGACATCACCACTGACCCGGCGAGGACGAGGAGCAGCGCACAAAACATTCCTAGCCCAAAGGGGAAGAAGCCAGCTCCCTCGCTGGGGTATTTTTGGCTGTGGCGCTGACGAGCGCGAGAATTCCGGCGCTTCCTCAGTGGTTACGGGGCGCCGCGCTCGTGGTTTGGCGAATTGGGAGGCACGCGCCGTCTGGACCGCTAGTGATTTTCCTGGCCCAGTCAGCGGGCGGCGACGTACGATGAGGCTTCGTGGAGCGAGACGAGGCTCCTTCTCGTCGGGCATGGCAGGCATAGTGGTTCCCTCCTTTGGACATAGACAAGTACAACAAGCGTAAACAAGAAATAGAGGGGTCATAACCAGGCACAAGCGAGGGAATTAAGATAGAAAAAACACCCAATCTCATCAGAAGAAGGGGCCTTTCTCTTTCTATGCATTCTACAGCACTTTCGTTGACGTTACCCGCGCTGACCAATAGCCAGCGCACCCACCTGTTGGAAGATCATCCGCTCTGTAGTCTCTATGAGTTGTTTGAGACGCTTCCCGACCCACGCTGCAAGTCAGGACAGCGCTACACATTGCCCTATTTATTGACCTGTCTGGTAGCGGCCCTGCTGTGCAATTGTAACTCCACGCTGGCAGTAGGCGAGTGGTGCCGAGAAAACCTGACCTTTTAGAACGGATCTTTGGTCCCGACGCTTTCTGTGCCCCAGTGATTCGCTCTATCGCGTGCTCTTACCCCGCCTGAGTGCCGAACACCTAGAATGGGCGTTAGCTGATTAGTCCACGCCTGACAAGGAGACGTAGTGCTGACCGTCAAGGCTAACCAACCAACCCTCTACGCCGACTTGGCAACCTTCTTCACTGATCCCTATGCATCCTTTGAGCAGGACATGACCACAGATTATCACCGAGGGCGCATTGAAGTGCGCTCTATCAAGGTCAGCACCGAACTTAATGGCTAACTTTCCCCCACCTGGCCTCACCTTGCTCAGGTTGCCCAAGTAACCCGCACGGTGACCATCCGCCGGACCAACAAGACGACTCGGGAGGTCGTCTACCTCATCACCACGCTCTCACCTCATCTTGCTCCTCCCCGCCGCTTGCTCGGCCTCGTACGCGGGCACTGGTGCATCGAAAATTCACTTCATTATGTGCGTGATGTCACCTTTGGCGAAGATCGTTCTCGTTTCCGCACCGGTCAGGCTCCCCAAGTTATGGCTGCTTTGCGCAATCTCGCTATTACTCTGATGCATCGCAGTGACCAGTTTCAGATTGCCACCACTCGACGGCATTTTTCCTATCATCCTCACGAGGCTTTGACTCTCCTTTTGCCTCAAAAGGGGCGCAGCCTTGGTGCCGGTGGCTTCACAAGCCCTGATTGGTCAGACACGAGTAGCTTGTAAAAAGGCTTCAATTCGCTGCACAATACGTCCAGGCGCATCTTCCTGGAGAAAGTGGCTCGCATCCTCTAGTTCATAGGTTTGGGCGTGCGGATACAAACGCTGCCAGAGCTGAAGCACGGCGGGAGAAAACACCGGGTCTTGCATCCCCCAGATAAGGAGAAGAGGCGTGTGGCGAAAAAGAGACAAGCTCTGCTCGATTCGTTTCATCTCAGCATAGGAAACATCGGTTTCTTGAACAGGAATGTCCCGTGACCAGCAGAGCATCGCCAGGCGAGATTCCGGGGTAGGAAAGGGTGCACGATACCCCTGCATAATCGTCTCTGTCAGATGCTCTGGGTGATGGGTGGTGCCCTTGATGGCAGGCTCAAGATAGCCACTCTTCTTCAATACGAAGCTCTCTCCCCGTTCTGAGCGAATAAGTTCCAGCAGGAGTGGAAAAGGTCCTCCAGGCCAGGGAGCAAAAGCCCACGTGTTCATGAGGACCAGACGTTTGATGCGCTCAGGGTGACGAGTGGCAAATCCGAGCCCGACCGGTCCACCCCAATCGTGCAAGACGAGCGTGATGTCGTGCACATCCAGAGACAAAAGCAGTGCTTCCAGATTGCTCACATGCTGCTCCAGGCGATACAGCGAGCGATCTTGAGGGACCACCGACTTGCCCATTCCTATCTGATCGGGGACAATGCAACGATACTGCCGAGCCAGAGACGGAATGAAGTTGCGGTACAGGTATCCCAAGTAGGATCACCATGGAGCAGTACCACAGGCTCTCCCTGACCCTCATCAACAAAGTGCATTTCGAAGTTACGGTTCACGTAATACCGTGGAGCAAACGGGTACGTTCCCTCAAATGTTTCCTCTTTGATTGTCAGCATCTTAAATCTCCTCTCATCTCTGTATGAACAACCTGCTTCCTCTGCAACACGTCCAGCATATCATGGGATCAATGCTGAGGCAATCACACTGGATCTGTCAGGGGTGGCTACCACCTGTTTATCTTTCTGCAACAGGGCACTTTTCTCTCTGAGAATTCACAAGCCCTGGTAAGGGGCTCAGTTGCCCTCTGCGCTTTTTGAGAGCCTGCAAGTCCAAATGATGCGAGCCATGCAAATGAATATGGGCTGAGGTAATCGGCGACAGATGCTCCAGGTTGCTGTCCTGGACCGGATAGCCGGTGGCTTGCAGGTGATCGAGTGCCGCCTGCATGTAGCGGGTATTCCAAAAGGAGCGGGCACCAACGATACAAGAGTGTAAACGTGGACGTGACGCTGTCGATTTTCGGGAATTCCGCTGCTGATGGGAGAACCTTTTTCCTGGCTAGAGGCGCACGAAATCGCCTGAAGAGGCCAAAATAGGAGCAAGGCAATCGCGAGGATACTTACCCGAAAATCGACAGCGTCACGTCCACGTTTACGCCAGTGGCGAGTTCAGTCCTCAGCTCACCGCTTTCTTCACGAGCGCAGCGATCTTCGCCTCTACTTCAGCAGTCAACCCCTCCAGCGCGAAGGCGGTCGCCCACATGGCACCTTCGTCGAGATTCGCGCTATCCTCGAAGCTGAATTCTGAGCAGTTCTGACCCACTCCTAACCCGATGGGAGCGACTGCCAGCCCCCATCAGGTTGGTCACCGCGATTATGCAATGATGATCGCCAGAAGGTTGCGACTAGGACTGAACCACCTGCCACAAGTTGCCATCGGGATCACGGAGGTCAAACCACTTGACACCAGACCCCGGGCCATACAGATCATCCTTTATATCATTGGCCTTAGCACCCTTTGCATTGAGCCTGTTGTAGGTCTCCTCAATGTTTGAAGTTGAGAGGTACATCCTCATCGATCCTGACCAACCTTTCAGGTATCATAAAACAGTGTATTCTTAGCTTTAATTGAGCATACATGCTCAAGCATTATTCCTTTTGCTCTCGCGCGTTTCAAGTGAGAGCAGTGTCAGTCCAAGACGGACGATCTGGAGGAGCACTCCATACAACGCGGCCTGATCCGGCAACGTCCCCGAGAGCTGCGTTGTCCCGGTCTCCTGCTGTTCGATGCAAAGCCCGCCAAAGCGATCTTGCCAGGACTGGTCCAGGTGTCCTTGGATCCGTATCGTGTAGTACATCTGCCTCCCTCCGCTGATCTCTCGCGTTTCACGGCCTGCGCGCCGTGCTCGGAAAGGCGAGCCATTTTAGTTCACCAGGATCGCCGAACCGCCAGGACATCCTTAAAGTACCCTTTAAGCAGAGCATAGCTTGCCGTCTGCTCGATTCTGTCGAGGACAGCCCGGCTCTCCTGATAGGCCAGGTGTAACTGTCCCGCCTCTTCTGCTGAGAGCGCCAACCACTGTATAACTCTGGTGGCAGCAAAGTGGCTTCCCGACTGGCGCACTCGCTGTCTGGCCTCTAACAGTTGCGGCAAAAGCTTCGCTCTCTCTTGTCGAGCCGTGTAGTAGACGACATTACAAAAGAGTGGAAGCATGTGCCAGATGACCTCCTCATCCTGATCAAGCTCCTGCATCTCCTGATGGAGGGAGGGCAAGCGCTCAAAATCTGAGATCTCTATGGCCTCATACAAGGCCATCCCCGCGCGTAATAGGCGCAGGCGCCGATGCAGCAGAGCTTCCTGATCGATGGATGGAATCGCTGAGGTCTCCTGGTTGGTCTCATTCGCTCGATGAGTTGCCGCACCTGCTGGTAGCGACTTTCGCGCTGATCGCGGGTCGAATAGGTGACGGGATGAAGCAGGTAGAGCGCTGCGGTGAGTGCCAAGCGAATGTGTTCATGCGCCAGCGGATCAGGCAGCGCCAGTACCCAGCGCGCCATTGTTGCCGCCTCTCCACGCATCCAGAACTGCTCGACGGTTTGCTCCATTAGCCACGCTGCCGTGGAGAAGGAAGCTCCGGCAAGCGCATGAGTAATGGCCTCAGCCCACTGTCCCTCAGCCTCATAAAAGTCGACGGCTTGACGATGCAAGAGAGGCACCATCTCTGGCTGGCTGGTGTGAAGCGCTGAGAGCAGAGCTTCACGAAAGAGATCATGCAGCCGGTAGGTTTGCCGCTCCTCATCCAGGGGTACCAGGAAGAGATTCGCTCGCTCTAGCAACGCGAGCATGTGCTGGCTGACCGCCCGCGTTGGCGCGGCGGTGACAGCCTGACATACAGAAGCGTCCAGGTGCGAGAGAATGGCGATATGGAGTAAAAAGTCGCGCGTATCGGGGGACAGGCGTGCCAGGATGTCCTCCTGTACATAGTCCAGTAGATATCACTGGCTACCAGTCAATGTCTCAAGATACGCTGTGCGATCCTCACGTTTCTGCATAGGGATTCGCTTGCAGAACGCTTCAGGACGTTGCTCTGAAGCGCAAGGGGGTTATCTTTTTTTCTCGGCCCAAAGGCTTTTTTGTCTTCCTTGCACAGAGCTTGACAAATCTTATGGCTTCTCTCCCGCTACCTCCATCATTCTACTCCTTGAATGAGTTGCCATCGTGCATTCTTCTGCCAATTATTATATGAGCTCTACCCCTGCAGGCGAGGAGAACCGCGTCAGTTGTTTTTTTAGAAATGATCATCAGCCTCCTGCTTGAAAAGTAAGGAGGCTGATCAACGAGCAGAAGCGTCGCGTTTAGCGTCCTGTCATTTGCTCAAGATGAGCAGGGTAGCGAGCCTACTGGATGATGATGGCTTTCTAATTGTAGAGTATAGAAAACGACCCAGCCTGTTGAAAAAGTCCAGATAATCTCATCATTTTACCCTTGGAGCACACAATTCGAGCATAAATGGTAGCAATATCGTAGAATATGCTCATCCATTAGAGGCTTTTTTCAACAAGCTGCGGTCGATTTTGGCATATGCAGAGAAGTTGGCTTTTCTCCTTCCTTCACTGGATATGAGAATCACACATGTATTGGAGAATTATGTAAGAGGGAAGAAGAGGCGAAACAGGAACAGCATTCCTGTTTCGTCCTCAAGAGCATTAGAGTTGGTCGAAAATGATGGGAGGGAACAGATAGTGCTCAACCCAATCATGAAACGTCCATTCTTGGGGCCACCAACACCATCCTCGACGTTGGAAGAACTCCCAAACAATCGCACGATCAAGCAGCATATAGATGGGAAAGCGTCTGACGAAACCAGGTCGCAGCGATGTGTGTGCATGATACGCCGCGAAGAACGCTCCTGCAAGTTGTGGGTTCTCATCCAGATACTCAGCAAGCTGACGAGAGAGATCTACCTCACCATCCCCAAAATGAACTTGCATCAAGTCAAACACCCCGCTGACCTGCCAGCGTTTGCCATATTGTGTGACAACCAGATTTCCTTCCTTGTAGTCTTCCATCACTAGGCATGGCTCGTAGGGCTCATCGAGTGCGTCAAGAGCCTCAGCGATACGCTCCTCGACCCAGAGGAGATCCTCTTCGGTGGTGGTGGCGGCATTGTGCTCTTGAGCCTGAGTCAATTTGTGGCGAAGACATCCCTTGACCCTTTCACTGTAGGTGATCAGCATTGGTTCTATTCCGGAGAGTCTGGCATCTGAGTCGCTCTTAAAAGGCCAAGCCAGTTCCGTTGCTAATTCCAATGGCTCAACCGTGTTACTGACAGCATTGTACCGACCAGCAAAAGGCCAGGTCACTTGCTGCATCTGTGCTAGGTTTTCCCCCAGTGCCTGAGCAATTAAGCGTCGGTTTGCCGACCCTAACTGCTTTTTGACCTCGGCATCGGCTAATTGCAGACCTGGCATCCGGGGCATGATCACAAAGCTCCATCCAAAGATCTCCTCAGTGGGATCAACGAGATAGGGCCAGGGAACGGGAACGTGAGTACGAGTATGCAGTTGGTGGGCAAAAAATTGCTCGGTCGGAAACTGCCACCAGAAATGGGGGCTACCGCGCAAGATATATTCTCCTGTGCTGCTCTCCACAAAGACATTTTGTCCAAAATTTCCAAAAGGAATCGCTTCCGCCCGGATAAAGCGACCTAACTGGAAGCGGTCAAGGGCCGCTTGAAACTGGGTATCAGCAATCATCCCAAGACGCTGTGAATACTCTCTTTCTGTCATAACAGACAGGCTCCTTTCTGGCTCTGATTAATCGTCTGTGTTTCTCAGAAAAAAAGCCGCCCGGTCATGAAAAGGGCTTGTATTGTCCTTTTCATGACCGGGCGGCTTTTTTTCTACCCGGCTTTCATCAAAAACTTCTGGAGGAGAGTATAGCAGGACCAACAGGGAATGTAAAGCCAGATAGAGGTGCACACAGGGCTTTTTGGTTTACCCGAAAAGAGTGAAAAAGAAGTCATTTCTTGCTACACTTAGGAAAACTCAAAACACCCCTAAGAAAGCGAGAAATGACCTTGGATGTACCTTACCATATCTGACGAAATGAAAAAAGCCTTTCCCGAAGCGCTTCACGTGGATCCCACCTCCTTCTACGCCGCCTTTGCTCAGGTGAAAGATCGACGTGGCAAACGAGGGAGACGTTATCCCCTTCCGTTGATATTGACGCTGCTGCTGTTAGGAAAGCTGGCAGGAGAGAGCAGTATCCACGGGATTGTGGAGTGGATTGACGAGAGAAAGGAGCAGCTTCAGGGCTATTTGGGCTGGCCGAGGCGCTTTCCAACGAATTCGACCTACACCTTTGCACTCAGTCAGTGTAATGACCAGGAGATTGCCACCGTCTTGGCTGGTGTTGTACTGAAAGCCAGAGCGGTTGAGCACTGCGGTGAGGAATCTGGTCGGCTTTCCAAGCCAGGTCAAGAGAAGCCGCTCATTCAGGCAGCCATGGATGGCAAACAGATGCGAGGAACCTTAGGACACCAGAGCAGTGAGCAGCCTCCTGTCCATCTGCTCTGCCTCTATGAGTGCCAAAGCGGCATTGTCCTCGCCCAACGTGAGGTTCGCAGCAAAGAAAATGAGATCAGTGCGGCGGCTGCCTTGTTGCATCCCGCCTTGGTCAAAGGGCGTATCATTAGTGCCGATGCCATGCATACGCAAACAAAGTGGTGTGCGGCGGTTGAGCGCTATGGAGGCTACTATCTGCTGATTGCCAAGCTTAATCAGCCACAACTCTATGAAGATCTCCGCGACTTTTTTGAGGAAGAAGACGCTCCCCGCCAGCAGTGGCAGTATGTCAAGAGCGTTCAAAAGGGGCATGGACGTCTGGAAATCAGAGAACTGTGGAGCAGCACGCTGATGAATGACTGGTTTGAGCCGCAATGGGCAGGTGTGGCACAGGTCTTCCGGTTGCGCAGGCACACGACGCATCGAAAGGATGGGAAGGTGCGTGAGGAGATCGTCTATGGTCTCACCAATCTGCCGCCTCGTCTGGCCAACGCAGCACGCTTACTCCAGTTGCAGCAAGCCCATTGGTGTATTGAAAACCGCCTCCACTATCGGCGTGATGTGACGATGGGTGAAGATGCCTCTCAAGTCCGTTTGGCAGGGGCTCCAGCGGCGTTAGCAGCCCTTAATGGAGGGGTACTCGCCATGATGGATTGGTTGCAGGTCAACAATGTCGCCTCTGCTATGCGGCATTTTTGTGCTCAGCCTCGCGAGGCCTTGCAACTGCTGTGTGGCAAGTTATCACGGTAATACGGGTAAACCAAAAAGCCCTGGAGGTGCACATCGACTTGTGGAGTGGAAAAACTAAGACGAAAACAACCTTCACACATCGCCAAAACCTTCCAGCCTGTTTTTCAACAGGCTGGCAACAGGTGACATGATGTACGGAACCATCGAGATCATCAAAGCCTTGGAAGATGCCCACATTCGAGCGTACCTTCCTGTTGCTGAGAGAGGGCAACGCGCTGGCTATTAGGGATCGGCGCAATTCACGTATGATGCGCTCCATGACCAGTTTTACTGCCCTTTTTATCCCTTATCTCGTTCGTTTTATTTTTTCTTGCTCCGTCACAATGAGACCAGAAATCTTTCGCTCATCACTATCTCCATAAGCTCTTCAACGACTTTTTCAACAGGCTGGTCCGTTTTCTGACACTTTTTGCTCTGCTTTTCCGGCGCGAGAACACATTGCTTCTGATTGGCGTCAGGCAGAGCTTTCACATGAAGAACCCCAACGCTTTCTGCCAACAGAAGCAGAGAGCGTTGGGTCATTTCTCAGAAAAAAGAAATGTGTATGTCAGAAAAACAAACGAGACGCCAGCGCTGCCACCAACGGTATTTGTCTCAATCACTTAGTGTAAATTCACGAGCAATTTTGCTTGAATTGTGAGCTTCTGCTGCCCTGTTCCAGCCTTGTTTTGGGCTGAGAGAGGCGCGTCTTGTTGGGTTTCCTGCTACTCTCTGCGACGGCCCCAACTTGCTTCCGTGACTCTTTCATGATATGCTCATCATCATGGGTATATGAAACACAAGAGAGCGGAAGGAATCGATGTCACAGACGGAAAATAAGAGCCCCGCCCCACCGCTTGCCACCAAATTTGTTGCGCCTCAGCTTCCTCTGACACTCGTCAGTCGTCCGCAGCTGCTCAAGGAGGTGGATGCCATGACCGCTCATCGGTTAGCACTGCTTTCCTCCTCCGCAGGCAGTGGAAAAACGACGCTGATCTCGACCTGGGCCAGAAGTGCGCACACTACCGGGCGGCAGGTGGCCTGGCTCTCGCTAGACGCCCTGGACAATGATCCCACCCGTTTCTGGACCTCGGTCATCGCAGCCCTGCGCACGCGCCTGTCGACGCTCGGTTCAGCCGCGCTTCATCTGCTCCATAGTCCACAGCCTGCCCCACTCTCGACTGCCTTGACTATCCTCATCAATGAACTTCTGGAGCAGGGCAGCGAGATGATCCTGGTTCTGGACGACTATCACATCATCGAGGATCAGGTCATTCATGAATCCCTGACCTTCCTGCTCGATCATGTGCCTGCCAACCTGCACCTGGTGCTGGTCACTCGTGTCGATCCAGATTTGCCGCTGGCTCGCTGGCGCATGCGCGGTCAGATGGTCGAGCTACGCGATCCTGACCTGGCTTTTCGTCAGGAGGAGACGGCGTGCTTTCTCACCCAGGTGTCCGGAGATCCCTTCCAGACAGATGAGATCCAGTTACTTCAACGCCGCACCGAAGGCTGGATTGCTGGTTTGCAACTGGCTGCGCTGGCTCTGCGCAAACACAACGAGCGTGCGGCGTTTCTCCAGGCGTTTACAGGCAGCCATCGTTATTTGATGGACTATGTCCAGCAGGAGATTCTCAAGCGCCTGCCGGTGGCTTTGCAGCAGTTCTTGCTCCAGATCGCCGTTCTCCCGCGCATGAATGCGGAACTGTGCCAGGCCGTGACCGAGGAGCCAACCAGCCAGGAACTGCTGGAGACGTTGGAACGTCAGAACCTCTTCCTGGTTCCGCTGGACACCCAGAGGCACTGGTATCGCCTGCATGATCTCTTTCGCGAGATCCTGCTCGCCCACCTCCAGATGACCCAGCCCGCCCGGCTTCCCACGCTCCATGAGCGTGCGGCCCGCTGGTATGAGCAGCGGGACGAAGTGCGCGAGGCGCTGGCACACTGGCTTGCAGCGGGGAACTTCTCGCAGGCAGTTGCGCTCATGGAGCGTGTCGCGGAGAGCCTGTGGCTTGGAGGGGAAGTCAAAGCCCTGTCCCGTTGGGTCATGGTGCTGCCTGATCGAGTGGTGCACCAGCATCCACACCTGGTGTTAATCACCGCGCTTTATCTGCTTAATAGCGCGGGTCAGCTGGCAGAGGGAGAGCGGCTGCCAGCGATGCAGGAGGGAAAGCGTCTGCTGGCGCGAGTGGAGGCCATGTGGCAACGCCAGGATGAGGGTTCCTCTGTGGCTGGAGAACTGCGCTCGGATGCGGAAACGGCTTTGCTGCAGCGACGAATGCGCCTGCTGCGCTGGTGGATTGCGTCGTTTGATGCGATAACGAAGCGGGATCCAGAGCAACTGCACCTGCTCGCCGCACATATGCAACAGGAGGTGCAAGACGAGGAGATCCTCTGGCAGATGGTGCCACTCTCCATTCGTTTTGTGCTGCATCAGTCCTTTCTACGGGAAGGGGCGTTGCTCTTCCCGGAGTTTCTGGAGGCGGAGCAGTGCGCCCGCGCGAGTGGGAATCGTTATGCCAGGATCAAGACGATGCAATGGCTGGCTTTCAGTGCCTGCGATGCAGGACGCCTGCACCAAGCGCGGCAGGTGTGCCTGGACGCCCTTGATCTGCTCTCCCAGATAGGAGAATACCCCCAGCTAACCGGGTATTTTTCCCTCTGTCTCGCTAATGTGTCCTACCAGTGGAATCACCTGGAAGAGGCTCGGGGCCTTGCGCGTCACTTGGTCCAGCAGGCGGCGGGCTGGCAGCAGGTCGACCTGTATATCTCTGGCCTGCTGACACTGATTCAGATTGAACTGGCCGCAGGGCAACTGGACGTCGCGCAGGATCTGCTTCAGCAAGCGGAAGAAGCGGTTCAACGCTTCAAGAGCGACTTCCATCAGTCCTGGCTGGCAGCGCATCGCATCCAGTATTGGTTGGCTGTGGGCAATCTGGAGGCAGCTACAAACTGGGCTACGCGGAGAGGCTTCTTCCCCCTCCACTGGCAGCCCTGGGTGCAGGAAATCATCCTGGCATCTATTCGCGTGCTGCTTGCCCAGCAGCAGTTCAGGCAAGCATTGGCCCAGCTTGAGAGCTATCAGAAGCATTTCGAGCGGCCAGGATCCCTTGAGAGCACGTTGAATTTTCTGGCCCTCTTCGTGGTCGCGCTCGCCCAGGCTGGCAGGGATGAACAGGCACGCGTGGTTCTCAGGCGTCTGCTCTCCCTGACGAAAGCAGAGGGGTTCCTTCGCCTCTACCTGGATGAAGGTGAACCGATGCGCTGCACGCTCCAGGATCTCCAGGCGACGCTGCTGCAGGAAGGTGAGGAGACGGAATCCTCCCCCGCGTTTATCTCCACCTTGCTGGAGGCCTTCGAGCAAGAAGCACAGCGGCGCTCACCAAGAACAGCCACCTCATCCACTCCCCGCATGTCCGCACAAGCAGTGCTGTCCCACCCACAAGCAATGGCCTCTCCTCATCCCCAGGCTCTGTTGATCGAACCGCTGAGTCTGCAGGAACAGCGGGTGCTACGCCTACTGGTTGCTGGGCGCTCCAACCCGGAGATCGCGCGCGAACTGGTCGTCTCCGTCAATACGGTGAAGACGCAGGTCCAGAGTATCTATCGCAAACTGGGCGTGACAAACCGTGTGGAAGCGAGCACTGCTGCTCGCGATCTCCACCTGCTCTAACCTTCCTTCCTCACAATCACCCAATCGAATGATGCCCAATCACCCGGTTGTGCTTTACACTCTTGTTCAGAAAAACCAAGCGGAACAGAGAGGAGACAAGAGATGCGTTGTCGCATTCACCTCAAAGGGCATCTGGACCCGTCCTGGCAAGAATGGCTGGGAGGATTAATTATTCTTCAGCAAGCCTCTGGTACGACCCTGCTCACTGGCACGCTGCCCGACCAGGCCGCGCTACATGGGGTGCTGGTGACCCTGCGCCGTTTGAATCTGAGCCTGCTTTCTCTGCAGACAGATGAAGCGTCCCAGGGCGAGGAGTCTCTCTTTTTCCTGCGTGAAAACAAAAAGAAGGAGCAGAAATGAATATGCCATCACCTCATCCCGACGCTGATGAAACCACGCCCGTGCTGATTGTGGGAGGTGGTCTGGTGGGCCTGTCAGCCTCCCTCTTCCTGAGCTGGCACGGCAGTTCCTCGATGCTGGTCGAACGTCATCCGGGGACCGCGATCCATCCGCGTGCCATGGGCTTTACCCCGCGCACAATGGAACTGTTCCATTCTCTTGGCATTGAGGAGGCTATTCGCCGAGTCGAACCACCTATCCCTCAGGGCAATCAGGTGCTCCTGGTCGAGAGCCTGGTGGGTCAACAGTTTGACTGTTTCCAGGAAGAGGTCGATTCGTTGTTCATCGATGCCAGCAGCCCCGTACGCGGTAGCGCCATTGCTCAAGATCTGCTAGAGCCAGTGCTGCGCGCGCGGGCTGAGCAGCTCGGTGGAAATCTACACTTCGGAGCCGAACTGGTCGCGTTCGAGCAGGACGAAGAGGGCGTCACGGCCACAATCCGCGAGCGCGCCAGCCAGCGCATCCGCACGGTTCGCGCACAGTATCTGGTGGCCGCTGATGGCAGCCAGAGCGCGATTCGCAAGCAGCTTGGCATCGGCCAGCATGGCACTGGCAGCATGGGGCATTTCGTCAGCCTGATCTTTGAAGCGGATCTGATGAAGATCTTCCATGAGCGGCAGGCGGCGATGTGTTTCCTCAGTAACGAGCAAGTCGCGATTGGATCGTTTGTTCCCTATCCAGGCTCTGCGGGGCGAGGAGACCTCTTCAGGCTGGATGTGGGTTATGACCCAGAGGAAGAGACTCTTGCCGACTATCCTGAGGAGCGCTGTCTCCACCTGATTCGGGCGGCGGCCGGAATCCCGGATCTGAAGATCACGCTCAAAGCCAGGTTGACATGGGAGATGAACGCGCTTGTGGCTGATCAGTGGCAGCAGGGTCGGATCTTCCTGGTAGGTGATGCCGCGCGCACCCAACCACCCAGCGGCGGTCTGGGAGGTAATACTGGCATCGCAGAGGCGCACAATCTGGCCTGGAAACTGGCGGCCGTCCTGCGTGGGGAGGCGGGCGAGGCGTTGCTCGCCTCGTATGACGCGGAGCGTCGCCCGGTGGCAGACTATACCGCCGAGCAGATGGCGCTCCTTTCCCAGCAGCGTCAGGGAGAGGGCTCAGCCGGAATTACCGTGAGTATCAGAGATGTCAATATGGGCTATCGTTACGGCGCGGGAGCATTAGCGCGAGAAGAGGGTGATGAGCATCTCCCCCTGGCCCGACGCCCGGAGGAGTGGCGAGGACAGCCAGGAACCCATGCCGCCTATCTCGTGCTCGAACAAGCGGACGAACCGATCGCGACGCTGGGCCTGATCGATTTCCACTTTGTCCTGCTCGCAGGCCCGAATGGACACCATTGGAAAGAGGCTGCTCAGCATGCAAAAGAGACTCTCCATCTTGAGCTTTCCTGCTATCAGATTGGTGTCGAAGCAGGCGATCTCATCGACACGGAGGACAGGTTCTGTGAGGCCTATGGGATCACCAATTCTGGAGCGGTACTCATACGCCCCGATGGCTTTATTGGGTGGCGGAGCAAGGGCGCGAATGAAAACGCGCAAGAAGCGCGGCAGGCCTTGACTCAGGCTCTCTCCACGCTTCTCTCTCGTTGATCAAAAACAACAAAGCAATTTGTTGATCGCAAAGAGTGATCGCTAACAGAAAGAAAAGGAAAAGAAATGGTGACTTTTGAATATACTGATACATTTGACTACGCGCCGGCTTCCGTCTTCGCGCTGCTGACCGATCTGGAGGTACGGCCCACCTGGATTCAAGGGCTCCTTGAGGCCCGTGTGACTCCTGCTGGTCACGCTCACCTGGGAACCAGTTACTACGAAGTGGGCAAGTTCTCTGGTTTCAAGAGCGAGAAGACGATGAGCGTCACGGAGTTTGAGCAAGATCGCATGCTGGTTCTGGCTACCCCTGACGGGGCGAGCAATCCATTCCGCGAGAGCTATCACATCGAGCCACTCTCCGCAGGAAGCTGCCGCGTGACGATCACGGTCGAGGTAGGCAATGTTCCAAAGGTCGCGGAATTCTTCATGCGACAAGAGATGAAGAAGTCACAGCCGCAGAATGCCGAAGCCCTCAAGTCCCTCCTTGCCAGCCGGGTACAGCAGGCAAGTTCATCGGAATGCTGAGCCTGAAGTGTGTGCCAGGGAAACGGGATTGTTTTCCTGGCTTGCCGATCCGTCCTGCTTGATCTACTCTTCCACTGTATATCTCATTTACGCTATTCACCTCTTCCTACTGTTTCGGCACGCACCTTCAGGTCCCGTGCCACGGCGTCGAAGCCATGCTGTAAGTCGCGTGCGTACATGAGCTGGAGCACGGGAGCAAAGAGGCCCGTAAACGTCTCACGGGTAAAATACTCGGTGGTCCCGGTATCGATGGGTTTGAGTTCCTGGAGGCGTTCACCACGCAGAAACCAGGCGGGCGAGCGTGTCTTCCAGGCCAGGAGGTGCTCTGGCTCGATGGCAGTAATCGTCTCGACACTGGTGGTCATAAAGTTTTCGCGCATCTGCACGCGCATCGTCAGCAGTGAGCCGACCTGGAAGTCGGATTGCATAGAGGGGACAAAGCTATTCCATTCGCGATATTTTTCAAGGTCGGTCAGAATCGACCAGACACGCTCGACTGGCGCCTGTATAGTCGTGCGAGCCTGAACAGTAAACCAGCCAGACTTTAGAGCGAGTGATTGTCGCATGCAAGGGTCCGTCCTTTGTTTGTACTCTACAGCAAGCATACCACAAAGGTAGCTCCAGGTATGTGCCTCATGCTAGCTCACTACGCGGGCTTCTGGGCGGTATGGATAACATCAAGGGCAGGTTGGGTTGATCAGGGGGAAAGT
Source organism: Ktedonobacter sp. SOSP1-52 (assembly GCF_016587395.1). Classification (NCBI taxonomy): domain Bacteria; kingdom Bacillati; phylum Chloroflexota; class Ktedonobacteria; order Ktedonobacterales; family Ktedonobacteraceae; genus Ktedonobacter; species Ktedonobacter sp. SOSP1-52. Next base: position 380,149 of record NZ_BNJH01000007.1, read on the forward strand.
GCCAGTGTCCCTCTGCGCGTACCATCTGCGCGAAGGGTTTGAAGTTTTGCGTATAGGGATACTCTTGTATATATATCACCCAGTAAAGCCTTCTGCTCAGCATGAAGCTTGTTGCCACCATTCCGGAAAAAGGCGGCCTGGTCGGCCTTATGACTATTATGGGCGTCGGTCGCTGCGTTCCAGGAGAGGCGGTTCTCCTCGTGCAAGTCCTTACGAATGCTTACGCTCCTTATCTTTTTGGCTTCTCGCGCCTGCGGCGACCAGAGCCATTCCACTTCACCTTATTAAACGCTTACCCAGCCCTGTTTGCAGCGCACTATGAAGCTGTCGCCTTCGTGGATGATACGACGCGTGTCCTCTAGCGGTTCGAGGCTATACTCATAGCAGTTGCGCACTTCGAGTATATCCATTTCGCTATCGGGGGCCTCTATATGGAGGGGGGACTCCCAGTGGCCGACGCCACGAATGAAGTTGTAGACCTCCCGCGCGTCCCACTGGTCAACGGGGATGGCGAGGTCCTCATACGCTGGGAAGGAGTGATAGCTGCTGCGTGCCTCGTCTTGTTCGGTGATCTGGGCCTCTTCGCGGTAGAGCTGCCAGGCGGCCTGGGCGAGGAGAACGCCGCCACGCTCAGCACAGCGCGTCTCTAGCTCCCCATAGCTCATACCATCAGGGACAGCAATGCGCTCTTGCAGCACGATGGGACCACTATCCAGTCCTTTGTCCATGAGGTGAATGGTGACGCCGGTCTCATGCTTGTGTTCGCGAAAGGTCCAGAAGAGTGGCTCGGGTCCCCGGTTGGCGGGCAAGAGCGAGGGATGGACATTGAGGCAGCCAAGGCGGGGTAGGTCCAGAATGCGCGTGGGAATCAGGCGAGAGAAGCAGGCGACACAGGCCAGGTCGGGTTCATAGTCCGCGAGGATGGCGTGGGTGGTAGGGTCATTTAAGCGGCTCATTTGCCAGAGTGGTAGGTGTCGTTTCGTTGCTATTTGTACAATATTGGTATGTAGCGAAGTATGCGCGAGTGGCAGCATAGTACGTACTGGTAGCGAATTTTCATAGCGCGTAATGGCGGGTACGGCTCTCCCAGGGACGGCATTGATAGGTAGCACCACGGCGCGGACGTCGATTCCCGCCTCCAGCAGCGCGTTTAGCGCCAGAGCCGAGAATGTTCCTTGCATACCGAAAAAGAGCACACGCGGCGCCGTTCCCTGCTCAAAGCTATTTGACATCGTCGATTGCATCTTGTAGTATCTCAATATCATTCAGTCTCGTTTGTGCGTAACAGGAGTTTTCATCATGCCACGAATGGTCTATTGTGTCAAACTAAAGCAGGAACTCCCTGGCCTGGACAAAGCGCCCTTCCCTGGCGAGCTTGGGCAGCGTATCTATGATAATGTCTCGCAGCAGGCATGGCAGATGTGGCCCAACCGCAGTATGCAGATTATCGCCGACCGGGGTCTGAATATGGCTGATCCCCAGGCCCGCAAAGCCATGCGCCAGGAGATGGAGAAGTTCTTCTTCGGCGAGAGTGAGCAGGCCAAACCCGCTCAAGCCGGGCAGGCTGGTCCGCACCTCGTCTTCTGTGCTAAGCTGCAACGCGAGCTTCCCGGCCTGGATAAGCCACCCTTCCCTGGTCCCCTGGGGCAGCGCATTTATGAGAGTATCTCCAAACAGGCCTGGGATATGTGGCCTGCGCAAAGCACGCTCATCATCAACCACTATGGCCTGAACATGGCCGATCCCGAGTCACGCAAGATCCTGCGCGAGCAGATGGAGGACTTCTTCTTCGGCAAGGATGCGCGCATGCCCGAGGGCTGGGCACCTGAAGAGGTCGGCGCAGGCGCAGGAGGAGGTGGCGCCAGCCGTAAGGGCGGCGGCGGTGGCGCGGCACGCAAAAAGTAAGGAAGCGACAGGGAACAATGTCAGCAATATCAAACTGGCGACAACCAGGGGCCATTCTGCTGCTCTCCTGCTATGAGCAGGGACATCAGCCCTTCCACCTCGCCTCGCTGAGCGCCATCCTGCAACAGGATGGCTTCGCGCCCCACGCCGTGGATACCGCTATCGATACGCTCAGCGACGAGGCCATACAGCAGGCCCGCTTTATCGCCATATCCGTTCCCATGCACACGGCGTTGCGCCTGGGCGAGGCCGTGGCGCGCCGCGTACGCTCAGTCAATCCAGGGGCATTTATCTGCCTCTACGGTCTCTATGCCCTGCTCAATGCCAACCACCTGCTACAAGGAACTATCGATGCGGCAATTGGTGGCGAATATGAAGAGCCACTCTTACGCCTCGTGCAGGCCTGTGAGCAGGGGCAAGACACAGCTATTCCCGGCGTACACACACGAGAACATGTCAGTGGAGCCTGGATTACGCGCACGCCCTTCCTGGTGCCACAGCGCCACCAGCTTCCCACCCTGGACCGCTATGCGCGTCTGCAATGGGGAGATGATCTGCGCATCGTAGGCTATACTGAGAGCACACGTGGCTGCAAACATACCTGCCTGCACTGCCCCGTCACACCCGTCTACCAGGGACGCTTCTTCGCTATCCCCCAGCAAATTGTCCTGGCCGACATCCGCGCCCAGGTGGAACAGGGGGCGCGCCACATCACCTTTGGCGATCCCGATTTCTGGAACGGTCCCACACACGCGATACGCATCGCTCGCGCACTCCACGCTGAGTTCCCCGAGGTAACCTTCGACGCCACGATCAAGATTGAGCACCTGCTCAAGCATGCATCACTGCTGCCTGAGATGCGCGAACTGGGCTGTGTCTTCATCGTCTCCGCCGTGGAGTCACTCAATAATACGGCACTGCTGCGGCTCGATAAGGGGCATACAGCTGCCGATGTGCGACGCGCCTTTGCTTTGACGCGGGAGGCCGATATCGTGCTGCGTCCCTCGCTGCTCCCCTTCTCCCCCTGGGAGACGCTGGAGAGCTATATCGAACTCCTTGACTTCTTTGAGCAGCAGCACGCCATCGAGCATCTCGACCCGGTTCATCTCTCGATTCGCCTGCTCATCCCACCCGGGTCCGCGCTCCTAGCGCAGGAGGAGAGCCAGAACTGGTTGCGCGACCTGGATGCCGAGAACTATACCTATCGCTGGCAACATCCCGATCCACGCATGGATGAACTACACGAACGAGTCTCCGCCATTGTCGCGCAGGGCGAGAACTGCCAGGCCGATTCTAGCGAGACCTTCTTTAATGTCAAGGCCCAGGCCCTCGCGATGCTAGGACAAGACTTCTCACCTGCACAGGCGCTCAGCGCCTACGGGCCCCGCGATATCCTCCCCCACCTGACCGAATCCTGGTTCTGCTGAGCAGAGCCCACCAAGGACCAGTTGGCCCTATAACCTTTCACGAGTTGGTGTCACAACCCTTTAGCTGGGGAAGTGGTATGTGGATGCTGGCGGTCACTGGCCGCCAGCATCCACATACCACTTCCCCAGGCGAGCGCCGCAGGCGCGAGAAGTCATCAAATAAAGGAGAATTTTATAGCATGACGCAAACATTGAGTGCAAGCGCACAACGTGTACAGGATATCCTCAGCGAGCGTGGCTTTGATTGCCAGGTTCTAGAACTTCCCAACTCCACGCGGACCGCGCAGGAGGCCGCGGACTCTATTGGCACCACCGTAGGGCAGATCGTCAAATCCCTTATTTTCCGGGGCAAGGAGAGCGACCAGGCCATCCTCGTCGTTGCCAGTGGTACCAATCGCGTCAATGAGAAGCGCCTCAAGGCCACTGTCGGTGAGGGTATTGAGAAGCCCAACGCCGATTTTGTACGCGAGCGCACAGGGTTCGCCATTGGGGGCGTTGCGCCTATCGGTCACACCTCTACACTCAAGACCTTTATCGACGCCGACCTCTTCCAGTATCAAGAGATCTGGGCTGCGGCAGGCACGCCCAACGCTGTCTTCCGCCTTACACCCCAGGATTTGAAGGAGATGACCGGCGGCGAGATTATTGACGTCAAATAACTACGCATAGAGAAATGATAAAGGACTATCTATCATGCGCTTCACATCCAGGCTCAGGCCTCCTATTCATTCCGTGTATCAGAGTATATTGTTGGCACTCAGCCTGGCGCGGTGGAGTTGGCGCCCAAATAGATTACTGCTCCTGACAATGTGCCTGGGTATGAGCGCGGCGGTGCTTTTGCTATGCGCGATTCCGCTCCTTGAACAAGTCACAGGCACAGCCAGTCTGCGCCAGGCCCTGCGCGTCTCGCCCGAAAATACACGCATTACAATCAGTGCGGAGGCACAGGCTCTCTCCCCTCAATTGCTGGCTTCAATGCCATCAGCGAGCACAGCCCCGTTTAAAGAGCATCTTGCCCCCTACCTGACACAGGATCAGTCGGCGCAATACCTGGTGCATGGCTTCCCGCTCGTGACACCGACTGGACCCGACCCCGAGGATCAACTCGGCTTCATCTCTACCAGTATCCAGCAGATGCGCTCGCATATACGCCTGCTCAGTGGGCGATTCCCTTCCAGTCAGCAGCATAGCGAGATTGAAGTTCTTCTGACTCCGGAGTCCGCCGCGCTTTTGCGCGTATCGCCTGGCTCAATCATAACGACCAGCGTAGGCTACTATACCAGCGTGGAAGCGAAGGAGGAGACACCTTTCAGCGATACTTCTTATAAGCGTACGACCTCGCTAACGCTACGCGTCGTGGGCCTTATCGCAGCCAATACAAGCGACATTTTCTGGCATGGGACAAGCTTTCTACCCACGCCTCTCATCCCTAACTATACCAGACCCTTAAGCTTCCCCCTGTTGCTCTCAAGCGATGCGCTGGGCGCCTGGTGCCAGGAGCAATTCTTGCAGGCGCAAGCGGCTGACACAACGAACTCCCAGCCTTACTCGCCAGAGGCGTTTGTCTTTGATTCCACCGTCTTCGCTTACTGGGACCTGTTTATTGATCCTTCGCACCTGTCTATTGATCGCTATACCAGTTTTCGCGAGGCGTTGAGAAGCACGGACCTGGACTTCTACAATGGAGTTGCATTACAGAGCTATACGTTATATACTCTGCCATCGCCCTACTTACTGAACTTGAGCTATAGTAGTCCCCTGGTGGGCACTGGTCCCTCAGTACTCAACCAGTTGAGCACGCATATAACGCTCTCTCACGTCCCGGTTCTCATTATTTCGCTTCCTACCATCTTGCTTGACCTCTTCTTCATGAGCGTACTTATTTCGCTGCTCATTGAGCGCCAATCATCGGGCATCGCCCTTCTTCGCAGTCGGGGAGCGAGTTCCTTTCAGATCATAGGTGCCTTTTCACTACAAGGCCTGATAGTATCACTTATGGCTCTGATTGTTGGGATACTGCTCGCTCCCCTGGTAGTAAGCACGATTACCCGGCCACTCTTGCCATCATTGGCTCAAGACACCGCAATGATCCTCTGGCAACAGCCAATGGTGACATTGCAAAGCGTCATTCCATATGCGCTCCTCGCGCTGCTCGCGGGGATGGGGAGTATGCTCTTCACCCTGGCGCAAAGCTTGCGTTTGAACGTGCTCACGCAGCGATACGAGAGCGCACGCGTAACGCAACGCCCCTACTGGGAACGCTTCTACCTGGATGCCATCTCCGCAGTTATCGCGCTGGTACTCTATCTCATAGCGAACTATGTCTTTCAACTCCAGGGCTTGCTTTTAGATGACACGATTTACGCCATTGCTACCCCTGTTGCTCTGCTAGCACCGTTCTTTTTCATGCTCAGCATCCTCTTCTGTTTCCTGCGCTTCGCGCCTCGTGGACTCAATCTTTTGGCCCGGCTAGCCCATCGCGGGAGAACTGCTCCCCCCATGCTCGCGCTGGCCCAGATGACGCGTTCGCCAGGACGGCCCTTGCAGATCACGTTATTGCTCGCACTCGCATCTTCATTCATCATGCTGACGCTTATCTTTAACGATTCACAGCAGCAACGGCTCACGGAACTTGCCCGCTATGAAAGCGTCGCTGACTTCAGTGGCTCTTTTGTGAGAAAGGTCACACCATCAATCATAAGTGCATACCAGACATACAACGCGCTTCCAGGAGTCAGCTCTGTCTCGCTTGGTAGCGAGATCGTCAGTTTTCAGGATAAGAGCCACTCCTTCCACATTCGCGCCGTCGATGCCACAACCTACGCGCGAGCCACCTACTGGAGCACGCAAAACTCCGAGCAACCTCTTGAGGCTCTGACGCGTGAGCTCGCACGACAACGGCCCGCAGCAGGCTCCCCTCAAGTGGTGCCTGCCCTGGTTGATACGCTGAGCTGGGAGCAGTTGCATCTTTCGCCAGGCAAGACCTTTACGCTGACTTCGTATGATTCTGGTCACGCCTATACCACTACCTATAAAGCACTTGCACGCGTCAATATGATTGAAGGGATGTACGATTCACCCTCCTCTACCGATCAGTCTGCGAGGCCAGCGCTCCTGGTGGACTACCAGACACTCGCGGCTTATCACGCGCATACCGATAAGCAGCCACTTCCTCTCACACGCGCGTGGTTGCGAACAAGCGATAATCCTGCTCTCCTGGCTCGCCTGCGTGCGCAATTGAACGGTTCCAATGAAGAAGTAGGATTGGCGAACCTTCAGGATCGGCGCGCGCTCCTTGAGGCGCTCCGTACAGACCCACTGACCCTGGATCTCTTGCTGCTCCTCGCACTTGGCACGGCTATCGCGCTCCTGCTGGGTCTATGTGGAAACATACTAATTACCTGGAATAGCATTCACGAGCGGCAACTTAGTTTCGCGGTCTTGCGGGCCTTGGGGACAGAGCCGCCCCTGGTGGCACGCATCCTCATCTGGGAACAGGGAGTTATGCACCTGGTCGCACTCTTCTTCGGGGTCGTCTTCGGCCTGCTTTTTACCTTTACCCTGATTCCCAAGCTCATGATCAGCAGTACGCCAATAAATAACACCCTGGGTAACGTCACGAGCCTGGATTTTTACATGCTGCAACGTACCATTCAAGTCCAGGTTCAGGCGCCCACTTCGCTGCTCCTGGCCTTCCTGGCCTTTGTTCTTGTCTGCGTACTCATTATCTTCCTCGTCACGCGTCACGTGCTACACCTGCTACCCGCGCAAGCACTGCGCTTGAATAAGGATTAGCACTTACAAGAAAATGTGTAAGCCAGGAGAAGTTTTTGCAGCCAGAAATGGTAGGCTGGTAGCATTATTTACCTACTAAAGCGCCTTTACCTAAACCTGTTCCAGCAGCACGTTGGCCAGTGGTGCTGCCCACAGCAGGAGTTGCTCATCAGTCATCGCCGGGGCAACAACCTGTATGGCCAGCGGTAGGCCATTCCTGGCTCGTCCTGCAGGCAGTGCCAACGCGGGCATACCCATGTATGACCAGGGGAGATTCATGGCGGTATCCCCGGTACTGTTGAGGCCTTCTGGCGCAGGCCCAGTGGCAGCGGGACATACCCAGAGGTCGATCCCTTCCTGGCTCATCAAAGTCTCCAGTTCGGCACGGATTATCTCGCGGTACTCACGAGCCTGTACAACCTGCTCCAGGCCCACCTGCTGTCCGGCGCGAATTTTCGCGGCTGTGCGTGGACGATAGAGTGCTTCATAGGTTGCGCACCAGTTCATATGGACCTGGGCCAGCTCCGCGCTAGCAAGCTCTCGGTACATTCTGTTGAGGACGTGAATATCGTTAAGCACAGGCACACGCTTGAGCGTATACCCGGCCTTCGCCAGCCACGCCAGGTGTTGCTCAAAGCATGCCAGGGCCTCTGGCGAGGCCTGAGTAAGATAGGAACCATCTGGAACAGCCAACACCGGGAGGATATTGGTCTCCGGCGTTGCTCTCCAGTCATCGCAGAGCAACGAGACTGCCATGGTTATATCAGCTATGTCCTGCGCAAAGAGACCGATGGTATCAAGCGAGGCAGCGTAGGGAATAATACCATCTATGGCAATACGACCATAGGTAGGCTTAAAACCAGCAATGCCACAAAAAGCGGCTGGACGAATGATGGAGCCTCCAGTCTGAGTGCCCAACGCCAGTGAGCAGAAGCCAGCGGCGGCGGCGGCGGCAGAACCGCTACTCGATCCGCCAGGAGTATGCGCTAGATGATGAGGATTACGCGTCGGCCCCGGTTCATCGGAAGCGAACTCCGCTGTAACCGTTTTGGCAAGGACGAGCGCTCCCGCTTCACGCAGCCTGGAGACGCTACTTGCCTCCGGGCCTGTAAAGAGAGTCGGAGGCAATCCTGATCCCGCCCGCGTCAAAAAACCATCGGCCCTAAAGATATCCTTGACTCCCAGCAAGGCACCATATAACGGCGGGCGCAACGCAGGATCGGGAAAACGCCGCTGCAAACTGGCAGCCTCCGCCAGAAGTCGCTCACGGCGCCCAGGCTCAGGCAAAAGCGCCTGAATTTGTGGCTCAAGCGCATCAATACGATCGCATACTTCACTGATGAATGTCAGCAAATCTCGTTGGCCGGAGCGAAGTCCAGCCAGCGAGAGTGGGGCAATAAGAGGTGATATAGTCAAGGATCTGCCTTTCTAAATAGGGTGCTCACTCTTTGGTATTACATTTTGATTCTTTTCTAGTGGCTGATCTTTTTGATCAGGCCACGGGGATAGAGGAGAAGCAGTAGCTTATAAACGTTCATAGCGTTGCCAACCTCCGTAAACCAAGCGCTGCAAAGGTCTCCATACTCGTGAGCTGTTCGCGGAGGAAGGCGATTCCCGCAGATGTCAGGCAATATGGGCGTCGCCCACGCTCCTCGGAGGGCAACGCCTCAATCAAGCCATATTCTTCTAATCGCGCGATGGCTCCATAGAGTGTTCCCGTTCCCAGGCGAACACGGGCCATCGTCTCTATGTCTTCCATAATGGCGTAGCCATGCTTTTTCCCGCCAACCAGGCTTGCCAGGATCAGAATAGATGGGTCAGAAAACCGTCCAAGGTCGAGTATACCACTCATACAATGCACCTCTTTGCACTCTCTGGATTTCGTGAACACCCCTTACGCCTTGCGGCGAAAAAGACCGAGCTGCTTGCTTAAAAAGCTATAGCCAATCAAAACGGCGGAGACCTCAAGGCCAAACATATAACAGGAACTGATAAAGCTTGCCCAACTTATTATTACTATAACCTGAATTCGCTATAAGAAAAAGCAACCTGCTGTGAGCATGTCACAGCAGGTTGCTTTTTCTCTCGTTCACACACAAAGAAGATTAATTTGTTGGCTGTTTGATCTGCATCAAGACGACGCGCCAGCCGTCGGGATCTTCCACGGTTACGCTGCGGTCGGGGCTCCAGTAGGGATTCTCTGGCGAAACAGAGCCATATCCCATTCCAGCCAGCCGCTCCACGACGCGGTCCATCGCCGTTCTGTCGTGCATATATAGCACCAACAGATTATCACGCGAGGGGGCGGGACAGGGACTCCCATCCACGTGCTGGGTAAACTCCAGGTGGTAATCAGTCCCCGGCAATCCAAGGAGAACACCAGTGTAGCCCGCGCCCTCAAAGCGCTCGATAAAGGGGAGGCCCACACCATCTCGGTAAAAAGCGACTACCTCGCCCAGGCGATCCGTTGGGCGCGCCACCCGCACCCGGGCAACTGGTAGATCAGAAGGCCAATGCTCACTCAAGGTAATTTTCCTCGTTCCCACAGGAAATATGCCTGCCGATGCCAATATCAAGCCAGTTTTAGCAAGCGCCTTGAGTATAAAGCATACGAGGAATATCCTCTCCGCCCATTGGGACAGAAAACGCTTACGTAGCCTCCTGTCCCAATGGGCAGGCTCTATTCCTTCGGGTCCGTCACCGGGTTCGCTATTGGACTCATCATGGCGCTACAAAAGGCGCCACCATGCATCATTCCTGGCTGCCACCTGAGGGTGACCTCGAGTTGTGCCTCGCCCTGCGACTTCGCCAGAATGGCGTTGAGCTCCGAGTTAAATTTGATACCAATCTGAACCTCCCACTCGCTTGGGCGTGTTTTCTCCGTCATCTTTAATACGGCCTCGCTCACATTCGAGGCACAGGCTTCGATCAAATCCCGGGCGCTGGCAAAGGCGTTCTTCACCTGGTGGACACCCCCTTGCACCGCGCCCAATGGATCAGGAGGGAATGCCCCATCATGCCTCGACAGAAGGGTCTGTGTATCTACCGGGTCCCCCACCTCGATAAAGACCTCAATCTCCTGCCCATTACATTGCACCGTATCACGAATGATAGCCATACATCCTCCACCCAGCATCTCACTTGTACCTGCATTAGCGCACAGGTCACACGACAACCAAACATCGCTCTCTGCTGCTATTACCACAATTATATGCTTCTCTTCGCGAACAATACAACTACATTGATTTTTGTCATACCTCTGCCTCTTGCATAGGTACCCCCTCTCTCAGCTATAATTTGTATAGAACAATAAGCGAAAAACGATGCGGGATATGCGCATATGGATAGAAATGGCCACGCCAACCTCAAATTGATAGCGTCTGCACGCTTGCCTTTACAAATGACGGTTACCATTGGCAGGGAACAAGAAATTTGTGCCGTCAGCCGCCTGGTGTGCATGGAGAACACACGCCTGGTGACGCTGACTGGCCCTGGGGGCGTGGGAAAGACGCGCCTGAGCCTGGAGGTTGCGCGCACCCTGCACCACGCCTTCCCTGACGCGATCTTCTTCGTCTCGCTCGCCCCTCTCCGCGAGCGCACACAGATTCTACTAGCAATTGCCAGCGCTATTGGCGTCCATGAGGGGGGCAAGGAGGCGCTAACGGAGCGCCTGGAGTCCTACCTGCATGAACGCCGCTGTCTCCTGATCCTCGATAACTTTGAGCACCTCCTTGAGGCCGCGGACCTCGTTGCCGAGCTATTGACTGCGGCTCCTCAGCTTAAAATCCTGGTGACCAGCCGCGAATCGCTCCATCTATATGGTGAACAAGAGATAGAGGTACTTCCACTGCCACTACCACGCCAGTCGGAGAGTGTATCTGTACCGGGAGAAGAAAGCGCTGCCCTGCACCTCTTCGTTGAGCGGGCGAGGGCCGTTAAGCCTTCCTTCACACTAACTGAGGAGAACTATGCTGTCATGGCCGAGATTTGCCAGCGCCTTGATGGCCTACCTTTGGCGCTTGAGCTGGCAGCGGCCCGCATCAAGATTCTGAGTCCCCAGGCCCTCCTCACCCGCCTGAGCAGTCGCCTTACACTACTGATCGGGGGACCACGCAACCTGCCACAGCGCCAGCAAACCCTGCGCAATGCCCTTGACTGGAGCTATGACCTGCTCAGCGAGGAAGAGCGGCGTGCCTTCCGCCGTTTGGGCTGCCTGATCGGCACCTGGGACCTGGGGGCAGCGGCGGCATGTATGGCTATAGGCAAAGAGAGTGAGGCCCTGGATATGCTCTCCTCCCTGGTGGATAAGAGCCTGGTGCGCCCCCTGACATCAGAGGAAGACGAGCCGCGCTTTATGCTGCTAGAAACCCTCCACGAATACGCCTTTGCCTCCCTCCAGCAGAGTGGAGAACAGGAAGAGAGCGAACGCAGGCACGCCAACTATTATCTGCGGATGGCGGAGGAGGCCGACTCCAACCTGCGCGATCCAGAGCAACAACGCTGGCTGGCAAAACTGGATCAGGAGTCACCCAACTTGCTCCTGACCCTGCGCCGCGTCCTTATCTGGCAGGATGCGCAGTTAGCTCTGCGCCTTGGGAGCGCCCTGAGTGACTACCTCCTCTTGCGCCATACACAGAATACACAGCATAACTGGCTGGAAGAGATCCTGATCCTCGACGTGAGCGCGGAGTTACTCCCCTACCGAGTGCGCATCCTTTATAGCGCGGGCTGCCAGGCACGCTTACAAGGAGACACTGCTCGCGCCAATCAGCTCCTGGAAGATTGCCTTAAGCTTGCCAAACAGATTAGCGATCTGCGTACACAGGCACTGGCCCTGGGCGAGATGGGCATGCTCGCCATGCAGCGGGGAGATTACGTCCAGGCACGCGAACTGGCCATGAAGGGCATACAGGCGCTCAGCACGACCAGCGACAAATGGGGCAAATCCGCCCTGCACCGTATCTACGGCAATATCGCCAGTAAGCAGGGCGATGTCGACGCGGCCCAGACGCACTACCTGCTGAGCCTGATGCTACTGCGCGAGGTAGGAGAGAAACGCGGACTAGCCGAGGTCTACATCAGCCTGGCTACGATCATGCACCTGCGTGGCAAGCTACGCAGCGCACATTACCTCTATCAACGTGGATTGACCTACTTTGAAGCCCTGGAGGATCGCTGGGGACAAGTACGCTGTCTCAATGGAATGGGAGCCGCCTACAGCGCACAAGGGGCCTACACCGAAGCCGAGCAATACCTGGGGCAGGCACTCACGCTTGCCCAGCAATTAGGCGACCGCGAAGGGCAGGCCAGCGCCCTGAGCTACCTGGCTATGGCCCGGCTTAACCAGTGGCAGGAGGGGGAGGAGCAACTGAGTGAGATCGCTGCAACCTTGAAAGAGAGCCTGCATCTCGCCAACCAGCTCAAGAATCTGCCCGGCAAAGCCTATGTGCTCCTGGCTCTGGGCGAGGTTGAACGTCTGCACGGCAACCGCCAGAGCGCCCAGACATACTACAGCCAGTGTCTGGAGCTGGCCCAACGTATGAACGATAAGCTCACACGTACACGGATCCTTTGCGCGCAAGGGAGGCTGGCTCTTGAACAAAAAGAATATCAACTCGCCTGCACACTGCTTCAGGAGAGTATTCAGCTCGCGTGGCAAACTGGCAACCATGTCGCGCTCGCGGGCGAGCTAGAGAGCGTGGCCCAACTCTGCCTCGACACGCGCCAGCCCGAGTTGGGAGTCCAGCTTCTCGCCAGCGCTCATAGCCTGCGCGAGAAGCTCCAGACCCCACTCCCGCCCATTCACCAGGCCATGCACCAGCAGCTCTATGCCAACCTAAAAAAAGAGATCAGCCCGGAGACGTGGAGCGAGTCCTGGAATGTCGGCTGCGCCCTCCTGCTAGCCCAGGTCGTTGACCTCGTCTCGCACATCACCATTTCCGCGCAAGACACCACGAAAACGCCATCCCTCACACCTCCTGCCGCCAATGCATTCCATCTCACGGCCCGCGAGTGTGAGGTCCTGCATCTGCTGGCCCAGGGGCATCCCGATGCGCGCATCGCCCAGGAACTGGTACTTAGTCGCCGCACCGTCAACACGCACCTGCGCTCCATCTACGCAAAGCTCGGCGTCACTACACGCACTGCCGCTGCCCGCGTGGCCTTCGAGCAACAGCTGGCATAGCGCTCACACAGCCAGAAAGATTGGTGTTGTGAATATGGCATCTATTTACGCCGGGTGGAGTTGATGCTTAAGAGCATCAATCTGTGTCTGTTGAGCAGCGATCTTCTCGCTAAGCGATTTCGTGAGCACCTCGAAACCCAGGCCCTGGTTGATATGCATAGGGTAACAATCTCCCGATCCAGGAGGGTTGTCTAGTTGCTTCTTGGGGTCATACACGATGATACCCCGCTCAAAGACCTGAAAGGCAGTTCCCGGGTTGGGATAGATCTCGCTAGTAAGTGGTAACCCGTATATGAGCAAGCCATTGGTCCGTTTGTAGTATCCAAGAATCCCAAAGGCAATGTTTTGTCCATTGGTGCATGCCCAGTGGGAATGATCACTCTCCTTAAAGTATTTTTTGACGTCGGGGCTATTAATATCAATTGCCATGTCGTCTCCTTCGTCTCCTTCGTCTTTCCTAGCCAATATCCATACTTCATTTGCACGCATACGCTTGCGCCATGTTGCGTCATCAAAGCGCACTTCCTTGCCACCAAAGGGATCCATGGCTGATAACCAACCAGGGCCATCCTTATACCAGACCGCAACATGAGTCCACTCTGGATGTCCGGGCGCATAGTCATCCACTTGCGTGAAGACGACTGGATGCCCTTTCGCCAGTTCTTCATGCGCGATAGTCACGCAATCGCCCCCGTGAGCATAAAGCTTCACGCCGTTGCGCTCAGCGATACTCACGAAAGCACTGGCAGCCGTCCCCATGTCTACCCAGCCCTCGCCATATACTTCGTCCTTCATCGCATCAGGTGACAAGTGCTTGCCAGTGAGATACTGGATACCCGCCGCAATGCTGGTGGGCACGCAATTGAATTTAGAGTTCTCACTAGGCCTATCGTTGGTGGTATTCCAGATGTTCAACTGGGAAAGAAACGGAAATCCTTTTAATTCAGACATATTTCTCCTTTCAGGAAAACTGTGAGTTGCCAGCGCTGAAGATTGGCTTGAGCGTTTTTCAAAAGGTGCTTGATCTTAGTTTAGGCGTTTAGCGCTTATATAAAAAGATAAGTATATATCGCTGTAAATAAGACGTTCGAACTATTTTCTTTTTGGGCATCTTTACCACACGCACCGCCGCGGCCCGCGTAGCCTTCGAGCAACAACTGGCATAGCACTCGCCCAACTAAAATGTGCGATACTAAGCAGGCAGTAAAAAGCACAATATTTATTTTAAGGAGGGAAGCCTTATGTTTATATATGATTTAGGTGACGGAGCGTCCTTGCAGATTCTTGAGATGCGTCACGCTCCTGATTTTCTTGCATTTGTTGATGAAAATCGTGCTTACCTTGGTGAATGGATGAGCTGGGACACAACTATGCAGACGCTAGAGGATGCACAGAATTTCATTAAACGAGGCCTCTCGCGCTTCAGCGATGACGGCATTCCCTGGGTGGGAATCTGGCTCAACGGGCGTATGGTTGGTGGTATTCACTTTTCTCCCATCGATCCCCGCGTCCACTCAACTGAGGTCGGTTACTGGCTTGGTCAACGTGCGACTGGCCATGGTTTGATGACACGGGCGCTTAAGGCAATGCTACACTATGCCTTTGATCTCCTCCATGTCAATCGCATAGGTCTCCAGGCCGATGTACGCAATAGCCGCTCACGTGCCGTCGCGGAGCGCCTGGGCTTTACCTTTGAAGGCATCCGTCGCCAAAGTTTGGAGTATAAGGGCCAACTTATCGACATCGCGACCTATTCCTTGCTAGCACAGGAATGGCGCGAACAATCTTCTCGCTAAAAACACTACTTTTGTCAGGATAAGGGAGATACTCCAACATACCTCCCTCAAAGCCTCTAATTCTATATCAGCAAAAACTTCTCAGGAGCATATATGAAACTTGATCAAAGGCTCGTTGATGCCGCCATAGAATTAATGAACAAACGTTTTCCTAAAGATGAGGAGGCAGGTGCCGCAGCTATGTATACCGAAGATGGGGAGATACTCACCAGTGTTTCGCCCGATATCCCTAATGGGGCTGCAGCATTATGCCATGAGACAGGAGCGCTCTGCGAGGCCTATAAACTAGACAAGAAGGTAACCGCTTCGGTCTGTGTCAACAGAGCAGCCAATGCTGAGACGATTCGCATTCTCACACCCTGCGGAATTTGTCAGGAACGCCTATTCATGTGGGGACCTGATGTTGAAGTTGCTGTACCAGATCCAAAGGATACGAGCAAATGGATAGCCAAAAAGCTCGCCGAAGTCCAACCCTACTACTGGTTTAAGGTCTTTACAACAGAGCAATAAGTGATGAAGCTCAGCGCCAGGACTGTACGCTCCTACGGGTCATGTAGGAGCGTACAGTCCTGGCGCTGAGCGAGAATGAAAAATCCTACTCCGCTACAGCTTCCATGCCTCTTCCTCCAACACATGCTTGATTAGCTTCAGGCACAATTTAACGTTGACTATACGGTAGAGGGGCACCACGGCCCAGGGTTCCATCAGGCCTTTGCCCTGGCTTGATGAGGGATCTTCTTCGCTCATCAAGCCAGGGCATATCGATCTCGTTCCACGTGATAAAGCGCTCGCCTGTCTCAATATATGAGCCTTCCAACACCAACTTACTATCCAGTTGCTTCAATGCCAGGCGCATCATGAAATTTTGTCTGCCAGCATTGCTTGTGTTACGCGGCTCCTATAGGGGCGTCATATCGCTGGTATCAAGGCGCAAGCCCTTCTGGCTCACCAGGATCCAGCCAAAATCGAGTTCTTTTCCGCCCTGATATGCTTCAACGGTTTCAGGCCACCACACCTCTACAAGTGCATCCACAAACACTTCACCTGGCTCCATGGGTAAAGTTATAACTTTGACCAGCTTTTGTCACGATAGTATAAAGCGTCCTATATGGATTGTTCTCCTGACGGGCTTTTTTCTGCTTGTCCTGTGGCTCTATCGCAAGGCGTTGTTGGAACGATGCCACATCTTCTTTACGCACCACCCATCCTACCTTCTTACGATTCGCAAATAGAAAACCACCGCTACAGATATAGATACGTGCTTTAGCAGCGTCGGCACTCACACGGCTCCATCTCCTACGTTATATTACCTCCCCCTTGTGATTTTGCCTTCATACAAGGCAGTGCCAAAGATACGTTATTTGCGTCAGGTGAGCGAACACTTTCTGGCCTAAAGTAGAGGTGTACAGAAAGACACTATAAGGAGGCCAGAGAGGATGGCACAGACAACAAGCAATGCACAGGCACACGAGGAGAACACCCAGGCGGCAGACACAGGCAAGGTTGTGCAGGTCCTGGGACCTGTGATTGATATCGAATTTGCCGCCGAGCACCTGCCACAGATCTATAACGAGCTAAGACTGACTAATCCCAGCAGTAGCGAGGAGCTTTCGTGCGAGGTGGAGCAACATATTGGCAATAACTGGGTGCGCTGTGTGGCAATGGGGCCAACGGAGGGTCTGATGCGCGGCATAAAGGTGCACGATATGGGGCGGCCCATCACCGTTCCCGTGGGAGAGAAGACGCTGGGACGCATCTTCAATGTGCTGGGAGAGCCTATCGATAATAAAGAGGCCGTGGTGGACGCGCCCAAGCTGCCCATTCACCGGCCCGCGCCCTCACTGGAGGACCAGACGAAGGATAGCCAGATCCTCGAAACTGGCATCAAGGTCATCGACCTGATCTGCCCCTTTATGAAGGGTGGCAAGGTTGGGGCCTTCGGCGGCGCGGGTACGGGCAAGACACTGATCATCCAGGAGTTGATCAACAATATCGCCATCAATCACGGTGGCTATAGCGTCTTCGCGGGCGTGGGCGAGCGCACACGCGAGGGCAATGACCTCTATCACGAGATGATTGAGCGCGGTGTGATTGATCGCGTCTCTATGGTCTTTGGTCAGATGAACGAGCCTCCTGGTGCACGCCTGCGCGTGGCCCTGACTGGGCTGACCATGGCCGAGTACTTCCGCGACCAGGAAGGGAAAGACGTGCTGCTCTTCATCGATAATATCTTCCGCTTTACCCAGGCGGGTGCGGAGGTCTCCGCCCTGCTGGGACGCATGCCCTCAGCCGTTGGCTACCAGCCCAACCTGGCGGAGGAGATGGGCGAGTTACAGGAGCGCATTACCTCCACGAAAAAGGGGTCGATCACATCGCTTCAGGCCGTCTTCGTTCCGGCGGACGACTATACCGATCCCGCGCCTGTGACGACCTTCGCCCACCTGGATTCGACCGTGGTGCTCGACCGGGCCATCGCCGAGCAGGCTCTTTTTCCCGCGGTGGACCCGCTGGCCTCGGCCAGTCGCATCCTGGACCCTCAGATCGTGGGTGAGGAGCACTATAACACGGCCCGTGGCGTACAGCGTACCCTCCAGCGCTATAACGAACTCGAGGACATCATCACCATCCTGGGCATCGATGACCTGAGCGAGGAGGATAAGCTCACTATCTCACGAGCGCGCAAGCTCAAGCAATTCCTCTCGCAGCCCTTCGCGGTCGCGGAAGTCTTCACGGGGCGTGAGGGGCGCTATGTGTCCCTGCGCGAAACTGTTCGTAGCGTGCGCGAGATTCTTGAGGGCAAGCACGACGCCATCCCTGAGAGCCTCTTCTACATGGCAGGCAACATCGACGAGGTTGTCGCACGCTATGAGCAGGAAGGGAATAAATGATATGATATAATCGCATATTGATGCAAAGTTAACTTCCAATATTAGGAAGCGCTTCAGGGAGGATAAGTGAGCACAGTAACAGAAATCAAGCAACTCTCTCCCCCACCACTGGCACCAGGATGGCCGGTGGTGGGGAACGCATTGGCTATGCAGCAGGATCTCGTGGCCTTTCTCGTTAAGCAATATCAGCAGTTAGGACCCATTTTTCGCGTGCGTGCCCTGAACCAGGAATTCGTTATCCTGGCGGGGCCAGAGGCCAACATCTTTGTTACACAGCAGGGGGCCGATAAATTTCGCTCGCATGAAGTCTGGGACAGCTTTGGTTGCGAGTTTGGCGCAAAAAACAGCATGTTGGCCATCGATGGCCCGCCTCACTTGCAGATGCGTAAGCTCCTAAAGCCTGCTTATTCGGTTGGCAATTTGCTGGCGGATATTCCTTTACTGGTTGATATCGCTCAGACAGTCGTCAAGCGTTTTCAGGTTGGCGAAGAAGTTGAGGCGCTTACTCTCTTCCGCTTAATTGTCACTGAACAACTGGGCCGAGCCCTGGCCAACCATGCACCTGGCACTAATCTCCAGAATATCATTACCACGATCAGGGTCGGGCTCAACGTGCATATGACAAAGCAAATGCCCGCCTTCATGCTAAAGCTGCCATCCTACAAGCGTGCCAAACAGCACTATCTCGCAATGGGAAAGGAGATTGTGGAGGAGCATCGGGCGACTGAGCGCGACAGAAAGGACCTGGTAGACAATATCCTGGAGGCGAGCCAGAAGCCTGAATATCATGACATATTAGGCAGTGAGGAGCAAATTATCTTTGCCTCGCTGGGTCCTTTCGTCGCCGGGCTTG
This sequence comes from Ktedonobacter sp. SOSP1-52, assembly GCF_016587395.1. Lineage (NCBI taxonomy): Bacteria > Bacillati > Chloroflexota > Ktedonobacteria > Ktedonobacterales > Ktedonobacteraceae > Ktedonobacter > Ktedonobacter sp. SOSP1-52. The sequence goes on from NZ_BNJH01000007.1 coordinate 398,976, forward strand.
ACACTGTCGCCAACGAATGTACCTTTATGCTGTATGAGCTACTCAATCATCCTGAGATCCTTGCGCAATGTATAGAGGTGGCAGATCAGATCTTCTCCGAAGGACTGCCAACTCAGGAGCAGATTCGCACACGTGATGTGCTACACGACGCGATGATGGAGACGCTCCGGCTACACTCGATTGCCCCGGTTGTCACGCGAACAGCGGCTAAAGATTTTGCCTTTGCTGGCCATTCGGTCAAAGAGGGACAAAATGTCATGCTTGCCAACACCGTCAGCCATTTCCTGCCCAAATTCTATCCTGATCCTTATACGTTTGATATTGGACGCTACAGTGAAGAACGCAAGGAACACAAGCAGCGAGGGGCCTATAACCCCTTCGGCATTGGCACGCATCTCTGCCTGGGAGCTGGTGCCGCCGAGGCCCAGATCGTGCTGGTAATCGCCACTCTTCTGCACCTGGCACGCCTGGAACAGGTTTCTCCTCAGAGCAAGCTGCGTGTGAAGAATGATCCCACACCTACCTTTGGCTCCGCCTTCCGCGTACGCTTCAGCGAACATCGACATTAAAGTTTCTAGCATCTCAATAAAAAAGGCGCTTGTTTGCGAGCAAACAAGCGCCTGCCAGGAATCACGCTATGCATTATCTGCGCTCGACGCTTCCACCACTGCGCGACCCAGTCTGGTTGCTTTTTCTCCCGCCACTGCTGGGTCGCGCCTGGCTGCTCTATCGACTCAACGTCTTCGGCTCGCCAGTATCGCTAACGATCATACTCCTGCTCATACTACTCTTCGCGGCCCTGGGCTGGTGTAGCGCGGCCCTCCTTGCCAGGCAAGCGGCGCTCTCCGAGCGTCCCCGCGAGCGCTTCCTGGTCATGAGCACTCTGGGTATGCTGGCGGCTCCCCTCCCCCTGGCCCTCCTGGAGAGCTCAGGATGGGACATAAATTTCTCATGGATCACACTTCTCCTGCCAGACTTATCTACGCCCTGGCTCCTTAACTTTGCGCATCTCTGCGTTCTGCTTGTTCCCCTTCTCGCACTGGCATTCATCATCAGAAGCTGGCTGATAAGCCTCATCGATCCTAAACATCCTATCCTTACCTGCCTGCGCAGGCTGACCGCGCTTCCCCTGGCCTGGGGCGGGGCCATGTTCCTGCTGGCGCTCACCCTGTATAGATTACATGCCCCCTCCGTGCTCACCCACGGCGCACTCGCCCTGGCTATGCTGGCCCTGCCCATCTTCCCCGCCGCGCTCTTCATCCTCCCCTACCTGCTTACAGAATGGAGTGAGAAACGAGGCCAATCACTCTCGCCCAGGATACGCGTCGCGTTCCATATCGCCATGCTCGTCGTGATTGCCCTCTACTTCCTCAGCCAGCTTTATATTTATTTATCCGAGGCCCTTAGCAGAGGTATAACATCATGAGGTCTTCATCGTGTTCAATACCCAAGCGCTCTTCAGAAGCACGACTTTTCCCTCCCCACCTGCATAGGTGGGGAGGAATTAGATAATGCACTTTATTCGCGGCGGTCTTCAATCTCCCAGGTGTGATCGATAACGTGCCAGGCGATGCGGCGTAGGGCGTAGACAGAGGGCCAGCCGCCAGGTGCCAGAGGCAAGCCATCGGAGGGCTGGCCCAGGACTGAGGCGATATCCTCGCGCATGGCAGCCAGGGCGTTGCGGTCACCGGGCGGGAAGGGCTTGTGGCGCACACCAATCTTACGCGCGTAGGTGCGCTCGGCCTCGATAACGTGGCGATAGACCTCGTCGCGCTCACGTCCGCCGCCGCGTGGCCCTTTGCGCAGTGTATTGGGCGAGGCAGCAACCACCTCATCCAAAATCGCCCACGCAGCCCGCAGCAATGCAACGCTCCGCTCGGCCGTTGCGGCATCAAGTGGAGCGGTGTCGCTAGTGACCATGGCTGAGGGTGCGCCAAAGTCCGTAGTTGTATCGCCCTGCACACGCTCGACGACCACCGGTTCGCCGGGATTGAACTCCAGCCCGGCCCTGAGCGCGATCACCTGATAACGCGGGCCATATGCAGTAAGAGCCTGTATCGCCTCGGCCTCGGTCTTCGCGAAACGGCACCAGCCAGGCCACTCCAGGGCGCAGGCTGCAACTTTCTTCTCGCCTATTTCCAGATAAATGTTTGTCATACGTTTACATCTTTCTCAAGCTTTGGGAAATGGGGTATAGAGCTCGACCAGGTGGCCATCAGGATCAGTGACGTGGGCCTGGCGTGCCTGCATATGTGGAAAATCTCGCGGCTCATAGACTGATGTGGCTCCGCCCGCGATCAGATCAGCATAGGTGGCATCAACGTTATCCACCTGGAAAGAGAGATACATGGAATGGTTCTGTTCCTGGGCTGGCGTCACCACCTCATTTGCGCTGGCAAATGTATTTCGGCTTACAAGGAGCAAGGTGGTGCTGCCCGTATCAAACGAGGCAAAGCCGGTTGCCTCATCACTATAAGTCAGGGGTAATTTCGCCACATCGCGCCAGAATTGCACTGCCTCTGAGAAGTCAACGACGATCAGGGGAATATAGCTTAGTTTCATATTTAGCTCCTTCTTTTATTGCGGAAAAATGCTCTTCCTTGTAGTTGGAAATTCACCTCGTATATTTACCCTAGGCCCGTTCATTTCCACCTCATGAACAGTATAGCGTGAATAACGGACAATATGAGTCCTATACTCCAGCATAATTTTTGCAATGATCCGGATCTTTCTCATCCTGAAATGCTGTTTTTGTCTAGATGCACAATAATTGTGTTACAAGGAGTATAGAGCAGCTCTAGACATCGACTGCTTGCTATCATATACTGCTGAGAATAAGAGGAGCATAGCGCTTTGCGCAAGGAGGATGTCCATCATGGATAGTTACACAACAGGAAAGAAACTCCACCTCACGCGCCGGAGGGTACTGGGCGTGGCTGGGCTAAGCCTCATGGGATTGGCTGGAGCAGGAGGAATCCTGTTCTATAACTGGTGGCAGAACGACCATCTTCATCCAGCAGTCATCTATCAAGGACATGCAAACTATGTGCCATCCATAGCCTGGTCTCCTGACAGCAAGCACATTGCCTCTGGTGATGGCAACGGCATAGTACAGATCTGGGAGCGAGACACTGGCAACACCCTCTCGACCTATCAAAGCCATGCTGGCGTTGTAGAAGCCATCGCATGGTCCCCTGATGGCAGGCATATCGCTTCGGCACATGGCAATGCTGACCATGTGCACGTTTGGGAGGCTACTACTGGGCACAATATTCTGACCTACCAAGGGCACTCTGCTATATTAGAAGTTCTCTCCTGGGCCCCTGATAGCAAGCGCATTGCCTCTGGCTCCTACGACGGTACAATACAAGTTTGGGATTCAATCTCTGGCTCCAACTTTGACAATAATCCTCGTCAAACCCAGCTAGGCATAGTAGAGGATATCGCGTGGTCTCCTGATGGCAAGCATATTGCCTCTTTAACCGAGTATGATGGACTTGATGTTCGAAATGCCAACACCGGTTCACCAGTCCTGAACCTTCAAGAATATACAGGCGTCCTTGATAAGTTGGCGTGGTCTCCTGATGGCAGGTATATTTGCGTCTTCTCCGACGTAGACATGGGTGCGAGTAATCCCGGCGCTCTCACAGGGCGGGTCTGGGATATCTCAACAGGTAAGGTAATCTTCACCTCACCGACACAAGCGTCTTGTGGTCTACAAGATGTCACATGGTCTCCCGATGGCAAACGAATCGTGTTCACAGATTCTTGCAGCATATGGATTTGGGACATAGCTAGGGGTGGGCATTTGTGGACCTCCCCACAACTCGCCTCTGGGAGGGAACTATTTTTTGATGGTTATACCATGGCGTTTTCTCCTGATGGGAGATACCTCGCCGGAGGAGACAGAAACCCTGTGTTGATCTGGAAGGTCCCACAGCTTTAAGTTTTTTGCTCTCTTTTGTCCTCTGAAATGCCTGGAGAGCCGTATACCCCTTTCCTCAAGAATGCGAATTTCTTTTCTTACTCAATTGCCAACATGCTTATTACTTTTCATTTATAGCTATCAATGACAAGAATATATGACTTGTTCAAGGAGGATACCCATTATGGGAAGTCAAACGTCTACCTGTCAGAAGTGTGGGGTGATCAATCTTTTGGTGCACACACGCTGCTCTCATTGCGGGGCGACACTCCCATCTTGTGCATCGAAGGGAGCCAATTGCTATACTTTAACCCAACATTGGCTGCTATTGGCTGTAGACATGCTATCCATCACACTCTACACTAAACTTTATCTCCAGTAAAAAATACAGCAAAAGCAAATACAAAAGGAGCCTATCCATGCCAGACTTTTGGGACCAGCACTACGCGCAACGTGTCCAACTGATGAAGAGTTCCGCCATTCGCGACCTCCTCAAGCTTACCGAGCAGCCGGAGGTGATCTCCTTCGCGGGCGGTCTGCCTGCCGCTGAGATCTTTCCGGTAGAGAAGGTAGCGTCCGCCACACAGAAGGTACTTCAGGAACGTGGTGTGCAGGCCCTACAATATGGCCCCTCGGAAGGCTACCGCCCCCTGCTTGAGCTGATCGCGCAGACCTCCTCCCGCGATGGGCTAACTGTCACACCTGAGAATATCTTTATCGTCTCAGGCTCACAACAGGGTCTGGACTTCGTCGGACGCCTGCTAGTCAATCCCGGTGATCGCGTCCTGGTGGAGTCGCCAACCTATATGGGCGCCTTGCAGGCAATGGCCCCTTATGGCGCTGACTATATCACCGTCCCCTCCGACGAAAACGGTCTGTGCACCGATGCCCTGGAGGAGATGCTGGCCCTCAAGCCCAAGCTGATGTATGTCCTGCCTAATTTCCAGAACCCCTCGGGCGTGACCCTCTCCCTGGAGCGCCGCAAGCAACTGGTCGAGCTGGCCAACCGCTATGGCGTCCCGGTCGTTGAGGATGATCCCTACTCACAACTGCGCTTCGAGGGCGAGCCGCTCCCCTCCCTACTCACGCTGGATAGCCAGCAGCACAAGAGCGAAGGCGAGCCGTACAGGGGCAACATCATCCAACTCAATACCTTCTCCAAGGTGCTGACACCCGGCCTGCGCGTGGCCTGGGTCGTCGCCTCCCCAGAACTAATACGCAAGCTTGTCCAGACCAAGCAGGGCGCGGACCTCCATACGGCCTCGCTCAACCAGCTTATCGTCCATGAATTGCTGCACGAGGGCTTCATTGAGCAGCATATCCCACTCATCCGCCGCACCTATGGCGAGCGGCGCAACATCATGTTGCAGGCCATGGAGGAGCACTTCCCGGCAGGCATTCGCTGGACACGCCCCCAGGGCGGCATGTTCCTCTGGGTAGTCCTCCCAGAAGGCCTGAACTCGACCGAACTGCTGCGCGAGGCGGTCAAAGAGAACGTGGCCTTTGTGCCTGGAACGTCCTTCCACGCGCAGGGCGGTGGCGACAACACCCTGCGCCTGAGCTTCTCCAACGCCACCCCTGAGCAGATCCGCGAGGGCATCGCGCGCCTGGGCCGCGTCTTCCACAAAGCCCTGGCCGAGATCGCGGTCAAGGCTTAGCGCGGTAGGATTGAGAATGGGGACGACGCTGCTGAAGCACGCGTCGCCCCCCTCACGCATAGTGTATACTTCTGCGTATGAGTAAACAGAAGACGACACTAGATCTGGAAGCGATAAAAACCTTTCTTCGTGATCACTATAGAAGTGAGGTAGACGCTCTCCGGCAGATGGTTGAAGGGGAAGAGTCTCAGGCCTTTTCCTTCAAGTGTGGTAGCGCTGCGTACGTCATTCGCATCAACCCCTCCATAGCGGGCTTTCAAAAAGATGCCTACGCTTATCACCATTTTTGTTCTGAGCAAGTCCCTATTCCACGTGTCATCCAGACGGGATATATTGATGCGCAACATGCTTTTTGTATAAGCGAAAAAATGCCTGGGATCACACTTCAGGATGTCGATAGTGCCACGCTTCAACGCCTCCTGAAGCCAACTGCTGATGTCTGGCTGGCATTGAGCAAATTTGATCCAGATGATACAACGGGCTTTGGCGATTTTGACGCATCTGGACAGGGAATCTATGTGACATGGCGGGAGTTTCTTCTGGAGCCACAGACCTATGCTTGGGAACGCACACTACCCACGAAAGAACTTGCTATATGCCAGGAAGTGCTCAAGACGTTTCTCGCTCTCGTAAAGCAGTGTCCGGAGGAGCGCGTCCTGGTTCACGGTGATTTCGGCTCGAATAATGTACTCACTGACGGAGAGCGCATCACCGCCGTACTCGATTGGGAGAATGCGAAGTATGGCGATCCCCTGTTTGATGTCGCGACCGCCTATTTCTGGAGTCCCTGGCTAGAGTGTATGAGGGAACAGGCCACCTACTTTGAGGCACACCTCTCCAGCCTCTCCACTTATCAGGAACGGATTCTCTGTTATCAATTACGCATTGGCCTGACCGAAGTCTATGAAACAGCTCTCCAGCAGGAATGGAACATCGCTCAATGGGCAATCAAACGCTGTGTAGAAATTGCGCGCGATCTTTGCTAAGATCTTATTCCGAAACCCCAACGTCACTCACGTGACTAGCTCTTCCCCCATTCGGGGACACGCGCGCTCAGGGTTTTCGGAGAAGTAGTAAATGGGCGCATGTGGAAAAAGAGAGGGCAGCGTTGCCCCACACTGCCGCTCACTCCAGGGAGGTATCCCCAAAGGACTCCAGCAGAGTGCGGAGCATATTCGCAAGCTGTTCACATTCTTCTCGGTCCAAGGGTTGGAGTATGCGCTCCATGTTCGCGGCATGAAGACTGAAGATTCTGTCCAAAACTTCGCGTCCATGCGGTGTGAGTCGGATACGGACAGAACGTCGATCATCGAGATCTCGCACCCGCTCGACGAAGCCTCTGGCCTCCATGCGATCAATACGATTTGTGATGGCCCCAGAGGTCACCAATGCTGCCTTGAGTAAGGCAGAGGCAGTGAGTTCATATGGCTCTCCTGATCGACGCAGTGTCGTGAGCACATCAAACTCAAACGCCTCCAACCCGTGCTCGCTGAAAAACTTCTTGTACTCCCTTTCCAGCACACGTGAGAGCCGCGCGACCCGGCCGAGAACGCCCATAGACCAGAGGTCAACGTCGGGACGCTCCCCGTACCATTGATCTATTACCTTGTCAATTGCATCAGCCATACATTCCTCCCAGCCATACAAATACATTAATGTTAATATACTTGACATTAACATTTATTCTGTTTATTATCTTAATATTGTGATAATAACATGTCCTCTATTGAGTGTCAAGAAAAGGAAAGGAACCAGAGAGATATGACCATGCTTGTACCGAATTTTGCGGAAGCTCTCATTGTACGGGAGAGTGAGGCGGAAACTTTTGGGTTCGCGCAACTCATGACGCGTTTGCTCGCCGATGGCAGTGACACTGGAGGAGCGCTTAGCACTATGCGAACGACCATGGGGAGGGGCGTTGAGGGGGCGAAGCCGCATACCCATAATCAATCGGCTGAACTCTTCTACGTCATCGATGGAGAACTACAAATGCTTGCTGGTGAGAAGGTGATCACGGCTAGGAAAGGAGATATGGTCGTCGTTCCACCTAATATGGCCCATGCATTCGCAACCACCCCCACTCATACTGCGGATTTTCTGATTGTCCAGGCCCCAGGATTGGATCGGTTCGGATACTTCCGGTTGGCCGAGCGTGTCATGAAGGGGGAAGCAACACAGGCAGATCTCATAGCATCCCAGGAGTTGTACGACAACCACTTTATGGATAGCCCCGCCTGGCGAGCAGCCCGCGATAATGCGAACTCACCAAAAATTGTGGCGGAGGGCGAAATCTAAACAACCCTTACTCCTATGCCAGGCACCAAAGAGTGTGATACCATTGAATGGTTAAGCAAACAGGCAGAGAAAGGATTCGAAGAAGATAAAAATGGAACGAGAACGTTTAGCTGAAGCCATCCAATTGCGCGAAGAGGGGCGCGCCAAACAGGATCAGACTATTCTGAGACAGGCCAAGGCGCTCCTTATGGAGTTGAACGCGGCCTACCCCGATGATGCCGAGATCACCTACCAGAATGCTGTGGTGAATGATAACCTGGGGCTTGAAGATGAGTCTGTTCCCTTCTACTTACGCGCCCTCGAGCAGGGGCTCGCGGGCCCTAGCCTGGAGCGTGCCTTGATGGGCCTGGGAAGCACCTATCGTGGGCTGGGCGAGTATGAGAAAGCAGTCGCGACACTACGGCGCGGCATGCGGGAGTTTCCACAGAACCGGGCCATCCAGATCTTTCTCTCGATGTCCCTCTACAACTCGCAGCAGTATAAAGAGGCGATGGAACTCGCTTTGACTAATCTGCTGGAAACCACCACCGACGAGAAGCTTCTGTACTTTAAGCGCGGTCTTGAGTACTATTCCACTCACCTAGATGAGAAGTGGAACGAGGAATAAACCTTTAAGATTTTAAGGGCGTGCGATGCGTTGAGTAGCATCGCACAACATACAGCTCAATGTCCCTTACCGGCGTAAAACCCCTCCGCTGGCTGAAAAGCGAACGGCCTCAAAACCCTCCTCCAGCATTAATGCTTCATAGTCATGGATGGCGGGAATAAGAGGCCGTTCGCCATAGGCGGCTGCCTTCAGGACCTGACAGAGAGTGTGTGCATCACGCAAGGCCATGTTTGCTCCCGAACCGCCTGCGGGACTCATGGCATGAATAGCGTCCCCCAGCAAAGTGATCGAGGTGCTCTTCCAGGGCTGGCAGGGCACTGCCGTCCGCACAGCAATAGGAAAGGTCGCCTCCGGATCGCCAGCAGCAAGCAATGCGCGCAGGGTGGGATGCCAGCGCTTCGTCTTCTGCAAGGCAAACTGTAGCAGCTGTGCTCCATCCAGACCAAACAGCTTGTCATCAGACATCCCCATATGCCTGCGTTTCGCGTTCAATGACCACATCAAGTAGCTGCCAGTGGTATGGAAACATGCGTCCGGCACGAACTTACGCGCGGCCTCAGCAGGGAGTTGCTGAAAGTCAACAACACCAAGGGCCAGGCTAAAGTGGAAGCCAACTACCTGGGCAAAACCACGATAGAGAAAATCTGGGATAAAGGAACGTGTAGCCTCGGTCAGGAGCGTCTTGCCATAAATGCAGCGTACATCTGTCTCCTCAATGGAAGCCTGGGGGAGGAGCTGCTGGCGCACACGTGAGTTGACGCCATCAGCCGCGATAAGCACATCTCCGCACGCCTCTGTCCCATCGCTGAAGAATGCTCGCACCCTGCCGTCCGATAGGTACTCATATCGGAGAAACTCTTTACCGAAATGTACAATGTCATCAAGGCCGATAAGAAGAATCTCGCGCAGGGTCAGCCGGTCGACTGAAGTGCTTACTGGCACAATTGTGGGCGAGTCTTCCTGGGAAAAACCAATCACCTTTATTGGCTTAAGCTGCTTTGTGACAATCGTGACCTGGCTTCCTGGGCGAGATGCGGTTGCCATACACAGATCGAATAGGTGCGGAGGGAGGCAAGAATGCAGGGCATCTATTCCTCGCCGATCAATATGCAGACGATAGCCCTGCTTCCTCGTGTATGGCGAGGCATCCCGCTCATAAAGTGCTACGTCTATCCCCACACGCCGTAATCCTTGGGCGAGGCACAGGCCTCCAAGTCCGCCACCTATAATGACTACATGCAAGGACGATGTTGACACGCTTCCCTCTCTTTTCGCCTTCAGCCAGGTAGCCGCTCACTGCCTGGTAGACATCGAGTTCTCTGTCCTAAAGAGATAGACGTCTTCACCTGCCAATCATCCAACACTTCACCTGGCAGAAGTCAAAAAGAAGTGAGTCGGCTGGCAGGCCTGCCAGCCGACTCACTTCTTTTTGACTTTTATACCTCTTTGCGAGACATGAAGATGGCGATGCCGACCATAACGACGGTGAAGAGAAGCAGGATGCCCAGGTTAAAGGGGATACTACTGGCTTCGTATCCAAGTAGTGATCCACGAATGGCATTGACGCCATAGCTCAAAGGGTTGAGCAGTAATACGGTATGCAGCCAGCCGGGAACCTGGCGCGTGGGGAAGATGGCGCCCGAAAACATGTAGAGAGGCAGGGTGATAAAGTTCTGGATCGTGCCAAAGTTCTCAAAATCGGTGATCCACATGGCGATCACTACCCCCAGACCAGAGATAGCCAGGGCCGTGACGAAGGTCGCCACGAAGGTTGCCAGGATGTTCAAGGGCGTGAGATGAACGGCAGCAAAGGGCGCGAAGATCAGAATAATCAGGGCCTGGATCGTTGAGCTAGAAGCGCCACCCAGGCACTTGCCGATGACGAGGGTTGAGCGCGGCGTGGGCGCGACCTGCACCTCTTTAAGAAAGCCAAACTCGCGATCATAGACAATCGAGATCGCTGATTGCAAGCCACTGAAGATGACCGTCATAGCGATCACACCGGGAAAGACAAACTGCTCGTAGCTAAAGCCCGCGATAGAGCCGAGCGAGCCGCGCAGGCCGAATCCGAGCGCGAAGAGCCAGACCAGAGCGCGCGCCACAGCGCCTAGCAGACGCGAACGCTGGCGCCAGAGGCGCACCATGTCGCGTCGCCAGATCATGGCGATGCCTTCCAGGTCGATAAAACGCGCATTGGCGGAGATACTTTCGGGGACAATCTCAGGCATGGTAACCGGTTCAGTCATTTTTAGCATTGCAGCTATCCCTCTCTAGCGGCGCAAACGGCCACGACTGCGCAGGCGCGAACCCATGCGGTCCTTCGCGCTGGCCAACTCTTCGCGAATGGCGCGACCCGTCAGATGAACAAAGACATCCTCCAGCGTGGGCGAGCTAACGCTCACATTGAGCACATCGATATCCGCCAGGGTCAGTTCACGGATGACACGCGCCGCCAGGGTCTGCCCGTTATCACCCTCGACGATGATGTCGTCCCCATCTCGGTGTGCGTTATAGGCTGGCTGCTGGGCGAGGAATGCTTCAGAGCGCTCGGGCGAGGAGACGGTAAGGCGCACGACATCTCGTCCAACCATCCGTTTGAGCGCATCTGGCGTGTCGACTGCCACAATCTGCCCATGATCCATGATGGCGATCCGGTCGCAATATTCAGCCTCTTCCATATAGTGCGTGGTCATAAAGATGGTCAACCCTGTGCTCTCACGAAGCTTCAGGACATGCTCCCAGACGCTGCGCCGGGTCTGGGGGTCCAGGCCCACCGTGGGTTCATCGAGGAAGAGGGTCTGCGGTTCATGCAACAAACCACGCGCGACCTCCAGGCGGCGCTTCATGCCTCCAGAAAAGGTTTTGACCACGTCCTTGCGCCGCTCCTCCAGGCCAACCAGGCGCAGTACGTCGCTTATGCGCGCCTCGCGCGTCTTGGGGGGAGTGTGATAGATCATGCAATGATAATACAGGTTCTGCTCTGCTGTCAGATACTCGTCGAGAGTAGGGTCCTGGAAGACAATGCCGATACTCCGGCGTACCTGGGAGGACTGACGCTCGACATCATAGCCATTGATGATCGCGTGTCCACTTGTCGGGCGCAAGAGGGTCGAGAACATCTTCATAGTGGTGCTTTTACCAGCCCCATTGGGGCCTAGAAAACCAAAGGTCTCGCCACGCTCAACATGCAGGTCAATGCCCCTGACCGCATGGATCTCCCCAAAGGAGCGTGAGAGTTTCTCAGCCGTGATTGTCATGCTTCACCTCAATTAAACGCCGAAGGACCGGCAAGGACGCGCGCAATTGCATAAGTTCATTCACCTGGAGCAGAGACAGGCGGCGACGCAGATTCTCACGCCGCAACTGGTCATACGCCCTGAAGGCGTTCATCCCGCGTTCGGTTGGCGAGATCCAGACCACGCGCCAGTCCTGTTCATCACGCACACGCTCAACAAAGCCCTGGGCCAGTAGCCTTTTGACCATCGCGGTTACGGTTGGCGCGGCGACCCCCAGGTGCTCAGCCAACTCCTGCATCGTGCAGTGCTGCCGCGTACTCAGGATACGTAGCAGGCGCACCTGCCCATTGGTTGCGCGCAGCTCCGAGATATCACGCCACTCTGGACTCTCCTGCTCAGGGCTCCCCTCGGCAGGCAGGTCCACACGCAACTGGCGCAATAACTCTGGCAGCAGGTCGAGCAACTCGTCCGCAATATTCAGTTCATCAAAAGAAGAAGAATCTGCCATCGATCACACCTATGCCTATTACTTAGGCATACTAGTACTTAGCTTTTCTATTACTTAGCCTATCTAAGTATATGATAATCTACATATGTATCCTCTGTCAAGGCTAAAAAATATCAATAACATCGTCGCACCTCTCACCCCCTTAGTACTACAGCCGCACTTATGCAGCCCGCTTCTTTGCTCGCCGTTTGATATGGAATTGTTTGGCTCTGGCTTGATGTCGCCGACGCCAGCGTGACCAGTACAGAACACTTTCCGGCGTCGCAGGTGCTTGCCACACCAGCCGCCAGAGCAGGCGGCGCACTTCTGGGACCGTCAGGGGAAGAAGCTCTGCGACTTCTCGCTCCTGAAAGTGGGCCCCCTTTTTTGCCCTGCCACTTTGATCACCGTCAAAAACGCCAGGGCAAACATCGCCAAAGTGATATGCCGATACCACCCCTGCCAGTGCCGCACTTCGTATTCATCCAAGCCGACCTGCTGTTTGGCCAGTTCAAAGGCTTCTTCGACTTGCCATCGGCTGCCCGCTGTCCGCACGACCTGCTCCAAAGTGACTGCTTCTGGCGCGAAGACGAAGTAATAGGCGATCTCGGTGGGGTTGGACAAACTGCGCCGAGCCAGCAGCCACTGCTTCCAGCCCGGCTCGGTCCACCGGAAGTCCAGAGACTGCCAGGCCCAATCGTAGAAGCGCGGCCCTTGACTGCCCTCTCCCGCTGAAAGACGTTGCCACCTTTCGGCAGGCCAACTCGCCACAACTTCATCTGCCCGATGGCTGAGCCCAATGCGCTGGTTCTTCGGCACGGCCAGCACGTAGGGCTGCAGGCGCTCCTCCAGCCAGATGCGCAGTTTGGTATCCCCGCCATAGACGGTATCACCTGTCACCCACGTCGCTTTGACCCCGTGAGCGAAGGCACGCTCCAGCATCTGTTTGGCCAGCATTGGCTTGGGGATCGTGGTGCGCCGACCCTCTGGGATCTCTGCCTCCTTGCACCGCTCGGGCTCCTTCTCCCAGTCGGCATGCAGATACAACTCCCGATCGAGCAGGACCGCTCCATACCGATTGGCGTAGGCCAGAAAGACTCCGATTTGGCAGTTGGCGATCTTGCCGACCGTCCCGCTGTATTGGGCTGCCACGCCTGCGGACTTGTTCCCTTTCTTGACAAAACCCGTCTCGTCGACCACCAGCACCGCCTCCGGGTCAGCCAGATGGGTGAGGATGTACTCCTGCAGGTCATCGCGCACCTGATCCACATCCCACTTCGCCGCGTTGAGCAAACGTTGCATCCCGTCGGGTGTGGCTTCTCTCGCCAATTCGGCGAGTTGCCACCCGTTTTTTCGCTCGGTGGTGCTTATTAACCCACGAATATAGGCCATGGCCCGCTGGCGTGGCTCCGAACGCTCAAAGGAGGGCGCTAACCGCACTTGCACTTCTTCCAAACGATCCGCCCAGGTACGCAGATCTTCGATTGAGGGAAACACTTCCATCTCTCTCCTCCTCGGATTGATTTCTCCCTCGTTGTATCACATAAGTGCGGCTGTAGTATTAGAGCTTATCCGAAAACTGAAAGACGTTCACAATGATGGAAACAAATGAGCGCACAGGCCAAACGTAGGAAGGCATCGTAGGTGCAGTCCAACTTCTCCCAGCGAATGATGATTCGACGCCAGCGATTGAGCCAGGAGAAGAGGCGCTCGACCACCCACCGTCTAGGGACTTTGGTGGCTTCCAGAGCATTGGCAGCCTCGTGTATCTCTCCCTGTTGCTCAAGGGCTTGCTAATACCACGCATGGTTATGGCGATTGAGACGCACATGTGGCTCATATCCCTCTTCATAGAGGAGGCTGTAGATGACATCATAGTCATAGCCAGCATTCAAGCACAGATTCTGGGGATGCTCAACAGTGGGTTCAGGTCGTGCAATGGCGTGATGCTCCAAAGTTGGGGCAAGCAGCTTCATATCATGGCGATTGGATCCATCAATGACCAAGGCCAAGGGCATCCCTCGGCGATCACAGAGAATGCTCCGTTTGGTTCCCTGTTTGCCGCGGTCGGTGGGAGCTGGTCCGACAGCGGCTTGGGCGAAAGGGGCTTTGCACATCGAGCTATCCAGACTCTGCCAGTCCCAGCCAATGCCTTGTAACTCATCATAGAGATGCAAACCTGCTTCCCACAGGCGAGTGAAGACGCCTTGGGCTGCCCATTGACGAAATCGGTCATAGACGGTGGAACTGGCACCCATTTCGCGGGGCAGAGCATTCCATTGAATGCCGGTTCGCAGAACGTACACGATGGCCTCAAACATTGCCCGATCATCGGCGGCTGGTCGTCCTCCCTTGGGGTGAGGAGGGCGAACTGGAATCAGTGGGCGGACGTGTTCCCACAACTCATCGCTGACTTTCCAGGGACGTGTTCGAGCCATATGCTTGCTTCACCTCACGCGGGTTTTCTTTTCATTGTACCAACTGGTTTTCGGATAAGCTCAAGGGTTCCGTTTTCCACCAGAAATGATCAGCCACGCGGTTTGGTTGTATTTCCGTTTCTCGCTCAGTTTTCGCGATGTGGAAGAGCTTCTAGCACAACGAGGCGTTGTCGTGACGTATGAAACGGTGCGGCAGTGGTGTTTGAAATTCGGCCAGACCTATGCGAATGAATTGCGCCATCGTCGCCCTCGTTGTGGGGACAAGTGGCATATGGATGAGGTCATGCTTCCCATGCAGGGACAAAAGCACGTCCTTTGGCGAGCCGTTGATCAGGACGGCACAGTGCTCGACATCCTCGTCCAGAGCCGCAGGAACAAACGAGCAGCCAAACGCTTTTTTCCGTAAGCTCCTCAAAGAACTCCACTCTGTCCCACGTGTCATCATCACTGATAAGCTCAGAAGTTATGGGGCGGCGAAACGTGAGATTCTGCCTGGAGTAGAGCATCGCCAGCACAAACGATTGAACAATCAAGCGGAAAACTCCCATCAACCCACGCGCCTGCGAGAGAAGAAGATGCGGCGATTTACGTCTGCCAAACAGGCACAACGCTTTCTCTCTGCTTTCGGTCCTATTGCAGGACATTTTCAACTGCGAAGACATCGTTTGCATGCCGGGGAGTACCGTGCCATTTTACTGGGCAGATTTCAAACCTGGAATGAGGTAACTGGCGTCAAACTGCTCGCATAGCCACACAGATCCCCGCACTCTTCCTGGCCTTTCATATCTTTTCTTTTTCTGACTCATCACTCTCCTTCATTCCTGTAACGATAGGTAGGGCCTCTCGGCCTTTCCCCCGTTCCAAACGGAGCAGGCGAGTTTCCCCGCACTCCGCTTTCCGTACTCGTTCCTATGATCCGTTTTGGATGATCCGTTTTGGACCCTTTCCATGCAAGGCCGAAGCCCTGTCTTACTGGTAGACCACGCTCAAGTGGTTTCCCACCGACGTTTTGGTATCTAAAGATCTACTTGGATCGGTAACTTTCCTGGCGGGCCTTCGTCTTGTCCAGTCCATTACAAACTGGCATTTGGCTCCTATGCCGCCTCCGCGTTCTGTCCCGCGTGCTGGCATTCTCGCACCCCTTTTGGGTCAAGCGGTTTCAGAAGTCCCCAATTCCGTTCAGAAGTGTTCTAGCAACCCGTAGCTGCCTCCTCTACGCCGGGTGTTTTGTGGCCTACTCTCTTGTACACCAAGTTCGTATCCACGTTGGGATACTCTCCCACCTGTATTCGCAGCAGGTGAGACCAACACCGTTGCCTTTTGGCTGAAGTGTCTCAACCGATTTCACTTCTTTCAACTGACCCACGGGATGCGCAACGAGCTGGTAGCAAGCGAACAAAGAAGAAACGAGTGAGCATCTCAAGAGGACCTAGCGCCGAGGTACGTGCAAAACAGGACATAGGGGGAACGGGCAGAAACAGTAAAAGGGGATATTGAAAATGTACCGGAGCAAAAAGATGGTGCGAACAACTCTTCCTACCTCCCGAAACGCCTGGCAGAGACGATTTTTTCGACTCTCATGGCCCAGCTTGCGCGAGCCTTATCGAGGGTTGCAGCTTTCCGACACGAACGGAGAGCGCTACCTGCATCAGATCCGTCCGGTGTGTCTCCAGCAAGGCCCAATCGATGGTATCTTTAACAAGATATCGATATGCTTGTAGACAGCCACTTTGCTTGGGCGATAGAATTTGCTGGATTACTCTTGACATGTTACTGAATGTGTCATATAGTTGGAATGAGGGTTCATTCCAAATGAAAAGCAGGCTGTATGATGAGCAGTAAACGTGACCAGATCATTCTGGCGACTCGCGATCTTGTTTTCGAGCAGGGATTGCAGGACGTGGCCATGTCCCAGATTGCGCAGCGGGCGCAGGTTGGGATGGGGACCATCTATAATTATTTCCCCAGCAAAGAAGACCTCGTGTTTTGCCTGTTCAGCGAGATAAAGGCCAACATGAGCCTGCATGTTCTGGAAGGCTATGACGCAACGCAGCCAGTGGTTGACCGGGTTTTATACTTGCTCAACAGCCTGGTTCGGCACAGCATTCAGCATCCACGCGAATTTCTCCTCACAAATCAACTGGCGCAGATTCCTTTTATCCAGGAACGGGCCAAAAGCGAGAAGGTGCCAGCGCTGGTCGTGGCTTTCAATCAAGTGATGATCGACGCCCAACAGCAGCACCTGCTCAAAGCGATGCCGCTCGACGTGATGTCAGTGTTGCTCTTGGGGACGACGAATGCGCTGGTCGAAGCACACATAAGGCAGCAAATTCACCTAGATCAGGCCACTATTGAGCAAGCGACGTCGGCCTGCTGGGATGCCATCAAACGTTAGTTTTAAACGCTCGTTTTTTTTGCCTGGTATTTGGAATGAATGCTCACTCCAACTTCGGATTGAATACAGGAAAGGAAATCCTTATGCAGAGCATTCAATATCACCGTTACGGCGGCCCGGAGGAGCGGATCGCCGTTGACCAGCAGAAAAATGTACAACGGATTTGAAATGGAGAAATGAGATGTCACCACAGAGAAGCAGAGCCGTCATCATGGATTCGTTCGGTGGGCTTGAAAAACTAGACCTGCGTGAGGTCGCTGAGCCGCATGCCCACGCGGGACAAATCCGGGTCCGCGTGGCTGCTGCTGGCTTGAACCCGATGGATTGGATCATGACTGCGAATGATACGGCAGGCGCCAGGTTCGGTCTGAGTCTGCCAACCGGTTTTGGCTCTGACTACGCGGGAACAGTGGACGAGGTCGGCACCGGAGTGACCGGGTTCGCCATCGGCGATCGAGTATTTGGCAGCGCCATCTCGCGGTCCGTCGCTGACTATGTGGTTATCAGCCTTGAAGGATCTCTATCTATGGGCGATGGGGTGCATCATACGCCAGACGGTATTGATGACATCACCGCCTCGACGCTCAGCATCGCGGCGAGGGCGGCTTCAGCAGCACTGGCCGTGCTCAAGCTTGAGCACGGCGACACCATCCTGATTGGCGGGGCAGCCGGAGGGGTGGGTGTCTTCGCAATCCAACTCGCCCGCTTGGCCGGGGCAAACGTCATCGGCACCGGCTCCGCATCATCGTTTGACTACTTACGAGGCCTCGGTGCCGAACCGGTGACCTACGGCGCGGGCCTGGCCGAACGAGTACAGGCCCTTGCCCCCGATGGAATTACCGCAGCTACCGATTTATACGGATCGGAGACGGTAGAAGCCGCGCGTAAGCTCGGCGTTCCAGATAACCGTATCTCCGTTATCGCAGCTCAAATTCCGGGAGTAATAGGAGTTTCTGGAATCAATGCCGCCCCAGGTACCCTTGAATACATTGCCGAACTGGTTGCTACTGGCAAGCTCCAGGTCCCCATTGCGGCGACCTACCCGATAGAACAAATCCGCGCGGCAGCCGAGTTTCAGTCCAGCCGTCATGTCCACGGCAAGGTTGTCGTCAAGCTCTAAACGTGGGCCAGGCCCGTGGGGCTCGTTCTCTGGCAAAAGAGGCGAAAAGCAGGCGCGTCGGCGCTGCCGGTGCGCCTGCTTTTCGCCTCTTTTTCTCTGTGGGATGGGGCGTTCGCTTCACGATCGCATTCGCCAACAGGATCTCCCTTGCGATAGGGCGGCTGCACAAAGAGGACTTTGACGGAAAAGGATAGAATTGGACACGCTTACTCTTTCTACCTGTTTCTCCTATATCCTATTTTTCACGTACCTCGGCGCTGGATCAAGAGCGGAAGTGATACATAGAGAAAGGTCGATCTATGCTGTTCAGGTGCTAGAAGATATCGGGGAAACAAACAAGCGGGAAGAAAAGCGTCAGGCAACGGTCACGAAGCCACTCGGAGGTCTGAACAGAGGGTGGTTCATAAGGGATAACTTCGAGCTGCTCCTGAATTGGTTCGATGGCCTGAACCGATGATGACTCAGCCGCCGGGGCAAATTCAGTCAAACACAGAGGAAAGGGAGAGAGATGCTGTCCCAAATCCAATCGCAGGTTCCAGATCCATTGGTTCAAAATTTGCCAGAATTCCTGGCCACATGCAGTGCGAGAACACCAACGATCGGTGTCTTGTTCCTGATCTTCGTCGGCGAGAATGGTTTCGAATGAGCCTCGGTGCAGATAGAGATCAAGGACATCAGTGCAAGTGAAGGCAGAAGGATTGGCTGTTGTGAGAAACAATTCGTACACCGTCTCAGCCCGTAGAACTCCAATGGGCGGTTTGTTAGGAGAGGGAGCTGGGTGGGTCGCAACGATCAAGCGCACTGTAGGTCCGGTTGGAGTGGGTGGCACCTCGGGGCAATCGAAGAGTGGGCGACTGGCTCCACTTTCTGGATGAGTCCTCTGGTGATCGGGAGGGAATTGCAGACGAGTTTGAACTAGTGGGAGCTGCACTCACGCGTATCCGATGAGGACCGCAACAAAATCCACCAGATCATACATCCCGAATCTGGCACGCGCAAAACGGACCTGCTCCTCGATGTTCTTGAGGATACCCGAGGCAGTGAAGATCTGCGCCACGAGAGCGACCTCGCCCAGCCAGTGGGGGACTGAGGGTCGATCCTCTGAAGCGATCTGCAGATGGATGGAGGAATGTGTCATACTACAAGTATTCTCCTTAGAAGCAGATGATGGTATTTTTCTTTCTTCTAAGGAGGCACATTTTCCCCTGTTTTACAAGGGTTTTCCCTCTTTTGTCTCTGTCAACTCACACTGCCTGCTTGTTTTCATCTCGTTGCGCATCCCGTGGGAGGCTCCATTCCTAATGTTATTGGAGCAGCTCGCCGAACAGAGCTGGCAAATAAGCTTTCCTTACCACCATTGGATCACCTATCTTGATTATCTCGTTGGAGGTGTTGCCTCTGGCCGAGAGCCTCGCTGGTATAATCCAGCGCTGGCGCGGACGAAAGTGTTTCCTCTACAGGGCGAGACGGACATTGAGGATAACCGCAATGTGGTCAAGGGAGAGATGCTGTATTGCTATAATGCTAGCGTTGGCAGAGGCAAGATTTACCCTCCTTTCCAGGAGGGGATGCATCCGCGACCAGTGGCACGGACAAGGGCGCAGATGCAGGACGGGTTATGACAATCATCGGACTTCGGGGGCAGCTATCATGTGTGCCTGCTCTGTCGCTGGCAGGGCATCCTCCATCTGCCCGCTGCTCACAGGTGATCCGAAATGATTATAGGTTGCGTCTACTATCGACGTGTTGTCCATTTGGTTCTACTCATTTTGCCTCCAACATTTATATCATAGTGGGCACAAAACACGGTTGCCTCCTGATATCCCCGGTATTTTTACTGGGGCTACCTCTGAGGTAGCCTATACGCGTGTAGCTGTACTCAGTACAAAAACTGGTAATTCTACAGGCGTAAATCTCCACACATAACGTTAGACTTTGAATATGCAATACACGGAATGTATAGACAACTCCAGGTAAATTTAATCCCGGGCATCCCGGTTCGATCAGGGCAACCATTCGTCACAACGAGGACATATACAAGACGTTTTTGCAAGATGTTAAGGTGATGAGATGTAAAAACTGGTTGGCCGTTGCCATAGATTAGTCGTTTTTATAGTGCCGAACATAACAAAGAAAGGCGAGAAGCGTATGAGTATCGAAGAAATCATTCGCGCATGGAAATCAAGTGAGGGGTATGATGAGAGTATCCTGCCAGCAAGTCCCGTTGGTTCAGAACTCAGCGATGAAGAACTGAAGGAAGTCACGGGTGGCATGCCGTGCGCAGTGTCGTGCGCGGACAATAATACATGTATGCGGTATCTCTCATGTATTGGCAACTCGTCAGTGGCATAGCCATAGAATGAGCCGCTGTGGAAGAGTCTTCTATGATATCAAATGTGAAACAGCAACTAGCATGCACCGTGTAGTTTGCAACTACTGGATCTGGCCGTGCGAGTTTTCTGGAAGGCAGCCTTAGAAGAAGGAAGCATGCGGGGTCACTATGAACCTGTATGCTTCCTTCTTTCGCTCGATTTCCATAACTGTTACTCGGATCTTCACCTACTGACCCTAGTTAATATTCTATTAACTTTGAATATGAGACATGTTGTTTTAAGCCTTTTTAGCAATTGCTAGAAGGCTTTTTTTATTGGAAGGGAGCTACCTATGCACTATTCACGTTGGGATCTGTTGCTGTTTGTCCTCTGGTGGTTTTTTCTCGGTGCCATGTGTTGCAGGCTGGTACTCATGTTTGTGTTTCATATATCCTTCTCATGACCAACTCTACCATATCTTTTGTTAGGAGACGTCCACGTGAATCAAGAGCTTGCCGCCACACTCGCCAAGATGTTACAAGCTGATGGGCTGCCAGGAGTGCTTGTATCGAACCGGCCCTGGCGTGAATTATCTGCCGGGTATTGTCAACTTAAAAATTTCTGTTGATGAGCTTTCACCACTTCAAGGCCATATGAGCCAAGATTCTTCAGCAACCAGGCCAGAAAAAGGGCACGACCC
The DNA here is from genome assembly GCF_016587395.1 of Ktedonobacter sp. SOSP1-52. Lineage (NCBI taxonomy): Bacteria > Bacillati > Chloroflexota > Ktedonobacteria > Ktedonobacterales > Ktedonobacteraceae > Ktedonobacter > Ktedonobacter sp. SOSP1-52. The sequence goes on from NZ_BNJH01000007.1 coordinate 420,149, forward strand.
CCACTTTGAAGCTCTTTTTCCGTATGTAAGCTCTGCCGTTTTGTTTAAGTTGACAATACCTGCCAGAGACGATTGAGGAGCAGGCCGACCAGGCCTGGAAGAATATTCTGGCCATCCTGGAAGCTGCTGGCATGGGGGTAGCTGATATCGTGAAGGTCAACCAGTATCTGATTCACGCGGAGGATAAATCGGCCTATATTCAAGTTCGAGGCCGTTACCTGGGTGATGTTTGTCCAGCAGGCATGTTTTCTGTGGTTACCGAATTGATTTACCCGGAAATTCTCGTTGAACTCGAGGTCATTGCGGCAAAAGCGTAAGAAAGCCAGAGCCAACAGAGAGCCATAAAAAAATACAAGTGTGGAGATGAATGCTGGGGCTGCAGATGTTCGTTTTAAAGACGACATCCATTCGATCCACCTCTTGAAAGCAGGGCAGCGTACATGCAGAAAAATCCGTGTATCGACACAAGAGAGCGAAGAAGACAAAAGTCTTCCACGCGAGTGAATGTGCAGTCGTTAGAGTGAAGAGTTCCTCAGCCCAGGAGCCTGGTGTAAAAGCCTTGCCGGAAATAGAGAAACGATGCGTCCAGCTTTTTCAGTTGTTCTCACGCTGAAAAAGCTGGACGCGTTATGAGCAACATGAATAAAACAGGCGTGACAGCAAGGATCACTCCCATTAGTGATAGAATTGAAGTTTCAGGCAATACTCGTTGGATGTCGACGTACGGAACACCTGGCATTATGCCTGACGGGACGCTATCAGATATGAATAGTGGTATGGGATACCTTGTCCTTACGGCTCCGCTAGCTGAGAGCGTTCTCGCCACCGACCAGCTAACGGACACGCTGTAATTTTTCTTCCGAACTGAACTGTCGTTGGGTCATGATGTTGCTCCTTGCTTGCTCACGCGTTCAGCGTCTCTCTTATGGGAGTTTTGAAGTCTGATCCGGAGTAGCTTTTGAGGAGCGCAGTCCACAAATTGAAAACGTCCGGCATCAAAACCTTTCCCTTCTCGGGCAGGTCTGCCAGCATCAAATTCAATCGCTCAGGCGCGCTACCGTACATTCCTGCTTTAGCCGCGCACGCATACTCATGACGGACACCACCTAGCGTATTTACTTTCATTGGTAGATTCGCTAAAGAGCACCTCAAAGTATGGCTTTTGCGGCACTATTGCCACTGAACAGGGGAACGTTATCGGAAAGCAAAAGCACCGCTCTACCGCCTCCGCTGGGCATTAAGCCGCTTCTGGTATCAATTTCCTCCTCCATTTACTGAAGCCTCTTAGAAAAAATTCCCCGAAATTCCGAACACGTGGTTCAAAACTTCGGGGTGACTCATGATGCAAGAGGTTCCTCCCTTGAAAAAGGAAACCTCTGAGAGGAGGTACGCAGAGCACAAAAAAAACCTGTAGCCGGCTGGCACGCCAAGTCGTCGGCTGGCTTTGAGCTCGACTTCGTTTGTTTGTTCAAGCTAAGCTGCTGGGGAAGTGGGCTCTAACTTCACCTCGTAGCCGAGTTTCTCTAACCGGCGAACGAGTCGCTTCTGGACCGCTTGCCGGTCCCATTCATCGAAGTCATTGCCTCCTAATTCTTCATAGTCTTCGTCTTCTGAGAGGATGTGGTAGATTATCACCAGGAGCGTGTGCCCAATGGCAATCGTTGCCTTCTTGCCCCCTCGGCGAACGACGAGTCGCTGATATTGGGCAGAGAGGTAAGAATCCTTACAGTGGGTGGCAGCATGAGCTGCCTCCACCAGGGCAGAACGGAGCCAGGGGCTGCCTTTGCGCGTCTTTCCATTCAAACGTTTGCCCCCGCTCTCGTTGTTGCCCGGGCACATCCCTGCCCATGAAGCCAGGTGCCGCGCATCAGGAAAACGGTTCATATCCGGTCCAATCTCGGCCAGGATGACTTCTGCCAGACGCCGCTTGATGCCTGGAATCGTCGAGAGTCGCTGGATCTGGTGCTCATACGGACGTAAGCGCTCAGCAATTTCCGTGTTCATGCGCTCGATGCCTTCATCAAGCGTGTCAATGTCGGCGAGTTGCTCTCCAATCAGAAAGCAATGGTGAGGTTTAAGCTGCACGTGTAGGGCTTGCGCAAGCAGGTCGCGTTTGGCCCGCATCCTTCCCCGTGCCAGTTCGGCTAAAACGGTTGCATCGGCTTCTCCAGCCAATAAGGCGGTCAGCATGTCACGCGCCGATCTGCCCATGACATCACTAGCGACCGAAGCGAGCTTGATGTTGGCCTCTTCTAACGTCTGCTGCAAGCGATTGATCAGACGCGTGCGTTCCTCAGTGAGGCTCATACGGTACCGGGTCAGTTCGCGTACCTCTCGTTGGGGTGCGGGAGGGATAAAACTGGGGTTGAGGAGCCCATGTTGCAGCAAATCGGCGATCCATTCCGCGTCTTTGAGATCGGTCTTTCGCCCTGGCACCGCCTTCAGGTGCTGAGCATTGACCACCAGCACTTCCAGATGGCTTTCCAGCACATTAAAGATTGGTTTCCAGTAATTTGCCGTACTTTCCATGGCGACATGTGTCACCTCCAGATCGTTGAGCCATTGGCGTAATCGAAGCAAGTCTGGCATCATCGTGCCGAACGTTTGCCGCTCCTTGTGCCGCTGGCCTAATGAATCAAGAATGCTGGCGCACACAACGACCGTTCTCTTGTGGACATCGAGCCCCGCGCATCTCTCATACACAACGTTCATGCGTCACCTCCGGAGAGAAATGGACGGGTGACGGGATGCCCAAGCTGGATCAAATTCTCCCTTGCGTGCTTCCCAAGTGGGAGCGACAGACGGTGGTGCTTGCGGGGCATCCTGGATCACACTGGTGGTCCGGCTCGCAGCGCGAGTAACAAATCGATCTCTGACGTTACACCCGCCCTGCTAATAGTCTACCCTTTTTCATGCGCGGTGGTGCGTCAGGGCGCATGACCCACTGGTGGCGAAGTCAAAGAGCGAGCCTGGTTCTCATCAATTAATAGAGGAGAAGATGTATGGTTTGTTGCTCTGTTGATAGGGAGGTCACCCATGTCACTCAAATCGCTGCCGATTCCGCCGATTCCTGGTAGTAAAAGCGAAGAGTGGTCAGATTTTCGAATGAAGAGTGATCAAGCGGCGCGAAGAGTGATCAATGGTACAGATGTCCCTGGAAAAACCGCTTCTCATCTGGTATTCTTCTTCTCAAGAATGTAAATTGTGCTTGTACATCTTCAGATGATAAGGAAATAGTGAAAAATGATACGAGGAGAAAAAATCTATTTACGCCCTTTTAAACGCACTGAAATCGCATATCTTCAGACGCACTTTGGCAATCCTGAAGTAACGAGTGAGTTTAACTTCTTCGGTTTCCATAATTCTGAGGGTCTTGAACAAGAATTTAACAAAAACGGTTTTCTCAGTGATACGTTTAATCGACTTGCTGTTGTGACGCACAATGAGCAAATAGTGGGAATGATTGATTATCGACCAGTGAGGCATGGTCCAAGCCAGGGAAATATCGTCTACTTTTTTGGCATTGAATTAGCGGAGGAGCATCGTGGTCTGGGCTATGGAACCGAGGCTCATAAACTCCTTGTACGCTATCTTTTTGCAACCCATCCTGTCGTACGTATAGAGACACTCACAGATATCGAGAATAAAGCTGAGCAGAGGGCATTGGAAAAAAGCAACTTCACACGTGAGGGAGTAATGCGCCAAGCTCAATGGCGTAATGGGGCTTGGCATGATTTGGTATTATATAGCATTTTACGTCAGGAACAGCCAGAGTGAAGAATGTTTTCCACATGTAGGGATATCGCAGAGCTTCTCGTGCTCCGCCACGATACGTTTCGAGTCATTGATGGAGCAGGTCCTGATGATCTGGTTCCCAACAGGGATGGAGCAGCATCAGCACGTATCAATGAAACAGTACAAGAGCAGGAAACAGCTCAGGAAAACGAGCAGCAGCTCACAACGGAAACGGTGGAAACGAGCAAATAGTCTAACTGCGCATTTTTGGAGTGGTTCCCATCGATATCAAACGATTTACCGAAAGTTCCGTAGCTGTCGTGGAATGTCCTGACTGTGGAAGAACGCGTTCGCTCTCCCCAAGCAAGGGTGTCATTCGCTTTCCACCACACAAGCCTCGCAAAAGACAGACTCTCCTGACTTCAAAACGTTGGGCTGCCAAAGGGTCAACAGACTGGGATGTTGTATGTGGACAATGATTGTCCATTTCTCCAAAAATGATGTTCCTTTTTTTGAAGATTTGCTCATTTCTTTACATGTATGATGGCCTAGAAAGGATGAGGAGTATGTTTTATCCAGGCAATGCGGTTGTCCCGGAAACACTCTGGGCAGAAGAGTTCCTGGTACGACCATTAAGAGCGGTTGATGTTGAGCTCGACTATGAGGCAGTGATTACGAGCCGCGCTGAGTTGCTCCTGAAGAGTGGTGGGAGATGGCCGCGCGAAGGTTTTACCTTAGAAGAGAATTTGGCTGATCTGATACGACATGAGCAGGAGCACCATGATCGTATTGCTTTCACCTACACCGTCATGAATCCGGCGGAAACGGAGTGTTTGGGTTGCCTTTACATTAATCCACTAGAGCGACTACTTCAACGTGTTGGGATCTTTGTTGAGTATCTTCCTGAGAACAGTGCTTATGTTACCTTCTGGGTGCGTCAGAGTTGCCTTGTGGACAATCTCGACAGGCGAGTGCTTCAAGCGCTGATTCCCTGGTTTCAAACAGAGTGGGCTTTCTCACAAATTGTATTTTTAGCTAAAAAAGTTCAGGCACGTCAAATTCGATTGTTCGAGGAAATGGGGATGCAGCTTCAGTACACACTTCCGAAATCTATCGTGTATCTCCCACAATACGAGAACACTTCTCAAAACATCTAACGACTCCTAATTTACAACACTTCCCACTAATACCTTAGATGTGGAGCGGTTTCTTCAATGGTGCATGGGTGTGCTGATCACTCTTCGCACCGCTTGATCACTCTTCAGCCTAAAATCTGTTAACTCTTCGCTTTTACTACCAATTCCAGAAGAAATTGTTCGTATTGCTCATGCGGTCTTTCCCCGTGGAAACGTGTTTATGCAGATCCGTGACACGCTGGGAACCATTTACACTGATGAGGCATTTGCTGACCTGTTTCCGACCCATGGCCAACCTGCTTTCGCTCCGTGGTGCTTGGCACTTGTGACCATCTTTCAATTTATGGAAGGCTTGACCGATCGTCAGGCCGCTGACGCTGTATGAGACCGACTGGCGTGGAAGTATGCACTCAGCCTGGAACTCTGCGACGCTGGCTTTGATCATACGATTCTTTCCGAGTTTCGTGTTCGCCTGGTCGAGGGCAAGGCTGAACAGCGCCTGCTCGATCTGCTAGTGGAGCAGTGTCGGGAGGGAGGGTGGCTGAAGGCTCACGGACGACAACGAACCGACTCCACTCATATCCTCGCGAAAATCCGCTCCCTCAGTCGCACCTTGCGCGTTGCTCAGACCATGGTCTATGTGTTGAATGTCCTCTCGGAAGTCACACCTGGCTGGATTCGCGCCCACGTCCCAGTCGAGTGGGTGGAACGATACGGACAACGTCTCGAAGAGGAACGCTTACCCAAGGAGGAGCAAGAGCGTACGCAGTACGCCAATCAAGTGGGAACTGATGGCTGGATGCTCCTGGATGCGCTCCAGTCTCCTTGCGTCCCAGATTGGATGCGAACCTTACCTGCTGTGACCACACTCCGCACCATTTGGGAGCAACAGTTTGAAGCACAGGAGCAAGGAGGGCAATGGAGGAAAGAGCCAGTTCTGCCAGCAGCTCAGCTGGTGACTTCCCCCTATGACCTTGACGCGAGAAATGGCAAGAAGCGAAGTACATTCTGGACTGGATACAAAGTGCACTTTACCCAGACATGTGATGAAGATGCTCCTCAACTGATCACTGCTGTTCAGACCACGGCTGCTCCCCTGAGCGATGAGGGAATTATTTCAGCAATCCATGCGGATCTGGCGGAGAAGGAACTGCTTCCAGATCAGCATCTCGTGGATTCGGGATACGTCACAATTGCGAACCTTGTTCAAAGTCAATCTGACCATGAAGTGGACCTGGTTGGTCCCACCCTCAAAACCCATTGGTATCAGGCTGAGACTGGTTACGACCTCACGCACTTCTCCATTGATTGGGAAGCCGAGACCGTCACTTGCCCACAGGGGCGCACCAGTTCGAGCTGGACGCCCATTCAAGAGGCAAACAAATCACTCATCAAAGTAAAGTTTTCCATCAATGATTGCAAGGTCTGCCCCTCTCGGACGCTGTGTACCGGAACGCCGCGACGCAGCATGACGCTGCATCCAAAGGAGCAGATGCAGGCACTGTTTGCTGCACGTGAACGAGAACACACGGCTGCGTTCAAAGAGACGTATCGTCATCGAGCAGGCATTGAAGGAGTCCATTCACAAGGGGTCCGCACCATGGAATTGCGCCGCTCACGCTACATTGGCCTTCGCAAAACGCATCTGGCTCATGTCGCCATCGCAGCGGCAATGAACCTGGTGCAACTCACTCGACTTCCTGAGGGGAGAAGTACCAGAGCAAGCCCGTATTTCTCCTTTCAAGCAGGTGATGAAGCCAGCAGCCTAAGGGAGAGTTTTTGACTTCGCCACCAGTGGGTCATGCGCCCTGACGCACCACCGCGCATGAAAAAGGGTAGACTATTAGCAGGGCGGGTGTAACGTCAGAGATCGATTTGTTACTCGCGCTGCGAGCCGGACCACCAGTGTGATCCAGGATGCCCCGCAAGCACCACCGTCTGTCGCTCCCACTTGGGAAGCACGCAAGGGAGAATTTGATCCAGCTTGGGCATCCCGTCACCCGTCCATTTCTCTCCGGAGGTGACGCATGAACGTTGTGTATGAGAGATGCGCGGGGCTCGATGTCCACAAGAGAACGGTCGTTGTGTGCGCCAGCATTCTTGATTCATTAGGCCAGCGGCACAAGGAGCGGCAAACGTTCGGCACGATGATGCCAGACTTGCTTCGATTACGCCAATGGCTCAACGATCTGGAGGTGACACATGTCGCCATGGAAAGTACGGCAAATTACTGGAAACCAATCTTTAATGTGCTGGAAAGCCATCTGGAAGTGCTGGTGGTCAATGCTCAGCACCTGAAGGCGGTGCCAGGGCGAAAGACCGATCTCAAAGACGCGGAATGGATCGCCGATTTGCTGCAACATGGGCTCCTCAACCCCAGTTTTATCCCTCCCGCACCCCAACGAGAGGTACGCGAACTGACCCGGTACCGTATGAGCCTCACTGAGGAACGCACGCGTCTGATCAATCGCTTGCAGCAGACGTTAGAAGAGGCCAACATCAAGCTCGCTTCGGTCGCTAGTGATGTCATGGGCAGATCGGCGCGTGACATGCTGACCGCCTTATTGGCTGGAGAAGCCGATGCAACCGTTTTAGCCGAACTGGCACGGGGAAGGATGCGGGCCAAACGCGACCTGCTTGCGCAAGCCCTACACGTGCAGCTTAAACCTCACCATTGCTTTCTGATTGGAGAGCAACTCGCCGACATTGACACGCTTGATGAAGGCATCGAGCGCATGAACACGGAAATTGCTGAGCGCTTACGTCCGTATGAGCACCAGATCCAGCGACTCTCGACGATTCCAGGCATCAAGCGGCGTCTGGCAGAAGTCATCCTGGCCGAGATTGGACCGGATATGAACCGTTTTCCTGATGCGCGGCACCTGGCTTCATGGGCAGGGATGTGCCCGGGCAACAACGAGAGCGGGGGCAAACGTTTGAATGGAAAGACGCGCAAAGGCAGCCCCTGGCTCCGTTCTGCCCTGGTGGAGGCAGCTCATGCTGCCACCCACTGTAAGGATTCTTACCTCTCTGCCCAATATCAGCGACTCGTCGTTCGCCGAGGGGGCAAGAAGGCAACGATTGCCATTGGGCACACGCTCCTGGTGATAATCTACCACATCCTCTCAGAAGACGAAGACTATGAAGAATTAGGAGGCAATGACTTCGATGAATGGGACCGGCAAGCGGTCCAGAAGCGACTCGTTCGCCGGTTAGAGAAACTCGGCTACGAGGTGAAGTTAGAGCCCACTTCCCCAGCAGCTTAGCTTGAACAAACAAACGAAGTCGAGCTCAAAGCCAGCCGACGACTTGGCGTGCCAGCCGGCTACAGGTTTTTTTGTGCTCTGCGTACCTCCTCTCAGAGGTTTCCTTTTTCAAGGGAGGGAGGGAGTAACAGAATGGGACATGAGCCAGGATTCACAGATACTGCCTACGTGGGGGTAAAATCACAGTTGGATTATCGGTACAGTTTTTTTGCGAGATAAGGACGGTCACTGTGCCGATAACATCCCGCAAGACGGTGAAAACTGCGCCGATAAGACCAGTATGCGGCACAGTTTTCACGAAACTGGACCGAACTTATCTCCCCTGCGGCAAATTGGGTCGCTCCTTAACTCAGAGCCTCATATACAGAAGCTGATAAGGTGCCACTTGCTAACATGATTCTTCCCATAGCATACTACCAGGTAAAGGTTGTTTCGCTTTGAAAAATTTTATTGAAGAAAGAAGCCGTGTATGGCACAACAAGATACTAATCATCCACCCTTTGAGCAACGTACAACTATCTCTTCAGTCCATCCATTATTGGAAACTGAGCGCTTGATACAGCGGCGCTTCTCGCTGGAGGATGCACCATTTATTCTGGAGCTTTTGAATGATCCCGGATGGGTGCAATTTATTGGCGACTTTGGCGTGAGGACTCTCGATGATGCTCGCTCATATATTGAGACCAGGCCTCTTGCCATGTATAACCGTGTGGGATTTGGTCTCTACCTGGTGGCCTTGAAAGAGGGAAATGTCCCCATTGGCATGTGTGGCCTGATTAAGCGGGATACATTGGAAGATGTGGATATCGGCTTTGCCTTTCTGCCCACGTTTCGGGGGAAGGGATATGCCTATGAAGCGGCCTCAGCAATGCTGGAGTATGGCAAACAGGAGTTTGCCCTCAAGCGCATTGTAGCTATTACCACTCCCGATAATGTGAGCTCTGCGAGATTGCTGGAAAAGTTGGGGCTGCGCTTTGAGCGGATGATCATATTTCCACCTGAGAACGAGGAGTTGAAGTTGTTTGCGGTGGAATTTTAAACTCAAGGCATTAGACGATGTTTTGCGATACGAGGACCAGGATAATTGTCCTAGTTCCACCAGATTAATTCCAACATTTACACCTTTACAAAAATGAAAACGAGAGTGAATGACAAGGAAGGTTTTATGGAAACGGACCATCGCATTGTTTTTTATTCCTGGCAATCAGATCTTCCTAATTCTACGAACCGTGGCTTTATTAAAGAGGCTTTGGAAAAGGCCGTTAAGGCAATGAAGAACGATGATACAATTGCTGCAGATGCCCCAAGGCTTGAGCACGATACCCTTGATGTTCCTGGTTCTCCTGATATCTCTCAGACAATATTCGATAAAATTGACCAAGCGGATGCTTTTGTCTGTGACATTTCGATCATTAACACTGCATCTTATAACGAGCGGCAAGACCGCCCAACTCCTAATCCTAATGTGCTTATTGAGTTAGGCTATGCAATGCACGGGCCTCTGCTGCGAGATGTTTAATTTTCGCGTGCGATATCCCTTCGAGCAGGCGCTCCATGTTGCCAAGAGCGGTCAGCCAGGACAGTTTGTCGAGCCATTCATCCAGATGCGTGAGGCTCGCACTCTTCGGGGCTTCTTTGATCAGGTTGAAATCGGTGAAGTGACCTGGCGCATCCCTGTCGATGAGGTGCTCAAGCATGGTTTGTTCCGACCCCGAGAGACGATTGAGCACGGTCTGAAAGAGTCGCCCATTCACCAGCTTGCGCACACGGGTGACGAGTAGATCCAACGTGCGAAAAGCGGGAAGCTCGCAGTGCTCTTTGACCAAGGTTTCGATTGCGGCGTTGATCAGATCTGCTGGCGTGTCCATCACCTGGGCGGCATTGTAGACGGCTTGTGCTGCGACATGGCGAATAACTTTCCCATTGCTGATAATATCCAGGTGTGTGCGAATAGCCGCATGATAGCGATACATCGTGCGTGGAACAATATCAGGCACCAGGTCGTCAGGAAACCGCATCATGGCTCGAATGTGGCTAATGACCGCTCCTGGAATCTCTTGCGGGTTGGGAAAATAGCCCAGCCGTTGAAAGACTTTGAGCAAGACCATGAGCGTTAACTGTGGGCCGTCGCCGCGTGCTCTGGTGGTCACAAAGGCCACGTCGTGTGGGGTAGGTGTAAAGAGTTCACGCAATTCGTTGACAGAGGGAGCGCGCGAAAATCGTGGATAGGCGGTACGTTCAATCACTGTCATTGAGGCAATCCTTATCCACACAGATTTGTGGCCTAATGGAGCCACAGATGCGGATGTATGGCTCTAGCATACGCAATGTACCTGTGTTGAGCAAAGATAGTAGGAAACTCGTCTGTCTCTCGATCTATTGGATCTGCTTTTCATTGCTTCCGCTACTTACACACTTCCACTAAGTCCTACCTATTAGTAGAAGCCCAACCTATGGTATACTTCTACTAAAGAAACCCATGAATCACATTTTCCATGAAGTAATGCGTGGAGGCTTTATGATGCTGAAGAGAGCAGGCCAAGAATACGGGCCCGTATTGCTGCTTGTGTGCGATTGGTCACTCCGAGTTTGCTGAGAATATTACTCACATGGTGTCTGGCCGTATCATTTGAGATCGCCAGCGTTTCTGCAATCATCTGATTAGAGGCACCTTGCGCAACCAGTCTCAGCACTTCGTATTCCCGCGCGCTCAAAAGGTCAAGCAACGGCGAACTTACATCTGACTGCTCCTTCTTTGCTTGCCTCATCTGTGCTTCATGTGCATCGTCGAAGGCGGTCAGGAGCGTCTCCAGATAGGAGATCGAGTCTCCCTGGTGTCCTTGTTTTCTCAGTCGGCCTAACAGATCTGCCATCTGGACCCCCTCGTCCACAAAACAACGGATGTAGCCTTCGGGAGCTGCCAGATTGACTGCCTGGGCAAGCGTGGCAAGAGCCTCCTGGCTCTGTAGACGCATCTGGTAAGCCTGGGCTTGTAACAACCACATTTCCAAAACATGGGCCCACCGCCCCGTCGCCTTCGCCCGCACGATCAACGGGGCCAGCAAAGCCAGCGCCCTGTCAGGTTGGGACTCGGCAAGCGCTATTCTGGCAAGCGAAACGCCCTGCCGTTCTCGTGCCAACGGGGACACCAGCGGTTCTTCCCGTTCCAGATTCTTAGCCCATTGCCTGGCTCGTTCCAATTCTCTACACGCAAGCCAGAAACGAACCTGATCCACATTACTGTAGAGCGCATAGCAATACGGCGCCGGCATCCTTTTCCAGGAGTCTTCCAGCAATTGATTTGCCCTGGCGGCTTCTTCTAAATCTCCTCGTGAGAGTGCGAGCTTCAACAAAATAGTGTATCCCAGCGGCAACAGAGCGGTGATTTCAGCCTGTTCCCCAAATTGGATTGCTTGCTCAACGAGATGCTGAGCTTCCTTGAGCCTGTTCCATTCACGCAGGATATCTGCCTGACGGGCATATGTCCAACAGACAGTAACTGGCAAATGCCCATCTGGAGTTTGTGCCCGTTGAATGGTATGCTCGGTAAACTGCCAGGCGTCATGCAATCTTCCAGCCATAGTAATATCCCAGCTTGCCCTTGTCAGACAGATGTTTGCAAGAGCAGTATCTCCTTCAGCTGCCGCGGCTGTATTTCCTGCTTGCAGCGACTGAATAGCAAGTTCGAAGTGCCCCAGAGATAAAGCGGCCAGGGATTGAGCGAAAGTAACCTGGACATGAGCCGCTTGTTGCTGTTCAACAAGATGGGTGAGAGCCTCGTTACAATAAGCCCGCGTGGCTCCTGCATCACCATCATAGAAACCTACGACCACAGCCTGCAAGGTAGCAATCTCGCCCAGAAGGCGAGTCGAGGCCTCTGGCTTTTGTGCTGGCGTAATTCCCGTAGCATTTTCCTCCCTTGCATGGAGAACCGCCCACGCCATCCTGGCATCGCGCAGCCAATCTTTCGTGATACGAGAAGGAGTGTTCCAAAATAAAGCATTAGCATATGCCAAACACAAACGCGGTCGCGTACGAACAACATCAGGAGGCAGGTGTTCGATCCAGAATGGGGCATTTAGCCGACTCCAGATGCTCTGGCTCGGAATGCGCTCGATAAGCTCTGTTACCCTGGACCACTCTTGAATATAGATAGCATGCTGGATGGCCTCGTTCTCATAAAGATGGCTGTCGTACCACTGACTGGCCCGTAGGTTCAGTATGGAAACATTGTCTGGGGAGATTTGCTGTAGACGATGACGTAACGCCTCGGCAAACAGGGGATGGTACGTATACCACTGATGCTCTTCATCGAGCGGGCTAAGAAACAGATTGGCGTGTTCCATTTCCTCCAGGATGGATTGACTGTCCTGTTGCTCTAACACCGCATTACACAGGGCAGGAAATAGGCGGTCCAGAATTGAGGTTTGCAACAGGAAATTTTGCACTCTGCTTGACTGCTGTTGAACCACTTCATCCAACAGGTATTCAAGGATAGCACGCTGGCTTCCATGGAGCTCATGGAGCAGATCTCTTGGGTTCGATCGTCCCCGCAAGGCAAGTGCTGCCAACTGCAATCCCGCGCACCAGCCCTGTGTGCGGGATTGCACCTCTTGCATATCCTGCTCGGAAAAGCGAAAGTCCACTGCCTTGCGGAGAAAGATCGTTGTCTCCTCCTGCGTATACCGTAGCTGTTCGGTCCGTAATTCCTGGATCTGCACACGTGCCCGCAACCGGGCAAGCGAGAATGGGAGATTTGCGCGTGTGGAGAGAACCAGGCACAGGGTAGGCGGAAGGTGCTCAATGAGAAACGAGATGAGAGCATGAATGGTTGGTTCGGTAATCTTGTCATAGTTGTCTAGAACCAGCACCATACGTTCGCTACACTGGGCCAGGTTATTGATCAAGGCCGTGAGCATTGCTTGCCATGCTGGTTGGGACTCTTTTTGCAAGAACGTCAAAGGGAGGGCAGAGATCCCCGACTTACAACGTTCTAGAGCAGCCAGGACATATATCCAGAACTGGGATGGTACGTTGTCGCATGTATCGAGAGAGATCCAGGCCGCGTGCGGATCATTGGGTCTGAACATACGAACCCAGCCCGAAAGTAGGGTCGTCTTACCAAAACCAGCAGCAGCGGAGACAAGAATGGCCTGACTTTGAAGTCCAGCATCAAGCAAAGCAGTGAGACGGGGACGGGCAAAATAGGTGCTTGGGAGTGTAGGAACAAAAAATTTGGCTGTCAGCAATTGGTCGAGCGGTCCCTGTGTGGGAAACCTACTCGAGCTGTCTCCGTAGTTTGCACTATCCATGGTCGCCCCTCCTTCCTGACTTTGATTTTTTGCACTGCCCACTTTTACTGCTGGGAAAGAAACCACTCTTCAGAGTATTGTCCCCTAAAGTTCGTTCAGGTGTCAAGGTCTTGCTGACGTATTCACCCAGATCCCTCCAGAAGCCAGGATAATCAGACGCATGGTAGGATGGTCGACACCACTTTTGTGTGGATTCCCGACTGGCATGCCTGCCGTTGGAATCACCCTTTTTGGCCCATGATTTTTTCGCCTCCTCGCGGTATACTGACCGAGGTCATAACAAAGCAAGCCAGGATAAAAACGGCCTTACGGTCAATGGGCTTTTCTCACAACGTACAGAAAGCTTATTTCGGATGCATACAATTCTTCTCCATACAAAATGGCAGGCACCCACGCTCACGTATCCACCTACGCCTCGTGTTCGCCCGCTACATCGCCTGGCTCTCTTTCGATGATCGCAGAAAGGAGAGAAAACAGTGATAGACAAGGAACAACGCATGCAAGCGATCGCCATTACCGCCTTTGGCGGCCCTGATCAACTCAAGCTTGTGGATCTGCCTGTGCCATCCTGTGGCCCAGAGCAAGTCCTCATCAGCGTCCAGGCAGCCGGCGTCGGGATGTGGGATGTGAAAACGCGGCAAGGAAGCATAGTATTAGAAGGGCAACAGTTTCCGCTCGTGCTTGGTTGGGAATCAGCAGGGATCATTGCAAAGGTGGGAGAGGCAGTCACGGGATGGGATGTGGGAACCCACGTGATCTGCGCGACCTACCAGGTCGGCATTGGTCATTATGCTTCTGCCGTGGCTGTCCCTGCGAATCTCATCGCTCCAATGCCCTCCTCGCTCGATGCCCTGCACGCATCTGCCCTTCCCGTCAACGGGCTGACCACTTACCAGGCGATTTTCGAACTGCTGAAGATCCAACCGGGAGAAACGCTCTTGATTACCGGTGCGGCGGGAGGAACCGGCACGTTTGCTGTCCAACTGGCTGCGCGCGTTGGAGCACACGTCATGATCACTGCCAGGAGCGAGCACCACCCGTACCTTCAGCAACTGGGAGCAAGCGAACTCATTGACTATACGCAAACGGACTTCGCGGAGACTGTCCACGCGGCTCATCCTGAGGGCATCGATGCGGTCCTGGACTGTGTTGGGGGAGAGACAGCGGCAAGAAGTATGCAGGTGGTACGCGAGAGGGGACGGCTCGTCAGCATTGTCGACCTTGAGCAGGTGACACCCACCCGTCATATTGACACGCACCTACTCTACTTCCGCCCTGATGGACGACAATTGGCCGAACTGACGAAGCTGGTGGACTATGGTCAGTTGACGGTTCACCTTGATCAAGTGTTTCCCCTCGTCATGGCCAGGCAGGCTCATGAGCGACTGGAGACGCGGCACCATCAAGGAAAAATCGTGCTCGATGTATCAAGATGAAGACCCTCTATGGTCAAATTCTAAAAAACCATGAGAAGGTAGTGTCCACACGACCGAAACCCTAACCGTATGTTTATTAATAGAGGATTTTCCCATGAGAGTTTTTGTTACTGGCGCGACCGGTTTTATCGGCTCCGCCGTCGTCCGCGAACTGATCGAGGCGGGCCATCAGGTCCTCGGCCTGGCGCGCTCAGATGCAGCCGCGGCCTCGCTTGTTGCCGCCGGCGCACAGGTGCATCGTGGTTCCCTCGATGATCTTGACAGCCTGCGCAGCGCAGCGGCGGCATCTGACGGCGTCATCCACCTCGCGTTTATCCACGACTTCTTCGCGGACTACGAGGGTGCTGTGCGCACGGATCTGCACGCCGTCCAGACAATCGGAGCAGCGCTCGAAGGCTCCGGCAAGCCGTTCGTAATCACCTCGGGAACATTGATGCTCACATTCTTTCTCCCACAGGGGCGTCTCGGGACGGAAAAGGACGTGGCCGACGCCGGGTTGGTCGCGCCCCGGGTCGTATCGGAGAACACGGTGCTCGCTCTCTCCCGACGCGGCGTGCGCTCATCGATCGTGCGACTGTCTCCCTCGGTTCACGACAAAAGAAGAGGCGGCTTCACGGAGGCCCTGGTCGCTATCGCCCGTGAGAAGGGCGTCTCCGGCTACGTCGGCGATGGTTCTAACCGCTGGCCCGCTGTGCACCAACTCGATGCCGCTCGCCTGTTCCGTCTGGTGCTGGAGAAGGCCCCAGCGGGATCGGTGCTGCACGGGGTCGCGGAAGAGGGCGTGCCGACCCGCACCATCGCCGAGGTGATCGGTCGGCATCTCGATCTCCCGGTAGTCTCCATCGCTCCAGAGGACGCGGGCAAGCACTTTCGCTGGCTCGGCCCCTTCTCCTCAAGAGACAACCCGACGTCGAGCGCGCTGACCCGCGAGCTGCTGGGGTGGCAGCCAGTACACCCCACGCTGCTCCAGGATCTCGAAGAAGGGGGCTACTTCTAGAATAGGATCTATTGGACTGATAAGAAGATGACTCGCATACCGATGTTGTTTGAGAGAAGATGTCCTTTGAAAGGAACGTTGAGCTTTCTCGCATATGCTCTCAAATCGAGATAGGGATAACCAAGGAGACGAAGAATGAACACAATCCACAATATAGGGGTGGCAGCGCAGATTGGTCGCGGCAATGATAGCTACAGTGATGGGGTGGAGGTCCCAGGTAATGCTCGCTGGTTGTATGTGTCCGGAACGCCCGGCATCAAGCCTGATGGTACCATACCAGAGACGATTGAGGAGCAGACCGACCAGGCCTGGAAGAATATTCTGGCAACCCTGGAATCTGCTGGCATGGGGATAGCCGATATCGTGAAGGTCAACCAGTATCTGATTCACGCGGAGGATAAATCGGCCTATATTCAAGTTCGAGGCCGTTACCTGGGTGGGTTTCGTCCAGCTGGCATGTTTTCTGTGGTTACCGAATTGATTTACCCGGAAATTCTCGTTGAAGTTGAGGTCATTGCGGCAAAAGCGTAAGAAAGCCAGAGCCAACAGAGAGCCATAAAAAAATACAAGTGTGGAGATGAACGCTGAGGCTGCATATGTACGTTTTAAAGGAGACATGTAAGAGATGAAAGCTATTCGCCTCTATGGTCAGAGCGGACCCGATCAATGTGTGTTCGAAGATGCACCGCAACCTCAGCCAGGAGTAGGAGAAGTCCTGATTCGTGTCCATGCGACAAGTGTGATGTGGCAGGAACCTACCTGGTCGGAAACCTGGAAAACACCGGCTGGTACCGAACGTCAGCATCCCATACCAGGTCATGATGTTTCTGGCGAGGTCGTTGAAGCGGGGCCCGGCGTCGCTGGTATAGCCGTAGGAGAGGCTATCTATGCGCTCACCGAATCCTGGAGGGATGGCGCGGCTGCTGAGTACACGATCGCACGCGCGACTGATGTGGCGCCCAAGCCACGAACCCTTGGGCACATCCAGGCAGCCGGAGTCCCCCTGGTTGGACTGACAGCCTGGCAAGCGCTTTTTGAACACGCAGGGCTTACCAGTGGGCAATCTCTTCTCATTCATGGTGCCGCTGGTGGCGTAGGAAGCATGGCGGTTCAAATGGCAAAGTGGGCTGGTGCCACGGTGATCGCGACAGCCTCTGCACGCCATCATGCATTTCTACGCACGTTGGGAGCCGATGAGATCATTGATTATACCACCACGCGTTTCGAGGAGGTGGTGCGTGATGTTGATATAGTGCTTGATACCATAGGCGGTGAGACAGTAGCGCGCTCCTGGCGCGTTCTAAGGAAGGGCGGACTGCTCCTGAGTGTGTTTAGCCCCCCATCCCAGGAGCAGGCTGCCGCCTTTGGTGTGCGTGAGCTCTTTTTTATCGTCAAGCCCAATCGAGAACAGCTCATACACATCGGAGACCTGATAGATACAGGCCAGCTCCGACCAATCATCGAGCGGGTCTTCCCTCTCTCAGAGGCATCCCAGGCGTTTGAGCAGGCCCTACAAGGGCACACGCGCGGAAAAATCATTTTGCGCGTAGAGGGCGAGGAAAAGAGCAATTAAAACGTCTCTCGTCCTGCTCAAGCCACAGTGATACATGAGAATACCATTGAGTAACAAATCGAGCAGGTACAAGCAGCGAAATAAAATGTGATGAAGGAGAAAATATTGAGAACCATTGACCATCAAGAATTGAAACAGAAAATGGACCACGATGAATCCTTTCGTCTGGTAATGGCTCTGAATGAGTGGCAGTACCAGATGAAACATATTCCTGGTTCCCTGTACTTCTCCACCATCCAGGGCGCGCTGGCCGAGCTTCGCAAAGAAGACGAGATTGTCGTCTACTGTTCCGACCGAACCTGTATTGCCAGTGCTGCTCTCGGTAAAGTGCTTGAGAACCAGGGCTATACCCAGGTGCTGCACTTTGCCGGTGGGCTGGCCGAGTGGGAACAGGCAGGCTATCCATTAGAAGGCAGGGATGCCAAGGCCTGATTGTGTTAGCATCAGTAGGCCTGTCAGTGCGATCCTGACGATACAATCAATGTGCGGGATTTATCTAATGGCCGGGTGCTTCATACTTTGAGTGGACACATGGGCTTTTCTGGCTCTGTAGCACTCAGCTCTGATGGGCACACGCTAGCCAGTGGCTACACCCATCAAATGATCGATATCTGGGATATCCGGAACACCTCATTCGGCCAGCCATTGCGCACGCTAAGCGGACACACAGGCCCTGTTCGTACAGTGGCATTCAGCCCCGATGGACGCATTTTGGCTAGTGGCAAGCAGAGATACCATGATTAAAGTCTGGGATTTATCCAATGGTCGGTTGGTTCAGACAATTGGCCAAGGAAGTATTGTCAGTATCGTGATCCTGGGTCAGAATAATAGCCTGCTAATCAGCGGGTGTGATGATGGCACAGTCAAGATCTGGATACGCAATTAGAGACATCTCCTATATTTAGAACCCCTGAAGCCCTGTAGGAAATATAGCAAATTGCTTTAAGTCCTAAAATATGTAACTATTCAGTAGGATGGCGTAAAAGGTTCATTGTATGCAATTGTCGCTGTATTCCTGGCAATGCCGAGCTCAAAAGCGAAAGTGTATGCACGATTTGTGTCTTCTACATGGGCCTTCTGAATAGAAGCCATAACATTTGTCAAGCCCCCTTTTGGGGGCGGGAATTTGTTCTCGTTTGACGGGAGAAGATCTGTTTTGGAAAAAAGACACAATCTCCTCCTAGCGCCTGGAAGCTTTCCAGGTGCAACCCCACCGCGTTCCCTTGGGGTGGGGGGCGCATCCAATGGGTGAGCTAGCCGCGCGGCTAGCTCACCCATTGGATGCCAACCTTGTTCGCATCGTAGAGATCTTGCGTCTTGAGCAGGTGAACAACTACGATAATCATTTTTCGCATCACGGCAACCAAAGCTGTCCCTTTTTTCAGGCCATGATCCACGAGACGCTGATAGTAGTCCTTGAAGGGAGAGTGTTTCTCATGTAGCGAGCGCAAGGCAGCCAAGTAGAGCAAGCGACGAACTCGTCCGCTCCCCCGTTTGGAGAGCTTGCGCTGTCCTTTCCATTTCCCGCTCTGCTTGACCTGGATATCCAAGCCAACGTAGGCCACAACTTGATCCATATGGGCAAAGCGCTGCACGTCCCCCAATTCGGCTCGCAGCACCGCAACGGTCAGTGGTCCAAACTCGGCAACAGCGAGCAAGCGTTTTGCCTGGGGATCGTTGCTCAGCAACTGCTCAATTTCTTGCTCAAGCTGAGCCAGATTGAGGAGCGTATGCTCCAGTTGATCACATACAATCGAGAGGCTTTTCGAGCGTGCCATCACCGCCACCTCGCTGGCAATCGAGGTCTGCGCCAATGCCACAAGGGCTTGAGCCGTCTGGTGACCATAATGGTGAGGCGCCAACTCATGCAAGAGACGAGACAGCGGCTCGATTCCAGCTCCCACGACTGCCTGGGCACTGGGATAGCGCTTCAGGACTGCCAGAGCGGTGGGGCGTGTGGGGTCGGCAAACACCTGCACAAACTCAGGGAACAACACGACCAGAAGCGCATGCAGCTCGTTTTTGTAGCGGACTACATCCTCGCTCAGTTGTTGTTGCAAGCGAAGCAGTTCGCGGTAGGTTCCAATCTGCTCATCAGGCAAGTAGCCAAAGCGGGCTTCCCCGCTGAGCAAGACGCGTGCGATGGTCCCTGCATCCAGTTGATCCGTTTTGGCACGCAGGCCTCGCTGCTGCGCAAAGGCATGGACCTGAGCTGGATGCAACAGACACAGGCGGTATCCAGCCTTGAGCAGGGCCTGCGAAAGGTTTTCTGCGTAGCGCGAGGTCGCCTCCAATCCAACGAGCATCGAAGAGGGATCGCTCTTGAGGCTCGCGAGTTTCTCAAAGAGCCAGTCAAACCCCTCTCTCGTATTAGCAAAGGTGGTTGGTTTGAAAACCTGCCGTTTCTCGGGGGTCAAACAGCACATGGCGCAGGTTTGACTGCCAATGTCGATGCCAACCACATACCGAAGAGATGTTGGTTCTGGCGGCGTCGGGACAACGTTGCTCTTGGACATGATCGCCCTTCTCCTTTCTCATGGAGTTGGTTCTCGCATGCAGACAAAATCCACCCAGATGGTCGCAACAGGAAGCCTGCCCTTTCAGGAGAAGCGAGAACTCACGCTGGATCGGCAGTCATCTCATCTGCGAGAGACGCTGCAACAAGCCCAATGGTCGTTTGCCGTCCTGATGGAGACAGGGAGCCGTCTATTCAAGGCGGTCACCGTTGGGGTCAACAGGCCGCATGTTACCACAAAGGCTCTCCTGTTGGTTCCATCGTCGAGAAGAGATGAACTTTTGCCCTCTCTCTTCTCTCCTGACAATTAGTATATGAGTTACTAAAATATCAGTTATCTGAGAGCTGACTCTGCTTGTTTCTCACAGATATCACATCATTTCACTAGACGTGCTTTCGATTCGAGCAGGAATGCGTCTTCGTTCTCAGGGATGGGGTACGTGAAAGGGAGATTGACCGCAGTATGTTGAAGACAAGACAACCCGAGCGTCTCACACCAGAGTCTCATGAGACGCTCCTCACTATTCTCGAGACCCTTCCTGGGGCCTTGTTTGTGCTCGATGATGCCGCAACGATTATCTATGCCAATGCAAGCGCGCAGGCCTTGACTGGAGTCGCACCAGAGACACTGGTTGGAAACAGCTTCTGGCGTTGCGCACCACAGGTGGTGAGTACTGTGCTCTACCAGGCCATCCAGAAGACGAAACAGCCCCGAGCACTGACCGAGGTGCAGTATGTGTCTTCCGTCACCCAGCGCTGGCTGCACGTGCATCTTTCTTCGACTAGTGGGGGACTCACCTTGCAGTTCCATGAGATGGGAGCACCAGCTAGCTGGGCGCCAGGAGATCGTTCACCAGCGCGAGTCCCTCTACATGGAGGTCCTGGAGAACGTGCATGCTGGGATCGTCTTTCTGACGCCCGAGGGGATCGTCTTGGACCTCAATAAGGTTCCGTTAGACAATGCGCAGATCCGACGTGAAGAGGTGGTTGGCAAACCCCTGGTTGAAGGACCCTGGTGGTCCTTTTCTCCTCCCAGTCAAGCGCAATTACGCGCAGCCATCAAACGCGCCAGCAGGGGCGAAACGGTGCGGTTCGAGACCCCCATTCACCCCAGAGAAGGCATGGAGGAGCTTCACCTGAAGGTCGCGATCACCCCCCACAGGGATGCGGATCACCACGTCGAGTATCTCGTCATGGCTGGCATCGACATCACCGCGCGCAAGCGCGCCGAAGCGGAACTCCATACCCTCATCGATGCCATCCCTCAATTTGTGTGGATCTTGCGCCCCGATGGCTTTAGTGAATACGGCAACCAACGTTGGCGTGACTATACTGGCATGACCCACGAACAATACCAAGGGGATGGCTGGCTCCAGGCCATCCACCCAGACGATTCTCAGCACACGCTGACAGTCTGGCATCATGCATGTGCCTCAGGTGAACCTTTTGAGATCGAATATCGTCTGAAGGAGGGCAAAACAGAGGGGTATCGCTGGTTCTTAGCCCGCGCCATGCCAGTGCACGATGAAACCGGCCGGATCGTCAGGTGGTTTGGCACCTGTACCGATATTGAGGAGCAGAAACGAACGAAGGAAGCCTTACGCCAGAGCCAGGAGCGCGCGAGCACCCTGATGAACTCCAACATTATCGGGATCAATGTCGCCGAAGGTGAGCAGATTGTGGACGCCAACGACACCTTTCTGCGCATGACTGGCTATACCCGCGAAGACCTCCGCGCGGGGCACATCAACTGGATGCGCATGACGCCTCCGGAGTATCTGGCTCGGACCCAGCAGGCCCATCAGGAACTTGCCACTCAGCAATCGATGCCGCCCTATGAGAAAGAGTACGTATGTAAAGATAGTAGTCGCCTTCCAGTGCTTGTGGGTCGTGTCGTCTTACAGTATCACCCATCCCAAGCAATCGGCTTTGTGTTAGATAATTCGGCCCGCAAGGAGTTGGAACAACGCAAGGATGCCTTTATCAGTATGGCCAGCCATGAACTGAGGAACCCGCTCACAGCATTAAAGATGCAGACCCAACTGGTACGAAAACGACTGGAAAGGCAATCCCTTTACGAGGCTGCCACAGCGCTTGCCAGGGTAGAGGGCCCCGTCAAGCAACTTGAACGCCTAATCGGAGAGTTGCTTGATGTCTCCAAGATCCAGGCGGGCAGGCTGGAGTACCTGCAGGAGACAGTCGATCTTGAGGCGTTGCTCCATGATGTGGCAGACACGATGCAGCAGCTACATACGACGCATACCATTGTGGTGCGATTCGACCACTTTTCTGTTCCACTGCACCACCTACCCCGTTCCCTCCTTTGAGGAACGTAGCACGAGTTGCGCGCGGCGTCCCCAATTTCCAAGATGTCGATGGAAGAAGCGGCATGGGGAGCGGCATTGCCAGGATGACGAACGCCGATTCCTATGATTCACATCAATTTCCCATCCTTCAGTTCAAAATCTGATCACCCTTGAGTTAATTTACCAGCACGCTCATCCTGCCATCCTCCAAGAAGGAATGCTGTATACTCGTAAGAGAGAGAAAGAAAGACCACTAGGCCCTCGTACTCTGTCCTACTAAGGAAATACCTATGGACACTTCCTTCGAGATACAGCTCCCCGATGGTCGCCGCATCCGTCTGACGCCTGAGCAAGCCCTGGAATTTGTTGCCTGGCTTGCTCCACACATGTCTGACCTCCCAGAGGCCCTGGCCACCTGGCTCGCACAACAACATCCCCTCACCCACGACCTGCCGCCACTTGAACCTTACTGCGTGGTTGAACGCTCACCCCTCGACGGACACTATCACATTGTGGACTTTGGCCTCGATATCCCCTCTGAGTCATGAACACGACGCCTTCAAACCAACCATACCTGTGTTTGTCACATGTGCTATGACAATGGCAGGAGCGTATGTTGGTCGGGAAGCCACACAGCGTGATGCGATCTCACGGTTTCAAAACCGTCTCATATCAGGGAATAGACTATCCCTCTCTGTTGTTTATGATAACGTATGGCATTAGAAAGAATTGGATCGCTCCTGTGAGAGTTGGTTTCACGAGCATCAATTGTCGAGAGATGTCAGCACAGGAGCAGAAGTAAGATGAGAATTTACGTTGGAGGCCTCCCCTATCAGTCAACCGAGCAGGATCTGATCCAGCTTTTTGAGCAGGTCGGCCAGGTTACCTCCGCCACAGTCATCACCGATCGTGAGACTGGGCGCAGCAAAGGCTTCGGCTTTGTTGAAATGAGCAGCGATGACGAGACCCGCGCGGCTATTGAGCAGCTGAACGGCTCAACTCTGGGCGACCGCACCATTACGGTCAACGAGGCCCGCGAGCGTCGCGCTCCCGGTGGTGGTGGCTACCAGAGCCGTGATCGTCGCTCAAATGGTGGTGGTTATCGCGACCGCTACTAGTCTCTTCTAGCGAGAAAAGAAGTGAAGAGCATTCTCCCCCGTCGCGGAGAGGATGCTCTTCACTTCTTTTTGACGGAAAAGGATCCTTCGCAAGTGAATGGATTCACCCTGCTTCTCATGACCATTCACACTTCCTCCCTCTTTCCCGTACGCATTTTCTCCACACGAAATGAGAAAAGCGTTTACCTGGGGCGCAACACACATTTCCCGATGGCCTGATGCTGGCCATATTTGCTGTCAGCATCAGGCTATGATACCCCCTCACAGCCATACAACGGAGAGAAGCAAATCAAAGTATCCGTTGGATAACACACACATTACTGACTGCAGAGCTCCACACAAAACCAACTGCTACTCCTCACTTTGCCTCTCTAGAGGAAACAGTTCGACATGCAGCGTTCCCGATCTCATCCCCTGGGGCAACCAGAGCGATGACAACTCCATCTGGGCAACAAGCTGAATCATCAAAAGAGTGTATGAGCCCCAATCATATGAGTCGGTGTCCCCTCTGCCCTCGAAAGACCCAGTACACCGCCATCCGCTCCAGGCCGCGGGGAAAATCAATCCGAGAAAAAAAGAGCGAGTCGCAATGGCTCGCTCTTTCGACTAAACCATGGATAATGGATAGAACCCCAAATACGTGTGGGGAATGAGCAAGAGTATAAAACACTTCAAGGCGCTTGTATACCACACTAGTACCAATCAAGCTTTTTCATCTCCAGCAGCATCCTCCCACCAACGTCCAGAGAACCAGCCCAATTCTCGCGCCAGCACATCACCACGTCCCTGATCCACTCCTCCACCCTTTTCAGATCTCCAGCACAGTCGAGAACCTCACTTGCCTCTGCATACCCATTCACCCCACATGGCACGGTAGTGTTGCAAAAAGATTAAAGCTCTGCAAATTGAAGTACACACAAACATACCTCACTAGTAAAAGATGCAAAACGTGCGCCCTTTCTCTAGAATAATGATTCTTGTGCTGTAATTACTGGTTCCATTTTCTCCACTCAAAATTTTTTGCAACACTACATTCTACAGTGTGAATATCCTCCAGGTGCTTTTTCCAGCGCTCCGTATATGCCTTTAATCGTTTGGACTCTTGTTCAGGTTGTGTTGCAAAAAATCTGAGAGGATGCTTCAGATAAAGCTCGCCCATCCTTATTGGGCTTAGGTTGCTACTCCAAATAGCTCTGCGATGAATGGGGCCTGACTTGGACTGTTTCCTTTTTTCACTCCTTGCATTTATTCTTGTCTCATCATATGTATTGCTTCATATCCCTGGAGGGTTCTCCATGCCGTTTCGAAAGACCAGAAGCCCATTCCTGGTTTTACCAGTCGTTTGATGAAACGGTGATCTTGTTCGACCAGGTTGTTGAGATACTTGCTCTGCCGCAATTCACACGAGTGGCAAGGTCACCAGCTGGCTTCAAATCTTTTACGGCCTTTGGGGAGGCTGCGTTTTTGTCGACGGTGATCACACGTGGAGTTACTGTATGGGAAGCTCCCAGCGCTTTCGCGAAAAAGCGTTTCGCAGCCTGGGTGTCGCGAAAGGCGCTTAGCAGGAACTCTCTCGTGTTCCCTTGAGAGTCCATCGCACGGTAGAGATACATCCAAACGCCTTTCACTTTCACATAGATTTCACCCACACGCCTCCCCTAATGTTACCAAGAGAGTACTAGACTGGGAGTATACAAGAAAGATCCTGCAGAGCCACCTTCGTACTTGCGCTGGAGACCAGCCTCAAGCTCCGCCTCACAGCCCAACCTTGTCTCACGAAGGCGCCTATCTACAGGGCCGGGGGAGCCTCCCATGTCCAAGGCATTGTCTTGTCCCAACAAAGCACTGGAGGTGACGGTGATGTTTGAGCCTCATCGACTGCAACAGACGTTCCTCCAGGCTGTCTATGCGTCTCTGGTTCCTGTATCCAGAAAATGCCTCACTCTCATACAGCAGTCACATCCCATTTCCTGGAACGGGAACCGACGTCTCCTCGCTGCTGAGAAAGGAGCCAGCCATGCATGTATTACTGGTGCTCTTGCCCATGTGACAGCGCAGGCTTCGGAGAACGAAGAGACCTATGCGCTGATCGCGCTTGCGACCCACGGGCGCACAGGATGGGGGCGCCTGGTTGTCAGCAGCGTCATCGAACGAGTGCTTGCCGCCACACGATGGCCCGTCCTCGTTGTTCATCCACCGCGGAGCGGCCATAAAAGGAGCCAGCATAGCCGTGCCACAGAAAGTGCTCCACGAGAGGCGAGAATCGGGAGACCAGGAGACTGACGAGAAAGGAGAGACGATCGCGATGACAAATTTCCTTTTGCAACTGAAGACCCTGGGGCAGAGTGTCTGGCTCAATGACATCGACCGCGAGCATCTGCTCTCTGGCCTCTTTGGGCGCCTGATCGAGGGAGATGAGATGACCTCTCAGGCGCGGCGGGGAATCCCACCATTTTTGAGTATGCGATTGATCACGGCACGGCCTATGATCAGCAAATGCGGCAACTCATCGCCCAGGGGATGTCCGCTCAGGCCATCTACGAGACGCGGCGATGACTAATGTCCGGCAGGTCGCGAATCTGCTGCGCCCTACCTATGAGCGGACAGACGGACAGGACGGATTCGTGAGCATCGAAGTTTCCCCCGCTCTGGCCTCCGAGACGGAAAAGACCCTTGCCGAGGTGCGCCGTTTCTGGCAGTCGATCGATCGACCCAATCTGGTGGTGAAGATTCCCGCAACGCCAGCCGGGATTCCTGCCATTCGCCAGGCGCTGGTCGAGGGCATTAATATCAATATTACGTTGATGTTCTCCATCAAGAACTACCGCCAAGTCGCCGAGGCGTACCTGTTTGCCCTGGAAGAGCGTCTGGCCGATAGCCGCGACATCAGTCGTATCGCCTCGGTGGCGAGCTTCTTCGTGAGCCGCGTCGATGTCCTGGTAGACCACCTCCTTGAAGAGAGGGAGGACGATCCCCGATCCAGCAAAGCGAATACAATACCAGGCGCTCCAAGGAAAGATTGCCATCGCCAACGCACGCCTGGCCTGTCAGGCGTTCACACAACTTTTTGGAGGTCCACGTTTTGCGGCGCTCAAAGCGCACGGAGCGCGGGTGCACCGTCCCTCTGGGCCAATACGGGCACGAAAAAACCAGTCTACCGCGATGTCCTGGAAACCTTGATCGGCCCTGACACAGTGAACACGATGCCGCTTGCCACGCTTGAGCGCTGGCGCTCGCCTGGGCAGGCGCACCGCTCCATCAAAGATGATCTGCAAGCGGCGCAGGAGAGCCTTTCAGCGCTTGCACTGGTTGGCATCCAAAAGTTTCTGGATTCCTTCCAGGCCTTGTTGGACAGCATCGAGAAGAAACGCCAGCAGATTCAGGCCTAGCAGAGGAGAAGAGAGGAGTCAGACGTATGCCCTTTGTCACCCAGCCGCTGCGCTCACCCCAGAGCCTCCAGCCGCCCTTTGTCGGGCGCATCGCAGAACGTTGTTGGTTCATCCAAGAGGTACTCACCCCCGATGAGCCTGCTGTTCATCTTATCGGGGTGGGGGGGCCACCTGGCATCGGCACCTCGGCTTTACTTGCCCAGTGGCGTGAAGATGTAGGTACGGCTCCTTTCGGGAACGGGTGTCTGACGGCATTCGCTGACGGACGGGTGAGCAGCCCACTTCGGGTCATGCGCGTCTATGCGGCGCAGTTGCGTGCTGCCGGTGCGCCACTGGTGGCTTTCGAGGCCCTGCTCGACCACCTGCTGAACGCCGCCCGGCGTCCCTGTTCAGTTGAGCAGCAGGCGGCGCAGA
>NZ_BNJH01000008.1:0-277675 GCF_016587395.1 Ktedonobacter sp. SOSP1-52
GACGTACCTCCTTTGTTGTCGCCGAGAGTAAAGGCATGCAGTCCACCCTGAGGATCGGGGAGCTGACCATTGATTACACACAGCACCTGGTCAAGCGTGGGGTAGAGGATATGATACTTACGCCAGTTGAGTATCGTCTCTTCGCCTATTTGGCGCGTAACGTTGGACGGATTCTGACGCATGATCAGTTATTGGAACATGTTTGGGGCTCGGAATATCTCGGAGAGAGCCATATGCTCCAGGTCAACGTGAATCGCTTGCGTCATAAGATCGAGCCGAATCCAGCTCAACCACGCTACCTCCTGACCAAGATTGGAGTGGGCTATACCCTCGTTGACTCGCAGCCAACTCAGTCGGCTTCTTGATTCTGCATTTTGCCAATGTCAGCATCACCCTGTGCCACGCCACTTTATACTGCAAGCTTGCGAGCCAGGAACGAGAAGATTGAGTGGTTGGCAGAGAGAAACGTCCCTGGCAGCAGTGTTCAGCCAGGGACGTTTCTCTCTGCCAACCGAAGATGTGTATGGTGCCATTGTTTAGCTCGTAGCGACGTTGGGAAGATGAGCCTGATTTTTTCTGAGCGAGCCTGTCCAGGGTGTTCCCAGCAATGGGAGCAAGTAACGGTCTACGCCATAATAGCCCGCGATACGCCAGGCCAGGACCAGGAAGAGGGCCAGGGTTCCAATGACGGGGTTGATACTCACCGCGCCCGCCAGCAGGAAGTTCAGATTCATAAAGAGTCCGAAGAAGGCGGCGATCCCGGTCAAAACACCCAGGAGCAATCCTAGTCCGACGCATATCTCGCCGAAGGTAATCACGTAGGAGAAGAGAGTCGCATTGGGCAGGACGACATGCTGGAGAAATGTGGCGTACCAGCCCTGTACAGCTGGATGGGGACCTCCGGCCTGGGCCAGGGCACCCGCGACAAAACCTTTGAGTCCAGCACCATCATGACCACTGAAGACCCAGGCTCCTCCTTTCACGACCTGACCAAAGGATGCGTCAAACGTATAGGAGTGACCAGTCAGTTTCTCCAGACCAGCGGTGAGCCACTCATAACCAACATAGAGGCGAACGATCAGCCAGAACCAGGCCATACGGGTGTCCGCAAATAGGAATCTGGACACCGGAGGTTCAGGAATCTGGGTAGACGTACGAGGCTGAAGGGTTTTCAACATCTGTATGATATCTTCCTTTCAGAAAAAATGGAGAAGCTATGATAAACAAAACAAGTAAGAATTATTCAGAGAGAAGATCATCGTTTGCTCTTATTCTTCACTGAATGTGATACTGTCGATTGTCACCTCCCTGACATTGATAAGCATAAACTGTAGTTCTCACTCACTAGTCACAACCAATGGAAGGGATATCACGGACAAATCACATGCGGAAAGACAGGCTGGTGACCTCACGAAGTGCTCACAACTCTACTATGCCGCGCTGTGATGGGCAAATTTTCTCTACTCTACATAGACTGATATGGTAGTATAGAGAAGAAAAGAACTCCGGCACAGGTGTGCAAAAAGTAGGCATGATTTGCCTGGGTGAAGTAAGTTGATGCCGGTGGCGTCTTGTATGGCTTGAAAGGCCAGTGATATCTCGTAGGGCAGACGCTCATGAAACATGATCAGCATGCGCAAGAGGCGCAAAATATCCTGGAAAGTTCACTAGAGCAGGAGAAAGCCTTTATGGGGTTGGCAACGATGACGTCGGCGACCCTGGCAGATTTGCTCTCCTTCTCCCCTGACGCACTTATCGTTGTCTGCACTGATGGTACCATTACGTATGCAAACGAGCAGGCATTCACCTTGTTTGGGTATCAGCAAGGAGAACTGCTCGGTCAGACGCTGGAGTGCTTGCTTCCCGAACGTTTCCGCAAGGTGCATCTTGCGCACCGAGCTGCCTATACAGCTACTCCGCGCCAACGCCCTATGGGCGCGGGACTTCATTTGTTTGGCAGAAGGAAAGATGGCAGCGAGTTCCCCATCGACATCAGTTTGCGCCCGGTACGCATTGAGCAGACCAGTTATGTGATTGGGGCCATTCGCGACATGACTATTCAATATCGCCTGGAGCAAGAACGCCTCCAGCAGGCCGAACGTCTGCGCATCCAGGCCGATCTCATCAACCTTTCGCACGACGCGATCCTCATACGAGATCCTATCAGTCGTATCCTCTCCTGGAATCATGGCGCGCAAGAACTCTATGGTTGGCCGGCGCAGGAGGTGCTTGGGCGTGTTACCCATACGTTGCTTCAGACGCGTGCGCCGATGAATCTGGCAGATATCGTTTCCCACCTGGAGCATGAAGGGCGTTGGGAAGGTGAGCTTACGCATACCCATCGCGACGGGCGAACGGTTATTGTGGAGAGTCGCCAGGTACTGATTCGCAATGCAGAGGGGACCGCGACTGCTGTCTTAGAAATCAACCGCGACATCACCAGACGCCGACAGTTGGAACAGGCCCAATCGACTGTCCATGCGACCACCCTCGCCCAACGCACCTTCCTCCAGCATATACTGGATGCGCTTCCTAGTAGTATTTATGTTGTCCATGGCAAAGATGCGCGCCTGTTGCTTGCGAATCAAACCGCGCTCACCATCTGGGGGGCACAATGGCCGCTTGAACAACCAATGCAGGCCTTTCTGGCCGCCAACCACATCCAAATCATGGACTCGCAGGGACAACCCTTTCTACCAGAAACCTGGGCGACCACGCGCGCGCTCCTGCAAGGCGAAACGGTGTATCAGCACCAGGAAATTATTCATCAACCCAACGGGAAACGCCTGCCTATCCTGGTCAATGCCGTCCCGCTCTCGTCGTCCTACTGGCAGAGCATGGAATCTTCGAGACAATATCCCCAGGAACGACGTGGGCACGAGCCACTGGCCCTGGTTATTCACCAGGATGTGAGTGCGCTGAAGGAGACGGAGCATCTCAAAGATGAATTTATTGGTATCGCGGCCCATGAATTACGGACGCCGCTCGCTATTCTCAAAACAGCTGTGAGCAGCTTAATTCGTCAGGCGACCCATGGCCATGGTACGCCGCTTGAAGACTGGCAGTTAGAGATGCTGGAGGATGTTGAGCAGGCTACCGATCGCTTAACCGACCTAACGGGAGACCTGCTGGATGTGACCCGTCTGCAGTCAGGCCGTAACGTGCTCCAGCGCGCCCCCACAAATATTGTTTCGCTGACCCAGCGCGTCATCGAACGTTTGCGTCAGACCACGATCCAGCACTCTCTGGAGTTGCAGAGCACGCAAGAGACCCTCGAGGCTATTATCGACGCGAAACGTATCGAGCAGGTGATCACCAATTTACTCTCCAACGCCATCAAATACAGCCCCCGGGGGGAGTGATAGCTGTACACCTGATAGTCAGGTCCGCTGAGAAGATCGTGGAGATCCAGATTCAGGATAGCGGTATAGGCATTCCCCAACAACAACAGGCAAGCATCTTTGGGCGCTTTATACGCGCTGACAATGCCAGGGCCGCGGGTATTAGCGGGACCGGGCTGGGCCTCTATCTCTGCCGATCGCTCGTTGAGCAGCACGGAGGGCGCCTCTGGTTTACTTCCCAGGAAGGGAAAGGGTCAACCTTCTTCCTGACACTCCCCATTGGAGATCTCTCTCAGGGCGAGAACGTGCCTGTTTCATAATCTCCGCCAATATTCTCCCTCTATTCCCCGTTTTACCGAAAATGCGAGCACCCAGGCTTTTTGTGTTAACATTGTGATAGCGTGTCATGTCCAAGTGACGTCCTTGTGCATTCCCCGAGGCTTATACTACAGTCACATCGGGAACAACCTACTAGTCTGCAAAGGGAAATGCCGTGAATACTCCAAAGCGACGAACATGTGGCTGCTTTTCTTCACTCGGAGAGCGCTCGGGGACCATGCCAACCACAACATGCGTTGATCTCATTGTATATGCACGATTGTTGGGGAAACAACTGTTGGCTGGTGAGATCGATACAGCCACGGCTTCTGCGGGCTTGCTTCAAACGCTTTTGCGCAGTGCATCTCAGCGTCAGGGGGCCCTTCTCCTTTGCCTGCCCAAACCGCATTCTGACGAAGTTGCGCATATTTTGGAGCTTCACTTCCCACTCATCCGAGGCACCACTGTGCGTGAGCAATGGTATCTTCTGGCTTTGCAGGAGATCAGCATGCAGCAACTCTTGCAGATACTCCCCGCTCTCCACATGCGGGAAGCCGCCGGACCAGCAACATCCCTCGCAGAGGGACGTATTATCCACTCCCCTCTGCCAATTGCGATGCCTTCCCAATGTGTGCAGGAGTCGTTCGTCAGTGAGCAGGTGGGTGAACCTTGGGAAGAGGTGCTAGAACCATTCTTCCATCTGCCACCCGATGCCACACTGATTATGATACAAACAACAGATGGTGCGCCACACGTTGCCAATCAACCTGTTCGTAATCCCTTACCATCCTGTGTTCAGGAGGCTGCTGGAGCCGTTCTCATGACAATGTTTCTTGCGCTCCTCAGTCTTCACACGGCCTCTTCTGGAGGTGATTTTCCTCAGGCTGCATCGCAAGCTACCCTCAGCCATGAGCTACGCAGTCCATTTGCTGCGATCAAGGGCTATACCCATACCTTGCTGCGCTACGAACACCGTATCCAACCTGAGGAGCGGCGTGAGTTTCTCCAGGAGATCGATGAGGCTAGCAGCCACCTCGCCAGCCTAGTTGACCAGCTCATCGAACTCTCTCAAGGCGAAGATGCCGTTGCTATCATGCGGCGTTATCAACATGAAGAACTGGCACTCGGCTATCGCACAAGCCGCTTCCGCCAGCAGCGCCGCGCTACGATAGACGCTGAGGGACACCTGACATTAATTCCGCGAGGACTGATTGAGCCCGCAGAGATTGTGGTGCGCCTGGGCCTGCACCTTCAGCGCCAGGACCCTGCTGTGCTCAGTTCTCTCATCGAGAGGCAGAGGCAGATGCGCCAGCAAGCGGAGCCGGAGTAGCGGCACCTCGGCTCAGTCTTCATTGATCCCCCTGGCACGCGTGCCGATGAGCTCATTGCCAGAGCTGGTCTGCGTGGCGCGGGTTACGGCAAGGCGCAAATCTCGCCCAAAGATGCCAATTATATCGTCAATCTGGGTGGGGCAACCTCCAGTGAAATCCTGGCCCTCATTGTCAAAGCGCATCATCAGGTCCTTCTCCACAGTGGAGTCCAGCTCGAGCTGAATCTGGAACTCCTAGGCGAATGGCACACGCAACAGGTCCAGGCCGTGCCCATAGAAGTGAGCTATACCACGACACGCGCCTCTACTAAGCCGCATCCTGATGTCTAAGATTTCATGCTTCAAGAAGAGGGCCAGCGCGTCATCAAGAAGCTTTGATGACACGCTGGCCCTCTTTTATATTGAACGCGAGAACCTGAGCTACTCATGGCTCCTGCGTGAGCAGCATATCCGCCATGGCGCGGCGCGGCGTGGGAGTAGCGGAGAATGTATACCCCATGCGCAGAATCATTTGTGGATAGTCGGATGGCCCTAAAAGCGTTTGTAGTCGTGTGCGCAGTTCTGGTATCTCCAGGGGCTGGTTGAAAAACGAGGCCTGGATTCCCTCTTCACATGCTGTCAGCAAGACTCGCTCCAGGGCCTCGCCTGCCAGCAACCAGTCCAACGACGAGTCGCCAAAGGTTCCCAGAATCGCTAATGCAGGGGCTTGCTGCAAGGCGTGCTGTATTTTGTTTTCCTCACTGTGGCTGAGGTTCAGTGTTCGCACCCAGAAGGGATGACTTCCTCCGCGTGGGCGAGCCGAGATAGGCATACCATCGGGGGCGGAGGCCGGTCGTAACCACTGCGCCAGCTCGGCGCGGAAGTCCTTATGGGCCCATTGTTGGCGGTCTCCTTCTAGGATAAGCTCCATGAGGCGCTGGCGCAACCCTCCTTCCACAAAGCGTATCCAGGTCCCTTCCTGACCTGCTTGCTTGATAAAATTGTCAAGCGATGAGCGTGGTATGGGCTTAGGGGAGACTTCTCCGCGATAGGTGTGGCGCCATGGCAGCGCAGAAAAGAGACGTCGATCCTCTTCGTTTGGTTCGTACGAAGAGATGACCGTCATTCTGGCGACCAGATTGGTGCATTGTGGGTTGGGGAGAAACGTGAGCGTCTCCTGTAAGCCAAAGTAGCGCAGCGCCACGCGTATGTTCATACAGGCGGCCCCACAACTGATCAGGACCTCGCGTCCCTGGGGATCAGCAATTGGCAGGCGACGCGAGAGATCGGCATAGACCTCAAGTGTTTTATTATGCACCTTGAAGAGCCAGGGCTGAATGTTATATTCGGAGGGAGCCAGCGCGGCATAGTGGAGGATGAACTGGAGTTTTTCCGTGATTGACCCCTCACGAGGGAACGCTCCTTCTTGCATTATGGGAGCAGCAGACGTATCGGACGTGTCCATAAATTGTTCCTCTCTGGCGGCGATAGAGGTCATAGGGGTGACCCGGGCTGGGACAGGTCACATAATCTCAGCACCCTTTTTCCTCACACGTCTTTTATGAGATAAAGGCGAGTTATGGCTGGATTTATTACCCAGACAGGCTGGTTCTGGTGTGATAGAACAAGCATAAGGGACAACGCTCACAATGGCATCAACAATACCTACCGGCTCCTCACAGAACGCTCACGCACCTCTTCTGTCAAAGGGAATGCTCTGTGAACAGGTCTTGCTTGTGGCGTTCGCTGCGTGCCTCCAACCTGTTGAGCAAGATGCGTGCGAAGCAATCCAATAGGGCAAAACCAAAATGCAGATCGTCCTGAGCCTCGCGCCGCAAACACTCTCCATCGAGTGCAATGATTTCAACAGATGTAAGTGCATACGCGTGAAAAGACCAACGATAAGGCGGTATAAGCCAGGCCCAGCCAAGAATGTCACCAGGGCCAAGTGTTTCGAAAGGTGCTGAACTGTGTGGCCTCACATTTAGCTCCAGCATGACTTTTCCCTGCGTGATGAGATAAAGATGGGTAGCAGGATCGCTGCCCTGAAAGATGTATGTGCCGGCGTCATATGTTTGCATTACCCCACACTCGCTCATCATTCGTACATACCGTGGCTCCATATGTTCGAGAAACGGCTG
Organism: Ktedonobacter sp. SOSP1-52; assembly: GCF_016587395.1. Lineage (NCBI taxonomy): Bacteria > Bacillati > Chloroflexota > Ktedonobacteria > Ktedonobacterales > Ktedonobacteraceae > Ktedonobacter > Ktedonobacter sp. SOSP1-52. The sequence continues at coordinate 7,110 of NZ_BNJH01000008.1, forward strand.
TTTCGCCAGCATAGAAGTATGTGCGCTCATAACTATTCCTCCTGTGACTTATGACGGACGGGACATCGAGCGCTCTTTGTGCTTAGATGTATCCTACTCGCTTTGCGTAATGGGTCTGGTAATGAGTACCGGACACTTTGTGGTACTGAGAACCTTTTCGGCGATGCTTCCCAGCAGGATGTGCTGGACTCCGCTTCGGCCATGCGTTGTCATGGCAATCAAGTCGGCGCACTCACCCTCGATGACACTTTGAGTGTGCTCCACGTGCTGAACAATGGCTGAGCCAATCTCGGTAGCGCCTAGAACAGATGTAGTAAACAGTACATGCTGAGAGGTGAGAATGCCCTGTTTGAGGCGCGCGATGACCGTTTGCAGGTAGTCCTCGGCCGCTAGCATCGCCTTTTCCACCTGCTGAGTGCTGTCCGCTTGCTGGTGCCTCCATCTGCTGTTGGTCGCGCGTGGAAGGGCGATGGCCTGGACGAGATGGAGTTCCCACTGTGTCGTGGAACAAAGTAGAGCGGCAAACTGGAGTGCTGGCTCTAGAGCACTCTCGGATAGTTTCGAGCCATCCAGGGGGATGGTGATGCGCCAGGACGGGGTTGTGGGGAGTACGGATGAAAGCCCATGTGCATTGAGAACCAGGAGAGGGATGGGACTGCGGCGTGTGAGTTGGCGCGCGACACTGCCTACCACCCAGCTTGCCAGACCTGTTTTCCCTCGGCTGCAGAGCACAATCATATCGGCCTGTTCCAGGCGTGCAGCAGATTCGATGGCTGGAGTTGTCGCACCCAGCTCGATATCCGTTTCAAGCGGAATGCCTGCCAGTTCAGCAGCGTGCATTTTAGAGATGGTCGCGAGATAGTGATGAGCGAGCGTATACTGCGTTTCTAGCATAGTAGGAGCCAATCCCGTCACAGGTTCGGCACCGAACGAACCGCTTCGTATGGGCGTGTGAATCACGCGTACCAGCGTGAGCGAGCCTCCTGTCGCATGCGCGATGTGTGCCGCGAAGGGAATAGCCAGTTCAGCGACATCTGTCCCATCGAGTGGGACCAGGACATGATGAAACATCTGTCAGTCTCCTCCCATTGAAATGCATGCGCGATTGTTTCACATTTCCTTTTTCTAGTGCTATAGAAACTATACGGCTCGTCCCTCACGTATCTATAACGGCCTTTGCTCCTCAGTTCACAAACCTTTCTCAAATCGTAACCGAAGCTCAGCCTCCTTATTGTTATGTGTTTGAGAGAGAGAGATGCGAATGCGAGACCCATTCGTGAGCTTTATGCAGTATGAAAGGAATAGAAATCCAGTGAAGCTATTTTCGCTATTAGAGGGGGAGAAGAAAGAAGGTGTTTGTCATGAAGAGCACAGATTTCTCTTGCGCTATCGCTACTGACCTGGTGCCACCAGGACGTCGCTGTGAATGGTGCGGCAAACCGGCAGAACACCAGCTAACGGCTATGGGAGGGCAACATCATAATCAGGGTGGCTTTTTCTGCGCTCGCTGTGGTCAGGAATTTGCGCTACTGGTCTGCGCTACCCTGCAACCACCTCTGCCCATTCAGCGCTTTGAATATCCAACATTTGTGTCCTACGCGTTCAATGGATAAATTCCTGAAGTAGGGCATAGATATCCGCAATCACAAATGTATCAAAAGCAGAGCTTATAGTATCACAACCACTTTTTGGAAAGTGGTTGGAATGGTGATAGCTTTGAGAAAAGTCTTTTCTCTGTTTGAGATCCAATCGTGAGCATAGGATCCTATGCTGGTATAGAAGTAAAATAGTGATGTTGGTGTAAGCATGACTTGCGGTTTATAGCGGATGGCATGCACCTATCTCTCGTCCGTGATGCGTGAAAGAGCAGCACCAATACCAACCACCTAGCAGCATCTATGAGCTGAGAAAAGGAGGATTGCAATGACACTCTATGAACCACTCAACATCTGTCTCTTGGCAACGGAGCACCGATATCCTCAGCATATCATGGAGTTCAATGAGGATGTGCTGAGTCCAATAGAATGTGAGACAAAAGGCTGGAATGCAGTGGAGATGCTGAATTTTCTGGAAGATTCCTGGCCTGCGCTTCTCGAGGCCATGGCTCTCCTGGTCGTGGATGGACAACAAAGCACCATCTACATTCCTACCTATTCGAAGTGCAAGCCCGCGTTTCAAGTTCATCTACGTGGCCATATTCCTGCTCAGCTTTACCATACAGAGATCCAGCACCATGCCCTCGTTGCAGCTCACTAGCACTTTTGTAGGCTTAAAGGGTGAAGGGCGGTAGAGACCGATATCAGTCTCTACCGCCCTTCACTAGCACTAGAACAAGCCCACAAAAGGTTGTTGCCATTCCTCTTGCGTTTTCCCGTTTTTCGAGTCTCCCTCGTGAAATCTGTGGAAACCTGAATGCATCTTGCGTATGCTTGTTGGCCGTACGATGAACAATGGTCGTTTGGTTTCTGAGAGCACACGCTCGGTAATGCTCCCCATCGCCCAGCGAGCCAGGCCTTTACGCCCATGCGTTGCCATGGCAATACATTCACAACCAGGGATGTTCTGGTCTGCCAGATGTCCCTTTGCACTGGCGTCGAGGATGGCCTGGGCAACCTCGATATCACAGCGCAGTGATGAGGTGAGATGCAGATGCAGCGTCGGCGGACACTCACGTAGCAGTCGTTCCTCAAGCTCTTTCAGGTAGCGCTGGGCCTCGTGCATCAGGGGGGGCTCCTCTTTATCCGTTACGCCATACTGTACAAAGAGGGGGAGAACGCACAAGAGATGAAGCGTCGCAGTGTCGGCGGGCGAGAAGGCCTGACTCAATTCTATTGCTGGTTGCAGTGCCTCTTCGGCCAGCTCTGATCCATCCAGAGGGACGAGGACTGACATCCCCCAGTTTGTCGAGAGCATAGGAAGGGCATCCTCTTCATGGAAAATCAGGACAGGAACCTGGCTATGGCGCGCAACCTTCTGAGCAACGCTTCCCAGCAGCCAGCGTTTTGCCTCTCCTTTGCCGTGACGGCACAGAACAATCAAGTCCCCCTCCTCTTGTTGGGCATACTCCAAAATCACGGTCGCGGGATCGCCCTGGACAACACTGGTGCTCACTCCAAGCCCTTCTAAACAGGGAAAGGTTAAAACATGATTGAGGTAATCTTGTGCCTCTTTCTGTTCGGCTTCCATGGCATCAGCCAGAATCATCGTTGTATCAGCTGAGATCCAGGCATACTCCATAGGCAGCATGGTTGCGCGTACCAGGAAGAGCGCTCCTCCTGTCGCCCGCGCCAGGTGTGCCGCAGGTAGCAAAGCTCCTTCCGCTCGCGTTGAACCATCCAGTGGAACAATAATGCGTCTCATCATAAGACAACTCCTTCTTCTTATTAATAAAGGGAAGCGCTTACCTGCAGGGTCATGCATCGCAGGCTATGCCATTCTTCCGCCATCTTTCACAAGCATAGACCGGCATATTCACTGCCTTATCACAGGACATCTCTTCCTCCACACGAAACCATCACAATGAACATCCCTAAACAGGCTCGCTACATGATGCAGGACCCAATAGGACAAGAGGCTGGCCTCGCAAGGCTAACCTCTTGTCCTATTGGGTCCTGCGCGTTTCTGTTTTTGCTTGAAGTTCGGGAACATATGAGAAATGGAGCGGTGAATGCTGAAGACGGATCCTTAGGATCGGTGCTTTACGCGGCCCTGCTCAAAATGAGGTCACCGGGTCGGCTCTTCTGTACATGGTTGATCTGCTCGGCATTCACTGACCATTTCCTCATCCCCCATTTCCCTCCCCTCTTACACTCTTATTATAGGATAGACCCTTCTCAAGACAGTCACAATACTGCGTAAATCTGTCACCAATAACTCACATTTTTCCTATCCAAGAGACCTCACCATTCTGTTTTATTGTTTTTATCTGCATTTAAAGTGTTGAAATACCTCGCTTTTTGACAACCTATTGTGAGCAAAATGAGAAACGCTAAAGGCTATGCAGTGACTTAGGTGAGATCTTGTCAGCATATCCTTAAGGAGGTTATTTCTTTTTTTCGTGTAGTGCTTTACAAGATACAAGAAATAGAGGAAAGGTATAAGATGATGACGCAAATACAACAGTCAACAGAGTCTCACTCCAGCAACAAGATACACCTATCCTCAGCAGCCAAAAGGTCTGGTCGCTTGTCAAACGCTATCCAGTTCCTATCTTAACGCTTGCGCTCCTGATATTGAGTGTCTGCTTCTGGCTGTTCAGCCTTCCATTTATCTCCCATTGGCTCCTCTTTAGTGGTATCCTGCTGGGCGGGACTCCCGCTCCTATGGGACACGCTCAAGCACCTGTGGCGTCGCGAAATGAGCGTGGACCTTATTGCGATGCTCGCTATCATTGGTTCGCTGATCTTACAGGAATATCTCGCGGGAACGGTTATTGTGCTTATGATGGTGGGAGGAATCGCCCACGCCTGGCGGCAGGAGCAACTCGTAAATATTCCCGCCGAAGAGGTCGAGATTGGCATGCACGTTGTTGTCAAACCCGGTGAGATGGCCCCGGTCGATGGGTTAATCATTTCAGGAATGTCCAGTGTGAGTGAGGCTGACCTTACAGGGGAACCTTTGCCTGTGCGGAAAGCTCGGGGCGCAATGATATTTTCGGGCAGCGTGAATCTCGACGGAGTGCTTGAGGTTGAGGCCACCAAGCGTAGTGCCGAAAGTAAGTATGCTCAGATCGTGCGCCTGGTTCAGGAGGTCGAGTTGGCCTCTGTCTCTGATTTTGAGGAGGTCTTTGGTAAAGGAGTGCATGGAACCATTATGGCTTCTCCTCATGAGCAGCCGGAGATACCGATCACTCATGACTTTCCTGTCGCCATCGGGAATCGCACTTTCATGCGTTCCTTACATATCGTTTTACCTGAAAAGCTACTGGCTGAGCGCTCGCAACGTACCGAGCATGGGCAGATTGTCAGCTTTCTTGCCGTAGAGAATCAGGTCGTGGGCCTCATTGTACTGGAGGACATCCCACGCCCCGACCTGGCCTATCTGGTCCCAGGCTTGAAGCAGGTTGGTGTTCGTCATACCGTACTTTTAACTGGAGATAACGAAACAATCGCTGAGCAGATAGGGCAGGCGGCCAAGGTTGATCAGATCGTTGCACGCTGCTTACCAGAGGAGAAGGTACGCAGTATCAAGCAGCTTCTGGATGCCTCGTATAAAGTCTTAATGGTTGGTGATGGTGTCAATGATGCACCCGCCCTGGCGAGTGCATCTGTCGGCTTGGCACTTGGTTCCCAGGGGCTAACTGCAGCCTCCAGTGCCGCGGATGCTATTCTACTCTCCACTGATATTCTCCGCGTGGTGCTGGCAGTCAAATTAGGACGACACGTTATGCGCGTCGCTCGGCAAGGTATCTGGATCGGCATAGGATTGAGTTTTATCGCTATGGTGTTTCAGATCTATATCTTCTACGAAGGGCAAGAGAAAACGCTTACCCATTACCGTCACCTCCTTTGCGCCACAATCTACCTCTCGTAAAAAGGCTTGTTGAGGTCAAGAACAAAGCTTCCCGTTCATCATGGCAACAATATCCTACGAACATCACAAAACTATCACCAGCGCTTTGCCAGTATTCACAATGCCTTCACGCTTCTACCCTATGCTCTCGACTCTAGGATACTAAGGGAACGAGGCATTGTGTACTTTTCGTGATGTGAAGGTTTTCTTGTGTGACTATATTGAAATTATCTGAGAACATCATACATACCTGAGAGGAATGGCATCGTAATAGCTGAATTGTTAGGAGATGAAGAGCATAAACGTGTTGGTTGATTGCTTCTCCCAACGAACAGAAAGGATCCATCAACGATGACTGCCGCTTCAACAATCAGGACATATGCCGTGGTAGAGCGCCAACATATCCAGCAGTTGTTCGCTGCACACTCAACCCATGGCTATCAGCTTATCGGACCAACGGTATGCGATTGCGCCATCATTTATGATGTCATTACTTCAGTAGATGATCTCCCCATTGGCTATACCGATGAACAAGGTGATGGCTATTATCGCTTAAAAAAGCGTGACGACGAGGCGCTCTTTGGCTATAACGTCGGGCCTCATTCGTGGAAACGTTTCCTGCATCCTCCTGCACTCCGTCTCTGGCGCGCCCGGCGCGAGCGCGAGGGAGCGAGTTGATATTGTCAACTTGATAAAGTAGCTGAACAATATGTTAGAATAGCTGTATGAAAACAAACACTACTCCCCCCAACTATAAAGGTTTCCGCTTCCCACCTGAAATCGTGAGCCACGCTGTGTGGCTCTTTTTTCGCTTCTCGCTCAGTTTTCGCGACGTGGAAGAGCTTCTGGCACAACGAGGAGTGGTTGTGAGCTATGAAACCGTTCGACAATGGTGTTTGAAGTTCGGGCAAATGTATGCCAATGAGCTCCGTCGTCGTCGCCCTCATTGTGGCGACACATGGCATCTAGATGAGGTCTTTCTCACGATCCGTGGCGAGAGGCACTACCTGTGGCGAGCAGTGGACCAGAACGGCAATGTACTCGACATCCTCGTGCAGAGCCGACGCAATAAGCATGCTGCAAAGCGATGTTTCCGCAAGCTTCTCAAAGAGTGGCAATACGTTCCGCGCATGATCATCACGGATACGCTGAAGAGTTATGCCGCGGCGAAACGCGACATCTTGCCTGGCGTGGAGCACCGTCAGCACAAAGGGCTGAACAATCGTGCGGAAAATTCGCACCAACCCACGCGACTACGTGAAAAGAAGATGCGGCGATTTACGTCCGCCAAACAGGCCCAACGCTTCCTCTCCGCCTTCAGCCCCATTGCTGGGCATTTCCAGCCGCGACGCCACCGTTTGAAGGCCGAGGAATATCGTGCCATGTTACAGGACCGATTTCATCAATGGAATGAGGTGACCGGCGTCAAACTGGTCGCATAACTCCAGAGACATCTCCACTTCTCCTCTCCCTTCAACGTCTCACCTTGTTATAGCTCATCTCTCTCTTTCAGTCCCGCGAATAAGTTGATAATATCAACCGTTGTCTGAATTGCCGGCGTCCCTTTCATAGTCACATGTCCAAGATAATAGGCGACTTCTTCGAGCGTCCATCCAGCCTCGCGTGCGCGATGAGCAAAGTCATGACGCAGATCGTGGAAGGAGAGGTCGCAGATCAACTCCCACTCCTCATGATTTGCCTGTCGTCTGAGGGTGCGAAATCAATGATGAATCCCGCCTTCTGTCAAGTGTGAACTTCGCTGTGAAGTGAAGATGTAGGGACTCTCCTTCTCACGACCGCCCTACTGAAGATAGTCGTAGAGTGGACGGCGTGCTTCGTTCAAGAGATCGATATCACGGAACTTTTCTCCCTTGTAACCGACATGCAGCCAGCCAATTTTCGGGCCGACATGGGTAGATTCCATGAGTAAATGAGAGACATCGCTGACACGACATCCCGCCCAATAGCCCAAAGCAAAGAGAGCCTTACCACGCAGATCATCTGCTTTCTCAACCAGATTGCGTAGTACAAACCGTTGGTCAGGGGAGAGAACACGGGGAGCGAGCGTCTGCTGTGTACTGATCTCGATTCCCTTGGTAGGATTGCGTTTGAGTACTTCCTTCTCATCAATGAGCCATTGGCAGAACTGCTTGATCACCGATTTGACCCGTGTACGATGACTGACACTATACCCTTCCTCCTTGAGCAAAGAGAGGTATCCCTCAACAACTGTAGCAGTGAGCTGTTCGGGATGAAAGCGTTTCGCATGTCCTGGGCGTTTCGCAACCCATTCCGTAAATTGGCGTAAGATACGCAGATAGGCATCAACCGTTGCTTCATCACGTTTGGCAAGACACGCTTGGTGATAGCTCTCAATTAATTCCTGCGCTCCAAATGGAGAGAAGGGAACAATGTTGGACGTCTCTGTCATTTTTCGTCATTTCCTCCTATAAAATTTTCTGTGGCGTGAGCCGCTTTTCACGTCATATATCAGTTTCCGCAAATTGCCAGGAGAGTATAGACTGGGAGCGCTTACCCTACCTTTCTCTGAATCACAAGCTTTCCTCTTTTCGGATCAATTTCGCTCTGGCGATACGCCTCGTTTATTCCTTGTGCAGTAAATGGAAAAATGCCATTCACGTGTACCTTCAACTTCTGTTCCCGGACACTGCGGACGATGGCTGCCAGATCGTCGCGCAGGTCGTCGCGGTTGGGTTCGATGTGGACACATTGGGCATCGATGCCACGAACCTTCGGATACTCATTAATCGCCAGAGCAACCAGAGAAATGAACTTACCGCCATCCTTCAAGACCGCGTAGCTTTTTCGTCCCGTTTCTCCTATTTTTAGGTCCACCACTGCAGCAGTTCTATCGTTGACCATATCCAGCACGACATCGACTGGCGTGCTTATGGCTTTGGTAAAATCGGTGACGCTGTAATCAATGACCTCGTCAGCGCCCAACTGCCACACAAATTCGTAATTGTGCATGCGTGCGGTGGCGATGACGTAGGCACCTTGCTGCTTAGCAAGTTGAACGGCGATATGTCCCACTCCCCCTGCGGCAGCATGAATCAGAATGCGTTGTCCCGGCTGCAACTGACCATTGTGAAACAGTGCTTGCCAGGCGGGCAGCGCTACCGCTGGGAGTGCGCCTGCTTGCTGAAACGAAAGTGTCGGAGGGATGAGCGCAAGAGCATGCTCTTCCACAGCTACATATTCCGCATAGGCACCGCCGACAGCAGGCGTTAGTCCCATGACGCGGTCGCCTGGCTTCACAGACGTTACCTTCTCTCCAACTTCTCTCACCACCCCCGCCACATCCGTACCCAGCACATACGGGAACTGGATCGGCATCATATGCTGTGCTGCCCCTGAGCGCAGAACATAATCCCCTGGATTGATAGATGTTGTGTACATTTCCACGAGAACTTGCGTCTCTTTTCGCTCTGGTTCAGCTATGTCTTGCTCTCGTAAAGTCTCAGGGATTCCGTAGTACGGCATAACAATGGCCTTCATGATCAATTTCTCCTTTGTTTTTGCAAGAGAGCTTGTATTCGTGCTACCAGAGCTCTCTTAGACATCTGTTGATTTATCAACGTTTGTTTAATATAATCTTAAGAGAGCTACCCGCTTCCTTCAATAGGGAAATTTGTCAAATTTGTTCATTAATCGACAGAGTCAAATTGATTGTTCATTATCGAGGAAAAGATGTGTGAAATAGCCCAAAGGAAGAAATCAATGGATAGACGAGTACGCAAAACACGGCAGGCCATTTTCGAGGCCTTTATCGGGCTATTGGCGGAGAAAGACTTTGAGCACATTACGATGAACGCAATCGCGGATCGAGCCAATGTCAACCGGGGCACTGTCTACTTGCATTACATGGATAAATTTGATCTGCTGGATCAGTGCATAGATACCCACCTGGCTCAACTGTTGGGAGACTGTCTACCAGGCGGCACGACACATCATCCTACGAAGGCTGCGATCCAGCACATATTTGCATATCTGGAGCAGCATGCCTTCTTGTATAAGACTCTCCTAGTCAACAAAGGCATCCCTACTTTCAGAAATCGCCTGATGGATGTGATGTTGCGGATCCTCAGAGAGTATATTGATGAAAGTCACATCGACCGGACCATGAATAAGGAGGTGAGCGCGCAATTTCTGGCTTCGGCGATCATTGGTGTGCTGGAATGGTGGATTATCCAATCTATGCCCTATTCTACGACGGATACGGTAGAGCAAATATGGTCGCTGCTGGAAGGCATGCGGGTAGTGCCTGCTCCATCTCACTAAGGACGACTGGAAACGTGCTTGTTTCCTTTGCTCTGATGGACTGAGAGAGATCGAGTGACTCGTGTCGTCATGAGCGACACTCCAGGAGGTAGGCCCAGGATAGATAGTGTTGGCGAAATCAAAAATCGAGCTTGCAACAGGATACAATCTTTTTGTGGCTTGAGCTAGAGAAGTCAATTCGCCAACACTATCAGGATACGTGTAAAAAACGTAACTATTCAGATGGCCCATGGAGAAGATGCAAATCAGGCATGTTCTTGCGCCCTTGATCTCGGCACTGCCAGGAATGCAGCAACAATTGCATACAATGAACCTTTTACGCCACCCTTCTGAATAGTTACGTTGAGGCACGATAGAGAGAGACAGTCATCGGAGAGGGACGCTATCGAAAACATGGACCATTGGGGCAGCTCATCTTTCTTGAAACCCTAGAAGGGGGTCCCAACATTTTTACCTCCCGTTTCCCCCGCTAAGGATTTGTCGAGGTGATTTCGCCTCGTTTCTCCCCGCTAAGCTGGAAAAGGTGGGCTTCCTTTCCCATCCCAGGCGGCTTCATTGAATACCATCCCCAGGTTGCCCGGCTCGCGCCCATGGCTATACATGGCCTTTGAGACGGTATGCTTCCTCTCCTACTCAAAGGCGAGAAGCCGCTCGATTTTCTCGGTCGTCCCAGAATTGCTACGAGGCGAGTAAATCAGGAGTCGCAGGGCGTTCATCCGTGTCCAACTGCAAGACTCTCGCCAGACTTTCTAACAATTGCACGGAGACGTGAATATCTCGCCCCTGCTCAAGCCTGCTATACCACTCAGGGGTGACTCCAGCGAGCAGAGCTACTTCTCCCCGCCGTAAGCCCGGTGTCCGCCGACACTGCCCTCTTGGTAATCCCACCTGTTCTGGCAAGAGACGAGCGCGACGATTGCGCAAGAACGCGGCTAATTCGTGATGACGATCCAACTCCCATTGATGCATAGACATGAAGCATACTCCATAAAGTCGATGTGACCGGAAACGGGAAGTGGTAGTTCCTGAATAAACTCGTATCTCGTTAAAATCTGTCCTTTATTATACACTCGTAACGGATGAAGTGAGTGGAGTCCATCACAGAAGTGGAGACGTAAACCCCTCTTGGCCCGAAAACCTGCTCACTCTTCACTCTTACTCTCAATTGACCTTTTCACTATCAGAAAGCAAAAGACATATGTTCAAACAGGAACATTTCTCAAGAAATCGAGGGAAAGCATGAAAGCAATTGTCCTCCACGAGTACGGCCCCGCGTCAACACTTAAATATGAAGACTTCCCAGACCCCAAACCTGCCACTGGTGAGGTGCTCGTGCGCGTCTGCGCCACCAGCATCAACCCTGCTGATTGGATGGTACGTTCTGGCACAGTCAAGGACATCCTTCCGGTAGCGTTCCCCCACATCCTCGGCTGCGACCTCGCTGGCACCGTTGTCGAGGCAGGCGAGGGCGTCACCAGTTTCGAGCCTGGCGACCGCGTCATGGCTGTGGCTCTACGTACCTACGCCGAACTCTGTACCGTCAAAGCCACCGACCTCGTCAAAATGCCCGCTGGCCTGGAGATGACTACCGCTGCCGCGCTCCCACTGGTCACCGTCACGGGCGATCTGATGATACGGCTGGGTGCCAACGTCCAACCCGGTCAGACCGTCCTCATCACCGGGGCTTTAGGTTCTGTCGGTCGCTCAGCGGTCTTCGCGGCATCGCAGATCGGGGCTCGGGTCATTGCTGGCGTTCGTGGCAAGCGACTTGATGCTGCCCGGCAACTTCCTGGCGTGAGCGAGGCCATCGCCATCGATGATGACGCAGCGATTGACCAACTCGGTCCTCTCGACTGCGTCGCTGATACCGTTGGTGGGAAGTTCGCTGACAAGTTACTTGCCAGAGTCAAGGAAGGTGGCACGTTTGGTTGTTTCCCCAAGCAAAACCCGCAAGACGCCGCGCTTTATCCTACCGTCCACATCACTACCGTTTTTGGGCAAGTCGACCCCGCAACCAGGGCTGCGCTGATCTTGCGCTACGCTGAAGCGGTACGTGACGGCACGTTGACGATCCCAGTCGAGCGCATCATGCCGCTCGCTGATGCCGCCGAAGCACAGGGAATCGCCGAAAAGGGCGGGATTGCCAAGATCGTCCTCACCGCCTGAACACGAAGATCAGGAGTGCCCGCGACCGCCACGGTTTTCATCACCGTCGCAGTCGCGGGCTGATCTATTGGACGCTCTCGAAAAGCGATGCTATAGTGTGCTCACGAGAAGCAATCCGGTCGAGCGAAAGGAAGATACCCTGTATGATGAATAGAGAGACCCAGGGCCAGACGAACTGGGTAGGAGCCTGGTATGCCGCCCCTTCCCGGATGTTTTCGGCCAATCTCAGTGGCCGTACCTTGCGGCAAATCGTCCACCTGCACGCTGGTGGAACGCAGCTTCGCCTGCGATGGCCCGGCTCTTATCATCCTCGATCACCGTCAACCAGAGCCGCCCACTCTTTCCCTGCCCATCTTTCACCAGGATGGGCAACAGACAATGATCCGCTTGCCCGCATCTCATTGGGCCTCGCTGCTTCCCGGCGGTACAACAGCTCATATTCCTCCCGATACGTCTCCCCTCCCGGCCTCTCGCCAGCGTCACCAGCGCCGGCGGGAGCGCCTTGACAATCTCATACACCTGCCGATAGCTCGGTTCCGCCCACCCTTGCGCTAAGGCAAAAGCGCTCACCTGCCGCTGAATGGTAGCCACCGACCGGCGCGGTTTGCGCAACGCCAATCCCCTCGATCAATGTGATCATCTCCTCCGAGAGATTGCGTCGCGTTCCTCGATCCGCACGCGGTTGCCTGGCCAATCCACACAGCCCATCTTCCCTCTACTGCTTGATCCACCGTTGTAAGGTCGAAAGCGGCACCCCCGATGCTCGTGACTGCTCCGTTTGTGGGACCCCTTCGCGCCACACAGGCTCTTACCACGCACATGCCGCCAATAGGCTTCCGCTCGCTGATCTTCAGGAATTTCCAAAAGCGTGGGAACTCGTCTCTCCATCTGATCCATACCTCCTCTGGTCGCATCTGCCTCCCGACACAGCCAGAGTATACGCTGCCCACAGCCCTCTTGACCATCAATTTTCCATAAAAAAATGAGGCTCTCCAGCATCTCCAGAGCCACACGCGCGACATGGCGACACGAACAGGTTGCCAGTCATTTCTTGCTCACGCACGGCACGATGGACCCACGCATATTTCTTGGCAATGTTCCCCTCAATGACTGGATCGCAACGCGAGGCTATCCTCCTGCGCTCGCTCTTTCAGGGCCTTTTTGACACGCTTGGTGAGGTGCCATGTCAATGCACACTTCTCCAGAGCAATCAGCACAGAACCAACTTGAGAAATTACAAATTGAAAAGAGAGCTCTGCCGATTGCCACAAACCGGCTCGCCGCTGATCTCTTCTGGCAGTGTGGTCTCTGGCAGAGACCAGGGCTATCTCTCGGTAGTGCAGTAGATCGTTATTGTGATAATACGATCTATCGCACTGGCTGCCAAGGATCCCATTAAGCTGTGGTCTCCTGAAACTCTTTATCCACCATCTCTGGTTCACTGACCATCCGACGAAAGAACAGCGCGGTCTCTTCTTGAAGAACGTCGCGAAAGCTCGGTTGCACTGGTTGCCAAGCTCTTTGGGATAGCTGCCTAAACTGATCAAAATGAACCATTCTTTCACCCAGCTTCTTTCCTTTTCATTCTTGCAACACAACCGTTTTACCCACGGTGTCAGCCTCGCTGCTCAAAAAGTTGTAAAATGAAGAAAATAGGAGGTAGCTATGCAGGTTGATTCTTTAGATCATCTCGTCCTCACCGTACAGGATATTGAGGCAACGTGTCAATTCTACTCGAACGTCCTGGGAATGCGCGTGATCACTTTTGCCGAAGGACGAAAGGCGCTTCAATTCGGGAGTCAGAAAATCAACCTTCACCCAAAGGGGAAAGAAATCGATCCGAAGGCTCAATTTCCAACGCCTGGTTCTGCCGACCTTTGTTTCCTGACATCGATACCATTAGAGCAAGTGATCGTGCACCTTGAAGCATGGAATGTTCCTCTCCTTCTAGGGCCAGTAGAGCGAACTGGTGCCACAAAGTCCCTCATATCTCTCTATTTTCGTGATCCTGATGGCAACCTGCTTGAAATTTCAAATGCTCGTTGATCGGTTTCTTTGATCAGCGAATACAGTCATCAAGACATTAAACATGCAAAGAAGCGTATCAGCCGACTCCGCCATCACCAAGCCAGGAATACGCTATAGGGCAATGACAGGTTTGGTGGGAATTCTGTAGGGGAATGACACCTATTATGGGAAGCAAAGACAGCAATTGTGGGATTTTTCACACGAGGTGAGCTGAGTCAAAGACAAGAATTATGATATCCTACATCCCACCCCTGCCTCCCTCCTCTCCTTTCCACTCTTCAGCCTTCTCCTTCTCTCGACCTTCCACTCTCCACCCCCTCCTCTTTTCCACAAAAAAACGCTCTCCTCTCGGATCAAGCGCTTGTCTCTGACTCCTTTTGCAACAACACCTTCCCCTCATCCTCACCCTCTCACCACATCAATCGCCACCCAACTCACTCCATTTCCTCCATGGCCTACTCCCCTTTAGCATTTTTTGCCAATTGGCCTCCTTCCTTTTTATCAACAACATCTTAAATGGCCCCTTTCGTCTACCTGAAAATGGCCCTTTTAACAGGCCCTTTATCAGAGTATACTTCTTGGTGTCAGGAAAAGACAAGAGCACGAACGCTGCATTGCAGAAAGGAGAGAAAACAGTGCTAGACAAAGGACAACGCATACAAGCGATCGCCATTACCGCCTTTGGCGGCCCTGATCAACTCAAGCTTGTGGATCTGCCTGTGCCCCCTGTAGCCCAGAGCAAGTCCTCATCAGCGTCCAGGCAGCCGGCGTCGGGATGTGGGATGTGAAAACGCGGCAAGGAAGCATGGTATTAGAAGGGCAACAGTTTCCGCTCGTGCTTGGTTGGGAATCAGCAGGGATCATTGCAAAGGTGGGAGAGGCAGTCACGGGATGGGATGTGGGAACCCACGTGATCTGCGCGACCTACCAGGTCGGCATTGGTCATTATGCTTCTGCCGTGGCTGTCCCTGCGAATCTCATCGCTCCAATGCCCTCCTCGCTCGATGCCCTGCACGCATCTGCCCTTCCCGTCAACGGGCTGACCACTTACCAGGCGATTTTCGAACTGCTGAAGATCCAACCGGGAGAAACGCTCTTGATTACCGGTGCGGCGGGAGGAACCGGCACGTTTGCTGTCCAACTGGCTGCGCGCGTTGGAGCACACGTCATGATCACTGCCAGGAGCGAGCACCACCCGTACCTTCAGCAACTGGGAGCAAGCGAACTCATTGATTATACGCAAACGGACTTCGCGGAGGCTGTCCACGCAGCTCATCCTGAGGGCATCGATGCGGTCCTGGACTGTGTTGGGGGAGAGACAGCGGCAAGAAGTCTGCAGGTGGTACGCGAGAGGGGGCGGCTCGTCACCATTGTCGACCTTGAGCAGGTGACACCCACCCGTCATATTGACACGCACGTACTCTACTTCCGCCCTGATGGACGACAATTGGCCGAACTGACGAAGCTGGTGAACCATGGTCAGTTGACGGTTCACCTTGATCAGGTGTTTCCCCTCGTCATGGCCAGGCAGGCTCATGAGCGACTGGAGACGCGGCACCATCAAGGAAAAATCATGCTCAATGTACCAGGATGAAGACCCTCTCTGGTCAAGTCCTCAAAAACCATGAGGAGGTAGTGTCAACGCAAGGATAATTGTTGCGTTTATCGCCAGAAATGCTGGAGAGAAGTGGGCGCCGGCCCAAAATCCTCTCGGAAGAAAGCCCGCTGAAAGACCTCACATGAAGGTTCAGTGGTAAAAGCGCATCAAGAGAAAAATGTACGTTGACAATACCCGCGGTTGTCGCCTGGGGAGAATGACTCAGGAAGAGGTCCTCAGCCAAGAAGCATTACGCCATCCTATCTCCTCCTACTTTCTCTCTACCGAAAAGGGAGATACCATCATGCCGACAGAACTATCCTTCACCATGTGTTTTCTTGGAGAGGCGGTTTTCCGTTGTACATAAGCGCTGCAATGGAGAGCCCTAAAAGCAGCCCCTGAAAGGGCCCGGGGCAGATGCTCATTGCTCCTGGCCTCTCCGAGAAACGCACGTATTGCATACACACACTTTTTCATCGCTTGTTCCAACCGATGTGACAGAAGAGGGATCATCTCCATTGCATGATATTTTTTGAGGTTCAAAGCTGGAAAACATCTTTGCCACCAGGGATGGGGATACGTGAAAGGGAGAGAGACAGTATGATGTTCAATCCACAAAGCAGCGAGTCAAGCATGCTCACATCGCGTGAAATGCTCCTCAGCACGCTTGAGACGCTTCCTGATGCGTTGTTTGTCGTCGATGACGCCACCACGATTGTGTATGCCAATGCCAGCGCGCAGACCATGCTCGGCACTACACAAGAGGCGCTTGTTGGAAACAGCTTCTGGTGCCTTGCTCCTCACCTGGTGAGCACAGCGCTCTACCAGGCGGTGCTCAAGGCCAGGCAGACGCGGAAACTGACCGACGTGGAATATCGTTCCCCGGTGACCCAGACCTGGTTCCATGCACAGATCTCGCCCACCGGAGTGGGCCTCGCGGTCGTGTTCCAGGAAAACACGGAACCAACGCAGTGCCAGGACGCCCTTTACCAAAGTGAACAGCGGTATCGGGATCTCCTGGAGCACAGTGCTGAGCGGGTCGCGATGTTGACACCAGAGGGACTGATTCTGGAGATCAGTCAGCGTCCCTTGATGGACGCGCAGGTCCAGCTCAAGGAGGTGATTGGCAAATCGCTCACCGCTGTTCCCTGGTGGTCGTCTGTCCCGCATGCTCAAAGGCAATTATGTGCGGCGATCGAACAGGCCAGACAGGGAGTGACGGTACGCTTTGAAGCCCGCGTCTGTCCACACCCAGGAAGGTATCTCGACCTTGCGTTGACGCTGACGCCCCAGTGCGGGACAAATCAGCAGGTCGAGTATCTGATCTGTAGGGGATTCGATATTACCCGGTACAAGCGCGTGGAAGAGGAACTTCGTACTGTGCTCGATACCGTGCCCCAATTTGTCTGGGTCAGGCGGCCTGATGGTTCCATCGCCTACTGTAATCGACGCTCGCACGACTATGCCCATATGATGTCCGAGCAATGCACAGAGGATGAATGGCTCCAGCACCTGCCTCCCGCTGACCGGCAGTGCATCCAGGGCATGTGGCACACAGCCCTCCGAACGGATATCACGCATGATGAAGCGGTCTCACTTCAGTTTGTACATCCTGAGGATCGAGAGCGGGTCTTGGCTCTTCAGCGCCAGGCATTAGAGACAGGGGAACCCTATGAGTTTGAATATCGCCTCAGGGAGAGACAGCCGGGCACCTATCGCTGGTTTTTATCACGGGGTGTGCCTCTGCGGAGCGAGGAGAGGCAGGTCGTCCAATGGGTTGGTACCTGCACCGATATTCAGAGGCAGAAACAAACCGAGGACGCCTTGCACCAGAGCCAGGAACGCGTGAACCATCTC
Source organism: Ktedonobacter sp. SOSP1-52 (assembly GCF_016587395.1). NCBI lineage: Bacteria > Bacillati > Chloroflexota > Ktedonobacteria > Ktedonobacterales > Ktedonobacteraceae > Ktedonobacter > Ktedonobacter sp. SOSP1-52. The sequence continues at coordinate 24,571 of NZ_BNJH01000008.1, forward strand.
ATGAGTTCCAGCGTGATCGGGATCTTTTTCGCCGAAGGCGACGTGGTGGTGGAAGGGAACAACACCTTCCTGAGGATGACGGGCTATAACCGAGACGAGCTGTGCCGGCAGTGTATCAACTGGGGCAGTTTCACCCTGCCAACCTCGAAGCCCTCGCTGTTCCAGCAAGTGCACCAGGAACTGGTCGTGCAGCAAGATACCACACCCTTTGAAGCCGAACTCGTGTGTAAGGATGGTAGCCGCCTGGACGTGCTCATGGGAGGAGTGGCCTTTCATGGTGAGGTGCTCCAGGGCATCGGCTTTGTGTTGGACAACTCAGCCCGCAAGGAGCTGGAGCAGCGCAAAGATCACTTTCTAGGGATGGTCAGCCATGAACTCAAGACACCGCTCACGTCCTTGAAGCTGCAAACGCAACTATTACGAAAGCAACTGGGAAAGCAAGGCATCTACAACGCGGATACCGTTCTTTCCCGGATGGAGGCACAACTCAACATGGTTACCCGATTGGTCGGAGAGTTGCTCGACCTCTCCAAAATTCAGGCTGGCACCCTGGAGTATGCCCAAGAAACGGTGAATATGGACGACGTGCTCCAGGAGGTCGTTGAGATCGTGCAACAGATGCAGACGACCCATACCATCGTCGTGCATCGTGCCGCGTCCCCCCCTCTTCTGGTCGGGGATAAGGACCGGCTCGAGCAAATGTTGCTGAACCTGATCAGCAACGCGATCAAATATTCCCCAGGAGCCAACACGATAGAGGTGGATACCAAGGCATCCGAAGAGGCCGTGACGCTCAGCGTGCATGATCAGGGTATCGGCATTCCACGAGAGCAGCACGAGAAAATCTTTGAGCGCTTCTATCGGGCGGTTGCTCCACATCAGCGCGCCTTTCCAGGCCTCGGAATGGGTTTGTATATTGTCGCGGAGATTGTGAAATACCATGGAGGATCCATCACGATGGAGAGCGAAATGGGAAAAGGATCGACTTTTCAGGTGACGCTTCCCCTGAAAAGAACATAAGGAGCGCATATGTATACGTTCCAGCCACAAGCATGGAATGATGTTCTTGCTGTCAAGCGTATTCTCATTGTCGAAGATGATCCCATCCTTGGCAATCTCCTGCTGGAAGTGCTCCAGGAGGAGGCAATCTATCAAGGGCATCTTGCCCCGAGCGGCGAGATGGCGCTGAATATGCTGCAAACGATCACGCCTGATTTGTTTCTGCTCGACTACCATCTCCCTGGGATGAATGGGCTGGAACTCGCCAACCAGTTGCAGCGTAGAGAAGGAGGTGAGCACACACCCATCCTCCTGATGAGTGCCGATTTGCCACAAGAAAGCGGCGCCTTGGATCATCTCAGAACGCTCCAGAAACCCTTTGATCTGGAGACGCTGCTGCAATTGATCGCAGAACTGCTTGCACCATAAGGAGAAATGGGCTTTTAAAATATGCGATAGAGGCCGTCATGCTCACATAAGGAGAGTATGACGGCCTCTGCGGTTTCTAGAAAAGCAGAACAACATACTTGACACACGCAACAAAGTGGATGTTCTCTTTTCTACACTCACCCATTGAGCACCTGTACGCCTCCTATGGCTGTACAATACCTCCTCTCACTATTTTCCCCTCTCAATGGTTTGGAAGAAGCAAAGGCCCTTTATTGATGAGTTTACTGATGTTCCTGCGGCGGCCAAATTTCTCGAAACGTACTTCGGGTTACGCAGCCAGGGAGGCAACAAAGGGTTTACGGTCCTCTCCGACGACGATAATCTGGTACTCACCTTGATGAAAGCTGGTCAGGTGAGCTATCCAGGCACATTTCATATCGGCTTTGTCCAGGAAAGCGAGGAGCGTGTTAACGAGATCTATCAACGCTTGAAAGACGACGGATTTGAAATGAAGCCCCCGGAACGGAGTCATGCCTGGACATTTTATGTTCAAGCGCCAGGCGGGTTCCTGGTCGAGGTTCTGGCTTAGCCTACGGCGTCCAGATCTCTCGGATTTCCTGGAGTGGTTGGTTCTGCCCACACAATCGAGAGAGGATGAATAGCGTGTACAAGCCGAGCTCCTCTGAACACGAAAATGGGATGCGCCTCTTTCCGAGGCTCAAAATGAATTCATATTATAAACGGACCACGGAGCAATAGCCGCGTATGCTAGTAGCGGGCCCGCTGCTGACGTACACGGCTACTTAAGTGAAAATGGCGTATATATAAGCGCACTCCGCAACACTCTCGCCAGAGCATGCACATCTGCTCGTAGTGCCTCTGGAGTTGCGTTTGCGAAACCAAGCACGAGGCCGTCACGCTTGAGGGGTTGCATGCTAAATCGCGAAACAGGCAGTATTCTCAGACCTTGATTTGCAGCCAGTTCGACTACGCTATCGGCACTTACCCCCTCCGGCAGCCAGGCAACCAGGTGGATGCCAGCTTCTGGTATAGTAACGTCCAGAATATTGCCCAGCTCCTGGTTCAAGGCATTCACCAGGGCATCGCGCCGCTCCATGTAGAGTCCACGCATCTTGCGTAGGTAGCGCGCGAAATGCCCCTCGGTAATAAAATCGGTCAGGGCCATCTGCTCCAGCAGCGGCAGGTGTACATCGACGAAGCGGCGGGTGGCAAGAAAGCCCTCCAGCAACTGTGGTGGCACGACCATATATCCCAGGCGCAACGAGGGAAAGAGCACCTTACTAAAGGTGCCAATATAGATCACGCGCCCCGCACGATCAAGGCCATGCAACGCCTCCAGAGGCCGCCCGCTGTAACGATACTCGCTATCATAGTCATCCTCGACTATCCAGCCTTGCGTCTCCCTCGCCCATTCCAGCAGCTCCAGGCGCCGGACCAGGCTCATGGTGACCCCTGTAGGAAACTGATGTGAGGGGGTCACTACTGCCAGGCGCGCCTCGCCTTGAAGCTGTCGTCCTGCCGCGACACTGATACCCTGGCGATCCACAGGCACTGGCAGCATAACAGCTCCTGCAGCCATTAGCGCACCCCTGGCCCCAAAGTAGCCCGGATCCTCAACCCAGGACTGCTCGCCAGGATCGAGCAAGACGCGCGCCACCAGGTCGAGCGCGCCCTGTGCTCCGGCTGTGAGTATGATCTGTTCAGGCATACAATGTACACCACGCGTAATGCCGATGTGAGCCACAATGGCCTCGCGCAAAGGTCCATAGCCCTGCACATCCTGATAACGTGAGTGGGCTTGCAGCGATTGCCGGGCGTGTTTCGCTATCAACCTGGCCCAGATCTCATAGGGAAAGTACGCCACTTCAGGCTCGCCCACCAGGAACACATCTTTATCTGAACTGACTTCTGTCTTCTGCCCAAAAGCAAACTCGTCAAGCAAGACTTGACCACGCCGCGCCAGCAAGCCGCGCTGTGTCGCAGGAGCAACCCTCCTATCTTGTTTAGAGCCATTTCCACTCGCCTGCGCCAGTTGCTCCGGCTCCAAACGGGCCACCCGCGTCCCATCTCCCACCCGGCTCTCCAGATATCCCTCCAGCAATAACTGTTCGTAGGCCAGAGCCGTCGTATTACGCGATACCCCTAGCTGGCTAGCCAGGACACGCGTCGAGGAGAGGCGTGTTCCCGTCTCCAACTGGCCCGCCAGGATTTGCGCCCGCAAGCGCTCATAAAGCTGGCGATAGAGCGGCGCCTGCGCGTTCTGATCAAGTATAATCTCCGGTTTATCCACCAGTCTCGCCCGCTTTGGCATAAGTTACAGCTCCCTTTGCTGAAAGCGCTCAAAATTTTTTTACTCAAAAATGGCACTGCCATAATAATATAAATTGGCTCTTCAAGCAAGTCTATTATTAAGATATACTACCTCCAGAAAGAAAACAACTACATGAAACACTTGCTAGTTACCCCGATGGCAAGTCAGACGAACGGGGTCAAGGGACTCTGCCCCTTGCTAGTGCTACGTTCCTCAATGACATGAATAAAGCGATGAACCGAGGCCTGGAGTCCAAAGAGAGGTCGACTGTTCGCAGGTCTCGGCTTGTAGAAATGATAGCGCCATTAAGGAATACAGCATTACCCTCTTCTGTCAGAGATGGTAGGTGCTCAAAACAGAGCACCGTGTTTTTGGGCAGGGACGTTGAAGAGTCCTTGGCTTGCAGAGGGTGGTGCTCTCCATACCTCACTGGCTGTCTCTCCCTCTCTGACAAAAGAGGGATTAGCGAGGTCACGGTTGAGCAAATTGAAGCCGCGCAGAAGTTATTCCAGGTTGGAACGGTCCAGAATCTCTACAATCTAGTGATGCGCCAGAGCGAGGATGTGCTTGAGTATTGCCAACGCGCCAATATCGGGTTTATTCCCTGGTTTCCGCTGGCTGCGGGGAGCATGACACAGCCAGGCTCCCCACTCGATGCTCTCGCGAAAGAGAAACATACGACCCCCAGTGGTATCGCCCTCGCATGGATACTGAAGCGTAGCCCCATCATGTTGCCAATCCCTGGCACCAGCCAGCTGAAGCACCTGGAGGAGAATATAGCAGCTACCAACATTGAACTCAGCGATGAAGAGTTTCAGCAGCTCAACGAACTGGGCCAGCGCGAGTGGCAGAGACATCAGATTGATAAATCTCAATACATGAAGGATCTGGAAAAGTAGGCAATATGCACGCCAAACGGCGCGTTATAGGGTCCATGCTTGCATGAACTCTCTTCGCCGGGCGATACGTTCTCACGGCGCGAATAAGGCCATGTCAGCATGGGCCCTACAAGATCTACTGCGTAAAGCAGTTTTTCATAGAAGAAGAAAGAGTTTTCCTATGTCACAAACGCAAGCTCATTGCTCGATAGCGGGGGAACAGGCGTCTCCCACGCGCATTAATCCTCGCATCATCCTGCTTTCGCTGGGCATGTTTGCCCTGGGCACGGATGCCTTTGTCGTAGCGGGCGTGCTCCCCACAATCGCGAAAGAGACTGAAGTAAGCGCGGGATTGGCGGGCCAATTGATAACCGTCTTCGCTTTGACCTATGGGCTGGGAGCGCCTCTCCTGGCGGCACTAACAGGACGTTGGCCGCGTAACCGAGTCCTGATAGGCGCACTTGGCCTGTTCTGTCTCGCCAATCTTGCTTCGGCGCTCTCCCCATCGTTTCAGCTCCTACTACTTACACGTATCCTGGCTGGCTGTTGCGCCGCCACCTATGCTCCTATGGCCTATACCGTAGGGATCTCGCTGGCTCCTCCGGCCAAACGAGGTCAGGCACTGGCACTGGTCGTCATGGGGGTGACCGTTGCCACTGCCCTGGGTGCACCGCTTGGGACATGGATTGGTGAGAACTTTGGCTGGAGGTTCTCATTTGCTCTGGTGGCAATCCTGGCCGGATTAGCGTTTTTCTTACTCGTGGTCTGCGGATTACCCAGATCAGCTACATCGACATCACTCTCACTAAAAGAGCGCCTGTTGCCCATTACATATCCACGTGTTATCCTGGCGCTCACACCAGCTCTCCTGTGGAATATTGGCTTCTACATCTGCTATTCCTATATTGCATTGCTCTTACAACAAAATATGCATATATCTGATGTAAGCGTATTGCTTGTCTGCTCCGGCCTGGGCACGTTTATTAGTAGTTGGGTCGGGGGATTGCTCGCAGATCGCTTTAGCTCATTCCGACTTTTACCGCTCTTACTGGTCACGTTATTGCTGATACAGCTTACCCTCCCCCTGCTCACCACCACGATCATAGGTGGGGCGCTCACGCTCTTTCTCTGGGCGATGAGCTTCGGTTTGCTTTTTATTCCTCAACAACGGCATTTACTAAATACGGCTCCCGAGCACGCGAATGTTATTCTGGCACTAAATAACGCTACATTCCAGATGGGGATTGCGATTGGAGCGGCCGTGGGCGGCCTGGCCCTCCGCTCCTTCGCGATCACGCAACTGGCCTGGGTAGGAATGATAAGTATTCTCCTGGCGCTGTTGATCGTAGCCATCAGTCCTCTCCAGAACGGAGAGAGACCACAGGCTTTCCCTGACTCGCCGGAGTGACCGCTCTTCCCGCGGCGGTCGTGCCTCTAAGGCTCTTTGCTCACTAACCAGTATTAAAGGCGGAAAGAATGTGCCTGTCAGCTTGCCAGATTCACACAGTAGAGGAGGAAATAGATGAGGCTATGATGCGTATGCAGCATGGGTTTCTCAGGCGACCGCTTTGGTATCGGTGACCCAACGACTAATGGGCTGTTCCCCCTCAAATTCCCGGTTCAGAAGATTGGGAGCAAAGCGCCCCTTCGGATCACTCTTTGTGGTGGGCTTGCGCTTGACGTGTGTGCTGATCCTTAACTAAGGAAACATGCTCATATTGATACCTCTTGTAGCAGGATTAGCCCTTGGTTTTGGCCTTGAGTCTGCTTTTGAGGACCACGGGATAGCGCGGGACAGGCTGCGGGTGGAACCCGCTGGCTCGACCAGGCGATTTTCCTCGTGGTTGGCACGCCCGAGCGGGTGTTCCTACCAGCACCAAAAGCGATGGCATCGTTCGACGAACCTGCCGGGGCGTCAGTGGACGTTGTGCTGGCTCCCAAAGCCGATAGAGCGCCTGCCCACAGTGGCGGGCCAAGACCAACTGATTCAAGGCCAACGCTACCAACAGGCTCCAGCGCTCAAATTGCTCGGGCGTTCGGACACGAGCCTGGGTCCAGAGCAAGTCTTGCTTCATGAAGCGGTAGCCATACTCTTGCGAAAAACGATGGGCATATGTCGGAACGATTTCTTCCAAGGGCATCTCTGCCGAGAGGTGGACAAACCAGCTCTCACGTGGATCACGCTGGTATTAGCAACTTGGCAATGAAGCTGAACCATATGTTAGAATAGCTTCATGAAAACACACACTCTTGCTCCCAATTACAAAGGCTTTCGCTTTCTTACCCTCCGGAAATTATCAGCCATGCAGTCTGGCTGTATTTCCGCTTCTCGCTCAGTTTTCGCGATGTTGAGGAGCTTCTGGCCCAGCGCGGGATCGTCGTCACCTATGAAACGGTGCGGCAATGGTGTTTGAAATTCGGCCAGACCTCTGCCAATGACGTGCGTCGTCGCCGTCCTCGTTGTGGCGACACATGGCACATGGATGAAGTGTACCTGAAGATCAACGGGAAAACGCATTCTCTCTGGCGGGCAGTGGATCAGGATGGCAGCGTGCTGGATATTCTGGCGCAGAGCCGACGAAACAAACATGCAGCGAAACGCTTCTTCCGGAAGCTCCTCAAAGAGCTCCAATACATCCCGCGTGTGATTATCACGGACAAACTGGCCAGCTACGCCGCCGCAAAGAAGGAAATCCTATCGCATGTTGAGCATCGCCAACACAAGGGTTTAAACAACCAAGCGGAACGTTCGCATCAACCAACGCGGCAACGCGAGCGCACTATGCGGCGCTTCAAATCCCCTGGCCAAGCCCAAGGCTTTCTCTCCGCTTTTGGGCCGATCTTGGATCACTTTCGACCAAAAAGGCATCGTCTCACTGCCAGGGATTATCGCGCCCTCATGCAGGATCGCTTCCAGGTGTGGAGCGAGGTGACTGGCGGGAAAGTTGCCGCCTAACGCCACACGATCCTCTCCAATCCTTCGCTTCCTTCTTCCTCTTCTCCATTTCTCTCAAAAAGCTCTTCGACTTCTTCATCAAGTTGACAATACCACCGAGAGTGTGTATGAACCACTAGGATACTTTATAAAGCTACTCCACCACCTGGATGACAACTTTGCCACGCATGTGGCCACTTAAACTATGCTCATATGCCTGACGCGTTTCAGCTAATGGATAGATGCTATTCACAACAGGTTTCATATGACCTTCATCAACGAACTCGGCAATGCGTGCTAGTTGCTCATGGTTAGGGCGAACAATAAACCACTTTGCATCCCGCTCATATTGCTTCGCCCACTCAAAGATCCTATTCTCCTGCTCGCCAGCAATACCAACCAGGATACCGCCTTTTTTCAGGACCTTAAATGACCGTTTCTGTGTCTCGTCACCAATGGTATCCAACACAAAGTCAACGTCGCTGACAACATCTTCAAAACGCATCGTTGTGTAATCAATAAGCTGATCTGCACCAAGTGCACGCAAAAACTCATGATGCCGTGCCGATGCGACTGCGATCACCTGCGCGCCAGCCCAATGCGCGATCTGCACAGCATAGTTTCCTACACCACCAGCAGCTCCTTGAATCAAGACGCGCTGTCCCCGCTTCAACGATCCCTGCTCAAAGAATGCTTGCCAGGCAGTCAGTGCCGAAAGTGGTAACGTCGCCGCCTCAATGTGGCTACTACGACGAGGCTTCAGGGCAATTTCAGCTGGTTCGACAATGGTATATTCAGCCTGGGCGCCATTTCTCCAGAAACTGCTCAGTCCATAGACGTCGTCACCCACGTTAAATGCTGTGACACCCTCACCTAATTCAACAACTGAACCAGAAATCTCATGACCCATGATGATTGGCTTCGCACGCTCTTGCCCATCGGCAGTCTTCCACGTTGGAACCCATTCGAGCTCCTGCGGAGAAATACCAACAGCATGCACTTGAAGTAAAATCTCACCGGCTCCAATGTGAGGTTGCTCCACATCCCCATATTCGATGACTTCTGGGCCACCTTGCTGAGCAGTAATATATGCTGCTTTCATTCTCTCTCTCTCCTTTACCTGAACATATCAAACGAATACGAGTTTGCTGGATATTCATTCTAGTCATAATGAGAGTGTATTATCCTCTCATGAGAGGTCTTCTTTTTTATTCACTTTGCTCACTTGCTTACAGCTCGTTGCGCATACCGTGGAAAGAACAACTCTTCACGCTTACTACTGCCTGCGGCCCTCTCCGATTGTCAAACCACATCGCTTTCATGCTGTGAGACCTCCAGAGTATGTGCTACACCTATGGTTTATGAGAGAAGCATACTCTAGAAAAGGGACATCTTCCAGAGCCATTTGTCCATAACTGGGCTGCGGCCAGTCATTCACCCTTGCCACCTCACTCACCAGCGCGTGAATCGCACTCACTGGCCGCTCAATCCTCTCCAGCCCCAGTCCCTCAATGAGTGCGATCAACTCCTCCGGCACACCTCGCACCTGCCCTCGATCTGCACGCCCTCCTGGCGCCAGACCGCTCAGCCCCTTTTCCCGATACACTCGCATCCAGCGCTGCACCGTCGACAATGACACCTGCTTCTCTCTGGCCACCCACGACTGCGTCATCCCCTCTTCCAGACAGGGCCGCAGCAACGCATACCGCTCCAGCGCACACTCTCGCTCCCTCGGCGTTAACCCCGCCAACTTCACCGACGGCTCTTCTTCCATCCCCTTTCCTTCCTCCTCCTCATTCTCGCCTCATTCTCACCTCTCCCTCGCATTTCTCCCACTCTATCGAGCAAAACATACTCTGTCAATCAATACACGTGACAATATCTTCATGCTTCATTCTATTCATAAAAATATATGTACATCACAAGACAAAAAAACGGAATCAATTTCTCCGCTCTTTTACGTCATTCTTTCTCCGCTTTTCAACGAAGCAGCCTGCCTTTTCCCTTCCACCTGACCTCCTTCCCCTCGCTTGTCAGGCTCTCACATCATTTCATTGATAGACTATATGAAATACACTCCCTTCACAGAATTCGCAACATATCCTTCATTTTTCGTGAAAATTTACAGACGATCACGTTCCTCTCAGATGACATTCGATCCGCAGTTGCGACAGGCTTACGAGCCGCAGAGGGGAAGAATCTGCTGATCATCGGTGCCAACCTTGCCCGTCAATGTCTCGAGGTAGGGCTGATTGACGAGATCCTCGTGCATGTAGCGCCCATCTTGCTCGGTGATGGTGTCCACTTCTTTGCCCGAAAGGCGGGCGAACAGGTTGCCTTAGAGACGATAGCCGTCTCACAAGCAGAGCAACTGACCACCCTTCGTTTCCGCGTGAGAAAGGCATGAACAGACGCAACAGATGGGGGATGAACGCACCTCTCCGGCCAAGGGCACGCTCGCCATAGAGAGACCAGTTCCAAAACCTGGCATAGCAAAATGGCTCCGTACTTTCCATATAAAATGGCCCTTGTAGGAAGACCATTACCATTCTATAATTTTGCCAGGTAAAGCACTTCGGAGCCACATGCAGGTACATATCCATTCAGAAGCTTCCTTTTAGCTCAAGACTTCTCGGCGTCTGCGGCATTTCGTTGGGTCATGTGTCGGTCCTGCTGGAGAGATCAGCCTGGGAATGCGCTGGAAGGATGAGGAAGAACAAGGAGACATGTAAGAGATGAAAGCTATTCGCCTCTATGCTCAGAGTGGACCCGATCAATGTGTGTTCGAAGATGCACCACAACCTCAGCCAGGAGTGGGAGAAGTCCTGATTCGTGTCCATGCGACAAGTGTGATGTGGCAGGAACCTACCTGGTCGGAAACCTGGAAAACACCGGCTGGTATCGAACGTCAGCATCCCATACCAGGTCATGATGTTTCTGGCGAGGTCGTTGAAGTAGGACCCGGCGTAGAGGACGAGGAAAGGAGGAGATGACCATGATGCTGGTGACAGGCACAACGAGTGCTGTGGGGAATGCCGTCCTGAAAGAACTCTTGGCACGGAAGATCCCAGTGCGTGCCTTCGTGCGTAAACCGTCTGTTGCTGAAAAGCTGGAGGCGCAGGGCGTAGAAACATTTTTAGGAGATATGACAGAGCGAGAAAGCGTCCAGAAAGCGCTTCAGGGAATCGAGCGCGTCTATCTTATTTCCTCCACCACTGCGCATCTCTTGGCGATCGAGCAGCTATGGGCTGAGGAAGCCAGAAAAGCTGGTGTACGCTACCTCGTCAAACAATCGGAAATCGGGGCAGACCCTCAATCGTTGAGCCCTTTACTTCACTATCATGGGAGAGCAGAGGACGCAATTCGCACCTCAGGCGTACCCTATACCATTCTACGTACGCTCTACTTCATGCAAAACTTTGCCCCAATGTACGCTCATTCAATTAGCTCCAGAGGCATGATCTATGCCCCGCTGGCGAATGCGCGCATTAGCTATGTGGATGCACGCGATGTTGGTGCGGTCGCGGCGCATCTGCTCACCGAAGAGGGGTACCAATACCAGGAATATGAGGTGACTGGCCCAGAGGCGATCACGTGCACACAACTGGCGGAGATATTCTCTTCGTTATTGCATACCCCGGTTCGCTACGCAACCATCTCTGACGAGGAGGCAGAAAAAGCACTCCTGGGGCTTTACTCCTCCTGGACGGCGCACGCGGTTGTTACGCTGCTACAGTTTTATCGTCAGGGTGGTGGGGACCTTGTTACCCCGGTTGTGGATGAGGTCACAGGCCACAAGCCTTGTACGGCAGCCACGTTCATTTCTGAGCACATACAGAGCTTCCAGACTGCCTGAAGAGAGCATATTTGGATGCTTGTGCAGGAGAAGAAAGCGCGCCAGGCAGGAATTGTATCATTATATAACTTGGAGAGCACTCTATGATCAGTATCGGTAAGCTAGAGCCCTCCGACAGGGCTGTCTGGGAAGACTTGTTCCGCGCCTATATCGACTTTTACCAGTGGGTTGTGCCGCCCGAGATGTACGAACGAGCGTGGTGTGAGTTTCAGGAGGATACGCGTCTGCACGCCTTCGGGGCGAGGCTGGATGGCAGACTTGTCGGCATCACACATTTCTTCATCCATCCCAATACGTCGGGGCCGGATGTTTGCTATCTTCAGGACCTCTTCACCACCCCGGAAGCACGTGGTAAGGGTATCGCCCGCGCATTGATTGCGGCTGTTACAAAGTGGGCCCAGGCTCATGACTGCCGCCGTGTATACTGGCACACTCATGAGTCCAATAGCACGGCACGGCATCTGTACGACAAGGTGGCTGAGAATAGTGGCATCATCATGTACCACATTGAGCTGCCTCGCTAGCTCCGTCATCGCTCTTCATGGGAACCGTGACGCGGTTGCGCACCTGAATCGCGAACAGCATCAGCAAAATGATCACCACCAGCCCGGGTGCGACGATGGTCATGCCCGATGCCATGGTGTCGCTGAAAATCAGACCTCCGACCACTATATGGGTCATCAATGTCCCGCTGGCTAAGGCCAGCTGATGGCAATCCGTCCAATCGTGAGCCTGTGCGAATCTGCGCACCAACCAGATCATTGCAGCGTTCCCAGCAGTGGAACCAGGACGAGTGGGAAGCCTGCAAATGCTGGTTGGAGGCACCAGAGCAGGGAAGCCAGCGCATGTTCTACAAATGCGCCGATGCCAATAATCAGCAGAACCATCAGCGGTGATGGCGCATTGCCCGGAGATTTTGCCTGGAAGGTTTGCCCGGGCAACACGAACAGTGCCACTACTACAAGCATGAGCGCAATCACTGCCACCGTGCCAGGTAGGAACGGAACTGCGCCTGCGCCTGCACACGACTGGAGAGTATCGCTGGTTCTTAGCCCGCGCCATGCCGGTACGTGATGAAACAGGCCAGATCCTCAAGTGGTTTGGCACCTGCACCGACATTGACGATCAGAAACGCATCGAGGAAGCCTTACGAGAGAGTCAGGAGCGCGCGAGCGTCCTGATGAACTCCAGCATTATCGGGATTCATATCATCGAAGGTGAACAGATTGTGGACGCCAACGACACCTTTCTGCGCATGACCGGCTATACCCGCGAAGACCTGCATGCCGGGCGCATGAACTGGATGCACATGACCCCTCCAGACTATCTGGATCGTACCGTAGAGGCCCATCAGGAACTGGCCGCCAAGCGGTTGATGACCCCCTACGAGAAAGAGTACATCTGTAAAGATGGCAGTCGCTTTCCCGTGCTTGTAGGTCGCGTTGCCTTAGCGCATCCCCCCCATCAGGCGATAGGCTTTGTGCTGGATAACTCGGCTCGCCAGGAACTGGAACAACGCAAAGATGCTTTTATCAGCATGGCCAGCCACGAACTGAGGAACCCACTCACGGCCTTGAAAATGCAGACTCAACTGGCACGAAAACGACTGGAAAGGCAATCTCCTCACGAGGCCGCCACAGCGCTTTCCAGAGTAGAGGGGCCCGTCAAGCAACTTGAACGCCTGATCGGAGAGTTACTGGATGTCTCCAAGATCCAGGCGGGCAGACTGGAGTATGTCTGGGAGACAGTCGATCTGGATGCCTTGCTACAGGACATTACCGGCGGCATGCAACAAACTCATCCGAGCCATACCATCATGGTGCGTGGCACCGTGGGGACCAGCCTGATCGGAGATCGAGACCGACTCGACAGGTCTTTATCAATCTGATCAGTAATGCCATCAAGTATTCTCCGGATGCCGAGACGGTCGAGGTGGACCTGAGCGCCTCCGAAGATGCGGTCACGGTCCATGTCCGCGATCATGGCCTGGGCATCCCGCGAGAGCAGTGCGACAAGATTTTTGAGCGGTTCTATCGGGCCACTGATCCCAGGCAGAGAGCGATCCCCGGCTTGGGAATGGGATTGTACATTGTGGCAGAGATCGTCAAGGGCCACGGAGGAACGATCACAGTGGACAGTGAAGCCGGGAAAGGATCGACCTTTACGGTAACCCTGCCCCGCAAGAGGGATACCTAGCAGTTGACGCGCGTCGTGTGCGCGTTATCGGGGTTGTGGTGCAGCGGAAGAGGAACGTGGTTGAAGGCCAATTCGAGCGCGAGAGAGCCTCGGAGAAGCGGTAATGCATGCAAAAAGAGCAGAGAGCGGCCAGGTGAGCAAGTTGTTGTTGGCTGCTCAGAGGAAGCCGATGCCGCAGCGTCATGGGAATGGGGGAACACAGCTCTGTTGAATGAATGGTTGAGGCAGTCTGCCCTGCATGGCTTTCCTCCTTTGCCTGCTTGAGTTGTTGCACCAGGCGTGCTAGAGGGAGGATAGTCCGTATCGAGATGGCTGGCAAGGGAGATGCGGGCAAGGCAACCTCAACCAGGCATTCGAGATTGGTCGCGGCTCGTGGAATCGCGTGCCGTCGCCCAGTAGGCAGAAGCACCATCACATGGGGAGTACTGCGATTTATCCGCACTGGGAGCCGCGGGAGTGTTTGACCGTAGAGAGGGTGCGTTGGATCAGTTACTGTGACTTCACCACATATCCCGTCAAAACGTGGGGTTTCTCGTTGGGTTTGATTCTGCAAACCAGTTGGGAATGGAAGGCTGATCTTCTGGCGCAATCTGCAGATGGACGGATGAATGTGTCATACTACCTGTATTTTCCTTACGTCGACATCCTACGTCGACATCCAATGAGTATTGCCTGAAACTTCAATTCTATCACTAATGGGAGTGATCCTTGCTGTCACGCCTGTTTTATTCATGTTGCTCATAACGCGTCCAGCTTTTTCAGCGTGAGAACAACTGAAAAAGCTGGACGCATCGTTTCTCTATTTCCGGCAAGGCTTTTACACCAGGCTCCTGGGCTGAGGAGCTCTTCACTCTAACGACTGCACATTCACTCGCGTGGAAGACTTTTGTCTTCTTCGCTCTCTTGTGTCGATACACGGATTTTTCTGCATGTACGCTGCCCTGCTTTCAAGAGGTGGATCGAATGGATGTCGTCTTTAAAACGGACATCTGCAGCCTCAGCATTCATCTCCACACTTGTATTTTTTTATGGCTCTCTGTTGGCTCTGGCTTTCTTACGCTTTTGCCGCAATGACCTCGAGTTCAACGAGAATTTCCGGGTAAATCAATTCGGTAACCACAGAATACATGCCTGCTGGACAAACCTCACCCAGGTAACGGCCTCGAACTTGAATATAGGCCGATTTATCCTCCGCGTGAATCAGATACTGGTTGACCTTCACGATATCAGCTATCCCCATGCCAGCAGCTTCCAGGATGGCCAGAATATTCTTCCAGGCCTGGTCGGTCTGCTCCTCAATCGTCTCTGGCACGGTCCCATCAGGCTTGATGCCGGGCGTTCCAGACGCATACAACCAGCGAGCATTGCCTGGGACCTCCACCCCATCACTGTAGCGATCATTGCCGCGACCAATCTGTGCTGCCACCCCTATATTGTGGATTGTGTTCATTCTTCGTCTCCTTGGTTATCCCTATCTCGATTTGAGAGCATATGCGAGAAAGCTCAACGTTCCTTTCAAAGGACATCTTCTCTCAAACAACATCGGTATGCGAGTCATCTTCTTATCAGTCCAATAGATCCTATTCTAGAAGTAGCCCCCTTCTTCGAGATCCTGGAGCAGCGTGGGATGTATTGGTTGCCACCCCAGCAGTTCGCGGGTTAGCGCGCTCGACGTCGGGTTGTCTCTTGAGGAGAAGGGGCCGAGCCAGCGAAAGTGCTTGCCCGCGTCCTCTGGAGCGATGGAGACCACCGGGAGATCGAGATGCCGACCGATCACCTCGGCGATGGTGCGGGTCGGCACGCCCTCGTGTTAGGCGACTGCTTTTCCATTGGTAACCTCATTCCATGCCAGGAAGCGACCCGTATGAGGGCACGGTAATCTCTGGCTGTGAGGCGATGCCGTTTGGGCCGAAAGTGATCCAGGATCGGACCAAATGCTGAGAGAAACCGTTGGGCTTGTCCTGGAGATTTAAAACGTCGCATAGTTCGTTCACGTTGCCGAGTTGGTTGATGCGAACGCTCCGCGCAATTGTTCAGCCCTTTGTGCTGACGATGTTCGACACTTCTCAGGGTCTCCTTCTTCGCTGCAGCGTAGCTAGCCAGTTTGTCAGTGATGATCACCCGTGGCACGTATTGCAAGCCCTTGAGCAGTTTCCGGAAGAATTTCTTGG
Organism: Ktedonobacter sp. SOSP1-52; assembly: GCF_016587395.1. Taxonomy (NCBI): domain Bacteria; kingdom Bacillati; phylum Chloroflexota; class Ktedonobacteria; order Ktedonobacterales; family Ktedonobacteraceae; genus Ktedonobacter; species Ktedonobacter sp. SOSP1-52. The sequence goes on from NZ_BNJH01000008.1 coordinate 40,328, forward strand.
CCGCATGTGTGTTCCGTCGACTTTGCACCAGGATATCCAAGACATTTCCATACTGATCAACAGCTCTCAACAGAGACGGAACGGTTTTCAAATCAACCAAGCGACAGTCGATCAGCTCCGATGGAGCATGAAATTGCGATCACGCTCAAAATTGGGAATGCCATGCTGTATTTGTAGCAGTTCTGAGCAAGTAGAAATGCACCATGTCCGCCATATTCGGAAAACTGGCGCGAAAAAAACCAGCCGGCATCAACGCCATATTACAACTGATGAATCGAAAACAGATCCCTGTCTGTTCAGAATGCCATCAGAAGATCCATCGAGGCGACTACAGTGGAATACGTCTCTCTGATCTGGCATACAACCCGTACGAATCAGTACAACGTAGGAGATTCCGTGAGAGCCGTATGCGGTGACAAGCTGCACGTACGGTTCGGGAGGGGGAGGTTGATGCTCTTGAGTGATCAAGACCTGGCCTCCTACCTCACGTCGTGAGCGTAACGCCTCACCAGGGAGACCGGGAGATCCGGTCGCAGGGCAAAGGGCAGCAGGAGGAACATTCCAGAAATGCGGGGAGTTGGCTGGCCGTGCAATGCGTAAGTCCTTCCTTATTCCCAATGCGAGAATGTGTTTCCTCTGGAAGGTATTGTCAACTTAACGAAGAAATGGAAGAGCTTTTCGAGAGAAAGGAACCAGGAGCAAAGAAACGTTTACGATTGGAGAACATATGATAGGATTAGGCGGCTGCTTTCCCTGCAGTTACCTCGTTCCAGACCTGGAATCTGCGCTGCATGAGGACACGATAATCTGGAGCGCTGAGATAGTGCCTTTTGAGACGAAAGCGGTCAGAGATGAGACCAAATGCGGAGAGAAACCGTTGAGCATGTCCGGGAGATTGAAAACGTCTCATGGTTCGCTCGCGCTGCCGGGTAGAAGGGAGGGGATGTTGGCGAACCATACGCAAAATGGTATCACGACTGCCGCTGATGCCCAGATCGCTTCCTACTCGTGCTCCTGCCTGTCCTCCCAAGACGAGTCCAAGCTGGCCGAGAGCGTCTTGCAGCCGGATGGTACGTTGGGCATGAGGGTGGCACAGCTCTGGAAGCTGTTCAGTGAAAATCTTTTGCGTGCAGGTGCTCTTTTTGCAGAAGAAGCGGCGCACATGAACGATGAGATGGACAGGGCGACCAGTAGATGGAAGATCGTGTAAGGTTCTTCTATATCGGCTTTGCACTCGCATCGAGAGCGTCCCGCAATTGAGGCATGAGGCAGATGGGGACGTTGTACGCAGCGCCAGTGTGATCTCATCGGCTACATGTGTCTGCTCGATGAGTATCTCGGGAAGATCGGGAAAGATGATCATAGGTAGAGTATGGTATCTCAAAAAGAGGTGAAAATCTGGAAAACTTGTTCAGTTTTCTAGTATATCATATTTGGGAGCAGCAAGGTTGCGTAAGAATCAGGATATGGTTCAAACCAGACATGAAATGGTTCAAAGCCGATAAAAAATGATGTTTGGGCCAACAAACTGCATGGCTGGCGCACAACCGAGATGAGAGAGCCTGTTAAGCTCTGCTTTCAAAGGCGTCTTCTCTGGCTAATGGACTACTTTGCGGTTTTGACCCATAAACCGTCCAGTTCGCCTTTGACCGATAACCCGTCCAAATTGGTCAGGACCGATGGCAAATCACAGCTCCAGAGGCGGATGGTTGCGCACCGTTTTTGTAAATTGACGTTCCAATCATCTAGTGGTCGGTCTGCGAAGAGAATATTTGAGCTTGCGCCTGCTCACGATCGGGATAGGGAAAGTATTGCCCACCTTCCTCGTAAACCCCTTCAGATCGTGGAGACCTATAACCAGCCTGATACGACAGGGGATCTTCTTCTGCCCACTTCACAGGAGCTGTTTCCGCATGTTCGGGCAGTGAAGCGAGAATTGGTCGGTGAAAGATGAAAAGCAGGAGAGAAATTCCCAGCGCCAGGAAGAACAACATCTCTTGTGCGATCGGAGAAACGAGAAGAAAAACCATTCCAAAACAGCACAGCGCGAAAAAGACGTGAAGTCCTCCGTACGCGACGTGTGGCTTACCCCGCGAAAAGCTCCAAGCGAGGCTGATACTAGCGAAAGCAAAAGTCAGCCAGAGAAACAGATTACCGATAAAATTGGTAAAGAGATAGAGGTGGAGCAAGTCCCCGACAACCCAGTACACTCCGAAGTAAAGTCCACACCACAGCAGGACAAGCATGATACCATTCACTCCTGCCTGCAGGCATTTTTATGCTCAAACATTGATTGCTCCTTCCATAGAGAAATGAGTAGAGGATTTGCTGTGCTGCTATCCTTCACTATCTACGCCAGACCCCAACGAAAGTTGAATTTGCCCCTTGAGTATTAACCCTCTTTTGTCAGGGAGGGATAGACTGAAAGGAGAAGGAGAAAAGGTATTGGAGCAGAAAGAGGTGATGGGAGATGACGGTAGCAAGACAAGCAGCCCCCACAGTGGCCTTTATCGACGAGTATTGTACGTGCTATGAGGATGTCTTCCCTGACGTGCGCAGTTTTGAGCATTTCAAATATATCCATCTGGGACTCTTGTCGGAGATCAAGCGCAAGACGTTGCCAGCCATCGCCAAAATCTGTGGAGAGGTTGACGCCCAGGCGCTCCATCATTTTGTCGCCAATGGTCTCTGGGATGTGCAAGAGGTGCGAAGCAGACGACTCCAGTTGTTACGACAGGCTCTTGCTGGCCGATCCTTCGCGCTCTGTATTGATGAGACAGGCGACAAGAAGAAAGGGAAGACAACCGAGTATGCGGCCTCGCAATACATCGGCAACCTGGGCAAAATCGAGAATGGCATCGTCTCGGTCAATGCCTATGGGGTCCTCGATCAGATAACCTTTCCGTTGCTCTTTCGCGTGTTCAAACCTGACAAGCGCCTCAAGGGAGAGGACCAGTACAAGACCAAACCGGAGTTGGCGGTCGAGATCATCGAGGAACTGCAAGCCTGGGGCTTTCAGTTTGACGTCGTGTTGGCAGACAGCTTGTATGGCGAGAGTACCCAGTTTGTGCGGGAACTGGAAAAGCGACATCTCACCTACGTCCTGGCCATTCGCGACAATCACGGCATGTGGCTCCCGCCTGGTCAGCGCATCCGTTACACCACCTGGCTTCCCTTCGAGCGGACCTTTTCCAACGGGAAGTCGCAAACCCGCTTCATCCGCGAGGTGATCTATGGCCAACGCTTGAGCGTCCGTTTCTATCTGCTCACGACCGATCCCAAGACGATGCCGACGCAAAGCACGTCGTATGTGATGACCAATCTGCAAGGGAACCTGCGAAAAACGCTTGGCGACACCTACGGGTTGCGGACCTGGATTGAGTATGGCTTCAAACAGGCGAAGAATGAACTGGGCTGGGCTGATTACCGGGTCACCGATTACACCTCGATCGAGCGCTGGTGGGAGCTCGTGTGCTGCGCCTACCTGCTGGTGAGCCTCTACAGTCCCGTTTTCCACCACCAAACGTGTGAGTGGCTCGAGCCGCTTCCTCAAGCCAGTGCCCAAGCGCCTGCTCCAGAGGCTGCATCTGACCGCTTCTCTGGGCATGTGTGGTGGGATTCGAGGCAGGGATGGAAGAACCTGCTCAACAACCTGCGGCTCATTCTCCAGCCTTATGTGTTCTACTCTCTCATTTCCCCCTGGCTGATGGTCTTTGATATCCCTGATCTCCACTCCGGCTTTGCCGCACTCGTTTCCATCATGAACGATTTTCACGCCTCCCTCCCTTTCTGACAGAAGAGGGTTAAGGACCGGAATTCACACTAAACGCTTAGTGTGATATTCCGGTCCTTAATACTCAAGGGGCAAATTCGGGAGGTCAACGCAGAGTATGTCTCGCGCAAAACCATCACCGGTCCACACGAAAAAAACTGGCAGATCGAGAGCATAATGCTCTCGATCTGCCAGTTCATTTGCTCTTCCTGCCTCTTTTCAGCTAAAAGAGGCGAACATGAGACAAACCATTTTGCTGTGAATTCACAAATGCCGGATGCCGCGAGCCGCTCCGGAGGCGGTTTCTGCATCGGCCAAGAGCTGTGCTGCTCACTCTTCGCGCCGAGTGTTCACTCTTCACCCAAAAATCGGGTCTTGCTCACTTTCGGTGTTTAAGCTCATCAGCAGATGAGAGTGAAAAGCTTTCATGGCTTCTGGAGCGATCTTTTGCGGCGCGGTCATAGCTCGACGATAATCGACCCACCGAAAGTGAGCAAGATCCCTGAAAAGTGCTCACTCTTCGTGCCATTTACCACTTGGTAAATTGGCTCAATGTTCATAGTAAATTGGGTGAATGAAAGGCATGTTCCCTCTTATTAAACGAACCAGCCTGTTGAAAAAACCTGAGTGGGTGAGTCTATCGCGCAGTAAACTCGTCATTCACGCTCAGATCATTGCGGGCAAGAGCTATTTGATGAGATTTTCTTGCCTTTTTCAACAGTCTGGGCCGATTTCAAGACAAGTCCCATGAGAAAACCAGAAAAACACTGAGAGGCGGAGCGTTCGAGAATTCGTGATTCCTCCCCCACAATGCCCCTTGACATGGGATCACTCTTGTTGCTATACTAAACAAAATATCATATATTGTTTAATATGTTTAGCACAAGGTGACAGGAAGAAGCCGATGTCAGACAACGACGAACGAGAGACTCAGATTCTCCGTGCGGCAGCAGCCGTCATTATCCGTCAGGGATATGACAAGACCACAATAAGCGATATCGCCGAGGAAGCAGGCGTTAGTCGAGGGACGGTCTACCTCTATTTCAAGGGGAAGGAGGAACTCTTTGAAGCCCTGCTGTATTGGGAATGGATGCAATACGCTCAGACTTGGTTGGAAGCTCTGGAGTCCGATCCACGCGGCGGCACCATGGGAGGGTTCTACCGGGCGGTCTTTCGTGCTGTGGGTAGTCGTCCCCTGATGGCCTCCATCATGCGACGGGATCGGCGCGTGCTTGGCACTTATCTGCGCAAGCCGGACACCCTGTTCGCCTGGATGGGGCCTGGTTCGATCACCGTCGATTTCATTCGGGCACTCCAGGAGGCAGGAGTCATTCGCCAGGATCTTGACCCACGGGTGACGGCGCACCTCCTCGAAACGCTGTCGTATGGACAGTTGACGATAGCAGACTTTCAATCAGCTGATCAGTTTCCCCCCTTTCCTGTGGTTATGGAGGCACTTGCCTCCATGCTGGATCGCTGGCTTTCGCCAGAAGATGGAGGCAACAGCGAGGCGGGCAAACAGGTCTTTCGCCAGAACTTTGCCGAGGCGCTGGACGGCTTCTCGCGCATGGGCGTCTCCCGCAGACAAGCAGGAGACGCTCATGAGGCGGCGGAAAGAGGGAACTAATCTCCTCTTTCCAGAACACCCTTCACTGTTCTTGATCAGTCTGACAACTTCTCGTCGAGAAAGCAGAAGAGCACACGTTATGGAGTGACCAATGACCACATCCAACTTGCCCAAAAAAGAAACAATGCTTGTCCCCTGAATGCTCACATGGTTCAGCTTCGAGGTACAAGGGGAAGATAAGAAAAGAGTCCACACTATGAGAACCATCGCCAAAGGAGAAAACCTGATGAACCGGGACGAAAGCCTGCGCGGTATGAGTCTCTCATAGCGAACGCTCTCCCTGAGACAAAGTCGAGGGAAATGAGCAAGAAAGAGGGTATTCAAAGTGTCATATACTCGTCCTTCAGATCATGATCGTGTTTCCTCCTGGCCATTGCTCCTTGATGCCAGTCTCGCTAAGAGGCAAGGTTTGGATGCGATCATGCAGCGGCAGCGTACGCGCCTGGCTGAGATAGTGGCCTACGCACGTGCCAAATCCCCTTACTATCAGAAGCTCTATCAACATCTGCCGGAGCGGATCGAAGACCCTGCGCTGCTGCCTGTCACCAGCAAGAAGCTCCTGATGCCCTGTTTCGACGACTGGGTGACTGACCGCGAGGTGAGCATTGAGCAGGTGAGCAAGTTCATTGACAATCCTGACCTGATTGGGGAGCGGTTCCTGGGCAAGTACTTGGTGGCTACCACCTCAGGCACCAGCGGGAGGCGTGGGATCTTTCTCCAGGACAAGCGGACTATGGCGGTGCAATCTGCCCTCAGTCCGCGGGAGGCTTCCGGGCTAGGAGCCAGCGATCTCGTCAGGCTGCTCACTCATGGCGGGCGCATGGCTCTGGTGATTGCTACCTCCGGCCACTTCCTCGGCGCTGCCGGAAGCATCCGGGTATCCAAGGACAACGCGCAGTACCGCAAGAGGGTTCGGCTCTTCTCGGTGCGCACCCCCCTGGCGGAACTGGTCGCCCAACTCAACCAGTTTCGCCCAACCCTCCTCTTCGGCTACGCAAGTGAGATTGTGTTGCTGACCGGGGAGCAGGAAGCTGGCCGCTTGCACATCAACCCGGTCCTGGTGCAAGCTGGCGCAGAGACGCTCCCCGCAAGCGAATTCAACCGGATCGCCAGAGCGTTTCATGCAAAGGTCAGCACCGCCTACGCCGCGACGGAGTGTTCTTTCCTGTGCTCGTGCTGCGATCAGGGATGGTATCATGTCAACAACGATTGGGTCGTGTTCGAGCCGGTGGATGCTGACTATCAGCCTGTCCCACCGGGGACACAGTCACACACGGTGCTGGTCTCGAATCTCGCCAACCGGGTGCAGCCGATTCTTCGCTATGATCTGGGCGACAGTATCCTCCAGCGGCCTGATCCCTGCCCGTGTGGCAACCTGTTGCCCGCGATCCGCGTACAGGGCCGTGTGGCTGATATGCTCACCTTCCCCACGGAAAGCGGCGAACAGGTGAGCATCGCGCCCCTGATGTTCGGCTCTCTGATTGATGGTCTCCCAGGAATCGAGCTGTTCCAGATTGTGCAGACGACACCCACTCACCTGCGTCTGCGTCTGCAGTTCGCGGCAGGCACGGACCTTGACCGTGTGTGGCAGCAGGTGCAGACTGAGGTGACGCGTCTTCTCAGCGAGTACAAGGTTGGACACATCACGCTTGAGCGCGCAGAGGAACCACCGCAACAGTCACCCGGTGGCAAATATCGCCGCATTCTTCCATTGAGCTGAACAAGCTTGAGGAAGACAACTCTCCGATCATATGAGGGTTCTGTCAGAACTCAAACCTCATCTTGGCTGAGAAGCTCCTTTTCTGGTATGCTAACCCTGTCAAGAATATGGAATAAGGAACATCGGCGAATGAGCTGTCCCTATTGTGCCGCTGCCAGCACGAGGAAGCGTTCGAAGAAAACCAAGCTTGGATATGCGCTTTTTTTCTGTCCTCAGTGCCGATCAACGTTTAATGAGCGAACCAGTACCCCTTTTCACTACCTTGAAGTGCCTACTGATGTCGTTTTGCTCGTTGTTCTGTGGCGATTACGCTACAAGTTGAGCTTGCGTGATGTGGCTGAAATGGTTTTGGAGCGTGGCTTCGTTTTTACTCATGAAACGGTTCGAGATTGGGAAAAGCGGTTTGCTCCTTTGCTTGCAGACCACTTGCGAAGCAAGCGGCGTGGTCAAGCGGGGAAGTCGTGGTACGTCGATGAAACCTCTATCACCGTCTGCGGAAAGTGGTGCTCTCGCTATCGGGCGATTGATGCTGATGGCAATCTGGTTGACTCGAGGCTGAGTGAGAAGCGAGAGATGGATGCAGCCAAACAGTTCTTTCAGCAAGCTCTCGCGGTAGTTGGCCATGCTCCAGAATCTGTCACCACAGATGGGCATCGTTCTTATCCACGCGCCGTACGTGAAACCAGGGGAAATGAGGTGACGCATCGGACGAATACGTATCTCAACAATCGCATAGAACAAGATCATCGTGGCATGAAACAACGCTACTATCCCATGCGTGGCTTTGGGAACGTTGCGTCAGCAGTTCGTTTCTGTCGTGCTTTTGACGAATTGCGCCAGTATGTCCGTCCTCGCCACATGGAAAAAGAAATGCTGCCACTGATGCAACAGCGGCAACTCTTCTGTGAGCGACTTTTGGCTTTACAAGAGCTGATGGGTGCCGTCTCATAGTTCCACCGATGGGGTTTGAGAAACATTATAGCCTTGCTGGCTGTTGAGTTCTCAGTTCTGACACTACCAGAACCAGGAGAAACCGCTCCCGAGTTGGCTTCTTCCAGTAACAGCTTGTAAATGAGCTTCCAGAGCAACTGCTCAGAAAAGGCTTGACATCCCTTTCTCTCTCTGGTACTCTATTAGTAACCAATGGTAAATAAATAAAACAAAGGTAAATTAATGGGTAGGAAAGAACGACGGCTACGAGATCAGCAAGAGCTCAAACAGAGTGTGTTGGAGGCAGCGCGCACCATCGCTCTGGCCGATGGGTGGAGCAATGTGACGATGCGCAAGATCGCTGGTCACATTGAGTACAGCCATGCCGCCATTTATGCCTACTTTGAAAACAAAGATGTGCTTCTCTTAGAACTCGTGCACGAGGGCTTTCGCCTGCTGGAGGCAGATATGAAGCGAGCCCGAGCACAAGCTCATGATCCAGAGGAGGCGATACGACTTATCGCTCATGGCTATCTCGAATTCGCCTGGCGCTATCCCGAGCTCTACCGCCTGATGTATGGTCTGGACGGCGTCACTTTCAGCATCTCAGAGCCAGAGAAAGAGGGACTACAAATAGAGGATGTGGCAACTCTGACCGTCAAAGATGTCCTTGATTTTCATGGCTGGTCAACAGAGCACCTCGCTGACCAGGTGAATATCCTCTGGGGGACTGCGCATGGGCTGGTAACGCTCACGCTGGCAGACCGCATTCGCGGTGGACAGGCGCAGGCAGCACAATTACTCGAGCAAGCAATTCAAGGCATGCTGCTGGCCTGGAAACACGAGACGGATACCGCCCACTCGACTTCCCCTTCCGAACATGGAGTTCCACTCTAGGTCCATTTCATCCGTAGCGAACCTGAGGAAAATCGTCGCTTTTATTTACCAAAGGCCACTAAATAAAACAAAGGTAAGCAACATTACTCATGGAGGAGACAACATGCTTTATCCTTATCTGCTTTTACTCCACATTGTCGGCGTGTGCGGCCTGTTTATCGCTCTCAGCCTGGAAGTGATTATCGTGTCTCGTCTACATGCGGCGAAGACGACGCTACAAGTCCATGAATGGCTCACTCTCAGCCGTGTGATTGATCTGGTGTTACCAGCCTCTGCTGTCTTCATTCTCGTCAGTGGGCTCGCGCTGGCATGGACGGGGTGGGGGTGGGAGCACGCCTGGATTGTGTTTTCGCTGGGTTTACTCGTTCTCCTGGGTATCCTGGGATCGGTGATCAACGGGCCTCGCATGAAGGCGATTCACGTGGCAGCGCTAGCCGCGCCCGTGGGCGAGATCTCTCCCGCGCTACGAAAGGCCATCGCTCATCCTGTGCTACGGGCTTACGCACCCATTCCGAGCCTGGCCGCGTTGGGCGCCGTTGTCATGATGGTCTTGAAGCTGGATTGGTTTGGTTCGGGGATCGCGATCGCTCTGATCCTTATTGTCGGCCTCATCCTGGCCTTCGTGCGTAAAGGGTAGAGCAGGTATGATGCGAAACGGCCATTGTCAAGACATATTCGTAGAGCAATAGTAAGAGAAAGAGGGAAAAAAGATGTTTTCGGAACAAGAGCTCGCATTTTTGCGCACACAGCCGCTCGCCAGTCTGGCAACGGTAGCCATCACTGGTCAACCAGATGCAGGTGCGGTTGGCTTCGCCTTGTGAGACAGAAGGGCGCGATTATGACGCGATTGAGAAGACCTGTATGTTCGCCTTCGACGTTGGCGAGGATGGGTCCAAAGCGAGCGAACTCATCGAGCAACTGCGCTGGCTCGCCGGAATGGGAATACAAACAGTGTTTGGTGTGGTTCCCTATCTGGATCAAATCACCCCGCTGGAGATTATCGGTCGAGAGGTCATTCCCGCTGTCGCGGCTCTGTGATCTACTCACGCATGAATGTGTCTGCTTTCCGTGCCCTCCACCGGCTCTGTGCGACCCACGGATTGTGCAACGAGATTCAAAAAAACTGAACAGAAAAGGAAGCACATGCCATCTCGTGCCCAACACGCTCGCCAGTCTGCAGGGGTTCAAGTCAGTTCTCGACCTGCTGGACCAGTGTGAAGTGTGATTCGCGCCGGAAAGGCATGATTTTAACAAAGAGAAAGCAAAGGAGAAAGAACCTATGGCAACCATTCTTCCCAAAGAGCAGCTTCAGAATGGCTATCTGTTTCAAGGAAAGGACTATGGAGGCGTTCCCATTTCGTTTTTCTGGATGCAGCTTCCCCCGGATGAAGGTCCCACACTGCACGTGCATCCATATGATGAGATCTTCATTGTCCTGGAGGGGCACGCCACATTTACCCTGGGAGAAAACACGGTAGAAGTCGCGGCTGGAAACATCGTGATCGGGCCAGCCAATGTGCCTCACAAGTTCAGCAAGGTGGGCTCGGAGAGCTTGAAGATCGTCACGATCCATCCGAGTCCAAAGACCATCGGAACGCGAGTTGAGGACTGAGACGAGGAGGGCATCATGAACCTGTGAGGATATGTCTTGCTGGAGACCCTGCTCAATCTCTTTAAGGAGAAAGGCTGGCTCACCTCACGCTCCCGTCAGCGAACCGACTCAACGCACGTTTTGGCCAAGGTTCGAGCGATCAACCGCCTCATGTGTGTCGACGAAGCCATGCGCTTTGCCCTCAATAGTCTAGCTGTGATCGATGGCGATTGGCTTCTCGAGCACAGTGATGCCGTCTGGGTTGAACGCTACGGACATCGCATCGCGCGAAACGTGTTTTCCCAAAGAAGAGAGGGAGAGGCAAGGAGTCGCAGAAATCATTGGTCGCGATGGTTTTACCCTCTTAACGGCTGTATGGGATTCTGCCACTCCTGCTTGGTTGCATGAGATCCCGGCGGTCGATCTGCTTCGTCGTATTTGGATACAGAATTACCTCATCGAGGAAGGGCAGATTCGTTGGCGTGATCATGATAACATTCCTCCGGCAACCCACTTTCTCAACTCCCCTTACGACTCTGAGGCACGCTTTGGGAAGAAGCACAGTCTGATGTGGACTGGATACAAAGTGCATCTTACCCAGACCTGTGAACAGGAGACCCCTCATCTCATTACCCATGTTGCCACGACTCCGGCTCCCGTCACCGATGAGCAGATGACAACACAGATCCAACGCGACCTGGTGCAGGCAGAGCTTGCGCCCAGCCAACATTTTCTTGATACCGGATATGTGACCTCTCGCACACTCGTGACCAGCCAGAACGATTTTGGCATCGAGCTGATTGGCCCGGCACCAAAGGATGTCAAATGGCAAGCCCAGGCCGATCAAGGCTTTGATGTCAGCCATTTCCTCCTCAACTGGCAACAGCAGCAGGCCACTTGTCCACAAGGGCACACGAGTGCGAGTTGGACCCCCGCCTGTGACAATCGTGGCAAGCAGGTCATCAAAATCAAATTCTCGATCAAGGATTGTGGAAGTTGTCCCAGCCGTCAGCAGTGTATTCACTCTATGAAGCAATATCCACGGCGGACGCTTACTGTACGCCCTCAAGAGCAACATGAAGCGTTGCAGGCTGCACGCAGTCGTCAACAAACCACAGCTTTTGCCCAAGAGTAGACACTCCGAGAAGGAATTGAAGGCACTATTTCACAAGGTGTTCGAGCCTTCGATCTACGTCGCTCTCGCTACATTGGCCTCAGCAAAACCCATTTGCAGCATGTTGGCATTGCTGCTGCCATCAATCTCGTTCGTGCTGTCGCCTGGCTAGAGGGACAGGTTCCTGTTTCCACACGCTCTTCTGCCTTTCAACGGCTCTATTATGAGACGTAGAGGGGTTTCGCAGCAGTATCTTTTTTCTGCCTGCTCCCTTTTTCCTCTGCCGGGCTCCTGGTGTAAAGAGATCACCCTGTTCCATTTCCTTCAGCCCGCGACGAACGGTATTCTTCGAGACTCCCGCATTCTGCGCTATTTTCTGAATATTCTTCAGCTCCAGGACTTCTAGCGCCAGAAACTATCTCCATTGTTTCTCATTGAGGATGGTTCGCATCTGCTGGTACCTCGTTTTTCGATCAACATGCATCATGTGGTCACAGACAGGTCTGAAGATACAGTTGTTTCCCCTCAGCATATGCTCTCTTGGCTAATTGACAAAGCTGCTGCATCAACGCTGAAAGGTTCTCTGCGTCATCCTTGCCCACTGGTCGCCCATCAAACGCTGCCAATTGTCTTGCCCACTGCGTTGCCACAGGGAGCACTTGTTCAGCGGAAAAGGTGGCTAAACCTTCTACGAAAACCGTATCGAAGCGTTCAATCCAGAGATCGATGCTCATAAGATCTTCCTCACTGCACTCATCAGCAAAAAAGAACGTTTCTTCTGATGCTGCCATTCTAAATCTACTCAAATGTGCTCACACACCCTCGAATAGATTCAATTGCTGCACGTGCCCCTCACAGGAAGCCTCCATGACTTCTACGCCGCTTTGGGTCGCCTGCAGCACACCGCACTCGGCAAGCCGAGCGTGTGGCCCTCGCCGGGCAAGGAACCTCATCAAGATGTTGACGGCACTATTGTCGTCTCGATCCATGCAGAATCCACATTCCGTGCACTGATACGTCCTCTTCCACAGCGGCATGTCTTGCAGATTCCCACAGCCACTGCACTGCTTGGACGTGTTGCGCTCATCTACGAACTGAAGCTCTTTCCCATACAACTGGCATTTATAGGTGAGCATCTGGACAAAGGCGTACAAGCCCCAGTCGTTGTAGACGGCTCTGTTGAGTGTCTTCTTGCGCTCTTGATGCTCTTTCATGACCATTTGCCGTTGAGAAAGATCTCCTACGACGACAGTTCTCTCAACCACTCGTCGTGCAATGAGATGCGAGGCCTTGTGCAGGCTATCGCGTTGTTTGTTGCGCTTCTTCTGCGACACGCGCTTGTAGACCCTGCTGAGATGAAGGTAACGACGGGATTTCTTCTTACATTTGCTGCGTTTGGAGCGAAGCCGATCTAACTGTTTGTTGTACCAACGCGAGCCTTTGAATCCACCTATGTGATAGATTCGGCCCTCTTCCGTGACACCAGTTGCCAGCGTTTTGAGACCCAGATCGAAAGCCACGGTGCCGCCATCGCGCCTGGCTTCCTCGTACTCTTGATAGCTGAAGGAGGCGTAGTAGTTGCCTCTGCCGTCGCGACTGATCGCCACCTCTCGAAAGCCTTCTGGAGGCTTTTCGGTGAGGTGAGCACGGATGGCAGGGAAGCGTTTGTGCTTGCCCTTGCCTCCAGTGGGCAGGATGAGGGTGTTTCCCTCAAGCGTGAGATACATCGCCGGATAACAGAGGGTAAAGAAGGAATGACGAGGCCGCACGCGGGGAAAGCCTGGGGTTTCTCCATTGGCGACGCGACGAAAGAAGGCTCTCATGGCTGCATCCAGGCGATAGTAGACTTCGGCAAGCAACTTGCCATACACCTGATTGAGTTCAGGATCATGGGCACGACTCTCGGCCAGAGTTTTCTTGCAGTCGTTGAAGCGCCACTTCTCTCCGTCTCGCAGTTTCATGACCCACCAATTGTAGAGCCCTCTGCATTTACCTTGCATGAACTCAAGGGTAGCTGCATCTTGCTCGCTCATGTTCAGTTTAATTTTTTTGCAGAGGAGCATGAAGACCCCTTCCCTTTCAACACCACACGGAAAGATCGACTTCGCCTCTTTCGCGAGAAACGACAGATACATGAATTAGAACACTTTTTCTTATTTCATGCGTGTAGCATACCATGATATCGTCTCTCTGTCAACGCCTCCAAATGTGTACAATAAGCACACCTTCGACCATAGTCGCGCACATTTTCGATTGCTGTTCTTACGCTCCTTTCACTAACGCAAGAAAATGAGGTCGTATCTCTTTCAGCTTGTGTTCCTGGAAGTTTCCAACAACAAGCTGGGCTAGTATCTCAACCTTGATTGAATCCACATTGTTCATTTCGAGCATAGGAAACAGGTCTCGTAGGAGTTGCCCTCTACGCAAATCATTCACGTCTTCAGGGGTTGCGATAAAAAAGTCTGTTAATACACTCATCCTGCTTTCCTTTCTGGTAAATGACCTGAATGTTCGAACGCAAATACTGGGCTGAGGGCCATTGCGTCGAACATTCAGGTAAAAAAATTTGCGCTGAAGGTTCGACACAACTTCCACGCCCTTGAACATTTCATAATAACAGACCATTTTTCAGTAGAAAAGATGTATTATAAATTTCCATTCATTCTCTGGCATCTGCCGCCTCGGAAGCGGCACAAGCTATGGAGGTTCTGGCTGGATCGAACCTTGAAGGCAAAATTCGATCATTAGGGTAGATTTCGTCGAACATTCAGGTCATTTACCACTTTCCGGCATATCTGGTAAATTAACTGAAGGGTGGACAGATTTTGCACTGAAGGGTGGGAATTTGATCTGAATCATGGGAATTGATGTTTCGATGCCTGGGAAAACCGCTCCCTATCTGGCTTTTTCTCTCGATACGTTGTCAATTGGTTGGCTTGGGAAAAGGAAAACGGTTGAGAGAGATCGAAGCCAAAGAGGTTGACAGTCTTGGCCGCATGGCGAGAGGTATGGCCAGACTCCCTGGCTCCTCTTCCTCTCGTCTGCGGGCAGGTGAGCCAGAGGGTCATTGCATCCAGGCGACGGGCGGATGATCGACCGATGCGGGGCAGGTGTAGATCTGCATTGTGTAACCGCGGCCGATGGTGACCATAACCGGCTCCCATGGATGTCTATAGCTGCGACCAGGATTTCTATCGAGGGCCTGGTCCTCGAGGGGAATCCAGCTGCCACTGCCCCGTCCCACTCGGTGGAATCGATCCTCAGCAGGGGTTGCATCTGCGTCCCGCAGGAACAGATCGCTGGCTCGGCATCTCGGAAGCTAAAGGATATCCAGCCTCCGACCTTCCAACCGGGTGCCACGGACAGCCCAAATGAATAGGCAAAGTTTCCTACATCGGCAATTGTCTTCTCACGCGCTTGCCATGCCTTGATCTGCTCGCGCAGAGCCTCATCAAGATCGGAGAGGGCAGGGTATTCGATGATCTGTTCAGGATGGACGATACAAGGCTCTGGGACATAGTCCCCGGACTCCACCGCAACGGGTTGTGGCGGGTTGGAGAGCAAGGCGGTGACTGTGGAGGAGGAACGCCACACCAGCTTCACCCTGGGCAGTTCCTCATCATCATGGCCAAACGGGCACCACAGCACCTGAAGCAGATCGCAACCAAGAGGGGGGTGCAGATCGGGGATGTCGCGTGCGTAGAGTTGTGCCACGGGTATCATCGCAATCGGCTCATCGGTCCAGCTATGTCCAGCTTGAATGCGTTTGATGATGGCCTCTTCCTCTGGCGTGAGGAGGTTGACACCAGGCTGGCTGGGTCGCTTCCAGGCAGCGGTCAACATGTCCCGTTGCAGCCGGACATCGGCGAGGGTCGTCAACGGCTCGCCGGGCAGGTGTGGGCCCTCACAGTAGGGCCACGGGTCATCGAGTGACCACAGCAGCGGGCCTCCGACCGAGCTCTCCTGGGGCGTCGGCGTGCCCGGACGCGGGTGCAACCGAGTCGTGGTGCGTGCGAGCGGTGCCAGCTCTGGGAACACGGCTGCAATATCGACTGGTCGTGGGGGCGTGGTGCGGGTCATCTTAACTCCTTATATGTTAATATGTTTTCAAGCCCTCTTGACCAAGGGCTAGCAGGGTCGCTCCCTGCTCGATTCGTCCTGCTGGGGAAAGGCTAATGACTCCACACGGCTTGACCGGCAACGAAAGATCGCTCTTTCCCAGCAGTTTTTCCTGGGCCAATCGATGATTGGAGGGTAGTTGCTTCGAGCACCCGTTATATAAGGACCCGACCGCTCCCAGGAAGTGTTGGCGAAAGGAAGTTCGAAGATGTGGTATGTTGGATTGGATTGGAGCGATACCCATCATGATGTGGTTGTCCTCGATGAAGCCGGACATCGGGTGGGAACGCAGCGTTTTGCCCACAGCCATCAAGGTTTGCACCACTTGAAAGACTTTTTGCTGGGCATAGCCTCTAGGCCGGAGGATCTGGCCTGTATCGTCGAAACGAATCACGGCCTGCTCATTACCTTCCTGTTGGAAGCAGGCATTCCGGTGTATCCGGTCAACCCGAAGACCGCGAATACACTGCGTAAAACAGCAGGCGCGAAGACAGGCCGCATTGATGCCTATCTGCTGGCGAAAACCGGACGCTTCGACCTAGCCGATCTGCGTCGCCTCTCTCCTGATAGCCCGATCATTGCTGAATTGAAGACGCTCACACGCGATCAGGATGCTTTGATTCAAAGTCAAACGCGACTGGTCAACCAACTCACCGCCTGCCTCAAAGAGTATTACCCGGTCAGCTTGAAGCTGTTTGGAAAACTGCATCAGCCCTCGACGCTGCTGTTTTTGCAGGCGTATCCGACTCCAACCGCAGCGGCCGCCGCTTCCCTTGAAGAGATTGAGGCACTGCTCAAAAGCTGCAAGTATCCCAATGCGCGGCGGGCAGCCCTTGAGATGGTAGAGCAACTGCATCACCAAGAGTTGACGGCCAATGAGGTCATCGTGCGTGCCAAATCGCGCCTGATGCTCTCGCTGGTCAGACAGTTGCTGCCACTGCTTGAGGACATCAAAGGCTACGATAAGGAGATTGCGACCCTTTTTTTGAAGCATCCCGACCATGACCTGTGGCAATCTCTGCCTCGGGCTGCTCAGCGTCTGGCTCCGCGACTGCTTGCCGAATGGGGTGATGACCGAGCGCGTTACCGAGATGCCCAAAGCGTGCAGGAACTGGCGGGTACGGCTCCTGTGCCGTTCCAAAGCGGCAATTTTTCCAAAGCCCATAAACGCTTTGCCTGCCTCAAGCCGCTGCGTAATGTGCTCTATCAGTTTGCCTGGCAGACGACACGACAAGATGGCTGGGCACGAGCGTATTACCAGCGCAAGCGGATGGAAGGCAAGACCCATAGTATGGCCGTCCGCTGCCTGGCAAATGTCTGGGTACGCATCATCTATCGCATGTGGGTGAGGAAGGACCTCTATCAGGCCGCAACGTTTGAAGCGGCGAAGCTGGCTCACGCGCCTCGTCAACGTGTCGCCTAAACCCAGGCTGTCCCTTGGCGTCATGGCTGGTTGGGTCCACTGAGCATTGCAACGTCTGTTGTCAGTGCTGAGACTGTGTGCTCCAACGGAGCCGCCCAAACGGTTCCCGCCGCGCTCTTTCTGCCGAGCGTGAGCCATTCCTTCATCATTGCCCCTCGCTCCAACGTCTGCCGCAGCCCACCACCGCGTTCCCGACTCCCGGTGTGGGTTACTCGCAGCAGACCACCTCGAGTCAAGGCCGCGCAGGAGGGGAAAGAGTCGGAGGTGGGCGCGCTCGTCTTGGCCTTGACCGAGGTGGGAGACTTGTAACCCCACACGGGAGGCAGTTTCACCTCTGCTCACCTTGCTTTTTCCTTTCTCGTTTTTTTGCTCTTGACATAGAGGGTCTTTCGTGTCAATGGAAGCCATCCCAACGAGTTGGGACACACAAAACAGGTCTCGTGATCATTTATCCTTCCTTTCTATCCCTTGCCAAGGGATAGAGTGGCTTTTGATCGCTTTTCCTGTTTCTCTTCTTCGGACGCGTGGGAAAAGCGGAAGGACATCATCCCCCAACTATAGATCTCCCCATGTAACTGGTGGAAGAGTACGATGATTCTGATGGCTTTCTTAGCTTTCTGTTCTTCCCCAAGCCAACCAATTGACAACGTATCGAGAGAAAAAGCCAGATAGGGAGCGGTTTTCCCAGGCATCGAAACATCAATTCCCATGATTCAGATCAAATTCCCACCCTTCAGTGCAAAATCTGTCCACCCTTCAGTTAATTTACCAATATCTTCTCGCGCCTATGCCAAAGATGTTTCACAAAAGCTCCAATGGTTTCAGTTGACGGCGTACGCAATTCTTGTGTTAAAAATCAGGTGTCCACACCTACTATCCTTGCTCCTTTGAACCATCTCTTCGCCCTCAAGCTGAATCTCCACAGAATATGCCATATCTCTTTTTTAAGGTCAAGTTATTTTCGTGGTTTCCCATAGTGGGCAGGCACCTGTATGATACTGCCAAAAGCGGTGAAGCCTCGTCCTGATTGAGAGGAATGACCATCACCCAGATTTGTGGAGATCCGAAAGTGGGTTATGTCAACGATTGGGAAAAGCTTGTTCATAGACAAGCGGACTGACGTACTATAACGTGGAATGCAGACGTATCGGATTGGAAAAGCACTCCAGGTATTCGAAAATGGTCACTCTGGCCTGCTGCTGGGTGGCGAAATGCGTCCGCTTCACGCATTCACTCTTGAGTGTGTCAAAGAAGGATTCTCTTGCTGCGTTATCGTAGCAATTGGCCGTGCGACTCATACTCACCTCGATGCCTTGGGTAGCAAGCAGCGCCTGGTAGCCATGGCTGGTGTATTCGCTGCCTCGATCCGAATGGTGAAGCAGGCCAGGTGGCGGACGCCGACGAGTCAGCGCCATGTGCAACGCGAGCGTGACCAGGTGCTCATTGTCCTTTGGGGACATGGCCCATCCCACCACCATGCGAGAGAACAGATCCAAGATGACGGCCAGGTAGAGCCACCCCTCTGCCGTCGGGATGGCCGTGACATCAGTCACCCACTTGGCGTTGGGGCAGGCAGCTGTAAAGTCACGGTTGAGGACATTGGGCGCGCACTGGGCTCTCGGATCGCTCTGCGTCGTCTTGGGCTTGGATCGGCGGCGAGGATTGGCACACAGTCCCAGTTGCTGCATGAGTCGCACGACGCGTTTGCGGCCACATCGCACGCCCTCAGCTTGCAAGGCAGCATGAATACGTGGGCTTCCATAGACCCGACGATGCTGCACAAAAAGGCTTTGAATCTGGGCAGCAAGCGTGGCATCTTCTCGCTGGTGTTGGCTGAGGGGCCGATGCCGTGAGGCGTAGTAGCCGCTGACTGACACCTCAAGCACACGACACATCACCGTGATCGGGTAGTCATCCTGATGCTGTGCGATAAACGCATACTTCATCGAGGGACGTGCGAAAAGATGCCGATAGCTTTTTTTAGAATATCACGCTCTTGACGCAAGATCTCCACTTCGCGCTTCAATTGGCGATTCTCTTCTTCCAGACAGATCGAGGGAAACCTCAAAGACCTCCACGCCTACTTGCCCGGCAATCTCCACCTGTAAGGCATGATAAACCTGTGCCAGAATGAGGCAACACCACAGTTGCACCTGCACCACCGCCCACTTAGCGCTCCACAGGGTGATGCAGATTGAGATGATCTTTAATCGCCCGGAAGGCCAGTTCGATATCCCATCTGCGCGCATATAAGCTCACCACATCCGAAAGCTTCAACACATGTGTAACAAGCACATTGGTCAGGTAGCGATAGTGACGCCCATGAAGCTAGAATTGGATCAAGCGCACGGGATAACGGGCCTGATTGTCCTGAGAGGCTCCCAGGTACACGATCGCATCGAGAACCCCATCAGCTTGATAACAGATGTGCGACACGTGATAGCTCGCCTGGTGGGCGTACCGACTAATCCACCAGATCCCTCGGCTGGAAAGCTGATCAAAGAAAGCAAAGCTGAGATAGCCGCGATCAAAAATACGATACGGACTATGTCCTTGTCAAAAAGGAGAGTTTGCCACAAGCGCTCTCAGCCTTGACAGATGCTGGCCATACCATTCATGTACACTGAAACATGTCTCTAAAACCATCGGAGAATTTTCCCAAATAGCATTTAATGGTCGCTGTGGCCATTAAATGCTATTAGTTACAGTATCTTAAAATGATGACACATATGCCTATAAGTCATCCGTTTAGACGGCCAGCCGTCTCGGGAGAACTGCCACTCCCACTACTCCTCGCCCCACTTGCAAAGGGTCGGAGCTACTTTTGCGTAAGATGTTGTACGATCCGTTGATATCGGCATGAATGAGGCGTCCATCCCTGGCACGATACCAACTGCGAGCAACACGCTTGCCTGAAAACACCGGCTTCTCCGCAGCATTGGCCTCATAGGTTGGAATGAGATCGTTGTCTAGAAAACTGGCCTTGCTGGTATAACTTTCTTCCTGAAGGATGACTCTGATCCCCACCAGGTGCGCTTTGTAGGTCAACTGCTCAATGAAACGGGCATGGGGAAGCTGCAATAGAGTAGGGAGCGAGTGCCTTTTGCAAGGTCACTCGTCACCCTCTCTCAGAACCGTGCGTACAGCGTTAACCGTACACGGCTCGCCCTCTACTCATCTCTTGAAATGGCTCCTTCCAGGGAGGGTTCCAGTATGTAGGCGTTGATGGCATCTAACGCAAAGAACGAGTGTCTTTCTTCGTCTCGCAGCCATGATGCGTTGCCAGAGTTCTTTCCCGTCTGCCACATCCTTCATCTTCCGAATGTGATGAACTTGGAACGGCCCTTCTTTTGTCTCACAGTATTCGCATTGCTCCGCATTGATCCTTCGGATCGGTTCTGAACGACTGAGCGTTAGCGCAAACGTATTGGGAGGAATATCGATACTCTGATAGGTAAGAGGTGACGTTTTCAGGTCTTTTAGTCGGAAAAGTCTGATTATTCGTGTCTTCTCTTTCTCTTGAACGGTATGAACATAGCCATTATCCGTCTTGAGGCGCTTGGCGATAGTGGTCACATGGGTTTTGTGCTTGTGAGCAAGAGTTTTGAACAGACTTGTTTGCCAGATATGGGCCAGTTTGTTCATCTCTCCCTTGACACTGTGCGCCAGAGCGTAGTAGTTTGCCAAGCCCCGAAGTTCCCCGTTGTAGGCAAGAATGATTTCTGCGTCGCTGAGTATCGAGAGTTCTGCCTTGTGGCGACCATCTCCGTTTTCATAGATTCCATAGCGCTTTTCTGCACAGAACTTTTGAAGGTTTCCTGGTGGGATCTGGACTTGAATGCGTTCGGACATAGATTTTTGTGTGGTGTGTCTTCCCTTATGGATGATAGCCTTGACCACACGTGCGCCCGAATACGTCTTAATCCAGTAACCGACAAAGATTACGCCTTGTTTACTGTGCCGGATGTGAGACTTTTCTTCGGCTATTTCCAGCTTGAGTGTCTCCTGAATGAATCTCTTGATTTCTTGCTGGATGCGTTCGGCATCTGCTTTTGAGCCAATGATGCTCGCTACAAAGTCGTCGGCGTAGCGGTAATAGGAGAGTCTCTTGTATCCCTCGTCGAATGGATCGCTACTTGGCAGGCGTCTTCTCTGGCGTTGGGTCTCTTTGATTTCCCTTTGGATAGCTTGAAGTGTTTCTTTACTGTTCTCCTTTCCCTTCAGCCTATCCCCTTTCTTCCTGAGACGATGGATTTTGTCTGAGTGGCGTTTGTACGCTCGATTGCTCTTGCGTTGTACTCCTTTATCGAACTGTTCTTTCATGGTTTTCATGAAGAGATCTAATTCGTGGAGATATACGTTCGCCAAAACGGGTGAGAGTCGAGTAGGAGCGGAGCGCACCTTCTCATCTCTCAATGGGCGTGTTTCTCTACTCCTCTCGCCAAACCGGACTGGATACTTTCGCATCATCCGGCTTTCCCTCATTGCAATCGTTTGTGATCCCCGTATGGCGTGATTTGCACATGACAGGTTTCGCAGAGCAGTTGTGCATTGGCTTTCACATCTTTCCCATCATAACGGCGGGCTTTGATGTGATGCAGATCGAGGTTCACGGTACTGCTACACCGCTCACACTTCGCTCCACGCTCTGCCATCACTTCTTCTTTGATCACTCTCCATTGCTCATTGTTTTCCGCATTGCCGAGCCAGATGTAATTCGGTAATGGAGTTTCCGCTTCCTCAATCGTGGTTTCCCATTTCCCTGTCAGGTACGGGTGTGGGTGCGTTCGTGACCGATATTTCGTAATCGGCAGATCGCTCATTCGGTAGAGATAAAGCATCGTTTCTCCCTTCCGAATGCCAAAGTTGTCGCGTTTTCCTTCCTGGCGCAGCTTGTACATGGAGAGAATCTTTCTCGTTGGGAGTCGATGGCGGTTCTTCAACCAGATGAAGAGCCGCTTTGGCACCCAGAAGTCCAGTGCTTTCGCCGTTTGTTTGGCATTGCAATGGCGATAGTAGATGATCCATCCACGTAGTACCGCGTTGAGGGCGCTAAATTTGAGGAGCGGTTGATCTTTGTACCGTTTCCTGGCCGTCATCTCCTTCACTTTGGCTTTCAAGCGTTCCTGTGCTTTGCGGGTAGGCGTGACGAGCATCTTCGGTCGATCATGTCCACTCACATAGCGCCGAACGCGATATCCCAGAAAATCAAAACCGTTGTTCACATGGGTAATATGTGTCTTTTCTACCGAAAGCTCTAGCTTCAGTTCTTCCCTTAGGAAGGCCTGAAATTCGTCTCGGAGGCGATAGGCTTCTGATTTGCTACCATTGGTAAGAAGCAGCCAATCATCAGCATATCGGATGAGGGCACAGTTCCCCAGGTGTTTCTTCCGGCGATACTCTTTCTGTTTTGGACGTAGGCTACCGTACTTGTTCCACCAGTAGCGATCCAGTTGATGCAAGTACACGTTCGCCAGCAAAGGCGCACAGATTGCGCCTTGTGGGACGCCAAGCTCCGTCCGTTGAAAGAGGCCATGCTCCATCAATCCTGCTTTGAGGAAGCATTTGATGAGTTTGAGAAGGCGTTGATCGGCAATTCGTTCTGCCAAGCTCTTCAACAATATGTCATGCTGAACATTGTCAAAGGCACCTTTAATATCCCCTTCAATGACCCAGAAGTGTTTGCTCTGATTGTTGATGTAGCTATCAAGTGCAGCAATACAGTCCATCGTTTTGCGCCCTGGCCGGAAGCCATTGGAGCAATTGAGGAAGTCGCTTTCCCAGATAGGTTCTAAGACCATCTTAATCAGCATTTGCACCACTCGATCTTTGATAGTGGCGATGCCAAGTGGACGCATTTTCCCATTGGCTTTCGGAACGTGGACACGACGAACGGGATCTGGACGGAAGCGCTTCTCTCGAAGCTCTTGCTGAATTTCCCGTATGAGAGCGATGTATGCCTCTGGTGGATCATACGTTTCTCTTGTCGCTCCATCAATTCCCGATGTTCTGGCTCCTTTGTTCGAGAGAACCAGAGCCAAGGCGCGATGTATCCACTCTTCCTGGCAAATGAGTCGGTAAAGATGATCAAATTTGTGTGTTGGATTGTGCATCGCTTTTAGGGCAAGGCTGCGTTGGGTTTTGATGATATCGGACATACATTTTAGTCCTCTCGTACCCAGGTCGTTTCCTTGTACAATGACTGTGGCCCTTCGCCCTGTGCCGGACTGTTTTCCGGCTCCAACTACTACGGCCACTCCGCCACGCGATGATCACTTCAATCGCAGCTAATCCAGTCTGGGTCAACGTCCGACCTTTCGTTGTCTCAGATCGATCATCGCGTTTCCTACGTTCACAGAGCAGTACGTGTTGCGTCTCGCTGTAGGCTCTCTCTTTACGCCCGTCAGGTACACACCCAGTACCCGCGACAACAGCCGATAGCTTAAACCCCTGTAGCTAGAGCGGTTTGGTCCCGATCGATAGACCGTTTCATCCAGGCCAATTCATACCTCGATTACCTGCTGTCTCACACCATCTCCGTCGTTTACAGTGTGCTCAAGGTGAGGACGCTTCAAACAAGAGTTCCTCGCGTAGCCATAGCGTGACTCAGGCTAGAGACCTCATACTGTAACGGAGTGCCAGCATTTCGTCCCGTGTTTTCTGGGCTTCAGACAGGTTGATGCTCTTTGTCCTCTGCCTGCCAGATTAGCCTTAGCATCTTGGGGGAGATGCTACTTCGTCAATTGGAATTCTCCTTTCATGAAGATTACTGCTGTGTACTTCGTAGCGCACCGATTGATCCTTGAGGGACGCCGCTGTAGGTCGTGTGGTACGTCCATTCCTCTAGATAACCAGCGTCTAGCATGGCTCGAATGAGGCGAAGAAAGCGTTTGTCCTCAATTTTCTTAGTGAGAAAACTCATCAATAGATCGTGATTGATCGTAGTGAAGTAGTCTCGGATGTCCATATCAATCATCCATTTGGAAGCTGTCCACTCCTGTTCGATTTGGTGGAGCGCCGTGTGGGGAGAACGCCCTGGTCGGAATCCATGTGATCGATCAACAAAGATCGGCTCATAAATCTGTTCCAGTATCCTTCTAACCACTTCTTGTACTAATTTGTCGTCTCCTGAAGAAATGCCTAGAGGGCGTTTCTTGCCGTTCTTCTTCGGGACATAGACACGACGGGTTGGTTTGAAGCAGTATCTTCCTTCTCGGAGCCGTTGTACAATCGATTCGACTCGTTCATTGGAAAAACCATCAAGAGTGGTGTTATCCACTCCTTTAGTCATTGCCCCCTCATTCGAGTAGATATTGGCGTAAGCTTCATACCACAAGAGAGGACTCTCCATGAGACGGAAGAGACCATTTAACCGTTTTCCCTGTTTGGAGATTTCTCCGAGTGCTTCCAATCTTCTAATCACTTGAGCGGGTAGCATCAGCACACCCTCGCTTTCGTTAATTGATAAGCTGAGTAGACTGCTCTCCTTCCCCTCAGACAGGTATGGTTTCGTGGCTATCACTAGCCACTTATCCGCCTGCCGATCCCGTTTACACGGGCTGCGGAACCCATTACAGGCCCACCTTGGGTATTGCGAGAGTTCTGTCACCATGCAGGGTCTCCCCTGTTTAGGTGATCCCGCATTTCCAGCGGCATGAGATGCGACGTGCTCCAGGTCTCCTGTTCGTTCATATTCCCTCGTACAAGGGTGCGTCAGGAAGGTTGGATAATGTTGTAAATTCGTGATACACCATTACTTCCTGAACCAGCGTTTCAGCCACGTTCGCTGGCATCACCAGAAAAACCGCATGAACTAGGATTTAACCAGTTTAGGCTTAACCATACACGTCCTTGCACTGACAGATCAAGAAAGTGTGGCCTTTCCTTACGCTGCCTTGCTCCCAACATGCTACACTCCCCCCTCCCTTTCGGGATTCAAGTCATATGACAGGGATAAGTTGGGTGTGTAGTAGGTTTTCCAACAACCTACACAGCATATGCTGTACTCATTTTCGCCGTTGATGCGGCGCACCAAATTGCTGGTTATTCCTGCACCCCATGCTCACCTCTTGTTTCCACAAGGGATTCTTGCCAATCACCAGCGTTCCGATACCTTCGCTCACCAACAGATCAATGATCCGACGGCTAGCCGTGTGCACATAGGCATCCACACGGCGATTGCGCTTCGTCGTTACACGATCGAGATGACGTGAGGTATATCGGTTCTCATGGGCGAGGCGTTGCTGCTGCTTGGCGCGCTCTTTGTTGTAGTACTGATTGAGGCTTTTGAGGGGTTTGCCACTCACCAGGCGAGGCACAAAGCCGGGCTTATCGCTGGTGATGGCTGCGAGCACATTGACACCCACATCCACGGCTGCTCGAAGCTGCGGGTTGACCGCAGCCGGTTGGATCTCCTGCTCATAGACGACCTCCAGCATGTAGCCATCGGCGCGTGGAACGATGCGTACCTGCCTGATGGCTTCCCAGGTGATCTGGGTCGCGATCTCGATGGGCAATCCTGATGGGACCAGCTTGCCTGTACGCTTGAATGCCCTCTTGCCCAGGGCTTTTTTCTCGTAGATGAGCAGGAAGCGGCCCTTGGTCTTGTCTTGATAGCCAGGGATCTTGGGGCGTCCTGTAAAGGGAGAGGGGTCTTCGCGATAGGCCTCCATGCCTTCAAAAAAGCTGACCCAGTTGTGGTGGAGTTGGATCAGGATGGCATTACTGACTTTGCGAGGCAGGGCACAATAGGCCTCATGCTGTTTCAAGCGATGAAAGATGGCGGCGTAGGGCAGATAGGTTCCCTCGTGAATCCCACGGGATGCGCAACGAGATGCACAGTTCAGATGAAATAGCTCTGCAGGTCGCTTCACCGCTATCCCCAGCCAGGCTTCCAACTTCTTGGACGTGGTTCCAAGATAGAAAGTGGCCAATGGCTCAAAGCAGGGTCAGAGCCAGTTCGCGAGAGAGAACATCTCGTTGCGCATTCCGTGGGTGAATGAAGGCTTGCCGAACGTGGTAATTGGCCTGATTATAGAGGTTTTTGGAGGCAAAAGCTGCTCGATCAATGACCGCAAAGCGTGCATCCTGATGACGAATGAGATGTCGTTCGACTAACTGCACCTTGCGCCTTCTTCCTTTCCAACAACACATCCTTCGTGTCAGTGAATCTCTCTCTTGGCGTTTCACATAAGAACATTCTTTCTAACGAAACTCTACCAGAGATGTCTCCAATTGTCAATATCTGGCATGATTCCGTGGAAACGTTTATCACACCCTTTCTTTCGGAATTTGTTGGAGTAGGTGCCCTTCTGGCCCATACCCCTTACCCTTGAGCGCCGCAGTCGCGAAGACTCCCCCGAAAAGAGGAGCCACAATGCGGCCTACTCTCGCTTAAACACCTTAGTACTCTGCTCCTCTCTTGGTGACTTGCTTTCTCCTCTTTTAGCATAGCCCCAATGAGGAACAGAGCACTAGCAGCTCGTCGGAGAGAAGCTAGTGCCTCTGACTTGTGATGATGGGGGAGAGCTCCATTGACAAATCTCCACCATTCATTTACTATATCCATAGCGGATATATCTTGGATGGACATATATTGCCAGGAGAAAAACCTCATGACCTCTCTCTATATCATTCGCCACGGCGATTATATCAGTGAAATCGATGGTAAACTGGTTGACCACGGCCTCTCGCCGCTCGGTGTGAAGCAAGCCGAGCTATTGCGCGATCGGTTGATTGCGACCGACGAGATCAAAGCGGATGTGTTGATAACCAGCACCATGCAGCGTGCACGGCACACTGCCCACGTGATCGCGCCCGCGCTCAAGCTGCCTGTAGTGCAAGATCCTGATTTTGAAGAGTGGCGCAACGAAGATGGCAGTTTGAGTGGGGAGCAGTTTCTCAGCATGTGGAAAGACGTGCCGCGCGATCAGCGTCCGTATTTTCGTTGGATACCCGATGGCGAGAACTGGGTGGAATTCAATCTGCGTGCCATGTCAGCACTCAATCGCCTGGAGCAAGAGTACGCGGGGAAGACGATTGTGCTGGTCTGCCATGGCGGGATTGTCGAGGCCAGCTTCACCTACTTCTTTGGCATGAATATCCACAATCTTCACTGCGCTGGCGTCGATACCGACTTTACCGCCATCACTCACTGGCAGTTGCTTACGCGTGAAGGTTGGCCGCCCCACTGGCTGCTCGAACGCTACAATGATAGGCATCACTTGGATAGAGTCGACCTATCGGTGTTTGCTGAGAAACCTGATGAGGCATCTGTGCTGACGGACGTCAGTGAGGTGGTCTCCTCAGTGATGGAAGGGCAGTAACAACAGCAAACGATCTGCCCATAGGCACAAAAAAGAACTCGCTGGAGCGAGTTCTTTTTTGTGCCATCTTACCGTCGCTTGTGGTGGTATACTTGCGAGCATGAAGAGAAGATTCAAAAAAGTGGACTACAAGCAGACACTCGATCTGACGGTGCGCCTGGGGATTGTTTGCCGCCTGAGCATCTGGCGCGCTTCGTGGTAGACAGCGTGGCTCAGCTCGACCTCTCGGCTCTGTATGCCCAGTATGGGCCGCGCGGCGGGGAACCATATGCCCCTGAAGTCTTGTTGGGTGTGCTGCTCTATGGCTATGCCACCAGGGTGTTCAGTTCGCGCAAAATTGAACGCGCCACGTATGAGGCGGTGCCGTTCCGCTTCATCGCGGGCAACCTGCATCCCGACCACGATACGCTGGTCACGTTTCGGCGCACCTTCCTGCCCGAGCTGAAAGACCTCTTCGTCCAGATCCTCTTGCTCGCTCAGGAGGCGGGTGTGCTGAAACTGGGGATGATCAGTCTGGATGGGACCAAGGTACATGCCGATGCCTCCAAGCGCAAGGCGGTCAGCTTCCAGCGAGCAACACACTTCTCCCCACATCAGCCGCAGCAGCCGCAGCAGGCTGCTCATTCTGGACCTCACCACGCACCCAGGAGTCATCTTCACCGATGCTCAATGGGACCGTGCTCCCAAGGCATAAGGGCGTTGCTTCCTGGCAACGATCGGATGGTTCCTCGCTTGCTCACCTTCAGGTTCACGTCGTAGGAAACAGGCTCCTAAGTAATCCGAGAGACCGATCCTTCCTGGCAAAGCACAACAGGCGTGCTCCCTCTTGCTCTTTCAGCAGAGGGAGCACGCCTGTCACCACCGTTGTGATGATCTGGATGCCTGAGAGCCCTGCCCTATCCCGAGATAGGTGGCATTCCAATCATAGTTGGTGCCTGATGCGCCACCTATTACTTCCGTAAACGATCCACTTGCCGTTGTCTGGTAAATGCTCCCTCCTCCTGGTTTAATGCCAACCGCCCTGGTCTTGTAGGTACCCTGGTAGACCTGGAAGTAGCTCAAATCGACGGAAAGGGCGCGGATAAAGTACATCGGGTACTCACCCCAGGGATAAGTTATCGGGGGAGATGCAACATTGCCGATCGCTCCATTCCCATAGACGTACATTTGGGTCGCGTTTCGGGTCTGAAGTTCTCCAGGAAAGCCGTTGGCCAAAAGCTGCCAGCGCCCGTAGCCCGTGGGAAGAGGCGTGGCCTCATCCAGGGCGTCCGTACTGCTAAAGGTGGCCGTCCAGGGATAGAGTTGGGAAGAACCAGTGTACGCATAGCGCGTCTTCCCACTGATAGGATCAGGGAAACTGCCCCCGGTAAATTCCCGAAAGGTTCCCAACATGTGTAGCCCGTCGCTTGAGAACGTGCCATTATAGACCTGAAAGGAGGTAGGGTAACCTGAAGATTGATCCTCCAAGCGTACAAAGCTGACGGTGAGCGATCTATTGAGCTGGACCGATCTGGTCCACCACCCCATCATGCGATCATTAAAGACGTGGCCTCAGTAAGGGGCATCGAACACATTCTCATAATCATTCCATAGGTACGAGATCGTTTCAAACGCGAGCACGCCTTGGTAGCCATTGCAATTGATCGACCAGACGTAACCGGGAGGGTTGCCGCCACTGGCATGAGCCGTCTGTGTCTTCTGACTCACGGTAACCACAAGCATGCCAAGCAACAGCATGACCAGAAGAGCCATCCGCAGAAAAGGGATGCGCACGTAAAACAGGGAACGATTCATCGGTATCCTTCCTCTCTTGGAACCATTGATCTGGGACAGAGAGATGTTCTTGCTCAAGAGTTTCCTCTTTCAGAGGGAGAATGCAGATCTCCTCTTCCTCAACGGCTGGTTTCATTTCCTTGTCAGGAGGAAGTATAGCGGTGAAGCGTCTCTCATTCGTTACAGAAAGGTTACGAGTCCCATGGGAACGACTCCCTCCTGCGTCATCCTCTCGGCAGGGTCGCGCCTCTGGCACTGTGGGCAGAATTTGTCAACGCCATTTTGATTTTCTTCGCGAGTGGCTTGGAATCGCCCTCAGTATGCTCCGGGGTGAGTTCCGCGAAACCGAGCAACTCGATGACGAGCTGGAAAGCGTGGTAGTGCATGAAGAGGTCGAAGTGGTGGGTCCAACCCGTCCCTCCACGACGCGCAATTATATTTTTACCCATTCCTTCTAGCAATCCCAAAACGAGAAAAGAGCAGTAGGGGCAATCCTCGCCTCTCTTCAACGCTAATTTTGTCCAGCACAATC
The DNA here is from genome assembly GCF_016587395.1 of Ktedonobacter sp. SOSP1-52. Taxonomy (NCBI): domain Bacteria; kingdom Bacillati; phylum Chloroflexota; class Ktedonobacteria; order Ktedonobacterales; family Ktedonobacteraceae; genus Ktedonobacter; species Ktedonobacter sp. SOSP1-52. The sequence continues at coordinate 70,151 of NZ_BNJH01000008.1, forward strand.
TGTTGTATTCCCGAACACGTATCCACGCCAGAACCATTGTCCCTGTCCATTTGGCTGCTCGAAAATGTAGACAATGCTATCAGGCATTGCAGATGGCGCTCTCGCAACGTCGTCCAAAGCCGGGATTGGTGCATCACACGGATCGTGGTAGCCAATACACCAGTCAAGCCTATCAGGCACTTTTAACGCGGTCCGGCATCGTCTGTAGTATGAGCCGAAAAGGCAATTGCTGGGATAACGCACCAACCGAGAGTTTCTTTGGGACTCTCAAACGCGAATGCACTCATCGTCAGAGCTATCAGACCGTTGCTCAAGCCCGGCAAGCTATTTTCGACTCTATCGAAATCTTCTATAGCCGTAAACGTCGCCATTCGGCGTTGGGCTATCTCAGTCCGCTGGCTTATGAACAGCAGAGGAGAAAGGAGCAGGAAACAAACGTTTAAAACGTTGACGTAACGTCCTTTTTCTGATATGCTAAAAATCCTTTCAAATATTTAACTTAATGTTCTTAACGTTTTCTTCAGTTGGAAGGGACCCACTCACCCTTCAAACGCTCAGGCGTTCTCCACCTTTCTCGACTCTTCTAAAACGGGTCAAGCTCACCTCGCCGAAACGGGGAGATATGGGTCAGAAGAGAAAAATGACGGAGTTCCAAGATAATGTGTCAAATTTTGATCATATTTTCAGAGAAGAACGCCATCACTTTCGGCGATGGCGCTCCGTTTTCATTCTTGCTTCTCAAGCGATTATCCAGTGGGATGGCAATGGCATCACATTGGATGGCACTCGACAGCAAAGCGACCAGATGGGAGCTGCCCAACAGCCTGAACCTTGAGCCCAGCCTGGTGGGCGAGCTCTCGAAACTCGTTGAGCGTGCGGTCCTTGCCTCCAAGTAAGACTATCTCCGGTGTGAGAAGAGAATTCACACTGCCATCTGGCAACACCCCGCCCAGGATCATCAGGCGGCCGCTCGGGCGTGCTGCCTCGGCACAACGGCTCAAGATGAGCTGTGCTTCTCGGTCGGGCCAATCGTTGAGAATAGACTTCAGGAGATAGAGATCCGCCCCGGCCGGCAGCGGGTCGAAGAAGCTTTGCCCAACCGTTCGGACACGTTCACTCACGCCAGCCTCCTGCAAGACCGAGCCTGCGCGGGCCACCGTCCCAGGGAAATCGACCAGGGTGCCCTGGATCTGAGGGTGGGCACGTAAGATCTCCGCAAGCAAGGCTCCCGTTCCACCGCCGACATCCACCACCGTCTTGACCTCCTTCCAGTCTCCCGTGAGGAGCACCTCCGGGTTGGGCGTGCCGTGACCTGCCGACCCCATCAGCGCGTCAAAGCTCGCCGCGACGTCCGGATGCGCTTGCAGGTCCTCCCAGAAAGGCAGGCCGAAAATCTCATGGTAGGCGGGAGCGCCTGTCCGAACTGCGCTGAGAAGGCTGCCCCAGGCATAGGCTATGCGACCGCCAATCCCGCCCAGATCAAGGAAGACGGGATCGAGCAATCCCTGGGCTGCTTCATTCAACGCGAACTGACCGGGTGTTGGCTCGACAAAGACGCCCTTGCACACCAGGTGCCTGAGCACCCTCTGCAGGAAGTCGGCATTGCACTCTGCCTTATCGGCAAGGGTCTTGATAGCGGTGATGCCAGCGGCGATATGGTCGGCGATCCGCAAGGTTGCCACCACATGGATACACCAGGGTGTGCACAGATCGCTCAGCGCGCTCAGATTGGCGCTTTCCGCTGGTGTCTGGTCATCTGTCTCTGTCATCTCTTGTTCCTCCTTCTCGGTTTCTTGCCTTCTCCCATACATCGCGACCTGATCTGGATCTCTGTTGGGAGATCGTCTTGATCACCATCGCGAAGCGCGAGAAGCATTGAGCCAGTGGCATGGCACCTATGCTATCGCAGGAAACGTGACCTGTCTTGTAAAAATTTGTCCCGGGTCAGGGAAGAGGAACATGGTTGTGATGTTCACTTCGCTGCGCCAGGTAGACGCTCGGACTCATCCCAGCAAACGCCTGAAAGTCGTGGATGAAATGTGCCTGGTCGAAATACCCGCAGGAGAGTGCCAGGTCTGTCCATTGGACGGGTGGCCTTTTTGGGGTCCGTCGTAGCGCCTCCTGAAAGCGCTGCAGGCGATAGAACACTTTCGGCGTGAGTCCGACCGCTTCCTCGAACAGGGAGATGAAGCGCTTGGGACTCACGCCAAGGTGTGCGGTCACCTCCGAGATGGGGCGTCCCTTTAGTTCGGCCTGGAACGAAGCCAGCGCGAACGTGACGGCAGAAGGTCGTGTCTGTTCCCAGGCTATCCTCCCCAGGAGAAAGCGTTCGAGGATCTGCACCCTATCAGCGTTCGTATGGGCTCTTAGTAGGCACTCGCGCAACTCAAGGGCGGCAGGTCCGAAGACGTGAGAAAGGTCCACCGCCTGGTTGGTCAACTCGGTGGCAGGCATCGGCAGAAACGGACGCGCACCACCTGGCTTGAAGCAGACGCTGATGGTGGTAACCAAGGTGGCCGTATCAATGACAGCCACCTGCGAAAAGGCACCGTGGAGTACGCCGCCATGAAAGCTCTCAAACTGGTCGCCATGTCGTGGAGTGGAGACGGCAAGCGTGTCATGGCCCAGATTGATCACCATCGCCATCCGGCCATTGGGAAGACAGCGTTCCCTGGTGGGAAGCTCTGCCTCCCCTTCCGAAATGCTGAAAGCCTCAACGTACGCCGCAAGCAGAGGTGAGGGGAGAAAACGGGACGAGACAGCCACGAGTTACCTCCAATCGATGGAAACTACTCTCGCCATTCTCGCGGCTATGGCAAGCGCAATGAGAGGCACTCACCACCCGACGATATGCGATCGGAAATGGATATTGTTCCAGTGTATACCTCATTCTCTGATCAAAAACAAGGTGTTGGCGCATTTGATTGCCATTTTGACTCAATTATCCGCCCAAAAAGAGGTGTTCAACAAAGATTCTGGCCCGATTTTCGCTAATTTTTGTACGCAGCTTCTTACGGCGAACGAGCAGCCTGCCTGTCAATCCGCTCCCCACGCTCTCCCTCTCCCTCCCCATGCGCCAAGTAACGCTCGACACTACCATATATCCCCTAGATATGCTGAGCGTGCAGTCAAAAAATGTTCTCACAATCCAGCAGGCCAATCAGCTTGTCTGGCAGGATATCTCAGAAGAGCTTTTACAGGTCTCCAGTGGACGTTAAGCCCTTTGCCGGGTAAGAGAAGCCGCGCGTAACAACAGCGATGTTGTGTACGCGGGCAATCTCTTTAGCCCTTTCTCCCACGTATTGGGCAAGGTGGGCGCCCAATTTCACTCTTTCCGCCCGTTTACTTCCCTGCCAGTTGGGCCACAACCGGCGCGAAGGCGCGCATATACTCGGCGCGGATAACAAGATATGAGACGCCCAGGCGCTCGCGCCAGAGCTGGATACGCTCGACCATTTGTTCGGTGGTTCCCAGCATGACGTAAGGATTGTCAAGCACCTGCTCAACCGTGGCGTCTGTCAGTTCTCTTTCGCGGATATATTGTTTCGCGGCCTCCTGCTGATTTTGTGCCAGGGCGAAGCCGGAGATAAGAATATTCAACTCGATGGACGAAAAACGCTCGCCCGCGGCCTCGCGAATCCACCTGACTTTTTCGGTCAGGGTATCCTCAATATTTTCTGTGGCATCGACTGTGCCATTATCATTCACCTTGATGTGCAGACCAATAACATTGGCTTCGCGCGCGGCCAGGCTCAGGAGTTTTTTGCCACCACCACCCATGACGATCGGCGGGTGAGGACGCTGAATGGGTTTTGGCGTAACGTTGAGATCGGTCACGGTATAGTGTTTGCCGGTGAAATTGACGGTTTCATCACTGAAGCTTTGTTTAATAATCTTTAAGGCTTCTTCCAGGCGTTCAATGCGTAGCCCGGCACGTTCAAAGGGCATACCAACCTGGTCGTATTCCGGTCGATTCCAGCCCGCTCCAATGCCCAGTTCAAAACGTCCACCCGAGAGCATATCCAGCGCCGCCACCTCTTTCGCGAGAAGGACCGGGTGACGAAGATCGTTGTTATAGACCAGTGTGCCAATTCTCAAGGTTTTCGTCGCGTCCGCGGCTGCCATGAGGGAGGCCAGAGGGAAAAACTCGTTGGTAAAGTGATCTGGCTGCAAGAGGATAGAGTAGCCCAGATCTTCGGCCTCTCGTGCCCGTGTGATCCATTCTTCGCGGGTAGGGGCGCCATCTGTAATGATGCCAAAGCGAAACGGTCGTACGTGTGGCATATATCTTCTCCTGATTCCTTTGATACGGCTATGTTCACCGACAATTTTGTCGACCTGTTAAAATTTTGTCATAAATCATGGCTGCTTGCCAGAACAGTCTCTATCTCAGGTTCAGCTTGTGTCCCGTTTTTCGTCTCGTTAAATGGGTTGGGTTCAGCCTCGATCATTTCCAGTACGGCTTTCTCTTCGACGCTTTGTGGTAAAGAATCTGTCGGAACGGTGTCAATTTGTCAGGCTTGAGCAGCCATGCTCTAATCAGGGAATGTTAAAAAGAAGAGGCAACGGCAGGAAGCTCAGTGGTCTACAAACTACCAGCTATGCACTGGTAGTTTGTAGATACGAGCGCTCGCGGCCGAATGTGGGCGCGTTTCCCACGCAAATGGTTAAAAAGCCAGCGTAGCGCTACCCCTGCTTGAAGGTGCCAAATTCATCTCTCGCGCCACCTCGGAACACGCCCAGGGAACTTTTCATCGCCCAGCCCGTGGCAGACATCTTTCAGCCGTTCGTAGGCGCCCTGCCATTCCAGATCGGCGAGCGTTTCCTTCAATGGCACATCCTCGCGCAGCGTAGCCAGTTTGCGGAAAAGCAGCGCCTCGGCCCAGTGCTGTGCCAGGCTCTCAGCCAGGCGCGCCGCGCGGCTGGCGCTCAACCCCCAGGTTTGCGGATCTGCAGGGATCGCCTCGAGGTGCTCGTATTTTGCAAGCACGGCCGCCGCGGATTTTTCACCCCAGCCCGGGATGCCGGGAAAGCCGTCGGCCGCATCGCCCACCAGCCCCAGCCAGTCGGGGATCGACTGCGGGTGCACGCCAAATTTCTCCACCACGCCCGCCTTATTGATGAGCATATCGCGGCGGCGGTCCCAGCCAACGATGCGGCTTCCAGAGACCAGCTGGGCCAGATCCTTATCCGGCGAGCAGATCACGATCTGTTCGACCCCAGCTTCGTTCTTGAAACGGGCGGTCGCGCTGGACAGGGCATCGTCGGCCTCGAACTCCACCATCGACCAGACCACCAGCCCAAGCGCGGAAACAGCCTCTTCGGCCAGCGGGAACTGGGCTATCAGGTTGGAGTCAACGCCCGCGCCGGTCTTGTAGCTGGAGTACTGGTCGTTACGGAAGGACTCGATCACGTGATCGAACGCGCAGGCCACGTGGGTGACGCCAGGCGTCGTCAAGAGCATCAGCAGGCTGCGTAAAAGGCCCAGCGTAGCGCCGACCTCGCGCCCATCTGGTGCCTTGCGCGACGGCGCGCCAAAGTGGCTGCGAAACAGCTCATAGGTACCATCCACTAGGTAGATCTTCATAGAATATCTGGTGCTCCTCCCATAATTTCAGAATTGTCCAGCCTCTGCTAAAATAGACATCACTATAGGGCAAGATAAATGATGTCATCTGTATACTTTTAACGATCTGGATAATCGGCGCATACATTGCTGTCTTCGTCGTTTATCTTATCACGAAAGACACATCCGTTGTTCTCATCTGGACGAGCTGCGCCGCTCAATGTTGGGATTTACATACTGATCTTCAAACAGTGCGAGAAGCTTTTCAACAGCAACACGTGGCTCAGAAGGAGCATATCCGCCAAATGCTATCACGGCAGGCATGAGCGTTTCCATTTGTCACATAACTGACAAAGTGCGGCAGCCTGTTCTGCTTGCGTGTAGCATATTTCCGGCCAATTACGCTTGTATGGAGGCTCTTTCATCCATGCCCCTGCAACTCAACCAGCATGCCTAATACAGCCGTGAGCAGCTCCTATGCCGCCGGCCAACCCTCCACCGTTCATGGACAAAGCCACTAAAGATGGCTTCCAGTCGCGAACACAAGCGAACACAAGAAAACGCGCGAAGCGTCGACCATGTGGCTCTTCGCGCTGTTCCTGAACACGAGGACCAGTACACCGATCTTCTCCCTCCCTGGCTGCAGCACACTCCTCCCGCACGAACACCGCCGCGAAGCCGATGGCACCCTGCGCGTGGTCTATGGGGCCTGCATTCACGATTGCCGTCCGTGTTCCTTGCGCGAACAGTGCCAATGGAACGGCAGCACCATGACCAAACCGCGTCAGGTGAGCCTCCTGCTTCATCCCCTGCCGGTGGGATCGGCTCCGCTGCTCTGGCGAGACTGGAGCAGACGGCACCAGCGACGGGCCTGTTTGCGTCTCCACCGTCAACATCTGGACATCCAGATGGGGCCAGATTGTCCTCCCACTCCAACCGTCTCCCCTCCGACGATTTCTCAGGCAAAGCGTGCGCATTACTGCTTGTCATGGGATGAGCGGTTAGCTCGCAATGCTCGCAAGACTCAGACTGGTCAGCTCACGTTCAAGCTGTTCGCCATCCCCGAAGCCTTTGCAGGTTCTGTCAGAACTGAGAACACAAAAGCAGAGCCGATCCTCGATCCCGTAATCCATTGGGCTATGAAGCCATCCGCATCATGAGTTGCAGGGCAGTAAGTCGTTCACAGAATAACTGTCGTTGGTCTGAAAGGGACACCGGTTCTCCCGCAGGAGCGCGCGTACGAAAATAGTTGCGTAATTCGTCAAAGGCACAGCAGAAACAAGCGGCTGAGTCGAAACTTCCGAAGCCATGCATGGGGTAATACCGTTGCTTGATTCCCCGATGGTCTTGCTCTATGCAATTATTGAGATACTTGCTGGTCCGATGCTGCACACTGCTACCGAGTATCTCACGTACTGCTCGTGGAGAGGAGGTATGCCCGTCGGTTGTTACCCGTTCGGGAGCGTGTCCGACAACAGCGAGCGCCTGCCTGAAAAATCGCTGGGCTGCCTCCATATCCCGCTTCTCACTGAGTTGCGAGTCAACCAGATTCCCATCCGCATCAATGGCCCGAGAGAGATAGCACCATTTCCCAGGGCAATCGCATCTAAATTTTCAAGCGGCTTGTAGAGCGCATCTATACAGCAGAGATTGAAAAATTGATTTATTATGAGACAGCTTGTAGAGCCAGTTCCCAAAATTAGATGCGATTGCCCTGCACCATTTCCCTTTGACTTTGACGTAGGTCTCATCCACATACCAGGACCGTCCTGCCTGCTCGCGTCGTTTTGTTCGCAACCGTACTGCAATGAGTGGAGCAAATCGTGTTTCCCACTCCCGAACTGCCTCGTGAGTGAACTTCCAGCCGCGTTCCAAAAACATTACAGCCAGATCTCGCAAGCTCAATTTGTATCGGAGCCGCCACAGAACGACCAGAAGGACGATATCAGTAGGATATGCCAGGAAGTTGAACGGCGTTCCTGTTCGCTCATTGAAGAGGCGTTTGCAAGTTGAGCAACGGAATAGACGATAGCCGAGCGCAGTTTTCTGGGCTTGCTCTTTCGTGGGAGCTGAGGCGCAATGTGAGCAGGTCATAAAGCACTCCTTCGCAGATGAGTCGTTGTTCTCAGCATACATTGCAAACAACCTCCATGACAAGGCTTCCTCCGAATTCTGACAGAACCTCGATGCCCTGGTTCAAGCAGACTTTCACGCTTGCTGTGTTTTTCCACTGAAAGTGACCAAGACCCGCAAAATCTGTTTACTCTTCAGTCAATTTACCATGAGGCCTTCTTATTCAGACTCACGTTATTCAGTAAATCTCTGCTATATTTAGCATACAAAAGATGCATAGTGACCGGAAAGTGTCCGGTGATTGTCCTGGTAAGATGCCTCCCATTCTGCGTATACTACTCATCAACAAATATGAGTTTCTTTCGTAATTTGCCAGATCGAATGTCTTATATATCCAAGATCATGCAAAACACTATTACTGTGATTAGGAGTAGTGCATGGATGTCCTTACCACTTCTAGTATCGCTGCGGGACTAGCTTTTTTATCCGGTATCAATGCGTATCTTCCTCTTCTCATAGTTGGCATACTCGCGCAATTTCATCTTGTCCCCGGCTTCCGGCTTAATCCTGAATATGCTTTCCTTGCAAACCCAATTACGCTTGTTCTACTGGCCGTGCTAACAATCTTCAATTTTGTTGTGGACAAGATCCCTGGTGCAAGCGCTATCTGGAATGCCGTGCACACCTTCCTGCGTCCCATTGCGGGAGCGCTGGTAGCGGGCGCAGTAGGGATGGATCATCGCGCCTTGCCACTGGTGATGCTGGGTGCAGTTATGGCAACGCTTAGCCACACAACAAAAATGGGGATACGTACCTCTGCTTCTGCCGTGACGGGAGGTGGTGCCACGCCAATACTAGGTTTGGCAGAGGATGTAGGGGTGGGTATTGGTCTCATTTTTGTGTTTGTTGCTCCGCTCGTGGTATTCTACCTAATGCTTATTTTTTTAGTCATCTTCCTCATTTTCGCTCCGTCGTTTATCGGTGCCATTCGTTATCAGTGGCGTGTCATGGCTGCATTTCTTGCCACTCGACCACAACAACCTACCGGACCACTGGATTTTCTCGGATGCATTAATCCCACAGAGCGAGCGCTATTTGCTCAGACGTTGCTCCAGGCGCGGCCTCTAGCTGGTGTAGAGCTGCTCTGGCATCGGCGCCTGACCGGAAGAGGTCTATGGGGAAAGCGGCGTGTAGCGCTTCCAACATGGTTTGTGGCAACCGATAAAGGATTCCTCTTATTCCCTCCCTCCCAATCCCGCCTGATGCTAGTTGTACCTTTCGCCTCTGTTCGTTCGCTTGATTTCAAACAAGCTATCATGAAAGGCTCATTACAAATTCAGGAACACAGCGGTCAGAAGCATGAGTTTACAGTGTTGCGTACACAACAGCGTACAGCCGAACAGCTAGTAGCGATGGTCTCTAGCCGTTATCACTTCCCATCTACTGTAGCTCAAAAGGCCCCGGGCAGGACTCAAGCCTCATGGCTCATACGCTCATTAAACTAGAGAGAGGGCTTTCTTGCAGGGAGTATCCCTCCACCTCTCAGGAAGCAGTTCGAGACTGGGAAACACGATTTGCTCCTCTGATGGCTGATCAGTTGCGAACCCGGCGGCACGGGCAAGCAGGAACGTCCTGGCATGTTGACGAGACATATATCAAGGTTCAGGGAAAATGGTGCTATCTCTATCGAGCCATTGATCAAGATGGCAATCTCGTCGATTCTCGACTGAGTGAAAAACGAGATATGGATGCTGCACAACAGTTCTTCAAGCAAGCCATGGCTGTCGTTGGTTATGCGCCAGAGTCTGTTACAACAGACGGACATCGTTCCTATCCCCGTGCGATACGCGAAATCATGGGAAGTGAGGTGGTACATCGGACGAATACATACCTCAACAATCGTCTGGAGCAAGACCACCGTGGCATTAAGCAGCGATACTATCCCATGCGTGGCTTTAAAACGTTTGAAGCTACAGCACGTTTTTGTTGCGCCTTTGATGAACTACGAAATTATCTCCGTCCGCGTCGTACCATGGGAGAACCGATTTCCCTCCCCAAACAGCGACGAGCTTTCCTCCAGCGACTTACCTCCTTGAAGGCATTGATACAGGCAGCTTCCTAGCAGGTAGCGAATAGTATCAATGTCTTCATTGAATCTGATGCGTTTCTGTGCGCTCAGTTCTGACAGAACCAACCGATCCCGATGGGCAAGAATAATACGCCGCACTTGACCAAGCTCCACCATCTCCATGAGACGATGAAACTGTTTGCGTTTGTAGTTGAGCCCACTGCCAATATCCGACATCCATTCATCGACCTCGAGCGAATGCTGGTGGCAATAGGCTTCTAACGCTTTGGTTTGATTGACCAGATCAGGTTTTTGGGCAATCCCAGAGACGCGAGTAAGCAATGGGAAGTCCCTGCTCTGGCGCTTTCAACCCGCGATACTCAAGGTACTGATCGTGCGTGTAATAGCGCCTGTTTGATTGTGGGGAACGATGGGCAACTCACTTCCCTTCACGGTCCCATTTTTGCAGTGTCTTGGTGGACTTGCCAATAAGGGACTCAAGAATAATTAATGATCCCAGATAGCTGACAGGTTTCATTAACTCTACCTGAACCTATTTTGAGTTTCTTATGGAAGCATGGTGCTGAAAATTGTGGTTGATTGCGGCGCGAATTGTGCATGCAAGCGATTTCAGGTATTTGCGCCTCACCTCCCATACACCTTATGAGTGTGTCAGATCCGCTTTTCATGTCATTTATCACCAGGGTCGCACTCTATGCGCCTCTCCCCTTGTTTTTGCTGAAAAGTATGACGATATGCCTGTGGTGAAATACGCAGAAAACGCTGGAAGTGCAAGCGCAACGTCGCCGCTGAATGAAAACCACAGCACGTAGCAATCTGCTCAACGGGCTCGTTAGTCGTTTCCAGAAGACGCTGAGCCAGCACGATGCGCTGCTGAAGTATCCATTGATAGGGAGTCATCCCCAGGGTCGCGCTGAAACGGCGCGCGAAGGTTCGCTGGCTCATTGCGGCCTGGGCTGCCAGTTGCTCGATGGTAAACTCTCTGTCGAGGTGGGCCGCGATCCACGCCAGGGTCGCGCCAAAGGGGTCGTTCTCATCCAGGTCGGGAAAGGGCGTCTCGATATATTGTGCCTGTCCACCCTCGCGATGGAGAGGAACAACCATCCGCCGTGCGACAGCCGCGGCAATTTCAGCTCCGTAATCCTGGCGCACAATATAGAGAGACAGGTCGATAGCCGCTGCCGTTCCTGCAGCCGTCAACACCTGGCTATCATCGACATAGAGCACGCGGGGATTGACCAGGACTTTCGGATAGCGCGCAGCCAGTTCCGCAGCCCAGGCCCAGTGGGTCGTGGCCCGGCGCCCATCCAGCAACCCTGCGGCAGCCAGGAGGAAGGCTCCTGTGCAAAATGAGATCACACGTGTGCCACGCTGATAAGCCGTGCGCAAAGCCTCCAGCAAATCGTCTGGCGCGACCGTGGTACGAAAACGAGGAGAACTGGGCACAATGATCGTGTCTGCCTCCGCAAGGTGCTCTAGATGGTAGGGAGCGTTCAGGAGAAGGCCGGTAGAAGTCCGAACTGGCCCTGGTTCTGTGGCACAAATGAGCAGCCGATACCAGGGTACCTTCAATTCAGCGCGTTCAACCCCAAAAATTTCCGTAGCTACTCCCAATTGAAAAAGATTCACCGCATCGTACGCAATGATCGCAATTGTATACATGGCAATTTCTGCATGCTTTCTGTCTCTTCTGCTGCTGGTAGGTCTGCTCTGTTGCTGGCAAAATCTTAACACATCGATTGTTTTTTGCCAAACAATGAGCAACTTGAGCAGACGTGGGATCACAACGGGGCTCGCCTCCAGTGCGATTGCTGCGCTGCACATCTCTGAAAGGATTCCATTTTGGACATGTCCACAAAGCGGCTTGCCACTTTTTTGCAGAACCAGCGCTTCTCGCGCCCTTTCTGGTTCCTGGTCACTGGCTCCTTCATCAACAAAGCTGGCAATTTTATCATGCCTTTCTTTACGTTGTATCTGGTCTCTTTTCACCATCTGTCTACCAGTGCAGCGACGCTCATCATCTCACTGATGGGCCTTGGCTCGCTGGGTGCAGGGGTCTGTGGGGGTATACTGGCTGATAGAATTGGACGACGCGTAACGCTGCTCTTCAGTCTGGTCGCGACAGCTACCCTGATGCTGGCCCTCGGCTTCGCCCAGACGCTGCCCCTGATTATTCTGCTCGCCATCCTCTACCAGTTCTTCAATGAGCTCTTTCGCCCTGTGACCTCGGCGGCCATAGCGGACCTGGTACCACCAGAAGAGCATACACGAGCTTATGCCCTGCGCTATTGGGCGAACAACATTGGCAACGCGATTGGACCGCTCATCGCCGGGCTGATTGCCCCCATCTCCTATCTTCTCCTCTTTCTGGGAGACGCGCTCACAACCTGCAGCTTTAGCCTGCTGATCTGGTTCGGGGTACCTGAAACGGGTCAGAGTAACCGTTCGCATGTCAAAAAACAGCTGGAGAGGAAAGCGCCCACAAAACTCCCTCTGCGTCAGGCTTTTACCGATCCCTGGCTTTGGTCCTACGCGTTGCTGGCGCTCCTGTTCGACTGTGTCTATGTACAATCGACGACTACGCTGCCGCTTGACATGTACGCACATGGAATGAGTACGCTGGCTTTCGGTACGGTAATGGCGGTAAACGCGGTTCAGATCGTTTTCGTTAGCCTGCCGCTGACTACACTTTTTCGGCGCGTCAATCGGCACCTTTCGCTGGCCATAGCCGTGCTGATGTTGGGCACGGGTATGGGCCTCTATATCTGGTTACATACGTATGCTGGCTATATCCTGGGAGTGCTGTTCTGGACCGTTGGAGAAATTCTCTCCTACCCGATTGCACTGGCGCTGATCGCGGAACTCTCTCCGCCCCTCCTGCGCGGCTCGTATCAGGGAATCTACAGCAGCATTCGCGCGCTGTCTTCGCTTCTCGCTCCCGCGCTGGGCGGCCTGATCCTTGAACAGTTAGGCCCAACCGCTTTGTGGAGCAGTTGTTTTGTGGTCAGCGCACTCATCGCTTGCGGCTATCTGATCCTGAACAAGCTGCGCCAGCCCCAACACATCAAGTGAGGCTGCGTCGCAAAAACACTGAGAGGAAAAGAAGAGATGTGAGCTCCATCAAATGGAGCAGAAGAACAGATGATGGACTAGAATGTACAAAGCTTGAGGAGGCAGTCAGATGGAATTAGCCGAGGAAGTGAAAGAGTTGTTGAGAGAGACGGAAAAAGCGTTCAAAGGCAGTGCCCGCCGCTTGTTTATGGCACGGACCGTACGAGCATGAGGAGAGGGAGGACAATATCTAGCAGAACGGGAGTTAGGCTGGAATCGTGGGACGATCAGCCTCGGTCAACATGAACTGGAGCAGGGGATTATCTGTCTTGATGCTTACACCTTGCGAGGACGCAAGCGGAGTGAAGAGCATCTGCCCAACTTGCTCACCGATATCACCGCTATTGTAGATGGGCAGAGTCAAGCAGGCCCGCAGTGCGCGTACCAACCGTTTGTACACACGCCTGACGGCCACGGAAGTGCGCCGCCAGTTGATTGCGCAAAAAGGCTATCGTGAAGATGAATGACCCACAGCGGAGACGATCTCCACCAAACTCAACGAGCTGGGGTATTACCCGAAAAAGGTGGCCAAGAGCCAACCCCAAAAAAACTGCCCGAAACCGATGCCATCTTCGCCCAGGTAAAACAGATGAATGAGGAAGCAGATGCCGACACGCAAACCTTACGGATCTCGATGGATGCGAAAGCTGCGGTCAAGGTTGGTCCTTTTGCACGGGGAGGCAAGAGTCGCGTCCGAACCAACGCTGCCGATCACGATTTTCAACCAGAGGCGATGGTCACGCCAGTGGGGATTTTTTTGCCAGCCTCCGATGAATGGTTTCTGTATGCTGTGACCTCCAAAGTGACCAGTGATTGTTTGGTGGATCGTCTCATCGATTGGTGGGAGAGTGTTCGTGAGCGCTTTCCTCACATCAAGACACTCCTCATCAATTTGGATAATGGACCGGAGAACCACAGTCGGCGCACCCAGTGTATGCAGCGTCTGCTGGAATTTGTTCACTCTTATCATATCACTGTACGCCTCGCGTATTATCCACCCTACCACAGCAAATATAACCCGGTTGAACGTTGTTGGGGCATTCTCGAACAGCACTGGAATGGTTCCTTGCTCGACTCGGTAGACGCCGTGATCCAGTATGCCAGAACCATGACCTGGAAAAAGAAACATTCGGTGGTCGAATTGGTGACGAGCGTCTATCAGATCGGCGTCAAACTGACCAAGGAGGCAATGAAAGCAGTGGAAACTCAACTTCAGCGATTACCTTCTTTGGAAAAATGGTTTGTGGACATCGAGTATCTCGCACCAGCCATCCGGGATAGTTAATATTTCTTGAGTCCCTAAGTTTGCCAAACACTTGAATATCATATGGTTCTGCATAAGCACATTTTAACACATTTCAGTGTTTACGCCAAAACTGTTTCTCAGTCTCCTTGATACTATCGTGAATGTTGCAAATGATGTGGTAGTGGGAAGTGGTCAAAACGGCACAATAACTAGAGAAAGGTAGTCTTGATGAAGTTGAGCTTGTAGAACCTCACGAATGAGAAAACGTACTGAGCGACATCCATGAGTTGTTGGAGGGAAAGGGAACAGCTGTCGCCATCTAACCAGATTCTGGAGCATAAGGAGGAAGAGGCTGAAGCGATGCGGTTTCACTTCAGCCTCTTTTGCGTTCTCTCATGATGAACGCTTCAATTTCTAGGCGAAGGAAACGTTCCTTCTGTTCCTGGCTTCTACTGAATTGGGGCAACTCCACATTTTAGAAATGACTCAGATAAGCAAATGGGGACACAAGACCCATCATGGTAGCGCCACACTATCCGGTGAAGAGTTTAAAGAAGTTATCGAAAATGAGCTCAAACAAGAACGCTTTCATCACATAATGTTCCTCTTACCCAAGAAGCAACATACCACACCAAAGCCGAACTCAATAGCAGAAGAGTCATCTTCCTCCCAACAACTGGCGCAGCAAACCTTTTATCAGCGTTTACGTGAACAGATATGGAGTACAACACAGATGATCATGGAAGAAATCATGCGTGAAGAACTCACCCAGTTTCTCGGAGCAGAATGGGGAGAGTGTTGCGTAGAACGGAATCGTCTGATGCAGCCCGAAGTTACTCAATACCTCATGCGAGCGACGGCAGAACTCGCCGAACTGCTTGGGATTGCCGTGTAAACCAAAGCAGAAAGGAGGCAACTGCCTTCGTCCTGCTGCTCCTTGGTACTATCGCGAACGTTGCAAATGATGCGGTAGTGGGAAGTGGTCAAATTCCCATGGGATGCGCAACGAATTTTATCCCGGCAGTAAGCTGGCTTGAAAGCGTCAATCACTGCTTAGCTGCTTCTATAAGGCAGAGGTACTTTTGAGCCTTTGCTAGAAAGAAGTGAGAACATTGAATAGGCCGGCAGAGCCACCTTAGCCGAAGTTACATCTCTTTGCGCATTCCGTGGGGCAGGTTGGCGGAAAGTGAAGTGTGGCATCGGGAAGGACATGGTCTACGCCAACGAGACGGCTGTGAGGGAATTGCAGGGCCATTTCGTAGATCCATCGCCCCATCCCACAGTCGACATCAAGTAGTGTATTGATCTGCTCTGAGACAAGCGGTGCAGCGGTTCTGAACGCGATCCTGTATCTAACTGTGATATGAAACGCTTCCTGAGAGTAGTGAGGCCATGATCTACCTAGCGATGACTCGCTTAATGATCCGGCGCTTGGCTAAAGGCTAACTTTTCCAGCATGCTCGCGGCTCTTGCAGGCTAACAGCTGCTCTCCCAGGTATAGCTTGCCACACGTTTGAATTGCTTCAGCAGCATTTGTGGTGGAGTGAGCGCCAGAAGAGAATCACGTAGCCAGCAGGCCAGGGGATGCTCCCATTGCGCGACCAAACCCATCCGATGCGAGTTCACGATGACCATGTTGGCGCGCGCCAGGCGCTTCTGTTGATACACATCTAAGGCATTCTCAAGAGAATGCGCATGGCGCAGGGTTCGGGCCAGGATCAGAGCATCTTCGAGCGCCTGGCAGGCTCCCTGACCCATATTCGGCGTCATCGCGTGCGCAGCGTCCCCCAACAGGGTTACGCGCCCCTTACTCCAGCGGGCCAGCGGCTGGAGATCAAAGATATCGTTGCGCAGAATCGCCGAGTTTTCTGTCGCATTGATGAGCGTGCTGGCAGCTGGATGCCAGCCCTTGAACAGATCCAGCAATTCTTTTTGGCGTCCCTCCGGCCTCTCTGCCGCATTTTCCGGGGTATTGCAGGTCGCGAACCAGTAGATGCGCTCCTCCGACAGGGGAACAATGCCGAAGCGCTTGCCACGCCCCCACAATTCGCCCATCAGCTGTGGCGTTACATCCGTGGCGATACCTCGCCAGGCAGTGTACCCGGCGTAGCGCAGCTGACTCTGGGGAAAGAGCAGTTGACGGACCTGCGAATGGATGCCATCGGCTCCGATCAGCAGACTGCCGCGTACTCGCTCGCCCTGCACGAAACAAGCTGTCACGCCCGCAGCGTCTTGCTCAAAATCGATAAGCTTCCTGTTCAGGACAAGTGTGCCCGGCGCGAGCCGCTCCAGTAGCGCTGCCTGGAATTCCGCGCGGTGGATCGCGATGGTTGGTCCCCCACACTGTTCCTCAACTGTTTGTGGTGGGAGCTGGACCAGTTGTTTTCCTCGCATGGTGTAGAAGCCAGCCCGCGTGGGTGCAGGCTGCCGGGCCAGTTGTTGCACCAGGTCGTCCAGACCGAGTTCTTGTAGCACCCGGACCGCGTTCGCCCAGAGGGTCAACCCGGACCCGAACTCGCGGATCTCCTTTGCCTGTTCAAAGATTTGTACCGCGAAGCCAGCTTGCTGGAGGGCCAGAGCCGTGGCCAGTCCTCCAATGCCTGCTCCGATAATCAGGATAGGGAAATCTTGCTTCTGGGTTGTCATAGTTCTACTCCTGGTTCTCTAGATTGCATGCCCTGGATTTGCAAGGTAAATGCCCGATAGAGTGCCTGCCCTTGAGCCTCTTCAAACGAGAGAAAACCGCTCAACCACAGGCCGAGAGTGGATACGTAGAGGGCGAAAAAATTGCTGCTCGCCTGGTCTAAAGGGACGTTGGGAGCAATTGCACCTTTTTGCTGGAACTGCGCTAATAAATCAGCCAGACGCAACTGGAAATCTCTGACTTGCTGGAGCGTTTGAGGACCATACATCTGCCCCTGCGCCGGCATGAAGACAGCCTTAATATAAGCGCGAGCATTCTCAGGATGCTGCTGGTAGAACTGAAAGAATTGCTGGAAGAGATGGACCAGGGTCTCAAGCAGTTCTCCTTCGGCTGGCAGGTTGCGAAATGCTTGCTCAATTGTTTCGGCGAGAACCTCGTAATAGACCAGTTGCAACAGATCCAGCTTATCTTTGGCATACAGAAAAAGCGTTCCACTGCCCACCTGCGCCAGTTCTGCCACTTCCCGCATGGTGGTTGCAGCAAAGCCTTTCTGGGTAAACAATTGCCACGCGGCGCGCTGGATACGCTGACGTTTCTCTTGCTTGTTGCGCTCCCGCAAACCTGGCTTTTCTTGTGACATCCGCCCTCCCTCTTGGTAAAATGACCAGGGTCATTTATGATTGTAATCATAAATGACCCTGGTCATTTTACCAAGAGGGAGGGCGGATGTCAATGACAGAAAGAAAATTAGCAGGGCTATGTAAAAGCCAGCAGAGATCCCAAGAGCAAACGAGCGGTTCTGTCAGAACTCAAATCCCAACTTGGCTAAGAGGTCATACTTCTGATATACTGATCCCATTCACCGCATGGAATGAGGCGCATTGGTCAATGAAGTGTCCCCATTGCACTGCCACGACGGCCAAGAAGCGTGCAAAGAAAACCAAACTCGGCTACCTGACCTTTTTCTGCCCCAAGAGCAAACATATTTTCAATGAACGAACTGGCACCTCTTTTAACCACCTTGAGTTTCCGACAGATGTTGTCTTGCTCGCAGTCTTATGGCGACTGCGCTACAAATTGAGCCTGCGTGATGTGGCTGAGATGTTTTTAGCGCGAGGCTTTCAGTTCACACATGAGGCGATCCGAGACTGGGAAGCGCGGTTTGCTCCGTTGCTTGCAGATCAACTGCGAACCAAACGGTGCGGACAAGCAGGACGATCCTGGTATGTTGATGAAACCTACCTAAGAGTCCAGGGAAAATGGTGCTACCTCTATCGAGCGATCGATCACGATGGCAATCTGGTTGATTCCATGTTGAGCGAGAAGCGGAATATGGAGGCAGTTCAGCGCTTTTTCAAGCAGGCAGTTGCAACCGTTGGCCATGTTCCCGATCAGGTGACAACCGATGGGCACAGTTCCTATCCGCGAGCCATTCGCGAGGCAATGGGCAGCAATGTCACCCATCGAACGAGTAAATATCTCAACAATCGGTTGGAGCACTGTCTGGTATCCGCTTTAACAGTCCCTCTAAGGTCTCGGCATCCTATTGACGTGCATAAGCCGATAGTCCTATGAAGAGGACGAACGATTTCACCACTATCTCATTGTACAGCTTGCTTGTTTCTCACTGATATCACATCATTTTACTAGACTAGCTTTCGGTTCGAGCAGGAATGCGTCTTCGTTCTCAGGGATGGGGGGATGTGAAAGGGATATCTACTATTATATGTCTACTACAAAGCGAACAGAGCGTGTCACTCCTGCATCGAGTGAGACGCTTCTCCACGCGCTTGAGACGCTTCCTGGTGCCTTGTTTGTCCTCGACGACGCCACGACGATTGTCTATGCCAATGCGAGCGCGCAGGCCCTGCTCGGCACCGCACGAGAGGACATCTTGGGCAAGCCCTTGTGGCACGGCGCTCCCCAGTTGGTAAGCACCGCGCTCTACCAGACCGTCCAGCAGACCAGACAAACCCGAAAACCCGCCGAAGTGGAGTATGTGTCCCCTGTGACCCGGACCTGGCTGCACGTGCAGCTCTCTCCCACGGTTGGGGGGCTGATGGTGCAGATCCACCAGGGCAGAGCCGCAGCTCGACGAGATGCGTCGGTTCCCCAGGGCGAGCGTCCCTGCATCGAGGACTTGGATGGCTTGTTAAGCAGGATCGGCGTTCTGACCCCTGAGGGGATCGTCCTGGAGGTCCTGTGCTGCTCGGGCTTGCAGGTGTTTTGGCATCGCTCTGCTCCTCTCTTGGTGGCTTGCTTTCTCTCTTTTTAGCGTAGCACCAATGAGGAATAGAGCAGTAGGGAGACGGGCCTGGATGATGTGTATGACATGCTACGCAACATCAAGCACCTGTGGGCCTACTGCACAGAAGAGTGGTTGCGCGCATGTGCAAGGCATTTTTCAACCAGATCAAGCAATTCATCGAGATGAAAGGGCTTGTACAGAATAGGAATGCCTTTTTGTTCAAAGATTTCCTCTTGTTGCGAAACATCAGCAAGGCCTGCCGTGCAAAGGATAATAGGGATATGCATAGTTGGGCGATGTAATTTGAGTTTCTGCAAAAAGTTCCAACCATCTTGGTGAGCATCAAATTTGAAATCAAGAAGAATGAGATCAGGTTGAAGGCGCTCAACTTCTATAACATCCGCAAAGATCATCTCTGCAATCGTTACTTGATATTCGCCTTCCTCTTCCAAGACAAGGCGCATCATTTCGAGAATTGACGGGTCGTCATCAATAATCAAAAGATGGGCAGACATGACGTAAAAGCTCCCTTCCGCGTTCTAGAATGGCATCAGAATTGCCCGGACAAACTTTATACTCAAGTATACGAGTGAGCATTGGTATCAGATGCAGGTTGATTTCCAATCATAGCAACCTCGTGTGTCAGCTGGCACACGAGGTTTTTTATGGAGGGTGCCAGTATGCAGAAACGAGTAACCACGGCTCCAGGTGAATTACAGCCTTTGCTGACAATTCCTGGTGTCGCTCAAACACTCGGCGTTAGTCGACGCATGGTCTATAAGTTTATCGATTATGAAGGACTGCCTACGATCGTACGGATTGATCCTGGCTCTCTCAAGCGATGGCTTGCAGTGTATGAAAATACGAGATAGGAGATAGCACATGGCTAAACTTAGAAAACACGGCGAAGGAACGTTTTTGCAGCAGCTCCCTGTGGATTGACGTTGACCCGCTTTAGAAGAGTACCTGAAGTGAAGAGAAGAATAAAGTGTATTCATCTTTAGCAGACAAATCACGAACAGCGCCAAAACCTTGATTGTTATCTGCATGGGTGTCCGCGCCAAGGGTTAGAAAATCAAGGAATGATATGCTTAGCACGCAGGCATTGGAGTAGCTCAAGGAGCGCATTTTGGCTGTCGAGGCATTCTTGAAAGCCAAAGCGCCGGGTTTTGCCTGTGTCTGAGATCACGTCGTAGTTCAGGCGGAAGAGAAAGTCGGTAAACGCGAAACCAGCCATCTCTGACAGGTGGTAAGGGTGTAACTTGTATTTTGCCACCATTGTGCTCCACGTCTCATCTTTATCGGCCATGAAGGTCGCAAGCGGCAGAGGGAGCGGGGCCTCAAGTGGGGTGCCAAAGAAGGTGGCGAGGACGGGCCACAGGTTCTGCCAGCGAATGAGGTCACCATTGGTGATGTTGAAGGCCTCGCCCGCGCAGCATTCCTCTGTCAGCGCCCAGGCGATTGCCCGTGCCAGGAGTCCGGCATCGGTCAATTCCTGGAGATGGGTATAGCCCGCGTTAGTTCCGGGGAAGCGGAGTGGGACATGTAGATCGCAACAGAGTCGAGCGAGAGGAAGCGTGCCTGTGTGGGGTAATCAGGTGTCCGCCGCGAGATGGCGAGGACCTCCCAAGCTGGAAAGGAAGCATTTCTGGCAAACGGTTGCGCGTGCCAGCACTTACAGCTTCGCGAGTGCGTTTGGTCCATTCCGTTGTAATACATTGAATGAGTATCAGCCGTGAAGGAGCTTGATAGCGCATAGACACTTCCTTATTGTTGATTGACAAATAAAACGGCTCATGTCCACACTTGGGGGTAAGCTCATAAATAGTAAAAGGGGCAAAAACCGCCATGCCTCTCCAAGCCGATTGAGAAAAAGGTTTCGCCCTTGATAAGCTCATCCAGATCCAAATTGGACATGAGCCAAGTTGTTCGACAATCAACAGTCAGCCTCTCATCTGATGAAAAGCAACCACTGCCATAAAAATACGCCTTGCTTTCTCCCCAACGATCAAGTAAGATGGTGAACGCATCGATTTTGCTGAACAGATCGAAGAAAGGCCCACAACGAGAGTTTATAGATGAATCGTATTGACCGCCTGACTGCTATCCTTTTGCTCTTACAAACAGGCAAACGCAGCGCCGCAGAGATTGCCCAGCATTTTGAGGTGTCCCGGCGCACCATTCAGCGAGATATCGACGCTCTCTGCGAAATGGGCATTCCCATCGCCGCCGACCTGGGTGTCACTGGCGGCTATAGCTTACCACCGGATTATACCCTGCCCCCACTCGCTTTGACCTTGCATGAAGCTCTCTTGTTGCGCCTGGCACTGAGCAGTCTCTCTCAACTCAGCGCGACTCCCTTCAAACAGGAGCGCGAATCGCTGCTCGCCAAAATCCAGATCTTGCTGCCCCAACGCGAGAGCGAGCATCTTGAAGAGCTCACCAACACACTTTCTCTCAACGTCCCCTCTCTGCCCTATCCGACTCCGTTTCTCGATCAGCTTCTGGAAAGTGCACGCGAGCAACAGTGGGTCTGCGTAACCTATCGCTCCGAAAAAGGTGTCTCGCAACAAACGATCCTGCCGACCTACCTGCGTACCCACGAAGGTCTCTGGTACTGCGATGCCTACTCCCATGAGCGCCAGGCATGGCGCATCTACCGCGTTGACCGTTTTCTAGACGTGAAAACCGCCCCATCGCCTCCACCACCATTGGAACACCCTATCCCAATCCCCACCCGTGAACATCCTTCATTTCCTGAGGTACGTGTCCACCTGACAGCCCGTGGCGTTCTTCGCTTGGAACACAATGCTTATCTGGGTCCCCGCTTAAAACGTCAGGACAATGGCGAAGGATTGCTTAGTTTGCACTGGCAACCAGAGGAGTACGATTGGCTTATGCGAGTCTTATTGAGCCTGGGCACCGACGCCGAAATACTTGCTCCAGAAGAGTTGCGCACTCGTGTGAAGCTCGAGGCTCAAAAAATTGCTCGTCGCCACGCGGAATTATGACATAAGGTTGTCGCCATTCTCTTACTATACTCTCCAATAGATGATAAGTGATGAAAACATTACTGAGGAGGAAGAGAATGCACAACGATCAGCGCGATTTTGAGCAATTCATAGGAAATACAACGAAGACAACACACGCGTTAGTGCTCGGCGGAGGGGAGTAGTAGGAATTGCCTGGGAGACCGGGCTGCTAGTGGGACTGGCAGAAGCCGGGATAGATATTCGCAATGCCGACTTGTTTGTGGGAACTTCGGCAGGTGCCAACGTGTCAGCACAGATTACCAGTGGCCTTGCACTGGATGAACTCTTCCAGCGGCAGGTTGATCCAGCGTTACAGGCTCACGAACTGGCATCGCAGCCAGACTTTGAGAAGATGCTCGCTGAATTTACACGCGCTTTCAAAGAAGGAGGAACCGGTTCAGAGATTCTGCAACGCATCGGCGCTCTGGCATTAGCAGTTCCTACAGCGCTAGAGGCCCAACGCCGGGAGGTAATTGTCTCACGGTTGCCGGTGCATAGCTGGCCCAAAAGCCGGTTAGAGATCGTGGCTGTTGATGCGTTCAGCGGCGAACGAACCATTTTCAAAAGGGATTCTGGGGTTGAGCTGGTTGACGCGGTAATGGCTAGCTCCGCGTTACCCTATGCATGCCCTCCTGCTACAATCTATCAGCGTCGCTATATCGATGGCGGGTGCTACTCGATAGCAAATCTGGACCTGGCAGTTGGTTTCGACAAGGTCCTGGTACTCCAGCCCGACCTACCTCCATTTCCTTACCTGGAAAGCCTGGATGAGCAAATAGAGCGTTTGCAGCGTGAGGGAGTGCAGATAGAGGTGATCACGCCCGATGAGGCAATGAAGGCTGCCCTGGCCTCCGTTGGAGGCAACGCGCTCGATCCCTCCCTGCGAGGAATCGCCGCCGATTTGGGACGAGAGCAGGGCAGGCACGAGGCGGCTCGCGTGGCTGCTCTGTGGCAATAAATTGCAATCAAGTGAAAGTCGCATCGGGATGCTAACCTATCAGGCAATCGCTGATTAACGAACCAAAAAGAAAAAGCCTCGAACAGAATTTGTTTGGGGCTTTTTCTTTTTATCAAACCTGCGAGCAGGCCCTTCCCTATTACCAGATGAACTAAATAAACCGGTGAAACCCTTGCGGGAAACATTGTAAAATGAAACCTCAAAAAGAACAAGCAAAGAGGTGTGCCATAGCCCGACCAAGTGAAGTCTACGTGCGAGACTTGAAACCAGAAGAACAGCAGGCCTTGCAGGAACTCTATCATTGCACTCTAGATGCCACGGCCAAAACGCGGTGCCAGATCCTGCTGCTGTCGGCCAGGCCCATGAGTGTGCCGCAGATTGCACAGGTGACTTTCTATAGCGAAGACACAGTGGCTTGATGCATCCATGAATTTAACCAGCGTGGGCTCGATGCCTTGCTGCCTAAGCCGACGGGGGGCAGGCTCCCAAAAGTCACAGCAACGTATCTCAAGCGGCTGCTCTCGCTCATCGAGCAAGATCCCAGAACACTGGACTGCCCTTTCTCGAATTGGACAGCTCCACTATTGGCAGAGTACTTGGCAGAGCAAACGGGGATTGAGGTGGATGAAAGCCGCATTCGTCACTATCTGCATGCGCATGGCTATGGGCTGAGCCGACGGGTCTTGACGGTTTCCAGTCCCGATCCAGAATACAAAAGCAAACGCCTGCGGATCGAAGAGTTGCAATGGCAGGCGCAGGCCGGAGAGATCGATCTGTACTATGAGGATGAGATCGATCTGGCTCTCTTGCCGACCATCACGCGCTGTTGGTGCAAGCGTGGACAGCAGCGTAAAATTCAGACTCCTCGCCAGAACCAGAAGCGCTATGGGGCTGGGCTGATCCATTGGGTCAGTGGCAAGTTGTATTGGGCAACCAGCGATCATAAAGACAATGCGTTGTTCCGCTCGGTGCTCACCCAGATCCTTGAGCCAGCCGAGACAGAGATGGTGCGCAAGAAGTATGTGATCGTTGATAATTATCGCATTCATTTTGCCAAACCCGTTCTTGCTCTTCTGGCCGCTCATTCTGAGCAGATTGAACTGGTGACGCTTCCAACATATTCGCCTCAACTCAACCCGGTTGAGCGGTTCTGGAAGCATTTGCGCCGCAAGGTCACTCATAACACTCGATGCAGCCGATCGGTGATGCCGACCAGGTTTGCCATCGCCGATCGGCTGCATGATTGATGATTCTCGTTTTAATCTACATGCAAGACAGCTTTACCCGTAAATTGCCGTTCCATCAAGTGTTGCGCAAGCTCATTCACTTCAGTCCAGGAGGCCTCTATCTCAATTCCCGTCTGCAATTGCCGATCGGCCACCATTTGCGCAAACCAGGCCAGCTCTTCGGGGATAGCGCCACGGGCGAACTCCGCGTACATATTCAGCCCGCGAATGGTAGATCCTCCGGTGCCGATTAAATGCATAAGATTAGTGATCATCTCTGGAGATGCCGCTGCGCCCACTACAACACAGGTTGCCCCTGGTGCCAGGAGAGGGAGCACGCTGGTAAACGTTTTCCCACCGACCAGTTCTACAATCAAATGGTAAGGACCATAGGCGCTCGCTGCCGAGAGATCGTCCCCACAGCCACTTCATCTGCACCCGCCTCGCGCACCAATCCTGCGTTGCGAGCATTACGCGTAACACCCAGACGCCATACCGATTGTTGTGTAAAGCCCAACCTGTTCAAAGATGGGCATTTGAGATGATACTACAGGCATAGGGTGTCCTTTGAAGACACAGAACTCATTTCCAGAAAAGGAGAAGACTATGCCTGTATCCAAGAAAAAGCCTACCACATCGACGTCGGAAGGTTCAACTCGGCAATCCTCATCACCGACGCTGCCAGAGCAGGACGAGTTTCGTCAGCATCTGCGCCACTTGGCCGTAAGCGCGGTCCAAGTGTTGATTGAACAGGTAATGCGTGAAGAGTTAGAGCAGTGTATTGGAGCCTCGTGGGGAGAAGTTACTCCAGAGCGTCGTGGCTATCGCAATGGCTCCGGTCAGTACAGAACTCGCGGGGATCTTCAAACAGGAGAAGAAAGAGGATGCGCTGCTCAATTTGGCCGCCTTCAAAAGCAAATATCAGAAGCGCTATCCCGAAGCCATCCGCAGCCTCTACGAGGATGAAGAACATCTCCTGACGTTTTATACGTTTCCACCAGTGATGCACCGCTATATTCGGAGTACCAACGCCATTGAAAGCTTCTTTAGCAATGTTCGCCAGCGAACCGATCAAATTGATGCCTTCAGCACAGAAACCAGTTGTCTGACCATCGTCTGGGCGGTCATGCAGGATATACACTTGCCCAGGATACCTGTCTCGTAAGCGAGGCTTTGGATCGAGGTCCGTGCCAAACAACCAGCCTCCATTGCTGGGCCAGGGAGAGCTTGTTTGGACGCATGATCCTGTGTAACACGAGCACACGTTCAAGAGATTTTTCTGCTCATCTCTGGCCCTTGAGTACGAATAGACCTTATTGCTTGATTTCCCCGTATCCCAACGCTGCCTCATTATATGCCCAGACATCCAGCTCCGGCGACTGAATGCCGAGCTGGGTGAGGGCTGTGCAGATCTGGGTGCGGTGGTCGATGCCGTGATCAACGAACTGGATGACCGTGACCAGGAGCGGCGCCCTGTAGGTGCCTTCGTCCAGGAGCTGGATTACCTGGAGTTGTTCCGGCGTGACCTGCTCGGTGAAGGCGATCATGGCCTCGCTGGAGCGACGGGCGCGCTCGCGCAGTTCGGCGAAGGAGCGCGGGGCTTCCTCATCCTCGCGCAGAGTCGGCGTGGTTGGGAAGCCACCCACCGATCTGGCCGCATAGCCTTCCTCAGCGCCCAGCATATGCTTGAGGGTGACGCGGATGCTGCCATAGGTGCCAGGGAAAACGGCATCGAGCTGGGCATCAGTAAGCTGTTCGCAGGTGTCGAGCAGACGCAGGTTGGCCCAGAGGTTGTATTTGAAGAAGTCAGAAAGTCCGGTTGCCATGAGTATACTTTACCTTTCAGTGTTGAATTACTACTTTCATCTCACAACGACATAATCGCGCATCAGTAGCATGTGAGTGATGGCGATCTGCGCGATTTTACATCTGTATTTCCAGCATGAGTAGGATGAAGTTAGTACACCACTGGCGTCATGGTCGGACAATCCCCCTTTGCGATGATGTCATCGGCACTTATTATAGCTTGACAAGAGGCGATTGTCAAAGCTTCAGTGCTGTCCAATCTTTTTGACTATCTTCAAAATCGATGCCAGTTAAGAGGACATCTAACCAGCAAATACCTCCCGCACATCTTTCCTCGCTTGTTCCCCACTGATCTTTACACAACAATCGGCATGGCACCCAAAATGTTAAGCAATGAGAAACTTCTGAGCGCGCTTCAGGGCTGGCATTTGCCAGAAGTGCTTGTGGTGCAACGTCTCTCTGGCGGCTTCACCAGTGAAGTCTGGAAGGTTCATCTATAACTTGCTAGAAGGGGATTTTGAGATCCTGGTGGTCAATGCGCACCATCTCAAAACCGTCCCAGGGCGCAAAACGGATGTGAAGGACTCCGAGTGGATCGCCGATCTCTTGCAGCATGGATTGCTCAAAGCCAGCTTTATTCCTTCCGTTCCACAGTGGGAGTTGCGGGAGCTGACACGTTACCGCACGCGTTTGATGGAAGAGCGAGCACGAGAGGTGAACCGTCTTCAGAAAACGCTGGAGGATACGAACCTGAAATGAGGAGATGTCGTCTC
The DNA here is from genome assembly GCF_016587395.1 of Ktedonobacter sp. SOSP1-52. Taxonomy (NCBI): domain Bacteria; kingdom Bacillati; phylum Chloroflexota; class Ktedonobacteria; order Ktedonobacterales; family Ktedonobacteraceae; genus Ktedonobacter; species Ktedonobacter sp. SOSP1-52. The sequence continues at coordinate 96,923 of NZ_BNJH01000008.1, forward strand.
CGATGTCATGGGGAAAGCATCGCAATTCATCCTCCAGGCAATCGTAGAGGGGGAGACTGATCCACAGCGGCTGGCGTCATTTGCAGTGGGACGGGTTCGCGCCAGCCAGCAGGAGTTGGAAAGCGCCTTGACTGGGAAGATAACGACCCATCATCGTTTCATGCTCGGTGAGCATCTGAAGCAGATTGAGACGCTCAACGCCGCTATTGGGCGGGTGAGCCAGGAAATTGCTCGTCGTTTTACTCCCCTGATGATCCTGCAGAAGAAGGAGCAACTGATCAACCAGCATCGGTGAAGCCACAGGGATCTGCACAGGAAGAAGCGAGTCGATTACCCTCCTCGAAGGAGATGAGTTGGCAGAAAGCTGCTCAACTCATTGATGAGATTATCGGGATCAGCGAAGAGGCAGCGCAAGGCATCCTGGCCGAAATTGGGATCGAGATGGGCCAATTTCCCTCCGCCCAACACCTAGCATCTTGGGCGGGCGTTTGTCCGGGGAATCACGAAAGTGCAGGCAAACGCTTGAGTGGCAAAACTCGCAAAGGCAATCCCTGGTTACGTCGGCTTCTCGTCCAGGCTGCCCGTGCTGCTGGCCGTAGCAAGAATACCTATCTGGCTGCTCAATATCATCGCATCGCGAGCCGACGTGGGGCAAAGAAAGCTGCTTTGGCCGTCGCCCATAGTATTCTCGTGATCATCTACCATATCCTGCGCGATCAGAGCAGCTATCAGGATTTAGGCGGCAATTATTTCGATGAGCGAGGCCGACAAGCTGTTCAGGAACGCCTAGTCAAGCGACTTGAACGCATGGGGTATCAGGTCGAACTGCAACCCATGGCTCAGGCCAGTTGATTTCCGCTCACAGGCAGTGGGCCGGAGGACTTTTTCAGAAGAGTGGGGAGAGTGATTAACAGTGGGTAGGTTGGGAGAGTAACACTTGGAGGTTTTTTTGTGTTCCTGGGTAGGGTCAAGCCTAACAAATAGGTAGTTTGCATATTATCGTAAACAGTCAGGCAGACAGCGGTGACGCAAGAACATCTTGGTTGATGTGGGAGAAAGCAAATGTATTGAGATGAAGACAGCGGTCATTTGCCTGAATTCTTGGCAGCGTTGCCAGATAAAATGCCGATGGTTTTAGCGGCTGCAAGCAGACAGGCCGTGCCGCATAACTTGGCGAAACATCGCTGGAGAATAAAATCAAGCATCACATCAGTTTGCGCCTTTACGTTTCTCGTTATCGCGCCAAATTATCTGACAAGGCAAACCTTCAACTAAAGCAAGCGCACGCGCATCCCCAGGCATATGACCTAGCCGCGCGTCGCCAACTTCAACGGATCAGCGAGCACCTCATCGGCCTGTTTGATGCACAACTATGACACAGGCAGGGTAGTGGGAAGAGGCGCTCCCACTACCCTGCCTGTGTCGCTCAACTGCTTGCGCAGAATCCTCTGGCAAGCGATTAGTACTGCCATGCCTTTATCTTCTGGTAAGCAGCATCCGTTGGATCTCCAATGCCACGCGCGGCCAGGGCTACAGTGCCATTATCGGGTAGCGTAACCTCGTTGACGGTCAGTACAGGCTGCAAGTTCACATAGAATGTGACAGTAGTATCGCTAATATTGATCGCGATTAAGTTGGAGACCTTCGTTCCAGTTCCGGTATTGATCGCGCTATCTTTCCCCTTGCCATTCGTGAATGGCTTCCCGTTCATACCAATCTCGTACTCTCCGGTTTGAGTGATATAGAAGTAGCAGTACGAATCTTTCGTTCCGAATTGCATCCCACTACTATCACCTATCAGGATAAATGCCTGCACCTGTAGTAATAAGTGAGTTCCACGTTCGAGCGTTCCCACCGGTCCTGATGAATGGCATAACTGTACCGTGCCACTCTTGCTCGCTTTGGCGTGATAGAAGTTATCACTCTTACCAAAGAAGCAGGGAAGATTCTGCTGAGATGGAGAATCGGAGCCATCGTCGGTCGCGGAGTTCTCCCATTGTCCCGAATTGGACTTATTTAACAGGTCGTTAAAGACAAGGCTCACGTTTTCAGGAGCTGCGTTCGTATGGTAGAGAGCAGGGATAGTCTGCGAGTCCGCCGCCGCCTGTACCGACTGTAAGTATGTAGCGGTCGCCGTAGCCTGGGCGTTCTTGCTCGTGGTTGCGGTGCCATTAACATTTGCCTGAGCAGTGGCTGTCATGCCCTTGTTGGTTTCCATTATCGCATCGATATTGCTGGTGCCATTTAAATAAATGGCCTCCTTGAGCTGACCCGAAAGCACACAGTTGCTCAAGATGATAATGAGCGCCAGCACGATACCAACAACGACCAACCCTGGCCGAAATTGTTTGGCGAGATAGCGTGGGATGTCCTGCGGCCCTTCCACCTCTACATAATCCTCGAATGTCCTGAGGATGCGTATCATGTGCTCAATCCTAGTCACCTGCTCCGACAACCCAGCCATGTCTGCGCTGGCATTGGCAGGAGTCGTGCTGGAATTGGTGGATCGCGCCTGTAGAGCTTTAATATCATGAGAGAGGCGCTGTAATTCTTCCAGCACAGGCTGATTATTGCCCGGCTGGATGCCAGGGGGATCAGGACGAAGCGCCAGCGTCACCACCAGCGCCCCGCGTGGGCCGCTCGACTGCGATGGCTTTCCGGCATCCTCGATTTGCAAGATCTGTCCCGCATGCGAATTTGGCGGCACGTTGACCATTACCTGGCGCTTACCAGCCAGCGTCACTGGTAAGCTCGTGCCGGATTGTGCCTCTGCTCGGCTGATGCCAAGCAAGATGTAGAGGTTCTCCCCGCGCTTTCCCCGCTCCGCCACGTGAGCGAACTCTTCGGCGAACTCAATAATTGACGTGTATCGCGCCTGGGGGTCAGGCGCGAGTGCCCGTTGCAGTACTTCACTGGCCCCGGCTGAAAGCCTGGAGGCCTGCACGTCAGCGGCAAACAACGCGGTGTAGCTCTGCCCATTCGGCCTCATAAATGTAGAAGGATGTCCTGTGAGGAGTTCGTAGGCCATGGCTGCGAGCGCATATTGATCGCTAGCCGCTACTGGTCGTCCCGCTAACTGTTCTGGTGCCATCGCCGTTTGGTCACGAGAAGGAGTGGCCAAACGAGCTACACTAAAATCCGCTAGCTCCAGGTACGGCAAACGCTCATTATCGCTTTTACGTCGTACCAGGAAGTTTGTCTGCTTGATACCAAGGTGGAGCACATTGCGTTCGTGCGCGTATTGCAAGCTCTGCGCGGCCTGGTGTATGAGTTGTTGTACATCCTGCAACTCTAACTGCGCCGGGGGGCTATTCCTTCTCTGCCAGTAGTCATGAAGCCATCCATCAAGCGAGCGCTCCGCTATCAGTGGCATGACGACATAGACATAATCGTGCTCACGATCAATCTGCTCGCCTGCCGTGACCCCGAAATCAAGAACCGGAAGAATATGGGGGTAATCCAGTGTGACAATCCTCTCCATAATCTTTCCGAACTGTTGGATGCGTTGTTGCCTATCCGTTGGCCCCTGGTCCAGACGCATAAGCTTGAACGCGACAGGCCGTGCCGTGCGGACATCAACAGCCTGGTAGACCGATTTCGTCTCTCCACGGTTGATGAAGTGCAGCAAGCGATAACGGTCAATAATTGGTTGATTGACTAAGTCCTGCGTCGATTTACCAATCATAAGCCTTACCCATAGAACTATTCTGATATTCCATCATCAGCTAATTAAAAAGAGTCCGAGGAAATACTCTCTGTCCCTCTATCCCCACTTCCACTACCCCTTGCTTGAGACATATAAACCTTAGTATACCAAGCTTGATCCGGCCCGAAAAGGGATAAATAGGTACAATTCTCAAACCATTGCCATTTCGGCCCGGCTTTTGCATCACTCCGCTTTATAAAATGGCATATTTCGTGCTTTACACGAAAAACAGAACGCTTCTTTAGATGTCGTTAGAAGTTGTTCATGGTTTGAAGGAGAGGTACTTTTGGCTATCCATCATCGTTTCAATCCTCACTTGCCGCTCTCAACCATCATCGAAACCGTGTTGTACAACGAAGAAGATGCCCCTTCGCACATGAGAGTGTGACGGACCGGGTGGTTTACATACTTTCGTGCCTGCACACTCAAAATTCGTGTCATTTGCCCGAATTCTTGGCTCATACGCAGGTTCGATGATGCTCGCTCATCCTGAGTTGGTATGAAAAACGTGCCTTTGCTTCTGGAGTCGATCAGCGCCTTCTCAACTGAAGAGATTGTCTCCACTCTCATCGAACCTGCGTATGAGTCTCCGCAGTACGCCAGGCGGCCTGAAAGGCCTTCCACTCTGCTTGTCGACCAATGAGCCGCGCCGTCGTCGCCCTGCCTGCCGAAGGAACGCTCGTGCTCGTCTGTGAAAGCGATTCTGCATGCATGAGTGATATCAAATCCGTTTAGGTAGTGCATAATAAAAGTATGACAAAAAGAGTGACAGTTCAGACGGATCTGACAACCGAAGAGCTTCATGATCGCTACCGAAGCGCAACCAATCCCGTCGAGCGAACGCACTGGCATATCCTGTGGCTGATGAAGGAGGGCCACGCGCCAGATGAAATTGCATCCATGCTTGGCTATACAGCCAGGTGGGTTCGTACTATTGTCCGGTGCTGGAAGAAGGCCGGTGAGCAAGGAATTCGGGACCAGAGGCTCACACTACCAGGAGCCCCTTGTCTGCTCAGCGCTGAGCAACAGAAGGAACTGGATCAAGTTTTAGATCAGCCACCTGCTGATGGTGGCCTGTGGAGCGGGCCGAAAGTGGCGGTCTGGATGGCTGAGCGCCTCGGACGACCTGTGGACCCTCGGCGGGGCTGGGATTACTTGCAGCGGCTGGGCAGAAGTACGCGTGTGCCACGTCCGCAGCATGAGCGGAGCGACCAAGCCGCGCAGCAAGCTTTTAAAAAAACTTCCAGAAGAGGTCGAGAAGCTGCATCAGGCGTATCCAGAGGCGAAAATTGAGCTGTGGAGCCAGGATGAACACCGCCTCGGTCTCAAACCGATCCTGCGCCGCGTCTGGGTTCGCAAGGGGGCCAGAGTGGGGGCTGTGGTTCGACCTCGCTATCAATGGTTGTATCTCTATGGGTTTGTGGAGCCGCAGAGTGGAAAGACCAGTTGGTTGCTTATGCCTATGGTCAATACAGCGGCTTTTCCCCTCGCTCTCTCCGCTTCCGCCCAAGAACAAGGGGTGGGCCCCAACAAACACCTACTCCTGCTCCTAGATCAAGCTGGCTGGCACAAGAGTGCCGATCTCGTGCTTCCTGAAGGGCTGCACCTGCTGTTCTTGCCATCTCATTCACCAGAACTGCAACCGGCAGAACGCTTGTGGCCCCTCTCAAACAAACCGCTCGCCAACCGGGTCTTGGCGTCGCTTGACGAGCTGGAGCAGTTGCAGGTCGAGCGCTGTCGCTGGTTACAAGCTCATCCTGAAGCGAGACGGGGGCGAACCTCCTTCCATTGGTGGCCTTCTTTGGATACTACTTAAACGGATTTGATATGACTCGTAAAGGGTTCGTGTTGCCTCACCTGGCTCGGTGCCTAACTCACGATCGAGAATTTTGGCGCAGGCATGATAGGTGCGTAGCGCCGCCCGGTCTCCGCGCAAGGCGTGTAAGCGCATGCTTTGACGATAGGTCCCCTACAGAATTCTCCCAGGAGGGAGAGAGCAGAGTAGACGATGCTTGTGGAACTACAACTCATATACTAATTGGTGTCGAGCAGAGGACTTGTTGACAGCCAGGGAATCTGCGAGACTGGAAACACCAGTGGGAGAGCCATCGTTACAACATGCGGCCTCGACAGTCTCTCGCAGAGAGTGACCGCCTCCTACAGACGGCTCCCCGCCTGCCAGAGCGAGAAAGGTCGATTGGGCTTGGTGCAGCCGCGTGTTCTCCCGTGAGAAACGCCGGACTGCCGATGCAACGTGAGTTCACGGTTGCTCTGCGTGGGAGGGTATCCCACTAGCCTACAAGGAACACGAACGGGACAGAGACTGGTCGAGAAGAAAGCAGTTGTTTCTCAGAGTATTGCAACAATTGTTTCAATATCACAGTATTGACGAAGCAACACCTTTTAGCAAGAGCTCCAAGGTGGAAGCAAGACCCCGATGAGTCTCTTGAGAGATCGTTGCAGAGGGAAAAAATAACTCCATGTGTCGTAGGAGGAGCCGTCAATCTTCTGTAGTTCTTCTGTATGATGATCATATTGCACCTCCCTCACTGTTCCACGCGCAAAGCATTCTAGACGCATGAATACCGCCTGCTGCTTCTTGTGTCAAAGCAATAAGTATATTTTGAGCCTTGAAAACATATATGTGTTTGGTGCTATTTTTTGCCGCGCGGATGAACGGAGGGGAGGGTGAGCGAAAGATGAGAAAAGACAAAAAAACTGATGAAGTGGGAAGGAAGTCTCTTTACCGTAAACGAGCCAGAAAGCCGCTGCGCTTTAGCTGGGGAGCTCTCAGAAATGTCCTGATGGTGAGTACCGTTGAGGAGAAAAAACAGAGGAGAGATGAGTAGTGTCAAGCTCATCCCTCCTCTGTAGCGAAAGAGTGTCTTTTTGCTTCTAGCGAAGCGTGGCTGGAACTGATGCCGGATGGGCCGTGCTACTGGTATGATCACTGCTGGCAGCATGTGTGCTGTTCGCGAGCGTCAACCCACTGCCGATGGTATACATCGCCTCGTTGAAAGTACTGCCAGAGGGAGCCGTCGCGACAGCAAAGATGGGGAAGGCTTTCCCGTTGGCAAACGAGGTGGAGATGTAGTCACCCACCATGCGCCCCTGGCTCGTATTGGCGATCCAGGAAAGGCTGATCGGGGTAGTTGTCAGGGTCGTCTTTGCGGACCAGGTGCTCCCACCATTAGTTGAGGAGACAAAGCCTACCTGAAGCTGGCAGGTGCTCGCACAGTAGTAGAAGGCAAGCCCAAGATGTGCAGAACTGCCAGAGGTCGTTTTGTCTACGGCCAGGCCTGGAATGATGTGGTCAAGACCGCTACCAACGGCATCAATAGGGATACGGGTCACCGCAGACCAGCTGGTGCCATTGGTCGAGGTGCTCAGCACCAGGTCGTTGGCACTGCATCCTGACTCAAAGCGGCAATCTTGCCAGACCACATAGACCTTTCCTGAGCCATCAATCTCAGCGGTGGGGAGAGCCTCGGTGCGCAGACCAGAGACACCGTGATCACTCACCGAAGAAACGATGACCGCGCTGGTCCAACTCGTCCCACCATTGGTGGAAGTGAATGCCGCAATGTTATTTGACGAGCTCAGGTAGGGGACAATCACGGTTCCACTGGGCTGCACCAGGGGTTGACCTCCTAACCCATGGTTGCTTCCGGCAGTGGCCTTGGCCGTTCCCCAGGTGAGACCACCATTGGTCGAGGTGCTCATCTGAAGCAAATTGCTGGAACTGGTTCTATCCCACTCGGTATAGCAGTGTCCATAGTAGGGGCTGCTACTGGTGTTATCGCACACGATCCAGTTCTTATCAAGCGAACCGCTCGCAACAGTGATGGGATTGGACCAGGTATGACCTCCATCGGTTGAACGGCTCGTGACCACTACTTCAGTATTGGAACTGGTAATGCCCAGGCTCGAAATCAGCCAGGCCGTGTGAGCAGTATCATAGGCGACGCTGGCGTCACTGATGGCGGTAAAGGACCCGGCGGGAGAAGCAAAGGTGGTCGTTCCCGGCAGGAAGCCGTGTGTCCAGGTGGTTCCGTCATCATTGGAGGTAGCCCAGCCTATATTGGAGCTTCCACCTCCATAAATACGTCCAACCTGGAAGGCCGAGACAATCGTTGAACCAAAGGAAAAGCTATCTGGTTCAACCTGTGTCTGGTGCTGGCTACTGGAATTGGTGTAGGGATCGGAACTGAGTTGAACGAGGGTGGTGGCTGCGCTGGCATGCTGTGGAAAGGCGAGCGCGAGCAAACAGACAAGTAGAAGCGAGAAGGGAACGAGTGAGCGTCCATGCCCACGACGAAACGCATCCATGCAAAGTCCTCCTGAAAATACAACATAACATTAGAAGAGGAGCCGCGTATGAAGATACATGGAAAACAATGTACAAAAATCATTGATAGAGATCTAGCACATCCCCTAAGAAAAAAGGTAACATAAGAAGAGAAGAAAGTCAATGTAAGCCGTGAAAATGCACGGAAGAACTGATGGTATATTCAGTATCGCGGACCTTGAGTGACGATTTATTGGCATATTGAAAGGAAATCTACCTGTATTTATTCTCAACTCAAAAGCTGTTCGTCATGTGAAGCGATGATCAATTGTCCAATCTTGTTTTCTCTAGTTTTGATGCAAAAGACGCGTTGCCTTCTATTTTCGGATCACTTTCTCCATATAGGCATTGATCAAAGCTTTTTTCTCAGGTTGTAACGTTGCTTTATACGGTCGGATAACACTGGCAAGGGTTTGCGCCTGCAGCGCATCACGCCAGGCTTTATTCGCTTTCAGCATAGCCATATGAATATCGCAGGGGATATCAAACTCGCCCTGGGAACAGGGGATGGGACTGCGCTGGCGGATCTCTGTACAGCGGAAAATGGGCTCTTTCCCTTCAATAGCGTCAACAATATCCAACAGGGTCAACTCCTCCGGCTTTTTCAACAGATAGACACCGCCCTTCGGACCTGGCACCGAGCCAATAATCCCCGCATTCTTTAATGCTTGTAAATGCTTGGCGAGATAGGTTTCCGAGACCCCATGGTATTCCGCCAGCACCTTTGTAGGAAGCACCGCCCCTTCAGGCAGGTCCGCCAGCATCGAAGCGCAATGGATCCCCCACTCAACCCCTTCACTTAACTTCATGAAGAGGACCTCCTTTCCTTTGTCTTCATTATATCCCATATTCTTGACAAACTTTATCCTGGATCATACGCTATTCTCGTTAGTAAATCCAGGGTAAAAAATATCCTGGATAGAAAAGGAGAGAGGAATGAAAGCTATTGGCATTCTGTCTGAAAAGATTGGTGGTCCCGAGCTTTTGGAAGTGGTAGAGATTGTGAAACCGGTACCCGCTGCCGGGGAAGTGCTCTTGAGAGTGAAAGCTGCGGCTTTAACACCGGATGAACTCACATAGCCGGAAACATGGTACAACCATGGGGAGAGCGCCCAGCCACGATCACGCCCTATTATCCCAGGCCACGAGGTTTCGGGGCTTGTTGAAGCAGTTGGTGAGGGAGTGACAGCGTTTCAAGGAGGCGATGAAGTCTATGGGCTTCCTCGCTTTGATCGCGATGGTGTCTGGGCTGAATATGCCATTGTCACTCCCGATCGGATTGCCCGACGCCCCCGATCAGTCAGTCATGACGAGAGTGCAGCTCTCGACCTCTCGGCGCTCACCGCCTGGCAGGCACTCTCAGAATAGAAGGAAAGGACTACTATACTCCCTCCAAGTCTATGCATGTAGGTTAAAGTCATCTTGATGGAGGTAGGTGTTCCCAACCTCAGCTTGACTTTGTATATTTCCAACTCAATAGCAGACAGCCCAAGACCAGCGCTCCAGCGTAGCGCGAGGGACTAAAACCACACTCTGATCAGTCGGGGATGTGCAAAAAGTCTCCTGATGTCACAGATGCCGCCTGACGGCAGCAAGCACATCCCGGAAGGTGGCAGTCTGTTTGTGATACCAGGCGGCTTGAGCGACAGGGATCTGCCCATCAGGATGCAGGGCCCACGAGTTGCGCAACGAGGCGCTTCAGCTCCTTCCTCAAAGACGCCGGGGTGGTATACTCCTGAGTAAGAAGGAGAGAGAATGCCATCGAGCAAGGAGAGAGCTATGACACACGCTTCTTACAATGATATCGCCCAGTGGTATGATCAGTTTCTGCGTGAGAGACCGATCTACACGGAAGTGATCCTACCGAACCTGCTCACGCTGGTCGGAGAGGTCGAAGGGGAAGTCATTTGTGATCTGGCTTGCGGGCAGGGCTGGATCGCGCGCGAATTGGCCCGACGCGGAGCGCAGGTCACCGGTCTCGACCTGGCACCCAACCTGCTCGCACTGGCCCAACGCTATGAAGAGCAGGAGCCACGAGGAATTGTGTATGTTCAAGGGAACGCGGAGCTGGCTGAGGGGCTGAGCGACTGTCAGTTTACCGGCTGCATCTGTGTGATGGCGCTGATCAATATTGCAGATCTTCAAGCCACCTTTCAGAGCATTCGACGGATTCTCAAACCAGGAGGCTGGTTGGTCTTTGCCATTCCTCACCCCTGCTTTGAGACCCCACACGCTCAGTGGACATCGTTGTCCGATCCTGAGCATCCGTTGGGCAGGATCGTCACCGGCTATTTTGACGAACGCCAATGGTTCTCATCGAACCCTGAAGGAGTCCGTAGCCGGGTTGGAGATTATCACCGTCTGCTCAGTACGTATCTCAACCATCTCGCCATCGCAGGTTTTGTACTTGAGCGCGTCCTCGAACCAGGCCCATCTGCCAAACAAGCTGAGCGAGTGCCGGGCAACCGCGAAGTCCCCACGCTTCTGCTGATCCGTGCTCATCTCTCAGACAGTCTTCAGGCCGAGAACGCGAGCTGTGGCTAAGGGTACTCCAAACAGGGTGATAGCCACAGTAGCAGCAGAGCATCCTCGAGTATTGCGGGCCAGCCGCTCAGCCCACGAGAGTCGAGCGTGGGCCCGCTGTGCACGGGAGACGAGGGGCACGGGCGTTTCTGGTTGAACCTGGAGGGGCTGTTCCAGATACACATTAACCCGTTGACCGTGCAAAAGCAGCATACATGCCCGCCGATGCTGCCTGCGGCCCCAGTCGCGCCAGAGCAGGGGCGCCGCCCCAACTTTGAGGAGAGCCGGGCTCACCTGGCGCGGCTTCACAGTGGTGCTGCCCTGCCACTGGCGCAGCGACTCGATGCCCAGGTGAGCCCGGCTCTCCACAAAAGTCACTTCCAGGCTCCAGCGCTTCATAAAGTCCTTGATGATCTCTTCTGCGGGCTGAGCCGGGTCCGTAGAAAAGATGGCTTTTGGGGGACGTTTGCCCTCTGGATCGAGTGTGAGGATCCAACGGATCGGCAAGGGGGCAAAGCCAGAGCGATACCACAGTGCCGTGCCCGTGCAGATCTCCAGCACGCGCTTTCCCTCGCCGTACCAGTCCACCGTCAGCTTCTGCCAGCAGATGTGCGGGTCCTGTAAAACGTGTTCCAGAGCCGCTTTGTGGGTCAAAATTGGATAATTAAATGGTTGGTAAGACAGGTAAAAGAGGTATGTTCAGCACTAAAAAAAGAAAGCATCCCGCTCTACTGGCCGTTTCAGCCGCCTGGGCACCCACCCATCGAATTGTCCAATTTTGGCCCACGAAGCAAAATTATTTACACTTAACGATCCATATATTGCTTGTGCGGCTCATTGTGTGCTGCCTCGAGAATCTTCTGGGCCACAGCTTCAGCACTATCGGGTTCTGGTCCGCCTTGTGGTGGGCGCAGCTGATTTGTCTTTGGAGTTGCTAAGCTATTTTTGCCGAAATTCGTTGCCGTTGCACGAGGCAACATCGTTGTTATGCGAATATTCTCTGAAGCTAACTCCTCTCGTGCAGTATCAGAGATCATATTAAGGGCAGCCTTTGTCGCGGCGTATGCACTAATGGCGGGCAGGTGCATTTTTGTAACAATCGAACTGACGTTGATGATCAGACCTCCGCCATTTTGACGCATCTTTGGGATTATAGCCTGCATCGCCTCTACAGGGCCAAGCACATTGAGCTCAAAAATCTGGCGAAACTGATCAATATCTACATCAGCCACGTTGCCAAGCACGGTTTGTCCTGCATTATTGATGAGAATATCAATTCGTCCATACTGCTGGAAAACGCTATCCACCAGAGCCTCAATCGCATCCTTGTTGCGCATATCAGTGGGAACCGCGATAGCCTCACGATGTTGCTCATGAAGCTCATTGACAATGGTAGTAAGGGTATCGGCAGAACGTGCCGCAAGTGCGACCTTTGCTCCGGCCTCCGCAAAGAGACGTGTGGTAGCCAGACCAATGCCTCCGGATGCACCTGTAATGATAACGACTTTATCCTGAATATCCATAAGAAGAAATCCCCTTTCTCTTGAATAAAAAGTTTGTCCGATAGGAGTTCGCTAAGCTATTAGCCTTGTAGGGCGAAGCCGCTAAGCCTCCCCCATATCCAAGACACCATCGCGGGACGTCTAACGCCTCGCCAAGGGCTCCGATAGCCTCGGAGGTTGTCCGCGACCGATTCGGTCAGAAATCGCGACTGCGCTTCTGAGAGCTTCACCTGGATTCAATTCGACCCAGTGGATTGAGACTCTCCATCAAAGCCATGCGCGCTGTGGGCCAGGCGGGGTCTTCGGGGTAGAGCGCGGTGCGCAGGTAGGCCCAGGTGAGCCGCTGGACCGCAGCCAGTCGCTCGGGGTTCTCGTCGGTCGTCTCAGCCGCGTCGTACCCAGCAACCCCGCCAAGCCCGTGTTCTGCCCCAAACAACGTAAGCAAGCACTTGGGGCCGGGACTCAGAAAGTACGGATCAGCATGCCAGTCCGCACCCCGGACCGTCAGATGGGGCGAGACGTCTTTATCGCCTGCGACCACGAGGGCTGGCGTCGTCATCTCAGCAAAGCTGGTGTCCAGGAAGAATGAATAATGCTCTGCCGCAAATGCGCTGAGATCAGCACCGCCCCTGCCAGGCGCGGCAAGCAGCACGCCCGCTTTGATCCGGGAATCGGCCATATCCACTTCCGTTCCGTCATTGGGATCGGTAAGCCGCGCGCCCAACAGCATACTTGTCGTATACCCGCCCAATGAATGCCCGGCTGCGGCAATCTGGCTTCGGTCCAGGCGCCCGCTGAGCTCCGGCACGGAAGTCTCGATAAGATCAAGCTGGTCGAGGATGCGCTTCATGTCCTCTACACGGGACCGCCAGAACAAGGGGCCTCCGGGAGCATCTCTGAGGCCGAGCACCCTTGAGTCCAGATGGGTAGGCTGGATCACGACGAAGCCGTGAGCAGCCCAGAAATTGGCAAGCGGGCCGTAGCCGTTCAACGAGGAAAGATACCACGAGTTTCCGTGGCCGTGCGAGAAGAGGATGATGGGGAGATCGCGCCCAGTCACAGGCGCGGAAACTCGCATCTGCAAATCCACAGCGCGCCCCGGAGCTGACAGCACCACCGGACTGACAGAAACGATAGGAGTAGGCGCACTCATGGCCATGGACATTCTCGCCATGTCTAATTCGTTCATAGAAGATCTTCCTTCCAGCTCTTTCGAGTATGGTATAATATTAACGGAACACTGCTCCGCTAATATTATACGGAATATAGTTCCGTTTTGTCAAGTGATTGTTTGAGGGAGAGAATAAAGCGATGACAACCAACGACGAGGGAGCGGGACAACCAGCCCGAAAGATTCGGGCCGACGCGCAGCGCAACGAGCAGGCGTTGCTCGCTGCCGCCGCCGCCGTGTTCGTCACGTCCGGTGTCGAGGCGCCGGTGCGTGACATCGCGGCTGCGGCTGGCGTCGGGATGGGGACGATTTACCGCCACTTCCCGACGCGAGCGGATCTCGTGGTGGCCGTGTACCGCCATCAGGTCGAGGCCTGCGCCGAGGCTGGTCCGGTCCTGCTGGCGAAGAGTGGTTCGCCGCACGCGGCCCTCGGTCAGTGGGTCAATCTCTTCGTTGATTTCTTGGTCACGAAGCATGGGCTTGCCGCAGTCCTGCAACCCGGCAGCGTCGGCTTCGACGCGCTGCATGCCTACTTCCTTGACCGCCTCGTGCCCGTGTGCGCTCAGTTGCTCGCCGCCGCCGCACAAGCCGGCGAGATCAGCGCCGATATTGATGCCTACGAACTGATGCGTGGCATCGGCAACCTCTGCGTTGGCGGAGACCTCGACCCGCGCTACGATGCCCGCCGCATGGTTAAGCTACTCATAGCGGGACTCCTCCAAGTACGCTCGGCCTGATGCTGCTGATCCAGAGAAGGGGCGCCGGCAGTACCTCGAGAAGGTTGGTCAACTTCGTGTCCATGTGGAAATTTCGTAGCTCATCTCACGGGATGTGCAACGTGTCAATCCCAGCATGAAATGGGTTCTTTTACGGCAAGTATCCTGGTGATCAAGCTCCTTCCGGTACGCTTGATCACCAGGATACTTGCCGTATGTTCATCAGAAGAATGTTGGGATTGACAACTGGAACTTGTCTACATCCCAAATATGCTTCAAACTTCCGTGCTTTTTTATCAGGGTGTGGCCACAATTCACAGAATGGCGATGGAAGAATCCAGGTGTGAAGCGGTTTCTCCAGATAGTGAAGGATCTGTGCTCACTCTTCGGGGCAAAAGTTTGCTCTCTTGGGCAAAAGCTGGTAAATTGGCTCAATGTTCGGGCAAAAATGAGCTTGGATGGCCTCCATGTCCGAGCTTTTACCCAAATTTTTCGTGCATGAAGGTTCGGACAAATTTCTATCGCCTAACGTTTTGCAGGAGTATAGACCATTTTTCAAGATAAAGATGCAATACAATTTTCCATCTACTGTTAAGCTCAGTCCGCTTGTGGAGGGGATAGTTGCTTGTCTGTCCGAAGATTCGGCCTAGTTTCCGACTATTGACCCTAATTTGTCCGAAGCTTCGCCCAATTTACCAGCACTATCTCAGTAGCAAGTGGTAATTTGCGCGAAGAGTGGGCACTTTTCAGCACGAAAGGTGGGATTTTGGCGCGAAGAGTGAGCAGCACAACCATTGATGGTCAGAGAAATCGCTCTGGAAGTCAATGATTGTGCGCTATTTCTGGAAATTCAAGCGGGCAATTGCGAGCGCATCATGCCTTCGTTTCCTGTCCACCCCAGGACGCCAGGGGAGAACGTCGTAGAATTCTACGGGTCGTTCCTGGGCCGACAACTCAGACGTTAGACCCTTGCTCACCCAGATACCTGTATAGATTGCTCCTGCAGCATCCAGGGATGGATATTTTAGGGCAAAACCGATCGAGGTTTCCCAGGGCATTTCGCAGATGGAACTCTACGTTCGTGCTTGACCGCTTTTCAAGAGGTCGTGCAAAAGACTGGCAATGGGCGTGGGTGACTCCACCCGTCGAGCGGTCGCTTTGAAGAGGCCAACATCCTTCACCACTCTGGCTGAAAGGCACAGCGTTCTCAGCAATCATCTTGCCATAGCTTTGATAGATGGGAGCAGGAAACACTGGAGTGAACCCAAATGACCAGACCAAGGGCTGAGGAAGAGCGTGGTACAGTGAAAAGAGAAACAATGAAAAGGAGCCAACAGATGAGCGGAAGGGTTCACTCACAAGCATTGAAACTGATGATTGTACACCAGTTAGCAACAGGCGAACGGCGTCCTGCCCAAGTCTGCCGAGAGCATAACCTGGCACCCAGTGTGGTCTCACGCTGGCAAAAAGACTACCAGATGCATGGGGATGCAGCCTTTGCCAGCAAAAGAGAAGCAGAGCCATCTGCTGAAGCGAAAATTGCCGAATTGGAGCGTTTTTGTGGACAGTTGGCAATGGAGAATGCGTTGTTAAAAAAAGCGTTGGGCATGCTCCCATTGAGCAACGGCATGCAGTAGTTGAGCACGCCAGCCAACAGGAGCACATGCCCCTCTCCACTCGCCAGCTCTGCCAGCTCTTGCAGATCAATCGGGCATGGTATTACGCCAAACAGCACAAAGGCACCACCAGCCATGCCCAAGAGGAACAGGTGGCCTTGCGCGATGAGATCGAGCAGATCGTGCTACAATTTCCAGGCTACGGCTATCGGCGGGTGACGGCCGCCTTGAAGCGAGCCGGCTGGTGCGTCAATCACAAGCGAGTGTTACGTATCATGCGGGAAGAGTCCTTGTTGTGTCACCTGAAACGCCATTTTGTGCGCACGACGGATGCTCACCATCCCTACACGGTCTATCCCAACCTGGTCAATGGCCGCACGCCAGATGCTCCGGATGTCATCTGGGTGGCCGACTTAACCTACATTCGGCTCAGGAACGAGTTTGTGTACCTGGCGTGCATTCTGGATGCGTCCTCCCGACGATGTGTGGGATGGAACCTCTCACGCCGAATGGATGCCGGACTTGTCCTTGGCGCCCTGGAGGTTGCGCTTGCCATACGAGACGTGAAGCCAGGGCTCATTCATCATTCCGATCGCGGGGTCCAGTATGCCTGTATAGCGTACGTCGAACGGCTTGAGAGCATGGGTATCCAGATCAGTATGTCGGCCAAGGGCAATGTCTACGACAATGCCAAGGCGGAGAGTTTCTTCAAGACCTTAAAACAAGAGGAGGTGTATCTCAAAGCCTATCAGACCTTTGAAGAGGCACGCAACAATATTGGACACTTTCTTGACGATGTCTACAACACCAAGCGTTTGCATTCGAGCCTGGGGTATGTGCCTCCTGCTGAATTTGAGGCCGCCTATTACCAGCAGATGTTGTCTTGACTTCATCTCTGGTCTGGCTTGAAGCGTTCACTCCAGTGTTTCTCCTCTCCCTCAAAAGCAAGCGACAAGGAAAACCTTTTTTAGTTCTCTTCATTCGAGAGCAATGCGGCCTCTTGTTCACCACCAAGCGTTTGCTTTTTCGCCTGGTGCCTCTGAAGAAGCGGAAGAGCGATCCATACACAAACCATGGCGAGGAGAGTAATGAGCGAAGCTGAGGCATAGACTTGAAAATGCCCCCACGCTGTGTAGATGAAACCGCCAATAAGTGGTCCGACAACCCATCCAAGCGATTGCAACGATTGTGTCGCTCCACTCACACGACCTTGTTCGTGTCGTCCAACCATTTCAGAGATGAGACCTCGCAGAGCGTTTTCAACAAGGCTACCTGAACCTGCGAAGAGTACAATACCGACAAGCAAGAGAATCGGTGTGGCGAGAAACGTGATAGAACCAAGCACGAGGTAGCTGATGCCGACCAGCACGAAGGCTATGAGACCGAGCTTTATGTTTCCCAGCATTGCGAGGAACCTGCCTACCAACACACCCTGGACGAGAATGTCTACCGCGCCGAGCACGGTGACCACGAGACTGGCCTGCGTGACATTGAAGCCAAGGCTATCTTTCATCAAGACGGTGATCGTCGTCTGCAACATGCCCACTGGGAAAGCGTACAAGAACCAGGCCAGCAGTAACCAGCGCAAGTTTGCCCAACGAAACGCGGACGCCAGTTGTTTCAAGGGGTTCAGTTCATGTACCGAAACGGAGGTGATGCGGTGCTCTTTGTTCAAACTCTCTGGTAACAAGAAGTACCCCCAGACAAGAGTAAGCAGGAGAAGGCCAGCCGCGGCAAGAAAGGGGGCGCGATCGTTGATCGTGGCCAGCAGTCCACCAAGCGCAGGGCCAATGAGAGTACCGACACCTGCCGCACTGCCCAGCAGACCAAAGTACTTGCCACGGTCCTTTGGTTCCGTGATATCAGCGACATAGCCAAACAAGACACTGATGTTGCCGCCTGTCAAGCCATCGATGATGCGTCCGAGGAAGAGCAACCAGAGCGCACCGCCAAGGCCCAGGATGAGATAGCCAAACACGGAACCAAGGAGACAGATGAAGAGAATGGGGCGTCGCCCAAAACGGTCGGAAAGCACGCCTAAACCTGGCGCGGCGATCAACTGGCAGATCCCATAGGCAGCGGTCAGCCATCCCACGATGACGGCGAGAGTATTCGGATGAGCCAGGTACTGGACCGTGAGAAACGGAACAAGAGGGACAATGATCGTGATACCCATCGTATTCAAAAGGGCGATAACGAGAAGAAGCACGAGAGACGTGCGTCCTCCAGATGTGTTCGAGTTCGTAGGACCAGCTGACTTGTTCATGGAGGTGTTCTACCTTTTCAAAAAAATTCTATCCTATTCCTTCACAGGTGGAGGAGTAGCATGAATCTTTTCAAACAAGTTCGAGCTTTCTCGCGCGGTAGATACGCTGCACACCTGTTTACGAACTGTATTCACGGAGAAGAAATGGTTTGTGCTCAAAAAGAATGGTAGAGCTTATATTTCTGCTCTCTCCTCGCCGTGCGTCGCATGCGGCGCGAACACATCTGTACGATGAGCAAGAACGCTAACAATGAATATTCGTTGGAGGAGTTGTCAACGCTTCACCCTTGCTTCATCGATATATTTGCTGTGGTATATTTGCTGTTTGCTTTTTGAAAAGATGTGCTCATCTTTATCACAGGGCGTTTCTGTCTGTCAAGCGTATCGCCGGGATCGGTTGTCGCCAGCAGAGCATCGAAGAGTCCCTCGGTTCTCCCACATGTAATCACGACCTCAGTTTCAGGATTATAGTAATGCCCCGTTTGTTGAGCGAGCCGTGCTGCGAAGGTCTACTCCGACAGCAGAGGTCGCTGTGGAGGCTGACTGCTCCTGCACTTCTTCCACCTGAATACTCACGAACCACCGGCCTGCCTGTTCGGAGACGGTAGCTGAGAGGATGTGAAGATATTCTTCTCTGTCCTGGCAGGCATGGCGCTCTTACTCTATGGCGCCCGATCGATGACAGAGGTTATTGGACAAGCGGGCAATCACTATGCGCGCCAATGTTTCTTGCACGTGGCGCGTTTCCCCGCCATAGCCTATCCCATTAGTCTCGTCATGTTTGCCGCCTTGCTCGCAGTGTGCTGGCCGAACCCTACTATGCAAGTTGGCATGGCGCATCTTGGATTCAATGTCCTGCTGACCTGTTGTTGTGTGCCTCTGGCTAGTCCACTTACCTGGCTGCTTACCTCTTTGATGCCCTCAGGAGAAAAAGTGTCTGTACGCCATATCTCAGAGTCTACCAGCTATCCCAGGCCCTCGCCAGTAGCAGATGGATGATCGGCAAAACGCGTTCGTTCGTCTCTATTGTCCTGGTTATCCACATGTTTCCCACATCGAAAGAGAGCAATGTGGAAATCTGAACAAGAAAGAAACCACGAGTCGCCCAAAATGTAAGTAACACACCGCCGGGGAAGTGTCAATTGCTACATAACGCCCTTCTCCCTGAATACAACCTGGCTCCAAAGGAAACGTAGTACTCAACAGATGTTGTAATGTTAGGTAGCATAAGCGCACGCTTTCCTTGGCGAGGAGAAGATGCCGAGACGTATATCTTACCGGTTACAATGGTTCGCGCCGAACCAGGAATACACCGTCTTTCACGATGGGAGGCTGCTCATTCCCCACGTCAAGCCAGTTGGTTCGCACTGGTTTGACTGGCTTGAGACCATCTCCTCTTTCTCCTTTCAGAGTCGCTATGGAGGAAGTTGTACAGTTCGGAAAGAGACGGTGCAGCGAGGAGGAACCTACTGGTATGCCTATCGGCGCAAGGAACGGCGCATGGTGAAACGCTACCTTGCTCGTAGCACTGACCTGACGCTTGCGCGTTTAGAGATGATTACCGCTGCCCTCAATGATGCCGAAGTGCTCTCCGGGTCCTATCGTTTCGCCGATGTGGAGGAGTACCCCCAGGAGAGCGCAGAGGAAACACGCGCCACGCTCTCGCCTGAATCTTCTCCCCCTTTTCAAATGCTCCTTACAACCAAGCTACTCATTCCTCGCCTGCCAGTGCAGTATGTCTCGCGCCCTCGCCTGCTCACACTCTTACAACAGGGCATCCAGAAGCCACTGACGTTAGTCTCGGCCCCCGCAGGCTCCGGCAAGACAACGCTGCTGGCGGAATGGGCCTCTACCACAAATCTCCCGGTGGCTTGGATCTCGCTCGAGCCAACAGATAACGACCCGTTGGTTTTCCTTTCCTACCTTAAGGCCGCCCTGGCAAGTCTGGATACATCTATTGACTGCGCCATGCGGGCGTATCAATGCAACGACGTGCAGGACATCAAGAGAGTGCTCACCGGTATTCTCAACGATCTCACATACCTGCTGAAGCAAGATGCAGTTGTGATTCTAGACGACTATCATGTTTTGACCGCGAACACCATTCATTCCCTGCTGCATTTTCTGCTTGATCATCTCTCCCCTCACTTCCATCTGATCATCGGAACACGTGTTGATCCTCCTTTGCACCTGGCGCGCCTACGGGCGCGGGGCCAGTTAAGCGAAGTACGCACTGAAGCGTTGCGCTTTGTCTCAGGTGAGGTCGAAGCTCTCGTACGTACCATGGGACTTGCGCTCTCTAGTGAGGCAACGAGCTTATTGGAACAACGCACAGAAGGCTGGATTGCTGGCGTGCAATTGTTATCGCTCGCTCTCCGTGCACAACCCGATGCGACGGCCTTTCTACAGACATTTCGCGGCACGCATCGATTTTTCCTCGACTATGTGAGTGAAGAGGTGCTGACGCAGCAGACACCCGAAACGCAACGCTTTCTGCTATTGACCTCCATTCTGGATCGAATGATGGGGCCGCTCTGTGACGCGGTCACGGAACTACCCGGCCCCTGCGGGCAAACCCGACTTGAGGCGCTACTGCGGGCCAATCTCTTTATAAGCGCGCTGGATGACACGCAAACCTGGTATCGTTACCATCCACTCTTCGCCAATGCCCTACGCGCCCAGCTTCAAAAGCTCGAACCAGAGCTGATCCCGCGACTCTATCAACGCGCAAGCGACTGGTACGAGCAGCAAGAGCGCAGAGAAGAGGCGTGCGATTACGCTTTTCTGGCCGGCGATCTACCGCGCGCTGCGCGCCTGGTCGCGCGGATTTTGCCTCATATGGTGGAGCAGGGACGATTCGAGCGGCTCAAGTACTGGTTAAGCCAGCTTCCACCAGACCTGATTGCCACGTCGCCTCAACTCTATATCACTCTGCCCTGGCTCCATGCGCTGAGTAAACGCACGCCCGAACACGCTGAACGGGCGCTCCAAAGCATGGAACAGTATGTGCAAGGGCAGCAGCAGAGCGAGGCTGCCTCCTGGGCCGAGCCGCAGAGCGTCCTAACCCTCTTCCGCGCGCTTACTGCGTTATCGCAAAGTAATCCATTACAAGCATTCAACCTTGTACGCGAGGCACTGCGTACCCTGACGTCACATGAAACTGACTTGAGCTTGCTGCTCAGACGCTTTCTCCAGATCATTCTCAGTCTTACTTATGGCGTGCGTGGCGATCTGGTGGCAGCTGAGCACATACTGCTCAACCTCAGTGTCTCACAATCAGCGGAATCGCTCTCACTCATACACATGGCGGCAACGTTCCTGCTGGGCGAATTACGCAAAGCCCAGAGCCAGTTACGCAAAGCAGGAACACTGTATGATGGTATCTTTTGGACATTCGGAGCACGGCAGGATCTTCCGTCTACGCCTCTGCTCCTGGTGAGTTTCACTCTGATGCGTAGAGCCTGCTTGCTGTACGAGTGGAACCGTTTGCCAGAAGCCGCGAGCGCGATACAACAGGTCGTAGAGGTCATTCCACGCGTGATACTGGAGATCATACCGCCTCCGGCCCAGAGTCCTCTGTACGCATTCGGTCTCTGGGTACAGGCGCGCATTGAACTGGCGCAGGGACAACCAGAGGCCGCCAAGCATTTTCTGGAACTGGTACGCAAGCAGCCAGAAATAGGCGGTGAGTTACCTCAAGGCAAGGAACGGTCACCGGTAGATGTGCCCACGCTCGCCGCGCGTCTTGCCCTCGCCTGCGATCAGGTGGAAGAGGCCGAGTATTGGATAGGCACCTGCGGGATACGCTATGATGACGCCCCCGTTACGCTTTTGGAAAGCCGACAGATGTTGGCGTATCTGACACTTGCGCGTATCTTGATCGTGCGTGGACGTGCCCAAAGAACGGGAACACCGCTCTCACAGGCCCTGGTCTTGCTCGAAAACTGGCGCGACTGTGCGTCGCGCCTGGGCTTTCATGGCTGGTTGATTGAGGTTCAGGTGCTCACGGCGCTCGCCCTGCAAGCACAGGGCAAAACAAGGCAGGCGCTTGTCACGCTCGGTCCCGTTCTGGCCCAGGCAGAGCGGGAGGGGTATATACGGCTTTTCGCTGATGAAGGCCAGCCAATGGCGCGTTTGCTCGCGCAGGTCTCCGCATATACCACGGCCTCGCCCGGTTATGTCCAGCAACTTCAGGCCACCATCCCTTTCACACACCAGATGGCTCTCGGTTCAACACAGCCAGAAGCATCGCAATCGCTCATAGAGCCTTTGAGTGCTCGTGAAGTGGAAGTGCTCTCGCTTCTGGCCAATGGCGCGTCCAATCAGCAGATCGCAGACCACCTGGTAATCAGCCTCAATACAGCCAAGCGCCACGTCAAACACATCCTGGCAAAGCTCTCTGTAACGAACCGGACGCAGGCAGTTGCGCGCGCCCACGCACTCCACCTGCTTGAATGAAGCCCAGAATACTCCCTGGTAATGCTCACAAAGGGGCATGGCTGTTTCTTCCAACTGCGCTATGCTATGTAGCGACAACGATCAAACGATTGATTGACAACGCAATGTATCGGAAGGAGTTACCCGATGTCTCGAATTAGCTTGCAAGAGTTCCAGTCACAGGAAACAAAGCGAGACCTCCATGTCTTCTATGCACAACTACGCTCTATGGAACCGCTTCACTATGTGGAGGATTTGAATTTTTGGTTGACGACTACCTATGAGGATGCGCTGTTTGTTCTGAAGGATCCTCGCTTTACCAAGGACAGGCGCAAGATCTCAACGCAGCAGCATGAGCAGGACCCTCTAATCGCCAGCATCTTCCAGAATATGCTCACGGTTGATCAGCCCGACCATTCACGTCTGCGCCGCCTAGTGTCAAAGGCTTTCACCCCTCGCATGATTGAGCAATTGCGCCAGTGCATCCAGCAGATTACCGATGAGTTGTTGGACGCAGTACAGGAACGGGGAAGTATGGATGTTATTACCGAATTTGCCTATCCATTGCCCATCACGGTCATCTCCGAAATGCTGGGTATTCCCGTCTCAGACCGGGCTTCTTTTCGCACCTGGACCCAGGCCATCGTCAATCAGCGAGAAGACACCCGAACTGCGCTAGAGGCCTTTCTACACTATATCCAGTCTCTTCTGGCGGCAAAGTGCGCTCATCCAGGCAATGACCTTGTGAGTCGCCTGGTGCAGGTAAGGGAGAACGAGGACCAGTTGAGCGAGACCGAACTGGTGTCGATGGTCTTCTTGCTCATTGTCGCTGGACACGAGACGACGGTCAATCTGCTTGGCAATGGCACGCTTGCCCTCTTACAACATCCCGATCAGATGAACCTGCTTCGGGCCGACCCTTCCTTGCTTCCGATGGCCGTTGAGGAACTGTTGCGCTACACAGCCCCGGTAAGTCTCTCTGATGAGCGCTGGGCAAGCGAAGATATCCCATTGCATGGCAAGGTGATCCGCAAAGGAGAGCAGGTGACGGCTGCTTTGATTTCCGCGAATGCCGATACGCAACAGTTCTCAGATCCCACCAAACTGGACATCACCCGCCAGGAGAACCAACATCTGGCCTTTGGCAAAGGCATCCATTATTGCTTAGGTGCGCCGCTGGCACGTCTGGAAGGACAGATAGCCTTCGGTACGCTGCTCCGACGCCTGCCCGACCTGCGTCTGGCGATTCAACCGAACCAACTCACCTGGAACATTAATCCCATGCTGCACGGTCTTACAAGCCTGCCAGTGGTATTCCAGACAAGCGCCCAGGTCTACGGCACGCAGGACGCACCCGCGTAAATCTTGTGCGTATGCATGCCTTCATCGTTTCCCTCCTGGCAAAAGACAGTGCAACACGATAGGCTTGAGCCCGCCGCAAGCCATGCCATGTGAATGGCGTTGGTTTCGCGATCCCGTCGAATCTCGTCAAAACCGATGTAGCTCAGATCCTCTAGCAGGCAAGTTAAAAGCATCCGGATACGATCATGCAGAGAGGCAGGCGAGAGGGGTTTCCTTCCGCTTGCCTGCCTCTATGTTTATCCGTGTGACTATTTTAAGAAGCGGCCAGTAAACGCAGCACCACATCGACCGGCGAGGCTTGGGTACCAGTTGCCTGTTCGACGATGTTTGAGACGAGTGAGGTTGTATCATGAGCTACCCCGCTCGCGATGCCGACTACACCTGCTGCCACCTGGGCTGGCACACCTTTCACCATGATCTGGGCGATGATTTCATCATCAGGCAAGACACGAATAGTCAATGGATGCCCACTGATACTGGAATATCGTTGGGCTATATCAGTCAGGCCAAGTCTCTCCTGGCCGGTCACATCGACTGGTCCAGAAAAATGGCTCTTGCCAGCCAGTACGAAAGCTGCCGTGCGAGCGCAGTCCTCTCGTGTGATCCAGGCAGGTTTGCCCTGACCCTCGGGAATGAGCAATTGATCACCGATGCGCAAGATATTGATGATATATGGCAGGGCTTCGGTGTACAAGTTATTGCGTAGCGCTGTCCATGCCACGCCAGAGGCAGCCAGAGCGGATTCAGTCAGCCCATGCTCACTAAGTAGGTGTTACGTCTAAGGTCCTTTGCTGCGCATTTCCCAGCGACGCAACGGATAATAGACTATCGATGCCGTAATGATTGCCAGGGGGAAGCCAATATCTGCATCCGCGAGCAAATGCGACAGGGGCCCTTCATAACCGATAACTGATGCCTGATTGATTCCCAAAGCCGCGATAGCCAGGCCCAGTATCAAGGCTGCAATGGCCGCAATATCCAGAGGCAACTTCTTCGCATTCGCGTAATCATCCAGGGGATATTGCCCTTTGCGCAACAGATGTTCAATCAGCACAATAGCGCTCCAGGTGCCCAGCCAGTAGGCCATCAATAGCAAGAAACCCTGCAAATTAAGGTTAAGATTCGACTGGATTAACAGGGCCACAGCCAGGTAGCATAATGCACCCACAACCGTCAGCACCCAACGCTTTACCCTGACACCAACTGCTTGCACGGAGAGGGCAAAACTATAGTCAGTTGGTACATTATTGGAAATGATGCTGATTGCCAGCAATAAGATCACAATGCTTGCGATAGGGCCATTACCGAGAACATCGACAATCAGTTTGCCAGTATCGGGAAGAGCCGCTGCGGGGGCTAGCGACGTAACCAGCAAGGTTCCCAGGATTTCAAGGACAATATTGGCACCAAGAATGCCAATGAAGGAATAGGAGAAAACCTTCTTACTTGATGTATTTGCCGGCTGGTGGCGCGTATAGTCAGCGGCATAGGATGCCCAGCCCACGGCGTAACCGAAGACAGTCCCACCGAAGGTCAGCACGCTCGCGAATAGAGGTAACCCTGCAACAGCCATAGGTTTGTTATTCATCACCATTGCTGCTCTCTTGTGGGGGTCGATTGGCCCCGCAACGCAGTTACTCTACGAATTGGGTCAAACGACGGTACTATCGATTACCTTCATTCGACTCGCCATCGCCGTGCCCGTTCTGGCATACTTCTGCTGGAAGCAGTCAGGTTATTGTATCGGATTGATGGTGCCTCGGGATGCTCGGCTGATGATCGTCATCGGATTTTTCATAGCGCTCAACCAGCTGACCTACCTGGCTGCTATCGCCTTCATTGGATCTACCGCTGCCACGCTCATCGCCATTTGTGCTGCGCCAGTGTTTGTCACACTCATCGCTGTGGTGTTTCTACGAGAGCGTCTGACGGGTATCGTTATGCTCGCCCTGGTTGGTGCATTGTCGGGCACGGCGCTGCTGATAGGCTTTCCGGTAAGCCAACGGGGGACCAACAACGCGTTCCTGGGAATAGGATTCGCGCTCTTGTCTGCCATTGGATATGCAGGCATCATCATATCTGGGCGTTTTTTTGCTAGTCGCTATCACCCACTTCAGGTTACAACGATCGGTTTTAGTGTCGGAGCGCTGCTGTGACTAAGACTTGCAATTCCAGCGGGGCTCGTTATGCACTACAGCCCCATGGGCTGGTTACTGCTCGTCTACTTAGGGCTCGTGCCAACGGCAGTGGCGTACGGGCTTTTTTATGCTGGCTTGCGCTTGGTAGAGGCCACCGTCGCTAGTGTCGTCGTCTTGCTTGAACCGCTGGTATCAATAATCCTCTCATTGATCATATTTGGGAATGAGATGGGGGCTGCGGGTCTCATAGGAGGGATGCTGCTGCTAGGAGCGCAGCTTCTGCTTTCGCAGCGAACGAGTAGGCATACTGCTGGTAATGCCGTGGAAGAAAAAATCCTCTAATCGGGATAGGGTATCATGGAGTGCTTTCTATCGACATAATTATCTGAGATGATATGAAAGCTATTATCTCAGATAATTCTGCTCATTTTTCTCTCATAAGATGCTGGGATCTACACGTCCGGTTTGACGCTGGACTCGCGCTCATTGTAGAATAGAAGCACATCAATTTTTAGCTTCAAAGGAAAATTCTGCATGAGCATCCATAAAGCCATTACCGATGCGGCCAGCTTAATTGACCGCTGGTTAGCCTACAAAACAGAAATGGGCCGCATTCCTGGCTTATCCGTAGGAATTATCTATAAAAACCAGATTATTTTGCACCAGACGTATGGATATGCTAATCTTGAAGAGCGTATTCCTACCCGCAAAGAAACAGGTTACCGGATTGCTTCGTTTTCTAAGACGTTTAGTGCCATCGCCGCTATGCAGTTGGCTGAGCAGGGCAAGCTGAACCTGGATGTGCCGGTCAGCACCTATTTACCCTGGTTCACCAACCCTAACGACCCCCGCGTGACCTCTATCACCCTGCGCCAGTTGCTTTCGCATACCTCCGGCCTGGACCGCGACGGTGCGGCTGGCCAGTGGGTCACGCTGGAATTCCCCGAACTGTCTGTCATCCAGCAACATATCTCTGACGGGGCTACGGTCTTTGATCCTGCTACTCAGTGGAAATATTCCAACTTTGGCTATACCATCGTCGGACAAGTTATCGAAGCGGTGAGCGGCGAGGCGTACAACGAGTATGTGACCAAACACATTATCGAACCGCTGGGCCTGCGCCATACCGCCCCCGACCTCAACGCCAAAGCCGAGCAAGAGCTGGCCGTGGGTTACAGTCGCGATATTCCCGGCCAGCCTCGTGAACGCTTTCCTCAGATCAGCACCGGCGTCATGGCCTCGGCGACCGGCTTTCTCTCCAACGTGCCCGATCTTCTGCGCTATATGCAGGCCCAGTTCCCCGGCGACACTACCTTGCTCAGCGAAGAGAGCAAGCGCGAGATGCGGCGGATTCAATGGCTGTGCGAAGGCTTAGAAGCCGACCAGTGTCTTGGCTTTGCCACCTGGAAAGTCAAAGACTGGCGGGTCTATGGTCACGGAGGTGGCTTCCAGGGCTTCATCACCCACTTTGCCTTTGATCCTAACCGTCAGATCGGCATTGCCGTGCTGACCAACGCCATCGACGGCCCCGCGCTAACCCTGGTCAACGGTGCCCTGTCGGTCATCAACAAATTTATCGTAGACTACGACGAACTCGCCAAAGTCGAGCTTTCCGTCGAGCATCCCGAGCGCTTCGTCGGCACCTATCGCAACATCTGGGGAGACAATCAGATTGCCCACATCGGCCAGAGCCTCCTGCGCTACGATCCCGCCGCCGACATTCCCCTGGAATTCGTGGAACGGCTGTGTCTCAATGCAGATGGCAGCTTTACCGTTATTAGCGGCAATGCCGGCGGTGCCTACGGCGAAAAGATCCACTTCACCTTCGATGAAGCAGGCAACGCTCAAACCCTCATCGCCTGCGGAAATACGGTGGAAAGGATCAGGTAAACCCTACGCCAGCAACTCGGCCAGCAAGCCAATCTCCACACCGACCACCGTCTTCGGCAACTTGTTCCACTTTTCTCCCGACTTTAACAGATCAGTTACTTTCTTGCAACACAACTCAATTTACCAACGCCTTCAGTTGAGCGCTAAAACCGAAGCGCTTATTGCCTCCGTTCGCTCTTCGCCTCTGGTACGCCGACCGAGTGGGCGTGCTGGAGATCACTGGCATTCCAGGCTCTTGGCCTTCCTCCTGCACGGCTGACTACAGGACATCTCTTGCTTCTTCATACCCAAGGGATTCGGCTTGTTGAAAAGCGTGGTGTGCCTCAGCCTGTCTGCCGAGGTGTTGAAGCGCACGCCCTCGGTGATAGTGGGCGCGCGCATGGGTCGGATCAAGGGCCAGGGCCTGGTCAAAGTCGGCCAAGGCCTGCTGGTAGTCCTGGAGCGTCGCGTACACCGCGCCTCGGTTGTGGTAGATGTGGGCATTGTTGGGATCAAGACGAAGGGCCTGGTCAAAGTCGGCGATCGCCTGCTGGCACTCATGGAGGGCAGCGTGCGCGTTGCCTCGGTTGTAGTAGGCGTGGGCATTGCTGGGATCGAAGCGGAGGGTTTGGTCAAAATCGGCGATCGCCTGCTGATACTCGTTGAGGTCGACATACGCAGTGCCTCGGTTGTAGTAGGTGGCGGTGGAGTCGGGAGCGAGGCGAAGGGCCTGGTCAAAGTCGGCGATCGCCTGCTGGTAGTCTTTGAGATCAGCATAGGCGGCCCCGCGGTTGTGGTAGGCCCGGGCATAGCTGGGATCGAGACGAAGGGCCTGCTCATAGGCGGCTATTGCCTGCTGGTACTCGTGGAAGGCGGCGTGAACATTGCCTTCCTGCACCCATTGTTCTTTGGTCTGCGGCTGTGGAGATTCCATGTGTCTATTCCTTTCCAGGGAGAACCACCCAATGATCTCAAGAGCGCTCGCTCGCTAGAGCAAGGTGGGTTCCTGCAAGGAGACGCTCTCCCCTAGCAAAAAACCGTTTCAAACAGGGTGTTTTCGCTAGGTTGGCGGCACGTCTCATGCTTGCTACATCCACCAAAAAGTGGGCCGAATCTCTATGAAGCCATTATAATTCGTGAGGTTGGGTTGATCAATCAGGGCGCGCTGGAGACTGTGGGGGGGAAGGACGATCAGGAGCACCAGTCTTCGGCTCTTTGGGGGCTGAAAAATGCAGGTACTAAAAAGCCGTGCAGCTTGTAGAGCGGGTTCTTTTGCTGATGAAGTGGGATAAAGAGGCGAGAAGAGCAACCGTTTTGAAGACATGTTTTGCCTTTCCACTCATCCCTTTTTAGCTTTACGCCATTTTATACTTGCATAAAATCATGTCGCTCCATAAGGGGCTTCTGAGAGATGCGCCATTTTATGGTGAGAAATGAGGTCATGCGCATCACTTCTGGACAGCGTCAAATAGATGAGCTACAATGCCACGCCAGATTATGAGAGAGAACCTGTTTTCGAAAATCGTCTGGAGCGCGTTTCTCAAGCCAATCCTGGGCAAATTTTATGATACAAAAGCGCAAGAGGATGGGAACGGTTCCGCTCGCGATTCCTTTCGCAATTTTCTTGCAACACAACCCCTTGACGAGGGTACTTCATCAGTACGTGTGAAAATCGTACCTATGCAGCAAAAGCTAGCTCAAGGTGATCCACAAATGCCTATCCAGCTTTTGCCACCATCTTCCTGACACAAAATGTCAGGGCCATTGATAGCGTTAAAAAGATGGCTCCAGTTGTCGCCCATTCACCAGCGTGCGATCTTGACAAGAGGAACGGGGCTCTGTATTATATTGTTAACGTGTTTAAATAATAATTGTATGAAGTATTAAATGCATGAATAAAACAAAGAAAGGATCGGTATGAGTGAGCCTTCTTCTGAGAGGACCTTGGACATTGCCAATGCGCTGTTTGATATTATTCCCCGCTTGTTGGAGCGTGTTCGTGCGGAACTTCCCCACAACTCAGATGATATCGCCCCGGAATGGCGCGACATTTTAGAACTCCGGGCCACCAAAGGACAATTCAATTTTCTGCGTGTGCTGATGACGCGCCAACAGTGCACCATGCAAGAATTAGCTGAGCAACTAGATGTTGCACCGCCAGCCATCACTGCCATGGTGAAACGCCTACTGGCCCAGGGATTCGTCACACGTATTCGCGATGAACAGGACTGGAGGGTGGTGCAGGTATCACTGACTGAACGCGGTCAGCGTGTGGTATCACTCTATGAGGAGTTCTGGCGCACGCACTTACACCGTCTTCTCAGCCATCTCAGTCAAGAAGAACTGACTCATTTACAAGGAGCACTGCCTGCCCTACGCCATCTGAGTGAGGAAGAGCTCTGATCGGCTTTGTCGCAAGAAGCGCATCCCTCCTGGGAGAGCCCCCTTCACGTGCGTCTCTCTCTGCTCACCTTGGTATTCCTTGGAGAAAACACCTATGCGACCCATTCATTCCAGCACTCAGGAACATACTCTTCTCGAAGAGGAACAGCGGAGTGCGCCAGTCAGGACACATACCAGGGGCTTCAGGCGAACGTTTATTGCCCTGTGCCATCGTAACTATCGGCTGTTCTTTTTTGGTCAAATGATTTCGCAGATCGGGACCTGGATGCAAACAACAGTGCAGGCATGGTTGGTCTTGCAACTGACACATAGCGCGTTGCTGCTTGGAGTAGTGAGCTTGCTCCAGTACTTGCCAGTGATGATTTTCTCACTCTACGGTGGGGTACTCGCTGATCGCGTCCCCAAACGCAGGCTGCTGCTCGTGACACAATCTATTTCACTTGTTCAGTCAGCCATCATGTGGCTTTTGGTGATAACGGGAGTGGTCCAAGTCTGGCATGTTCTGCTTCTGGTTGCACTGCTAGGCATCACCAATGCACTTGATAGTCCTACCCGAAACGCGTTTATTAATGAAATGGTGGGCCGCGAAGATCTCCCAAACGCCATCGCCCTGAATTCTTCGCTCGCCAATATGGCTCGTGTGCTGGGACCAGGGCTTGGTGGTGCGCTGATTGCATGGCTCGGTGTTGCACCACTTTTTCTCCTTAACACGCTGAGTTTTATCGCTGTGATTATCTGCCTATTCATGATCGACACACGAATGTTATACACCTTGCCCGGCAAAAGGACGGACGGTAAGAAACGCAGCACGCTCCAGAGCTTGCGTGAGGGTCTCTCCTATTCCTGGCACATGCCAGCCGTTCTTCTCATTATAGGACTCATTGGTGGAATCGGGTTGTTCGGTATCACATTCAATGTGATGCTGCCGCTGTTTGCCACCGAGGTCTTCCATGCTGGGGCGACGGGGTATGGCTTCATTGCAGCAGCTTATGGGCTTGGGGCTCTGTTCTCAGCACTGTGGGTTGCCTGGGGAAATCGTCAACCGAGTATTCGCTTTCTGCTGATCGCAGCGTTCGCGTTCGGCATACTTGAGATTGCGTTTGCACTTTCTCCCGTGTACATCCTCGCGTTCCCTTTGCTCATCAGTATAGGGTTTGCACAGGTTGTTGTGACAGCCACAGCAAGCACCGCAGTTCAAACAATCGCTCCCAATCATCTCCGTGGCAGGATCATAGGCGTGTATCTCCTGGTCTATGCAGGTGCCTTGCCCTTAGGGAACTTCTTAGCAGGTGCCTTAACGACACGCATTGGCGTCTCAACGACATTCTTGCTTGGAGGAGCTCTCTGCATCATTGTCGCAATTACTGCCTGGCTTCTGCGTCAACCAGCAGAGAAAAGCCTCGAAGAGTCAACGACAGCGACGAGGAGTGAGTAGTTGACAGAAGAACAAACACGTATCGTTTTGCAAGAGAAAGGAAAAATGATGCCTGATACACATGCACATACCGCTCTTTTAGTGATGGATATGCAGGAAGGAATTGTCGCCAGGCTCGCACAGCAGCGTGACGTTCTCACCCCTGTACGCACAGCTATTGACGCTGCTCGTGGCGCGTCAATTCCCATCATTTATGTCGCTGTGACCTTTCGTCCAGGGTATCCCGAAATTAGTCCAAGCAATAAATCCTTCTCCACACTGAAAGAACAACCATCTTCCTTATTGACAGGGAAAGCAATGGAGATCGCTTCTGCTCTTGCTCCACAACCAACGGACATTGTGGCCACGAAACGTCGCGTGAGTGCGTTTAGTGGCAGTGATCTAGCAGTGGTGCTGAGAGCACAGAGCATTTCGCATCTGGTGCTCTGTGGTATAGCAACCAGTGGAGTGGTCTTATCAACCTTGCGGGAAGCGGCTGACAAGGATTATCAGTTAACCGTCTTAGCCGATTGCTGTTTCGACAACGATGCAGAAGTCCAGCGCGTCCTGTTAACGAAAATCTTTCCGCGGCAAGCGGAAGTGCTTCAGGTTGAAACTTGGAAAATGAAGCTTCTATCGGGAGAGCTTCAAAAGTAAGTTGGCCTAATTCGGGGCGCTCCCATTTGTTCCTGATAAGGCTTCCCCAGGCACAAAGCTCCCCGAATCTTTCCCGGCGTTGCCACTTAGGATATTCGAGAACGTTGAAAGGAGTGCCAGTGCGTTCATGAAAAAGGTGTTTGCAGACTGTGCAGCGAAATGTCTTGTCCCCGAGGATGGTTTTCTTGCGCTGTTCTTTTGCGGAGGAAGATGTACAATGGGGACAATTCATGGGGCGCTCCTCATCAGGTGTTTGTTTCTCAAAAGTACACGCCATGAGTCGCTTCCACATCACATCATATTCTGAGTTCTGACAGAACCCTATTGTCGTAAAACTCCAGGAAAATTTAGTTGAGGGAGGACAAGATCCTGGCGAGAATGTACAAAACAGCAGGCCATGCTCAGGTTTCTGGAGCAGACGCTTCTCGTTGCCGTATTCCATCGAGGAGTACCTGGATGGAACGCATAGTCTTATCAACCCATGAGCCCTTGACATCCTCCCCACGGCTAAAGCCGGGGGATTCCTCGAATCACTTCGAGGCTTTCCTGCTTCGTCGAGAACTGCCTGGTTTGGTTTTCACCGCTCCAGGTCTTATGCTCTCTCCACAGGCATGAACCGTGAGTCCCACGGCAAGGATATTGTTTGCTGCATTGATGTCACGGTCATGATGGACACCACATTCAGGGCAGGTCCATTCACGGACATCAAGCGTGAGAGCGTCGAGAAGATGACCGCACTCGAAGCAGCGCTTACTGGAAGGGTACCACCGATCAATCTTGACCAGGGTTCGACCATACCAGTCGGCTTTGTATTCCAATTGGGACACAAACTCAGACCATCCGACATCGCTTATCGCTTTGGCGAGCTTCTCGTTCTTGACCATGTTTTTGACTGCCAGCGACTCAACACAGATCGTTTGATTTTCACGGATCAGTCGTGTCGAGAGCTTGTGCAGGAAATCACGGCGTCGATCAGCGATATGGGCATGAAGACGCGCAACCTTCTTGCGTGCCTTGTCTCGGTTCTTGCTGCCTTTTTTCTTCTTGGCATGTCGTCTCTGAGCACGTGCCAGATGCTTCTCATCTTTGGCGAAGAATCTGGGGTTGCCAACAATTTCCCCAGAGGACAAGGCCACAAAGGATTTCAGCCCAAGATCAGCACCTATCGCCTTCTCATTGCAAGGCAGATGCACAATGTCCTCTTCTACCAGGAGGCTGATGAAGTAGCGATCAGCGCAATCTTTCGTGATAGTGACGCTCGAAGGAATGGCATCGTTTGGCAAAGGACGCGACCACACGATCTGGAGAGGCTCGCTCATCTTGGCAAGTGTCAGAGAGCCATTGCGCCAGGTGAAGGCATTGGCTGTATAGGTAGCAGATTGCGCGTTTCGCTTTTTGTGGAAGGTGGGGTACTTGGCACGTCCTTCAAAGAAGTTGAGAAACGCTTTGTCCAGGTGGCGAAGAGCTTGCTGCAAGGGCACACTGGAAACCTCGTTCAACCAGGGCGTCTCTTCTTGCTTTTTCAAGTCAGTCAACAGGATACTCAAATCTTTGTAGTAGAGTCGCTGGTGGTCCTTGTAATAGGCATCGGTTTTCTTGCGCAATGCCCAATTATAGACGAAACGACAACACCCAAAGGTCTGAGCAAGCATCTGCCTCTGTTCTGGTGTGGGATACACCCGATACTTGAAAGCGCGTTTCTGTTCCATACGTTACATTGTAGCAGTTACGGTGTAAAAATGCAATACCTCTTTCCATCCTCTCTCCCCCACAAAAGGAACGCGCCATTCATCCCCATGTTTCAAAACAGGGGTCTTCTGGCGCGGTTTGATAAGTGGATCAACGAAGAAGAGCAGAGCAAGGAACGGTGTGGTTTCCGAAGCTCGAAAACGAGCCTAGACCCTTCTTTCCCATTTTTATTGTATCACCTCCTGTCTACTCGCGCACTGCCTTTTTGGACGATTTTTTTTGGCGTTCTTTCCCCTATACTCAGGTGGAAGCGACACAACCCTGGCACACCTGCGGTGAAAGCCCTCCTTTGAGCAAAGATACCTCTTGTGTTTGTGCTCATAAAGTGCATGCTGCATCAGGCATGTGCCAGATCTTCGTCGTGTGTGAAAGGAGTCACCGAGAGGTGAAAGGAAAAGAGGTGTTATGGAGGCAAGCAAGCAACCTGTTCTATTACCGGAACGCGTCTCCTTTGCGCGTATTCCGGATATACGGCCAATGCCTGGCCTAATTCAGATTCAGCTCGACTCCTTTGAATGGTTCAAGAAGGAAGGTCTCCGCGAACTTTTCGCAGAAATTTCTCCTATTGAAGACTTTACCGGCAAAAATCTCAGCCTGGAATTTATTGTCCCTCCTGAACCCTTTGGCAAGCCAAAATATGACGAGGATGAGTGTCGCGACCGTGACGCGACCTATGCCGCTCCCCTCAATGTGAAGGCTCGCCTGATGAATAAAGAGACAGGTGAAATCATCGAGAAAGACATCTTTATGGGTGACTTCCCGTTGATGACAAAGGCTGGTACCTTCATTATCAATGGTGCCGAGCGCGTTGTGGTGAGTCAGCTGGTGCGTTCCCCCGGCGTCTACTTCACGGTGGACGAGGATGCGACGACTGGTAAAAAGCTTTTTGCCGCGAAGTTGATTCCCGGGCGCGGTGCCTGGCTGGAGTTTGAGACCAGCAATAAAAACCTGCTCACAGTCAAGATTGACCGCAAGCGCAAGCTGCCTGTAACAACCCTGTTACGCGCCATCTCGCGCCTGGCCAAAGAGCACTGGCATGTGGAGGACCTGGACCTCTCGACCGACCAGGGTATTCTGGATGCCTTTACCGGGGTAGATAACAATGAGACCATCCGCTATATTCAGGCGACCCTGGACCGCGATCCTGTGAAGAAGGAGGAGGAAGCCCTCCTGGAGCTGTACAAGAAGCTGCGCCCTGGCGATCCCGCCACTCTGGACAACGCGCGCTCCCTGGTGAAGAACATCTTCTTCAATCCACGCCGCTACGATCTGGGCAACGTTGGTCGCTATAAGTTGAACCGCAAGCTGGACCTTTCGATTCCGCAGAGCCAGCGCATCCTGACGCAGGACGACCTGGTGGCAATTATCCGGCGCCTGGTCTCGCTCAACAATGGGCGTGGACGCAAAGATGACATCGACCACCTGGGCAACCGCCGCGTGCGTTGCGTGGGTGAGCTGATTCAGAGCCAGTTCCGCGTTGGTCTGCTGCGTATGGAGCGCGTGGTGAAAGAGCGCATGAGCATCCAGGAGCCTGGGCAGGCCACGCCAAACGCGTTGATCAATATTCGCCCGGTGGTTGCAGCGATAAAGGAGTTCTTCGGCGGTAGCCAGCTCTCGCAGTTCATGGAACAAACCAATGCCCTAGCCGAGATCGGTGTCAAGCGTCGTCTCTCGGCCCTGGGGCCCGGTGGTCTCTCACGCGACCGCGCCGGTTTTGATGTACGTGACGTACACGAGTCGCACTATGGCCGCATCTGCCCGATTGAGACCCCTGAAGGTCCAAACATTGGTCTGATTGGGAACCTGGCTACCTATGGTCAGATCAACCCCTATGGTTTCATCGAGACGCCCTATCGGCGCGTCGTTAAGCATCTTCCCGCTACCGATATGCGCCTGCTTGGTCGCGAACTGCGTGGCTATTATGGGAGGCGCGAGGATATCGTCGCCGAGGATGGCGAGGTGCTGCTCAAGTGCAACAATCCCGTGCGTGTTGATGAGGAGTTGTTCAAGAAGCTGTCATTCTTAGGTGATACACCCTTGAGTGTCAAGCCGTATGTGACCGATGATGTCGATTATCATACCGCTGACAACGAAGAGAACTATTACATCGCCCAGGCGAACGCTACTTTGACAGCTATCAGCGAATTCGCTGATAACCGGGTGTTGGCTCGCTATCAGGGTGAGTTTACCGAGGTCCCCTCGGATACTATTGACTACATGGATGTTTCGCCGCGCCAGACCGTGAGCGTCGCGACCGCGCTGATCCCCTTCCTGGAGCATGACGACGTGAACCGCGCACTGATGGGCGCGAACATGCAACGCCAGGCGGTACCTCTGCTGCGGACTCAGTCGCCGATCTGTGGTACAGGTATCGAGCGTCAGGTAGCCGTTGACTCCGGCCAGGTGATCGTGGCTCAGGCTAGCGGTGAGGTCGTCTCCTCGACCGCACGCAAGATCGAAATCATGGATCAGAGTGGCGAACTGTATACGCATACGCTGCGCAAGTTTGTACGTTCGAATAATGGTACCTGCATCAACCAGCGTCCTATCGTCAAGAAGGGCGACTATGTGGGCGCGGGTCAGGTGATCGCCGATGGCTCCTCGACCGAACTTGGCGAGTTGGCACTTGGCCAGAACGTTCTGGTCGCCTTTATGAGCTGGGAGGGCGGCAACTTTGAGGACGCTATCCTGATCAGTGAGCGTATCGTACGTGAAGATCTCTTTACGTCTATCCATATCGAGAAATACGAGGTAGATGCCCGCGACACCAAGCTGGGGCCTGAGGAGATCACCCGCGACATTCCCAACGTCGGTGAAGAAGGCCTGCGCAATCTGGACGAGCGCGGCATCATCTATGTTGGTGCTGAAGTTGGCGCGCAGGATATCCTGGTGGGCAAAATCACCCCTAAAGGTGAGACTGAGTTGACGGCAGAAGAGAAGCTGCTGCGTGCTATCTTCGGTGAAAAGGCCCGTGAAGTCAAAGACACATCGCTGCGCATGCCGCACGGCGAGCGCGGGAAAGTCATCGAAGTCAAAGTCTTCTCGCGTGAGGCGGGTGACGAGCTCTCGCCAGGCGTCAACCAGCTTGTTCGCGTTAGCATCGCGCAGAAGCGTAAGATTGGCGCGGGCGACAAGATGGCGGGACGCCACGGAAATAAAGGCGTCATCTCGCGTGTCTTGCCGATTGAGGATATGCCCTTCCTGCCCGATGGAACGCCGGTGGATATCATTCTGAACCCCCTGGGCGTGCCGCACCGTATGAACATCGGTCAGATCATGGAGACGCACCTGGGCTGGGCTGCCAGCGTGCTTGGCTTCAAGATCGCTACTCCGGTCTTTGATGGCGCGACCGAGGAAGACATTGAAGAGATGTTACGGCGTGCGGGCTTGCCTGAGAGCGGTAAGGTACAACTCTATGATGGACGTACTGGTGAGCCATTCGATCATCCAGTGACCGTCGGCTATACCTATATGTTGAAACTGCACCACCTGGTTGAAGATAAAGTTCATGCTCGCTCGACTGGACCATACAGCTTGATCACCCAACAGCCGTTGGGTGGGAAGGCACAATTCGGTGGACAGCGCTTCGGCGAAATGGAAGTGTGGGCGCTGGAAGCCTATGGTGCAGCAAATATCCTGCAAGAAATTTTGACAGTGAAGTCGGACGACGTGGTAGGCCGCGTGAAAACGTATGAGGCCATCGTCAAGGGCGAAAACATTATGGAGCCAGGAGTACCGGAGTCCTTTAAGGTGTTGGTCAAAGAATTGCAGAGTCTCGGTATCAACGTTGAGGTGCTCAACGAGGACGAGCAGAAGATTCAGTTTGTTGAGGACACCTCGAACGATGTGATGCCAGAGCTTGGTATCAACTTGTCCGGTTTCGAAGGAGACCAGTAATGTCACTACAGCGTATCGGTGGGTTGTAGCTCCTTGTTTGATCCCATCACTTTTGGAATGCCACCGAGCAGAGGGAAAAACGCTCAGTCAAGTACCCCCGGCTAAAGCACGGGGGCTTGTCCCTAACCCGCGAGGGGTTGAGACGAGAGGCCGCTTGACGACGACCCACCAGCCAAAGGGGTCCCGAGGCTGGCAAGAGACGCAACGTACTTGTTGCCAATGTTGCGAGAGGCGTTAAGGTCAGCGTTCAAGCTGAACCCACACGCACGACAGAGGAACAGGCTTTGAGAACGACGGTTGTTACGCGCTTGATGCCCACACGTACTACACTCTTGCCCAGTGCTCGTACCCATTGCACCAGAGGACGTGGTAAATTGTTCAACAGAGCCTGCTCTTCTTCTGCAGGAAGCCGCTGAGACTCAGTCCAGGCCAGATAGGTCTGGATCTCATACATCACCTGGGCATCACTGGGATCATAGAGGGTAGCAAGGGCTTCATTGACCGCTTCCTGGCAGTACCTCTCGTAGTCCTCAGGGATAAAGAAGTCTCCATCACGATCCACAAAAAGGTAGCCGGAGCGCTCCAGACCTTGCGCGCCGCCTTCGACCCAGAATTTCTGCAACCGTCCCGCTTCGATCATCACCTCGTGAGGAAGTGGGTGTTTCCCCTCGCTTGACGTGATGCTCCCACTGCGCGCTGCAACTTCAAGCACTCACTCCAGATGGTTATAGGACAACCCACCATTGAGAATCCACTCTGCCCAGGCCACCATTTCGGCAGGAGGCTCTTCCTGCCCCTCGACATACGCGCGGTATTTCTTGATCACCCATCCTCCCCCGAGTCTGGCCGCACGACGTCCGGGATCAGGGAACCAGGTCCGCACCAGGGCATCCACCGCCGCCACATGCAGCCACTGCGGGTGTTCATGCATGCGTTTGAGATAGACGCCAACATTCTCACTCGTCTGACTAAACCGCTGCGAGTAGTCTTGCGCCAGCGCCTCAAGCATCTTATGTGTCGCCGTCTCATAGACTACCCTCATCGCGGTCACCTGATCCCGAAGAGAGAGCAAAGGACTATCAGCCTCATCTTCATCAGGTATAGCAACAAGAGAACCCTCCTCTTGCTCCGGAGAGGGGAGTGTCTGGGAAGGATCTTCAACCGTTTCTCCACGAGAGCACGCAGCAGATGGAGAATTGCATGAATGAGAAGCTAGGTCGGTGGCCACTGGGCAAGGTACAGACACTCAAGGGATGCTTTACCTATATTGATCGCTTTTATTGCAACAAAAAGGCTCAGAGTACGCCGCTCAAATGGCTCCAGATGCAGATAGGTAGTTCAAAAATCGCATTTTTGTTGCAACGAAAGCTACAGATATGTGTCAATGTACCCCTGAGTCGGTCTGCAAAGGTGCTAAAAAAGACAGCACGAGACTCCTTTGTCCGGGCGTAAAATGCAGAGAGTCATCCCATTGCTTATAATATTCATATAACATCTCAGGTGCCCTCGACGTTGACGCCACGGCCCATTGAGATTACAATAGATGCATGATCACTGATCCTTTGCATGCTGCTGTTGAATGGCTGATCGCCAGCCTCTCATATGGCACGACTTCCCAGGAGATTAGAGCTCATCTGGCTCCACGGCTCACCTCACAGGGGAATGTTGCAGCCTATTTTAACAAAAGCCATCGCTTTGCCGCTTTCCGCTCAACGACGCCCGTCATCGAAGCGTTTGAGCGGCGCGGATCATTCGAGGCCCTTGTCCTGCTGCGAGCAGGTTCACAGCAGTGGGAATTCGACGTCGCCTTGGAAACCGTCCCTCCCTATTTGATTCGTCGCTTCGCTCCTCGCCTCATTCCATCAGATGGATACCAGTGGAATGCCATTGCATCTCAGGTGCGTTCACGTGATCACTTTGAGTCTTCTCTGCCCAAAGAGGTTGCCGTTCGTATTCACCAGCGGCTCATCGATGTTGCCAATACAAGCCACCTGGTTGCGTTGGCTGTTGCCATTGCAACAAAAGGAGCAATAATTCACCAGGAACATCTGGGGGTGACTGATCTGGACTTTTTGCATCCCATTGATGCGGACACCGTGTTTCGAGTCGGCTCAGTGACCAAGATGGTCACGGCACTTGGTGTGCTGCGTCTTGCCCAAATGGGGAAACTGGACCTCGACGCCCCGGCCCAAAAATATTTACGAACGCTCGAACTGCTCCCAGCTTCTCCTGGTGACGTTCCTCCCAGTGTGGCCAAATTGTTGCTCCATTGCGGAGGGGTGCCCAGAGACCATATCAACGTCCGTCATGCAACTCTCGTCCAGGGCACACGCTTGAGTCACATTTCCCCACAGATCGTCCTGACGGGACCACCAGGAGGCCGACCAGAGTATTCCAATTTAGGCTATGAGATCCTTGGGACACTCATTGAAGACATTGCCGAGGAACCTTATAGTGCGTTCCTCTCACGAGAAATTCTCGACCGCTACCACCTGGCCGCATCCAGACTTCAGGACATAGGTACCTCTCTTCCAACCAGTGTGGTTGGGTATCGAGTAGGAGAGGGCCGTCTCGCTCCAAGCACCTCGCATACCTCGGCCTACCCCGCATCTGGTGGCATGACCAGTACCCTTGCCGATCTCGTCACACTTGCTCTTACCTTCTCAGAGGGAACTGACCCTTTGGTGCAAGCGGCACTAATGCGAACCGTGTCAGCAGGCCCAAAAATCCGTTTTGCGCCTGGTTTTGCTCTCGTGGATCGGCCGCAAGGAATGGTCGCATGGCGAACAGGGGCGGTCGAAGGCTTCACCGCAGAATTGCATGCGGTTATTGGTCGCTCAACTGCCGTCGTTTTCCTCGCGAGCAAATCTCCGCCAGAGAAGTTTGGAGAACTTGGCGCAGAATTGCTTGCTCTCCTCTGATTGGTTAACCTTGACTCGAATAAGTAGAGTCTCACAAGAAGAGATATTCTTGATTCAAGAAAGGGTCACTATGGTCAAGATCCATCCTCCGGTGTTATTGCGGAGAACAGCAGCATATTTCCATCGTTGCATTTTTGCTTTTCCTCCTTTCATTTAGATTTTTCATGCGAATTTCCCATCGATATACTCATGAAAGTGCTAGATCGCAGCTATCTCCTCCATCTCTGGAAAGTGAAGCTGTACAATATCAGCGGGTCCATACCGCTTCGGGTGTTTTTGGCGTTCTGGCTGCCGTAGTGCTAATATCCAGTCATGTTCGTCGGTCTGCCACAGGCGAAGTTGGGAACTACGAAAATGCGTTTCAATGCGCCGTGATCGTCTGACCTCTTCAATCTGCTTGTGATCAGGCGTGGTACGAATGGCATACTCTGCCAAAGTGGTTGCACGATGTTCAACTTTCAACATCCCATCATACATCCAGATCGAAACCTGCTCGCCTGCCAGTCCATCCTCCCCAAAGAAATGCCATTTCTTAAACCGAGCGAATCCCCGCTGGTCCAAATACCGGGTGAACTGTGTGGCGTACAGAACGTTTTGGAGGACCGAATCGGGGTAGGTACGGCCCAACACTCCACGCAAGACGGCATGAGGAGAATGTCGCCCATCCTGGCGCTTGTGGTGAGCAAAATGGTCCTCCTGATTGTAGTGCTTCCACCATGTTTGATGGACCTGCTGAACTTCGGGCCAGGTACGGGATTTTGCGAAGGCGAAATCACTCATACGTTTTTGGATACCAAAATTTGCCTCTGCGTAGGATAGGAAGCCGACGAGTTGCCTCATTACTGTGGTACTTTTTCGACTCCCCTCCCCCAAACCGGACGTGCTGGTTTCCTAGCATCCGGCTTTCCAGTATCGTTGGTGTATTCCCTTCATGAGCTTGGTTGCTGTCGTCTCATTGGGCGTCCATATTGGACGTCCTGGTGACACGTTCGGCATAGGATCAACGTCTTGCGGCGTCTGGCCGCCATGATTTGCACCCATCTGGGTTTCTCACGGCCTGGATATTTCTCCAGGTCCTTGAGTGCCCGAATGTGGTGTACTTCGATGGGGATGGTCTGGCTCGTTGCGCCGCATTGTTCGCATACCTGGGCCAGAAGCCTCTTCTCCAATTCAGAGCGCCCCATCGTTTGGTGTGGCGGTTGATCATTTAGGATTGCTTTGACATCCCATTGCAGTGAGATGCCGCCCCAGGTCGCTATCAGGGGTTTCTTTCCTTCACGTGGAATGACCACGCGAAGTCCTCGATGGGTCGTGCCGTTTTCTTCCCATTCGGCCTTGTACTTATCGCACATTTTCTGCACTGATGTTTTGTGTTTGTGTGCTAACGTCTTTGTGAGCGACACTTCCATGACCCATCTCAACAGGTCGAGGGTGTGCAGATTGTAGGCCAGGCGGTAATATTCGACAATTCCTCGGTACTCTAGTTGATAGAGGCCCATGATCGTAAAGTCGCTATCGTTTTCCAATTCAGGTCGATGCATGACCTTTTGGTTCTTTTTGTATCGGTCACATTTCTCCTTGAGCACCTCTGGCGGTACGCGTAATCCAATCCGTCCATTGACACTTCTGCCTTTGGTTCCACGTGCGACGTTCTTTATGCGCTTGGCATTTTTCTGGATGGTGGTAA
The DNA here is from genome assembly GCF_016587395.1 of Ktedonobacter sp. SOSP1-52. Classification (NCBI taxonomy): domain Bacteria; kingdom Bacillati; phylum Chloroflexota; class Ktedonobacteria; order Ktedonobacterales; family Ktedonobacteraceae; genus Ktedonobacter; species Ktedonobacter sp. SOSP1-52. Next base: position 139,305 of record NZ_BNJH01000008.1, read on the forward strand.
TATCGTACCCCAGGAAGCGTGCTGCTTGGCTTCTTGCGTGCGTGATGAGCGTCTTTGCTTTGGAGAGTTCCAAGTGGAGCTCGTCGCGCAGGAAGATTTCGAGTTGATGCTTGATTTCTTCCGCTTTTGATTTGGGACCGATAAAGCCGATGAGCCAATCGTCGGCGTAGCGACAGTATCTCAGGCGGCGAAAATCGGGATCGTGCGTATCCACTGATGGGAGCTTTTGCGCCTGTTTGCGGTACATGGCGGCTTGACCTTTTTCTCCTTTCCGGTAATGCTTCTCAGTTTGTCCCATCAGGTGTTGGTACGTCTTGTTCCGTTTTCTTTTCTCTCCTCTGGTATATTCTGGGATGAGGACTGTTTCTACAAACTTGTCCAGCTTGTCCAGTAGGATATTGGAAAGCACCGGGCTGACAACGGAACCCTGCGGAACACCACTGAGTGTCCGGTGAAATTTCCACTCCTCCAGGTAGCCAGCTTTGAGCAGTTGTCGGATGAGGTTGATGAACCGTCCATCATGGATATGTTCACTCAGCGCTGAGATGAGCAATTCATGGTCGAGGTTATTAAAGCAACCTGAAATGTCGCCCTCTATGAACCAGGTGGTTCCACTCCATCCGTAGTAAATCTCTCTCAGTGCTGTATGGCATCCACGTTCTTCTCGGAAACCGTGTGAGTGGTCGCTAAATGTCGGCTCGAAGTAAGCGGAGAGGATCATTCTGACCACTTCTCCAAGCAGTTTATCCGACCACACCGGCAAACCCAGTGGGCGTTGTTTTCCATCCTTTTTGGGGATGTAGGTTCGGCGCGCTGGTTTCCATCGGTAGCGTTCATGTCGCAGCGCTTCAATGATCGCATCAATTTTCTCCAGCGACATTCCATCAATGGTGTCCTCATTGACGCCTTTGGTGAGAACGCCCGCATTGCGATAGATTTTGCCATAGGCTTTGAGATAAAGATTTCTGTTGAAGAGTTGTCTGTAGACCCGCTCAAGAGGCAACCCCTTTTTGCCTCGCTCACGAACCAGTTCCAGGTAAACGTTGGCGTCCTGCATTACGCATACCTCTGTTTGGTGAAACTGCACGATACCTCCCCTGCGCTCTTTTATCAAGGGAGCGCTCTGGCCTACTTTCGTAGGTTGCCCCTTCGCCTTGTGAACGGCGTTACCGTCTCTGACTACTATGGGGGGTCCGCAGCCCTGGGCGTCGCCGCCTGTAGGCCGTCCCACGTTTGCGTCTATGGAACGTTGAGTGTGGTTAGGTGCCATGTTCTGTGTTATTCACACCAAGCTCATTGCTTGCGGTTCACTGGAGAGAGCGGTTTCGCACTAATTACATCACATGCGTATTCCAGTGTCGTCATTTCAGGTATGCTATGACGGGTGTGGCATATCACCACCAAGAACTTAGGTTCGTTATTCACTCACCATACACACAGGATTTGCAGAGCCAAGATTTACATACCTTCAACCTTTCTCCACTTTAATGACATGCTGTTTTCCTCTTCAGGTTTCCCTTCCAAGTAAGTCATTATCCTAGAGGTCATTTCGCTCTCGACCTCTCCTGCATTGCGCAGGAATTCCAATAGCCACCGACGCGGCGCACGTAATTCTGCCAGGGCTGCCCAGGTTCAATTCGTTCCTTTCGGCTGGATCAGGTATGAGATGCCACGGCTGGTAACGGCGAGTAGGATGTGAGGGTTGTAAAGGAGGTGCGAAAGAGATTCCACAGCCCATCTACGTGCAGCTTTAGATGATGTGATGTCTATGTGTAGGGGGCTCACGAGTCTGCGTCTGTGCGTCGCGAAGGTCGACATTTTCTTGCGCCAAAGATCGACCTTCTTCCACAGGAGTCGATGGTTTGGGTTGAGGTCGACGATCTTCTTCCACACCTCTGGACTGTCTTCGAGAAAATCGACTTTTGCGTATCATCGGTATTCGATCATTGAGCATCCCATCATTGAATGTGTTCATCTGTGTTCCAGGTGACGAGGAGGCCAATTCTCTTTCCTTAGACGATTGTGATGAGACCGATTGCGCCGGGCGAGCAAACTCCTCCCAGACAATCACGGACATCGATGCTCTCACCGCAGGGGTCACACGCATCCCAGAGGACTGCATCATCGCCACCAGACGCTCGACCGTACGCCCCACCTGCTCTCTTCTTTGCCAGATGGATCACCATGTCTCTGCGTCATCTGAGAAGCACGATCACGTGTTCCGTGCTCGTGTTGCCCCTGCTGCTGAGGTGGAACAAAACGGAGATGAAAATGGACTTTCCCCTTTTATTGGAAGTGCGTTTGAGCCCTTTGTGGATTCTTTATGATTTATGCGGGATGGTTCATAAGAAAGGAACGTAATCGCTCACTGAGGGCCGCGATTTCATCCCAGTTGCCCTTTGGGGCATCAGGCCAGTCCTGTATCACCCCGGAAGAGGGCGATATGTTGCTGGAGGCGCTAGGAAGCTAATTCAATCCCATCTCGGTATCCCCAGAAGCATCGATCCCATGTGCTAACAGATCGAGACCAGCCGTGACCATAGCGGAGAGACCAGCATAAATCGCCTCGGAAGATTCGCCTTTTAATCGCCGCCTCGCGTATTCCGCAAAGATCCTCGAATAAAGGGTCAGGATCAGATGCGCAACGAGGCGAGGCACGATATCGTCCGATTCTGTGCCCATGTCTTCGGCAAGGGCATGGGCCAGATCCTCTTCAACAGACTCAGTCATTTGCCGACCCCGAGCTTGCAGGGTAGGGCTTTCCCGAATCACCCGGAAGACCTGCTGCCGCGTAGAATCTTGCTCTGGGGACGGCATCGCTTTCAGAGATTCGAGACTGCCGAGCAGCAATTGGCGCAGAAAGGTGAGCAATGATTCGCCTTTCTCACGCTGACGAACGATTCCGGCCAGGGAAGCCTCCATAGGTTGATTGAGTCCAAAAAAGAGGTCCTCTTTCGTTGGAAAATAATTATAGACGGTATTTGCCGACACATCAGCCGCTTCAGCCACTTCGGTCACTGTCACCTGCTCAAAGCCACGCTCAATAAAGAGCTCTAAAGCCACTCTTGCGATCTTCTCCCGTGTCTGCTGCTTTTTTCGTTCACGTCGTCCTGGTATCTGTGTCATAAACGCATTGTAGCTCTTTTTGCAATGGACCGCAAGATTGGGGTTGACTTTCTTTCTGCATCGCGTCTATAATTAGGGTAACTTAAAAATTTAAGTTCATGTAAAAATACATGAGGTGCAGAAAGGAAGAACGATAATGGCAGATGTCTCTGTTCCAGTTTTGATTGTTGGTGCCGGACCAACCGGCCTCTCGACCGCGCTCTTTCTGGCGCAGCAACAGATCCCGTATATACTCATTGAACGACATCCAGGCACAGCGATCCATCCCCGACCGGTTGGCCTGGGAGCGCGGACTATGGAGGTATTTCGGGCGCTAGGGCTGGAGGAGAGAGTCAGGAAAGCCGCCAAGCCGCTCAGCAGGAGCCGGGGTGAAATTTTTGTCGAGACCCTTGCCTCCGCCAACATGGCACAAGTCAAACGCCTGAACCTGGATGGGAAAGATCTTGAGACGTTCGACCAGATGAAAGAAGCAGAGAAGGCTATCAGTCCTGCCACAGGCTGTCTGTGTAATCAGGCTGCTCTGGAGCCCGTGTTGTTTGAGGCGGCGCGGGAACGAGGGGGAGATCTGCGCCTTCAGACTGAATTGCTGTCTTTTGAGCAAGATGAGACGGGTGTGACGGCTCTCGTTGTGGATCGCAAGACGGGAGTGCAGCAGCGTATCCGTGCTGACTATCTGGTTGCTGCGGATGGGGCTAATAGCCTTGCACTGCGCACTCTTGCAATCCCGACGAAAAGCTTTACGTTGTCAAAGATGCATACACTCGCGATTGACTTTCGTGCAGACCTGAGCGAGCTGGTACGAGGCCACGAGTTTATACTCTGTACGATAGAGACCCCTGAAGCTCAGGGCCTGCTCATGGCAGTCAATAATAGTGATCGCTGGCTTTTTCAGATGCCCGGGTATCTCGAAAATGGAGAGTTGAAGGTCCCATCTGTCAAACGCTGCCAGGAGCTGGTGCGCAAGGCTATCGGGATACCTGACCTCGCGGTAGAAATCATGGGTGTTCTCCCCTGGGAGCCGCAGGAGAGGCTGGCTGAGCGCTACCAGGTTGGGCGAGTTTTCCTGGCTGGCGACGCGGCTCATATCATCCTGCCCACAGGCGGCGTGGGTGCGAATCTGGGCATCCAGGATGGACAGAATCTTGCCTGGAAGCTGGCCGCCGTTCTCCAGGGTTACGCTGATTCCACCTTGCTCTCGACCTACGAGACGGAAAGGCGTCACGTGGCTGGCTTTGCTGCCGAGCAGGAAGAGATCACCGACCGAGAAAAAACGACGGATAACGAACTACAGGCTCGCTTCGGATTCTACGCCTCGTCAGCTGTGCTCTCAGATGAAGAAGGAATCACACCAGACTATACGGAGCTGAAAGGGCAGTCCGGCTCACGTGTGCCTCACCTGTGGGTAGAGTATCAGGGCCGATGCATCTCAACTCTTGATATTACCAGTCGTCATTTCGTCCTGCTGACAGGCTCAGAAGGGAGAAGCTGGCAACAGGCTGCGCGGGAATGTGCTGCTCACTCTGGCATCGAACTGCCCGTCTATAGTGTTGGTTCTGAAGGAGAGCTTTTAGCAAGCAAGGAGAGCTGGCAACGGGCGACCGGCCTGCCTGATCATGGCATGCTCCTGGTTCGGCCTGACGGCTTTGTGGCGGCTCGTGTGAGCGCCCCTGATGAGGATAGGGGTCGGCAGCTTATGGGGATACTCTCGGCGTTGCATTTGTGTTCGAGGGTGCACCCTTAAAGAGGGATTGGAGAGCAACAAGGGAAGATGGGTGGAGGGGGCAAAACGGACTTGTAAACGGGACGTAGATAGTGTTTTGATTGTCAAGGGGGGGTAGCTAGTCGCTGACGAAAAACGAGCACAGCTTCTCCCCGCGCTGTGCCTGCGTCACAGCGCCCCGATGAGGCCAGCAGACAGGTCCACGCGCATGGATCAGGTTATGATCAATGCAGATGTGAACGGAAGTCTCAACATCGTCCGAAAAGCAATCCCTGAATCCTTCGGGCAGGGGATAGAGGGCGTGGCAGTCCGTCCCGTGGGTTTACCCACGTACTGAGCGATGCATGTCATTGTTCGGGTGAACTGTTGTACCTCTCGCTATTGTCCAGTTCTTGGACTATACCACACATCATATTTTATTACGTAAAATTGGTGGGGGATATATGTTTGTACACCGATTGCTTCTTGAGTACTTTGCTGATCTTTCGTAAGGGAATATATCATTTCGCAGATGAAAAGGAAACATATGAGTAATGCTCGTGGTACTGCGCTTGTGATTGGTGGGGGACTTGCTGGTATGTTGGCGGTCCGCGTTCTTGCGGATCACTTTCAGGAAGTGATCGTGATGGAACGGGATCATTTCCCTGCTTCTCCGCAAGCACGGTCTGGTGTTCCCCAAGGGAGGCAGCTTCATCTGCTCCTTTTGAAAGGGCAAACTGTTTTGAGGCAGTTGTTTCCTCATTTGGAGAAACATCTGCTAGAGAAGGGAGCGTTGCAACACGACTATGGCTCTCAATCTTTTTATTACTACTGCCAGGCTTCCTGCAATGCCGATGGCGTCGTCGACGGCCCCACACGTAGGGATGCTTGCGCGCATTCCAGTACGCCGTCGCCTTCTGTACCGCTTCCTCGATTTCTTGACAGGTCTCGAACCGTCTGCCTTTGAGCGCCAGCGATTTGAGCGTCTTCCACCAGGGTTCGATCAGGTTCAAGTAGGCTGCATAGGTGGGCTGGAACACAAACTCCCATCGGGGATACGCCACATTGAAGAGCAAGACATCCATCGCACGGTGCATGCTCAGGTTATCTAAAACGGCGTACACCCGCTCCACATCTTGGGGGATCCACTCCTCGAGCTGCTGGAGAAAGTCGATCCAGTTCACCAGCAAAAACAGAGGTGCCTCCATCCTGATGTGATTCTCCTTCTCTCGGTCTTTGAGAAAGAAAACGAACCATCCACCACACCGTTACCCTAACATACAGATGACCTTATCCCGGCTCTGCCCACGAGATACGCAACGAGATGCAAGCAAGCCAGCAATACAAGAGAGACAAAGTATACTGGATCCAAGAATGACAGAAAGGTCCACTTTCCCTATGCGCAAGATGCGCAGAAAAGCTTACGGGGCAGAGGTGCGAAAATGCATGACCGAGCAATCGCGGGAGCGCTTGTGACCGAGACGTTCGACTACGACGGTGGGCGGCAGGTGACAGTGTACGTCCCGCCAGATCCGCCCGAGGCAGTCGTCTTCGCCGGTGACGGTCAGAGGATCTCGCAGTGGGGCCGGTTCCTCGAGGCAGCGGACGTCCCGCCCACGATGATCGTTGGTGGACACGGGCTGACGGACGAGAAGCTGCGACTCCAGGAGTACTCACCGGTCTTTGACGCTGAACGGTTCGCGGCACATGAGAAGTTCTTCGTCGAAGACGTCCGCCAATGGACAGCGTCGCGGTTTGGAGGAGCGCTGCCCACTGAACGCACCGCGGTGTTCGGTGCCTCGGCGGGTGGAGAGCTCGCGCTCGCTCTTGGGCTCCGGCATCCCGACGTCTACGGTGCGATCTTCTGCGCCTCGCCGGGCGGAGGCTACAAACCAACTGAGGTGATGTCGAGTCGGCTTCCGCGCACGTATCTTGTTGCCGGCACGCAAGAGCCGTTCTTCCTTGAGAACGCGACGAGGTGGGCGGCCGCGCTGCGCGATGCAGGTGCAGACGTTGTCATGAAAGAGCGGGTTGGATCGCACGGCGGCGCGTTCTGGCGAAAAGAGTTCCCGCTGATGGTGGCGTGGGCGTTTGGACGCGAATAGATTCCCTTCTACGTATTGAAAGAACGCGTGGTGAAGAAAAGAAAAAGGCACAGAGCTTCTTCGCCCTGCTGAGATATTCGGAGGGAAAGAGAGCGTGATCAGTTGTTCTGTTGAAGTTCGTTCCTCCTCAAGAGTGTGTGGCGAGGTGGGCAGGAACCCCAGCCACGGTGACGCGCACGTGCGGTGGACCGAACCAGGCATTGCGCGCAAGCCGATCCGACCAACTCCACCGGTCATGCAAACGGACCGCACGTGGTGGGCGAGGTGGTAGAGGAATGTGCTGTGGGGTCTCAACAAGTGGAAGGATTTCAATGTATTGACCACGCCAGTGAGCCGTCCAGGTCCCTCGAAGTGCACGCCCCGTAACATCGACCCAACGGGTGGCTGCCAGGATGCCTGTTTGAGGCTCCAGCGAGGAAGGTGCTGGGAGCAGACGACGAACGGCACTGACCCGGCGTGCTCGGTTGCCTTTCGCGCCACGTGCCTGACACTGCTCACGCAAGGGGCAAGGCCGACAGTCATCCAACTGCACCACGAACACGGCCCGTTGGCTGAACGCGTTCTCTTGCTGGAGTTCACTCAACCAGAGGGTCGCTCCGGTCGGGCAGCGAAGCGAGACCGCGTCATGCAGGGTAAACGCGCTGGCCGGGATCTGACCCCGACCGCTGTCTCTGGCCAAGTGCCAGGGACCGTAGGTCTCGGTTGACGGATCAGACGAGCACAGCCGTGGAGGACGTTCTTTTGCAGGAGACCACTCCATCTCGCGCCGCTCCTTTCCTTGCATGGCGTGTCCGAGCGCGAGTCGAATATTCCACACCCACTGGCATGCGATTTGCCAGAGTTCCTGTCCGCATTCTGTGTACGAGCACCACCGGTCGGGATCATCTTCCAGATCCTCCTCGGCGAAGATAGTTTCAAACGCCCCACGCCCGTGATACAGGTTCACCACATCTTCAATCAACAAGCCCTCGGCATCCAGGGTCGTGATGAAGAGTTCATAGATCCACTCTCCTACGCGCTTGCCAACCTTCACGGTGGAATCAGGAGAAGGAGCCAGGGAACGGGTCACAATCACCCGGACGGAGGGCAGTTCTTCTCCTAAAGCGAGCCAACCTCCCTCAAACAACTCAACAACCTCGCCGGTGTTTTTCCGGGCCATGCTGGAAGTTGGTGGGTGGGCCGAGTGCTTGCTGGATGGAAGGACGCTCTAGCAGTTGATAGCCCTTGCCGCGAGTGACCAGATGCATCCCGGTGCGCATGATTTGGGCGATGACTGCCGCATCGCCATATTGCCCGTCTAAGCGGATGAGCGCTGTTTCAGGAGGGAGGGAAAACTGTTCCAGATAGGTCGTCACTGCTTGGAGGGTGCAGGCGAGTTCTTCCCGATAGTCTCCGTTGCCTTTGCCTGAATACGTCCCAATCCATTGCCGTGTGTGCATCTGGAGCGCAGCCGTCCGTGAGCGCACTACTTCACCGCGCTTGCGTCCCATGTAGCCCGGAGCACAGACCGCATCGAGGCGACGGCGAGGAGCAGACAATTCCGGAGCCGTTGGGAGAGCTCGTTGACGAGCGGTCTGACGGGTGGCATCCACATCAAAGACGATGAAGCGACGTCCTTACCGATCGAAGATGCCCCCGATGGAATCTCCGGTCCATCCATCAGTGAAACGGTACTGCTGAAAGAGGGGACGAAAAGCTTCGAGGCAAGGACGATCGACATCCGCTAAAAAGCGGCTCAAGCTGGCCCGATGCGGACAACACCGGCGTCCAAACAAAGCCATGAACGCTGGCCCAAAGGGAGCAACTCGCGCACAAAACGCTTCTAAGGTGCGCTCCCCGCTGATGGCATAGCCCAACAAGAGAGCGAGAAAATCAATGGGTTCATAGCGGCCGAAGCGCCCACGGATCAGACACACCTTGTGGGCAAAGGCATCGAGTAATCCTTTCGTCGTGAGATACTGCACAATGACGGTCACTTCCGCAAACCAGGGCGGTACTGCTGGCCAAGGGGCTTCAGAGGTCTGGATTTCAATACACGGGTTGGTTATCATGGAGCACAGAGACCTCCCATCTTGAGACGAAACAACAGCTTCTCTCTCAAGTAGAGACCTCTTTTTCCTTTATGCTGCTAGCTTGCTTGCATCTCTTTGCGTATCTCGTGGGCTGACCCATAGTTTTGCAGAAAAACTTCACGAATAGTAGAAAACAGGTATAAGGCAGAAGCGCTCCAAGGTGGTAGGCTTCTGCCTTCGTCTCTCATTATATTCACCAGCATATATGTTGGTGAAACGGTCATTTCATCTCTGCCGTCCCCTCCTCGGTGGGAAACCCTTGCTTGCTCCACTCATTGAAGCCGCCTGCCATACTCACCACATTGGTGTAGCCCATCGACTGGAGTGTCTGAGCCGCCAGCATCGAGCGCCCACCAGAGGCACACGCGACAATGATGTGAGCATCCCGCTTCGTCGTGAGTTCTGGTTTGGCGTAAGGCGTTGTCGGGTCTGCATACCATTCTAGCATGCCGCGTGGGGCTAGTACTGCCCCTGGAATATGTCCTTTCTCCCACTCAACGGGCTCCCTGACATCAAGCAGCAGACCAATTTGTCCCTGATCCAACTTCTCTCTCGCCTGTGCGACGGTGAGTTCTGGGATGGTTTTGCGGGCTTCGGCAACAATCTGAATTGCACTCTTCCCCTGTTCGCTGTTCGGTGTTGACATGGTTCTTTTCCTTTCTTCTCGGTATGAGAATTAGCGAGCGTTCATTGAATCGAGGCATTCCTCCCCCCGCATTCATGCGGGGGAGGAATGCCGAGTCCTTTTCAGGCGCATGGGTGGCGAGGTTCCTTCTCCTTTCCGGTTTTCCTACATTGTTTGAGAAGAAGAATGTAGACGCTACGAACAGGTCAGCACAAAGGCACTCCTCTGCATAGCACGAGAAACTGTTTGTGATGCATGGTTACCTGCATCAGTCGCGCCAGTTCAGCATGCCAGGATCGGCATGGGGCCAAAGCCCTACTCGCTTGTTCAACCTGCGAGTACCCTTTCCTGGTGGGGCGACTCTCTACGGAGAGTGGCGGTTGGTTGAGCCGCTCGTCACCCGTCCCAACGACCTTCAGGCTTGTCCTGCTGGTGAATGCATCCACCCCTGGTCCCCTGGGAGAGGGAGGTGAGGTGCAAGCCCCTAGGTTTACCCATGGGGTCTGGTGACTGAAGAATAAGGAGAAAGCTCGAGATGTTTTTTCAGAGTAACTCCCCTCCATTGAAACCCAATCCCATCCCTCCTGCCTGCGTCTCGCGGTCAATAGTAAGCGTGCAATGCCCAGCCCATCCTACAGCAATACAGGCATCCTGATCGGTTCGGATAGGACAGTGGTTTGTGCCATGATACATCCTCATCTCTTGCACCAATGTTGCTCCTTAGTGGATGGACAATTCCTCATTGGTTCTGCAGGATCCTTAATCTCGCTTTTGCATTGCTTTCGTCTTCCTAAGCATAAGGAAAATGAGGAGAAATGTCACCATTAGAAAGAATGGAAAAAAGCAGTAGACAAGCCCAGCAAGAAAGAGTAGAATGCTTGTGTTCGTGATAATACGTGATAATTGTGTATAAGTCTCCTTATCATCTGGGAACAGGCTTATGAAAGGAAAGGCGACGTCGCCTGATCTCCTGAACGAACGCGAACAAGAGATTTTGAAGCGACTATCAACCGGATTATCAGATCAGCAGATTGCCGACGAGCTCTTTCTGAGTCCAAATACCATTAAGTGGTACAACCGCCAGATTTACAGCAAACTGGGGGTCAAAAGTCGTACTCAAGCTATCGCGTGCGTGAAAGACCTCGGTTTGCTCGAGAGCAAGGTCTCGACGTCGCCGCATCCGGTATCCAGGTCGAATCTTCCCCCACAGACCCTCCTTTTTATCGGGCGCAGCCGTGAAATTGCTGAAGTAAAGCAACTGCTGGACACATCCCGTCTGCTGACTCTCACTGGCACCGGAGGAACTGGCAAAACGCAGCTGGCGTTGCGGGTGGCGACAGAGGAAGCTTCAGCATACACTGATGGTGTCTGCTTCGTCGACCTTACTCCCCTCTCAGATTACACTCTGGTGACAAAAGCCATCGCCTCCGTGCTTGGTGTAGTTGAACGTCCTATGGAACCCCTACCAGATACCCTGAAACGGGCGCTTGCCCAACGAGAGCTGTTGCTACTGATTGACAACTTTGAGCATGTCATCAAGGCAGCTCCACTGGTATCCAAGTTACTGGCAGCTTCTTCACGCCTGAAAGTCCTCGTCACCAGCCGGGAGCCATTGCGCATCGCCGGGGAGCAGGAATACCTCGTCCCGCCGCTCTCACTGCCTCTCGCTGAGGCACCTTCCGTTGAGAGCCTCATCAAATCCGAAGCAGGTCTACTCTTCCTTAGACGTGCACAGATGACACTGCCCCGCTTTACGCTGAGTGAAGTTACAGCCCCGGCGATTGGGCGAATCTGTATCCGTCTTGATGGGTTACCGCTCGCTATCGAACTGGCTGCGGCGCGTTGTAAACTGTTCACGCCGCAGGCGTTGCTGGAGCGGTTGGAAGGAACGAGGGATAGCTCGCCTTTGCGTCTGCTCGCAGGCGGTTCACGTGACGCCCCGCCGCGACAGCGAACCCTGCGCGACTCCATTGAATGGAGCTATAACCTGCTTGATGAGGATGAGAAACATCTGTTGGCGCGACTAGCAGTTTTTCGTGGGGGCTGCTCGCTGGAAGCCATCGAGGGCATTTGTGGTGAAGGTCTATCCATTGATGTATTAGACGGGCTAGCATCCCTGGTGGATAAACATCTCGTGCAGCAGAAAGAGATGCCAGGCAGTGAACCACATTTTGTCATGCTGGAAATGATCCAGGAGTACGCACGTGAGCGACTGAAAACAAGCGGTGAAGAGGAAACAACGCGGAGACGGCACGCTGAGTGTTTTGTTGAGCTGGCAGAACGTGCCGAGCCAGAGTTGCGGCTGGCAGGGTACGATTATTGGTCTGGGCGGCTCGAATTGGACATGGAGAATATCCGTGCGGCGCTCTCCTGGTCATTGAGCAGTGGAGATGTGGCGCTGGGCATACGATTAGCGGGTGCTCTCTGCCTGTTCTGGTACGGTGATGGGTATCATGTTGAAGGGCGCCGATGGACCCAACAACTCTTAGAGCGGCTTGATGAAGTATCTTTGGTGTATCATCCCAAGTTCCTGCTCAGCGCTGGACATCTAGCCTTTCTCTACGATCTCGATGCCGCAAAGCCCCTGTTTAGGAGAGCGCTTGAGATTTCCCGTGATTTAGGGGATCGGCTCCAGATGGCCTGGGCACTTGCTTTGCTGGGCTACACGATGTTGCGAGAGCGATCTGCAGCCATGCCTCTCGTTGAGGAAAGTCTAGCATTGTTCCGCGAACTTTCTCATCAACCAGGGATGGCGCAGGCGCTAAACATCATGGGGGAAATAGCGCGTTTCAGTGGGGATGATGACCTTGCCAGGCACGCTTATGAGGAATGTCTTGCAGTATCCCAGCAAACGGGAGAAACACGCCGGATCGTCTTTATGTATAATAACCTCACCTACATCGCCCTACATGAAGGTGAGGCTGGGCGCGCCAGAGACCTGGGACGCCAGGGGCTACAGTTAGCACGCGCAATCAACAATAGGCTCCAAATAGCAACGGATCTGGCGCTCCTCGCAGGGGCCGTTGGTACGTTGGGCCAGCCGCAGCAAGCCGCACGTTTGCTCGGCGCTTCAGAAAGAATCCTGGAGAGATTGGGAGCCTTCCACCAACCGAATGACAAACGGGAGATAGATGGCATAATCGCCGCTGTGCGCGCCCAACTCGATGAGGAGACCTTCCAGGCTACCTGGGCCCAGGGACGCGAGCTGACACTAGAACAAGCTGTGGCCCAGGCGCTTGATGAGTAAGACGTCCAAATTTCAGGCGATTCGTAGTGGTCTTTGACATTTTGGGCTTGAGCCCACCGCAAGCCCCAGAGCGGCAACAAGCCAGAAGACAACAAACTCACGCCCTCCCCTGAGTGCATCATCTCACCACATCACTGGGCAGCCTTCAGTCGCATCAAGCCATCTCGCCATCGTGCTCAGTGCAGCCATTCCTCTTCGCGTGCTGGCGCTCTATGAGAGGCAGGGACCCGATGAGGGCGACCTGGAAGCAGCCCGTCAGGCAGGAACACTCCTCGCATCAAAAGGGGATCGCCTCCTCTTTCGAAGCGAGGTAAGAGGTGAAACGGCTGATCTCTTCAATCGTGTTGCGCTAGCCCTGGCGGTGCTCTCGTTTGCACCAGGGGCGTGACATGCTTTGGGCAGCATTTTGAGGCTCAGGCGATCCTCACAGGGTTCTTTGGCGCCCAAACGGCGGAACAGTATTGTCAGCACATAACAGGAACAGCTCACACGAACCAGCCAGAATAGACTCCTGACAACGTACATGCAGCTGATTCACCCTCCTCAGAAGAGATGTAAGCGCTTTTCTTTCGGTAGAATCACAAGCGTTTTAACACCCGGCGCGGGAAGTCCCGTCTCCATTCATGGGACGGGATGAAAGCGCCGTTCCTTTCGGGCTGGGTGGGTGGGGCCGCCTCCAACCAACTTGCTCTCGCTTTCCCTGACACGCTTCTCTGAAGTACGGGATCGTTCTGAGAGGCAACTCAAGAGTGAGTATATCCGGTTTTCCCACTTGTCCCATCTACTCTTTTCTGCTATCATGCTCTGCATGCAAACGGTAAAAATCTATCAACTGAATCATCTGTCGCCTACACTCTTCCAACGCCTCAAAGCTGCTCAGGTGGAAGCCGCACAAGCGTGGAATTGTTGCATGGAAATGCATAAAGCCGCACGTCTCGCCCATCTGCCCTGACCAGGACGAGACGCGTTGCAGAAAGCCACCAAGGGCCGTTTTGCCCTGCAGAGCCAATCAGTACAAATGATCGTTGCCGTCTTCCTCGCCACCATCCAGACCACCCGCCAGCTCCGTCACACCCATCCCCAGATGAAGATGAAGTATCCCTGGCGCACCAAACGTTTTTACCCGGTCAAGTGGCCTGCGCAAGCAGTGAGCAAAGAACATGGGCGGGTGGTCCTGCCCATGGGCAGAGGGCGCCCATCCCTCGTCCTGCCCATCGAGCTTCCAGAAAACAGCGGGGCGTGTACCCTGGTCTGGAACGCTGGGTTTGAACTGCACGTCTGTGTGCAGGTCCCACAGGCCGAGGAGGCTGCAGGCACCGTCCAGGCCACCGTTGATTTGGGCGAGATCCACCTGGCAGCCGTTACGACGAACACAGGCAAAGCCATGATCGTCACCGGACGTGGTATTCGCTCGCTCAAACGCCAGCGGACGAAGCAATTGGGCCAGTTTGCCAGGAAGCAATCCCGCTGTAAACAGTATTCGCGTCGCTGGAAAAAATTGCAACGCGCCAAGAACAAACAATGCCGACGAGCCGAGCGACGCATTCGCGACCTGCGACACAAAGCGACTCGCAACGTCATCGACTTCTGTGTTGAGCAGCAGGTTGGGACCCTCTTCATCGGCAATCCTCATGGGGTTCGTGACAAGAAGAGTGGCAGACACCACAATCAACGTCTGGCCTTGTGGGAGTATGGCAAGGACATTGACTATCTCACGCACAAAAGCCAGGCTGCTCACATCATGAGCTTCACCGGCTCGGAACGAGGAACCTCGAGCCAGTGTCCTGCATGTGGGCATAGACACAAGCCCAAGGGAAGACAGTGGGCATGCCGCGCCTGTGGGTTCACGGGGCACCGTGATCTGGTGGGTTCGGTCAATATGCATCAACTCAGCTTTGGTTGTCAGGTGAAGTTTCCTCAATCCTTCACGTATCTCCGTCCACCTGGCTTGTCCAGGCCAAGGAGTAGTCGGGCAGACACGCCCCAACGTTGTCTAAGCAAGGAATCGGCCCAACCACGTCTCGCGGAGACGGTCTCCTCGGAGACAGGCCAAACCGGTGACGTGGCTTAGAAGCCCGTCCCGTTTACGGGACGTGGAGTGTCACCAAAGCTAGCATCCCTAACACTGAACCATAATTGCCTAATATCACTACCTCCTGAAATCGGCGGACTAACAAATTTGAGGCAGTTGCATATAGGAAACGCAGGGGTCTCTTTCATGCCAGAGCATGTTCGAAACCAGGCAGACTGGCAAAAGTACACTGAGAACCACAATCAGCTCAGTGAGTTACCTCAAGGGGTATGGAATTTAAAACATCTGGAATCCCTCGACCTATGATACGTGGCTGGGGTGGACGCTGGTATCCGGTGGACAGCGTGTACATTGCGTATGCGGGCCGCACGCTTCTCTCATAAAGGAGCCTGGCTGATGAAAGATCGCCTGAACTGTCTGCTGATCTGTGGTCGGCGAGAGCTTCGACGCGCTTCCCGCAGCAATGTCAGGAACCTCAGCCGGTATATGGCCGAACTCGAAGAACTGATTGAGAGCTACCGCACCTTCGCCACGACCCTGACTCTCTCAACATCTGTGGAGCGAGCTACTCGCCGCAAGCTCGTTGCGCGAAAACCCTCAGGATCTGCTTCGCCAGCGACAGACGCCAGAAAGGCGAGAAAAGAGCTCTTGGCGTGGACGAGGAGAAAGCAGACAATCCTGAGCTTGCCCCCAATCCGCGTTGCCAGAATACCCACCATGAGCTGTGGCGTTGTCAGCACGCGCACCGAGCCCTCCGAGTCTTCCCATCCCCTTGCGCATGGATGGGAAGAGCGGATGGGTGGGGTGAGCAGTATTCATTGACACCGATGCGGTCTCCATGCTATCATCTGACCAATGAGTAAAAGATATCTGTTCCCCTCAGGCGGTGTGAAACCGCTTTTGACCGCGTAAGCCCGGCACTTTTGGCTTACGTGGCTGTTTGTGAATAGCGCCCTCCTCACGCGCAGCGCTGATCGCGTTGGTGCGAGGATATGCGTTGTCTTCATCCTGCGATGTATCTCAGCCCCGTGTTGATTGGACCGCGCCTCGGTTGCCGGGCTCCTTTTGCTTCCCTTCTTGCAGAAACAAGTCGAACGAAAGGATGTTTCATGACCAACACGGAAGTCATTCCACCACAGCCCGTTTCCCTTTGGCGCAATCGTGACTATCTTTTGCTTTGGCTCGGCAACGCCGTCTCCTCGCTCGGCACTTCATGCACACAGTTCGCGTTTCCACTGCTCATTGTGGGACTGACGCGTTCGATCGCTGCTGCCTCCCTCGCGTATAGCCTGGGACAGCTTCCCTATGTCCTGTTGAGCCTCCCCGCCGGGTCGCTGGTGGATCGCTGGCCGCGCAAACGCGTGATGCTGCTCTCTACCTTCTGCTTGATGGTGTGCGTGGCGAGCATTCCCCTGGCGCTGGGCCTTTCCAGCGGTCCACTGCGGCTGCTTCTCCTCTACGCCATTGCCTTTGGCCTGGGAGCCATTTCGCTTTTCTACGAGCTGGCCCAATTTGCAGCACTGGCATGGATCGTGCCAAAGAGCCAGCTCACCACAGCAGTCGCACAGAACGAGGTGATTGTTGGCTCCAGCGCGCTTGTCGGACCCGCCCTGGGTAGCTGGCTCTTTAGCATCAGCAGGCTGCTCCCGTTCGTCACCGACGCGCTTTCCTCTCTGATCTTGCTCAGCTCACTCTTCTCCATACGCTCGCCCATGCAAGATGAACGGAGGACGCAGCGTCACCACCTGCTCCAAGAAGTGCGCGAGGGGCTCACCTGGCTGCGGGAGCATATGGTCATACGCTCGATCTTCCTCATTTCCAGCTATGTCAACCTCACCATCACAGCCAGTATGCTTCTCGTCCTGGACATTGTGCAACAGCAGCATATCCCGTCGGTGCTCTACGGCCTGATCGGAGCATGTGGCGGCGTCGGGAACCTGCTTGGCGCGGCGCTCTGCCCGCCGTTGCAGCGGCGCATACGCTTTGGCCTCACGCTTCGCTGTACCCTGATCGTGTTCGTGGTGTTCTTCCCTCTCTATGGCTTCATCACGACGCCACTGCTGTTGGGAGCCGTCTTCGCTGCCATCGCTCTCTCCGACTCGATCCGTGCTATCTTCATGGACAGTTATCGCTTCGCTGTCGTTCCAGGTGCCCTGCAAGGCCGCGTCAATGGCGTCTCTCGCCTGATCTTGTTCAGCGTCCAAACCCTCGGCTCCTTTGCACTCGGGCTGAGCCTGGAGCATCTGGGCGTGTTGCCGACCGTGGGCATCGTGTGGAGTGGCCTGCTTCTGATCACCGGATTTCTGTTTCTCTCTCGGCACATGCGGCAAGCGACATTCCCACAAGAGTAAATTCCACCATGCTGCGGCTGATTCTCAGATGTAGGGCTTCTCTCTTGTTCACAGGAGAGAAGCCAGCGGTTCGCAAATGATGGTTCGCGCGACGTATGGCCCTCGCGGGTTCCCACCCAAATTGACAAAAACAGGGTGAAGCGATCCGCCCCAGAAGCTGGTTTTCAGGCAGTCAATGGGGGTCTGCTCACCATTGGGGGCAATTTCCCACGTTTGAGGGCAAAACTGACTCATATGGTAGGTCATTTACCATCTGGCACAAGCTGCTCCTGTCGCGACGGCATTCTTTCTTGGCTTGATGGTTGGCCGGTTCGGTTGGCGCGCAGGTGCTCAAGCGTGGCTGGATGCGTGAGGCATTTTTGCTCTCTACTGCTCTTTGTGGGAGCGTGTTGTGCGGCATCATCGTCGCCATCTTTTCCGGCCAAGTACTGGTCGCCTACGCCGCAAGCGTGCTGGTCGGCTGTCTTTGCGCCAGAAACTGCTTCGAGCGGCACAATAGAGGGAATGAGCAGGGGCGGTCATCAAGATGCTACCTGTCTCCCGCAGCTGTTTTTCCATCAAGGTGATGCAGTGTGCGTGCATTCACACCATTCGCGCCGCCTTGACTCTCATCCGTTTGCGTCGTTTTTTGCCCTGAAGCGTGCTTGGCCAGAAGCTCCTTTTCGTTTCTGCCAGCCAGTCGCGTGGGCGATACCGCCCTTGACTGGAGCGGGTGAGCGCTTTGTGCCGAGAGCGAGCGGGGTCCTGCATTGAGGAGCGTCACTATCTCCCGCTCGCTCTCGCTCTTTGAGTCTTCCCACTCCAGTCAAGGGTCGATGCTCTCGGTATCGCTTACTCCACGCTCCTGGCAGGAGCAGGCATTTCAGCGCATCACCCAAGCCTCAAGCTCGCAAGGATGCTTGATGAGCCTGCGGCTCCCCTCCTCCAGAAGTCTTGACACATAGACACATTGGTGTACTATCCGGGTTGGCTTCGGGGATTGGCGCAAACATGAACAGGTGGGCCAGGCCCTCTTTCTCAATGAATTCCAGATCGGCGCCTTCGGCCAGTGCTCGTTCCCGCAAGAGGAGAGGATTGGATAAAGAGAATCATCTGTCCCGACGGTCAGGAGCAGGGGACCGATCCCAGCGAGGGAGACCCAGGATACGCATGAAAACCACCCATAAGTGAGAGATTTTTTCACGTATTCTGGACCTCCCTTCATTACGTCTACTCGGCCCGAGTGTAAGACCTATTCATTCGACAGATACCCGTGGGACTGATCTGCTCATCAGGCGAATCGCCAGCAGAGCGATCCAAATGCCGCCGCCAATGATGCCAATCCGTTCAATGAGTCCTGTTGGTCCCCCATCTAACAATTTGGCGGTGAGGACGAAGGCGACATCAGAGGCGGCGACCAGCAGACCAGTGGCAACCGAATACCAGGACCAGCCGCGCCTTTCGAGCGCCGCATCGCGCCGTGCCAGCACGAAGCAAGCCGCAATCAGCGAAGTGAACTGAAGCTGACCAAAGAGGATATGAATGGCTCCGTGAATGGTTAGCGTGCTCGACGCTCCTGGTGGGTAACCTAGCGACGGGTCGGGAAGGATAGGCCCGGTGACGATGAAGGTGAGGCCATAGATGCCGAGCAGGATGGGTCCCCAGGTGGAACCACGTCCGGTGCGCAGGAGCAGCCTCATCCCGATGGCAAAAGCGAGCAGGAGCGCTCCGGTGACGATGTAGTTGGTGCTTTGTATCCACCCACCTTCCCCCAGTTCGAGGTTGCTATCGGGGACTATCCAGGCGTTGTAGCCAGGGCGTATGGCCCCAAGGATGAGAATGACAACACTGTTGAGCAGCGGAGCAATGACACCGCAAGCCAGGAGCAGTCTCGTCGCCACCGGCTGCTCTCCAGCGCTTTGTGCTGAGGTTTCCATGTGTTTTTCTCCTTTGCCGTAAGATGAGGGAGTCATAATTGTGTGTTCCTTTCATGATTGCTTTGGTGAACAGGCTCCTCCTGTTAAAGTCGCGATCAGGGGGACGACTTCCGAGAGAAGCGGACACAAGACGTAACCACACGATGGTTCCAGTAGCGTCCACGCTGCGTGTGAGAAAGCTCAACATGCGTCAAGTATTTCCGAAAATCCAGGCAGCAGCAAAGACCAGCACTCTTCCACCAACCACTTGTAGTGCTGAAGAGTCATGGAAGAAATCGGCGTCAATCATCTGCTCTCTTCGTACCGATGGTGATACGCACAAAGCGCGCAACAGGACCTGGCTGCGCCTGTACATCCAGACCCGCCTGTTCAAAAAGCACACGCATCTGCGCTGCACTGTGAACACGTGGAAGCAGCCATGCAAGCCAGGTGGGTAAGGTGAAATCAGCGAGCAGAAAGAAGCCACCAGGTCGCAACACTCGGGCGACCTCACGCACACCGGCAGCCTGATCCCGCCAGTGATGAAAAGAGATGGTCGAGAGCGCTAGATCGACCGAGGCATCCTCCAGTGGCAATGCCTCACCGGAACCCATGGAGAAGCGAGCCTCTGGTGTGAGCTGGCGTGCGACTTCCAGCATTTTGTGCGCCGGATCGACCCCAGAAAGGTGTGCCTCCGGCCAATAGTCATGCACTTTCCGCAAGAGTCTCCCGCTCCCACAGCCGATGTCCAGCACACTCGCCGGTTTGAAGCGGCTGGCGGCTTGATGTAATACTGCGGAGTGAACTGGATCAAACAGGCGTTGCTGCATCCAGGAACGCTCGTACGTCGATCCCCAGCGCTCGAAGAGTTCAACATCAAGTGTGTGGTGTTTGCTTTTCATTTTCTATTTTCCATCTTTCTCCTTCTCTGTTCAAGTTTTCAGAATGACATGTTTGCTACCGAATATGGTATTCTGAGGAGAGAATACAAGGGAGTGTTCTCCCTGGCAAGCACAAAGCAGGGAAACCATTCTCTACCGAACAACTGGCCCTAATTGTTCGTCAAAGAAGGAGGGACAGGAGTGAAACAGCAGAAAGCCGATCGTCGTTCCCAACGTACCTATCGCCTGGTGAACTCCGCCTTTGCGGAACTCGTGGGAGAAAAACCCTATGATGAGATTCTGGTGCAGGATATTTTGGATCGGGCAAACATTGGCCGTACTACCTTCTATGCCCATTATTTCGATAAAGAGGATGTCCTCAATAGTATCATAGAGCAGGAGCTGGAGCGGCTCACTCGCCCGATCGCCCATGCAGTAGCAAGACAACGGGTCCTGCCCAGTCTGGAACTGTTTGAGCATGCGTACCACTCTGAGAATCAGCAATTACGGGTGCTGATGCGAAGCCGTGCGGGCAAGTTCTTGTGGGAAGCCTTGCAGACGGCACTCTGCCAAGCGATTGAACCGGCTCTTTCCACCCTGCGTGCAGAAAGACGTTCGCCGCCGATCCCGCTGCCAGTGGTCTCTGAGTACCTGGCCAGTACCTTGCTCACCTTGCTCAAATGGTGGGTCGCTGCTGATATGCCCTACCCACCAGAACAGATGGAGCACATTTTCCAGCAACTGGCGCTACCCGGAGTGTGGTCAATGCTCAAGGAAACGTGAGCAGACATCGGCAAGCATATCTGAGCTCCTCTTGCTGGGCAGAGCTTGAAAGCAACCTCATCCGCAAGGGATATTCAAGGAATTCTTGGTCTAGATGCGCAAGCACTGCGATGGCGTGAGGCCCTGCCCATCGGGTTTCTCGTCCCACCGGAAGGGCCGATTTTCGTCCTCGGAGGACGGATCTTTGGGAACGAGGCGCCGCAAGTCGCGGATCAGCGCCACTCGCACCTCCAGTTCATGTCCAGTGTGCTCAGGCAATGGCAGACCGAAGCGCGCTAGCGCTACCTCCCGGATGATCTTGCCTCGTCGATCCACTTGCAAAGGCGCAAACTCTCCCACCTCCCGGAACGACTCCAACCCTGCATATTGATCGGTGCGCAGGATCGTTACTACCCTTCGCCTGTCAACGCTGCCAGAAACTCTGCCGACATACTCTCGCGGTCCACGACGATGTGCTTGAGGTGAGCCATTCCTGCCGCCTGCTCATAGCGCGTGAGCATAGCTGGTAGAGGGGCGGCGGGGCGAGGAGAAGGTCTTTCCGCGCCTCCCCAAGCACCTCGATATCCACGCCTATCGTCGACAGTATGCCCAGGCACTCTATCAATCCCTTTCTGGCCGTCCTCTTCCCCCGTCACAGGGGCGACTCCCCCTTGGCATTCTTGATGAGGAAGCCGTCCTGGCCGTGTCACGCGCGCTGGGGCATAACCGTCGAGGCGTGGTTTTGGCCTCCTACCTGCGCTAAGCAGAAACCATCACCCAGGAACAGTGCTGTTCCTGTATACAGAGATTTCTGGCTCACCCGCTATTTTGATACTGTTGCTCAATTGCCCAGAGGCAAAGTAGGCAGAGGGTTGCTACGATCATCCCGAGGGCCTCAAACAAGAGAAGCCCAAGAAGTGGTTAGAAAAATGCAAGCGCATGCAGCGTCTGACGATGAGCCAGCACCGTCAGGCGTGCAGAGCTGGTTACATCAACCATCTGGAAACGGATGGCAGGCTGGCCCGCGTACTCCACGAGGAGTTCCGGCTCGCTGATCCAGCGGCGATGCTCACGCATAAACTGCTGGGTGTACACATATGACCAGTAGACGAGGTCGCTGGCTGCAAAGAACGCGCCACCTGCACCCGGGCTATGCCCACATTGGGGACAATCCCACCACAACCAGAATTGAGAGGGATGCCACGCCAGCCCTGATGGCAGAATCATTGCTTTGTTGCTCTGCATGACCTGAGTTTTCTCGATCAAGCAGATCGAGGCAGGCGTTGCGCAATAGGGGCACAGACGCGCGCCTGAGCGAAGCGCTCCCATCAATAAGCGGCTCATCGCCTGCATCGTGCGCTTCCAGGCTGGCCGGAAGGACTGCAAGCCATCCAGCCGAACCAGCCCCTTGCTATGGACATTGTTGCTCTTTGGGTCGCTAAGGCTGTAGCGCTGCTCGCATGCAGGGCACTGCATATGGAGATTAGCGCTACCGTCTGGTTGTGGGAGAAAGGCTCCGAAGAGCCTATGACGACCACAAAGCGTACACCAGAGACGCGTTTCGCGCCACCCTCCCGCATACTCCTGATCCAGAGCTAGCCCAAGTGCTTCGGCATCGGTACGCAGAGGGCCATTCAGCTCCTGGCGCAGTTGATGACGTGCTCGGTGCAAGCGTGCCTCCAGTGCGCTCAGTGAGAGATCCAGTCGGGCAGCAACCTCGCGCTGCGGCAACTCCAGCAGGTAGCAGAGCTCAACCATTTCGCGAGCACTGCTGGAGAGCGAGCCAAGAGCACGCCACCAGACACGACTCAATCTCGTCGAGGCGCGCGGGTGAGACATGGTGTCGATCGCTGGAGAACTGCGCACGCGGCACCTCATCTCCCTTTCACTATCCTATCACAGAGAGCACGCGTTCCTTGCGCATTTTTTCGACAATACCGCATACACACCTCCATCTCTTTCACCCCCTTTTCCTCAGAGAGAGCTGATTTCCACTATACCCACTTAATAGGGAGAAAAGGCGGTAGTATTGAGAATCAATAACCATCTCTGAAAAAAGCACAAGGAAAGAGCAGACTTCCACGATAGGAGAGCAGGGTGCGTCGAATATCAACTTCATTGCGCTCGAAAAAAGAACAAATACGTTATCCAGGCAAAAGGAGTAAAAAATGGAAGAATGCCCCATCTGCGCAAAACACAAAGGTCAGGTTCCCGGTGGACTCATCTACGAAGATGAGCTGGTCTCTGCCCATCACGTCTATAACCAAAGCGGGGAGACGTTTCTTGGCTATGTCAGGACCGAGACGAAGCGCCACGTCCCCAGTTTCGCGGAGCTCACACTAGCGGAGGCTCAGGCCGTTGGCCTGCTGACCACTCGCCTCAGCCGCGCATTCTTTCAATGCGCGAGCGCGGATCATGTCTACGTCTTCTTTTACGGGGATCATGTTCCACATCTGCATCTGCACATCTTCGCCCGCTATCCCGGCACGCCCGAAGAATACTGGCGCAACCGCGTGGATGAATGGCCTGGTTCGCCTAAAGGGGGCGCCAACGAGGTCACCGCCTTTTGTGAAAGATTGCGCGCATCTCTGGCGAACAGCATGATCTCAATCCACTGACCACTTTCCACGATACGTGGTGGAGTGCGCATATTGTCGATCAATGTTTGAAGGAGTCATCATGGAAGAATGTTTTTTTGCCGCATCCAGAAAGGCCTGATACCCGTCGCAGGAGGGCCCCATTTACGAAGACGAGTTGGTCTACGCACACCATTTCCATACAGATGAGTGGCCAGCCTATCTCGGGCACCTCCTGGTGGAAACAAAGCGCCACACACCGGATTTCGCGGACTTGACCGCAGGCGAGTCTCAAGCCATCGGTCGACTGATAACGCGCCTGAGCAAAGCTCTCAAGGCATGCGCCGGTGCGGAAAAAGTCTACGTGTTGCACAGGCTACGTTATCTGGAGCTTTCCGCTTCCACCCGCTCCGCTGCACACCCTGCCACCTCTTCTGCTCCCACGGCTCCATCGGCTGGCTGCCCTTACTGACTGGCTGGAGATAGAATGCCTCCCACCTCCAGTCAGACACGCACTGAGCAAACGCACGGCACAACTCATCGCTTTCTATACCTCGCGCCCCCTTCAGGTACCTCCAATCCCCCTGCCTTCACACCCCATCGCCTCCAATCCGGGCAGGCCCTCGCAACTACACAAGGCGAGACACACTGCCAGTGATTATTGAATCCGCAAACTCTGTGCTTTTTCTTTTTCTTTGACCTTGAGCATTTTTCGAAATCGAGTCACTAACAGCCTCTAGCCAGTGCCCCAATGATCAGGCACAATTTTCTTCCTACTCTATTTGAATACATACCAGTTGGGATCTCGCACATAGCCTGGGCTAGCTGTGTGATCGAGAACAGGCTCAGGCCAAGCGCGTAAGAGTGAGTAACCTGGGAGAAGTAAATAAGAGCAAGAGCAGAGAAAGGTCGAAAGGCGATGAGAAAGTTAAACCATTTAAGCAGTGTAATGTTTTTCGCGAGAGGCATATTTTCAGAGTCTCCTCTACAATCAAAAAAAAGATCCCTTTGCACGCGATTATCAGCTCAACGCGAGAAGGCTGTGATATGGAACAATAATGCGACAGGAAAATAATAACATACTTTAAATGCAGATAGAGTGAAAACAACCTCACACGAACCCTTATAGCATATTTCAGACAGAACCTTCTGAAAGAAACTTGATTCTCTAGAAAAATCCAGGTACATTTGAGGGGGAGAAGCACCGAGGACTAGCTATCCTTCGGGAAGGGAACGAGATGCTATGATACTGATGCGTGAGGAAAATAGACGAGAAACTGAACAAACAAATGAGTAAAAAAAGGCCATAAAGATCTTTTATGAGGAAGGAGAAAGGGCCATGAAGATGAACGCTGAGATGGTGCAGCGCTGGCTCAACACATACACCCATGCTTGGACGACCTATGATCCAGACGAGATCGCTGCATTGTTTACCGACGACGCTGAGTATCGTTGGCATCCCTGGGACGAGGGGGAGGATGTGGCTCGCGGTCGCTCCCAAATCGTTGCGGCCTGGCTAGAGAACCGTGATGCAGCTGGGACGTACCATGGTGAGTATCGACCGTTGCTGGTCAAGGACCGCATGGCGATTGCTGTCGGATTGTCCTCCTATTATACGGATCAGACTCAGAAAACGCTCAAGCGGGCGTATCACAATCTGTGGGTGCTGCACTTCACTGATGAGGGGCAGTGTCGCTCGTTCACTGAATGGTATATGCAAGCACCAGACAAGTCGTAATCTGATGGCTGCTTGTAGTAGGTTTTTTTTGCATATCCCTCCGAAACGAGTACACTGTTTTGGGGATATGCAAAAAAACTAGAATCGCATTTTTCTCTGGAAGAGCTAATGCAGTTGCTTCATTTGGTTTTAGATGGATTGCCTCTCTTCGGTCATGAATGCTCTGAGTTTTGTTGCTGTGTCGGCTTTCGGGAGTGGCATATGGACTATGATCTGTAAGTCCGGCCGTTCCGGCACAACGAGGGTCGTTCCTTGGAACGCGAGGGAGCCGATCTGCGGATGATTGATTTCGTTCTGATCGTGACACGCGAAGAGAACGTCATGCTCAGGCCACCAAGCACGAAATTCGGGACTCGCCTGGTGCAAATCCGTAATCAACTCTCCAAACCGGGTCTCATTGGTATAGCGGTCACTCCTTGCGCGCAAGAGTGCGATGCTTCGCCGTGCCGCTTGTTCCCAGTGCACAAGGCGTTCTCGTTGCGAGGGATCCATAAAGGTGGACCAGACGGCGTTGCGATCTCGCTCAGAGCGACTGGAGAAATCGCCAAAAACGCGATTGCCACTTTCATTCCACGCGATCACATCCAAATGTTGATCGACGAGAAGTGCTGGGTAGATGCCCCAGCCATCGAGAATGGCTTGATAGGCAGTGAGTGGCTCCAGGATTTCCCTGCCCTGCTCATCGGGGAGCGGGCCTCGAGCCAGGAGAAACAGATGACTGCGCTCCTGGGAGTTCAATTGTAAGATATCTGCAAGGCGGGAAAGGAGCTGATCGGAGACATGAATATCCCGACCTTGTTCGAGCCACGTGTACCAGGAAACGCCCACTCCAACAAGTCCGGCGAGTTCTTCTCGTCTAAGTCCGGGCTTTCGACGCCTGGGATAGGTGGGGAGATCAAATTGCTCTGGACGTAGACGGGCACGACGGGTTTTCAAAAAATCGGCAAGGTGTGTGTGGCGCGTTCCTGTTTCTCTCATCTCTTCTTTCTTGCTCCCTTGTCTCTCACAGCATCTGAAACTGTTACTCCTACACCTATGTTCAGCACACTCCTGTTTACAACAGGAATACTGCTCCATAATAGCACCAGCCAGACTGCATGGTCTAGCTTTCCCTCGATGTTCCAGGCACATGAACTGCCTGGTGAAGAGGGCAGAGACCCAACCACAAACGAAAGATTCCTCTCCAGCAGAGAGTGTTCAGGAGAAACAGATGAGTTCAATACAAGCAATTGTCGTCGATCCTCAGGTCGCCGGGCGCCTGGCGATACGCGAAGTTGAGCGTCCAACTCCCACCCCATCAGAGGCGCTGGTTCGGGTGCATGCCATCTCGCTCAACGTGGGCGACATCTACAGAATATCGCTAGCGGAACGTGGGGGGCAACTGGGATGGGATTTGGCGGGCATTGTCGAGCAGGCCGCCGCTGATGGATCAGGGCCAAAGAGGGGGACCAGAGTAACAGGACTTCTTGTTGCGCCTCGTTTTGGGGCCGGAGCACAACTCGTCGCTGTTCCAGCAAAAAATCTTGCGGAAATCCCAAACGAGGTCTCCTTTGCTCAGGCTGCGGCTCTCCCAACCGCAGGACTGACCGCCCTGTACGCCCTGGAGAGAGGCAAATCTCTGCTCAGTCGTAACATTCTGGTCACTGGAGCTTCTGGTGGTGTGGGCCATTTTGCGTGTCAACTAGCCCAACTGGCAGGAGCACATGTCGTTGGAGCAGTACGGCGAGCAGTGAATGTAGCAAGCATACAAGCATTAGGAGTTCACCAGGTGGTGGTGGGAGAAGATCTCTCTGTAGCACAACAATTTGGCCCCTACGATCTTATTATCGACGTACTAGGAGGAAAGGCGTTAGCAAAGGTATTGAGTGGTCTTCTCGTTCCTGGTGGTCTTTGTGTTAGCCTGGGAATCATGAACGATCTTGAGGTGACGCTGAATCTTGGCGAGATTTTCATGCGGGCTGGCAACATCAATCTCTCCACGCTGGTCTTACCCGTAGAGCTGGAAAGCAGAGTTGGAACGGAAGGGCTCACACGCCTCACACGTCTGGTTGCTGAAGAGCGCTTACATCCGCTGATTGGCGTGGAAGCTCCCTGGACAGAGATCACCGAGGTTGTTCAGCAATTCCAGAGCCGTCGTATTTCAGGGAAGGCAGTATTGTACATCTCGTAAGAGTACGTGAGGTGTCCGTCGTTTTGCGCCTGGCTCAGGTGCATGGCGAGCACCTCATTGATGCCTCAACCTGCTTGCCAACGCTCCCCATCGCATCATCCTATTCATCTTCTCTCACCTCAAACTGGTCGTGTGGAGAGAAGGCTCTTTTTGAGTGGCGTTATTTTGGATGCCGAAAGAAAGAAGAAGAAGCATGGCCAGACCCCGCCACGCTTCAGACACTATCTCTATCCAGACCTTCGAGCCTCTTTCAACTCGCTGTCTTACATGTGGTAAACCCGCTCATATTACCTATTACGCGCAACGCACGGTAACCACCCTAGCCGGTCAAGCATCGTCTTCATATGGCGGTGCGTCGATGTATTTCTCCAGCATGTCCACGCTATCATCAGCCCTATCGACCGGAGGCTGAAGGCGCATGGGCGTTGCCACACGGAGAATATGGACTGGATGTGATCGCGCTCGTCGGATTCCTACGATACCAGCGGCATCAAAGCCTGCCAGAAATCCATCGCAGCTTGCATGAACGTGGATTACCGATTGGTGAACGAACCGTGTTGAACCTCTTAGCGCGGTATGAAGAGTTAGTGACCCTTCACATGACCGACCAACAGCGCCTCCAATCTCTTGTGCAGAAGCAGGGATCGCTCGTTCTGGCAGTGGATGGGTTGAAGCCAGATGTTGGCCACGAAGTCCTCTGGGTGATACGTGATTGTGTCTCAGAGGAAATCCTGCTAGCTCGGCCTTTATTGAGCGAACGCGAGACTGATCTGGTAATGTTGCTCAAAGAAGTCCAAGAGGCATTCTCTGTGCCCATTCGGGGAGTTATTTCAGACGGTCAAAAGTCGATTCGGAATGCGGTGGCCACGGCGCTCCCAGATATTCCTCATCAGTTGTGTCACTTTCATTACGTGCGGGAAGCAGCAAAGCCAGTCTATGAAGCTGATCGTCATACCAAGAAGGATTTGAAAAAGCAGGTTCGTGGTATTCGTCCAATTGAACGAGAAGTTGAGCATGAGGAGCACGAAAAGGCAACCATTACTCGGAAGTATTGCCTGGCCGTCCGAAGCGCTTTAACCGACGATGGACACGTATCCCTCAACCAAGCCATCCTTAAAGGAACGCTGCATTCCTCCCCATGTCTAAAGGACAGGAGCATCCTGCGGCGATTTTGGTGAAGTAGCAAAAAAATATATTTTTGTATATAATTATACGGAAGATCTTATATTTCACTTCTGGATACTAAATTTCCAGTATAACTTGTTCTTCCTATTCATTTAGGAACATCCAGGCTGGCTATCTATTGGACGTTACTTCTTATAATACCTGCCCATCCTGGAAATGGTCAAGCTGAATTATCCTTCTGACGGAAAAACAAGCCTTGCAGAGAGGATTCTGACAGAAAAACTACCAGTGCCTGACCTGCGTTAGATCAGGAGCAGCTCACCAGATCAGCCATCCATGTTCTCAACAGATGTTGTTATTCCCTTGACCATAAAGGAGATTCTATTGACTGAAGAAAAAGCACAACAGACCTGGGCCTCTCCCACCTGGATCGCCGAAGGAGAGCGCACCATACGGTATGGTATCCTCTCAAACATCTTTCTTGACTGGGAAAGTCTACTCAAAGAAGTTCTTTACATCGAAGAACTCGGCTATGATGCGGCCTGCATCTACGATCATCCAGTCAGCACGGGAAGCCCCGATTGTTGGACAACCCTGTCTATGCTTGCCGTTACGACCAAACGTATTCGTCTTATGTCATTCGTTAGCAGTGCCTCTTATCGGCACCCGGCAATCCTGGCACGAATGGCGGCAGATATAGATCGTGCCAGCCATGGTCGCCTGGTTCTTGGACTGGGTATGGGCGATGATAAAATTGAGTTTGAGCAGTTAGGTATACCTTTGCTGAGTGTCAGCGAACGCCAGGAGAGACTGGAAGAAACTGTTCAGATTATTAAGGGTCTCTGGCAAGGGGAACCTCTCAATTATCAGGGTCGTCATTTCCAGCTCCAGCAAACAAACGGCTATCCGTTGCCTGTGCAACAACCTCATGTCCCTCTTCTCATTGGTGGCGGTGGTGAGCGTGTCACTCTGCGCCAGGTTGCTCAATATGCCGACATGAGTAACTTCGGTCCCCATATCTGGACTGGAAGCGCCTTCCGTCTTGAAGATGTCCAGCGTAAATATGATGTGCTCAACTCGTATTGTGAAAAGTATAACCGTACCCCCGAGAGCGTATTGCATAGCTACTTTGTTCCAACCCTCCAGATTGCCCGCACTCCGGAAGAACTGGTCGCCAAACAACGTCTCAACCCCATCCGAGAAGACGCAGTCAAAGGAGCTATCGTTGGCACAATTGAGGAAGTAAAGACGCAGATCCAGATCCTGGTGAATATGGGAATGCAATACTTCATTATGTATGTTTTTCCCACGGATACCGAAACGCTGGAAATCTTCTCCCGCGAAATCATGCCCGCGATTCAGTGCTCCTGAACAAAAGGCTTTCTGCTATTCCTCAGAGCTTCGCAACAGTTGAAGCCAGTGAGGACTATTGGAGCGAGAGAGGGCAAAACCCCTCTCTCAAAGGAGCAACCAATGTGTGAACTGATC
Source organism: Ktedonobacter sp. SOSP1-52 (assembly GCF_016587395.1). Taxonomy (NCBI): domain Bacteria; kingdom Bacillati; phylum Chloroflexota; class Ktedonobacteria; order Ktedonobacterales; family Ktedonobacteraceae; genus Ktedonobacter; species Ktedonobacter sp. SOSP1-52. The sequence continues at coordinate 169,197 of NZ_BNJH01000008.1, forward strand.
CATCTCCACACCTACGCAATGAACACTGATCCTCTTCGGCTGGTTGGAGGATTGGGGCACCCGATCAACCAGCCATCTCTTCTCTCTGACCCTGCTCGATGGTAAGGCATAGGGCGCGATCCATAGCAGGGGATCACGCTCCCTGCCCTTCACCGCTCTACAACCCAAAAGGTTCGGATGCGTTATCGCTTATGGATGTTGATATCGCCACTACCGGTACGGATAGAAACGGGCGCACGTGGGCCGTTGCCGACGCTTTCGGTATCGAAGTCGTTCTTAATATCAGCATGGCCGGAATGCAGGCTAAACTGGAGTGCGGAATCGGCGGGTAGAGTCACATCAATGTCGCCACTTCCACTCTCAAGTGTATAGTCACCATTCGCGTTGAGCGAACCATCGAAGCGGATATCACCACTCCCGGTATGCAGAACACTCTTCCCTTGTAAGTGCGCATCCTCCAGGTCTACGTCACCCGAACCCGATTGTATGTCCGCCGTTCCGCTTATCCCGCTCGCTTGAATATCCCCTGAGCCTGTTTTCAGCGTCGTTGTTCCCTCTACATTTGTCACTTCAATATCACCACTACCCGTCTCAGCCTTGACCTGTCCAGTGATGTCTGACACTGTAATATCACCGGAGGCGTCATTGATGTCGACATCGCTCGTGGTTGGAATGGTGATATCGAGATCAATGCTGGCGGAATTGAAGAGAAACCCGCTACTATTGCCCTCGACCTGCACGGTGATAGCATTGCCATTCTGAGTATAGTCTACCTTCAGATTATCGCCAAGATTGCCTAGAATGGGTGTGTGTTTGGTGGCCGTCACGACAACAGTATTCGTGTTCCCCTGGTGGATATGGACATCGCCATGCGTACTTATGACACGCAGGCTATCTTTGCCCGTGAGCGTGAACGTATGCGCTGGGAGCGTGCCGCTGGTATTGCTTGATAGCATATGTCCTCCAAACAACGAACCTGCACCCAGCAAGAGGAGCAAGACGAGCAAGACACCCAGGAATCTTGATCCCCGCTTCTGCGGACGCTGTGGAGGTTGTATATAATCCGCCTTTGATTCACGATAACCATACGCATCGGGCACCTGCTCGCGCGGATCGCGATTGTCCTTCCGTCTTTCATCAAACTGCTGTTCAGATTGCATGTTTCCTTCTTCCAGAACATATATGCTCTAAATGGGTATTTAAGCTCACTTTATCGTGGCAATATCAATAGTATCTCAACTTGACACTCCCCCGGATACATCCAGGGGGATTCTTCTCTCATCCAGGTTGCTTGCAGCGCCCCATTGCTGAGACGTTGTAGAGGCCATCCTGTCCAGAAGCGTTTCATGCACTCACAAGTGCATCAGTTCCCATCTGCCCGATGGTACTGAGCGCTTTTTGCAAAATGTTCAACGCCGCATTCTGATCCCTGTCTAAGACCACTCCACAGTCAGTGCATACATGGGTTCGGACGCTCAAGCTTTTCTTGACGAGCGTGCCGCACCCACGACAGTTCTGACTGGTGAAGTGGGGGGAGACGGCAATCACCGGGACGTGATGCAAGGCGGCATAGTAGGTAACCCAGGTCAGGAATCGACCCCAACCCGCGTCATGGATGCTCTTGGCAAGGTGTCTGTTCCTGACCATGTTGCAGATCTGCAGATCTTCAAAGGCGATGAAATCGTGAGATGACACCAGCGCGTTTGCCTGCTTCCTGGCAAAATCCTCGCGCTGCCTTTGGATCTTGAGATGCGCTTTGCGACGGCTTGACGAGCTTTCTTGCGATTCTGACGCTGCTTCTGTTTCTTACTGAGCCGCCGCTGCAGCCGCTTGAGGCGTTTTTCTGCTTTGCGGTAGTGGCAAGGATTCTCAACCGTATTGCCTTCCGAGTCGGTGGAGAAGGCTTTCAAGCCAACGTCAATCCCAACAAGCTTGCCAGTGGGCAGATGCTCCGTCTGACGGTCTGCCTGGACACAGAATTGCACATAATACCCCTCTGCACGCCGGATGAGCCGCACGCGCTTGATCTGTTTCACGGGGAAGGTTTCAATGACACGCGTCCCGACCAGGCGAAGACGGCCAATCCCACAGCCATCGGTGAAGGTGATATGTTTCCCATCAGGCTCAAGCTTCCACCCCGTTTGCTTATACTCCACCGAGCGATTATCATGTTGAAAGCGCGGATACCCCTTCTTCCCTGGCTTCTTGGCTTTGCAGTGGTCATAGAAACGTTGAATGGCAGACCAGGCCTGATCGGCACTGGCTTGACGGGCCTGTGAATTGAGAGAAGAAGCAAAGGGGTATTCTTTGGCAAGGACGGCGCAAGAGCATTGCAAATCATTCCTGGTAGCATGCTCATCCATCCACAAGCGAAGACACTTGTTACGAATACATTGCACGATGCGGATCGTCTCATCAATGGCGGCATATTGTGCTTGGTTGCCATCCAGCTTGTATTCATAGATCAGCATTGTGCCCTTGCTCCTTTTTCTTCCTTCTTTTGCCATCTTCTTTTTCAGCAGGAAGAAGATGGAAACACCAGAGACCAAAGGAACGGCGATTCATCCCCATTATGAATGAGCGGGGCTTTCTCGCTCGGGTTTCTTTGACACTCCCCCGGATACATCCAGGGGGATTCTTCCTTCATCCAGGCGACTTGCTCACTCCCATTACTGAGAGACAGTAGAGGTCCTCCTGTCCAGAAGCGTTTTATGCACTCAGAGGTGCATCAGTTTCCGTATGCCCTACGGGACTGAGAGCCTTCTGCAAAATGTTCATAGCGGCGTTGTGGTCTCTATCCAACACGATGCCGCAACCTGTGCATATGTGAGTTCGCACGCTCAAGCTCTTCTTGACGAGCGTGCCACAGGCTGAACAATTCTGACTGGTGGAGTGTGGCGGGAGAGCAATGACAGGGATACCATGTGCTGCCGCATAGTACTTGACCCAAGCCAGAAATAGCCCCCATCCAGCATCGTGTATGCTCTTGGCAAGGTGCCTATTTCTGACCATGTTGCGAATCTGCAAATCTTCAAAGGCAATCAAGTCGTGAGACGAGACGAGCGCGTTTGCCTGCTTTCTGGCAAAATCTTCACGCTGCCTTTGGACTTTCAAGTGGGCTTTTGCAACGGCTTTGCGAGCCTTCTTTCGATTCTGACTCTTCTTTTGTTTCTTAGAGAGACGACGTTGCAAACGTTTGAGGCGTTTTTCTGCTTTGCGATAGTGGCGAGGGTTCTCAACGGTGACTCCCTCAGAATCGGTAGAGAAGGCTTTCAAGCCAACATCGATACCAATCTGCTTGCCAGAGGGAAGATGCTCGATATGCCGCTCGGCCACGACGGCAAACTGGCAGTAGTAGCCATCGGCACGCCGGATGAGACGAACACGCTTGATGTCAGGGATGGGGCGGGTGGCGAGATCACGACTGCCGATCAGACGCAAGCGACCGATGTTGCATCCGTCGGTGAAGGTAATATGTTTGCCGTCCGAGTCCAGCTTCCACCCGGTCGTCTTGTACTCGACCGACCTGTTATCATGCTGAAAACGTGGATAGCCCTTCTTGCCTGGTTTCTGGTTACGGCAGTTGTCATAGAAGCGAGAGACGGCAGCCCATGCCCGATCAGCAGCCACTTGCCGAGCCTGAGAATTGAGAGAAAAAGCAAAGGGGAATTCTTTGGCAAGAACAGCGCAATAGCATTGCAGATCATTCTTGCTCGCATGCTTGTCCATCCACAAACGCAGGCACTTGTTGCGAATGAACTGCACGATACGGATAGCCTCATCAATGGCTGTATATTGAGCCTTGTTGCCATCCAGTTTGTATTCGTAGGTCAGCATCCCTCTTGCTCCTTCTCGTTTCCAGTGGTATATTTTACATCACAATTGTGATGTAGTCAAGAGAGGTAGATCATGGTACGAGCACGCAAAAATATCTACTTTACTGAGAAACAGGTGGAACGATTAGAGAGAAAAAGTCGAGAGGAGAACTTACCTGAAGCGGAAATAGTACGCCGGGCTTTAGATGCCTATTTGGCATGGGATGATCCAACCTACCAGCCAACTCCACCCACGCCCCAGACAAGGAAGAGCCATTCATCCCCTGGATAAATCACAGGGGCTTTCTGGCTCGTTTTCTGTAAACGGAAGACAGGAGGTGAAGCACAACGATATCGCCTAAAAAAATCAGGTGGAACCAGCCTTTACAGGGGTTGCTGTAAAGACACTTTCTTTTGAGGCAAAACAAATGAGCATCTTTGCTCTGGATGATAACCTTACTGGCCTGTACCGACTCCATCCCTCCTTTCGTAACACGCTACTCTTAAGTCTCCTCAGCGCGGGAATCATCGCCGGATTTGTTGTATTGTTGATCTATGATTTGCACGTTGGGCTGTACCTAGAATTGCGCTATGGGCTGAGTGATGGGCCGAGCCTTGGGCTGAGCGGAGGAACACTACAGCCGCACTTCTTTTTGACGGGGATGACATCGGCTCATTGGCACATATTGAACGTATCCGTTAGAAAAAAATTGCCTCGCTTGTAATCTCTGAAGTGAACCCTTAAGGCCGGTTCATGCCCACTCCGCACATGGCTCGAAGCCGGGAAAGAGCAAGATAGGAGAAGTTTTTTTGCTTTGCAAGGCGGTAGAATGTCTTGCATGTAATAGGACTGGAAAAGACTTTCAGCTCTTCATGGATTGGAAAGGAACCATCATGAAATTGCTTCTCACCTCGGCTGGCATCAAAAACACGAGCATCCACAACGCGCTGGTCGACCTACTGGGCAAACCGATTGCCGAGTCCAGCGCCCTCTGCATCCCCACTGCGAACTACGCTCAGCGCGGCGGTGCCGGCAACGCATGGCGATTCATCAGCGGGCAAGAACCCGAAACCCCCATGTGCGAATTGGGATGGAAGTCGTTGGGCGTGCTGGAGCTCACCGCACTACCCAGCATCGATGAAGAGCTCTGGGTTCCCATGGTCCGGGAGATTGACGTCCTGCTGGTGAACGGTGGCGATCCCCTGTATTTGTGCTACTGGATGCGGCAATCCGGACTGGCCGACCTCTTGCCGGAGCTTGGGCGCGAGACGGTCTATGTGGGGCTGAGCGCCGGGAGCATGGTGATGACCCCCAACATCGGGGAGTACTTCGTCGGCTGGGAGCCGCCCACCGGTGGCGATAGAACGCTGGGAGTGGTTGATTTTGCGATTTTTCCGCACCTAAATAATCCCGATCTGCCGAGAAACACCATGGCCGACGCAGAAAGATGGGCCGCCGGCATGCCGGTGCCGTCCTACGCGATTGACGATCAAACCGCCATGAAAGTGATCGACGGAGCAGTCGAAGTGGTCTCCGAAGGCCATTGGAAACGGTTTACGCCCTAAGGAAATACTCGCCAGTTGGAGTGCTCGCCCAGGAGCATCCTTCGATGCTTGTTTGTTGCGTCTTTCCCATGTGTCAAGTATGCTTTTCTTACATCGAGCATTTTGTAGCGCCTTCACTCGCATGACGAACGGCAAGGTGGCACGTGCAGGGAACGACGCCTCGGTTTGGGGAAGCTCCAACAACCTTTCTTGATATCTGGCGGTGGGGGCAGGAACTGAAACAACTCCATGCTCGTATCGCTCCTCATTTTGCTCGTCCCGAACCACGCCGTCGGGCGCTTGCGTACCTCAAAGGGATCGTGAGTAACGTCGGGCGCAAGAACGGCTGGCAACTCGCCGAACACGCCGGAGAAAGCCGGCCCGATGGGATGCAACGGCTGCTCAACTAGGCAGTGTGGGATGCAGATCTGGTGCGCGACGATCTGCGCATGTGCATCCTGGAGTGCCTGGGCGATCCTGGCGCGATCGTGGTCATTGACGAAACAAGTTTCCGCAAGCGCGGGAAGAAATCTGCTGGCGTCGGCGCGCAGCACTGTGGCACCCGCAGCACTGTGGCACCACGGGACAAGTCGAGAACTGCCAGGTCGGGGTCTTTTTGGCCTACGCCAGTTCCAAGGGCTGTACCTTGCTTGACCGGGAATTGTACCTGCCCCTGCGCTGGACTGAGGATCGGCAGCGTTGCCAGGAAGCCGGTATTCCCGATGATGTATCCTTTCAAACCAAGCCCGAACTGGCCTGGCTGATGTTGGAGCGACTCGACGCAGCGCAAGTCCCGGTCGCCTGGGTCGTTGCCGACAGTGTGTATGGCGGCAATCTGGACCTGCGGACCTGGCTCGAAGTTCACCAGTACCGCTATGTGGGAGCTGTGGCGAATACGGAAGCCGTGGGTATTCAGACCGCGACAGGTCGAAAACGTCTGACCGTAGCAGAGGCAGAGGCCCAGATGCTCACGACCTCAGATTGGCAACGACTTTCCATGAACGAGGGAACAAAGGGACCACGGTGGTTCGATTGGGCCGTGCTACCCATCCTCCATCGGTGGGAAGATGATGGTCAGCATTGGCTTCTCATTCGCCGCCGACTCGATGACCCCACCGAAAAGACTTTCTACCTGGTGTTTGTCCCGAAAGGCACGACGCTTGCCGAGATGGTCAAAGCGATAGGCGCGAGATGGTCGATTGAAACCTGTTTCGAGACCGGGAAAGAGATGGGGTTGGAAGATTACGAAGCGCGCGGCTTCACGGCCTGGTATCGCTTCATTACCCTGGTCATGGTGGTCATGGCCGCGCTCGCAGGTATTTGTGCGGCGGCCCGCGCTTCCCCTACCGAACGAGCACCTGCACCAACCAGACCATCGTTGCTCCCACTTACCATCCCCGAAGTTCGTCATCTCCTGGCCACGCTGCTCTGGCCTCTGCCTCGCAGCGCCATCCTGGTGCTTTCTTGGTTGTGGTGGCGACGGAGCCTCAGAGTCGGGCCAGCTTTTTTCATACGAAACGCCGATGCACTGCTGAGTAACAACCATCATTTGGCTCAATCAAACGATCATCTTTTCTCTGCTGTTGTTCCGATTCCAGGCAATCTCCCTGGAGTTTCCCTCGATCTCACGAGGGTTCTGAGAAAGCGAGGCTGTTTGCATGACCAGTCTTTCGTTTATTGAATGTTGTCGTTTGCTCAATGTTGATCCCAAAACGCTGCGCCAGTGGCTCACACAGGCTCAGATAGCTTTACATGCCCATTCTACGGATGCACGGGTCAAATGCTTAACCCAGGAGCAAGTGTTTGTCCTGGCCAATCTCCATGATCGCATCCTCCCAATGTCGGAACCAACCGCCTTTACCAGTCCAACGCCATCTGCGTTTGCCAACCAGCTACCTCTTCCATCAGCGGCTGAGGCCGATCTCCGAGCCAGGCTTGCGCAACTGGAAGCACAGGTTGCAACCCTGCAAACGCAACTCACGAACGTCGCTCTCCAGTTGCTCCAGGAGCGGCAGTACGCAACAGCTCAACAGCAGTTGGCCCTCTCTTTCCAAACACACCTGAGAGATCAACCATCCGTTACGTTGCCCTTGTCTGCTGAACCACTTCTGCAAGCCGTTCCACCGCTAGTGTGCCATCCCACGGAGAAACGAAACCCACTCATTCCCTTGATCGAATGTGGAGCAAAGGGGCACTACGTGCTCATCAGTCCAGAAGAGGGCGAACTGGCGATCACTCCCGATTCGCCAGTGGTTTGCCTGGTTGGCGTCACTTACCTCGTTTCGCTTTGTGGGCTTGGCTGGTCGCTTTAGTGCGCGCCGGGGGTACAATCGTGGCCCAAATCGGTGCTGGTATGCGCAGCGAGGGATTCATCAGAAGAATTACAGTAAATAACGTGAGTTCTGGATAAGCCAAACTCATCAAGCAGCCAGAAGAGCGCGTTTATCCAGATGCAGGCCGGGCTTTTTCTCCTGATGGCTGTAAGCAAGGAGCCCAGCGATCAAATGGACAACAAAATTCGTCGGGCTACGATGACGAGAATGCTCAATTTGAGAGATGTTCTTGAGCTGGTCAATGATGGATTCAATGATGGCTCGTTTGCGCAGCAGCAGTTTATCTGAAAGATACATGAGCTGATTGGTCATGTTTTTGCGGAGGCGAGTGAGGAGTTGGAGTCCCTGCTCAAAAAGGAGTGCAGTCAAAGGAGCCGAGACATAGCCTCGATCTCCAATCAACTTGCCCCGCAGGCGTTTGACCATCTGGGGAACCGGCTTGCGATCATCGACATTGCCAGCTGTCAAACAACATGCCAGCAGGTCGCCTCGGTCATTGACTGCCAGGTGCAACTTGAAGCCAAAGAACCAGCCCATGCTCGTCTTCCCACGCCTGGCATCAGTAGCAAAGACCCGATGCTGATTGATCCGTTTGGGATCACAAACTTCCAGGGAGGTGGAATCGATAAAACTGATCCCAGTGCAAGGTCCAAATCGGCTCTGCAAGTAGGCCAGAAGGGGTATCAGCATCCCTGGGATGAGTGCAACAAAGCGTGTATAACTAACCAGGTGCGGAAACTCTTTGTTCAGATGCACCTGAACGTGTTCCGTGTAGTACGCTTTGAATGTTCGATAATGCGACTGGTGGAAATGAATGAGAATCATCATCACCTCACTTGGACATAACTGGCCGGCGCGCTCTCGCTGCTTGCCTGTGGCTAGTTGGTTGGCCTTCCACTCTGAAGCAAAACTAAGCATGAAATCATCGACATCACAAAACAATTCAAGTAAACTCATCCTTATACCCCTCCGGTAGTGTCAATTTGGGAACTCCGTGAACGAATCTATTGATACATCGGTGAGTGGGTCCCCCCGGAGACAAGAGAGCAGGTCACTCATCGATGTATCCTGATTCCACCCAATAGAATTCCCAAATGGACAAATTAGCGGCGGCGAGACGCGGCGCTCAGCGCTGTTGTGCCGAAGTCCCACATGTTGTCGGCGACGTTGATCGTGACTCCGGGGGGAACAATCTGGTCGATGCGGTCCAGCACGTCGCTCGACAGGTCAATCCCGGAAGCCTCGAGGTAGGCGTCCAGGTGTTCCATGGTGCGCGGGCCAATGATCGTGGAGGTGACCGCAGGATGGCGGATGGCGAATGCGACTGCCATCTGGATGAGGGTCATCCCAGCCTCGTCGGCGAGAGCGCCGAGGGCGTCGGCGGCGTCGAGCTTGGCGGCATTGGCTGGGTTGGTGGAGTCAAAGAGCCCAGAGAACCAGGCGCGAAAGGGGGAGGCTGACCCGCTGACTCCCTGGCCCTTGCGGTATTTGCCCGACAGCCACCCCCCGGCCAGCGGGCTGTAGGCCAACACGCCCATGCCGTGGCGCAGGCAGGTCGGCAGCACGTCGTATTCGATCGCGCGGGTCAGGAGATTGTAGGGGGGCTGCTCGGTACGAAACCGTTCGTGTCCACGGCGATCAGCGGTCCACTGGGCCTCGACGATCTGTGAGGCGGGAACCTTCGACGCGCCGAAGGAGCGGATCTTGCCGGCATGGACGAGATCAGACAAGGCGCCAAGGGTCTCGTCGATATCGGTGTTGGGATCGGGAACACCCACCTGGTAGAGATCGATCCAATCAGTCTGGAGCCGGCGCAGCGAGCCTTCGACCCCCTCCGTGATCCAGCGCCGCGACGCTCCGCGATGGTTGGGGTCCTGGTCGAAAGGAGGGCCGAACTTGACCGCGAGCACTACATGCTCGCGCCGTCCGCCAGAGAGCGCCTTGCCCACGATCTCTTCTGACTCGCCGGCGGAGTAGCCATCGGCGGTGTCGATGAAGTTGATCCCGGCGTCCAGCGCCTTGTGGATGATGCGGATCGACTCGTCATGATCGGGGTTGCCGAAGGAGCCGAACATCATCGCGCCAAGACACAGTTGGCTGACCGCGATGCCGGTGCGGCCGAGGGTACGATATTGCATGATTGTTTTCCTCCATAGTATACGGAACGATGTTCCGTTTGTCAAGCTCTGGTTTGAGGAATGAAGCGATGACCACCAACGACGAGGGAGCAGGGCAACCAGCCCGCAAGATTCGGGCCGACGCGCAGCGCAACGAGCAGGCGTTGCTCGCCGCCGCCGCTGCTGTGTTCGTCACGTCCGGTGTCGAGGCGCCAGTGCGTGACGTCGCGGCGGCGGCAGGCGTCGGAATGGGGACGATTTACCGCCACTTCCCAACGCGAGCGGATCTCGTGGTGGCCGTGTACCGCCATCAGGTCGAAGCTTGTGCCGAGGCTGGTCCGGTCCTGCTGGCCAGGAGTGACTCGCCGCACTCGGCCCTCTGTCAGTGGGTCAACCTCTTCGTGGATTTTCTGGTCACCAAGCATGGACTCGCTGCGGTCCTGCAATCAGACAGCGCCGGCTTCGATGCGCTGCATGCCTACTTCCTTGACCGCCTCGTGCCCGTGTGCGCTCAGTTGCTCGCCGCCGCCGCAGAAGCCGGAGAGATCCGCGCCGATATTGACGCCTATGAACTGATGCGTGGCATCGGTAGCCTCTGCGTTGGTGGAGACCTTGACTCGCGCTACGACGCCCGCCGCATGGTCGAACTGCTCATTGCGGGACTCCGGGGGGAGAGATCGACCTGATCCTGCTGATCCAGAGAAGAAGCAACAGCCGTACCTCGATACGGTTGGTCAACTTCGTATCCATTTGGGAATTCCGTGAGCGAACATATTGATACATCGGTGAGTGGGTCCTCCCGGAGACAAGAGAGCAGGTCACTCATCAATGTATCCTGATTCCACCCATAGAATTCCCAAATGGACAGGCGGATAGAAGTGGTTGGTTTTGCTCCTATCATAGCTCATCGGAGTGGGATCTACTTATCCAGAACTCACGTTAAATATATTGGCGTGAGTGAACATGTTACGACAGAACGTTTAGAAGAGATCGCTGCTTCATTCCAATCACACCTGAAATAACGGAAAAAAGAAATGGTCCCCTTCTTTTTGCTTCCATTTTTCCAAAAAGAAGTGCGGCTGTTGTGTTCCTCACTACAGCCGCACTTGTTTATCTCATCCTTCTGGCTGTATTCCCGTATAACGAGCGCGTGGCCGAATCCCTTGCGAGCTCCGCGCTTGCTCCAAGGCATGCCCGATCCAGCCGACACAGCGGGCCAGCGCGACGAGAGCCTGAAACTGCTCATTGGTAAGCTTCAGGTTCAGGGCTAGAGCTGCGTAGGCGAGCTCGATGCGCGGATGGATACCCAGTAGTTGCTCAACTTCGGCAACCAGCGTCTCAACGAGCCTGGTACCAGGGGCTTCAGGATACTGCACGTGCAAAAGTTTCAACAGCATCACTACCCGCGGGTCCCCAGCTGGGAAGAGAGGGTGCTCGAAGCCTGGAATATCTTCCCCTTGCTTCAGGCGTTCGACGAGTACCCGATTTATTTGTTGAGGTTGACCAAGACTACCGAGAAATCGAAAAAACCTGCCCGGTCCGGAAAGCTGCTAATGCTCCATTGATAGCGGCATACAGTGTTGCACCAGTTGATGCGATGCAGCGGGCAGTAAAAGCTGGAGCGCTTAATTCGTTATCAGCATTCAGAATCAAAGCCGCATTCAAGATCTGCGAGGCCTGGTCATCATGTGGTAACCAGGCCTGCTGGAGCGTCTCAGCCAGGGAGGCCTGAGGAGTTGTTGCATGGGCTAGAAAGCACGTGAAAAGCCAGATCAGGCGTACGCTTGTAGTGAACGCGGCCTCCTGACTCGGACGATAGGCACGCATATCCTCTGCGCCGAGCAGGGGCAGCACCATCTGGAACTGCTCAAGAAGCGACAAGTTGGTAGGATGCAGCTTTTCCCGGAATGTCGCCAGTTTTTGGAGCAGCGCTGGCTGAGGCTTTTCCTCAGTGAAAAATTGCTCTACTTGTCGGGCATTTTCGCTTTCAGCAAAACCCCAGAGCAGCGCCGCGACTTGTTCAATCTTCCATGACGCGGCCAACTCCACTGCCTCGCGGCCACGATAATAGACGCGATCATCTCTCACCAGGGTCAGTTCGGAATCGATGATTGGCTCACCCCAACTGATCGCCTTGCTCACCACTTGCTCTGGATGCTGGCGCATCTCCTTGCGCGCTTTCAAGCGTTGAATATCTTCCGCCAGGTAGGCCCGCACGCGTCGCGAACCGCTAACCGCTTCCGAACGGATCGCCCCTCGGCTCACATATGCATACAACGTTGTCAGGCTGATTCCTAATTCAGATGTCGCCTCCTGCGCACTCATATAGCGCTCATTACTCATGTGTTTCTGCCTCCTTCAGATGTTTTGTTGCCCCTATCATATAACAGGTTGATTTTAAAATCAATATGTTGACAACTTATTGAGGTTAAAATATACTCATGGAGAAGTGAATACAACCACACGTGAGCTGCCTTCAACCCCCTCTTCCACGTGGAGAGAAGAGCAAGTACCACAACCGCGAGGAAAAGAAAAGGATGTTCGTAAGTGATGTTGAGAGAAGTCAGAACAAAAAGAGGGCCTGCTATCATGCCCATCTGGAAAAGGAACTTATTAGTTTGCTGGTTTGGCATGTTTATCACCAGCGTAGGACTGAGCCAGATTGCTCCCGTCTTGCCACTGTATATCAAGCATCTGGGCATCGATAACCCTGCATCGATTGCTCAGTTGTCGGGATTTGCCTTTGGCGTGACCTATATTATTTCCGCTCTTTTCTCCCCTCTCTGGGGTGTGGCTGCGGATAGAGTTGGCCGCAAACCCATGCTTTTGCGTGCCAGCCTTGGTATGGGAATTGTGATCTGTAGCATGGGCCTGGCGCAAAATGTCTATGAACTCGTTGGATTACGGCTATTACAGGGGGTTATCACAGGATATAGTACAGCCTGTACAACTCTCATCGCCACGCAGACGGATAAGGAACACGCAGGTTGGGCCTTAGGCACACTTTCAACGGCAAATATTGCAGGCAGTTTGCTTGGCCCCATCATTGGGGGAGGAATAGAAGAGAGCCTCGGTTTGCAAAATGTCTTTTTTCTTACCGGCGCGCTCTTGCTGGTTGTTTTTCTCACCACCCTGTTCTTTGTACAAGAATCGTTTACTCGCGACGGGAAAGAGACGCTGCGGGTGAAAGAAATCTGGAATACGATTCCAAACAAAAGTCTAACGGTGATCTTGTCTGCCACCTACCTTATCATAACACTGGCACTCTATTCGATTGAGCCAGTTGTGACCATTTACGTTACTCAGCTTACCACTGATACGACCCATGTTGCTCTTTTAGCAGGAATGGCCTTCTCAGCCTCGGGACTGGCGAGTATCATTGCGGCCCCAAGGCTGGGGAAACTTTCCGACAAAATTGGAGCACAGAAGGTGATACTTGTCGCACTGGTCGTGGCAGGGATCATTTTTATTCCCCAGGCGTTTGTCCAGAACCCCTGGCAGTTGATGGGACTGCGCTTTTTCTTAGGGTTGGCCGTGGCCGGATTGAGTCCCTCGGTCAATATCTTGATCAAGAAAATCACCCCGGATGCTCTGACCGGGAGAGTGTTTGGTTTCACCATCTCGGCAGGCTATTTAGGCATTTTTGGTGGTTCCGTTTTAGGTGGACAGGTGGCAGCCTGGTGGGGAATCAGATACATCTTTTTTCTTACCAGCGCACTGCTACTGATAAATGCCGTGTGGGTGTATTTTACCGTGTATAAAAAACTGAACAGACAGGAAGAAGCAGTATCCCAAAAGGAAAGACCTGAGGAAGTTGTGGTCATTCCAACAGAGGCCCAAATAGGGGTAGTTGAAGAGAAACATTAAAGGAGTTTTTATGACATTAACAACCATCGATAAAAAAGCCGCTCTCATTGTCGTTGATTTACAAAAAGGCGTGTTAAACCTACCAGCCACTCATCCAGTTGGCCAGGTCGTTGCGCGGTCAGCCGAACTGGCCAGAGCGTTTCGGGGACGCGAATTTCCGGTCGTGCTCGTCAACGTTGTTGGCGGCGCTCCGGGTCGCACCGATGCCTCACGAGCCGCCCAGGCAACCGGGCAATCTCGTCCAACGCCTCCACCGCAATGGGCCGATCTGGCAGATGAGCTTGACCCTCAACCAGGCGATCACCGTATCACCAAGAACACGTGGGGCGCGTTCCATGACACACCGCTTCGTGCGCATTTGCAAGAACTCGGCGTCACACAAGTTTTTCTTACCGGCGTGGCAACAAGTATCGGGGTCGAATCAACAGCCCGCTCGGCGCACGAGCATGGCTATCATGTCGTGCTGGTAACTGATGCTATGACTGACAGGGATGCTTATGCCCACCAGAATAGTGTGGAGCGGATATTTCCACGGCTGGGTGAAACAGCAACCACTGAAGAGGTCATAGCTATGCTGAAGGAGAACGTATAAAAGCGAGCGATGGCAGACCACGCCCGATCAGCACTGGCTTGACGTGCTTGTGAGTTAAGGCAAGAGACAAAGGAGTACGCTTTGGCAAGGACGGCACAAGAGCACTGCAACTCATTCTTGTTGGCGTGTTCGTCCATCCAGAGACGAAGGCATGTGTTGCGAATGAACTGCACAATGCGAATTGCCTCCTCAATGGCGGCATAGTGCGCTTTGCTGCCATCTAACTTGTATTCGTAGATGAGCACGTCCTTGCTCCTTCTAGAGATTCTCCTGTCTTCTTCTTTTCCACTTGAAGGATCTGGAAACGCGAGAGGCAAAAGGAACGGCGATTCATCCCCGTCATGAATGAGCGGGGCTTTCTCGCTCGATCCTCTGTAAAATTCATGGTAGTTACCACAATCCATGTGGCCGTGATGAGCCCCATCGCGACACTGTTTGTGAAGCCTGTAGGCAATCAGTCGCTATTATACCTGCGCAATGATCACGACAATAAGGAGTGCGAGTGCAATAGAACCAAGTGCAAACAAGACACCAGCCAGTCGCAAACATCGCATTTTATAGGTAGTGATATGTTGTAGCTGCTTGCCCATCTCTGTGACATTATAGCGAGGAATATCGTACATTCGTGGTTGAATTGCCAGGAGCGCCGCTGCCATTGCCAGAAGATACAGGATGAGCGTCAGGATCACCATGATTTTGGCTGGCGCATTTCCTTTGAGATAAGGTGGTGGAAAGTTATTGCTAAATGCAGTGACGGCAAACAGAATCGTTAGGAATGTGGCGATGCGTTCGATCATACTTTTGCCGGACTCATCGAGAAATTCGAGCTGTTTGCTTTTCATATCAGTGAAAATCTGAACAAGCTGCTTTCCCTCTTCCGAGAGTTCCTGCGCATCCTGGATATCAACGGGCTCCTGTTGTTTACCCATCATTTATATCCTTCACAATCGACATGTGCAACTACTGCCTCACCGCACGTTGTACATGTAAGGATCAATTCATCCAACTCTTTTCCACTGCGTTGAATCTGACCTCGTGGTACTGGATAGGTGACTTTGCAGACAATCCGTTTGTCAAAACAGGACACATGTCCATTTCTGCAACGTACACCAAAGGTGGAATGTCTATTCTGTGTTTGCTGCGAAGGTGTTTGTGGTAGTTGTGATGGTGTCTGTGCATAGAGATTTAGCACCTCTTGCGCTTTGTCGCGGACGCTAGTAATCGTATCATGTTGTACCATATGTTCGAGCAGCGCCAGCACTCCCTTTTCCTGCTCATTCCGTTGCAGCATTGCCGCTGCTTGCTCAATGGCCGCCTTTCGCTCACGGATATACTCATGTGAAGCCTGTTCAACCAGTACTTGTAATGCGTCGCTGCTCTTAGGTGGCGGTAGGAACGGTGCAATCTGGGTCATGCATTGATCGTAAGGAGGCTGTAATGCGATAGTTTTCTCTGTGACCAGTGCTGTTGGAGGTGGCGTAGCATCTAATGTAAGGACAATGATAGTCTTCTGCAAACGTTGTGCAAAAAGGAGCAGACGTTCCACCTCTTTTGATTGAGCGACAGCCCGGCTCCAGACCAGTAGAAATGCTGCACTACCTATGATCATTTGCTCGCTGCTGATTGGAGCAGTGACCGCGGATAATAGTGACGTTTGCTCTTTGTGCCAGATCTGATATCCCAAGACCTCGCAACTACGCTGGATCTGATCGACACAGGCTGAGTTCTCTGGAGCATGTAGAACAAAAATACGTATTGTCATAATTCCTTCTGTTTTCTTTCTGCTTGAAATCTATTGCAGTGCCTTTTATATTCGACTACCCTACGTGTCTATCAAAAACGTATTGCTTCTTACCAGGGCCAACGAATAGCCTTCCATAGTGATTGTATTCTTTTTGCTCCACCAGGTTGAGTGATTTTCTCCGCTTCTCTGTTTTGTGATACTTCTTTCTGTATTTTTTTCTGCTCTTTTTGCACCTCCTCTAATGTAAAATCTATTTCTTCTTCTGAAACATTGTGATGCTCCAATATGTATTGAACTTGTTGCATACATTGTAATGACTTGTGCGGATCTTTAAAAACTGTGTAGAAAAGGTTTCCCATGCAAAAAAGTACGGTGGCTTCAGTGGCGCGATCCTCGAGTTCACGCAAGAGAGGGAGGGCCTGCTCGTAGAGAGGAAAGGCGCGTTGCGGCTCATCAGTGTCATGGTACAACATACCGATGCTTGTAAGTGTTTTTGCTTCAGTGGCATGGTCCCCCAGTTCACGTAGGATAGGTATCGCCTGTTCGTAAGCAAGAATGGCATTCTGCACCTGGCTGGTAGTTCGGTGCAACAGGCCAATGAAAACAAGTGTTTCTGCTTCGGTTACGCGATCACCTATCTCACGAGAGAGCCCGAGGGCCTGCTCATAAAGGGGAAGAGCGCGTTGCAGCTGGTTTGTAGCTTGATACAACATGGCGATATACGTAAGAATAGTGGTTTCAGTGGCGCGATCACCTATCTCACGAGAGAGATCGAGGGCCTGCTCATAGAGGGGAAGGGCGCGTTGCGGCTGGTCCGCATCATGGTACAACATACCGATACGTGCAAGCGTTGTTGCCTCACCTTGGCGATCTCTGACTTCACGTCTGATGAGGAGAGCTTGCTCATAGAGATCGAGGGCACGTTGCGGTTGATCCATATCTTGATAGAGTCCACCCATATTGTTGAGTATAGATGCTTCAGTAGCGCGATAGCCAACTTCACGCATGATGGGAAGAGCTTGCTCATAGAGATCGAGCGCTTGTTGCGGTTGATCCGTTTCCTCATAGATCCGCCCCATATTGTTGAATAGAGTAGCTTCGCTATCACGAGCGCCGATCTCGCGTGTAATGGGGAGAGCCTGTTCATAGAAGGCGAGGGCTTGCTGCAGCTGATCAGAGCTTTGATACGATAGGCCCATACTGATGAGTATAGTAACTTCTCTTTTACGATCACCGATCTCGCGTGTAATGGGGAGAGCCTGTTCATAGAAGGCGAGAGCGCGTTGTGATAGACCCATATTCTGATATAATAAACCCATACAAGTGAGCGTGGTCGCTTCGAGAGAGCGATTGCCGATTTCGCGTGTGATAGGTAGCGCTTGTTCATAAAATGTGAGCGCTTGTTGTAGTTGACCAATGGCTTGATAAGCGCCAGCCATGTTACCTACCACGGTCGCTTCGAGAGAACGATTGCCGATTTCACGTGTGATAGGTAGCGCTTGCTTATAGAGGTCGAGAGCGCGTTGCGGCTTTCCCGTGTCCTTATAGAGGAGCGCGATGTTGTTGAGTGTGGAGGCTTCGCTATCACGATTGCCCATCTCACGTGCAATGGGGAGGGCTTGTTCATAGAGATCGAGCGCACGTTGCGGCTTTCCCGTATCTTTAAAGACAATCGCGTTGCTGTTGAGTAAGATAGCCTCACCGTCGCGATCACCAATCTCACGCGTGATAGGGAGCGCTTGCTCATAGAGGTCAAGGGCGCGTTGTGTTTGTCCAATGGTGTGATAAGCATTCGCCATATTCGTAAGAATAGTAGCTTCAGTTCGGCAATCGCCACTTTCACGCGCAAGGGGAAGAGCTTGCTCATAGAGAGCAAAGGCTCGTTGCGTTTGTCCAATGGCGTGATAGCTGAAAGCCATATTAGCGAGCGTAGAGGCTTCGCCAGTGCGGTTACCGATCTTGCGTTTGATGGTCAGGGCTTGTTGATAGAGAGCAAGGGCCTGTTGTGGCTGCCCAATGGTATTGTATACCCGACCTAGAATGCTGAGTACATCTAATTCTAGCAGCTGATCAGATCCTTGGACTTGCTCCAGTACTTCTTCAAGAATCCCCTGTGCTTTGAGCGCTTTCCCTAAGCGAGAAAGGATTGCAGCCCAGTACGCCTTATAGCTCATTTGTCTGGAAACATCGGCATACTGTATTCCCTGTTCCAAATCTTTTTCTGTCTGTTGTAGTATCGCGACGATGGATGCACTCTGGTCCATCTCCTCATATGCCGTATATGTGAAGAGTTCATATGCTTCCCCATAGCGATGCAATATTTCTTCTTGTAGAGAGGTACTTTGCATATAGGTCTGAATATACAGACGGGTTGTTGGGAGGAGATAGTACAGATCTTGCGTGTCATCACGTGCTGTAATGGTAATACATGCCAGTAATCCTCGTTGCCAGAGGATACTTAGTTGTGTATATATTGCTGAAGATGTGGAATCTGTTTCTTCGCTGTCCGGGTCAAAAATGGAGGCTGCGATATCTGGCAAGAACGGCGCTTGAAAAATCCAGAGATTACGAAGCAGGTGGCGCTGCTCATCATTTAAGTAGCGAATGCTGGTTTCCATGCTCGCGTAAAGTTGGCGATGTCGATGGTCCTCACCCACATATTTGTTCTCGGCATTAACCAATTGCATTTCATAGTCTTGAATAAAGACAGGCAAGGAAAGTGCGCTCGCATTGAATGCCCCTCCAAGGAGACGCAGGCTCAACGGATGTCCTTCTAGTTTCTGGCTGAGCTCCTGTGCTTCTTTCGTCGAAATAGCTTCTTGACGTCCAGGCGCGCATTGCTGGAAGAGTCGTGCTCCTTCCTCCATTGTTAAGCCTCCCAACTCATGGGTGATTTCATCCGGCCAACCGAACTGGACACGTGAGGTGATGAGCAGGCTGACTGATGCGCCGGGAAGTTGTTGGATAAATTCAGTAAGAGCAATCGCCTGGGAATCCCTGGCATTGACTGCGTCGACCAGTGTTTCAGCATTGTCAAGTACAAGGAGAACGCGCCTTGTAGCAAGTAGCCTGAGGACCTGATGCTCCCTATCTTCTGGATTGTCGGCCTTTTGTCCATGAATTCCTAAAAATTGAGCCAGATCGTTTACAATGCGGGTTCGATCAGGGAGTGGATCAAGCATGATGCCCCAGACACCTCCCGGCCATGCATACGCAAAGCGTTCAATGGCCTCACGAGCTAGTGCTGTCTTGCCTTGCCCACTACCACCATGGATGGTAAGTATTCGCGCTCGCTTGTTCCCTGTGAGCAGGTGGCCAAGGCTTTTCAGATCATCTACTCGACCCTGAAAAGTTCCGACTGCCCGAGCGATACTGCTCACTTCAATACGTGGTTGATGCTCATCAATGTGGGATGTGCCAGCGTGATTGATAAAGCCGTATGCTGGTGTGCTCAGGGACGTATACAGGACCGGAACACCAACTGCCCAGGCGAGTGGACGCTCTGCAAGTGAAAGTCGAGCCTGTAACAACGCTTCTTCAACAGATGTGCCTTGCGTCAATTCTGTATAGAACATGCGGGAAAAAGCCAGGGCATCCTCGTCATAGATGCTAAAGCGCATGCCTAGTGCATAGGGAATTTTGGCCTGCACGATAGAGGACGCAAGGTTACTAAACATGGTCGGACCTGGTGAAGCGCTCATACAGGCATTGAGCGTGATCAGAAAGGTGGTACCACGTATTCTGGCAATCAACTCTCTCGCTCCGACCAGATCCAGGTTTCCGTCCTCCTTCTCAAAACAGAGGACTGCCCCGCTCTCAATGTGTTCTCCATGACCCATAAAGTGAATGACGCTCTGTCGTTTGTTAGAGATTAGGCTACGCACTTGTTGGAGCGTCGGTGGGCGTACGCGTTCCAGTCTGATATCAAAAGGTAGTGGTTCAACAATTTCTTTCAGGCGCCACCACTCTGCATCGATATTAAGTGGTTTAACGAGGGGACTCAATGGATTTGATGGAACTGCCACAATATGCAATGGCTTATCAAGTATGGGAGGCGCAATACGTTGCTCTGGAGGAAGCCCACGTACAAAAGGGAACGCAAGCACAAGGAAGCCCTCGGGACTATAGAGATATTCCCAGGGGAGAATATCAAGCTCATCATTCGTGTTGACCAGGACGATGCGTTCAGGATGAGCATCTAGTGCATACCGTGCCGGAGAATCCGCGGGAAAGAGGGCTTGAAAAAGGTGTTGACCATACCGGATCGGATCGTCAGTGATGCGTTCAAACCAGTGACCAAGCAGTCGTAATGGTTGTAGATCAAAGGTGTGGGATGGGTTATTATCACAGGTCACATGGACCTGATAATCTTCTAGCTGGGTGAGAATGAGTTCCATCTCTTCTCTCTTTCACTTGGCGTTACTCTGCATATTAGCAAATAGGCAAGGAGAGGGCAAGAGATGCATACGCTCTCAGAGATTTGTCGGCCTGGGAACGTGCTCCGATTCTCTCTGCCACAACGCCAGCAACTGGAACGATACATCATATCACGATTCTCGAGACCGGGTGCAACATGTGTTTTTTGCGCGAGGCTGAGGCTTGGCAACAAGCCGCATAAGTAGCAGATTGTGCCCTAAACAGGCTCGACGCAAAAAAGTGTGGCGGACCCCCGAAGAATCTGGTCGTGACGATTGATGGTTTGCGCCGTGCTGGAGAAGAAAAGGGGTGCGACAAGTGTTTTTTTGCGCGAGGCAGAGACCAGGAAAAGCTTCGTACTACAATAGAGCTATCGGCGAGATGACGATCGGAAAGAAAAAGAGCAAAGCGGGATTGCAAAGGACGCAGCCATTTGCCGGGGGCGGGGTATCTCCGCAAAAACCTCTTTTTCTTCTTTTGCACATCGCTGCAGGTGACAGATGGGACGTTGCAACGGCCTTGAGGGCCATGGGATCACTCTTGCTTTCGGGTATACTCTATGTTATATTCAATCTGTTGAAACATCGTTTCTTCAAACAAAAAGGAGCAACAGAAAATGAAACACACCCCCTATTTTCATGTTGTGTGCCGCTTCTGCTAACAGCTCGGTACAGCTCTCTTAAGGCATTTTACCGCTTCTTGTTATCATAAGGAATGGATACCTATCCTCCCTTGTGCCACACCACGCTCAATGCAGAATCGCTTCAGCAGAGATACCCCTGAGTGATATATGTCGTTCGTGCACATGCATGAACGACGCTGGTACACACTTCTCGATACTCCCAACAATCAATCGCGACATAGCACAGCAGAGGCAAAGCTATGTGCTTCGGTGTGCTATGCCTTTATTCGCTAAAAAACATGAAGGAAGAAAATATGGATCAACGTAGCGTAACAGGCGAAATTAAAACAGAGGTTACAGCAAGTGATCGAGCGAACATAGCCAGGCTGATCGAGGATTATCGCCTGTATGAAGGGGTGGACTGTCTCGTTTCCTTGGAAGAGATGCTTGCACCATCAGGAAACAAATCGGCACAGTTACTCCATTATCAGGGTGACACCCTCACCGGCTTCACCTACCTCCAACACCTCCGACCTGACTCAGAGATCGAGATCTACGGGATGGTACATCCAGATCACAGGCGTAAAGGTGTAGGAACGACTCTATTTGAGGCAGCGAAAGCTGTCTGGCGACGGAGAGGTGCTAGCGGCCTACTGCTGGTTTGTGATGGTGCCTTACCCTCCGGCAAAGCATTTGCCTCCGCAAACAGGGGAGAATATCGTTTTTCGGAACATCGCATGGTGCTTGATCCAGCTCACATCAAGCGTCCCCAATTGTCACAAGGACAACAGGTACAGTTCCGACGCGCAGAAGCGACCGAAGTTCCAATCCTCACCCATCTCGTTTCACAGGCATTTGAGGCATCTGAAGAGGCGATGGAAAACTGGATCACGGAGGCTATTTCAGCAGACAACCAACGTTTTTACATCGGCCTGCTTGATGGGCTGCCAATTGGGTCACTCAGAACTGTCAGCATTGGTGAGCAGATCGATATCGTGACCTTTGGCGTACTCCCTCCCTATCGTGGGCGGGGTTACGGTCGGCAAATGCTCCTGGCAATCGTTGATCTGCTGCTTGAAGAACACTGGCCTAACATCGCTCTTGATGTAGAGACAAAGAATGCTAATGCCCTCGGACTCTACGAATCTTGCGGCTTCCGTACAATCAGAACATGTGATTACTACCAAGTAATCGAAGGGGGTCCTGCTCGCTCGTAGGCTGATAGAAGAGATAGCCTGTAAATCATCAGATTCTGCTCATACAATCTTGTGCTTTACAGGCGAGCTATTTTGTTCGTACTTTCATCACCGACCGGCGTTCGAGGAGGTGGTAGACCCAGCGCAAAAAACTTGCCGCACCCGATTGAGTGGGGTGCGGCAAGTTTTTTGCGTCGAACTCATCCAGAGCAATGGAGAGACGGTACGATAGGAGAGGGCTGGTAAATTGAGCAAACTTCGACCGATTTTCAGGTGAAACGGGGGACGTCAATCACGGGAATCGGTGGTGAAACCTCGCCACAGAGAGTGGGTCTCCCGCTAATTTGATGAAAAACATTGGTTGTTTGCTAAAACAACAAGAATATTAATAGGCTTTTTATGTCAAGGGAACGTACTTCTGTTACAGGGCAATCGCATCTAAATAAGCTCAACAACAATAAGGGAAAGGAAGAGGAGGTGATAAAAGCGGTGAAAGCATAGTTGTCGCAGCTCAGCGTGTTAGCGTGTTGGCATGCGCATTTTCCCCCATTGCTTTCAGCTTGCTTGCCGTCTCTGGCAATGACGGTGTATAGGTCAGAGATGGAACGAAACTTCCTGAAAAACCCTGAGCAATCTGTCTCCCTACGCTTGGAGAAGCCAGAGAAACCTCATACTTATGTGCTCGTCGAGAGACGCTTCTAGAGGCCTGGAAACCTGGGATCACAACGTGTATCCTCGGTTCACCCAATACTGCCAATCCTCAATGGCTTGCCGGGTCTCCTCCTCGACTTGAATACCTTCGAGCTGTATTAACGGCACAGCAAATTGACGACGGTTCCATTGGATCGACACTAGCATATCATGCTCACACACCTCGTCTGGAGCCATTGCTACCACTTTAACTACTTCTCCTGGCTCCAATGGCGAGGTTGTGTGGCGAACAGCGCAACGGGCAGAGAACGGAAACTGCAAGGTATCGGAATAAATAGGTATACCAGCTTGTCGCTTGCTCTTCGGGACCATAGGCATCTACAATAATCTCCATGTGGATACGTTCTTCACGTTCTTCATCTTTGTCGGGACGAGTCATCTCTTTCCTCCTGATATCCATAAAGATCAAGAATCTACAAAACGCTATCACCTGACTCTTCATCACTCAATAGTATTTGACACTCCCCTGGATAAATCGCGGGGGATTCTTCCTTCATCCAGGCGGCTTGCTGTCTTCCATTGCTGAGAGACAGTAGTGGTCCTCCTGTCCAGAAGCGTTTCATGCACTCAGAGATGCATCAGTTCCCATATGCCCTATGGTACTGAGAGCTTTTTGCAAAATGTTCAACGCCGCATTGTGATCCCTGTCTAACACCACGCCACAACTCGTACAGATATGTGTGCGCACACTCAGGCTTTTCTTGACAAGCGCGCCACAGGCTGAACAGTTCTGACTCGTGAACTGTGGCGAGACGGCAACCACAGGGATGTGATGCAATGCGGCGTAGTAGTTTACCCACAAGAGAAATCGTCCCCAGCCAGCATCGTGAATACTCTTGGAGAGGTAGCGGTTTTTGACCATATTGCGAATCTGCACGTCTTCAAAGGCAATCAGGTCGTGAGACGAGACGAGCGTGTTCGCTGCTTTGCGAGCGAAATCTTCACGCTGCCTTTGAACTTTCAAATGCGCTTTGGCAACCGCTTGACGAGCTTTCTTACGATTGGCTGACTTCTTCTGTTTCTTAGAGAGACGGCGTTGCAGCCGCTTGAGCCGCTTTTCAGTCTTGCGATAATGACGCGGGTTTTCAATGGCCTGTCCCTCAGAGTCGGTAGAGAACGCTTTCAACCCAACGTCGATGCCAATCAGTTTGCCTGTAGAAACATGCTCAATCTGCCGCTCTGTCTGTACTGCAAACTGGATATAGTAGCCATCGGCACGACGAATGATGCGTACTCGTTTGATCTGCTTGACAGGGAAGGTTTCAATGTCGCGTGTGCCAATCAGGCGAAGACGACCGATGCCGCACCCATCGGTGAAGGTGATATGCCGACCATCAGGGTCTAGCTTCCATCCGGTTGTTTTGTACTCTACCGAGCGGTTGTCTTTCTGGAACTTGGGAGAGCCTTTCTTCCCTGGCTTTTTCGCTTTGCAGTTGTCATAAAAGCGCTGAATGGCAAACCACGCTCGGTCGGCACTGGCTTGACGTGCCTGAGAGTTAAGGTGAGAGGCAAAGGGGAATGCTTTGGCAAGGACGGCACAATAGCACTGCAAGTCATTCTTGGTGGCGTGCTCATCCATCCACAAGCGCAAACACGTATTGCGAATGAACTGCACAAGACGAATCGCTTCGTCAATGGCGACATATTGTGCTTTGTTTCCATCAAGGTTGTACTCGTAGATGAGCATCCTTGCACCCTTGCCTTTCTTTGTTCTTTCTGATATTATACACCTTAATAACGTTGTATGTCAACAAAAGAGAGAAGTGTATGCCAAAAGAACGAACGAATATCTACATCACAGAACGACAAAAACGACAACTTGAAAAGAGAAGCCAGGAGGAAGATTTGCCAATGGCAGAGATCATACGCCGAGCCTTAGATGCCTATCTGGCATGGGATGACCCAACGTACCGGCCCGACCCAATCCACCCCAAAACAAGGAAGAGCGATTCATCCCCGGCATGAATGACCGGGGCTTTCTCGCTCGCTTTCTGTAATACTGACAGATCAGGTTGATATCCCGAACGTTCACCAATGCACGTGCTTTTTCCATGCTCTGCCTCCTTCGTTGCTCACATATAACATATCACGCATGCACTCCTTGGGCGCAATTATCTGGATCAGTTGAGCCTAACCTTCAATCAATGCGACAGACCTAGTAAACAGCTTTGACATCATGCCAGGATGTCCAATATTCTTGTTCCACGCTTATTGTTTTGTAGCGTACTTATTCTACGTTGACCGTAGAATAACTCTACGGTTATGGTGACCTCTTTCGCTGCTCGACGCCCATTCTCTTTCATGTTTACAATAGGTCATACAGGCCAAATTTCAAAATCAGCAAACAAGGGAAGTAGTTGAGCAGCGAGTAGATGAAGTTCTTCAGCACTAGCTGTGGCTTCGTAGAGAGGATAAGTCGAGATGAGCGAATACCAACGATACGAATTCATGACCAGCGATCGACCTCTGACACGGGCACAACTCGATGCGGTCAATGCCCTTTCCAGTCATATCGAGGCATCTTCCACCCATGCCCTCATCGAATATCAGTGGGGGAACTTCAAGCACGACCCCATCAAAGTGCTCTATACATTTTTTGATGGCTTTCTCTATTGGGCCAACTGGGGGGCGCCCGAACTGGCATTACGTTTCCCGCATGGAATCTTGCCAGCTGAACTCATCGATGGCTACGATCTCGATGAGTTCATCACGTTCACCCGGCGCCCTGATTATGATATCCTCGATATCCACTTTGGTGAGATGGAGGGGCCTGACGAGTGGATTGACTATGAACTAGGATCGCTCATCAGCACTCGCGATGAATTGATGAATGGCGACCTGCGAGCGATCTATATTGTCTGGTTGGCCGGTCAGCACATGATGGGAAACTATGACGAGGAAGAGGACGATGAAATCGGTGTGCCACCAGTTCCGCCCGCTTTTGGCAAGCTGACAGCGGCGCAGCAGGCGCTAGCGGAATTGTTACAGGTGCCACCAGAACTCCTCGCCGCAGCGGCTCAACATAGCAAAGCAACTTCACCATCGCCTGACGATGATGTTGCCGCCTGGGTCAAGTTGCTGCCCCCAGATCGCTGCATTGATTATCTGATTCGATTGGCACACAATGAGCCGGGTCTGAGCCGCCTGCTCGTCAAGGAGTTGCGCGAACTGAACCCTAGTAAAGCGAGCACAACCCTCCCAACGGGTGAGCATGTCCCTTACGCCACGCTCTTCGCCGAAAGCAGGGTCATAAAAGCCCGGCTGGAACGCGAGGAACGTGAGCGGCAGCAGGCGGCACACCAGCGTCATCTGCAAGATATTCACGATCACCAGGATACTTACTGGCGCCAGGTCAATCAGGCAGTGACACGTGGTTCGGGCGCGGGTTACGACGAGGCTGTTCGCTTATTGATTGAGTTGCGTGAAGCCGCCAGTCGCTTCCAGACCAACCAGGAGTTTCAAGAGCGTTTCTCTGCCTGGGTCCAGCCTCACCTGCGCCGCCCCGCCTTTGTCAAGCGTTTGCAAGACCGCACGTTTCCATTACCAGAAATGTAGCAAATGTTGTCTCGTTATAATATTCGAGGTATAACATGCTCGGGACCTTAGTACAGGAGTTGAGACAGGTCCCAGCGAGCGGTAAGAGGGAGGAAGCCGGGCAGGCATTTCAGACATAGATTGCCATGGGAGATTGCTTGCCGCAACCGTGGGGGAATCTGGGAATCTGCTTGATGATGCAGGAACGCTACGATGAAGCCGAAGTGGCATTGAAACGCGCGCTTGGGATCGACCCCACCTGCACACTTGTAAAAAGCAATCTTGCGGCACTCCCTGGTTTCCGGCGGACAGGCCCACAGGCTCTGGTCGCGTTGAACGAGCCGTTTAAGGACAGCAAGCTCAAGCAAACCATCACCTTTTTCAAGGCTATGCGGTGGAGCCGCGAAACACCAATTCATCACGGCTCGGATGGAAAACATAGGGGCGCACTACGCGCGTCTGTCTCAACTTGTCGGCGAAGAGAACGCGATACGGTTCGTTCTCGAAGCGGCGGAACGGCAAATACCGTAATAAGGCTCGGCAGATGAGGGCCTGCTAGAACAATATCATGCTTGACAACTCCTTTTTTCACCGCATGGCTGTTCTTTGTGATACCATTTTCTTTGTCAAGAACCCCGGCATAAATGCACGGGGCTTGTCCCTAAGCCGAAGCTTGAGACGAGAGGCTGCTTGACGACAGCCCACCAGCCAAAGATGTACCAAGGCTGGCAAGAGACGCAATGTACTTGTTGCGAATGTTACGCGAAGCGTTCAGGTCAGCATTGAGGCTGAAGCCGCACACACGGCAAAGGAAGAGGCTTTGAGAACGACGATTGTTACGCGCCTGATGTCCACAACACGAGCAGGTTTGGCTCGTGTGGCGTGGGTCTACCTTCACCACCTCAATGCCCTTCTCCTGAGCTTTATAGTTCAGGAAGGCATGGAACTGAGCGAAGCTCCACGAATGCAGGCGGCGCTGGCCTTCGCCTTTGCGCATGCGTGCACGAGAGCGAATATGGGTAAGGTTCTCAAGCACGATGGTACTGCCGGGAGTGGTGTTCTGAACAAGGCGTTTGGAGAGTACATGGTCATGGTCTTTTCTCTGCCGAAACCGTTTGCCCGAAAGCTTTTTCAGGTGCCTTTTAGCAGATTTGGTGTTCTTGGCTTGCAGTTTTCGTTTGAGGCGGAAGAGACGGCGTTCTTGCTCTTTCCATCGACGCTCTCCCAAGAATTGATGCTTGGAAGTCACAGCCGGATGGGTCAATCCGAGGTCAACGCCAATCACGTCATTGGAGGGAGAAACAACAGGATCAGGAAGGCTCACCGCCACGTGCAAAGTGTACTTACCTTTGCGATAACACAGGTCGGCACTACACACCTTGCCACCGACGTACTTCTCTGCATGCTTGGGAACAGTGAAGGTGAGTTGTACACGTCCTTGCACAGTGGCAAGGCTGGTCGTCAGATTATCCCACCTGATCCAGTAGGAGCGCTGATCGTAGCGGATAGGACAGACACGAGAACGCGGTGTACTCGCCTTGCGACCCTTCTTCACGCGGTCAAGCGCGCTTTTCACTGCTTCTGTGGCTTTGACACGAGCAGCGCACACCAGTTGTGCAGGCAGGTTGGGATATTGCGTACGCAAAGCAAAGTACGTACGCTTATGCAGTTCTACACCATTGCTGCACTTGGAAGTAAAACCTTCCTCAGTCACAGCATTGAAGCAAGCCGTATGCTCCTGCAATGTTTGCTGCAAGAGAACAAATTGTTCGTGTGTCGGGGTGAGTTGCAATACAACCGTTCTGTCCATACAGAAAGTATCTCATATATAACATGTTTTGTCAAGTAGGGAAGGATGTACCGCCACCCTCTCCACTCAGAAAATGAACGCTTCTTTCCTCCTCTGGTTAAAACACAGGGGTTTCCAGAAACGGAGGTTCGGCTCTGGGACATATTCGGTGTGCCTACTGACTTGGCTTTGTGGTATAATAGCGTCAGTTCCAATCATTTAAGTCATCTGGAGGCGCTTCCATCGATCTTTCCCCTGTTTTTGCATTTCCTTCAACGGTACGTCTTGAGACCATTGAGGTCCAGAATCAGATAATCATCGTCCATCTTCATGCAACCTCGTCAAGAGCTCTTTGCCCACGATGTGGGACGCCTGGCTCTCGAGTCCATAGCCACTATCAGCGCACCATTGCCGATGTTGCGTTTGGCGGCTGGTGCCTTGTGCTCAAGTTACGAGTGCGCAAGTGGATCTGTCACGAGGCATCCTGTCCCCAACACATCTTTGCCGAGCGCTTCCCAGAGTTGGTCCAGCGCTATGCACGAATGACGGATCGGCTCGTCAAGGCGCTTCAGGCACTAGGAGTGACCACCAATGGGGCCGATGCAGCGCGGATCGCCTCGTCCCTTGGCATGCCCACCACTGCCAAAACCATCATCCGTCGCGTCTTGCAGCTTCCCTTGCCCAGTGAAGGCGAGGTAGTGAAGGTGGGAATAGACGAGTGGGCATGGAAAAAAGGCCAGCGCTATGGGACCATTCTCGTGGACCTAGAAAAGCGGCGGATCGTGCAGTTGTTAGCAGAGCGTTCCGCCGAAACGAGTAAAGCATGGTTGTGCACGCATCCCGAAATTGATTTGGTCTCACGTGATCGTGGCAAAATCTTCCGAGAAGCTGCCACTGAGGGCGCGCCTCAGGCCAAACAGGTGGTCGATCGCTTTCACTTGCAAAAGAATTTTGCCGAAGCCCTGGAGAAGTTCTTTCGCACGCAAGAACGTGCACTCAAAAAGGCAACACAAGGGAGCACAGGCAAAACGCGTCTAGCTACGAGGACGGCAGTCCCTGAAAAAGTCGCACAAGAGCGGCAGGAGCGTCATCGCCAACAAGTCAAACTTCATAAGTGGATCTGGAAACTGTATCGGCAAGGCTACCACAAAGGGCAGATTGCCCAGCTCGTTGGCGTCAGTTCAAGCAAAGTCTACCGTACCCTCGAACAGGAGACACCTCCGCCTCCGCGACGACGATCTCGCTCTTCTTCCATCGTTGATCCCTACCTTTCCTACCTCACTTTGCGATGGAACCAGGGGTGCCACAACGTGGCCAAGCTGTACGAGGAAATTGTCACTCAAGGATATACTGGGACGCAGCGCACGCTTCAGATGCGGCTTCGTCCTTTTCGTCAGAACGTCGCACGCCCCGTCTCTAAGCAGACAAGCATCTGGGACAAGCCTCCTTCGTCCAGAGGTGTTGCGCTCATGATGGTGAGGCCAGCACAAAACCGCACGAGAGAGCAAGCGGCCTATCTGGATCAGCTCATCCAGAGCAACGAGACCATCGCTCTCGTGTTCAAGCTTGCGCAGGACTTTGGCTACCTCCTACGAAAACACGAGGGACGAACACATCTGGAACAATGGAAAGCCGCTGTCCAAGCCAGTGGGATCGCGGAACTGATCGCTTTTGTTGATGGACTAGCCGATGATGCGGAGGCGGTTACCAACGGATGCAGCCTGACATGGAGCAACGGAGTGGTCGAAGGCTTTGTCAATAAAGTAAAATGGATCAAGCGTAGTTCCTATGGACAAGCCGGATTTGCGCTCCTGCAACGCCGTGTTCTGCTCCACCCAGCAGCAGGGGAATCATTGCGTAAAGAGCAGCGTAGACGCTCCTCGCAGGTGGCGGTTCCTGCCACTCTTGAGACACATGGCACTGGGTCCACACCGGCAGCCATCGCAGCTGCATAGTCGGTGCTTGACGGGTGGGCGATTCGCTGGTCATCCCTCGTGGTGATACGCTACAATGAAGACGTGAAGGAGGAAGATATGGCCAAACGGAGTACATCACAACAAGTTCCCAAAGAGATGCAGAAGCGCTTCGAGGAGATCACCCTGCTCACGGATACCTTCAGCCAGACCTACTTAAATGACGAGTATCTCCAACTCTGTCGTGAACTGACAGCGACCCTGTGCCGGAAACGCCCTTCACCATTGGCACGAGGCAAGGCTCCTACGTGGGCTTGTGGGATCATTCATGCGCTGGGCATGGTCAACTTTCTCTTTGATTCCTCCCAGACTCCCCACATTACAGCAAGCCAGATCTGGGAGTATTTCGATCTCAGTTCGAGCACGATGCAGGCGAAATCCAAACAAATCCGTGACCTGCTGGGCATGTATCCCATGAACCCAGATTGGTCGATCCCCTCCATGGTTGACAAGAACCCTTTGATCTGGATGCTTGAGGTGAATGGACTCATCATCGATGTGCGCCAGGCCCCCAGGGAAATCCAGGAGGCAGCATTCCGTAAAGGGTTGATCCCCTACATCCCCGATGCCTGATCAGTAGCTTCCCAAAGTCAGGTAGGCACACCGAATATGTCCCAGAGCCGGAGGTTCTATGAAAAAGAAACATATTATTGCCGGGAGCGCAGGTTTTCTGAGACCTACACCTGCACGTCCAGAATTGGGGCCGGTCATGCGGTACATGCTTGACCTCACCGGTCAAAAGCGACCGAAGCTTTGCCTGCTCGCAACTGCGGGTGGTGACGATCCGGCTTGGACAAGGAATTTTTACGATGCCTGTAGCGGCCAGAACGTTGAACCAGGTCACTTGCAGCTGTTCCCGATGCCCAACCATACAGACATAGAGGACTATGTCTTGGGACAACACGCCATTTGGGTAGGTGGGGGTTCTGTCGTGAACCTTCTGGCTGTTTGGGAAGCGCATGGCCTGCATCACATACTTCGACGTGCCTGGGAAGCAGGAGTGGTTCTCGGAGGAATTAGCGCCGGTGCCATCTGTTGGAGCGCAGGCGGAACAACCGACTCATATGGTCCAGAGCTACGACCGGTCATAAATAAGCATAACTTGCTCCCATACTCTATGGGTGTCCACTACGACGGTGAGGAGCAACGCAGACCTTTATTCCAGGAATTAATCGGAAAAGGTGCACTGCCTGAAGGCTATGCTACTGACGACGGGGTGGCCCTACATTTCGTGAATGAGAAGCTCTACAAGACCATATCACAAGAAGCGGGTAAAGGAGCTTACCACGTCTACCTTTCTGAGTCTGGGCAAGTCATTGAAGACAGAATAGAACCTCAGCTTCTAACCGCTGCGTAGGTCATAGATATAGTTTCTACTTACGAGAAATACATAGATAATCTTCGCGCTTTTTACCAGTATCCATTGCGATAAAAATGGATGCTCATTGAATGTAAATGTGCGAATGAAATGCAGCGGGATCTTGCTCATTATGTGCGGAAGCAAACAGTATGAAAAACGCTCTGAGCATGATGAAAAAGATCAACGAGGCGTGCACTGAGCAATATTCTCCCTTGTGGTGATGGGACGAGAAGGGATATACTCTGATGAGAGACCCCATCACCACACTTTCAATGATGGAAAGGATTCTCATCGTGGCATTGACATCATCTGTTCGTGAGGGCTTCATTCCTTTTCGGGGATATTGTACATGGTATCGCCTCATTGGAGACTTCATTCCTACCGCAGAGGGCACTTTTTCTCTGCTCACCTTACATGGTGGCTCGGGAATACCGCATGATAGTCTTGAACCTCTTGAAGAGCTTGCGGAGACTGGCCGCCCGGTCATTTTCTACGACCAGCTTGGCTGTGGTAACTCTGATTGCCCCGACGATCCTTCACTCTGGAAGGTGAACCTCTTTCTCGAAAAGATTACGGCTGTACGTCATCATCTGACGCTTGACCAGATCCATCTCTTTGGACACTCCTGGGGAGGAGCATTGCCTCTCGAATATGCCCTCGCACAGCTCAATGGTCTTATCAGTCTGACCATTGCCAGCTCTTTTGCCAATGCTCCACGTATGTTAGCAGATCGCCAAAGGGTCTATGAACAACTCCCTTCCGAGGTGCGAGAGATCTTACTCACACAACCACCAAGCGATGACCTTGCCTATATCTGAGTCGAAAACGAACTTTTTCATACGGCTCGCTTCCTCATATAGTGAGCAAGATTCAACTTTATTTCATTTGCACATTTACATTCAATGGAGGTCCATTTTTATCGCAATGGATACTTTCACTATGTGTAACCCATCCTGGGTCTAACGCACTTTTGATGATTGGGGGATGGATACTTCTGAGGTGGATTTTTGGAGTTTTTCAAAATTTCTCTCTCCACCTCTCAAGCTACCTGATATGAACTGAAAAGTCAACAGCAGGCAGTAATCATCAAAATGGCGGAAGACCCCCTATCATGTGAGTCGGTGTCGTACGTGTCCCCGGTACCTGGCATGGTGATTCGTCCAAACCGGGGCAAGCCCTCGCCATGTGGGAGCAAACTCTCGGTTGGTTTGAGCGTTATATCGAGATTCGCCCCGAAGAGTACGACAATCGCTCATAGTTCTCCGTACAGAAAGGACTTTTGCATATGGCCGATGTGATAGTGTCAACACGCAAACTAACGCACGATGACCTGTGGACCCTGCCGGAGATGAGACACGTGGCGCTCTCGCCTGATGGTCGGAGCGTGGTCTTTAGCCTCGCGCTCAAGGACAAAGCCAGCAACGAAGTGCTGAGTGATATCTATTTGCTGCGTCTGGACGAGCATGGACAGGCTCTCAACGAACCTGTACGCCTGACACGCGGCGGGAAACAGAACAACTTTCCCGTATGGTCACCTGATAGCCAGCGCCTCCTCTTCACCTCCAATCGAGAGGGAGACAAGGCGCAACTCTGGCTTCTGGAGATGGGCGGAGGCGAAGCACGTAAGCTCACCAACTTCGCTCGCGGCATCAATGAAGTGGCGTGGTCACCCGATGGCAAATGGATCGCCCTGACATCCGCCGCCCTCAATTCCGATGAAGACGATGTGCTCACGGGACGCAAGATACTGGACGAGGCGGCAAAGAAGCGCCAGGACGAAGAGGAACGCTATCGCCAGCGTACCATCAAAAGCGTCTGGTATCGTCTGGATGGCCGTGGCATGCTTGAGAAGCGTATGCACGTCTTTGTCATGCCCGCGCCTCAACCCGGCGACGCGAGCGAACAGCCCATGGACCCGCAACATATCAGGCGCTTGACCACAGGCGATTATGACCATTATGGCATTCGCTGGACTCCAGATAGCCGTGAGATCAGCCTGGTCACCAATCACAATGAGGACTACGACCGCACCTGGGTTACCGATCTGTGGAACATAGATATCGAAACGGGCGAGATGCGTTGCCTCACCGATAGTTCGCTCCAGGTGCATAGCTGATCCTGGTCCCCTGACGGCAGCCAGGCTGCGGTACTAGCCGCGCAGGATATGAATAAAGAGGGAATAAGCGTTATTCGGTTGCGCCTGATCGCACGTGAAGACAGCGAGATGCGCACGCTGCTCTCCGACCTGGATTATGATGTTGCACCAACCGTTGGCATGCGCCTGGGGTCTCCAACGCCCTACCAGCCACGCTGGAGCGAGGATGGCAAACGCGTGTACTTCGCCATCGCCGAGCATGGGCGCGTCAATCTGCATGCTGTTGATGTTGAGCGCAACACACAGATACCGCTGACCACAGGGGAACACGTCACCCATTACTTCGACCTCTTGCCGGGCGGTCACGGCATCATCTACGCGCAGAGCCAACCGACACACCCGTGGGAGCTTTACCGTCTGGAACTACGCGATGGGCAGCCCAGTGAGGAGCACAGGTTAACGCATCTCTACGATACGCTATTAGCCCCCGTCACGCTCAGCGAACCGGAACGCATCACCTATGAAAGCTCGGGAGGCGAGCAGGTCGAAGGCTGGTTGCTTCGACCGATTGGGTATAAAGAAGGGACGCGTTATCCCCTCTTCTTGCATATCCACGGCGGGCCACAGTCAGCCTTTGGCGCTGGCATGGACCCCTTCTTGCAGTATTGCGCGGCGCAGGGCTTCGCCGTCTTCTACTGCAATCCCCATGGCAGCACAACCTACGGCGAGGATTTTGTGCGCCAGGTAGAGGGCGATTGGGGTGGCTGGGATTATCAGGACATCATGCGTGGTGTAGACGAGTGCATCACACGTGGTATAGCCGATCCCGAACGCCTAGTTGTCTCAGGCTACAGCTATGGCGGCTACATGACCATGCGCATTATTGGGCAGACAGACCGATTCAAGGCGGCGGTCCCAATGGCGGGCGTCTCCAACCTGGCAAGCTTCGTGGGAACCTCCGATATCGGCTTCTGGATGGCTTTCCAATCAAAAGGGTATCCATGGGACGCGGAACGCACTGCATATTATCACGACCGCTCACCTCTTACACACGCCGGAAAGGTCACAACGCCTACACGCATCTATCATCCAGAGAACGACCTGCGCTGTCCTATCAGCCAGTCGGAAGAGTTCTATATCGCGCTCAAGCTCATGGGCAAGGTTCCCGTCGAGTTCGTGCGTGTTCCCGGTCACTGGCATATAGGCGCGGAGAAACCCGCTCTGATGCTGGAACGCTGGGAAATTATGCTCGACTGGTTCCGCCAGTACGTCGACATCCGTCCGGAAGAGTACGTATAAGCACAATGCTCGTCACCTGGTCTACTGAGAGCAGGTGACGAGACCATGCAAAGCGTCACACGATATCATAATCCCATAATTTACAGCTCACGTTTGAGGCGATGCAAGAATGTCAGGGCTGGTTCCTTGAAGAGATGTCAGAGAGCCTGAGAGCCACGAATCTCTCCATGGGCGTGATAGGAGTGAGCAGACCACCCCTCGCTGTACTGGCTACCTGGTACATCCGTTCACAAAATTACCAGTATCACCTTTCTTGAGCCATCTGCTGACTACTGGCAAACCTTCAGAGCTTATCAAAACGCGCCTTCTATCCCCCTGCCTAAAGGCAGGGGGATAGAAGGCGCGTTCCTTTTGTGGGTGGATAGGGTGGTGGTGGATACGCTTGATATGATATCACTATGATGTTAAAATAACATCATGAAAGAGAAACAAGAACATCCTTTTAAGGCTCGTATTCCTCAATCGGTGTGGGATGAGTTAGAGCGAATGGCACACTATGAGGAACGATCCATTAATTGGGAGATTGTACAGGCGATACGAGAGCGGATTGCTCGACACAAAGAAGGCAGGAAGTCACGTGAGCATGAAGACCTTTAAGTTTCGCCTCTATCCCACCAAAAAACAATGCGAGAAGCTTGAATGGACACTTGTCAGATGTTGCGAATTGTACAACGCTGCGCTCCAAGAGCGTCGAGAGATGTACAAATACACTGGCAAAGGAACCAACTACAACGCGCAAGCCATGCAACTGCCTGAGATCAAAGAGATCAGAGAGGAGTACAAAGATATCCACTCTCAGGTGTTGCAGGATGTGTTGCGCCGGGTAGAGAAGACGTTCAAAGACTTCTTTCTACGTGTGAAGGCAGGTGTTACTCCCGGCTATCCTCGCTTCCAGGGACGCACCCACTATGATAGCTTCTGTTTTCCACAAGTTGGCTTCTCCCTGAAGAACGGGCGTCTTGAACTCTCCAAGATTGGACACATCAAAATCAAGCTGCATCGCAAGGTGCTTGGGACCATCAAGACCTGCACTATCAAGAGGGAGGGACATTGCTGGTACGCCTGCCTAGCTTGCGAAGTAGAAACCATGCCACGAACACCCTACACCGATGAGGCAGTTGGTATTGACTTGGGAGTCTCGAAGCTGGCGACCCTCTCCACAGGTGACGTGATTGAGAACCCCAAACATTACCGTAAGGCTGAGAAGAAGCTTGCAAAAGCACAACAGACTCTCGCGAGAAAGAAACGTGGGAGCAACCGGCGCAAGAAGGCCGTACAGCGCGTGGCGAAGCTTCACAGGAAGACACGCAATCAGCGCAATGACTACTTGCATCAGTGGTCACGCCGCTTAGTGAACACCTACGAAACCATTGTGTTTGAAGATATCGCGCCTGCCAACCTCTCCAAACGAGCGAAACCCAAACAGGATGAGGAAACGGGGCAGTATCTTCCTAACGGAGCCAGTGCCAAATCTGGCCTGAATAAATCAATTTTAGATGCTGGTTGGAGTCAATTCATCGCGTTCTGCGAGTACAAAGCGGCGGAGGCTGGTACGGTGCGGGTCGTGTTGGTTGATCCGAAATATACCAGCCAAGTGTGCAGCAGTTGCGGCACGGTTCGCAAGAAGACGCTCTCAGAGCGTTGGCACTCGTGTGAGTGTGGCTGTGAACTGGACAGGGATCACAATGCTGCACTCAACATCAAAGCTCTTTGGCTCGGACGGAGCCTTCAGGAAGCGCAAGCCTCCTGAGAAGCCCCCGGCTTTCGCCGTGGGGAGTCGTCACAAGGTCATAGCACTTTGTTCGACCAATGTTCAGATGCTTTGCAGCTTGCTCTACAGTCAGAAGCCAAGGCTCAGCATGCTCATTTCTTTCCATTGCGTTGCTCCTTTAACCAATCATCAATTCGCTAATGTCTATAAGAATTCCCATTATTGGTGCTATCGTTACCTCATATCAGTTACCCATGAGTGCTAATTGTTGTTCAGCAGGAAAAAAGCAATACTGCTGCAACCACTGAAGAATTTGCTGTTGGTTGCCCAGATGCCAGACCTGTCCAACCGTCGACTTCTCTCGAATTTCAATGACACGTCGACGGCTTCGAGGAGCCAAACGTACGCCAATGTTATAATGATCACTATCAATCCGCTTGCCCAGAGCGCTCACCCATTGCACCAGGGGGGGTGGTAAATCGGTCAGCAGAGCCTGCTCTTCTTCTGCAGGAAGCCTCTGGGACTCAGCCCAGGCCAGATACGTCTGTATCTCATACATCACCTGGGAATCACTGGGATCATACGGAGTGGAAAGCACGTCATTCACCGCCGCCTGACGATACCCCTCGTAGTCCTGAGAGGAAAAGAATTCACCATCAAGATCCACAAAGAGATAGCCAGAGCGTTCTAAGCCTTGTGCGCCGCCTTCGGCCCAGAACTCCTGCAACCGTCCAGTTTCGGTAATCACCTCGTGAGGAAGCGGGCGTTTTCCCTCATCTGAGTGATGCTCCCACTGCGCGCGGCGACTTCAAGCACCCACTCCAGATGGTTATAGGTCAATCCACCATTGAGAATCCATTGTGCCCAGGCTACCATTTCGGCGGGAGGCTCTTCCTGCCCCTCCACATACTCACGGTATTTCTTGATCACCCATCCTCCCCCGAGTCTGGCCGCACGACGTCCGGGATCAGGGAACCAGGTGCGCACCAGGGCGTCCACCGCCGCCACATGAAGCCACTCCGGATGCTCATGCATACGCTTGAGGTAGACTCCAACGTTTTCACTCGTCTGGTTAAAGCGCTGTGAGTAATCCAGAGCCAGTGCCTCAAGCATCTCATGGGTCGCCGGTTCATACACGCGCTTCATTGCAGCCACCTGATCCCGAAGGGAGAGAAAAGGACCATCATCCTCATCCTCTGTGGTCACAAGAGAGACATTCTCTTGCGCTGGAGAAGACAGGGTTGAGGAAGGCTCATCAATGACCTCTCTGCGAGAGCAGGGAGCAAATGATTGGCCTGGTTCCTCTGCGATACGCGCCAAACCATCGACCTGCTTTTGTAGAAGACCATGTTCTCTCAATTCATCTTCACTTTTTTCATGTATTTCTTTTTTTGGGAATTGATGAGTATTGAGAGAATTGAATTCAACGCGCGCACGCGCGTGTGTATGCGTATGGGACCCCTGGGTCTGCGTTTGCGTGCCGCACAAGTCGACGGTTTCTTGCACCAAAGGTCGACGATCCTCCACAGCAGTCGATGGTTTGGCGAAAAGTTGACGATTTTCTTCACCCACCGAGGCGCTCGCTTGAGGTCGACGATTTTCTTCTGGAGTCGACAGTTTCTCAGGAGATTGTCTGTTCTCCCTCTGAGTCAATGGAGCGGCTTGAGGGCGATAGTTTTCTTCTGAAGTCGACACATCAGGTTGTGGACGAGGATCTCCCTCTGCAATTCTCGACCTTCTTCGAAAACGTCGACCTTGACGTGGTATTGTTGTTCGATCACGATGCATCACATCACAGATTGGTTTCGTCTGCATTTCAGGTGACGAGGAAACTGGCTTATGCTCCTCAGGCGGTTGTGGTGAAACCGCTTGCGTTGAGTGGGTCAGTTCCTCCCAGATAATGGTAGCTATCGATACTCTCATGGCAGGGGTGAGACGCATCCCATAGGACTGCATCATCGCCATCAGGCGCTCAACCGTTCGCCCCACCCGCTCTTCTTTACCAGAAAACTCACCACGCCTTTCCGTCATCTGGGAAGCATGACTACAGGTTCGTTGCTCATATTGTCCTTGCTGTGGAGGTGGAACCAAACACAGATACCCTGGCCGGGTTTTCATGGCTCCTGCATCCTTTCCATCGTGATCACTCTCGACGCAGGGGATCTGCTCCTCTAGACACACTGCGACCCGTTGCAACGCACGCGAACGTCTGACGCTTTTGCGTCGACTCGTGAGCTTGTTGCACCTGCTCGGCACAGACAGGCAGACAGACAGGGCGTCGATGTCAGTGGTAAATAATAGCGCGTCCCCATGCCTTTGGGCTGTTTCGCTTTGAGCAAGAGGCCTGCCGCCTGTAACACTGACATGTATTTGGCTGTGGTGTCATAGCACCAGGGGCAGGCAGACAAGGGAGAGGTGCAAAACGCGCGAAGACTCTGAATCGTGAGCACAGCAACTAGTTGGGGAGGTTCATGAGGGAGAAGTGGGATCTCTTCGATGTGCGCCACACGAAGCCACTGGGCCAGAAACGCCTGCCCATTGAGACAGCGCCGGTCCTGTGACCCAAATAACTGTTGCACCTGCTCCAGTAACGCAGGAGGAACCACTTGCAACGCGTGCAGTGCCATCATCTGCTCTTCGTGTCCTTCCCTACTTCCAGGAGGAGCGTGTGGAAGACCGTCAGGAACACCCGATGGTGACAGGAGACGCTCCATATTGATCATGTTGTTCTGTCCGCCTTTCGTCATAATAAGGTCATGCAGCCCTCACATGTGTGTTGGTCGTAGAGCATAGGAGGGGAGGCACAAGCAAGAGCCACACGACCTGCTCTTAGTGTACTGAAAAGCCTGTCAAAAAGGGAAGTGGAAAACCACCCAATAGTGGGCGAAGTACTTCGCGATTTTGGGCGAAGTTGGACAATTGCCACAGGACACGGTATTGTCAACTTGAGAATGTAGCGGAACACTGTGTTAAAATAGCCTCATGAAAACAACAACCACTGCTCCCAATTACAGAGGCTACCGCTTCCCGCCCGAGATTATCAGTCACGCAGTCTGGCTGTATTTTCGCTTCTCCTTGCGTTTCCGTGATATTGAAGAGCTTATGGCGGAGCGCGGCATCGTTTTGACGTATGAAACTATCCGTCAGTGGACGTTGAAATTCGGGCAAACGTATGCGAATGAGCTCAGACGCCGTCATGGTAAGATGGGCGATACGTGGCATCTGGATGAAGTCTACCTGAAGATCAACGGAAAGACCCAGTACGTATGGCGAGCTGTTGATCAGTACGGTAACGTCCTCGATATTCTCGTGCAGAGCCGACGCAACAAACAGGCAGCGAAGAAATTTTTTCGAAAACTGCTCAAAGGGCTTCAATACGTGCCACAAGAGATTATTACAGACAAACTGGCCAGCTACGCCGCTGCAAAGAGAGCGGTCATGGCAAGTGTAGAGCATCGACAACACAAGGGCTTAAACAACCGAGCGGAACGCTCGCATCAGCCGACCAGACAACGAGAACGAACGATGCGGCGGTTCAAATCAAGCAGTCCAGGCCTAACAGTTTCTCTCCGCATTCGGGCCGATTTTGGATCACTTTCGGCCCAAACGGCATCGTCTCACTGCAGAGGATTACCGTGCTCTCATGCAGGATCGTTTCCTGGTTTGGAACGAGGTGGCCGGAGGAAAGACGGCTGCCTAACAGCGATCCATTCCTTTCAATCCTCCGCTTCTCTCCTCTCCCTTTTCTCTTCTCTTCAAAAAAGCTCTTCTGTTTTCTCGCCAAGTTGACAATACCCTCTCGTTGCTCCATTGAGGCCTCGCACGCTTCCTCCTGGACCTCCGTCACACACAGTGGCTGCCATTCCTCCTCTCACGCCCCTTCCACCGGTCCGTCCCATCCTCCCGTCTCCTTCTCCCCGTCCTCTCGCGCATCCCCAGGGGCCTGTTGCTCCTCAACAGCCAGATACCTGCCCTTGTGGGATACCTCTGATCCGCGTTAAGGGACACCGTACCAAGGAATACTGTTCTCATCGGTGTCGCCAACGGGCGTACTGTCAGCGGCAAGTGTATTGTTTTCCGACTTTAGCTCTCGCAAGAGTACTTGAGATTGCGAAAAACAAGCATTCGAACGAAAAGCAGACGAGCAAGCACGAGAGTATGGGCGAGAAAAATAAGGAAAAGGTTAACCAGGGAGGGAGAAAAGCAGACGAACAAGCTCTTAAAAACAAACGAGCAAGCAGAAAAACCGACAGCAGCCCCCTCGACGAACCAACCCCAGCAAGCAATCAGGAGAACTATTGGGCTTGGAGGTGTCGCCGTCGCAGGTTCATCGCACGTTGTCGTTCCTCTGAACGGGCGCGCTCTTGCATCAAGGCAATGTAGTCATCCAGCGGCATCCGTTGGCCTTGCAGCCCTTTGATGGGGAGCTGCTTGATCATGCTCTCCTGCTGCAGGACCTCGAAGCAGCGCTCAGCTGCATTGACACACAAGGTGATGAGCTGCCCAGCCAGTGCTTGCTTGATGGAATAGTCAGCCCCATCAACGCTCACGCGACCATCTGACTTGACGCGTCGCGCATAGGTCCGCCCGTGAACCGCTTGCAACCAGGCATCCGGGTCGACCACAGCTGGAAGCACGGGTAAGGTAGGCAGAAGAGGATGGGCCTGGCTGGGAGGACGATTGCGACAACTGCGCCCCTGATGAGGACGCTGCGTGTTGTAAAAGTGCTGAAAGGCCTCGGTGACGCTGCGAACCTCTTCGAGGGTCCCAGGACGATGTACCAACAGACATTCTTCCTTGTAGGTCCGATGATATCTTTCCACATAGCAGTTGAGTTCTGGGTGGCGGGGAGGCAAGATGTTGGGTTGTACGCCGACACACAAGAGAAATTGACAGAGGGCCGAGGGGAAATCGCGTGCCGCTGCACTGCCCACCCAGCGGGGATCGCGATCAAAGGTCAAGATGCTGGGACAGCCATAGCGACGCAAGAAGGAGACTACCGC
Source organism: Ktedonobacter sp. SOSP1-52 (assembly GCF_016587395.1). NCBI lineage: Bacteria > Bacillati > Chloroflexota > Ktedonobacteria > Ktedonobacterales > Ktedonobacteraceae > Ktedonobacter > Ktedonobacter sp. SOSP1-52. The sequence goes on from NZ_BNJH01000008.1 coordinate 210,919, forward strand.
CTGGAACGCCGTTTCTGCGTGAAAGTCTTCATGAACCTGGGCGTCGAGCAAGAGGGAAGTGCCTGCGTCGACAAAATTGCACGCTTCGATCACATGCTGCCGCTTGGCATCAGGATCATGCAGATCAGCAGGAACGGTGGAAACATCTTTGAAATCGAGTCGGACTTCTTCCAAAGGGGCTTGTGGCAGGCGTGGAGAGCGCTGACGAGGATGATCGCGCTCAATGGCTCCCGCAGCATCCAGGATGCGCCAGATGGTGCGTGTCGAACGAGGCAAGCGGGCCTTTTTTGCCTGCAAGTCTGCATCTCGCTGCAGATAATACAGGATGGCCAATGGCCCAGGGGTACGTTGTAATGGCTCTGGGGGAGACTGGCGGATCGAAAGCACCCGCTCTTTAACCTCAGTATCAATGCGAGGAGAGTGATGGTGAGGGGCACGAGAGCGGGAAAAGAAGATGGAAGCATCGAGCGTTCCCTGAGCTTGGGCTTCTCGAAAACGCTGCCGCCAGGTGCAAACCATACTCTGAGAACAGCCGACCGCATCAGCATACTGCTGGAGCGTCCACTCAGGATGTTGCTGCAAGAGATGGAAGAGGTGAGCACGCTTTCCAACATATTCAACTTCCATAGCATTCCCTTTCTGAGAAGTGGAGAGCAGAGGAAACGATCACCTGTCATGGAGTATACCTGATGAAAGGGAAGGGAATCGAGCAAGCGGACAAGGGCTATTTCACAGTGAGAAGCAAGCAAGTAAGTGCAAACTATACTGTTTGCTTGCTAAAACAAGCGAGCAAGTGTGATGTTCATAGCTTGCTCGCTTTTCGATCTCAAGTACTTTCGCTTGTGCCAAAGTCGGAAAACAATACAGCAAGCGATGAAGCACTGGGAACAATGGAGATCGATCGTGTCCTCGTGATCAGGAGAGGCCCTTGAGTATTCCGGTCCGTTCATACTCAAGGGCCTTCAAGGAGTAATTCACGATCAAAACGCATAAATAGATGTGGTAAAATGGGAGCCTGGTATCGTTACGACATCAAATGCTCCACGCCATATGAGGAGGTGCAATGAAGGCAGAAGCGATTCAACAAGAACTCGCCCATGTGTACTGGCTCGGTGGCTCACCTTGTGCAGGAAAAAGTTCGGTGGCTGATGCCTTGGTAGCAAAGTATGGATGGCAGCTCTATCGTTGCGATGAGGCATACGAGTGCCACATATCTGTTGTTACCCCTGAACTCCAGCCTATCTTTTCCAAACTGAGCACCCTGAGTGGGGATGCTTTATGGATACGGCCAGCGGCCCAACAACTATCGGAGGAAATCCAGCTGTATCAGGAAGAGTTTCCGCTGATCCTCGCTGATCTGCTTGCCTTGCCCAAAACAGCCCCTGTGTTGGTAGAAGGGAATGCATTGTTGCCTCACCTGTTAGCTCCTCTGCTGACGACCTTCCATCAGGCGCTTTGGATGGTTCCCGTTCCTGAGTTTCAAATGAAGCACTATCTACGGAGGGAATGGGCTCAAGAAGTTGTCGCAACTTGCACTCACCCCGAACAAGCTTTTGCTAATTGGATGCAACGTGACATCTCTTTTGCGGCTTATGTTACCCAGAAAGCCCTTGAGCAAGGGTTGTCCCTTGTTCAGATTGACGGTAGCCACTCACTGGAAGAAACTATCAAGATGATCGATCGGCATTTTCACGTTATGTAATCATCTCTACACACTGCTTATCAGTGTTGTTTGGGGTTCATTTTTTCATTTGTTACATGGCCCTTGAGTATTCCGGTCCGTTCATACTCAAGGGCCAGGATAGGCTCAGCGCAAAAAAAACTTGCCGCACCCCTCGCCGTCAAGCTTTGACACCACTCGGCTCCGTCGGTGACACTACACACTTCCCTCGCCTCCAGAACCTTGCGTCGTCGGATCTCCCCCGCGACGTGTTGGAGAAAGGTGAAGGCATCACAGAGATGAGACACATACGAGAGGTGGCCCACATGGATCTCCGGTTCCCCATCGGAACCCGATCTCACGTGAGCTCTCCAATGGCCAGGGTACGTACTTCGGCCCACTGCTTGTTGACCAGAGAAATCATGGCCCCATCAGCACTCAGGACACAGCGTTGTGGAGCAGGCTGATCGGTAGGAGGAGGAAAGGAGAGCCTCTCACCTTCGGCAATGTATGCTGCTTCCATGCAGACACCCATGCGCTCGGTCAAACAACGGGCGGTCTCCTTGGTCGTTCGCACTCCCAGGAGCGTTTCAAGCATCTGAGTGGCTTTCTCGAAGGGCATGAAGCATGCCAGGTGCGTCAGGTGTTCTTGTTGCCGAGGCGCCAAGTGACCTGGCAGCAGTGCGAGTTCCTCATCGAGGGGGAAAAAGACCTGATCCACACTTGGGGCAGATGCCGTAGGTACGGCTCAAGGTCACGCTCTGGCCTCCATTGCCGTGCAACGTCCGCTCTCGCTTGCCTCGTGCCTGCAGAGGAACGGAGCAGGTGGGGCACAACGGAGCAAGCGTGTCCGTTGATTGGCCCCATGCTCGACGCTTGCTCGCCGCAGCCGCATCTTGCAAGACGTGTGCTTCCAATTCCATCAGGCGCGTATGCACCTCCTCTTCGATTTCCACAAAGGTGGCGGTGGGATGAGCTTGTCGCCACGCCTTGATGTCCGTCAGGATCTCGATACTCTTTGCGTGCCAGGCTTGGTCGTCCATTGATGCTCCTCCTCTTTCTGTCATCTTGCCGATGGCTCTATTGTAGCACGAAGCTTTTTCCTAGGCTCTGCCTCACGCAAAAAACCTTGCCGCACCCCAAGGTAGTAGGCCAATTCTTCGAGCGACCACCCCGCAGCGCGTGCGCGATGGGCAAAGTCATGCCGCAGATCGTGAAACGTCACGTCGGCGATGAGTTCGTACTCAGCCGCACATGCCAGCGATTTGAGCTGTTGCCACCACTGGTGGACGCCGTCCTCGCTCCAGCGCCAGCCGTCGACCTCTCCAGCACTCAATCGCTTCTTGGCACGCTGGCTGGTAAAGATGGAGGCGCTCTCCTTGCGTGTCCCCTGCTCCAGGTAGTCATGGAGCGGGCGACGAGCGCCGTTGGTCAGGTCGATGCTGCGTGTCTTGCCGCCTTTATGCCCGACGGTGATCATACCAGCCTTGCCAGTGACATACACCTGGTCGAGCTGGAGCCAGGACACGTCACTGAACCGGCAGCCTACCCAGTACCCTAATGCAAAGACGGCCTTGCCACGTAGATCTGCCTCGCGTTCAATGAATGTATGCTACGGCTGCACAGGGTGATGGGATTTAGGAAACGTAGGTAGGCTGTACAACCATAGCATAGAGGATATGACGGAGAGACAGAGCGACCAGTCACAACTTTCCAAGGACAAGGGGAAGGGTGAGGGTGAGTGAGTAGCCTGGACTGCACCCTGGCTATAGGGGAGGAACACCCCACGCATACTCACAATGAGAATACGATCATGAGCAGTTATAAGCGTCAGGTGAGCCGCTCAAAGTGGATCAGTGAGCACAACAATGGGTAATCTCACTGGTAACAGTGGTAACTAGCTCACAATGATTGGACTTATTCTCATGGGCCTTGGCAAAATGATGCGCCTGGGCAGGGTTCACGATACTGACCGCGTATCCAAGGCGCGCCAGGAAGGTCGCCAGAGCCAGCCAGGAGATTTCTGTGGCTTCCATAACGACAAGCATGCGATCTGGCGCGGCCCCCCGTCCTAAGAAGTCGCTGATGCAAAGAAGAGAACCCTTCCGGAGTCTGTTCAATGGTCATAGGTTTGCTTGGCTTCTGTTTTGGAGCTTGCCAGGCAATGGTCGCGGTAAGAGGTGCAATATCCACGCCGATGAAAAGCTGATACTCAACAACCTGTTCACACGCTTGCATGGTACTCTCCTTTCGTACTGTGATTTGATAGAGGTTCTGTCCTCTTAGGATGTTTTATCGCCCGAAAAGAGCTGGGGCACTTTATGGCACAAAGAGGCCTGTAACCAGTGTCCCTTGCAAGCCCAGTGTCCCGCCAGCGCCAAGGGATGTAGTGTGAGCATTCATCCCGATGAAACGTTGCTGATCGAGTTGCGTCAGCTCCAGCACGAATGATAAAGTGCTCTTGTTCGCTGTTTCACACGTGGCGCTAAATGGCTTTCCACCTCTCGCGAAGAGATAATTATGTAACCTACGTAAGAGTCTATTCGTGTACTTTCTCTGATGAAGAGTTTATCTTTTTTAAAGAGGCCAGACGATACGCTCGTTGGGGAAACATCGCTCTTTTGTGTCTCGTGACACGTTTCTTGAAGAGTAGATTTGGAACATGTTTTTTTTTGAGATGAAAGGGACAACACATGAGAGAACAGGAGAAAACATACCATCTGGTCTACACACCTCAACTGCCATGCAATCGAGCGACTGTCAAACATTCTTTTGCTCGTATTCCATTCTCTCGTTCTGACGCTCCTGGCGAAATCTGTGGAATAGCACGTCGTATTGGCTATAGTGGTTCAAGACCTGATGATCTTGCCTTATACCGACTGAAAATTGATGTCCAACCGCAAGGGAAAAGACGCCGTTCCGTAATGGTAGATGGGTATTTTGTGCTTGATCATGGCGTTTTCTCCTCATTTTCGTCCACAGAGCAAGGATAGGCTTGCTTTTTCTTCCAGCATTCTTCTACTGTATGGTACAGCACTATACATCAACAATCATCCTCGTGATGCACCTTAATCCATGTGAGTTTTATTGGTGAGCCTGTTCAAACTCAATGACGAGCTTTGAGCAGGCCCATTGTTGTTCTCTTGAATTTGCTCAGGGATGTTGCTGTAGTGTCGCTGGGAGGCTTCTGTCTCATGATCGCGCATCGGGGAATCCCTTCCTAATTATATGTGAGTGTGGTGGGTAAGGTGTGGGAGATGGATCAGTCATACCTCCGTGACCTCTGCATCCCCTCTGACTGTTCGCCACGACAGTTGCACTGCGGTAACCGACGTATGCCCGTCCGGTACACCCACCAGCGATCACTATCTGGGTCGAGGCTCGCAAGAGCGCGGCGAAATCAAACCTGTAGCGTCTGTACATTGCGAGTTCCCGCTCAAAGAAGAACACCATATTGTCCGTGTTCCGGGTTCTCATGTCTGGCATATCGACATCCAACTCCCGGTCGTCGAAGCTTGCACGAACTTCTGCTACGAACTTCTGGAAAGCCGAAACCGCGCCCTCACTGCGATAGATCTCCTGGAAGTTTTCATGGGAGTGTTCTGCCTTAGGTAACAGATACTGTGCTGGTGGCTCATGCGCGACCAGCGTGTGCACCTGTTCGGGATAGCGTGCGACCAAGTCAAGACCGACCACCGCACCGCCGCTGCTGCCAAACACAAACGCCGGCTCGCTCGTGAGCGTAGTCAGCAGATGGTGGGCATCGTCGCTGTGCGTCTCGACTCGCTGCTCTTCCTTCAGGTTGTCGAGCGTGCTGCGCGAGAGACCTCGATGGTCATAGGTCACCACGATATACAGATCATCGAGATGCCTGGCAACACCGTTGAAAGCACGGGCATCGCTCGCTCCAGGGGGAATCATGAGGAGAACAGATCCTGAGTCGCGTACCTCATAGGAGAGGGTCGCTCCAGGCACGCGTAGGGTGCCAATCTTCATCACATGTGCTCCTTTTCATTTGTTCGGTGAGACGACTTTTCAGCGTGGGACAGAGGGGAGTGGCGTTTCATGCATTTGCGGCTTCGTGACACGCTCACGTTGTTTTTGCTGCCTCTGGCGGCGTATCCGTGCGAAGAGGATGGCCCAGAGTACCAGTACACTCAGAAAACAGTAGCGCACGATGGGACTGATCACGAGGAATTGCTCAATGGGCAAGGTCAAAGCCAGGGCCACACGTACCACACATTCGAGGAGTAGGCCAATGCCCCAGACAGCCGTGATGGCAGCGAAAAACAAGCGGGTACCTGGTTCTTGCCAACGCAACATGAGTTGCTGATCCTGACCAGGAGTTGCGTTGGCAAGAACGCTCTGGATGAGTCTCATGATCAGCGGTGAGGCCGTGAGGAGCGAGGCCAGCATGAGAACACCATAGATAGCTGTGATCAGGGAGTCGCTGACCAGGACCAACCTGACATTCTTGAGCACCAGCGCGATCAGGATTTTGAGCGCAATCGCGAGGGTATTGTTGCAAAAACTATGAAGAAAAGAAAGTGCTCTGTCAATCTTCCTTTGCAATAGTCTTCTTAGAAGTGGAAGGCTTCTTTTTCTCAAGAGAGGGGTACAGGCGTTTGAGTTTGATGCGTGCATCAGCGGTAGTAAAACGCCAATTGACGGTAATGGCCTCCTCATTGCGGTTCTGTTGCCAAGTCAAGACCTCTCGCTCCAGTTCCTTCTGTGTCCCAATGCGACGGGAAAGACATTGGCGGGCCAGAGCAGAGAGCTCAATTTCGGCCATATTCAGCCAGCTTCCATGTACGGGCGTGTAGTGGATTTCCAATTTCTTGAGGAGGCGAAGGGCTTCCGACGGAGTAAAGGTGGAATACAAGGAAGATGGTGTGTGGGTGTTGAGATTGTCCATCACCAGCACGATCTTCTCAGCATCGGGGGAGTGAACATCAACGATTTCCCGTACGAAGTGGGCCCAGTCCTCGCTTGTCCGGCGCTCTGTCACTTTGACGAACCGTTTGCCCGCTAGCGGCTCACACGCTAGAAAAAGCTTGCGCATCCCTGCTGATTCAAACGTATAATCGACCCGCTCAGGCTGGCCCGGTTGCATGGGCAGGCTTTCTCGTTTGTCCTTCAGCAGCAGTTTGGCACTGCGCATCCATGCACACCTGCGGAAAGCGTGGGTCAAACGGACGCGTGTAGATCTCTAAGATATCTTCCATGCGCCAGACAAAGGCGGCGCTCGCTTCTGGGGGAATACACCAGCATTGTTTTAACCAGGGCTTAAGCTCGTTTTTTTTCCTAGAATGGCAAGCCTGTCTTGAGAATAACCTCTTCCAATGCTGCCAGATACGCCGCAGGATTCTTGCGGAAGCGCAACTGTTTGCGGCGGGCCTCGCGCCGAAAGGCAAGCTGCTCCCGCAAGTCGTACCACGCCTCCAGATCAGCGAACACCAGGGCTCGTGGCAAAAAACACTGTCGTTGCAAGGCCAAAGCCGTGAGCACACGGACAGGGCCGCGGACTACCAGCGCGGCAATGGCTCCCCGTCGGCCTGAAGCGCGCCGTTCCCCGTAGCGCACCGGCCCAAAGCAGTGTTCCAGGTCATTGTTCGTCCGGGGCAGATCAGGCACATCATAGCAGTGGAACAACCCGGACCAATAACTCTCCGTTTTCTTCAAGAAGGTCTCAAGCGCCGAACTCAGCGGCCCTCCGCAGGCGCGCTGTTCCCGGATGCGAGCCAGCACTTGTTCATAGTGCTCACGCACCATCTGAGCATTCTCGTGGTCGTGATTGGCCAGCACATGGGCGGCTTGATGGACAAGCGCATAGGCTCGTTCGATTGGAGGCCACAGGGCTTCGGTCTGCTTCAAGGCACGAGTGAGCAGGTGCTGGAGGTCATACAAGCTTGGCGGAAGGCCCCCCTTTTTTGCCTCGACCCGTGCGAGCGAGTCAGAGATCTGAGTCAGACGATCATGCAATTTGAGGCCGGAGGCGCATAATGGGGGATGGCCATCATCGGTCAGTGCGCTGCGGACCGCCAAGCAGTAACTGCGCATGGCCTCGCTCTGTTCATCATCCTGCCCCTCCAACGCTCGCTCAATAGGCCGGACCCCGCGCACCAGCTTTTTGAGTTCGGTCTTGGCGTGTCGATCCGCCTCGAAGATGGGTCCAGCCGCTTCATCCAGATAGTGAAAGTGGCAGAGCTGATGCGGCACGCCGGGCAAACTCCGCTCCACCGCCTGCCGGATCGTCTGTTGGCCGTCGGAGACAAGACCTTTGATCGGCACATTCAAGGCGGTCAGCACCTCTTTCACCTCGTCCAGGAGGGTAGCGAGATCCCCGCGCGTAGTACTGAGCAGCGTTCGGGCGAGCAGCACCTCACCGGACAGCAGTCACGGATGAGCCAAAGCACTTCATGCCCGACATCTGGCTGCATCCCATCGATCGAAAGCAGGACCTGGCCCTGCTGCTTGAGCCGGGCTTTGACGCGCTCCTCATCAGCCAGGTGCAGCGCCACCAACTCCTCATAGCGCTCCAGCAGATCAGTGACCGTCCGCTGGGCGATGCTCACCCCCCGCTCGACCAGTCGCTGGTGGATCTCCGGGATCGAGCGATGCTCCCCATAGCGTAACTGGCCGATCACCGTGAGGATATCCAGGCCAAATTCTCCGTGGGGCAGCGCCCAGCCTCCTTCTTCTTCGGCGCGATAGGGCAGGTGATACAACTCACACGCCGGGTTGCGACAACGCCGCACCACTACTCTCAGCCGAACCAATCCTCGGAAAGTCACAAGCTGCCGTTGCGCATGATAGGCCACCCAGAGCCGTTGCCCACAATCGATACAATGGATGAGTCTTGGGGGTAAGCGGACTTCTCGCTCGGCTGGAGGACGCGCTTCTCGTCGAGCCATCTCCTTGCTCCTCTGGTGTTTCCGTGCGGACGCTACTCCTCCACGGCTCTCAGAAACACGCGGCGTTCTTCTTTGAGCGTCGAGCGGACATCCACAACGACTTGGGGAGAGACCAAACCCGTCTCTCCCATCCATGTGAAGAATTTCTTGAACGTGGCCAGGTACATCGTCATGCTGGAAACCGACGCCCAGAGCGCTTTGCGCGGGAACCAGTCGGCTAAAAACCAATAGACCTCGCTGTCGGTGGCTTCATCCAGGCGGCGCAAGGAATAGGCATACAAGAGCAGATAGTGCTCGAAGAGCCGCAGATTGTCCACATGATCTCGAACAGTCTGTTCACGTAGCCCGGATTGCCTCAGCCAGTGCTCAAAACCCTCCAGAAGCGGCTGGTTCGCCTGGCGAATCGCTTGCACCCGTTGCTCATAGGTTTCGGCATGCTCAGAATCCGTCATCTGACCCTTTCTCTTGGTATTCTGCCAGATTTCTCCCTCTCAGTATCCTCCCTCCGTCAAGATAGGCTTGCCATCCTAGAAAAAAAAGAAGCGTGCGTCTCCAGCCATAGATGCAAGCCTTGGCCTGCCAGTCGCGCTCCAAGTTTTGGAGCAATATCAACATAGTGGCTTGCTCCATGCACATGTGTCTCTCCGAGGAATTGGGAAGGGGCGAGGCGAATTCAGCTCGTGGGTGGAAAGGTTGTGGACTGCTCAGTAGTGGATCAGGAGGGATAGCGCCACCCTTTGAGGATAAATGACTTTATCGATCTTGAAGGAAAACGGGGCCACATTGAATGGTCGTTCCTGCCGCAGACAACGATAGATGCTGGTGCATCCTCGATCCAAGCGCAGGCGAAGGATGTGTTGAGACGGCTTGCGGCGCAGATTTTTGACGAGGCCAATCTCAAAAATGTGTAACCAGGGAGCCAGGCAGATATAGCCCGAAAGGCCTTACTTGCATGTATATAGACAAAACTCTCTCATTTTGAGTATTATATAGGTAATTATAGATCTATCGAATCCACAATCAAGGAGGATGAAATGTCAGAGGACAACTCATTTGTAGGTAAGGTATTTCTTATCACTGGGGCCAGCCGAGGCATTGGCGCGGCTATTGCACGCCAAGCCCTGGCAGCAGGGGCAAAGGTGGTGCTTACCGCACGCGAAGATTCTACTCAGCTCCTTCATGAAGTGGCAAGCTTTACCCATGAGCGAGCAGGCCACGCGCTGGTACTGGCAGGGGATATCAACGATGATAATTTCCAGCATCAGCTCGTCAAGACCGCCACTGAGCGCTATGGGCGGATTGATGTGTTTGTCAGCAATGCCGGGGTCGTGCACTTCGCCAACCTGGATGACACCACGGAAGAGGTGTTAGATCACCACCTCAATACCAACTTTAAAAGCGCGGTGTCACTCACCCGCCGGGTTGTTCCGCATATGCGATATAACACAAGCATCATTTATGTGACCACATCCATTACGAATGGCGGTTTTCCGATGCTGGCCGCATACGCGGCCAGTAAGGGCGCACTCAAATGCTTCATGCAATGCATGGCCGTGGAATTGGCTCCTCAGGGCATCGCGGTCAACGCCGTGGCTCCTGGCCCGACTCAGACCGAGATGTGGCGGCGAGCATTGCCGCCAGGAGCGCTTGAGCATATGGGAGGTAAGATCCTGCCAAGACTGCTCACAGGCGAGTTCGGTAATCCGGAATTGGTGGCAAGTACGGTACTCCATGTGGCAAAAACCCCCACAATTATAGGGCAGGAGATTCTGATTGACTGTGGCTATACCATCAGTTAGCTGTTATTTGTCACATAATGTTAACGCAACAACAGGTTGTGTGATCAACATTGTATAACATTGTCGGAGGAGGAGGCAGGTGTACGCATGTATGCGGTAGTTTGCCAGCCTGGCCCCAATTTTCGCCCGGAGAGCCTGGTCACTGAGCAGACCATGGAGGTCTTCACCAGATATATGGTTCGGCTGGACCGAAGGGGTCTCCTGGCCCTGGCTGGAGATTGGGGAGAGGGCGTGATCTACATCCTCAACGTTAGCTCGCAAGAGGATGCCGAGCAGATCATGCGCGAAGATCCAGCAATCCAGTCGGGAATTTTTAGGGCAGAGGTACAGCGCTTTAATGCCTTGATATCGGGTATGGGGTACTTCAACAAAGCCGTTAATCAGGGGAGCGGGAGTTTTTAGCTCTCTCCAGTCCTGTTCTATTGTTAAGATTAGAAAGAGAGAAAACCATGCCACCTATTTACTATCCCTTTGAGTATCTGCCCGGACCTAACTGGTTGCCGGGCAAACCAGTCACGGAGCAGCCTCTTCAGGGGCATGTTATGTATATGCTTCAACTGCATGCACAGAACATTCTTGCCTGGGGTGGAGCGTTTACGGAAGAAGCCTTTTCGGCCCCTGCCGGGGGTCTGAATATCATCGCTGCCACCTCCCTGGAAGAGGCAAAAGCGATCATGGACAAAGATCCGGCGATCCGTGATGGAATTTGTGTCTATAAGGTCCGTCCATGGATGCCCCTGCTGAGAGCGGCATCCCAAGCGCAGAATTATGTGCCCTCGCCCGCCGGTTAGGGAGTTAAGGAGGAAAGCGAAAACGACCACAGAGGAGGCTTTCTTCTGTGGTCGTTTTCGCATAGGAGAAGCAAGCGAGCAGGGAGGAGGGAGCTATCGATGCCGCCGATTGACGTAAGCGTAGGATTAGTAAAAGCGCTTCCCTTGTTGGGTGAATACTACAAAGAAAATGCATTGTTGCAGGCGGAACTGCCCGCACGCGTTATTCCCGGCGTGCGGGAAAGATGCCTGTGCGTCATTCCCCTGAGTATGGGGAAACCCGTCTCTTGCTACATTGAGAAGAAGGACGGTCAGCGCCAGAATGTGCCTTTGGAGGTGGTGAAAGCAGCCGACACAAGACGAGGACCCTTTGAGTGGTCGTTGCAGCCAGTGAAACAACCACAACCACCGCAAATTGATATGTCGCCGCAGGCACCACAATATACCTATGCCCAACCACAGCCACCGCAACACTACGCGCCTCCCCAGTTGCCCCAACTGCCGCCGCGAACGCTATTGCGCCTTCAACTATGTCGTCTATGGACAAAGATGCTATCCCCATCCGCCTACGAGCATTAGATATTACCTGGCTTACCTCCTTGGCAGTACCAGAACAGCATGTTTTGAGATGGATTTACAACTTCATTGATGGGCGGAGAAGTATCGCACAAATTAAGAGGCAGTTTTCCCGTCTACCGGAGGACAAGATTGAGCAAGCTATCATCTTCCTGATGGCAACACATTATATTACTCTCAAGGAATGAGTAGCACTAGAATCAGGAAAATAGGTAGTGCTTACTAGATAACTCTTTAGTGCTTAAGTACTTGATAGATAATTCTATCGAAGAATTGGAGTGCAGGATGCAGAATTTCACCAACCTATAATGTCGCTACGAAGCCCTCTCCATTAAATTGGTGGTATCAGTTGACCGCGATCCCTGAACCACCGGCACATGCAAGCTTTGTCAAGAAGGAGACGAGCCGCAAATCACGCTTTCTCTCAATCATTGTCGGCTGCCTTTTACTTAGCTTTCTCTTATTCATTCCCGGATGTCTTGTACTATCCAAACACTACGTAATCGCCGCAGGTGTCGGTATGATGCCAATATGCCTGGTGGCGCTCGTCCTCAATAAGCTCAAAAAGCCAACTGCTGCCGGTATTTTGTTGACAGTGGCGTTTGAAGCAGCGCTCACGATGGTCGTCCTGACCTCGATTCCATTCGATCCTCCAACTTTACAACAATACGATTTGTTTGTTTTTGGCGAGGTGGTTGCCGTATCACTCCTCGCACCCGAATGGGTATGGGGCATCGCTGCCTATAACATTGGCTTTATCATCTGGAGCCTTTTCTTTCAGGAATACAAAGACGCGGCCTTCCTCTACGAGCTGCAATCGCAATTTTGGGCCATCTTAGTGCGGCCCGTCGCAATCCAATTCGTAGTCGCTGGGGTAACGTATTTGTGGGTCAAAGGAGCGACCGGCGCAATTAGGAGGGCCGATACGGCCGAGATGCGCACGCAATTAGAGGTGCAGTTACGCGAGGCAGAAATAGAGCGTAGCGAGGAGAAGAGACAGATAGATAGAAGTGTTTATTAAATGCATCGCCGAAGACCATGCTGGTAAATTAACTGAAGGGTGGGCAGATTTTGCACTGAAGGGTGGGATTTTGATCTGAATCATGGGAAGCGGTGTTGGTCATCCAGGCGAAGCCGCTCCCGATGTTTTTTTTGCCATCACCACGGTGTAAATAGGCCACCGAGGCGCCAGAGCATTGATCATTGTTTGTCCATCCCAACCGTCTGCTGACGGGATCTGTAGAACTCTCCTGGTGTTCGAGATCACTCATCCACAGAATACTTCTGTCGCCAGCAGACTGGTGGAATTTCCATCAAGTGGCCTGGCAAGGCTACGCATGGGAAATGTGCAAGCCAGCCACTTGACTCCAGAAAGGTCAGAGAGGGACTAATACGAAGCTGTGGTGACTACCTCATGCCATGTGCCGTTCGTCCAATGAAAGCCAAGAGCAAAGGCAGTTTTCGGGTAAGCATCACCCACCATTGGACTATAGCACGATGTTTGACCGGGAGCAACCCACCCATTGCCACCCGACGCATTGCATTCATAATACTTCCCATCTCCATTCCTCTCAATCCCCGCATCTCCATACTGACCGGATGGCATCGAAGGGCTAAACCAAATTTGTGCCCACGCCGCCCGGCACGTTTGGCTATAGCGAAGGTAAAGAGTTGCTCTCAGCCCTCCTCCTAAATCGGAAGTCGGTGCTATATATATATTTTGTGCATCATTAACGCAGCCCTTAGATATGGGATTTTGACCATCGCAACCTGTATCGTAACAGCTTGCCGCAGCAACCGCTGTGGAAGTGGTGTGCGCGGAGGCAACTCCTGTGGTGAAAACCAACATGGTACTGAGCATGAGGAGCATCAGCCCCAGCGAGATCATTCGTTTGATATTAAACATCCTTTTTCCTTTTGTTCCCTTACGCTTTCCGCAAGGATTGTGCTAAATGGAACCCTCCTTGAGGTAGGGGTTTGCCTACGTAATCCTCACAACGTGATCACTATAAAGAAAGAGGGTTGAACGCTCTGATTTGGGACAGCTTTCCTGGATCTTGTGCAGACGGTTGGGATGGACAAACAATGATCAATGCTCTGGCGCCTCGGTGACCTATTTACACCGTGGTGATGGCAAAAAAACCATCGGGAGCGGCTTCGCCTGGATGACCAACACCGCTTCCCATGATTCAGATCAAAATCCCACCCTTCAGTGCAAAATCTGCCCACCCTTCAGTTAATTTACCACATGCGTTATTAATGAATGAGGGAAAGATTTCAAAAATACGTACCGAAGAGTATCCCGAGGTATTGTGGCCGTTCATCAATGTATTCAATTCGCTGCAAAATCGTTTGAAAGGGGCGCGGCTCGCTGAGAGTGAGTTACGTCGCCTGACGCAAACAATCATGAAAAGTACAGAGTTAGCCAATCAGGGGCAATTTCAATTTAATCGCCCCACCGGCACACTGTTAGACGAATTTTTGGCTGCATTGAAACGACAGGAGATTATTGTCCGTAGGAGAGGAGCAAGAGGCGAAGGCACCTACAAACCCGCCTCTGCTGCTGATAGATACATGGAGGTGCCGCTCCAGCCAACCCAACCACAACAACCGATCCAGGGAGAATTTCAACGATTTGATATGCCGCCATTCGATACGTCAGGAAGGAAAGAGAGATAAAGGATAAGACTGCTTCAGAGAAGGTTTACCAATACCTGGCAACCTTCTCTTTTTTATGGCAGATTGTAAACTGTCATACAATACGTATACATAATAGAATGGAGAAAGGAAGCGGAAAGGAGCTCTTCCATGACTATTCGCCAGCAAGAAATTCTTGAGGCTCTTCGCAGCAAGCGAAACTGGACAACAAACACATTTGCCAAGCATCTCGGTATTTCCGCCGCAGCCGTCTCGAAAATGTTCTCGCGCCTAGAAAGTCAGGGAAAAATTCAACGAATTATTGATCCACAAGACCGACGTTCGCGTGTTATTCGCGTCGTCCAAGAGTAAGAGCATGTGTATTTCTGGATCCTCGGATACCCACAACCAACTGAGCGAAACAACATAAAGGCGTCCTTGTGCCTCTCAAGGCGTCGTTTTTGGCGCCTGCTCTCTCACTATCTGCTTATTCTTCCTCTGCAATTGTACTGCATTGCACACAAAAATCGTTCATAACGGCGGCGCACCCGAACCAGGCACATGGAACATCATACGCTACTGTGACAGCCGGCCAGTTGAGGAGCGTGCGGAGAGGCAATCGGGGACGATCCAGGGAACATGTGAACGAAAGGGCCGCGCAAAGGCCACGTTGCGCTTGCTTGACAGGAAGCGCAACGTGGCGGTATCATTTTCCCGTTTGAAGCATATATAGGAGTAAGGAGGCTACATGCCGCTAACAGAAGAAGAAACCAACAAATCGATCATTCGCCGATTGATGGAACATTGGAACAAAAAAGAGCTGGAAGCCTTTTTCGATGGGTTTGCTTCCGAGTGTGTTTTTCGCGTCGTCCAAAGTTTCGACGCCCCACTCACCAGGGATGAATTGATAAATCTCATGAGCGCGGCTTCGGCGGCCTTCCCCGACATGGTTATCACCGTTGAAGACGAGATTGCGGAGCAAGACCGCGTGATGATTCGCGTCCTCAATAGAGGCACCCATACTGGGGACCAGTGGGAAGGGATTCCGGCGACGTACAAACAAGTCGCCTACCGCGAAATGGTTACCTTTCGCGTAAACACCGAGGGAAAGATCGTGGAGTGGATCTACCATCCCGATCTCTTCACGCTTTTTCAGCAGCTTTCGTCGAAAAACGAGAGCGCCTCATAGCGTTTTACTTTTGCGAGCGACAGGGCAACCACGGGAATATGTAATTCGCTGTGGTTGCCCTGTTTTTGCTACCTCCGTCAACAAAGAAAACAGCCTAATGATTCACGCTCTAGGCCTGTTCTCCACTGTGCACCAAGAGTCCCTCCAGGATCTCCCCGATAAGCTGCTCAAATGTCACGCCCTTCAGAAATGAGGTCACGGCAATGGTCACTCCCAGGTCCGCGCGGATGCGGTTTTTGAGTTCGACAGACATGAGCGAATCGATGCCGAGCCGATTGAGCGGTTGGTACGCATCAAGGTTGAGTGATGCGTGTCCCAGCACCCTCGCAATGTGACCGTTGAGATATTGGCTCAGTGCCTGGTGGCGTGCCTCTTCGTCCAGCATTACCAGCATGTCCCCTGTCAGGCGTGGCTCTGCTGCTCCCTCTTGCTCTTGTGCCCTCGTTTCCTCCACCAGACCCGCAAAGAGCGAGGAGCTGGTCAAATTTGGATAGAATTGGCTCCATTTGGGCAGATGAAACGACATGACGCCGACTTGTGGCGGACTCTGTCGCAAGAGTTCGCCCAGGACAGTCAGGCCTTCCTTCGGCTTCATACTGGCAAAGCCGCGCACATCCAGGCGTTCGCCGCGGTCTCCCTTCATCGCCTGTCCAACCTCGCCCCAGCGACCCCAGTTGATGCAGAGGGCGGGTAATCCTTGCTGCCTGCGGTAGAACGCCAGCATATCCATAAAGGCATTGGCTGCTGCGTAGTTGCCCTGGCCAGGTGAGCCGATAAGTGAAGCAGCCGACGAGAAGAGCACAAAGAAATCCAGGGGATCATTCAGCGTCAGGCGATGCAGGTTCCATGCTCCATCAACCTTGGGGGGCATGACCCCCTGGAAACGCTCGCGATCCAATTGAAGCAGGGTACTGTCATCCAGCACAACGGCGGAGTGGAAGATTCCACGTAAGGGAGGCATCCTGCGCCGTATTTCATCCAGCGCAAGAGCGAGTTGCTCTTCCTGGGAAACATCGGCCAGCATGAGATGCACCGTCGCTCCCGTCTCACGCATCATGTGTAGCGTGGCCTGAGCCTCCTCTGAGGGGCCTCGGCGGCCCATGAGGACAAGGGTGCGAGCACCTTGCTCAATCATCCATTGAGCTGTGCGTAAACCAACCCCGCCCAGGCCACCGGTAATCACGTAAGTGCCATCCTGACGGAATAAGGATTCGGATGGCTCCTGTTCATTTGGTAAGGTGTGATGCGCAAGCCGGGCGACATAGCGCCTCTGACCGCGTAGTGCCACTTCGTCGGCTTCATCGTTGGCGAGGATTTCCTTGCCTAGAGCTTCGATGCTCTCCTCTGAAGGCGTTGGATCGAGATCAATCAACGTGGCGTGCAAATCCTGATGCTCGTAGACGATGACGCGACCCAGACCCCACAGCGGAGCCTGCGACAGCGCAGTGGTCTCTTCGTGCTCCTCAATAGCATGGACACCACTGGTCGCCAGATAGAGCCGCGGCGTGGACTCCTGCTTTGCCGCTGTCAATGCCTGGAGCAAGTGGAGCATGCCGATACTCGCCAGCTGCTGATCCTCAGACAACGCGTGCACAGTACTCGCTTCGTTGACTGGTCGTGTCAACTGACTCCACAAGTAGACGATGCCATCGATGGTGTGTCCCCCCTGGGACAACTCGCTGAAGAGCTGATGAAACTCCTCAGGCGACACAGGGTTCAACTCATACTGTTGCGCCTGACCCTGTTGAATCTGTTTATAGGCATTCCCTGGAGTGGCAATGATATACTGGGCGCCGCTTTCCTGGAGATATTTAACCAGTTGCTGAGCGGGACCCTCGTGTTCCCCGAAGATGAGCCACCGTTTGCGCTCCACGTGCTCCTGCTGTTTGGAGAGTGCCTGCTGCTCCCATTGGATGGTGTACAAGAGCTGGTTCAGGCGTTGGCGCATGAGTCCCTGAGTATTGTCCTCGAGCGATTGCAAACGGAAGCCGAGGACCTCCAGGAGCACATGTCCTTCGCCGTCAAGCAGAATGATATTACCCTCGATGGTGCTCATATTGTCTGAATTATCTGAGCGGAGTGTCGCGTGGCTCCAGAGACTTCCTGTACTCTCTGGCTGCTGATACAGTCTCACCTGTTTCACCATGACAGGGACATAGCTATCCTCATTTGTCTCCGGCAGAAAGGGAATGATGCCTTGCAGAATGGCATCCATCAGCGCGGGATGAACCTGGTAGCCGGACCGCTCGTCGGTAACTTCCTGGGGAACAGTAATTTTTGCCATCACCTCGCCTGGTCTGCGCCAGATATGGGTGACACCCTGGAAGCGCGGACCATGTTGAATGCCGCGCGCCCGGATGCCTTCGTAGAATGCTGGCGCTTCCATCGTCATGGTCCATTGATCGGGAGCCTGTTCAGGGAGAAGAGGAGGATGCGCCTCACTGATCAGAAATTCTTCCACCCTGCGCACCATCGCCGTCGCGTGATGGGTCCAGGAGACGGCTTGCTTGCCCTGCTCAGCCTGAGTACTGTAGAACTGCAATACCCAGCTTCCTTCCTCTGCTTCGTGGGGTGTTAAGGTGACTTGCAAGGTGTGCCTGGTGTCTTTGGGAAAGAAGAGCACTTTTTTAAGTTGAAGATCTTCGATACAAAAGTGACGGGCGCCAAAAATCTCCGTTGCGGCGGCCAGGGCTAATTCGATATAGGCGGCACCGGCAAGGACCGGCATGTCATGCACACGGTGTTCTTCCAGATAGGGGAACAGCTCCGCGTCGATCTCGGTCGTCCAGAGATACGTCTGCTTCTGGAGCGCCAAGGGCGTGCCGATATGAAGGATGGGGTGAGCGAGGGTCCCGTCGCTTTTCCACGTGGAAATGGCACGGGATTGCGAGTGATTGACGCCGTCATTCCAGTGGCGCTGCCGTTGCCAGGGATAGGTGGGCAAGGATACCCGTTGTCCTCCATCGGGATAGAGGCGAGACCATTCCACGTCATAGCCATAAAGGTACAGTGTGCCCAGCGTTGTCAGCAACGCGTTACGCCCTTCATCACGCCGCAGCGAGGCCAGAGCCATCGCAGGCTTATCGGATTGTTCAATGGTCTGCCTGATTGCGCCGACCAGGATCGGATGGGGACTCATCTCCATGAAGATATCGAAGCCCTCCTCCAGTAACTCCTGCGTCGCATTGAGGAAGAGCACCGGTTTACGGAGGTTCTCCACCCAATACTGCGCGGTTAATTCTCTCCCTTCTATATATGTGGCGTCGACCGTCGACAACATTGGCACACTGGCCGGATGTGGCTGAACACGCTGCATCAGGCTGAGCAAATCATCGCGCAGCAGGTCCATCTGCGGGCTATGCGAGGCAAAATCCACTCTGACGAGGCGGCCAAAGATGCCCTTCTCCTCAAGGACGGTGAGAATTTCTTTCATGGCTTCAGCGTCACCTGAGAGAACTGTCGAGTTTGGGCTATTGCTGACGGCAACCGCGACACGCTCCTCATACTTGTTGTCTTTGACGAGCGCGGTGGCTTGCTCCAGCGAGAGTTCTACTGCTGCCATCGCGCCTTTGCCTCGTTGGCGCAGTGCCAGTTTGCTGCGAGAGCAAATAATCCAGGCAGCGTCTTCCAAACTGAGCGCTCCGGCGATATAGGCTGCCGCTGTTTCACCCATGGAATGCCCTACCACCGCATCTGGTTCGACGCCCCAGGAGCGCCAGAGTGCCGCCAGGGCAACCTCAATCGCGAAGAGCGTCGGCTGGATCACATCGATTTCATCCAGGCGCGCGGGGTCCTCATTGATTTGCAAGAGGTCGAGCAGCGACCAGTCTACGTAGTTGCCCATGACCCGATCACACGCCTCGATAGCAGCGCGGAATGCAGGCTCCTGGGCCAGTAAATCGCGTCCCATGCCCAACCACTGTGATCCCTGACCAGGAAAGATCCAGGCAATTTTGTGCTTTTTGGTTGCGATGGCTCGGCCGCAGAGCAGCTCAACGCTTGTCTCACCTTGTCCAAAGGCGCTGAGTTTCTTGTGGAGTTCGGATTTGGAAGAACTTGTGACGGCCAGGCGCTCCTCGCGGGGCTGACGGCCCAGGCTTGCCGTGTAACAGATATCGCGCAGCGTTTGCGCTTGGTATTCCTCCTGCTCCAGGTGGGCTATATACCGCTGAGCGAGTTCCTGAAGGGCTTTGTCTGTCTGCGCGGACAAGGGCAGCAGATAGGTAGTGGAGGATTCCTCGTCCGGTTCTGCCGCCGTAGTCACAGCGTATGGAGCTTCTTCGAGGATTGTATACGAGTTGGTCCCGGCAATACCGTAAGAACACACCGCCGCGCGACGCGGGGTACCGGCGGAGCGTGGCCAGGGGGTGAGATCCGTAGGAATGGTCAGCGCATATCTCTCCCACGGGATAGCGGGGCTAGGCGTATGAAAATGCAGGTTTCCCGGGATCATACCATGCTTGAGGCTGAGAGCTGCCTTGATCAAGCCAGTGACACCTGCTGCGCCCTCGGTATGCCCGATGTTCGTCTTCACCGAACCCACGAGCAAGGCATGTTCTGCGGAACGATCCTTACAGAGCACTTCTCCCAGTGTCTCAATTTCGACGGGATCGCCTGCTTTGGTCCCCGGGCCGTGTGCCTCGACAAAACCAATGGTCAGCGGGTCGACGCCAGCGTTTTCCAGTGCCTTCTTTAACCCGGCTTGCTGCCCCTGGGTACTGGGAGCCATAAAGGAATCGCAGTGACCGTCATTGTTGGAGGCGCTGCCGCGAATAATGGCATAGATCTGATCGCCATCGGCTTGTGCTTGTGAAAGGAGCTTGAGGATGACCACGCCTGCGCCTTCGCTGCGCACATAGCCATCGGCAGCCGCATCGTAGGTCTTACAATGCCCATCGGGGGCCATCATTTTGCCCTGCGAGAAACCAATGGTGTGATCAGGGTTCAGGATGACATTCACCCCGCCCGCAACGGCGATACGACAGGCTCCAGCGCGCAGATTGTGGACTGCCTGGTCGACGGCGATCAGTGAAGATGAGCAGGCGGCATCGATCGCGAAACTGGTCCCCATCAGGTCTTGCGTGTACGAGATGCGACCGGCGGCGCCACTACGAGCGCTACCGGTCGTTCCGTATACATCCAGGCTTGCAGCGTTTTTAAATTGCCGGTCCCAGAAATCTCCGGTCAGGATACCGATAAAGGTCCCAATATAGAGACGCTCCTCTTGGCTCATCTGTGCAGGGGCGAGTCCGGCATCTTCCATCGCTTCCCAGGCCACCTCCATCAAGAGACGGTGCTGAGGATCAATTTTGGCTGCTTCACGCGGGGAGATGCCAAAGAAGCTGGCATCAAACTGGTCCACCTGATCTAAAAAGCCGCCGTAGCGACTCATCACTTTCCCCGGCGTCGCGGGGCGCGGATCGTAGAACGCGTCAACATCATAGCGATCAGGAGGTACTTCTGTAATCGCATCAATGCCATCACACATCAGACGCCAGAAAGCCTGAGGATTGGGGGCACCAGGAAAGCGGCATCCCATGCCAATAATTGCGATAGGCTCATTTTGCTGAGGCAAGTTCAAGATACTATATCCTCTCCAGTTGCATCTTGAGAGCCAGGTCCTTCGAAAAGAGTACTTATGGCTCATTAAATAATGGAACGCTAATGAGAAAAATAGGGATTGTTATTTTAAAAGTAGTTAACATATGTTATTATAAATTCTATGTGCCAGGAGAGCAATAAAGGTACCCTTTTTTCTCCCTTTTTCATACGCTGGCTGTGTTTATAGTTGAGTTTATGTAAAAGGAAGTCCCCTTCTGGCCCGGATCTATACATAGGCGCACGTCAATTTTCTTGCCTTGTTGAATGCGACATGGGCAAGAAGAAAATGGGTGTACTCTTTCGTGCGACTTTTCTTGAATAGGGAGGTTCTTTTTCATCATGGCCAAATTTCCCCCACCTAACCAGTCCCAAGGGAGCTGGTCTCCATCAGAAATGATGGAGCAAGAAGCGCCAAAGAACAACAATCTCATAGAGCGCTGGTACGCGCTTACCGCTATTCCCGAAGCTCCGGTCACCGCGTCTTTCACTGCACGTGAAGCCTCGCGCAAGTCCCGCCTAACCAGTTCCGTCCTATTTTTCTTCACCGTGATGGTTATCAGCTTACTTCCAGCGTGCTTTCTTGCCATTTCGCTTTATCCATCCTATTTCTGGCTCACCTTAGGACTGGCAGGCGCGTGTATCGTGGCCCTGATGCTCAATCGTGGAGGCCATACGCTCACCGCAGGTATTCTTGTCAACATTGCCTCCTTTTCTGCGCTCACAGCCGCGCTTTTCTCAACAATTCCGTTCGATGAGACCACACTTCAGGGCTACGATATGTACGTTGTCGTGGAACTACTGGCCGTATCCCTGTTGCCGGCACGCAGCGTCATCCTGGTGTACCTCGCAAGTGTGGCTTCTATTCTCGGGACCTTGTTTGGTGGAGTCGTACAGCATTCAACGGTCCTTCAAAATGATTTGAACAACCGCTGGTTCATTATGATCGCGCGCCCAATTGGGACGCTCTTGTTAGTAGGAGGCGTAGCATTTATTTTAGCAACCACGCTGTCTGCCGCCATCAAACGGGCCAACCAGGCGGAAATGATTGCCAAACTGGAGCATGAATTGTCGGGCCAGAGACAGGAGCTTGAAGCAGGCATTCAGCAGCTTCTGGATGTCCATGTACAAGTCGCGAATGGAAATCTTAGCGCACGAGCCTCCCTCTCCCAAAACAACGTGCTCTGGCAGATCGCAAGTGCGCTCAATAACTTGCTCGTGCGCTTCCAGCGTGCATCGCAGACAGAGAGAGATTTACAGCACTTAGAAACGGTAATAGATCAAGCTGTCGCTACTATTCAGCAGGCAGATGCCTATCAACAAAAGCCAGTCCTTCGACCCACGCGCACGCCTCTGGATCGCTTTATTGCTGTGCTTCCGGGGAGGGACATTAGTCTGGCTCCCGCTCCCATGGACAACAACCCGACTTCCTTTAATCAGAAGCGATAAACCGGTAGGATGGTTTTGTAGAAAGGCAAAATGTGTGTCCACCATTGAAACTGTACCGTCCACTCCTGAGAAGCGGCATGCTCTCGTGATCGGGGCCAGCATGGGTGGGCTTCTAGCCGCCCGCGTGCTTTCGGACTATTTTGAGCAGGTAACCATTATTGAACGCGACGACCTTCCCACCGTTCCGGAGGCACGCAAAGGCGTTCCTCAAGGCAATCATGTGCATCTTTTGATGATCAAGGGAGCCGATATTATCTCCGACCTGTTTCCCGGCCTCTTTGACGAACTGCAAGCGGATGGCTCACTTGAAGTAAGCCCCACACAGGACTTCCATTGGTTCCATTTCGGGTGCTGGAAACAACAATTTCCAGGGGAGCTACGAGCACATAGTCAGAGTCGCCCGCTCCTTGAATACCATATTCGTCGTCGCGTGAGCAATCTAGGGAATGTACGTATTCTTGATGGCTGTGAGGTGCGAGGCCTTCAAAGCACGGATGATTCCACTGCAATCACAGGAGTTCGTATTGTTCAGCGTGATAATGGTCAAACGGAAGAATGCTTAGAGGCGCAGCTTGTCATCGATGCAAGCGGCCGAGGTTCCCAAACCCCGCGCTGGTTGGGTGAACTTGGCTATCCAGCAATCGAAGAAACAACAGTAAAAGTGGATGTTGGCTATGCCACCCGCCTCTATCGCCGCCCTGAGAAAAACCATGCTTGGAAGATGCTGGGTATTTACCCGTGGCCCTTGGAGCGGAAACGCGTCGGATACTGTTTCTCGCTTGAGGACAATATGTGGATTGTGACCCTCTCTGGGTACCATGGCGATCATCCCCCCGCTGACGAAGCAGGGTACCTGGAATTTGCCCGCAATCTGGCTCAACCTGATATCTACGAGGCCATCAAGGACGCCGAGCCGCTGAGTCCAATTGCCATCCACAAATTCCCCGCAAATAGGCACCGCCACTACGAACGCCTCTCGCGCCTCCCCGAGGGCCTGATTGTGCTTGGGGATGCCTTTTGTAGCCTGAATCCTGTCTACGGGCAAGGGATGACGCTTGCCGCGCTAGAGGCAGCTACGCTGCGTGATAGCCTGTCACGGGCTCACGGAGATCTAGCAGGTTTTCCTCTCTCCTTCCAGAAAAAGCTGGCTCGCGTGATCCAAATTCCGTGGATGCTCACGACTAGCGAGGATTTCAGATATCCTGAGACGGAGGGCAAGCGCCCCTTCGGCCTGCCAGTGCTCCAGGCCTACACCCAGCGGGTAAGTTGGTTAACAGCCAAAGATCCACTTGCAACGAAGACCTTTTATGAAGTGTTAAATATGCTGGGCTCGCCACTTGAGCTATTTGATCTACGCATACTTCGCCGCGCTGTTGTGCTTCAAGCGCCACCTGCGTCTGCCACAACACTCTCAAGTTAGGCAGACGAAAATGTGCTCCCGTCAGTTACAACCCCGTTGACGTATGCCCCAAGAAAAAGAAGCGATGAATGTTAGATGACATTCATCGCTCCTTCGTTTTATGCCCGTTAAATAATGATTGTAGCGTTTCTACCATGATTTGCGAGGGAAGCTGATTTCTTGGAGGATACGCCATAGGGTACAGCCTCTTACGATGGTGGATAAATCAGCTGTCTCTCCTACTGGATTGACAATCCTCCGTGACCCTGGTTATCCTTCCTGAGTACTCTTCCCATTCACCTCATCTCAAGCAGAGAGGATCCTGATGACCACTTATGTGTTTTTGTTCCTGCTCGTGTCCTTCCTCACGCTCTGCCTGTTCGGGCTTTGGTCTCTCTGCTGGACCCATCATGGTCCTGCCCAGTCGAGAGCAGTTGGCAAGCTATGTCCCAAGCTCCATCGTCTCCTCAAGCCCCGTTCCCCACACGATTGTTCCTCCTGTCGTCTTGCCTCCGCCTCGCCGAGGGGAGGGCCACTGCCTACGCCTGTGCGACCCTGGAGCGAAGTGAAAAGCCGCCGGGGAGCCCCCAAGCGGGTCAACACTGAAGGCTTCGCTTGTCCCAACCCGCAGTGCCCGTACGCCGGGATCACAGACGCTCACGTCCACGCCTTGGTCGGTGATGGCAGACATGGCCAGGCTGAGCGGATCCAGACGTTTCGTTGTCAGGCCTGCCACACCACATTCACTGCCAGACGCCACACCCCCTTGTATCGTCTGAACCCCCCCTCGCCCCAGATCGCCATGGTGCTCTCTGCACTGGCCGAAGGGCTGGACGCTTCGGCCGCCGAACGGGTCTTCGGCTATCGCCAGGCCACCATCACGACGTGGCTCACTCGTGCAGGTGGGCACGCACAGACCTTGCATGAGCACTTCTTCTTCCATCTCCACCTCCCGCACCTCCAGTTGGACGAACTGCGCACCCGGCTGCGCTGCTCCACACAGGTGCTCTGGCTCTGGCTAGCCATCGATCCTCTCACCAAGATCCTTCCCGTACTCCATCTGGGTCCCCGCACGCAGCACATGGCCCATACGGTCATCCATTCCCTGCGGCAGTTCTTGGCGCCTGGGTGCATTCCGCTGTTCACCAGTGATGGCTTGAACTTGTACTTCTATGCTCTCACAACCCATTTTGGACACTGGCTCCAGGTGAATCGCCGAGGCCGGAAAGTCCTCCGATGGCAAGTGGCAACGAAGTTGCTGTATGGTCAAGTGAAGAAAAGCTACCGACGACGCAAGCTAGCACAAGTCACGCCTGTGATGCGCCTTGGGACACAGGCTGCTCTCACAAGCACCTTGCAGGGACTGGGTTTCTCAGGACGACTGAATACGGCTTTCATTGAAAGGGTGAATCTGACCGTCCGACATGGAATAGCCGCGCTCGCTCGCCGTACCTGGGCCACTTCCCAACAGGCCCCACAGTTGCTGGCCCATCTGGAATGGTGGCGAGCGTACTACCATTTTGTGCGTCCTCATCAATCCCTGCGGGTGGCGCTCGAGCAGCCACGACAGCGAGGTGGCCAACTGTTAGCGCAACGCTATCGGCAACAGACGCCAGCCATGGCAGCCAACAGAACCAACCGACAATGGACGGCGCGTGAGGTGCTCTCTTACCCATTGTCGCCGGTTTCCTCTTGAGAGCCACCGAAGCCAGTTGCGGGTGCAGTGTCATGTCGTGAGAAAGTCAGTGAAGGTGCCAGCAAAAGCACTCGGATAAAGCCTCGCCTCGGGAAGCGATGGCCTGTCTGGACCGTTCAATGACAAAAATCCAGCCCAGAGGGGATTGGCAGAGGCTTCTAGAATTCTCCACCATGTCCTGTGGCTGTACCAAGGGAAGCCCAAAGAGAAGTGGGTAACCCATTCGCGCACCTACACTACCGTCACCTACGACCTCTCCGAGGCGGCTTCTCGTCCTGCTGCGGCCGAAGTCCCTGAATCCACAAACACCGCAAAACGCCAGAACTGGCTGGCCCAGGCTCAACCCGAAGATCTGCTCTACGAGCAGCGGATCATCGACACCTTTACCCGTAGCTACCCGACGCGAAAAGATGGCACCCGGCGAGAGGGAGAGGTTACCGTCAAACATCCTGACCCCAAGTGGGTCCCGCTGCTTCGCCCCGCACTGCGCAAACGGCAGGTGATCAAAAAAGCGGTTGCCAGTGCCTACGAAGAGAACACAGTACCGCCAGAACAGGGTACACCACCTACGAACCCATCAATGCCATTCGAGCCCATCACAAAAGAAAGAAGGGAACCATCATGCTAGTCATACGACGCAAGAAAGGGGAGCGCGTTATCCTCTGGGAACATTCTCATTGAAGTCCTTGAGGTGGATGAAGGACGAGCCAAACTCGGGATCACCGCTCCCCCCGAGATCACTATCGTGCGCGAGGAATTACTGCAGCGGCAAACACCCCTCTCGAAGCCTCCTGTCACTAAACCAGAGTGAGGCGCTTGTTCCCTTTTCAATGAAAAGTCGCTTTTTGAGAAAGTGAGGAGAAAACATGTAACCACAACCTCTACTCGCCCGTATTACAGGAGAACAAGTGTTCTCATTCATGAGAGCCGCAGTGCATAAGAAGGCAGGGCAAGGGTGGATGTTGAGTCGCTCCATCCTTCCTGCTCTGCTGGCACTGCACGTGCAACAGATTGAGCCTGGCTCTCTGTCCGCACCTCACGAGAAGACAACACGTATCCTGTGTCGACTGATGCATGATTCCCATCTTCTCTGGGAGGCAGGCGCCAGCACAACACAGGGCACAAAAGAGAGCACGGAGCCCCTCTTCACCGTCTTCTCCCTGCTCTGCAGAGGCAATCCTCTGTAGGCAGACGGCTTCGCAATTACTGAACGCAACGACAGGCCTTGTAAAACCACATCATTTTACACAAAGAAGAATGTACCTACAATGGGGAAACGACCAGGGCTCCTTTATGAAGCGCAACAGAGGCTGGACGGCTTGATGGCGCTGGGACAGAGCCGCGCGCACGCCAAAGCCCAGGCTCGCATCCTGGGAATCTATCACTGGCCGTTTTCTGATGGGAAGATTCACGCCTATACTACACGGACGACGTACCAGAACATCGTGATGCGCTTTTTGTGCTGGTGCCGCGCAACCTATGGAACCAAACGGCTGCACGAGATCGATCAGCGTGCGGATGCGCTCGTCTCTGCCTACTTGCAACTGCATGTGCAGGAGGGCTATAGTCCCTGGACCCTGGCAACCACGCGCAGCGCCTTGCGCCTCTTCTTTGGCTCTCCGACTCTTGCCAGCGAGGTGGCATTACCGGCACGGCATCGAGAGGCCATTCGTCGCTCCCGTACCCCTTCTTCGCACCAGAAACGGCCTCGATACATGTCTCCAGAAGCCTGGCAGGATCTGCTTGCCTTTCTTGGTGCAACTGGCTTACGGCGGCATGAAGTGCGAGCGCTGCGGGTAGGTCAGATCGAGAGGCTGCCAGATGGACAGGTGATGCTTGCCCACGTCCACGGTAAAGGGGGCAAAATACGACAGGTTCCTGTCCTTCCAGGGCAAGAAACAACTGTGCTCCGCCTGGTCGAGGGACGGCGGGGCGAGGAGAAGGTCTTTCCTCGCCTCCCGAAGCACCTCGATATCCATGCCTATCGTCGGCAGTATGCCCAGGCACTCTATCAATTCCTTTCTGGTCGTCCTCTGCCCCCGCCACAGGGTCGCCTGCCCCGTGGCATTCTTGATGAGGAAGCCGTCCTGATCGTGTCACGGGCGCTGGGGCATAACCGTCGAGACGTGGTCCTAACCTCCTACCTGCGTTAAGCAGACACCATCCCCCAGGAACACTGCTGTTCCTGTTCATATAGATTCGCGTTTTCTTCATACTCACTGACTCATCTGCCTGCACGGACAGGCGGGTGAGCCAGTTTTTTCATGTCTTTTTTTGAAAGGAACATCCCCTATGCGTCGAGAAGATACCCGCTATCGCTTTCTGCTCAAAGAACTAGAGGCCTTCACCGGCCTCTACAAAACGACGGCCCGGGATTGGTTCGTGGAATTTACCAGCGATCCATCTCACGTGACGGACCAGGAGCACGGCTACCGACACGCCTTTCCCGAGCACGTCCTCGCCTGTATCGACGGCTTTGACACGCCCAAACGGCTCTTTCAACCCTTTGGTCCGCTCCCTCAACCCACGCGCATCTTTCTGCCCTATCGCGACAAGGTCCTGACACCGTTCAATGATGGGATGGAACAGCACCTGGCCGAATGGTGGCAGCAGGAGTGGCGACGCCAGCATCTCGACTTTGTCCACATTCCACCAGCGTCACCGACACGTCCCAGGTCACTCACCCCCGCTGGATTTCGTACCTGGCGCTATACCGATCAGTTCCTGATCAGGATAGAAGGCGGGATGAGAACACGCCAATGCCAGGTGAGCACATATTATACAAGCTACGTTATCTGGCGCTTTCCACTCCCTCCCACACCCTTACATCTGCTCCCTCAACTCTTGCTTCCACGACTCCATCGGCTGGCCGCCCTTACTGACTGGCGAGAGGTCGAACACCTTCCCTCGCCAGTCAGTCGCGCACTCACCAGACGCACGGCACAACTCATCGCCTTCTATACCACGCGCCCCCTTCAGGTGACTCCGCTTCCATTGCCTGCACGCTCCCTGGTATCCAATCCGAGTAGTCCATCGCAACCACACAAGCAGGGTTTTAGACCGTAAGACGTTTCTGCACAGCAAGAAGGGGATGGAAGGTCATGCTTCTGCTCAAGGGAAGGAAGCCAGTCCCACGTGAAAAGGCGCTGAGGTTCCAGGCTCTGGTCGTTTTAAATGACCAAAGGATGATAAACCGTGCAGACACCTACTGACGGTAGAGTTGCTGTATTTGAGCAGGTGCAGCGATTTTCTCGCTACTCGCAGAGAAGACGCAATCGCACCGATGGCAGTAGCAGAATTGCTCCCATTGGCGCACCAGATATTGCCAGCGCTCCCTCTCTTGCCGTTGTAGCTCATGGCGGCGCTTGTTCGCTTGACGGAAAAATACATTGTGCGTCAGGAACGCGAGGAGCAGAGGGGGTCCGATGAGGATGCCGCCGAAGATGAGAGGAAGCAGCAAGCAAGCACCAAGAGATGAAAAGGCGACGAATGCATCGAGGGCATGAGGAAAAATCCTCTCAAGAAAAGACATAAGGCCAAAATAAAAGACGAAGGCGAAGAGAGGGCAGAGCCAAAAAATGATTTTCTCACCAGCAGGAAGAGGAATCCTCTTGCACTGAGGAGGCGAGAGCAAGGCCCCGAGTCTCGTCTGGTGGGTGACTGGAACGGTGGTCGTCTGAGGGACAGAGGTGTAGGTAGGATTTCCTGCGGCATCATAGGTGACAGTCACAGAGGTGGAGACCTGGGGTTCCATCCTCGTGAAGGAGCTATTGCGATGAATAGCCGGGACTTTCTGAACCTGGTCATTGCGCTTACAGACCGGGCAGTTGCCAGGGGGGAGAATCATTCTTTTTTCCTTTCATCAGAGGAGGAGGGGCGTCTCCATCGTTTTCTCGCTCCCTCATGACAACGCAACGTTCCCACTCAGTATAAACGTATAATTGCCCCTCTGCCTATGAAAAACACCACACTTGTCAAAGCCTCGAATCGCAGCATCCTTTGTACCTTTTCACGTGGAACTGGCTTCCTGCCCTTGAGCAAAAGCATGACCTTCCATCCCCTTCTTGCTGTGCAAATGCGTTTTGTGGCCTGAAACCCTGACAAGTAGAAGGAGGACTGCCAATGAAGAACAGTGTCTCCAGCCTTCCCCAATGCCGCGGTCCACCCCACTGGGACACTTCACACACCACGAGATATCACAGCATTTTCTCTCTACGAAAGGAGCACATCTTCTCATGTCTGAGACACCTGCGCCCCAGAACGCGCATTTCCCCGTTGACACCGAGCACTCACCGTGCGCAAACCCGTCCTACCGCTATCTGTCGCTTGCTGGCCGTATGCTTGATCGCGAACACATCGTCACGCTCATTGATCACCGCTCACGCCAACTTGCGCCAGGGATCGAGGTCGTGTTCACCCATGAGCGTTTGCCGTCATTTCTGGTCCAGGGCAACGACGAGCAGGAAACACTGCTCACCTGGTATCTCCAGGCCCTTCCCCAGCCACCCCGGCCGTTTCTGCAATTCGGTGCCCATCTGCTCGCACGAGCATGCATCTGTGAAGTAATAGAGAGTAGCATCGAGGGCGATACCACCCTCCTCCTACGCTACCTCTCGCTGCCAGATCCACTGATGGGCAACGCAGAATCCTCGATCCAGACCCTGGAACTCCATGGGCAGAGCGCCGATGCGGTACGCCACTGGCTCTCGACCCAGACAGAGGTCATCGTGCCACTACAGCCTGTCGCTAGCAGGCCTTCCATCGCCCTGGACAACACGCAGGACACTCCCTGTTGCCCGCACTGCGAAAGCTGGCTGACCCCGCTTTGGAACAACAATCCTGAGCACACGCTTACCCTGGTCTGCCTGCTCTGTCACTACACTGACGGCCCTTTTACACGAGGCGATATGGCGTCAGACACTACCTCATCGAAGAAAGGATAAAACCAATGAACACCCATCACCAACGTGACCATCTCTCCCTCCTCATGCATCCCGCCACTGATACGACAACCTCAGACCCCAGTGAGAACAAGGACTGGAGAGAAGAAGAGCTAGAAGAGGACGCAGGCCTCGTGCTCCTGCTTGAAGCCATCGCGAGCCCTATCCGGTTTCGTTTGCTCCGTCTGCTGGCACAAGAAGGCGGGAACCTGTGTGTCAGTGAACTGGTTGAACGGATCCCACGCAGCCAACCCGTCGTGTCCCACCACTTACGCCTCTTACTGGTAGCCAAACTGATCGGTGTGAAACGTCTGGGAAAGCATAACTACTACTTCATCTGGCCCGACACTCTAAAGGAAGTACGCGAGGCACTGGCCTCCGTTGAACACCTGCTTCAGCAGAGGCGTGAGGACCAACGCTAAACCAAAAGAACCTCTTCAGGACTCGATCTAGACAATCTCCCTGAAGAGGCACAGTATCGAGAGAGTAGGAGTCCTCCAACGCTCTCTCCTCTGAGCATACCCCACGACCTCCCAGGCGTGCAACAAGCTCTCACTATCACCAGGACGACAGCTTCCCATGCGTAGGGAGGCTGTCATCCTTTTTTAGAAAGGACCCATGTATGACAAACCCACCGCCCTTCAATTACCAACAAGCGATGGAACAAGCGCGTAGCCTCCTGGACAAAGAGCAACAGGCAAGTCTCATGTCTGCTGGTCTCTCTCACAAGGCACGAGCACAGAGACGTGAACACCTGGAGCAGTTGCTGATGCAGATCCAGATCCACATGCAACAGGACATCGGCCACCTGCGATACGCGCTTCACACTCTTCCACCACTTCCGCCCTTGCAGGAGATTCGCTGGGCGCAAGAGATGCTGGCACGCCCAGATCTGGCCATCTTTCACCTCACCACCGCCGGACTCACCAACGATGCCGACATCATTGCCGTCACACTGGTTGACCATAGAGGCATGCCCATTGAGCATCTCGTCATTCACCCAACGAAGCCCATCTCGTTCGCACGCTGCGAAGCGTTTGGTCTCTCGGCGACTCAACTGGCTTCGGCCCCACTCCTTCCCGCGGTATGGGGCCAACTTACCCAGGCCTGCCAGGGTCGCTTCTTGCTCACGTTCCAGCACGACTATAATGTGGCGCGGCTGAAAGCTACCGCCGAACGTTTGCATCTTCCACCTCTCTCCCTACAGATGGAGGATCTACGCGCTCATACGCGCGCCTACTTCGGCGAACTTGGGTTACGTCTCTCAGAGCTGTGCGAGCGATGCGCAATCACGCTTCCCTCCTCGCCTGACCCTCTTCAATGCGCCCAGGCGTTGCATGCTGTGCTCTGCGCCATGGCTCGCGCGGGCGAGAACTAACCACTGCCCCAAAGACCAGCCAGTGAGGGAGCGTGGAGCATTACCACCCTCTCTCTGGCGGCACCACATCATCAAAACACTCTTCTTCACTAAGAAAGGACTTGGGTTACATCATGCCCACGTTTCCATCATCAACACCGCCCCTCGCCTCAGAGGTCGGCTACGCATTGCGCCAACTCCTCACCTTGTATCCAACCCATCCACTCGCAGAGGTGTTCTCCTGCGTCAGCGATGAGGGGACAGTTGAGTGTACACAACTCTCCAGGCACATGGCGACCTGGTCTACACAATTAGGGTATCCTCGGTCTCACTCGCACACGCTCTTCTTCCCAAAAAAAGAGCACACACAACGCCTGCTGCTGCAACGCGGGGTCGCCTATGCCCTCCTTGGAGCGCCTGAGCAGGCTCGACAGGATCTGCACACCCTCCTGCAACGCGGTGGAACCACAAGGCGACTGGAAGGACTCACCTGTCTGGTACTTGCGGTCCTCGCCACAGAACAGGAACGCTACCCAGATGCGCTTCCTCTCTGGAAACAGGCACGGGCCTGGCTCCAACCACAGGAGTATGACTGCTTAGCGTACACCTGGTATTACGCGAAGGTCCTCATTCAGCTCAAACACCTGCGCAAGGCCCACAACGTCCTCACAAAGATCCTTACCCCTGCCGTCCCTGACCCACGCTTGCCACGGCAGGAGGAACGAGCGGAGGCCTACGCGGAACTTTATGCACAACGTGGTGGGGTCTGTTCCCTCTTGCAGTACCGCCAGGAAGCCATCGAGGATCTTAATGCTGCAATTGAACTCTATCCCACGTGTGCTCGCTTCTTCTCTATTCGTGGGTTGCTCCATGCTAAAGATCAACACTGGCAGGCTGCCTACCAAGACCTCTGGCATGCGTTACACGAGATGCCCGAAGACCCGGCACTGGCAGATTGCTTCTTCGTCGTTATGCAACGCCTGGGGACACAACTCACGGTACCCACTCCACCCACCATGCGCACGAAAGGAAGAACCACGCATGCATAACCGCATACAGCCCACGTTCACTCGTCAACTCCAGGAACTGCGTGCGTCACTTCCACCAGAGACGCCTGACCCCCTGATTGATCCGCCACCTGACGCGTTTCTCCATTTGTGGGAGTATGCCAGAGCCGCGGGTATCAAGGTGCGCACGCTTCTGGTGGTTCGCCAGCCACTGGATTTTCGCGCTGCGGGGGCCTATTCCATTGAGGATCATGATATCTGGGTCTGGTATTCCCCCGATATACCAGAGGAACAGGCCCTGCGGACCCTGCTCCACGAACTGGCCCATGCCCAGTGTCCTCCTACACTGCCCTATGCATCCTTAGAAGAGGAATGGGAGGAAGAAAGAGCGACCTGGAAACGGGCCATTGCCCTGGCGCACACGTGGAAGATGGGGCATCTCTTCCCAGAAGATATCGTTGCAGCGCTTTTGGAAGAGGTGGAGGCGTGTTTGCAGCAGCGCCTCGCCGCCTCTGCCATTCTTGGAAGTAGCGATATGGCGCTGACAGAGCGTGCCCTCAAGCAACTCTGGCTCGAAGCCAATGCCCGGGGATGGACGGGTGAGTTGCTCCATGACGTGCTCACAGGGGTCAACACTGACCTTGGTTTGCTCATGGAGGTGCTCGCCTTTGATCGGTGCGTGCTGCATGCCTGCTGGGAACTGGTGCATGAGCTCGAGGATGACCCTGACCCAGAGATGCTCTTTGGCCCTCTTTCTCGCCTGGGAGAAGGCACACGCTTGGCGAGCGCGGTAGTCCTGCTCCAGCGGACCCTCGCCTCCTGTGCCCGCCAGGAAGAGGCGCTGCGCACCCGTCTCGCCACACGTCCCTGGCAGGTGGTAACCTTGGGAACGATGTCCTATGAGCGAAGCCGTCAGGTAATCCAGGATGAGGCCTCGCTCCAGGAGGCCATCGCTCTGGTCAATCAGCTTTGCTTTAATGCCCATGGCTATGCCCTGCGGATGAACTGGCAATGCTTTGACGAACTGTTCTCTCGGCAGGATCAGGTGACACACCCGGCGCGGCTCTACTGTCTCCATCTCTTCTTCACTCCCTGGACGGAGGTGTTGACCGATATCACTCCCTGGATAGACCCGGAGATGCTCCCAGACTGTCAGAAACGCCTCCCCAGGGCCGTCTGGTTCCTGTTTCCCAGAGGGGTAGATACCACGCTGCTTGAGGTCGCGTGGCAACTCTTCCTGCTGTCCTGGATCAGGTGTGCTGAGATCAGCTATGAAGGATCCCTCTCCACTCCGGTGAACCCTCTGCAAGATAGGAGAGAGGCTCAGTGGGCACCTTCTCCAGAGGACAGCGAAAGCGGTAATGGGAGCACGATGGGAGGGACAGCGTGACAATGCTGGATCAACGCCAATTTGATGCGCTCTACACCTGGCTTCAAGAACCCCAGCAGTGCCATGCCAGGCCGACCAAGACTGGATGGCGCTACAGGTGTAACCACACCTTTGAGCATACAGCCATCTGGCTGAGGCGTCAGGGTCTGAATGTCGAAAGCCACCTGGCGCAGTTGAGAGCGCTAGGGATCACCTGCGATTGTGGCATCCTCTCAACGCTCATTGACTGGCCCACACCCTAGCCAGTTTCTCTGCGCGCATTTCATCATCATCTTCTCTTCCCTCTCCACTCCCACTGTTTTGTCCTGCTTTGGTTCCAGCAAGGGCGCGACTCACATGACGATCGGAGCACGTTCCTGCTGCGTCTTAGGCGCACACTCACAGACAGGTAGGAGGGAAGGCAGGGAGCATCATCAAGACGACAAGCACACAGAGAAAACGCGTCATCTGTGTGCTCTTGTCATGGAAAAGGAATGCCTCCTGCTCGGCCATGATCACGGCTGGGCAGGAGGCATTGTTGTGTTCAAAAAAGGAGATAACGTATGTCAGACCGACAGGCAAAACGCCAACGCCGCGCCGAGCGAAGAGCGGCGGCGAGCCAGGAGGGGGGAATATCTCATCCTCCCCTGGGTGCACCGCCGCTCTTCACTGAGCGTTCTTCAGTTGCCTCAAGCCATCTCGCCATTGCGCTCAGTGCCGCCGTTCCTCTTCGTGTGCTAGGACTCTATGAACGGCAGGGTCCCGATGAGAATGACCTGGAAGCAGCCCGTCAGGTAGGAACACTGATTGCATCAAAGGGAGATGTCCTCCTCTTTGGAAGCCAGGTGAGAGGAGAAACTGCTAAGCTCTTCAATCATGTTGCACAGGCTCTAGCGGTGCTCTCATTTGCACCAGGTGGCATTTGCTTTGGCCAGCATTTTGACGCTCAGGCGATCCTCACAGGGTTCTTTGGCGCCCAAACGGCGGAACAGTATTGTCAGCACATGAGAGGAACTCCTCTTACGGCACAGCAAGAGCAGAGGAATCCTCACAACGACGATATGCGCTGAGCCAACAAAGCAAAAATGGTTTGAAACGTGTCAGGCGGTGCCTTATCAAGGCGTAGCCTGTTGTTTTCTAGAGAAAGAAAAACTATGAAACGCAAGAAACAAGATCCCAAACACGATCTTCTAAGCATCCCCTAGACACCTTTCGTCCAATGTGAGAAAGATCCACGTGATCCTGAAAGTGAGATCTATCGTAATAGTCGTTATCAGGTCCATCGCAGACGCTTCAAGGCACATGGCAGTGGGCCAGACCTGATCCACCTCTCGTTCCGACGCCTGGATCGTGGAACATTTCTGCCCTATAGGGACAAAATGTGCATCAAAGATGAACTCGTCGGACCAGAATGCGAAGGCATCGAACTCTTCCCCGCGCGCTCACGCGAAGTGGACACCGCCAACCACTATCACCTGTGGATTATCGATGATCCCACGTTCCGCTTCCCCTTTGGGTTTACCCGGCGCCTCGTCACCGAAGCAACCATTGGTGACGCGCGACAAGAGCCATGGCCAGCCAATGAACGCCCAGCTGATTGTCTTTCCCAAGAAGAAATAAGAGCACTTCTCCAGCAAGAACAACGCAGGCATTCTTAACACACGCGACATTGCACTGGATACAGCTTCTTCAGAGGCCATATCCAGTGCCAGGGAGAGAGACAGTTCAAGAAAGCGCTTTTTTAGAGGCAAGAATTCTATAAATAATATAATACCAAATTTTGGTAATCTCGGACCCTCAAAAAGCTGGGAAGCAAGATGTTGCTTTCGTTCAGGCACGTGGTCATTGGTTCCATCTCAATCGTATGGTGGTTCATACCCTTTCGGGATAAACACAAGTGTAGCGCCTGTTTCTTTGAGGTATAGTTGCGAGAAGCAGCTATACCTCAATGGAAATAAAAAAGAAGACACACATCTAGCTTTTCAAAGCATCTTCCACATCTGGATGAGATTGACTCGATTTGGCAGGGGTGCGATAAAAAATGAGAGTGTTCCTCTCTTTGAACTCGCTGTAAAAGCGGGTGATGATCACTCTTGCTTTGCGCAAGCCACCGGAGTCAACAAAGTACCGATAGAGCAGCGGCATGCCGTCATTGAACATGCATGCCAGGAGAAGCAGCCCATTTCCGTCCGGCGCCTTTGCGAGCTGCTCGAAGTCAATTGCTCCTGGTACTAGGCAAAACAGCATCTCAGCGTGGATGCATCCAAGCAGGAAGAAGCAGTGGCCTTGCGTGATGCTAGTGAAAGCATTCTGTTGGAGTTGCCAAGTTATTGTAGTATAGAGAGAGTGTATAAGATGCATGGACGTACGGCGGCTGGTTATAGACGTGCTGGCGCCGGAATCTCAGACTGGTAGCTGGTTTCCAGTTGCGCCAGTTTCTAGGATCTGTGCTAATAGGTAACGATTTTTCGCCTACGCCATGCCCGTTTTCACTGGCAACAGCATATTCATAGATGGTTACCTCCGACATATCCCGCTGTCCATTCGCCGCAAGGCCGGGCTCTGGATAGGCGGGCTTCACGCCTGAAACATACCTATCAACGAACTGAAATGCCCGCCCGGAGAAGATTTCCTGAAAATCAGTCTTCCCGCTCTCGCGTCGATACAGATGATAACACGCAACACCTAGAACTTCTCCCCAGCTCAACGTAACGCAGTTCTCAGCCAAGCTTATATTGAGCCCATCGGGTGGGGGTGCTGGAAGAGTAGTCACATAAATTGGATATTCGTGGCCCGGTCGGCTTCGCGCCTGGGCGTTCACCGCGATCACGCGCACATGAAATTTGCTGCCATTCTCTTGATCCGTCAAATAAAAGTACTCGTTCGCCGTCGTACCCATAAGCAACCAGCTCCACCCATTATCTTTGCTCATCTGGAGTTCATAATATTCGGCACCGGGTACAGGAGCAAAGTAGACAATCGCCCCATTGTGACCGTTTTCGGTTCGCAACACCGTTGGTGGCATCGGCTCCGGCAGCCCTTTTGTCAATTGCCAGCGATGATGCCCGGCTGGCACCAGCGCCTTGATCTCTGTCTCATTTCCCTCGGTCACGACCAGCATCCCATCGATATAGAGACTCGCGTTTTCTCTCCCAGCAGGAATGCTCAGCGTAAGCGTCCCAGCTTCTGGCGTAAAATAGTGCCCGGCCAGTTCTGACATAACGCGATAAATGAGACTCACGCCAAAATTCGGATGATCGACGCTTATCACGACTTCCGGTGTGCCTACACGTGAGCCGTGGAAAAGCGCCAGGTGTTTTGTTCCATCATTCAAAAGTCGAATCAGACCCGCAGTGCCGGTGAAGAGCAGACCGTCAGCGGCATATTGAATTTCTTGCGGCTGATAATAAATTTCTCCCTGATAGCGAAAAACATAATCCGTGCTCCGCGCCGTTGTTATCCGCGCCCCCCAGGGCGTAGAAACACCGTCCGCGACCTGGAGGTCTTCGCGATGACTGACCACAACCAGCACATTAGACGCGCTCCCATCTAACTCACTCTCCAGACGCATGCCGCGCGAGGTTGACGTTTGCACAATGCAAGCGGCTCCGTCATCCTGTACCACACCTCGCACCGCGCGAATAAAAGGAAACTGATCAGGCAGGTAGGCAAAGCTATTGGCATCTCTCCCGGTTGGTTTTGTCAGCGTAAACCAGGACCAGGCGCACCGCTGGCCCGGTACAATCGCGTCATAGGTCACAATATAGTCGCTACCAACCAGCAGCACGCTGCGGCTGCGATATTCCGGCAGCGCGTAATTACCTTGCAATGGCCCGGAATCATCTAACTCCGGCGTCCCGCTGCGCGCGACAATTTCCGCATACTGGGCGATCTCCAGATCATAGAACGGTTGCTCCAATACATTCTCGCCAATTGTCCGAAACGTCCCATCCTTCCAGACTCCAAATGTACTCAGTGCAATCAGATCTTCTCTTCGCCGATCGCCGCTATCTTCCCGGCCATGCCCGCTATACGCACGCCCGTTCGCGTAGTAGTAGAGCGTGCCGCTGCTATTTTCTCCGCCGATACCCCAACGATAGTTCGGTCCACGATCTACCTGCTGCAACACAACTGCTATTTCGCTCGGAAGATCGACATCCGCCCGCAGAATGATGCCATAGCCGGTATATTTGCAACTTCTGAGATGAGGATTTGTACCGCGATTCTTCTCTCCTGGATTGGCCAGCACCCTCCACGGATCGGGGTCGCCGGCATCAGCGTCCAGACGATAGGCCGCCGGATCGCTACCCCACAGCAGATGTTCCGCAACCAGAGGCCGATAGTTTCGCAAGAACTGCCCCAACATCCACATTTCTAACGGAGGGCGGTGCGGCCAGGAGCTATGTGCTCCCTGGGGCGGATGGAAGCGTCGAAAGCCATTTTCTTGTGTCAAAGGGGTGACGCCAGGTACATAATCTGTGAGTGGCTGGGTTGCAATCGGCGCGCTGAGTGTATTCACAATCCAATCACCTACAGCCCCCAGAAAAGGTTGCGCGCAGCGATTGCGCCCATCGGTCATCAGGCCCAGAAAATTACCGCTCACCACGGGACGCAGAAAGGCCCATAGATAGACCGCGAGGCTCTCGGTCCAACGTCCTCCACGGGACTGCAACGCTGGCAGTTCCGGGCGCGTATGAAATGTCCCCACAAGCGTCAGGAATGTTTCAAAGATATCCCGCCATTCCGCAGCCAGCGGATGGTCCGGGTAGAGCCAGGCAAAGCAAGGAAGCACTGCCTTGCCATCGGCCATAAAATTCGGATGCCCGCCCAGCATCCGCAAAAGGGGGGCAATCTCCTCCCTGGCCGAAATATAAGCGGTGAGCAGAAAGAGCGCATTTACCTCAGTTTGCTGCTGTGTCGTTAGCTGCGCACAGTGCCGATTATAGCCGTCGAGAAAATAATCGTAGATCGGGCGCTGCCCTATATTTAAATAGCCAGCTAACTCATTGATCCCCTGGGCGATCAGTCTGGGGCCTTCGCTACCCGCGAAAAGTTTTTGCCACAACTGGCGAGCAGAATTGATCTGCCCCTCCTGGAAAAACGCCTTTGGGCGCACTCCAGAATACGTAAGTATCCAATCTTTCACCAGATCTAAGTTCAAGGTGCTATACCAATGATGAAGGTGGCGTGTATAGGTTGTCAGATAGCGTGTATTCGTTAGAGCTTGAGATAACGGAATATCATAGCGTTCCGCTAGCTCCTGCGCCTGTCTTTCCTGTTCTTTAAGGACATGTAAATCTTTCGCATGACTATAGAACGCGATCCCTATCTGGCGCGTTCCATTAGTCAGCGGGCAGGTCCAGTGCAGCTTTCCTTGCTTGTAGCGAAAATGAATCTGGAGGATGTTGGCGGAAGCCCAGAGCGCATAAGCCTGATCGTCCCAGCGGTCCGGGTTGCGAATAAATACGCCCAGGCTTTCCGCATTTTTCCGATCCCAGAATGTGGCGTGCGGGCGTATATTCCAAGCATAGGAAGGCGCATATGGGCCAACTGTAAAGGCAAAATCTTCTTCAGGCTGTTCAACGCGTGAGCGTCCGAAAAAAGCTGGATCTTCGCCATTGTAACCGACCACAATTGGATCATCGATGGCGCGCCATTGATAGAGTTCAGGCTCACCCTCCGGCGCCACATAGTCTGATGCTTGCTGTGAGCCAGGCCAGGTCGATGAGAAACGATGCGTGGGTGAAAACTTATCCCATGCGATCTGCATGCTCGCTCCTGCCTGCTGTTCAAGGCCCTGCATCTGCTCAGAGAGCTCGACAAAATCGTAGTTGAGGATTGCCCTCACCGTCGCTGTGTAGGTCGCGCCGCCCACAAAATGGTAGCGGATCTGATAGGTAACAAAAAGTGGGCCAATCTCTATCTGTCTCGTTTCAAGCGAGCAGATACCCAGTCGGCCACCCTGGACCGTACCATTGCCAATCCAGCCCTGCTCGCGCTTCATCTGGATAATCGGCCCTGGCGCGATTTGCGCAGACACCGTTTGTGAAGCAGGTATCCGTACTTGCAGTGCGCCGGCATAAAGAACGATCGTCTCCCCTTCAACTTCCGCACGCACCTGGTCTCTTGTCTCCTGTTGTTCCTCCTCGCCTCTTTCTCGCTGGAGCCGGAAGCAGCGAGTGGCGCCCGAAGGGAGGTCAGAAAAAAAATGTAGACGCGCCGAGACAAGGTCGATACCGTTCGTTTGCTGCTCCGTCAGCTGAAATGGGACCTCTTTCCCTGTTTCCTGGTCGAACAGGTGCAGTTGATCCGCACGTATTCCCTCTGGCTCAAAGATGAGCGGGTAGCTGAGCAGCGTTCGCGGCCAGCAAAACTGTGGATGATGTAATTCATCCTTCAGTTTGAATGTGATGCCCGTTGCTCCTTGTCGCCAATATTTTCGCAATTGAATTGTATCGTCCATCATCGGGTCGTTATCTCCTCACACGAGCGTTATCCATTACACTTCATTACACAGCTTGACAGGGTGCAGCTCTTATCAGATGCTCTTTATCTAAGAGCATTGAGTTCAAAGCCAACTGCCCTATCCTTTTTGCTTCATTTCCCCTTCATGTTTTCCTACTGCTGAGGACGGGCCAGTTTCCATCTGGCCCGTCCATTCTCGCCCCGTAGCCTTTCCACGCCCACATTTGTTGACGCCTATGTATTTTTTACCTGAAAATGTCAACTCAGCGTGTAAAACCCCAGCGGGTGATGACACGACCGCCCGTTGACTTCAGGCCGGTCCCCCAGAAGGGCGCGAAATTGTAGGCTCCCGACTCCAGAATGCCCGCCTCGTTTGTCCAGTAAGAACGCCCGACCGCCGGTGCCTTGCCCGCGTCCTCAACAGAGAAGGCAAAATGCACATCCAGAACGTTTCTCTGCTCCAGCTTTTGCAGCCGCGCCTGTAATTCTGGAAGTTGCGACCAGGCAATCGCGATCTCGTAAGTGGTCAGAAGCTTGGTGTTGTCGCGAACCACGTTGATCTGGCCTTCCTGCGTACCCGTGGTACCCGTATTCAGGGGCCCCAGCGGCGGATTCAACGGAGCATTGGTCGGATAGAACGTCTGATAGTTTGTGCCAGGCGCTGCCTGTCGATGCAGTTCCGGGACATTGTTCGAGGCCAGAGTCGCCACATAAAGATGGTCCACGCTGGTCGCGCAGGCCTTCTCGTAATGCGCATCGCCGGCCAACAGATCCTCCGCTTTCTTATCCAGCGTATCAAAGACCAGTTGGATACTATCGACATTAAAAGGAAATGCATAGGGATTCTGCTCAAAGGGCAGGTTGGAAACCTGCACATCATCCGCGATCTCCGCCGCGAAGTAGAAGTAATTATCATCCCAGGCCGTTCGCGCCTTATATGTCCTGGTCGTTCCATCCGTGGCCTTGCCGGTGATGCTCACCGGGATAATATCCTCCCAGTCAGAGAGATCGCCATCAACAGTAACTGTTTTATAAGGGGCATAAGCGACCTGAATACTTTGCTGTCCCTGTTGTTGCGCCACCTGTTTATCGCGTACGTCGAGTACAGTTGCGGTATAGCCAAGCGGGTACAGATTATCCGCGCTCACCACAAACTGTTTCACCGGGAAGCTCACCACGCGTTTTTCGCCCGGACGAAGCGCCAGAGCAAGCTGTGGCCCGGCCAGTTGCCAGCCGGTGGGAGGCTGAACGCTTAAACGAACAGCTGGAATGAGATGGGGCGTCACATTCTCAACCTGCACATCGATCGTGCTTTTGCCATCCAGCGGCTTGTGGAACGAAAGCGGCGTGATCAGCAGCGGCGTCGTGTACTGGAATATCGTTGCGTTCGTCAAAATCTGTTTCAGCACCTGTGGCGAGGCATTCGACTCGAAGTAGAGCACTTCCCAGGAGTTCAATGGCAAAGTGATCTGCGCGCTCCTGCCATCGGCCAGTTGCCGTCCCAGATAGTCGTAGACCTTGAGTCCTAGCGCGCCATGTAACGTCATTGTGCCAGTATAGCCGCTGGCCTGATGTTCATAGGTGCCATCGAAAACCTGATCGGCATACAGCGCGGCGCGTGCACTGCCATCGGAATGGCTGAAAAGCATGCCCCAGGTTGACTTTGCGTCTGGGTACAGTTCCTCTAGCAACTGGCACTCTTCCAGGAAATGGGTCATGGTCGAGTACGCCACGACCGCCGGGTGAGGTGTGCGTGTCCTGTAATCGTAGATGTTGAACTCGCCGCCCGAAAACGTTTTATCATAGGAGAGCGCAAACCAGAAAATCCGCATCGGCGATTCTTCTTCCGCGCCCGCAAGCATATGTAAAAGATAAACAGGCGCGACCGAGCGCGCGACGCCGTATAGGGGAGCATCGCCGGTCAGGTGGGGGAAGTTAAAGGTGGCAATGCCCAGCTCGGTCTGCCATTGCCCGCCGTGACCTTGCGACTGCGACCAGAGCTTATCCATCTTAATCTGGGTTTTCGCCATCGCATACTGGGCCGGATCAGGATAGCCATAGGAATGGTTTACTGAGCCGTCGATATAGCCGATGCTGTCTGACCCTTTGGCATACACAATATCGCGCTGATAGGAAACGGAGCCGCCGCCGATTAGATTTACATCAGGGTAGGTTGGCTTTACGCGATCCCAGATCAGCTTGACCATATCACGATAATCCTGGGCCGTGCCGGTCTGCCAGGTCCAGCCATGAACCCAGGGTTCATTCCACAGCTCCCAGTACTTCACCAGATCTTGAAGTGGGGCGATCGATTGATAGACCATTTCCGCGTGGGCGACCAGGTCTTTGGGGCGATTCTGATAGAGAAGCACCGGCTTCCCATTCGCGCCGAGCTCGACGTTCCAGGGCATGTTGTAATTGATGAAGCCCAGCGGCATAACCCCGTAGGACAGCCATGTCTCCACTTCCTGGCGGGCCGCGTCGATCTCGGTCTGGCCCCA
The DNA here is from genome assembly GCF_016587395.1 of Ktedonobacter sp. SOSP1-52. Lineage (NCBI taxonomy): Bacteria > Bacillati > Chloroflexota > Ktedonobacteria > Ktedonobacterales > Ktedonobacteraceae > Ktedonobacter > Ktedonobacter sp. SOSP1-52. The sequence goes on from NZ_BNJH01000008.1 coordinate 254,245, forward strand.
GAAAACGCCGGGGCTGGGATTCACAATCTGAGGCTGAACTTTCTGGATGCCGCGTGTCCACTTTACGCCGATCTTCTGCGCGATCTGCTTGGAGATCACCGGATCGCCCTCGGAACGAATGCCAAGTCCAAAGGACGATTGTGGGCGGACACCGTCCACCGGCGGATATAGCACACCCAGACCCAGCGTCTGCGTGAGCAAGGCTGTTCCTGCCTGATTCACCACATTTACTGGTACGGTAAAATAGTCTGGGGTTAGCGTGCCAAGCTCGATCGTGAAGACTTGCTGGCTGTTCACCGGGATATTGAATGGTGTTGTTCCTTGATTCAGTTGTGTTGCTCCCCGTTCGAGCAGAGACCACTGGATCTGCCCCTGCAACGCCGTTGCGGTTGTGGTAATCGTGACCACAAGCTGTGGACTGGCCTGATTCGCCGCGTCGACGATATAGAGCGCGGTGGGATCTGAGAATGCAGCCACAATCGGTTGTGTGCTGGCCGCTCTGGCTTCACCGCCACCAGCCTCAGCAAAGAGTAGCGGCGCGAGGGCGGAAGCAATCGCCGCGTTACGGCCATACGCCAACGCCTGACGACGGCTCACTTTGACCTGCAATGGCAAAGTAAAGCGCTGTTGTGAATCCTTCTCACTCATAATCCAGAATCCTCCTTGATTGATACTAGAACTTTCTACACGCTTCTAACTGGAGCCACGGTGTTACAGTTCCGACAACGTTAAGTACTAAACGACCTGAGAACATTAGCTAACCAGCTATGAATCAATTGGGAAACAACCACAACAAAACTGCTTGCCTACGGATACGTCGCCGTGCCATCAGGAAGTCGAATGGGGATGCCAGCATATGGTTTATCGTCGCATGGATATTTTGCCGCCAGCCGTTCATCGATATCGATGCCCAACCCAGGCCGCTCATTAGGATAGAGATAGCCACCACGCACTTCAGGACAGCCAGGAAAGACTTCCCGAACCGCTTCAGGAAATCCGCCGCACTCCTGAATGCCAAAATTATGGCTGCTCACATCGAGATGGAGATTGGCGGCGTGCCCGACCGGAGACGTGTCACCTGGTCCGTGCCAGGCTGTGCGCACACCAAACGTTTCGGCCAGAATGGCTAACTTTCTGGCCGCCGTCAGCCCACCAATCTGGCTGATATGCACGCGTATAAAGTCGATCAGGCGCCGGCTGATCAGCGAAACCCACTCCTGCGGATTGTTGAATAGCTCGCCCATGGCAATTGGCGTCGCGCTCTGCTGGCGCAGCATGTGCAACCACTCAAGCTGTTCGGGTGGCAACGGATCTTCCAGAAAGAAAAGCCGATAGGGTTCCAGTTGTTTTGCCACACGGATCGCATCGCCGGGCGCGAGCCGCTCATGAATATCGTGCATCAGCTCAACCTCGTCGCCGCAATGCTCGCGCAAATAGGCAAAGAGGCGCGGAATGCTGCGGGCATAAGTGGCAGAATCGTAATAGATGCCTGGTTGACTCTTTTCCGGCGAGTGCCTGACTGGGGCTTTCCCACCATAGCCACCGGCCTGACAGCGGATATAGCGATAGCCCTTCGCAATCAACGCCTGTGCATTGTCGGCCACCTCAACCTCATCGTGCCCATCGGCGTGACCATAGGCCGCTGCACCCTCGCGACACTTGCCGCCAAACAACTGATACAACGGCATTCCCGCGAGCTTCGCTTTAATATCCCACAGCGCCATATCAACACCGGAGATCGCGTTATTGAGCACCGGCCCATTGCGCCAGTAAGCATTGACTGCCATCGTCTGCCAGAGATCTTCGATCCGCGTCGGATCTTTCCCGATGAGAAAAGGCTTGAGATATGCTTCAATCGCGGTGCGCACCACCAGATGACGTTGCGTAAACGTCGCGCACCCCAGACCATACAGGCCGGGCTCGCTGGTCTCAAGCTTGACAATCACTAGCCGATTCGCGCCATCCGGCATTGTGAGGATTATGCGCACATTCCGAATTGTAAGGTCAGTCATAGGTTTAACAATCTTTCCAAGGTTTGTCTTGCTTAGCCTTTAATGCCGGCGAAAGCAGCGTTGCTCTTAACGATCTGCTTCTGGAAAACAGCGACCAGGACAAATGGCACGATTGCGCCAATGCAGCCACCGGCAATCTGCTGTGGCAGCGTCATCGTCTGCACATCCAGGTAGAGAATCAGGCTGACCGGTTGCCACCAGGAGCCTTGCAGCGTCAGTAGCGGCCAGATAAAAGCAGTCCAGTCGCTAATAAATGTAAAGATCAGCCCGACAATGATCGCTGGCTTGATCAACGGCAGACTTAACCGCCAGAAGATCGTCCACTGCTTTGCCCCTTCCAGGCGCGCACAATCGACTAAGTCCTGCGGTACCTGATCGAAGAACAGTTTATAGATGAAAATATGCCAGGCACCAAAGGCATTGGTAAACCAGATAGCAAATGGTGTGTTGATGAGATTCCAGTGAAAAATGGGCACATCCAGAATATTGGCATACTGTGGAATGAGCAGCACAATATTAGGAATCATCAGCGTGCACATAAACAGTAGCAGCAGCATATTGGCGAAACGCGGCCTGATCTGCGAGAAAGAAAAAGCCGCCGTCGCCGAGACAAACGTGCCCAGCAGCCAGCTTCCCAGCGCCAGTATCAGCGTCACCAGCACCGCTTTCAGCCAGTCAACGGCGTTCCAGACCGCGGCAAAGTTGCTCCAATCGAGATGCAGCGGCCAGAGCGTCGGCGGATTCTGCGCGATCTCCAGCGGTCCCTTGAGCGCACTGGTAAAGAGCCAGTAGACCGGAAAAAGCATTGTAAAGAGAATTATCAGCAGCAACAGCAAAATGCCTGCGTATCCGGCGCGTACCAGCGGATTGCGTCTCTCAATCGAAGAGATAAGCCCACGCTCATTGCCTTCCTGTTCGCCAGCAGCCCAGGGAAAGCGCCGCCGTGGCTGTTCCCTGACCGGTAGGGTCGGCGTATCGTTTCCAGTCAGCGGTTGCAGAGACATAGCAAGAACGCTCCTTCTTTTACAAATGCATGTCAGACAATAAACCCTGGCGATGGCGCGCTATTATCCCTCATCAGCGAGAAGTCTTCTGCCCCACAAGCCCCAGGCTGCGCCTCATCAGGTAGAGATAGTAGATCGAGAAGCTCGCCAGTGCCAGAAAAAGGATGAGCGAGAGCGCGGCAGCGGCCCCAAAATCGTTTTCTGTAAAGGCATAGTTGTAAATCAAAAAGACCACCGTGGTTGTCGAATTCACTGGCCCACCCTGGGTATACAAAAACGGTTCATTGAATATCTGGGTGGCTGCAATGATCTGAGTAATCAAAGTGATCAGCATCAGAAAGCGGATCTGCGGAAACGTGATATGCCAGACGCGCCGCAGGATATTGGCACCATCGATCTCCGCCGCCTCATAGAGCTCAGATGGAATGCCGCGCAGAGCCGCGATATAGAGCAGCATGCCCCCGCCGAAACTTCCCCAGATATTAATGAAGAGCAGCACAGGGAGAGCCTGGCTCGTCGAATTTAAAAACGGCTGCGCGGGAATATGCAAGAACTGAAGAAACGCATTGACCAGCCCGCCCGACGGCATGAAGATCCATTTCCACAAGAAAGAGCCTGCGACCGGTGGCAGAAGCGCCGGAAGATAGAAAAGGGTGCGAAAAAAGCCCTGCCCAAACGGCAATTCATTGACAATAATCGCCAGAATCACCGGCACCAGATAGCCAAAGACCAGCCCATAGGCCAGAAATAGCAGACTGTTGCGCCAGGCCAGCCAGAAGAGTGGGTCTGTTAGCACATAGTGAAAGTTCGCCCAGCCAATCCAGCTCGGCGGATTAATTAGATCAACGCGCTCAAAGGCAAATAGCAGTCCCTTAACGATAGGGACTGCCACGAAAAGCGTGAAGAAAATAATGGCCGGGGCCAACCAGAGATAGCCCGTCACATTATGCATAACCGCACGCCGCAAGCGATTGCGCCGCGCTCCAGTATCCCCAGTGTACTGACGTGGAGACGAACGCGCAAACTCACCCGTATGCTGCCGACTTTGTACCGCCATACATACCTCCTGAACTCCAGGTTCCCATTCTGGAAGCAAGCATCCAGAGGAAAAATGCAGAAGAGAAAAGCGCTCACCATCTTAGGCTGGCGCGTCAACGTCGAGATAGCGCGACTGAAACGTTGAAGCCGCATCATCAAGCAACTGCTGTGGATTCGCATTTTGTTGGGTAAAGACCGCTTGAAGAACCGGGTCGAGCAGGCTGTAATAGACCTGAGTGTCGATCGCGGGCTCTGGCACAATGGGCGGATTGGCCTGCATATAAGCAGTATAGTTTTGCGTCGGAACGTTGGCATATTTCTCGGTGATATCACTCAACTGCTTCAGATAATCGCCGCTAAAGATGGCCGTATCGGGAAAACCCACTGCTTTTCCATCGGCAACTTTCGCTTTAAGATCATCCTCGTACACGCCCAGGTCGTAGGTCTTGTAAGCGATAAAATCTAAGCCGCCCTGAACGGCGGTCGCGCTGGACTTTGAATTAAAGATCCAGAGGTTGCCGCCCGTGAGCACGCCATGCGCAATACCATCTTTCTGCGGCATCGGACCCATACCCAGAAAATCGATGCTGCCCTTGTCCGTATAATAGGTTTCAGGTGTGTTGATAGAGCCAATACACATCGCGGCTTTGCCGGTCGCGACAGCGTTGGCGCAATCCGTCGCCTTAAAGCTTGCCTGTTGGGCATTCATCGATTTGTCGGTCCAGCGCATATCGTTGAGGAGTTGCAGGACCGCGAGCCCATTTTTGTCATTAAATGTCGCTTTGACCTTGCCATTGACGGTAGTTTCAACCCTGCCTCCCGCGCTATAGAGCCAGTTGGTAAAATTCCATCCGCCCTGTTTGCCCGCAGCGGGCAGGACAAAACCGCTTGCACCAGTCTTATCCGCTACACGTTTAGCATAGTCGCGGAAGTCCGCCCAATTCTGCGGCGGCTTCGCGGGATCAAGACCCGCCTGCTGAAATAGCGTACGATTATACATCAGCGATAAGCGATAGGTAGCATACGGCAGGCCATAGAGATGATTCTGTTTGCTGATGAGTGCTAGCGCATCCGAGGTAAAAATCCTGGCGTAAGAAGATTTCTGAAATAAGTCAGTGATGTCCGTCGCCACGCGCTTCTCTATCATTTTCTGGGATTCAGTAAAGAAGGTATGGATAACGTCGGGTGCTGTACCTGCCGCGAACTGTGTATAGAAGGTTGAGGAATCGAATCCACCTTCTATACCGACGATCTTGTACGCGGGATTCTTTTTGGCCCAGGCAGTAGCAAAGGAATTCCAGGCAGCATAGCTTTTAGGATCGGAGGCTTTGCTGGGCATACTGGCAACTTTAACGGTGGTAACGGTGCCGGGCGAGCCGGTACCACCGCCGCAGGCAGCAAGGATGCTCCCTCCCGCAACAAGACCCAGGGATGTTTGTGCCGAGCCACGGAGAAATGTCCTCCGGTTCACAGGATGTTTGTAGAAGTGTTCCAAGCCCATGATATTCTTCTCTCCTTTGGGAAAAATAGTAAAGAGTGGCCATACACCGGTCGCGAGGTACTACCGGCCTGCCTTGTGGGCAAGCACTCAGGTGATATCCCTGCCTTACGTTGTACTGTAACATACCGGTTCCTCAGAAAGGAATGAACATATGTGGTCGAGTACAGCACAACTACTGAACACGATCGAGAAGCCTCGCGTCGGGGCCATAGCTTATTGGAGATGTTCAGTAGTTGGCGAGAGAAATTTATTGTCCCGATCTGACTCTCTGGTTAAGCTATGGAGATAGCAAAGGAATTCCTTGCTTTCCCTTTCCTGCCGTCTTGCCGCTCTCATTCGAGGGTGAGCCAGCGATGTTGCAACCTAAAAAAGAAGAAGCTGAAAAAGGTATCATTCTATGAAAGTGGTGATTACTGGTGCTAGTGGCGCGATTGGTCAGGCGATTGTGCCGCGTCTGCTAGCCGAAGGGATCGAGGTTATTGGTCTGGACAAAAAAGCTTCCCAGCTTGGCATACGCCTGGTGCTCGCGGATCTCTGTGATCTCGGCCATGTCTATACTGCCCTGATTGGGGCAGACGCCGTTATTCATCTAGGCGCGCTGCCCTCGCCGCATCATGCGCCAGCAGATGTTGTCTATAGCAACAACGTTCTGTCCCAGTTTAATGTCTTTGAGGCTGCGGCAAATCTGGGTATTCGGCGTATTGTCAATATTTCCAGCGTCTCAGCTCTCGGCTTTCCTTTCCAGTTGCGCAGCTTTCAACCATATTATTTCCCCATTGATGAAGAGCATCCGCTTCTCCCACAGGATTCGTATGGCCTTTCAAAAGCTACTGGGGAAGAGATTGCCGCTGCGTATTGTCGTCGCGGCTGTGGCAGCGTTGCCAGCCTGCGCCTTTCAACCGTTGTAGGTCCAGATGAACGCGAAAAATATCATATGGTCATAGATAGAGCACGCGAACATCCTGATCGTGGTATACGCGACCTCTGGTCCTACGTCGATGCTCGCGATGTTGCCCAAGCCTGTCTGCTTGCTCTTACAGCTAACTTTGAGGGGCATCAGCCCTTCTTTATTACTGCCGCGGATACCATGTCTCTTTTGCCCACCGACGAACTGCTTGATCGCTACTATCCTGATGTCCCCCGGCGTGACGGCGTGCGGCCAGGACGCTGGTCGCTCCTGGATGGAAAAAAAGCTAGCCAGTTGCTTGGCTACCACCCTTCCTATTCCTGGTCCGAAGCCCTGAAAAATAGCTAACTTTTGTTTCACCTGTAATATTCGTTCCACTTCTAACAAAAGGAATAAAGCATGCCGATTTTACCGAGGTTTCGCCGCCTTTTTGGCACGGATGGGAAGTGTTTTGATGTAGCAATCGACCACGGCTTCTTTAACGAGGGAACGTTTCTGGCCGGGATCGAGCATATGGATATGGCCGTGGCAACGCTTGTCGCAGCCAACCCTGACGCCATTCAATTGAGCCCCGGCCAAGGGTGGGGTCTGATATGGTAGTATAGCTTAAACAATATTGAGCAATATTGAAAGAAGGGCATCCATGCTAGTACTCAGTCAAAGTTGATTGGAAAGGAGAAAAAAGATGAGGTGTCCCTGAATGTAGATCTTAAACCAAAAAAGACGATCAAGGAGACCCTCATGAAAAAGCATATCATTTGTTTGAGCCGAGAGCAACGGCAGATCTTAGAGCAGCGGATCAAAGCCGGTTGTGCCCCCGCACGCCAGATTTTACATGCCCAGATCTTGTTAAAGGTGGACGCTGGTGAGTATGGCCCCAACTGGTCCAATAAGCAAATCCAAGAAGCCTTTGGCGCTGTCGAGAGCATGATCTGGCGTGTGAGAACCCGCTTTTTGCAAGCAGGGATCCCAGCCGCGGTCGAACGTCGAAACCAACCGGAGCGTCCAGAGAAGCGCAAGCTTACCGGGGAACAGGAAGCCCATCTGATTGCCCTGGCCTGCCACCAAGCTCCGGACGGGCGGGCTCGCTGGACATTGCGCTTGCTGGCAGACAAACTGGTGGAACTGGAGATCGTCGAGAGGGTGAGCCATGAAACCGTGCGTACCACACTCAAAAAAACGAACTCAAGCCCTGGCTCAAGAAGCAATAGTGCATCCCACCCAAAGCCAACGCTGCCTTTGTCGCAGCCATGGAAGATGTGCTGAGCGTGTATCAACGACCCTACGATGAGCGGTTTCCCCAAATCTGTTTGGATGAGATCATTGACACTCCCCCGGATACATCCAGGGGGATTCTTCCTTCATCCAGGCGACTTGCTCACTCCCATTACTGAGAGACAGTAGAGGCCCTCCTGTCCAGAAGCGTTTTATGCACTCAGAGGTGCATCAGTTTCCGTATGCCCTACGGGACTGAGAGCCTTCTGCAAAATGTTCATAGCGGCGTTGTGGTCTCTATCCAACACGATGCCGCAACCTGTGCATATGTGAGTTCGCACGCTCAAGCTCTTCTTGACGAGCGTGCCACAGGCTGAACAATTCTGACTGGTGGAGTGTGGCGGGATAGCAATGACAGGGATACCATGTGCTGCCGCATAGTACTTGGCCCAAGCCAGAAATAGCCCCCATCCAGCATCGTGTATGCTCTTGGCAAGGTGCCTATTTCTGACCATGTTGCGAATCTGCAAATCTTCAAAGGCAATCAAGTCGTGAGACGAGACGAGCGCGTTTGCCTGCTTTCTGGCAAAATCTTCACGCTGCCTTTGGACTTTCAAGTGGGCTTTTGCAACGGCTTTGCGAGCCTTCTTTCGATTCTGACTCTTCTTTTGTTTCTTAGAGAGACGACGTTGCAAACGTTTGAGGCGTTTTTCTGCTTTGCGATAGTGGCGAGGGTTCTCAACGGTGACTCCCTCAGAATCGGTAGAGAAGGCTTTCAAGCCAACATCGATACCAATCTGCTTGCCAGAGGGAAGATGCTCGATATGCCGCTCGGCCACGACGGCAAACTGGCAGTAGTAGCCATCGGCACGCCGGATGAGACGAACACGCTTGATGTCAGGGATGGGGCGGGTGGCGAGATCACGACTGCCGATCAGACGCAAGCGACCGATGTTGCATCCGTCGGTGAAGGTAATATGTTTGCCGTCCGAGTCCAGCTTCCACCCGGTCGTCTTGTACTCGACCGACCTGTTATCATGCTGAAAACGTGGATAGCTCTTCTTGCCTGGTTTCTGGTTACGGCAGTTGTCATAGAAGCGAGAGACGGCAGCCCATGCCCGATCAGCAGCCACTTGCCGAGCCTGAGAATTGAGAGAAAAAGCAAAGGGGAATTCTTTGGCAAGAACAGCGCAATAGCATTGCAGATCATTCTTGCTCGCATGCTTGTCCATCCACAAACGCAGGCACTTGTTGCGAATGAACTGCACGATACGGATAGCCTCATCAATGGCTGTATATTGAGCCTTGTTGCCATCCAGTTTGTATTCGTAGATCAGCATCCCTCTTGCTCCTTCTCGTTTCCAGTGGTATATTTTACATCACAATTGTGATGTAGTCAAGAGAGGTAGATCATGGTACGAGCACGCAAAAATATCTACTTTACTGAGAAACAGGTGGAACGATTAGAGAGAAAAAGTCGAGAGGAGAACTTACCTGAAGCGGAAATAGTACGCCGGGCTTTAGATGCCTATTTGGCATGGGATGATCCAACCTACCAGCCAACTCCACCCACGCCCCAGACAAGGAAGAGCCATTCATCCCCTGGATAAATCACAGGGGCTTTCTGGCTCGTTTTCTGTAAACGACTGCTCAGCGAGGTGCGTGATCCCTTGCCCAGCCAACCAGGAAACCACGCCAAACAGGATAACGAATACCATCGCGAAGGGGTTCGCAACCTGTTTCTGGCTTGCGAGCCACTCACGGGGTGGAGACAGGTTCAGGTGACCCAACGCCGCACGAAGCACGACTGGGCTGCCTTTGTACGGGAGTTGATCGAGATCCACTCTCCTCAGGCCGAAAAAGTGGTGCTGGTGATGGATAACCTGAATACCCATACGATGGCTTCGTTGTATGAGGCCTTCGCTCCGGCTCTGGCACGCCGATTGTGTGAAGAATTGGAAATCCATGACACTCCCAAGCATGGCAGTTGGCTCAACATGGCAGAGATCGAACTCAGTACGCTTGCTCGTCAATGTTTGAACCGACGCATTGGCTCACCGTTGGAACTTGAACAGCAGGTGGGTGCGTGGCAGCAAGATCGCAATAGCCAGGCTCCCAAGATCAATTAGCGTTTTACCACTGACGATGCTCGTATCAAGCTCAAACGCCTTTACCCTTCGCATGAACTTGGACTGAGTACTAGAACAAAGCCAGATCCGCGCACTACGGGCGCAAGCCGCCCGTTTTCTGACCGAGCAAGGCACAGCGTTAACATCCAGCGAACAGAACGCAATCGAGATCGTCGATTTTAACCTGGGTGAAATTGAACGCACAGGATTGCAGATCATCGTTTATACCGTTTTCCACGAAATTGAACTGCGCCCTGGTGAGCAATACACAATTCCTCCTGACACCCTCCATTGGTTCCAGGCGGGCGATGAAGGGGCGATTGTCTCAGAATTCTCCAGCACCAGCCGTGACGAATTCGGCGTTTTTACAGAGACCGGGGCTTTCTCGCCCCGGTCATTCATGCCGGGGATGAATCGCAGCCTCTGCTGGATGAGGGGGAAAGAGAGCAGGAAACAGGTACATAGAACTTGTGTTCTTCCACTCTCTCTGGTAGAATAGAGGTCAGTGGATCGAGATCACGGATGCGTTCGAAGAAGGAGCGAAGATGCCGAAGAAACGCCAGGGACAGGGGAAACCGAAGAAACAGCAGGAGAAGCGACCGGCGACGCCCACCTTTCTACTGGAACTGCCTCTGGTCGTCGATCCAGGACAAGCCGCCCGCCTGCGCCCCCACCTGGAAGCCGCTCGTCAGCTCTACAATGCCATCCTCTCCGAAGGACAGAAGCGGCTGCGCCGCATGCGAGCTGACCCCGCCTGGCAAGAGGCCCGTGCCCTTCCTCGCACCCAGAAGACTGAGCGGGCGGCCGCCTTCTCCGCCTTGCGCAAAGCCCATGGCTTCACCGAGGCCGCTTTGCATGAAGCGGTCAAAGGGCTACGCGTGGGCTGGATTGCCGAGCACATCGAGGCGGTGCTGGCTCAGACCCTGGCCAGCCGGGCCTATCGCGCCCTCAACCGTGTCTGTGTGGGCCAGGCGCGTCCGCTTCAAGAGCCGAGGACGTGGCTTCTCCAGCATTGAGAATAAGCGCAACGATACAAGCCTGCGCTTTGTCTTGCAAGCCCCCGAAGAAGGCAACGCAGGCATTGTGCTCTGGAACGGAGACCAGCTGCCCGTCCTCATCGATTGGAAGGATGAGGTAGTGGCCCATGGCCTGAGGCACCGCATCAAGTACGCCCGCCTCATCCAACGCCCCGCCAGCAGCCCCAAAGCGGCCGGAGCTGATGCCTAAGGCGACCGCTACTTTGTGCAATTGGCCCTGGAGGGCAAGCCCCACCACAAGCCCAAGCACAAGGTTGGCCAGGGCATTGTTGGAGCCGACCTTGGACCCTCGCCCCTGGCCCTCGTTCTCCAGGAAGGGGAGGCCAGCCTCGAGATGTTCTGCGCGGAATTGGCCCCTGATGCCAAGGCCATTCGCCGCTTGCAGCGGCAGATGGACCGGCAGAGGAGAGCCGCCAATCCCGAGCACTACGATGAGAAGGGGCGCATCAAGAAACAGGGCAACAAGAAGCTGCGCTGGAAACAGAGCAAACGCTATCAGGCGACCAGACGACGCAAAGCGACCAAAGAGCGCAAGCTGGCAGCGCACCGCAAGAGCCTGCATGGCCGCAAGGTCCATGAGGTGGTCGCGCTAGGCAACACGATCATCATCGAAAAGATCTCCTACAAGGCATGGCAGAAGCAGTTTGGCAAGAGCGTGGGACTGCGAGCTCCAGGGATGTTTGTGGAGTTGTTGAAGCGCACCGTTGCAAGCACGGGCGGCACCCTGGTAGAAGTCCCTACTCGCGCGACGGCGCTGAGCCAATGGTGTCACGGCTGTGCCCAGAAGGTCAAGAAGCCGCTCTCCCAGCGGTGGCATCACTGCAAATGCGGCATAGGTCCCGTGCAACGCGACCTGTATTCGGCCTTTTTGGCCGCCTACCTTGATCCAGCAGATCCCACTCCCTCGTGTGCCTGATACCAGTGGTATTGGGAAGGTGCGGAGGCGCGCCTGCGGGCAGCACACGAGCGTCTCATCCAACGCGCGAAAGAGGGGCAGAGACTGCCCCGAAGCTTTGGCATCCCCAGAGCCGGAGCGCGCCTGCCCAAAAGTCCAGGGGAACCACCACAAGAGCCAGCCTTCCTGCTTCGGTGGGAAGGACTGGAAGCGTGGGACGAACCTCTGGAACCCCCGCCGCTTTAGCGCGCGGGGAGCTTCAGCGGCCCACGCATCAAGCGCGTCCCGGAAATCACGCAGTCTTAATCATGATGTGGAAAATCAAGCTTTTCCAGCACCTGCTCCTGAAATTGCTGTGTAGCTGCGTCGAGCAATTTCTGCGGATCGGCCCACGGATTGGTGAGGATAGATTGAAGCACGGGATCGATCAAGGCATAATATTTCTGGGCTTCAATCGGTGGCTCGGTTCTGGGCGTGATCTTGCTTGTGATATACGATCGATAGTTCTCGACGGGAACATTGGCATATTTCGCCGTAATTTCCTCTAGCTGTTGTTGAAGCTTGCCCGCGAATAGTGAGGAAGTTGGTATGCCGATAACTTCGTGGGGGGCCAGGGCCTTCAGGCGGGCCTCATAGTTATCAATGTCGAAGTGTTCGGCCAGGATCTGCTCAAATGCAGCCCTGATGGCGTGGAACGATGACTGACCATGAAAGACCCGCACCGTGCCTCCGGTCAGGCAGGCATTGCCACCATGTTGGGGCATCGCGGCCAGACCAATATCATTGATATTCATTACACCATCTTTAGAGAGTGTCCTGATAATGTTGGGAGCCGCGACAATCATCGCGACCTGGCCCCGGCTAAACAAATACTCGATTTCACGCGAACTGAGCAAGGCCTGGCTGGGTATTGAGCTATCCTGGAAGCGCATTTTCTTGAGCATCTCCAGGAAAGAGACTGCACGCGCATCGTTGAAAGCCGTCTTCCATGCTCCATTCTGATAGTACTGCGGCTCGACTCCTGCTGTATACAGCCAGTTGGTAAAGTGCCAGCCTCCCATATTGTTGGTCGTTGTCTCAACAAATCCATAGCATCCCCGCCGTCGATGGGTCAACTGCTGGGCCATCGCGCGCAGTTCCTCCCAGGTGGTGGGAGGCTGATCAGGATCGAGCCCGGCCTCTTGAAAAAGGCGACGATTGTAAACCAGGCACATCGTATAGGCTTCTGCCGGAAGACCATAGATATGTTGATCTGGTCCCATGACAATCTTGAGATACGTGGGATGAACACTATTGGCGTATTTCCAGGTCTGAAAAAACTCATTGATATCAGCAAGTACACCGTGCTGCAATAGCTTCTGTGCTTCAGTAAAATGGACAAAGTTGCGCTCAATCATGGCCTTGCTTCTGACCTGATAGCGCGTGAGTGGCCAGGTTTTAAAAAGCAATTGTAGTTTGCTTCCCTGCCCCTCTGTAACATAGTCATGGAGACGATCGTATTCTTTTTGCTGTTCTAGCACTTCTGTTAGACTGGTAAGGAAATAATTGATCATTGTCTCATCGGCCTGTTGCCGTGCATACAGCAAACCGTCGCGCAGATAGACTTCCGCCTGGTGAATCTGATTCTGCTCGCGCGCCACCTGGAATAAATAAATAAGCAGCAACTGAATATGGGGGATATCCTGTTGAGCCTGCGCCCAGTGGTACGCTTGTAAGAGCAGTTCTCGAGCCAGTTCGTACATACCTCGGAGAAGCAGGAAGGAGGAAAAAGCAATCACACCACGAATATATTCTGTCTTCAATGCATGCAATTGCGCATGCTCGATGGCGGTGAGGATGTTATAATATTCTCGGTCCAGTGCCGCATAATCTGTCGCATGCTCTTCCACATAATGTACTATATAGAAAACAAAACGCAGAGTAGCATCATACATATCTATTAGTTGCGCTTGAGCATAGTCATGGAGCGTTTGTGGCAGTTGATAGCGGTGTGGCTCAGGACTTTCCAATAATCCCGCATCACTCAAACCATCCAGAATCGCAAGCGGCAACTGACAGACCGCAAGCGCAGCCTCTTCTGAGAAAGTGTTGGGCTTAGCTGGAAAGACCGTAAGCGCTTGCCAGGCTTCTCGTTCATACTTATCGATCCGGTACTCGCTCGGTGCAATGATGGCGGAGAGCGAGAGTGGCGTGCCAGCCGGTAGGGACGAATGGCGATCGACGAGAGAAGCTGGCTCGCTCAAGCGAAAACGAAAAATCCTGTTCTGCACCTGTCTGAGCGCAGTATGCAGGCGATGCGGCTGGTCGTTTGTGCACTGTGCCCGCAAATATTTTCCAATTAGAGCCAGAGAGAAAGGAAGCCCACCAGTAACATAGGCAAGCTTCTGAGCTATATCAACATGATGCGTTGTAAGAGTGGGGACGAAGTGCTCAAGCAGAGCTATGCTATCCTGCTCGTTTAGTTCTGGGACCATCCAGACATTTTCACGCGCGAAATGCCTGCTCACCTGTGGTAAGCGCGATGTAATGAGATAGACGCAATGGTTCCCACCCACTTTGAGCTCGAGTATCGTCTCGATATCCCAGATATCATCAAGAATGAATAATAGGGATTTCTGGCCCATCTGCACGTGAATTGTCTCTGCCCAGTCCTCACGCTGATAATTCTGCTCAAGAGAGCATCCAAGCAATGTACCCCAGCGTGCCAGATGTTTGTATACATCTGGCGTAGACCCTACACTAGCCCACAGAATGCCGGCATGGAAACATTCTCTGATCTCTGGATCATGAGCAAGAGCGCAGGCCAATGTCGTCTTACCGACGCCGGGCAAGCCTTGGAGCAGCGTTATTTCGCCGGTATTTTTCCCTTCCAGCAGGCGTTGTTTTAGCTGATGGAACAGAGCTGAGCGACCTACCAGTTCTCCTGGGAGAGCAAGCGGTAGAGGTATCGCGGGATCAAAGAGATAACTCCGGTCTGGCGATACTACTTGCGCCGAGGGGTCAACCAGAGCGAAATCGCCCGGCTCCTCGCTATCAATATTGGAAAGGAAGCCCAGAGTTTCGGCATCAGTGCCGAAAAGTGTGCAGAGCTTCTCGCGATAAAATGGATAGGGGTGGGATACGCCACGCTCCCAGCGGCTTACGCTATGAGGTTCAACGCCAATTTCGCTGGCAACTTTCGCCTGAGACCATCCCCGCAACTCTCGTTCCTTTTTCAGGTGAAGATTTGGCTTCATCGCGCACTGCTCCTTATTTACTGTTCCAACGTTGAAAATAGTATCACTTTTCTCTTCAGCGAAAAAGTGGTCGAGATTCATAGTATATCATTGTTCCTTTACTACACTCAACATCGGTGCTGGCATAGTTGCTCGATTTTACCGCTAGTTTGTTGGCGATGGAAATCACACCCGATTTCGAGTGTAGGATAGTCTCGAAAAATGATCGGGGCAATCGCATCTAATTTTTGGAACTGGCTCTACAAGCCATGTCATAACGTGCTAGATTTTAAAGCTCTGCTGTGCAGGTGCCCTCTAGAGGCCACTTAAAAATTTAGATGCGATTGCCCTGTATTTACGCCTTTAATGCTTGACAATTACATACTAGTACATTAAGGCATTGAAGAATCCATGATAGAATAGGAGGAAAAGAGCAGGGAGATCACCATATCGATGCCGAAACGAGCGACAGTGATTCAGTTGAGTGAGCAAGAGCAGGAAGAATTGACGCGGCTGACGAAGCGTCATCGAAGCGAACGACAAGTGGTGCTAAGAGCGCGCATCATTCTGACAGCGGCACAAGGCTCTTCCAATGCGCAGATTGCGCGAGTTGGGTATCAACGTCGATACGGTGCGTCTGTGAAGAGATCGCTGGGCAAGTGGGCAAGAGATGGATCAAGAGGAAGATGAGCAGAAACCAGGGAGTGTTGCCCAACGCTTACGGGATGCTCCCCGTCCAGGGGCGATTCCCAAGTTTACAGCGGAGCAAACGTGCTCAGATGGCGGCTTTGGCCTGCGAGGCCCCTGCGAAAACAGGCCGCCCCATCAGCCAGTGGACAGGCCGAGAGATCGCCGATGAACTCAAGGCGCGTGGGATCGTCACGCAGATTTCTTCCCGGCATGCGGCTCGGCTTCTGAAAAAGGGGGCTTTCAACCGCATCGGTTCCGCTATTGGCTAACCGAGGAAGAAGACCCCCAGCGGGAGGAGAAAATCGTAGAGGGGTGCCAGGTCTATGCCCAAGCCGCAGAGCGAGCCAAACAAGGAGAACGCACGATCAGCATGGATGAATTGACCGGGGTACAAGCTCTGGAACGCAAACATCCCGATTTGCCTATGCAGCCAGGCCATGTGCTACGCCGTGAGTTTGAATATATCCGGCATGGAACCTTGTCCTGGTTCATCAATTTCGATGTCGCCACCGGCCAGGTGATCGAACCCTCCTGGGGTCCTACACGAGGGGAACAGGATTGTGTCATGCATCTCAAACGGCTGGTGGAAAGCGCGCCAGAGGTCAAACGTTGGCATGTGATGATGGATAACTTAAATACGCAGTTCAGAAGCCCTCGTGCGATGGATTGCTAATCTGGAAGGCATTGAACCGACGACTCTGGGCAAGAAAGGCAAGAGAGGCATTCTTCGTTCGATGGCCAGCCGGGCCGCTTTCTTGCACGACCCCACGCATCGAGTCGCGTTTTATTACACCCTAAAGCATGCCTCCTGGATGAATCAGGTGGAGATCTGGCTCAGTATTCTGGTGCGCAAGCTGCTCAAATGCGGTAACTTCACCTCGCTCGATGACTTGCGTGACCAGATGCTGGCCTTTATGGCCTATTACAATGGGGCAATGGCTAAGCCCATAAAGTGGACGTACACCCCTGACTTCCTCATCGTGTCATACCGATGAATGTTTCAAACAAGCCTCTTCATCTAAGAGACACTTTCCCCTTTGGGCCATGTGACTTCTAAACACAGTTGATTGTTGTCAAAAAACACAAATGATCCCAATTCAGGAATATCTGTGATGGAGACATGAGCGCCGTTCAAACGCTCGCGTAAGGCGTGGGCGGCAGTTCCATCTGGGAGCCGCAGGGCAACATGGGGGACGAAACTCTGTGGATGCGTGTCTGAAGCGCCGAGCGTTGTTTTTGCTATCGGGCGTTCAAAGAAATGGAAGCCCCAGACGTTGTCGTCATTTGGTTTGACAAAAATGAGACAATGCCTGCCGCGTCCCTCTTTGGACGGGGCGATCTCACTGGTATGCATCCCCAACACGTCTCGGTAGAAGCGAATCGTCGCGTCCAAGTCCGCTGTAAGTAAGGCAATGTGATGAATCCCATGCCAGGGAAGTTGAAATGATTGCTCTGTTAGGGACATCCTTCTTCTGATCCTTCTTTCTTTTTCCAGATGATGTAGACGGGCGTATGAGCAGGGCGAGGATCAGGAATGAGAGGTCCTCGCATTGCCCGCTGTTTTGCTTGGGCGAGAAACGCCGTTGGCGTACAGCCTGCCCATAGTTTGAATTCATGGATGACATGTGCTTGATCTTGATAGCCAAGATGGGAAGCGGCGTCAGCGAGAGAAGAGGTTGGTTCTTGTATCAATGAGTGAAGCAATGCCTCGAAGCGGAGGAGACGAGCGAATACCTTCGGCGATGCGCCTATGCGCTGCTTAAATCGTCGCTCAAATTGGCGCAAGGAGAGACCACAGTTGGTAGCAAGTGCGCTCATACGTATTTGACCTTGCGTGTTGTAAAGCAATTCGAGAGCAGTTGGCAGAAAGGTCAAATCAGCAAGGGTCCAACGCGTTCGCGCGGCGTTAAATTGTTGCGAGGAGAGGATGTGCCTGGCAGAAGAACTGCGGCGTACCGTTCCCTCCAAGGTGAGGGCAAGGCGGAGCCAGATGCCATCACGTGGGACAGTCAGCGGTATCGTCTGTTGATCAAGCGGTGACATTTGTTTTCGATGAACTGTACCAGATCTTTCCATCGTGCATCTTACCTCGTCGCCTGTTCTACAAGAACCAGTTTTGTAAAGAGCTTCTCACACCACTGTTTTCACTTGGAGAGAGGTGTCTTCACGTGTAGCCGTTCTGAGAGAGATCATACCAGAGAACTTCGCCAGGAGTCTTGTAAAAAATCGACGTTTCTTTAAGGGTTGTCCACGAATCTCCCGAATGGTGGGACAAGTTTAAGCCACTCGTAGCATACTGGGGTTTGGTCCTGTTTTCAAGGTTGTACCCGCAAAGAGTCAGTGCAAAATGCGCACTCTACGTGTTGAGTCGGTATTCTACACCGGACTCTTTCCTGATCGTGGAGCTATTTGAGCCTTCATGTACTAGTTCATTAATATAATAAATAGTTTGGATGGGTTATAAATAGATAGATATTCTGGGGCAAACCCATTATAAAAATCTATCTCACCCGAATGCGTCGTTTCCTCGAAAATCCAAAAATTGTCAGAAAGCTTATTTATCAGACCGAGCGGAAGACCCCTGCCTTCAGGCATGGGGATACAAGCGAGTCCTTTTCTGGTGGATAGGGTTGTGGGGGATACACCCGTATTGACATACTCACTCTTCTCCGATAGACTAGAACAAGTATTTTTGTACATACACAAATGAAAAGTGTTTCCTGGGTTGCAAGGTAAATTCGCGTCCTTGCGTAAAAATGCTTGCGTACAAGTGTCCCTGTACCTCTCGAAAGGTCTTTAAGAGCCCACAAGCCGCCTTTCATCCAAGAGAGCAACACATCATAGGCTCGGACGGAGCCTTCAGGAAGCTTCGGCCTCCTGAGAAGCCCCCGCATTCATGCGTGGGGAGTCGTCACGATATCAACAGTGCCCAATCATTGCTGAAGGGCAGATCCCATCAGATCCAGCAAGCTCTGATACGCCTCAGATCTCCACTTTCTTCCCAGGTAAATCACCTGAGTATAGAGATTGCTGGGGGATGTGAACGGAATTGCCTGCAACTTGCCCTGTGCTACTTCCTCCTGCACGGTCATGTACGGTAAGAACGCCATGCCCAGGCCACACATGACGCATTGCTTGATGGCTTCGAGACTGCCAAACTCACAGACCACCTGATGCGGAGTGTCACACTGGCGGAGTGCCTGGAGTAAGAAGGCCCGATAGGTACACCCTTCTTCAGTGAGAAGCAAACGCGCGTGTGCCAGTTCTTGTACGCTCATTTCCGACAAGTGGCTGTAGGGAGAGTCTGGCCGAGCAATGATGGCAAACTCTTCTTTGCGTAATGGAAGACACACCACTTCCGGGTCCACGGAAAGACGGTCCAGGATCAGGCCGAGATCGCACTGTCCTTCTTTAACAGCTTGCACAATCGACGCTTCGTTGCCAGATTGCAACGCGATGGTGATCCTGGGGTGCGTCTGCTCAGCACGTTCCTGAGTGGAGCGAAACGGGCTTCTTCGTGCGACAAAGCCGGCCTGCGATTTACCTGACTAGTGAGACGCACCACTCCTTCGTGAAGGTGGCGCGGATGACTGGCTTGGGCACAGATGCGCTACGCGAGATTCCCACGGATAGCCGTTTGATGATGGATATCGATGCCCTCCAGTCTCGTATCGATGCTGATCGTGTCTCGGGCTGGCACCCGCTGATGATCGTGGGGACTGCCGGGACCACGAGTGCGGGGATCGTCGATCCCCTGGAAAAACTGGCGGAAGTCGCTACAGAGCACGGAATATGGTTCCATGTCGATGCAGCCTGGGGTGGCAGCGCTGTGCTCTCCCCGCGACTCAAAGGAGGAGTAGCAGGCATCGAGCGAGCAGACTCAATTACCTGGGATGCCCACAAATGGCTCAGTGTGCCCATGGGAGCAGGAATGTTCTTTTGCCGACATCCCGAGGCGATCAAACGCGCCTTTGCCATTACCGCCTCCTATATGCCCAATGCGATCGCTGATGACACGGTCGATCCCTACGCGACGATAGCTCAATGGTCGCGTCGTGCTATCGGCTTCAAGGTCTTCATGGCCCTCGCGGAATTGGGAACGAGCGGCTATGGGGAACTGATCGAGTACCAAGCACAGATGGGTGATTACTTGCGTGAACGGCTGCACCAACTCGGCTGGGAAGTGGTCAATGAAACGACGTTGCCAGTGATCTGTTTTACGCATCCAGACATCCAGCAGGGGCTGCTTTCGACAAGCGAGATCCTCCAAACCATGTATGAGCGTGGCCATGTCTGGATCTCAGACGTCGTGTTGGGCAAACAGGAGCGCGTCTTGCGGGTATGCATCACCAGTTTCCATACCAATGAGTCGGATATTGAATGCTTGCTGGAGGAGATCGAATATGCACGCCAAAGGAACCTTTAGCAGAAGATGCGGTCTCATCAGCGATCGAAAAGATATGTTGGTGTGGTGACTCCCCGCGAATCAAGCCCGATTTTCTGTAATATCACGAGTGCAGCACACCATCGACACGCAGGTTTGAGGTTGAGCTAGGATCTTAGCCCAACCTCAAGATGCTCTTCTGTTGAAGAAAAACGGGATTGCACTTCTCTGTGCTGGGTTTTCCTCTCGCCCCTCTGGAAGCGGAAAGAAAGAAGACAGCATCATGGCAAGACCTCCTCACCCTTCGGCCAAGCTTCCTCTCCTGCCTTCTCGACTATAAGATATATCATCCAGTAAAGCGCCACGTCCTCTCCAAAAGAGTGACTTCTTCACTCACCTGTTTAGGCATAACAAACGCTGAGCGAGCATACCACTCAAGCCACGCAAGGATCTGCTGTTGGTTGGCCAGATGCCAGACCTATGCTGGATTGGCGCTCTCAATGATTTCAATGACGCGTCGACGGCTTCGAGGAGCCAGACGGACACCAATGCTATAGCGATCAGTATCAATACGCTTGCCCAAAGCACTCACCCATTGCACCAGGGAGCGCGGCAAATTGGTGAGGAGGGCCTGCTCTTCTTCCACAGGAAGCCGCTGAGACTCAGCCCAGGCCAGATACGTTTGTATCTCATACATCACCTCTGCATCATTGGGGTCATATGGGGCGAAAAGCACTTCATTCACCGCCACCTGACGATACCCCTCGTAGTCCTGTGGGGTAAAGAAGTCTCCGTCAAGATCCACAAAGAGATAGCCGGAGCGCTCCAAGCCTTGTGCACCGCCTTCGGCCCAAAACTCCTGCAACCGTCCAGTTTCGATGATCACCTCGTGGGGAAGTGGGCGTTTTCCCTCACCTGGCGTGATGCTTCCACTGCGCGCGGCAACTTCCAGCACCCACTCCAGGTGGTTATAGGTCAACCCACCATTCAACATCCACTGTGCCCAGGCCACCATTTCGGCGGGAGGCTCTTCCTGCCCCTCCACATACTCACGGTATTTCTTGATCACCCATCCTCCCCCCAAGCGAGCCTCACGACGTCCAGGATCAGGAAACCAGGTGCGCACCAGGGCATCTACTGCCGCCACATGTAGCCACTCCGGGCGCTCACGCAGACGCTTGAGGTAGACGCCGACCTTCCCATTCGTCTCACTGAAGCGCTCCGAGTAATCCAGAGCCAGTGCTTCCAGCATCTCATGGGTCGCCGACTCATACACACGCTTCATCGCAACCACCTGATCTCGAAGTGAACGAAAAGGACCATCACTCTCTTCATTGGTGGTCACAAGAGAGACATCCTCTTGCGCTGGAGAAGCCGGAGTGGGGGATGGTTCATCAATGACCTCTCTATGGACACAGTCAACCGATGGTCGACCTTGCGGCTCTCCGGTACGCACCAAACCGTCGACCTGTTTTTTTGTAAGACCTGTTCTCTCACTTCATCTTCACTTTTATCATCTATTTCTTTTTTTGGTAATTGATGATTAGTGAGAGAAGTGAGTTCAACGCGCGCATGCGCGCATGTACGCGTATGGGCCTCCTGGGTCTGCGTTTGTGCACCGTCCAAGTCGACGGTTTCTTGCACCACAGGTCGACGGTTCTCCACAGAAGTCGACGGTTTGGCTTGAGGTCGACGTTCTCCCTCAAGCACTAAGGTATTTCCTCCAGGTCGACGGTCTTCCACAGAAGTCGACGGTTTCTCAGCATATCTCCCCTGCTCCACACACGTCGATGCCGTAGGTTGAGGCCGATGGTTTTCCTCTGGAGTTCCCCTCTCGCATTCAGGTCGAGGATCGTGGAAGAAGATCCTCGACCTGCTTCGAAACCGTCGACTTTGGCGTCTCATCATCGTTCGATCATGATGCATCACCGTACCTGCTGGTTTCGTCTGTGTTCCGGAGAACGAAGAAACCGGCTCCCGCTCCTCGGGCAGTTGTGATGAGGCCTCCTGCGTTGGGTGTGTCAGTTCCTCCCAGATAATAGTGGCTATCGATGCTCTCATGGCAGGAGTGAGACGCATCCCATAGGACTGCATCGTCACCGTCAGGCGCTCAACTATCCGTCTCACCTGATCTTCTTTGCCAGATGGCTTGCCCTGTTGTTGCGTGGTCAGAGAAGGGATCTCATGTGTTCCTTGTTCGTGTTGTGGAGGTGGGACCAGGCTCAGATACCCTGGGCCGGTTTTCATGTCGCTTACCTCCTTTCCATCGTGAGCACTCTCGACGCAGGTAGTCTCCTCAAGACACACTACAACCCGTTGCAGCGCACGCGAACGTTTGACACTTTTGCGTCGACGCGTGAGCTGCTGCACCTGTTCGGCACAAACGGGCAGACAGGGCGTCGACGTCAGGGGAAAATAATAGGTAGTCCCCACCCCTTTGGGCTGTCTTACTTTATAGAGAAGGCCTGCCGCTTGTAACACCGAGAGATATTTTGTAGTGCTGTCATAGCACCAGGGCCAAGCTGACGAGGGCGAGATACAAAACGCGCGAAGGTTCTGGATCGTGAGCACCGCAACGGGATGAGGAGGCTCATGAGGGACAAGTGGGATCTGCTCGATCCTCGCCACCCGAAGCCACTGGTTCAGAAACGCCCGCCCCTTGAGACAGCGCCGGTCGTGTGACCCGAATAACTGTTGCACTTGCTCCTGTAATGCAAAAGGAACCAGATGCAGCATACTCAGAGCCATCAGCTGCTCTTCACGCCCTTGCATCTCTTTTGGAGGTGCATGATACAAATGTTCAGGGCAGGTGAGGATAGCAGGAGGCGCGCTTTACTGATCATGTCGTTCTGTCTACCTTTCATTAGTATGAGATCGTGTGGCCCTCACGCGTGTGTTGGCCGTGGAGAATAGTAGGGGTAGGGAGGCACAACGCGAGAGCCACACGACCTGCTCTTAGTGTACTGAAAAGCTGGTTAAAAAGGGAAGAGCAAAACCACCCAATAGTGGGCGAAGTTCTTCATGATGTATGGGTCTGGTATTCCTCAGAGATATCCGAGGAACAGGCTCTGCGGACACTCCTGCATGAACTGGCCCATGCGCAGTGCCTCCCACGCTGCCCTATGCCTCATTTGAAGAGGAGTGGGCGGAAGAACGCACGACCTGGAAGCGCGCCATTACCCTGGCGCACACGTGGAGAATGAGCCATCTCTTCTCGGAGGAGGTGATTGCAGCGCTCTTGGAAAAAGTGGAGGCGTGTTTGCAGCAGCGTCTCGCCACCGCGTCCATCGTGGGCAGTACCGATATGGAACGTACAGAGCGCGCACTCAAACAACTCTGGCTTGAAGCCGATGCGTGTGGGTGGACGGGTGAGCTGCTGCATGAGGTGCTCACGGGGGTCAACG
>NZ_BNJH01000009.1:0-66860 GCF_016587395.1 Ktedonobacter sp. SOSP1-52
TAAGGGAAACGCGCTGAACGAGTTAGGGCGCTTCGAGCAGGCGATCATGGCCTTCGATCAGTCTCTCCACCTCAAGCCCAACCAAACAGACGCCTATTTCAACAAGGGGAACGCGCTTGACAAATTAGGACGCTTTGAAGAGGCACTCACGGCTTATGATCAGTCTCTCCACCTCAATCCCAATCAGGCTGATGCGTATTTCGCCAAGGGGAGCATGCTGAACAAATTAGGACGCTTCGATGAAGCCATCACGGCTTATGATCAGTCTCTCCACCTCAATCCCAACTTCGCATCGGCCTATTTCAACAAGGGGAACATGCTGAACAAGTTAGGACGCTTCGAAGAGGCACTCACGGCCTTTGATCAAACGCTCCGCCTCAAACCCAACAAAGTTGACGCGTACTTCAACAAAGGGAACGCACTCAGCCAGTTGCGACGCTTCGAAGAAGCCAATGCTACCTATGACCAGGTTCTTCGCCTCAATCCTAAGGACGCGAGGGCGTATAACAATAAAGGGATCAATTTCTACGATCTAGGGCACTATGAGCAGGCACTCATCGCCTATGAGCAAGCTCTCCACTACGATCCTAATAAAACTTCGGCCTATTATAACAAAGGGAATGCGCTCTATCAGTTAGAACGCTATGAGCAGGCGCTCATCGCCTATGAGCAGACTTTACGGCTCAATCCAAAGCATCAATACGCTCGTTCTAAAATAGAACGCGTGCTCAAGCAGCTTCGTGAACGAGGTAGATAGCAAGGAGCCCAAAAATGTTTTTACATAAAACATTTTTGGGCTCCTTTTTCATCACAGTCTAAGCCCGTCCATCCTCATCGTCACTGCTATATAGGCCGCGCATCTCCTCGTTGGTGGCGAGAAGTTCGGAGAGCGCGCCCTAGGCGTCGATCTTGCTATCTTTGAGGACGATGATATGGTCGGCGCGGTGCGGCGGTGCCTAGCGGCGTCGGGAGCGATATTGTCAACTTGGCGAAAAAACAGAAGAGCTTTTTGGGGAAGAAGGGAGAAGGGCAGGAAACAAGCGGAAGATTGAAGAGAATGGCTCGCTGTTAGGCGGCAGTTTGCCCACTGGTCACTTCGTTCCAGACGAGGAAGCGACCCTGCATGAGTACACGATAATCCTCTGCAGTGAGACTGTATCGTTTGTGTCGAAAGTGATCCAAGATCGGTCCAAGAGCGGACATTATTTCATAGGAGGTATCCAAATTACAGTTTCCAGACACGGGCGTTGCTATAGGCGACCTCGGTGGGGCTTTGAGCTGAGGCGGCATAGACACCCAGGTATCCGGCGTTGTAGGAGGTATCGGTCCAGTTGGCGGCATACTGGCTATTGACGAAGAAGGAAAAATTGTTGCCGCGCACAATGATTGCCAGGGTATTTATTTGCTTGAAGCCTTGCTTAATGGCGACACAAGAGCCTTCCGTTAGGGTTTCAAGGGAGTTTTCGGTCTTTGTGTAGTGTAAGACGAGATAGGTGCCATCGGCGCGAATGGCAAAGTGGTACCCTTGTTGATTGTTGTAACCAAAGGATAAACCGCCACTATCGCCCTGGAGAATGGCGACCTGGATCTCGAAGGCGAAATCATGGATGGGAGCGTCGGTACCTCCGCCGCAGGAGTTAAAGTAACCGGATGAAGTGACAATATTATGGTAGGAGTTCGCGAGGAACTTGCAAGCGCCAAAGCTACGCACCTCCTCATCCCAATGACCGCCCTGTGAGTTGTCACGCATGGGATCATTCAGCGTTGGTGGCGTGCGCTTAAGCTGATTATACTGTTCGAGAGGCGAGAGATGGGTGAAGGTAGCCGTTGCGTTGACATTGGCCCGGGTTGTAGTAGTCTGCTGAGCCCTGGTGGTCGCGGTGGCGTTCGCTTTTTGTACCTGCTCCTCGTGGTTCTGATGGGTAAAGAGGCCCAGCACGCCAGGGATCAGCAGCAGGGCGCAGGCGATAAGTGCGATGCCGAGGGGGCGGTTGCGCCGGTCGCGGCTCTGGGGCTCAGGCACGTGTGTGGATAGTGGCGGTGGCTGCGTGCTCTTCGTAGGCGTCTGGAGAGAATGTGAGAGGGATGGGTTAATATTGGCTTCGGGAGGCGTAATCGGGATTGAGGCTTCGCCTGAGAAGGTAGGCATGGGATCTGCGAGATCTCGCGGGAGGGTCGAGAGCGAGCCCACTGTGCCAGAGAGGCTGGCGGCTTCAAGGGCCAGCGCGAAATCTGAGATGCTAGGAAAGCGCTGAGCAGGCTCTTTCGCAAGCCCCTGCATGATGACTTGTTCAACCTCTATGGGAAGACTGTTGATCTTCTCGCGCAAGGGGGGGGGCGAACTCATCAGGTGTTGAGCATATATCTCGTCATGGGTGCCGTTGAAGGGGCGCTCACCTGCCAGCCACTCATAGGCTATGGCCGCCAGGGCATATTGATCGCTGGTGGGACGCGCCGCACCTTTAATCTGTTCAGGAGCCATGTAGGGAACGGTTCCCGTAGGCTTCTGGGTGCTCATAGAAGATGTCTGGTGGGCCATAGCGGCAATGCCAAAATCGGAGAGCAGGATTTCGCCCTGGTGTCCAATGAGCATGTTCTCCGGCTTGACATCGCGGTGGATGAGCTTGTGATCGTGTGCGAACTGGAGAGCCTCCGCGACCTGTTTAATATAGGAAACGACCTCCGCGAGGGGGAGGCGTGAGCCACGTGGATGACGCTTGCGGAGCGTTCCCTCCGAGTAGTAATCCATGACCAAGTAGGCTGTGTCTCGCTCAACGGCGTAATCGAGAATGGGAACGATATGGGGATGGTGTAGCAAGGAGATGAACTCTGCCTCCTGCTGGAAATCGGTGATATACTCTTCCGCTATCTGGGAACGCAGTATCTTTATTGCGGCTTGCTTGCTCTGGATCCAGATATGCTGTCCGAGATAGATCTCGGCGAAGCTACCATGACCAAGGAGATGCAGCAAACGATAATTACCCAACTGCTGGCCTACAAGATTGATCATTTGACGCCCTCAATGTATCTGTAGAAATAGAAATATAAGGTGTATTTGATATTTTTTAGTGTAACACATCTCTGTCATAGAGAAAAGCCATGGGGGCGGAATCACACGTGATTCCGCCCCCATGGCTGTAACTTTTACTCTCTGCAAGGGTATTCTCAGTGTCTGATCCCCACGCCCATGCAGGAGGGGCCTACCTTTTCCTCTTTTCCTTCTACGTCATATCACTTCAAGGTGAATAGTTACCTGTAATCGTGAGTTGTTTGGAAAGGGTGTTGGTATCGGATACAACCTTGCAAGCATAAGTAAAAAGAAGTCATCTAGGCTGCCATGTCGTTTGTGGAGCCTTAGATGGCTGTGTTGCAAATAAAAAGCTGATCTGCTACAGTGGGAAGAAAAGAGCGAAAGAGATCTCCTTCATGAGCAACCAAAGCCAGAATCCGTTCAAGTGGCGTCATTTCCAGGCCGGCATCATTTTGCTGTGTGTTCGCTGGTATCTGCGCTACTCGCTCAGCTACCGCGATCTGGAGGAGATCATGCTCGAACGGGGCCTGTATGTCGATCACACCACGATCTATCGCTGGGTTCAGAAATATGCTCCTGAATTGGAGAAACGCTGTCGACCCCATCTGAAGGCATACAACGACTCCTGGCGCGTGGATGAGACATACATCAAGATCAAAGCGGTGTGGTTTTACTTGTACCGAGCTGTGGATTCCGCAGGGAACACGATCGAGTTCTTCCTCAGTCCAACACGGGACGCTGAAGCGGCCAAACGCTTTTTCTGTAAAGCGCTGCACTTTTTGATATTTTCAACCTCTCAAGTATGTTTGATCGAAGAGCACATGGCTTCGCCCACGCCTGTGCTTGACCCCGGTACCACCATGTTAGCCCTCCGCGTGATCACTGTAGACAAGAACACGGCGTATCCCAAAGCGATTGCTGAGCTCAAAGCTGCTGGTACCCTTCCCAAATCGGTCGAACTCAGACAGGTGAAATATCTCAACAATCTGATCGAGCAAGATCATCGCTTCATCAAACGCTTGACGAAACCTGGTATGGGCTTCTTTTCCTTCGAGACGGCGTGGCGAACCTTGCAAGGATATGAAATGATGAACATGATCAGGAAAGGACAAGTCCAAGGGGTAGCCAAAGGCGATGTGGAAGGGTAGGTTGCATTGGTTACCATGCTGTTTGGACGGACAGCCTAAACTGAGCAAGCAGAGTTCCTTCCTCCCATTTTGCCTTCTTTCAATTTCTTGCAACACAACCATCGCCACTCCATCCCACGAAACACAGAAACTATCTGCCTTCGTTCGTTCCACCCCCTTCTCTCTTTTGCAAAGCATGGAAGGCATCTCCCACGGCTTTCGTTTTCTCTGCTGAGATTAGAAGGGATGAGGAGGAATGAGACCATGCTGAAGAGCATGGGCAACTGCCTGAGCACGGGAGTCCACGTTGAGTTTCATGTAAATAGCGCTCAGATGAGCACGCACCGTGCGTTCGGCGACTCCCAGTCGCAGGGCAATCTCTTTATTGCGTTCTCCTTGCACAAGACCTGTCAGCACCTCCACCTCACGCTCCGTCAGCTCTGTTTCTTTGCGGGAAGAGGGGATCGCCGAGAGAGCAGGTGAAGAGACACCATGAGATGCATACGAAAGAATACGATTCATCATCTCTGGCTGGACCGTCATCTCGTTGCGCGCTGCGGCACGGATGGCCCGAAACAGGGTTGCTCGATCCGTCTCTTTGAGCAAGTACCCGCAGGCTCCCATTTGTAAGCCTCGTATCATGAGATCATCTTCGTTATAGGTCGTCAAAATCAAAACGGCAATATGCGGCCAGTTGGCACGAATACGTTTGATGGTTTCCAGTCCATCCATGCCCGGCATCCGTAAATCCATCAGGACCACATCAGGTTGTTCTCTGCCCACCACCTGGAGGGCGGCGGCACCATCTCCTGCATCACCAACCAGGACAAACCCCTCATCGGCCTCTTCCAACATAAAACGTAGCCCCTCACGCACAATGAGGTGGTCATCAACGACGACAACCCGAATGGTTGCTTGTTCTTCTCTCATCCGAGAACCTCTCCTCTTGTCTGCGTGGGAAGGTGCAAGCGAAGCATTGTTCCGTGCCCTGGAGCACTCTCAATCGTCAGGTGGCCCCCACAAAGATGAGCACGCTCACGCACCCCCAGAAGACCATAGTGACCTTGTAGCGTGGCGAGGGCAGCGCTCTCAAAGCCTCTCCCGTCATCACCTATTTCAATGGTCAGGAAGTCCTCTTGGAACTGAGCACAAATGTGCACCTGTTGGGCCTGGGAATGACGGGCGACATTGGTCAGTCCTTCCGTGATGGCACGTAGCACATGCTCACAGAGAGCAGAAGGCGTCTGTGCAAGCACAGCGATGTCAGCGATACACGCGATGGATGTGCTCTCTCTAAAACGATAGATCTCCCTGTGTAGGGCCTGGAGCAGATCATGAGGACCGAGCGCATTGGCACGCAGATCATCGATGGCGGTACGGGCCTCCGCCAGTGTTGTCCGTGCGCGAGACATGGCCTGCTGAGCCAGTTCGCGAGCACGCTCATACCGCTTTTTCTCCAGATGTTGATCGATACGCTCCAGTTGCAATGTCAGCCCCACCAAATCCTGTGCCAGCGTATCGTGTAACTCGCGCGCCAGGCGCTGCCGCTCGTTCACCAGGGTCAGTTCTTCCATGCGCATCGCAAAGGCTGCCAGTTGGAGATGAGCCGCTTCCAACCGACTGCGAGCATGGATCTGTTGAATCAAAAGCAGAATCCACCCGATAAGAAAGACCACCAGGAGCAAAACGGACTCAAGCGTCATCCAGATGGTCATTTGCAGTATCTGGATGATGGCCGTTGCAAGAAAGAGGGCAAGAAAGCAGGCGACAATGATCATGATATGCCTGATCTGTTTGAGCACATTCAGCGCTTCAATGACCAGAACCAAAGAGAACCCAAGTGTGATGATCAGGTCGGACCACATGAGGCTCAGCGTAAAAACACATCCGGCCTGGAAGAGAAAATAGAGCCAGGACCAGCGTTGCGGGAATCTGCCTGAAAGGCACAGATAGTGAAGCAGGAAATGCAAGACTATCAACAGCAGAAAGATCACATTCAGAGGAGCAGAGAGATGCTCAAAACGTGGCGGCGGGAGTGGACCTGATGACGGTGGGAGCAATGTACGTTGTGAGGAAGAGAGAGAACTAGTCATGATGATGGTAAAACTCCCGAACGGAAGCTTGATAGAGTCTTCTAGAAGGATCCGCGCACTTCCCCAGAAGGAAACAGCGCCCACCCACAAGAGGAGGAACCAGAACAGAGAACGCCGATCCGATCCAGATGCAGAGAGCTTCTTCTCTGACGGATTCCCAGTGGATGTTCTCAGTTGTTGGCTCTTGCCTCGTCTGTGCATCTCTGTGTCCATAGCGCCCCCCAAGACGTATCTGGCGTGAAAAGTCATGGCTCTAGTATATCACCCTCCGCTCGCTGTTTCATTGTCCGTTTCTCCACCTGCTGCATGCCTCTTCCGCCATGGCGGAACAGACAGGGACAAAGAGACCTGTCTGGAAAGGCAGGACAAGATTGGCGCAAGAGACGATGTGGGCACCAGTAAGCACCGCTATACTTGGGGTCAGGTAGCAAGCGTGCGGACCACGCGCCTGCATTGCTACCTCATGTGATGAATCACCTCTCAGAAGATGAGAGATGAAAAAAGAAAGAGAGAAGAATCTCATGAACGCGAAGCCTTCGGTTTTTTATATACCTATGACTCGTCGTCGGGCTGTGCAGGTGGCAGGTGGTGTATCTTTGCTGGCGGGTGGTCTGCTGGCCTTTCAGGGCTACCGGTCCGCTTTTGCTGCTCATGACACCACCTCATCCATTCCTGCGACGCTGGCTCCTGGAGGAGAGTTGGATCAGTATGTCAAGCACCTGGCAGAACAGGATCAGTTTTCTGGCACGTTCCTCCTCGCCCAAGGGGACAAACCGGTGCTATTGCGAGCCTATGGGATGGCGAATAAAGAACGACACATTCCCAATGGCCCTCAGACCCCCTATGCGACTGCCTCAATTGCCAAGGTGTTCACTGCCACTGCCATTACACAACTGGCTCAACAACAGAAGCTCACCTTTACCGATTCCATCGGCAAGTATCTGCAAGGTTTCCCTGCTGACATTGCCGATTCAGTCACCATCCATCAGTTATTGACCCATACCTCCGGGATGGGGGATTTTCATCTGATCCCCGATTACAAAGCCAAGCTAGCCACCTGGCAGAGCGCCGCTGAAACCATAAATGGCCTGCTGGAGATGATCAAGCAGCAGCCGTTACAGTTCACTCCTGGAACGTCCTGGTCCTACAGCAATTCAGGCTATGTGACTCTGGGTGCGATTGTCGCACAAGTATCAGGGATGGACTATTATGACTATATCCACCAGCACGTCTTCGCGGTGGCTGGCATGAGCAAAAGCCGCTTTTACACGAAGCCACAGCGAGAGCGGAGGGGGGATATTGCGCATCCCTATAATAGCGAGGGCATAGATATCAGTGAGCAACAAGGCTTCATTGGAGAACCCGCAGGCGACGCCTATACGACCGTGGAGGATATGTTGCGCTATAGTCAGGCACTGCAAACACACCAGTTGCTCAACCCCTCATTCACCGATCTGCTCATGACAGGCAAGGTTGAAATGCCGCTGCCTTCCTCCCCAAATGGACCGGCTCCCACGGCACCTTCCAGGCAACAACCCCAGGGGACTCCTATGCCGCCGCTGCCGCCGCGAACGAGCAAATATGCCTATGGCCTGATAGAATCGCTGACCAATGGGATACGTTCAGTCTGGCATAGTGGAGGTTCTGAGGGCGCTTCCACCTTATTCGAGATGTTTCCCACGCTGGGCTACAATCTTGTCATCCTGAGCAATTATGGAACGCAAGATTCGTTTATGAAGCTGGTAACGAGGGCTGAGATGCTCATCATTCAGCAGTAGATGGGCATGTTGTCGTGAGGACGAAAGCACTATGAAATTCGAAGAAGATACATGCCAGTCTATCCAGCTTATGATGACGATAGCCCCTACGAACGGGAGCCTCACATAATCGTACAGGAGCAATTGTGTGCGTCCCCATAAGGAAACGGCATCCACCCACAACAGGATAAACCAGCGCATAGAGCGCTTATCCTGCCTAGAGGAACTCAAATCTTTGTCAGGGGGATCTCCCCGATGGTTTTCCTATATGTAAGTGTAAGGAAAAGAGAGAAATGGCTAAGACACCCATAGCAAGCACTCAGGCTGAGCCTAAACATGCAACAAAACAAGCCAGGCAACTGCGATTCCCGTCCTGGCATCGCCTATCGTTGGGGGGAATTGTCCTCATCGCGATGTTCATGAACTTTTTTCAGTTAGGGAAGAACGGTTTTAGCACGTACTATCCTCCTGCGGTCAAAAGCATGATGGAGAGCTGGCAGAACTTTTTTTTTGTTGCCTATGATCCAGCGGGCTTTGTCTCGATTGACAAGCCCCCTGTGGGCTTCTGGTTACAGGTGATCAGCGCCAAAATATTTGGCTTTAATCCCGTGAGCATCCTACTGCCACAAGCGCTGGCCGGTACGCTCTCGGTACTCCTGCTCTACTCTCTGGTGCGGCGCCACTTTGGCAGAGTTGCTGGCTTGCTGGCAGCGTTGGTCCTGGCACTGTGCCCGATTAGCATCGTGACCAATCGCGATGTCACGATTGATAGCACCCTGACGCTGACATTGCTCATTGGAGCGTGGGCCGTAATGCGGGCGGCGGAGAGCGGGAGCTTGCGCTGGCTGGCGCTTTCTGCCTTCCTCGTCGGCATAGGCTTCAACATCAAGATGCTGGAAGCGTATCTGGTGGTGCCCGCCTACGGGATGCTTTACCTGCTTGCCGCACCTCATCGCATCTGGAAGCGCATTGGGCATCTGGCCTTAGCCGGGCTACTGCTCCTGGTGGTCTCGCTTTCCTGGCTGGTGGCCGTCGATCTCACACCAGCCTCGCAACGGCCCTACGTTGACTCGACGAAAGATAATTCAGCGCTCAGTCTGGCGCTTGGCTACAATGGCCTCGAACGTCTGTTTGGTCATACCCCAACCATCTCAACTCCTAGTGCGGGTGATGGAACTCAGCAACCACAGACACCCGCCAGTCAGCCTCCCTCAGTTCCTGGAGGCGAGAATGGAAGAACACCGCGCGTAATCGAAATAGGTGGAATGGGTTTTGATATCGGCACTCCCGGTCCATTACGCCTTTTCGGGCTTTCACTTGGCAGTCAGATCGGCTGGCTCCTGCCATTGGCGGTGCTGGGAATGCTGGCGCGAGCCTGGCAGCAACGCCCGAACGTGCGGGAAGATCGGAAGCTACAATCGTTGGTATTGTGGGGTATGTGGCTGATCACGATGGGGATCTTTTTCAGTGTGGCTGGCTTCTTCCACCAGTACTACCTGATCGTAATGGCTCCGGCCATTGCCGCGCTTATTGGCATTGGTCTGGTGACGATGTGGCAGGACTATCGTCGTGGGGGGTGGCGGAGCTGGCTCTTGCCGATCGCTGTCGTCGTCACCACGGCAGAGCAGGTCTTTCTCTTGAGCGTTTATCCTGATCCAATATGGGGTCGCTGGCTGATTCCGCCGCTGGTTATATTGAGCTTCATAACCGCAGGGGCACTTGTGAGTGTTCGTGCTGTTCCGTTCCTGCGTCTAAAGGAAATCAATACTCGTTTCCTCGCCTTGCTGCTGGTCACTGTCGGGGGGGTAGCGTTGCTGCTTACGCCGACCGTGTGGGCAATCATTCCCATCACGCTGAGTCAGCCACTAGAGCCGGTGGCGGGACCTCCGCAGGGAGAGGGGCCCCTTTCTGGTTCGCAAATGATTGATCCCGCATTGATTCATTACCTGGAGGCCAATCGAGGTCAGGCAAAATTTCTGTTGGCCGTGCCCAATGCACAGGATGATATAGCAGGCAAAATCATGCTCGCGACGAACAAACCAGTGATGGCAATGGGTGGTTTCACCGGCAGCGATCCCATTTTAACGCTCAATGAGCTTGAGACACTGGTCAAGCAGGGCACAGTACACTTCTTCCTGTTGCCGGCAAAGAATCCACAAGGTGGGCCGGTCCTTGTACG
Source organism: Ktedonobacter sp. SOSP1-52 (assembly GCF_016587395.1). Lineage (NCBI taxonomy): Bacteria > Bacillati > Chloroflexota > Ktedonobacteria > Ktedonobacterales > Ktedonobacteraceae > Ktedonobacter > Ktedonobacter sp. SOSP1-52. The sequence goes on from NZ_BNJH01000009.1 coordinate 10,188, forward strand.
AGGAGTCCAGCACACCCAACTCACCGACTGGGTGGAACAGCATTGTCAGAGCGTGGAGAGTCGCCTGTGGCAATCTTCTGCCAATGGCGCCGGGCCTGGCAATGCCTCTGAAAGTAGAAATCAGTTGTATAATTGCGCCGTGATCTCCTGAGGTGCAGGGCGCTCATTTCTTCCATCTTCCAGGCAATATAAAGGATCGAAAGTAGATAAAACTCTTGTCATTCATTCCACAGAAAACGCGCCTGCGGGCAAAATATATGCTGGTGCTGCTTTTCTCCGAGCAGGTGCGCCCGCTGCGTTTCCTTTTCACAGGTGGTGCCTGCGGAATGTTGCAGCTTGGGCTACTAGCTCTCTTGGCAGAGCTCAACATAGAACCCATCCTAGCAAATATTCTAGCCCTCCTGCTCGCTGCTCAGGTGAATTTTGCGTTGAGTAGCGTGTTCACCTGGAATGATCGCCCTTCCATACGCACAGCGAGAAAGACGCGGTGCCGGCGCTGGCTCCGTTTTCATGGTTCCATCGCCGGAACCGCTCTGTTCAACCAGGGGATATTCATCATTGCCCGGGCGCTCTTGCCGATACTGCTGGCCTCTGGACTGGGGATCGGCATGGCTGCTGTCGCCAATTTTGTGCTTGGTGAGTTCCTGGTATTCCGCAGAGAGAGACCTCACTCCAGTTCAAGTATTTTTCAGGAAGAACGTAATGGAAAGGATAGATAGCATTGAGTACAGAGAAGTCCCAACAGCCATCTGACACGCCAATCTATTCGATTGTGGCACCAATCTATAATGAAGCGGAGACGCTCCCCCACTTCTACCAACGGGCGATCAGTGTGATGGAGGGAGTAGGCGAATCTTTTGAGCTTATCTTCATCAACGATGGAAGTCGTGATGAATCATATAACATATTATGTAGGTTACATAACCAGGATGTGCGCGTGCGCGTGGTGGATTTCGCACGCAATTTCGGTCATGCGCAGGCGATTATGGCAGGACTAACTCATGCTCGTGGGCAGGCGGTGATTATGCTTGATTCCGACCTGCAAGATCCGCCAGAGGTCGTTCCGCAACTGATTAAACGCTGGCGAGAGGGCGGTGAAGTCATCTCAGCCCAACGGGTGAAACGACGTGGCGAGCAGCATTCAAATTGTTATCGGCAAAGGCTTTCTATCTCCTGATGACCCGGCTCACCTCGGTTCCCATTCCACAGGATACCGGGAATTTCCGCCTGCTCGACCGGCGGGTGGTCGATGTACTTGTCTCGATGCCTGAGCACCACCGTTTCATACGCGGGCTCTCTGTCTGGGTCGGTTTCCGACAGGTGTCCGTTCCCTATGAGCGCGAAGAACGCTTTGCTGGGGTTACCAAGTATCCCCTGCGCAAGATGTTGACACTCTCGTTCGATGCGATCACGAGTTTCAGCTACCTTCATATATAGTATGCTTGTTTTTATGCGAGTTAGTATAGAAGTAAGGAAAACCCATGCAAACTAAGGCACCCAATGTGCTGGAAATTTCATCGAGAAAAATTATTGTATTTCTCTTATGTGAAGTGCAAAAAGGATTACGCGATGGCTACTCAAAAAGGTGTAGGTATAACCCGCCGAGATTTTTTAAGGGCGTGGGTGCACTGGGGCTTGCAACTACCGTTTGGGATAAAAGAAAGAAGCAGGGCCGTTTAATACTCACAAAGCTGCGTTGAAGAGCTACATTTTACTTAATTAGGGATAGAACGAAGGCTCTCATTTGGAGCAGCATTTCCGGCGGGCGACGGCGTAGGGCGACAACCGCAGTCTCTAGTCCAAGGAGATCCAATAGCGCGCCAATCGAATCGACCAGGATGCCTGATTGCCTTATCCGGCGCGATGTAGGGGGGCTATTTCCGAGGCAAAGCACCTGGGACATGTTTGTTTCGCTTGAGGATCTCGCAACAGACTATATTCTGGATCTAAGTACTACAAGTCCCACTTAGGGGAAAATGTGGTAGGATCCCTTGAGGAGGAGAAGTCCATGACCACATCAGCTAGGATCGAGCAGGAACATCCACAAGAAGAGGAGGCCCTACGCTTCATCACTGATGCAGCTCAGGTGCTGGAAGAGCTCACCGCACGCTTGGGCAAGCACGTACACCGTGCGGAAGTCCGCTCGCGCCTGGAACGCTACCTCCAAGGTTTGTTGGCCCCCGTGGGACGCAAGAATGGCTGGCAGATGGCCGAGGCGCTTGGGGAAGCCAATGCGCATGGGGTGCAGTGGCTCCTACAAGAAGCGGAGTGGGATGAGCAGTTCGTGCAAGGTATTTTCCTTCCGAAGCCAACCTCCTACGCCTCCAGCAGCTCGCTCAGCAGAGCATTGGCATCACCAATGTAGATCGATTGCGCGGCTGAAGGTCGAGCAAGAGTTGTTAATCAAAGAATTACGGCTGGTCCAAGAACATATGGAACGCCTGGATACAGAGATTGCAGATATCGTGGGGAATTGTCGAGAAGGGCAGATCTTGCTTTCCATGTCGCCTATCGGAGTGGTACAGGCGGCAACTATCATCGCCACCATCGGGAATATTGCCAACTTTGAGAAGGCAAGCGAACTGAAGTGCTATTTCGGCTGGGCTCCCAGGCGAGATCAAACGGGCGTCTCTTTTGATCGGACCAAGCTCACAAAAAGAGGCATGCGCCCCACTTGGGCAACCGCATGGGAGGCAGCTTTTAGGCCAATTACCTCTTCATTTGTCGTGGTTGTTATAAGTCTTACTACCACCAACGTCACCAGCGCCGGAGGCAGTTCTTTCACCATCCGATACACTTGCATATAGCTGGGTTCTTCCCACCCCTGCTCTCACGCGATCTTGCTCACCTGTCGATGGATCGTCGCCATCGATCTGCGCGGTTTGCGCAACGCCAACCCTTCCACCACCTTCACCTCCTCCTCCCAGATCCCCCGCCGCTTCACGAGGGTCCCCACGCGGCGGTCTTGCCAATCCACACAGTCCATCCTCCCGTGACTTCCGCACCCACCACTGCAACGTCGAAAGCGGCACACCGCGTTCTCGCGCCACCACCGTTTGCGCAATCCCTTCTTCCACATGCTCTCTGACGACCTCATAGCGCCGATACGCTTCCGCACGCTGCGCTTCCGTGACTTCCGCCAGGCTCAACACCCGTTCAAAAGGAGATCAGTACGCGCTCGCCTGCATTGCCTATGAGCTCTTCACCGGCCATGTCCCCTTTACTGCACCTGGTCTGTTTGCTCTGGGCTTTCAGCATCTCACAGCAGATCCACCTCCTCCACGCCAATACAATTCACATCTTCCTCTCGCTACCGAAACGGCGATTCTCAAAGCACTGAGTAAGCAACAGACAGATCGCTACACTGATATATTGGCGTTCCTTGCTGCATTATCTGAACTGTTCGTGCAAGCAACCATGGTTCCTGCCCTTGCCTCCACCGTTCAAGTCCACAGTTACCTATCTCCATCATCATCAGGTGAGGGCAAATCCCGAATAGAATGGATAAAAGAAGGGGAAGAATACTTTCGCGAGTCGCGGTATGAGGATGCACTCAAAATATATGAGCAGGCTATTGCCCAGTACCCTGATGATATGTTCTTCTATATCAGAAAAGCGTATCTTCTTGAGAAACTCAAGCGGTATGAGGAGGCTCTGGCAGTTGGTGATCAGGCCATTGCCCTCGATCCCCACGACCCTCGTGCTTATGAGACAAAAGCATCTACTCTCAATGATCTTCGCCGGTATGAAGAATCTCTTGCCACTTATGAGCAAGCCTTAGCCCTTGCTCCTCAGGATATTCACTGCTATAAAGCCAAAGGAGCATTGCTAGAGGAACTTAAACGCTACGAAGAAGCGCTTGCCGCCTATAGCCAGGCTCTGGCCCTTGATCCTGAGCATACTAGCTTTTATGCCAAAAAAGGAGCATTGCTAGAGGAACTTAAACGCTACGAAGAAGCGCTTGACACCTATAGTCAGGCTCTGAACAGAGACCCCCATAGTATTCCTTTTTATCGAGATAAAGGACAGATGCTTACAAAACTCAAGCGGTATGAAGAAGCTGCCCTTCTTTACGATCAAGCTCTCGCTCTTGACCCATACGAGATATTCCTGTATAGATTGAAAGGGATGAACCTTGAAAAGGTGCATCGCTATGAAGAGGCACTTATCACCTATGAACAGGCTCTGGTCAGGCATCCTCAAGAGAGAGGCATTTCTCTATGCAACATGATTCGTTGTTTAAGTGGCGACACTTCCAAGCCGATATCATTCTGTTATGTGTTCGTTGGTATTTGCGGCATTCGTTTCTGTTGACAAAAACGCGGCGTATCCCAAAGCGTTCAAAGACCTGAAAGTGGCAGGGCTCCTTCCCGAAGCTTGTGAACTGCGACAAGTCAAGTATCTCAACAACATTGTTGGGCAGGATCATCGCTGTATCAAACGGCGAACCAAACCAGGGATGGGCTTCTTCTCTTTTACAACCGCAGAGAAAACACTACAAGGATTTGAACGTATGAGCATGATTCGCAAAGGGCAAGTGCAGGGGATCGCCAAAGGAAATGTGCAAAGCCAGACCATGTTCATCACCAGCCTCTTTGAGGTGGGAGCTTAAACAAAACATATGGCACTCCTTCACACCTCTGAGGTTCCTTCACTCTTTCTTGCAACACAACCCTTCTATGCTGAAGCTGGCCTTGCTAGGCAAGAGGTTTCGATTCAGATCTACACCAGCACCCTCAAGATCGAATATCAAGATACGGAGCTGGCGCTGTACACGATGGAGTGGGCGGAGGACAACAAACACATCAAAGAGGTAAAAAATCCGCGCCTCATCGAGACGGGCTATCGGTCGCCACAATTAGCGCTGTGGACACTCGGCCCTGATGAATGGCTGCTCTTTCTGAAATTACCTGACTATGCGCCATGTACTAGGCGGAAGACAGTTGATATTGATATCATCCAGCTTCCACTTCCAGACATTGATGAGAGCCAGCAGCAAGCAACTTCATCTTCCTGACGAGCAAGGAAAGACATACAAGAGATACATCCTCTTTAGCCGCGCAAGAATGACAGGACAGGTTCCAAAAGAATTTCGCGCTCGGTGATCTCCTGCTGGTGATCAAGATTCTCGAAGAAGCGGAGTTGAACACCAGCCTGTTCGATCTCCTGGCGGCTCTCTTTCAGTGGAGTAGCGACGCGTTCGTCCGCTTCGCCAACATAGACGAGCAGCGGGCAGTGTATATTTTGAGGACGAGCAATAGGCCAGTGAACGAGAGCACGCCAGCAGGCAATTTGTGCTGGTAGGTTCATCTGACTCAGATAGATATCTTCCTCTGCATCGAAACCCAGCTCTGCCAGTGTGCCTTTGGCTTTGGCTTCCAGGTAGCTTTCAAACCAGTTTACAATCTCATCAATGCGCTCTTGAGGATACACACGTCCAAAGAAACTTCCGGCGATAACCGCGCGCTCGACTTGCGAGGAGCGTGTCGCCAGTTGAAGTGCTGTCGATCCACCGAATGAGTGACCCCAGACCTTGTAGCGCCTCACCTCGCAGGCTTGCAAGACTGCCTCAACATCGCCGAGAACTCGCTCGATACTGTAGGCTGCGGGATCGGTCGGCATGTCGCTTTCACCTATCCCGCGTCGATCCATCGTAATGACCGTGAATTCCTGGCTCAACGGCTCGACATAGCCCAGCTTGTGCCAGATGTGACGCGTCGCTTCAAAACCTTGCAAGAGTAGTAGTGCTGGCCCGTGACCCTGTCTCTCGTAAGCAATTCGCACCCCATCAGGGGATGTGGTAAACATACGTATTTTATCTCTTTCATTCGTTATGAAAATTCTCTTCTTAAACCTCAACTATCTTATCACTTCATGTCAATGTATTTCCTTGATGGCAGACTGCCCCATACTTAGCAATGTCAAACATTGTGTCACATGTGCTACCATCTTCTCCGGCATGTCTTTTGCTCTGACGTATTTGCTCACTTTGCACTGACCAAATACGTCAAGCATGTTACGCCGAGGTGTCCCACTGTAGCAACCCACGAGAGTGATGGTGTGTCGTTGTGCTCATCAACAAAAATTTTTAAGTTGACAATATCGTGATTACTGTCTGGCCGTCCGCGGCGCGCTGAGGGATGATGGGCGTCCATCCTTGTGTGCGGATGGCCTCCGCTTACATGACCGCTTACAGCAGATCCAGGACTCTATCCAACGGGTTGAGGGAAAAAAGGGGCTCTCCCACCATCCCTACATGAACTCCAGCGACTCTTGAAAAAGGGCTGCAGAAAACGGAGGTGCTTTGGGCTCCCATTGCACAAGCCTACCATTGGGTTCATCGCGCTGCCTTCATCCTGAACAATGCCGAGAAGGGATCTGCCACATAAGTTCGTGCTCGGTATGAGACCCTCTTGCAAGAGATGCCCGATCACAAAACGACTATTGGCACGCTCGCATCGGCTATCGAACAGTTTCTCAAGGTGACCACCAGCTTCGCACCTGGCCTCTTTCACTGCTATCAGGTGCCAGATCTCCCACGCACCAACACTGCTCCAGAGCAGTGTTTTGGCTCCGTGCGGCATCATGAGCGACGAGGACCGGACGACGCGGCGCTGTTCCTGGCCTGGTCGTGCGCGGCTCCGTTCGCGTAGTCGCGGCTGTCGCCGCGCGGTTTTCTTGCTTTACCGCTGAGGAACTATGCCTGCGAGATGACCAACTGTGGCGTCAGGTCCGCGAACGCTTGACCTATCGGCAAGAGGTGTGGCGGCAGCAATTCCGCTTCCGGAAGAATCCCGCCGCTTACCTTGCTCAGATCGAAGCTCGTTTGCTCCAGACATGATTGCCGTTCTTGGTAAAAAAGAGAGAAATAGGATTGCCAGAGATCCATCTGGCAACTGTCGCAGATCCCTTGAGAAACTGGTGCATCTCCTTGTCTCGCCCCGCGAGAGCGGAGAACTCACGCGCAACCTGCTCATCCACTCCATCGCTCTCGTATCCCGCTGATCCCTGTCTCCCGCCGGGAGACAGGGATCAGCGGGATACGAGAGCGAATCTGGCGATGCTCCCAGCGGCTCTGGTTTGACATCTGGCGCATGCAAGATGCTCGGTGCAAATAACTGGCGGCGCAGCAGGCCACCAACCGCCTCGTGGAAGAGCACTTTCATCATTGCTTGTTGGACGAAGAGGCCCAGGGAACTGCTAGGCAGAAAGAATTTGGCAAAACTGCGCCCACTCTTTTGCTGCTCCAGCACGTAGGCAGACATCTGCTGTTCGTAGCGGCGGAACGCTTCCTGATAATCGGCAGTGTCGTGCAGCGCTTTGGCCAGCAGATAGGCTCCTCCCATCGCCAGGGAGGCTCCCTAAGAACTGCTTGGCTGCTTGTGCCTCTCGCGTCGAGCTGAAGAAGAAATCGAGCGTCTTTCCGTGCGAATCAACCGCTCGGTACAAATATACCCACTCTTTTTTGACCTTGATGTATGTTTCATCGACCCGCCAGGAGTCCGACGTGGTCGTCAAGTGCGTTTGACAACGCCGTTCGAGTTCGAGCGCATAGTGCTGAACCCAGCGATAGATCGTCGTATGGTCGACAGGCAGTCCTCGCTCCAACAGTATTTCCTCAAGATCGCGATAGCTCAAAGCATAACGAAGGTAGCATCGTACGCACAAGAGAATGATATCGGCTTGGAAGTGGCGCCCTTTGAGCGGGGGTTGCTCAGTCACCGTGAGTCCTCTTTTGCTCTTTTCTCTCCACTGTAGCAGATCAGCTTACTTCTTGCAACACAACCATGTGACGCAATTGTACCGGCGATCAATCAATTTTTGCATATGACGACGGCGACATGTAATATCAGCGATACCGGCCAGCGCGGTTCCCAGGTGATCTCTATGCATGCGGGGCAATCGCATCTAATTTTTGGAACTGGCTCTACAAGCCATGTCATAACGTGCTAGATTTTAAAGCTCTGCTGTGCAGGTGCCCTCTAGAGGCCACTTAAAAATTTAGATGCGATTGCCCTGTCTATGCATGGTCAGCAAACTCCCCTGGCTTCTACCGTTCAGCCAGCCACACGTTCGTTGGCAACCACTCAACTCGTGGATGTCAGTTCGTCCTCTTCTGGCCTGTTGAATATATCTAGCGATCTCTTTGGTTTACGCGATATCATCGATCTGATGTCGATGGTCTTGCTGGACTCGCCGCAGGCATAAGCAAAGGAGCACAAGAATGAGGAAAAAACGGCGGATCGGAGGGCCTCTGCTGCTCAGCCTACTGGCGTTTGCGTTACAGGGCTGTCTGGATATTGGTGGACCCAGCACGAGGAACGTGAGCACAAATAACGGCAAACAGGTCAGCGTGATTCAGAATGTCTTCAAAGGAAAGATCTATGCGACCATTGGGCATAACCTGACGGTAATTTCTGGTGATGGCTCATCAAAACAACTCATAGGTGGCGGCAACATCTACGATCCCGCCATCTCGCCAGATGGCAGCAAGATTGCCTTTGTCCAGCTCTACAAGGACTACTCCAACCTGGCCTCTATCCCGACCAGCGGCGGAACGCCGAAAGTGCTGGTCTCTGGCAATGGACACTATTACCATGACAATCTTGATCCAAGCATTATTCACAGCGACTACTACTGGTACATGGAGCCTTCCTGGTCGCCGGATGGCAGCCATCTGCTCTTCTTGGCCAATTTGGAGAAAAACTATGTCTGGCGTAGCCTGGGAACTCCGTTTGACAGAGCGCCATTCGAAGATTTAGAAGTCTTTGCGCTCGACTTCAATAATCCGAGCGCGAAACCCCAGGTGCTGGCCTACGCCAGCTAGGTGATGGCGGCGATCGTGATCCTTCCTATGTGCCAAAGACCAGCCCACAAGAGATCGTTTACACGCACTATATGTATGACACCAGCGGGATCAGTCAGGCGGACCAGATCTACCTGGAGGATGCCACGGCTATTGCCCACCATCCAGGTACCTATACACCAGTTCAGGCCGCTGGCGTAGCGCAGACGCCGAAGAATAGAAGAGTCCGCCAGCCGTCTCTCTCGCCTGATGGTCATACATTGGCCTTTGTTGTGAGTGAGCCCAATGATGGGCTAATGGACATCTGTACCATGCAACTCGCCACAGGAGTAACGGCTAACCCGAATAGTTCTACCAGCCAGCAGCAGGCGCTGATCAGCTCTAGCACAAAACGGGTCAGCTAGAGTCGCCGAAGCGGCCCCCACGTTTCCCCTGCCGAACGTGAGCCTTCCCCTCTGTGTTCCTGTCAGCCGTCTGCCGCAGCACCGCGACCGTGTCCCCTTCCGGTGCGGGCCTGCACGGGAGGCAGCTTCGTGATAAACGTCGTTGACAGGTCAGCGAGCGTGAAGTAGAGATAACTGAAAAACTGTACGCGCAGGATGAAAAGGGAGCAGCCAGGGAAAGTGTACGCTAACTCTGGCAAACGTATAAACTCGCAGCGATATTGCTCGGCTTCATTGCTCGGCTTCCTTTGTTCTCTTTCATTACTCCTTGCTTCAAGAGTAGAACCAAGAAGCGTATGTGTCAGAAACTCCTTCTCGCTTTGGTCCGCGCGTCAACGTGGTTCGGATTGCGAGAGATGCAACCCCTGGGTCGCTTCATAGGCCACTTCCCGATGCGAATGAAAGATCTCAAGAATGGAGAGCACCAGGCTGATGAGAAGGAATGTGACCCCAAGCAAGAACCCGACCAGGGGCGCCGTCACCAGGAATACGACGGACGGGAAGAGCTCCGCAAGCGCAACCGCAAACATATCGACGACGAAAGTAATCACAGCCATTTCCACTAGCAACAACGCATTGCGAATCAAGGTATAGCGCCGCATGAGACGCGGAATTTGTTCTTCGATCTCCACTCGCCGTACCTGGCTGATCCTCAGGCTGCTGGCCGAATGCTCTGTTTGGTCCTGCTCCAGTGTTCGCAACAGATCAAGTAGTTCCTCATGCATTCGTCGAAGGCGCCCTCCGATCGACTCATAGCGTTGCAACAACCCATTGAAGACCAGAGCACAGCCAGAGATTATGACAGCCGGAATGAGAATCAAGCTAATAATATGGATCATCGTCTCGATCGTCATCAAATCATCTTCTAGGTGTTACGATATCATGGTTGCCCAGAGTTGTGGCAGGGGTGCAACCCCCAGTTCACGCACAATCTTTTGCGCGGCCATCCCGACTCCCTCCGTCACCGTGGGATAGGCGAGTTGGAGTTCCGCCACCTCTTCAATCCGCCGGGCCTTGGCCAGCACTGCGGCCAGGTTCACCCGTGGTGGCGCTCCCCGCAGCCCAAAGGGGTCCCAGGCGCGGCTATCGCGCAGCAACCGCGCAGTACATGCCAGCGTCCGCACTGGCGCCGGGCCTTCATTGATACTGGTGCCATCTACTCGCTTACTCTCAATCAAGATCACTTCCGCCTGCAACTCCCGTGCCTGGAGGGCCGCAGTGACGCCTGCTGGTGCCCCGCCCAGAATAAGGACTCTCATGGTCTTCTTCTCTCTTTTCAACGCTGAGAAAGAGTGGTCGTGCCCCCTACTCAGGAGCCGATCCTCCTAATAGGAACGGCTGTGCGCATAACACTCTTGATTTCTTGTAGCGTTTCTGGCGTGAGATGCTTCTCGCTCACTACAGCGGTTTGTGTGAGTTGTTCGGGATTGCGCGCTCCGACAATGGCCACATCAATGGCAGGCTGGGCCAGTACCCAGGTAATAGCTAATTGGGCGATGGACATTCTCTGCCTTGCCGCAAGGTGCTTCAAGCCCTCGACGACCGCTACATTGCGCGCAAAGTTCTCTCCATGGAAGGACTCATGCTGGCTGCGCCAGTCGTTGGGCGCGAAAGTCGTCTGTGGCGTACACGATCCACCAAGCAGCCTATGGTGAGTGGGCCATATGCGAACACTCCGATGCCTGCGGCCTGGCAATAGGAGGATCTCAGTCTCGATCTCGCGACGGAAGAGGCTGTAGGGGGGCTGCAGGGTGTCTACCTTCCTTACTCGTTACACAGGCCGCACCCCGGGTGGTTGGAGGGGTGTCTGTCGCGAACGCGAAGCAAAGGCTCGAATAGCTGCAAGACCTCCGCCAATCACCGCAATAATACCCAGAAGAATCGGCAGAAGAAGAACTCCAATGAGCGGGTTCAACAGCAAAATGATGGCAAAGATGGCATTCATGATGCCCAGGATAGCGAGGCTGGAACCGCCACCTCTGAACGCATGGATGTTCTGTGTCACCCCCATAACGAACGCATCGTGCGATAAGAAGCAACACTCCCACAACCATCGCTGCAATCCCTGTGATCATGGCAAACCACCAGGCACTATGGCTTGATACTGTTGTTCCCATTATGGATGGAAAACGTAGACGCATGCTCACCTCCTCATTTGACGCTCTCCCTCCAGTATAAGGTGGCAAAAAAAGCTGAGCTTCTCCCTGGTTAGTGGATCTTTCGCAACTTTCGTGCTATGAGAACTATCACGCAAAATCTTTTGATGAGCCAGGAGCGCTCAAAGCGGATGGGAAAGAATCATCTTTTAGATATACTTCGGCGTGCCTGGATGGACTTGCGTCTCTCTGGCATAGATCTGGTCGCGCTTCTCACCTTCAATAAGCAATGCGGTAGGTGGATGTGATTGGCCGAGCGCTTCGTCATACCTGGGCAACTCATTGATGACGGCAATATGTAGAGATACCTCCAGTAGCTCAGGCTCAACAGGAGGTCAAGCCTCCTCCTCGTTCCCCTCGTGCGCCCCGCTCGCACCATTGCTGGAATTGGCAGGATCGACTGGCACACAATGCGTGATGGGACCATCCCAACTGCGTATGGTGGTAGCTGGCGTTCCCGCCTTCCTCATCAGCAAGTAGCAAAGGGGGTACTGGGAAACTACAGCCGATTTTTCTCTCATGGGCTCTCATTCCTCTGGGCTGATTATGAGGACCAAGAACTCCTGTCCATCTCCAGCAATCTCTTCTATTCCCTTGCCCATCGCTTGCTTCTATCTCGTTGCGCATCCCGTAGGCAGAGCCGAATTTTACCTTGTATTTACTACATATCTCTCTCATAAAGTCTTTTTCACCCGCCCTATACTGCAAAGAGAAATACCTTGTTTGCCTCAGCCGAAACCCGAAAAAGGACACGACCATGCTCAAAACGCAACCGAAACCGACTCCGTCTACCATAGAAACGCGCTACCTTCCCATTGAAGACTATGGCATGATTGGAGATCTCACGACAGTAGCGCTGGTCGGCAAAAATGGCTCCATTGATTGGTGTTGTCTCCCCGATGTTGACTCGCCGAGCGTCTTTGGCGCGCTGCTGGATGCTGACAAAGGCGGTTCGTTTCGCCTGGCCCCCGTCGAGCAGGAAGATGTCAGCACCAAACAGATGTACTTCCCGGAGACCAATATTCTAATTACCCGCTTTCTGACCCATAATGGCGTCGGGGAAATCACCGATTTCATGCCAATTAAACAGAAAGGTACCCAGCGTTACGAACACCATCTCGTACGTGCGGTCCATATGGTGCGTGGCTCACTCACGTTCCAGGTGACCTGCCGACCTGCCTTTAACTATGCGCGCGATTCCCATATCCTTCAGCTTTCCGAGCATGGAGCAGTCTTCCGCAGCCCTCAGTTGACGCTGGCGCTTTCATCGTCGGTGCCTTTGAACGATGATGGACAGGGGGGAGCGCAGGCGACCTTCACGCTCTCGGAAGACCAATCCGCTTTCTTTTTTCTGGACAGTTCCCAGGACCAGGAGATGCGTCCGCACCCTGTTGGACAGGAGCTGTATAACGCGCAATTTACCAAAACACGTCACTACTGGCGGCACTGGCTGAGCCAGTGTCAGTATCAGGGGCGCTGGCGCGAACACGTTCAACGCTCCGCGCTGGCTCTGAAACTGCTTACTTACGCGCCCACTGGGGCCATCGTGGCCGCACCGACGACCAGTCTGCCGGAAACTATTGGGGGCGAGCGCAACTGGGACTATCGCTTTACCTGGTTTCGTGACGCCTCCTTCACCCTGGATAGCTTGCTGGCGCTCGGTTTTGCGGAGGAGGCGGAAGCCTTTATCGGCTGGTTGAAGAAGTGCCTCAACTCCCTTGGGGAGGGCGGAGAACTTCAGCCCATCTATACGATTCGTGGCAATCATGAGATGCCGGAGATCCTGCTGGATCACCTGGAGGGCTATCGGCAGAGTCGTCCGGCACGTATTGGCAACGGGGCGGCGACCCAGCGTCAACTGGACATCTACGGAGAACTGATGGATGTCCTGTATGTCTACTCGCGGCATCGTGGCCTGACCTACGAGAGCTGGTTGCACCTATGTCAGCAACTCGATTGGTTGGCGCAGCACTGGCAGGAGGCTGATGAGGGGATCTGGGAGGTTCGTGGCGGGACTCAACACTTCCTGCACTCCCGTCTGATGTGTTGGGTTGCCTTTGACCGTGCGCAGCGCATTGCTCGTGAGCGCGGTTTCCCAGCACCCCTTGACGAGTGGCAGAAGATCAGCACGCAGATCTATCGTGAAATTATGGAGCAAGGATGGAACGAGCAAAGCCAAAGCTTTGTGCAATATTATGGTGGGAATGCGGTAGATGCGAGCGCTCTGTTGCTCACGCTAACCGGTTTCATCGAGGCCCGTGATCCGCGCATGCTGACAACTATTGAGCGTATCCAGAGGGACCTGACTCATATGCCTCATGTGTATCGCTATGATGTTGATACGGCCGCAAGCGATGGTTTAGCGGGGCATGAGGGGACGTTTAACATTTGTAGTTTCTGGCTGGTGGAAGCCCTAGCCAGAGCGGGGAGGCTGGAAGAAGCGAGACTCTCTTTGGAACATATGCTGACCTATGCGAACCATGTGGGCCTGTATGCCGAAGAAATCTCATCTACAGGCGAGGCATTGGGAAATTTTCCACAGGCGTTTACCCACCTGGCCTTGATTCGCGCTTGCTTGTGCGTGGATGAAGCCATAAATAAGATAGCCCCCCATCTCTACCTGAGCCTGTAAGCCTCTCTAGAGGTTAGTGCTCTCGTTTGTCTACCAGCAGATGTGCTCCCGATGCTCGAGAAAGAAGAAGGAGGAGAGATGAAAGCGATAGCTGTGTTTCCTGCACACCGGGAAGTAAAACTCATTGAACAGGAAGAGCCGGTGATAACGCAACCGAATCAGGTCAAATTGCGTATGGTGGAGGTTGGCATTTGTGGCACTGATAAAGAGATCTGTTCATTCGCGTACGGTACTCCACCAGCGGGGTCAGATTACCTGGTGATCGGTCACGAAGCGTTGGGGGAAGTGGTTGAAGTTGGAGCGGCCGTCACCCATCTTACACCCGGTGATCTGGTGGTGCCCACCGTGCGCCGCCCTTGTCCACATGAGCACTGTCGCTCCTGCCGGGCAGGTCACCAGGACTTCTGTGAGACCGACGATTGTACCGAACGTGGCATCAAGGGCGCCCATGGCTATCTGGCGGAGTTTGTTGTGGATAAGGCCCGGTATCTGCATCCGGTGCCGCGCCATCTGCGCGAGATTGCCGTCCTGGTCGAGCCACTCACCATCGCCGAAAAAGCAGAGTATCAACTGTATCCACTGATGCAGCGCCGTCCTCCCTGGATCGATCCGGAGGTCTCCGAACGCGCCCAGGGGCGCGGGCACACGGCGCTGGTCCTAGGCGCTGGTCCAGTGGGATTGTTGGGAGCGATGGCGTTGCGAGCCAGAGAGTTCGAGACGTTCATCTACTCACGGCAGCAAGCACCAGATCCCCGGATCGAGGTCGCACAAGCCATTGGCGCGAGCTACCTGTCGAGCCAGGAACTGCCCACCTCGCAGCTTACAGCGCGCGTTGGCCCGATCGACCTGGTCTATGAAGCGGCGGGACACTCCCTGCTGGCGTTTGAGGTGCTCCGCGCCCTTGGTCCTAATGGCATCTACGTGCTCACGGGGGTCCCTGGATGGCAAACCCTGATTGAAGCTGATCTCGCCGCCCTGTTTCGCGAGATGGTCTTAAAAAATCAGGTGGTGTTTGGAACTGTCAACGCGGGACCGCACGATTTCAGTGCGGCCATCTCGGATCTGGAGATTTTCCACCAGCGCTGGCCAGATGCCGTGCGTGCGCTGCTAGCGGAACGAACTCCGATTGAACAGGCGGTTGAACGCATTCTCGGACGGCCAGCGGGTATGAAGAGCGTCATTTCCTTCCGCGCGTGAGAAAGGCATAAAACAGAGCAGAGGGCCAGCCAGGTCGGCCTGACACGATGCAATACTGGCGTTTGTCCATTGGCGCTACCATAGACGTAGACACGCGTGATGATACTTCCTGACGAGGGAATGGGCGATCTCCCATCTTGTCTCTGCTGGTTTGGTGCGTACTCACAAGCCGAACGAACGAACGAAAGAAGGATGCCAATGCCAAAAGACTCACAACACCTGCGGAGTCAGCGCCTCCGCGCCGTGAATTTCCAGGGCGATGCGCTTCGCCTGGGAATGAATTGGACCGAAGAAGATCTTGCCAAACCACAGGTGCTGGTGGAAAGCGCCTATGGTATGGGACATCCGGGCACCTTCCACTTTCGGCAATTGATTGAAGAGGTGAGCAACGGCGTGTATGAGGCCGGAGGCAAGCCGGGCGTCTTCAATGTCAGTGATATTTGTGATGGGGTCGTTCAGGCAACGAACGGCATGAGCTATTCGCTGATTTCCCGCGACATTATGGCTGCCATGATTGAGATCCATGCCCTGGGCCATCCTCACGATGGCATGGTGTTGATCTCTGGCAATGACAAGTCGGTCCCGGCACATCTGGTAGCGATTGCTCGTTGCAACCTGCCCGCCATTCACCTGCCTGGCGGGACGCAATTGAATGCGCCCGATTATGTGACCTCGAATAAGATGTGGTCCATGGGCGCTGCCGTCGAGCGAGGAGAGATCCCCAAGGATGATCTGGAGCTTGCGCAGCGCGGGGCCTGTCCCACCTGCGGCGCGTGTCAGTTTATGGGTAGCGCCAGCACGGGCCAGGTGCTGGCTGAGGCGCTCGGGCTCGCCCTGCCTGGCTCCGCGCTGGTTCCAGAGCCACTGACCAAACTCCTGCGCTATGCCCGCGCGACCGGCAAGCAGATCCTCAGGCTGATCGAGGAGGATCTCACCCCCGACCGCATCCTGACGCGCGAGGCTTTTGAGAACGCCATCACCCTCCACGCCGCCATTGGCGGATCGACGAACGCGCTGCTTCATCTACCGGCGATCGCGCGGGAGATTGGGGTTGAGATTACCATCGACGATTTCGACCGTATCCACCGCCGTGTCCCGGTGCTGGCAAATGTCAAGACCACCGGTCGCTACCCGGTCGAGTACTTCTGGTATGCTGGCGGGGTTCCCGCCGTGATGCTCGAACTGCGCGACCTGCTGCACCTGGATTGCCTCACCGTTACCGGCAAGACGCTGGGCGAGAACCTGGAGGAGATCGAGCACAGCCGCTTCTTCTTCGCCGAAAGGCTCGGTTACTTGCGGAACGTCAAGGTTCCCAGGGATGAGATCATTCGCCCGCGTACCGATCCGTTCGGGACGGATGGGGGCGTGGCCATACTGCGCGGCAACCTGGCGCCTGAGGGGGCTATGGTCAAAACCTTCTCCGTGCCGAAAGAAATGCATGTCCATGTTGGACCGGCGCGCATTTTTGACTTTGAGGATCAGGCCATCAAAGCGCTGGTGGAACGTCAGGTGACGTCAGGTAACGTGGTCGTGATTCGCTATGAGGGGCCGCGAGCGAATGGGATGCCGGAGATGTATTTCGCCTCGGCAATTCTCTCGTCCGACCACACGCTCAATACGACCACTGCCCTGGTCACCGACGGGCGCTATTCCGGCGCGATGAGAGGCCCTTGTATTGGACATGTCACGCCAGAGGCCCTGGATGGCGGTCCGATCGCCCTGCTCGAAGAGAACGACTTGATCGAAGTCAATATTCCTGAACGGCGATTGGCCATTGTGGGTGTGCAAAATCAGCATCTTCCCGAAGATGAGGTGGAACGCATCCTCGCAGATCGGCGCCGTCACTGGACACCGCCGGAGCCGCGTCATAGCAAAGGCATCCTGTCTCTGTACGCCCGTGTCGCTCGCGGCGCATCCGATGGGGCCTCCATCACCTAGAACCGGACGGAAAGCCCCCTGTTGCGCCGCTTGAGAGCGCACCTCCAGAGTCAATGCTGCCTCCTGGTTGCTATCGGCCGGCGGGCAGGGGAGCAGATCCCTTTACGAGAAATGAGAGGCATTATGCAGAAACATGAGAAACAGAGCGTGGTGATTGCTGACTATGACTATGGCGATGTCGAGATCGAACGCGCGATTATCGAGGGTGCGGGACTGGAACTGGTTGCTGCTCAGTGCAAGAGCGAGGACGAGGTGATCGATGTCGCCCAATACGCGCACGCCATTATCGCGCAGTATGCGCCGGTGAGCGCGAAGGTGATCAACGCCCTGGCCCGCTGCCGGGTGATTGCGCGCTACGGCACGGGTGTGGACATTGTGGATGTGGACGCGGCCACGCGACGCAACATCCTGGTCACCAATGTCCCGAATGACTGGTGCGAGAACGAGGTGGCCGATCATGCCATGGCCCTGCTGCTCTCCGTCGCGCGCAAGCTCCGCGACTATGACCGCGCGACGCGCTCCGGGGTCTGGCTCTGGCAGTCCGGTCAGCCCATCTACCGTTTGCGCGGGCGCATCCTGGGCCTGTTGTCGTTCGGGGCCATTGCGCGCTCAATCGCGGCCAGAGCCAGCGGGTTTGGCATACGCGTCATTGCCCACGACCCGTATATGCCCGCCACAAACATCACGGCCCAAGGCGCCACGCCGGTCTCGTTCGACGAGTTGATTGAGCAGGCAGACTACCTGGTGATTCAAGCGCCGCTGACCGCGGAAACCCACCATCTCATCGGGGAGGCGCAACTTCGTCGCATGAAGCCAGAGGCTTTCCTCATCAATACCGCTCGCGGACCTATTGTCGATGATCGTGCCCTATACCAGGCTTTGAAAGCAGGCTGGATCGCGGGCGCTGGTCTGGATGATATTGAGGAGGAGCCGGCGAAGGTGCGCGACTGGAAGCCCACGAATCCGCTGTTTAGCCTGGAGAATGTGATCATGACACCGCACGCCGCCTACTACTCGGAAGAGGCAATCCATACAGTGCGCGACTTTGCTGCGCAGGAAGTAGTGCGGGTGCTCACGGGGAAGCCTCCGCTCTCGCCGGTCAATGCGGCCCAACTTGCGAAGGGTCATCCAACGCCATCAGCCTGAGCAGCAAGGGGCAAGAGCATGACAGAAGCGTTTGAGAAACTGGGCCAGATTGGCCTGGTGCCGGTGATTACGATCAACGGTAGTGTCAGAACTGAGAACTCAACAGCCAGCAGGGCTATAATGTTTCTCAAACCCCATCGGTGGAACTATGAGACGGCATCCATCAGCTCTTGTAAAGCCAAAAGTCGCTCACAGAAGAGTTGCCGCTGTTGCATCAGTGGCAGCATTTCTTTTTCCCTGTGACGAGGACGGACATACTGGCGCAATTCGTCAAAAGCACGACAGAAACGAGCTGCTGACGCAACGTTCCCAAAGCCACGCATGGGATAGTAGCGTTGTTTCATGCCACGATGATCTTGTTCTATGCGATTGTTGAGATACTTATTCGTCCGATGCGTCACCTCATTTCCCCTGGTTTCACGTACGGCGCGTGGATAAGAACGATGCCCATCTGTGGTGACAGATTCTGGAGCATGGCCAACTACCGCGAGAGCTTGCTGAAAGAACCCCCACCCCAACCAGGGAAACCTGTGAACGACTCTCATCCAATCATGGACAAGGCTGTCACAAAGATCCCAACTGGGAAGCAGATGGCCTCATGCGTGTCCTGCTGGATCGGAGCAGCCCGCTCTACAAGGCTGTTTACACCCAACGTACGAGTTGCGAGCGCATCAATAGCCAGGCCAAAGAGCTGGGCATTGAACGACCTCGGCTCCGCAACCAGCGTTCGATTGCCAATCTCAATACGCTGATCTATCTCATTATTAATGTACGAGCGCTGCAACGAGCCATTTCCATCAATAAAGGACTTCTACCTATGATTTAGTTGCACCTCTCGGGAGGGCGTGCGTCGCTTGGCGATCGAGCCAGTGCCGAATGCACGGTGGCCTGTGGTTTCAGCCGACGAGATGACCGGTCACGAAAGATCCAGCAACGCATGATGAGATACGAGAGCACGGTGTTCGCAGCCACCGTAAGCAGTTTTGTGGCAGTGCCCCAGAGCAGGGCATTGACCAGCAAGGGATGCAAGGCAGTGCCTATGAGCCACAGCAGCCCATTGCTCGACAGGATTTCGAGCAACAGGCTCAAGAGAAAGCGGCTTACTTCCTGGAGCGTGGGTCTCTGCTGGCGCCCGAACGTCCAATACTTGTTCAAGAAAAAACTACTGGTGGCACCACTGAGATAGGCCAGCGAATTGTAGACCACCAGGATCTGCACCTGATCGGTGGGGAAGCACCAGAGCAGGATACTGAGGACCAGTACATCTATGAGCGTGTTCGTTACACCTACCAGACAGTAGCGGAACCACTGCCAGAGGAGGCTGCTCCAGCCCTTGTCGTGAGGGATAGGAGCATTGGGTATTTTCTTCGATGAAACTGCTTGTGTCTGTCTTTCTTTTCTTTTTCCCAAGATCACGATTACTCCCTCCCGCTTGTCAAGGAGCCTAGTGCAAAAATGGTATTTATTGTATTCTCAGCCTTGTCCATACCCCGAGGAGTTTCGGAGTTGGAGGACAGCTCGCGCGATGTTCGGTAAGCCCAATGTGGTGTTGGCGACCAGGTATCGACTCTCCCAGCATGGATCGAATTTCCGTTTAAAGGCGAAAAGTGTCCGGCTGGTGCCCAACAGCGCCGACCGATCAGTGACAAAACGGGCAAGCGCCCGCCCTGCAGCAGTCATTTCCTGCCTGCTATCGGTCAGGGCAGCCAGTCCCAGGCTGACCCTGTGCGCTCCACATACACGAAAGCGCTCCATAGCTCGCACCAATAAGAGTTCCATCACTCCCGGCGGGGCATCTCTTACCCGACGCATCAAATCGAGTGCCCACCCCCACCCCTGCATCTCTGATTGCCTATCTGGCACCGCGGCTTTACTGGTGAAGCATCCATAGATGGGGGTAAAAGTCACAAAGGCGCAGGACTGGCCAGTGCTCGTTTTTGCAACTGCGGTCAGAAGGCGAGGGGCAACGAGGGGCAAGGCTGGAGCTGGTGTGGGGATGGTGGCGATCATTTTATCCCGCTCAGCTGACTCGGCTAATTCATCCACTCTCCCCATGCCAAAGCCCCTCTCTGATGCCTGCTTGCCAGCTTTTTGACCCAACCAGATCCTTGAGATGCCTTCGAGGTGCTGCATCACATCCACAGGAGGCACACCTTCATACCACTGGATGTCTACGCCTTCGCGTTCAGCGCGCCGACAACTAGTGCGCACATTTGCCAGAGCCGAGCCTTTCAGCGTAAAGGTTTGAGGATGCAGGATCGCTTCTTCACCCATCTTGAAGGCCCGCAAATGGAGGGAGCGATAGGCGGCTAGGTGCTCAGGGGCTGCTTGATAGAAAGCGACACGCCAACGATGCAGGGCGCAAAAATCAAGGAAAAGACGTGTAACGTGCTCATGGGCTCCTGGTGCGCACACAGGGTCACCAAGCGCGACCGCGACCTTGTGTATCAGCTGATAATTCACCAATCCCGATCCACCAGGTGCCAGGAAATGCCTGTTTTTCGGGGCCAGCCCGAAGAATGCGAGCGGGTGCTCACCATAGAGGCGCAGCAATTCTGCTTCTGGCTGATGAATCTGGGCAAGCCGGTCCTCTGGATCGGCATCTGCTCTCGGAGGTTGTTTGTTCATTATGCGCAAGTCCTTTTCAGCACAAAGAGGTCAGGAGCCGGGCACTGGTAGCTGGGAGCGACCAGTGCCCTCGCCGCTCAGTGGCTCATTAGTGTGCAGCGGCGCAATCGTACAACTGCAGGCTAGTGGAATCAGGGCCTGAACTAAGCTGAGAGCCTTTACCAGTACTGGAACTGGTCGAGGCAGATTGCCGTTCGCTCGACGGTACCACCTTACAGTGCTGCTCCGCCCAGGTCAGCAGATCATTTTGTTGACCATTCCTGCCCTGATTGGGATCTGGCGAATCACGTAGCAGCAAGAAGCGTAGCTTTCCTGAGGCGACCAGGGACGCGAGCTCAGTGGTCGTCAGAGGATAACGTGACCAACCATCAAGTGGGATCACCGGCTTGTTGGTCGCGAGAATGATGCTATCAGCCGAACCAGCTACAACGGCCAGGATTTGCGCGTTTCCCTGATGGGTCAACAGGTAGCGAATCAGCGCTGAATTCGAGCCTCCCACAGGGCCATCATTTTGCGAGGGACCCGCCAGCGGCACATCCGATTCCGTTCCCTGGAAGATGGGGATGGCTGCCCACAGTGTTGGGCCGATCATCAGGGCGATCAGTCCAAGAGTCAATGCGGGCATGAGCAGGCGGGCCACCCTCTCATTGTGTATGAAGCGCAAAGGAATGCGGGCGCCGATGAGTACGGCCACTGCTAGCAGGCACAGCATGATGAGCAGCGGGATCATCCAGCGGCCCCAATTGGGATACCCAATGAGGATAAAGATCTGTTCAGCGGCAGTGGCGATCAGCGCCAGGGGCAACAACCAAGCGCGCCAGCCCGAACGCCGATAGTCCTGCCACATCGTCACCAGACCCATCCCGCATAGCGCCGCAAGAGCTGGATACATCACCGTCAGGTAGTACTCGTGAATTCTCCCTGTCGCAACGCTAAAGAAGACGCCCATCGTGAGCAACCACATGCCCCAGAGAATCAGCGCTTGCAGTGTGCGATCACTTCGCGGGCGGGGGCGCCGAAACTTCACGAGAGCGATCATCCCAAAAATCGCCAGCGGCAAGAGCCAGCTTCCCTGGCCCGCAAGAGGTTCAGTGAAGAGGTAGAATGGAGCTGGCACCGTGTCCCCCGGAGCATTCGTGATAGTGGCCACCGCCTTTCCCTTGCCAGGGGCAGATGTACTGTTCGCTCCTCCTCCCACGCCCAGCAGGCGCCGGAGGCCATTACCGCCGAGAGCCAGGCCGATCTCCGAATTATCTTGCGTGGCGCCAATATGAGGCCGCTGCGTTGCTGGGGTGAGGTCCACTGCCGCCACCCAGGAGAACGAGATCACCAGGAGCAAGAGTAAAGCGAGCGCCAGGTGCCAGAGACGCTTCCAGATGCTGGTGGGGGCAGCGATCAGGTAGAGCAGGCCGAAGGCAGGAAGCACCAGGTAGGCCTCCAGCATCTTGATATTGAAGCCGATGCCGACCATGGCGGCGCACAGCAGGAGCCAGCGCAACCGCCCAGTCTCAGCAGCGCGCATGACCGCCCAGGCTCCCACGAGCATGACCAGTGCCAGGGTGCTATCAATCGTCACGTTGCGATTGGTGACGATATTGACAGGCGAGAGTGCCAGGGCAAGCGCTGCCAGCAAACCAGCCATTACCCCACATTGGCGGCGTACCAGGGCATAGAGCAGCAGCACCGCCAGCACGCCGCAAACGGCCTGGGGCAAGAGTGTGCCGAAGGGTGTGAGGCCGAAGATTTTGGCGCTGAGCACCTGCAACCAGAAGCCCACGGGGGGCTTGTCGAGCGACGTGAAGCCACCTGGATCATAGGCGGCAAAAAAGAAATTATGCCAGTTGTCCATCATACTTCTCACGGCGGGGGGATAATACGTATCGAAGCCGTTCTGCCCTAACTTGTAGAAGTTCATGAAGACAGAGATGAGCAGAATTGCCCCCAGCGCTAGTCGCTGCCAGGGCGCAGCAAGACGCTGCGGTTCCCATGGTGCTGTCGGATGTTCAGGCTCCTCAGCCTGTGCACGTGTAGTAGTAGTCTCAGCCATAGTTTGCTTCTCCTTGCTAGGCGTAAAAATCACTCATGCGCTTTTCCCTGCATGGTTGTCGTTTTAGTTGCGCGCTTTGAGCAGCGCCGGATGTGGGTCGCGGGCGCGGAAGAGCGTGAGCTGGCGATTGACAGGTCACGAATATCCTGGTTTGTAATCCTGATTGTCCCTTGCGTGACTCGATCCAATCCGCTCAGACAATTGAGCAGCGTGGCCTTGCCGCAACCACTCGGCCCCATAATGACGACGACTTCCCCACGCTGGGTGCGCAATGTCACCCCTTGCAAGGCCTTTACCACGACCTGCCCAGTATCGTAGTGCTTGTGAATATCGATTGCCTCGATGACGATATCTTCCTGTCCTCTCTCGCTGGACATCTCGGTTTCCATGTCCGAATACCTCTTTCTTCAATTCCCTTGTTCGCGGCTATAGCATGCCGTGAGTCATCAGTGTAGCTGGGAGTGAAAGACAAAGCTATCGAGAAACCCTGCATATTTCTCTCGTCAAAGCCTGCAGCGAGAGATTGCAGAAAGATGCAGTGGACAGGTGCAGGAATTGACATGGTATCTCGACGGGGCTCATGCGGTTGTGTTGCAAGAAATGGCAATGATGGGGTACTGTCCTGTCAAGTGAGGTTTGCAACAGAAGAACATATCTGATATCCTTGAAGCTCAAGAATATCCATGCAAGGAGACACAGATGAGAGAGCGCCCTCACAAGTATGAGGTGACCTTGACCGAAGAACAACGCTTCGTGTTACCGCAATTGCTTTCTGGTGGAAAAGCCCCCGTTCGATAACAGGCCCATGCTCGCATCCTCCTCAAAATCGATCGCAACGCTCCTGGCCCCCGCTGGACGGATGAGCAAGTGGCCGAAGCGTTCGAGATGAGCCGCTACACCGTGATCCGCGAGCGCTTCGTGAACCATGGGTTAGACGATGCCCTCAACCACCGTCTTCATACCCAAACGCGAGCACAAGCCCTCGATGGGGAACAAGAGGCGCATCTCATCGCGCTCTCGTGTCGCCCATGTCCGACCGGACAAGCCCGTTGGACCTTGCGTTTGCTCGCCAATCGGATGGTGGAATTGGGCTATGTCGAGCAGGTCAGCCACGAAACCGTGCGTAAGACGCTCAAAAAAAACGAACTCAAGCCCTGGTTGAAACAATACTGGTGCATTCCCCCTGCGGCGAGCGCCGCCTTTGTCTGGCGTATGGAAGATACCTTGGAGGTCTACACGCGTCCCTACGACCCCCGTTTTCCCCAGGTCTGTATGGATGAGAGCGCCAAACACCTGTTGCAGGAGAAACGAGAGAGCCTGACAATGCAATCGGGACAGCCTGAGCGGGTTGATGACCCCTTTGAATCAGGTGGCATGCGCAAAATCTTCCTGGCTTGTGAACCGCTCGCTGGCAAACGTTTCGTCAAAGTGACTGAGCGCCGCACCAGCGAGGACTGGGCGCATTTTACACGCGAACTGGTAGATGTGTACTATCCCGAGGCAGAGAAGGTCGTGCTGGTCATGGATAATCTCAATACGCATACGCCATCCTCCTTGTACTCCACCTTTGCTCCAGCCGAAGCACGCCGCATCCTGCACAAGCTGGAAAGCCATTACACACCGGTGCATGGCTGAGATTGAACTTTCGGCTCTGGCTCGCCAATGCCTCTCTCGCCGCATTGGGACCCAGGAGGAGTTGGAACGTGAAATTCAAGCCTGGCAACAAAGTCGCAACGAGGAAGCTATTACGGTCAATTGGCGCTTTACCACCGCTGATGCGCGTGTCAAGCTCAAGCGCCTCTACCCCTCCCCTGAAAAAAAACCTTCCTCCTCAACAAAACATGTTGTAAAGAAAGATTGACAAAGCAGTACACTCATCAGGATCCTGCTGAGTGAGAGGTATTTCTCTATGCAACATGATTCGTTGTTTAAGTGGCGACACTTCCAAGCTGATATCATTCTGTTACGCAAAGACCTCATCGTCTTTGAGAAGCCTTTTGAATTAGATCGTTTGCTTCGCTTGGTGCAGGAATTGCTCGCGTAAACGCTCGTAGCCTTTGAGTCTTGCTTCCACGCTTGATTTCTGCTACAGTGATGTGGGTATATGCGCAAGAGTGATTTGACAAGAGAAACGTCCTCGGCATTCACGGAATGCCGAGGACGTTTCTCTTTGAATGATTGCCCCTCGAACCCCAAGTTATTTACAGAATTTTCTGCTGATGCCTCAGATGAGAAGCGGTTTCTCCAGATGCTCCATGCTGAATTCCTACAATTCGCGCTGATTATTTCACGTTTACCTCAAAAGTGTTGAGGATTTTGCCTCATTTACTAACTACACGACCCCCTCTATCGCTTTATTCGCCGACGCGTGGCAACCAAGGAGCAGGCCGAAGACCTGCTCCAGGAGGTCTTCCTCAAGATGCACATGCAGATCGGTTCGTTGCGCGAACAGGACAAACTGGAACGCTGGATGTATCAGATTGCGCGCAACCTCATTATCGATCACTATCGCAAAGGGCGGCAGGATGTTCCCTTAGAGGAGGCCGAGACCATGCTGCCTCTCGACGAAATCCCAGAGGAAGATCTCCAGGCACGGTTGGCTGCGTCAGTCGCTGCGATGATTGCCTGTTTATCCCCTGCCTATCAAGAGGCCCTTCTGCTGACCGAGATGCAAGGACTTTCACAGAAAGAACTGGCAACGCGCCTGGACCTTTCGTTTTCAGGAGCCAAATCACGGGTGCAGCGAGCACGCGAAAAGCTGAAACAGATGGTGCTCGATTGCTGCCATATTGAGTTTGACCGTCTTGGGCGTGTTATTGATTATTACTCCCATTGTGCATGTTGCCAGACGCAAGAGCATGAGAAGAGAGATTGCTCGGCTGGGCAGTGCGCATGCACTTCTCAAGCGATATACCCATCTTCTTAGAAGAATATTCTCTTGCCTGTTACGAATGAGAAAAGAGGTAGTGACCTCTAACATTGATGAAGGTGAGCGTCTCGACCCCTCACGACGGAGAGGACATACTGAGCGATATCCGTGAGTGGTCGGAGAAAAAGGGAAAAACGGTTGCTCTTTAAGAGGCTTTAGGGGAACCAAGAAGCAGAGGCTGAAGGAGAACGTCTCCTTCAGCCTTTTTTTTGCTCTTCTCAGAAGGAGACCTCATATGAGGCGCAAACTGAGGCGCACGTGTAGGATATCATAATTCTTGTCTTTGCCTCAGCTCACCTCGTGTGAAAAATCCCACAATTGCTGTCTTTGCGTCCCATAATAGGTGTCATTCCCCTACAGAATTCCCACCAAACCTGTCATTGCCCTACAGCATATTCTGGCCTGGTGATGGCGGAGTCGGCTGATACGCTTCTTTGCGTGCGCTGGGTGCAATGGGGGATGGGTCCAAAGACAGGAATGGTGGGAAGAAAGACACGATTGGTGGGATCCTACTTGGCGTCTGCGTAGGAGAGGAGTGTGTAGGGAAATCCCAGAAACGGTGTCCTTGAGGTTCCTGGACGGCGTTGTCTGCTGTGTCTTCTCCTCCTGGATATCTTATAGCCATTAAGTATCTTGAGGGATTATGGGGAAGAGGAGAAGGCGGTATTGCAGGCGTGAGGTGTTCTTGGATGCGGTGCTCAAGGGTTTGTCGTGAAGAGGTTGGTTGATACTGTTGGTAGGCGTGGGAGACGATGGAGAGGGCGTCTTTGGCCAGATCACCAAGGAGGAAGGTGTGGGGGAAGTTGGAAAAGGCATGTTTTTTTTGTTTTCCAGGACCAGCATGCGAGCACATCAAGAAAGGCGATGAAATGGTCGGGCCAGGCGCGAAAGATCCAGTGTGTGATGGCCACTTGCAGTGGAGGGACAGCTTCTGGAGAGGGACTTTGGAACAGCTGGTTTGGGTTTGAGATACTCAATGCGACCGGTGCGCCAAGCAGGAACGCGGGATGACGGGAAAGTATTCGAGGTGCTCAAATGGAACCGAGAACCAATGTAAGGTCATCTGGTAGAGTGCTTCCTCGACTTCGCAGAAGAAGATCGGAAAGGAACCGATAGTCAGCGTACTCAGCGAGCAGAGACACCTGAGAGGAGGCAATGCGGAAAGGACTCATCGGAGGCTTGAATGACCTGGTTGACGCGTTCGTACAGCATCTGTTTGGCGGTACGGGAGAGGAAGGAATGCAGGTCTTCCCAGGGTTGTGGAGGAACGCGCACTGGCAGTGGTGCGATGCGGTGTGTGCCGATGTGTGTGGTAGTGGGCATGTGAAGGTGTTCCCTCCTGTTGTTCTCGCGGCAGGCGGATGTCTATGAACTGACTGGCTTTGGCGGTGGGTGCGCTATCTGGCGCGTCAGACAGAGAATACGCAGACAGTCATAGGGTTGCAAGTGCTGGTATTGAGAGAAAGGCGTCCCCTCGATTGGTAGCAGGAAATTGATCGGAATCGACTGCGGCTCCAGCTCACGCAGGGCCAGAAGCATGTCAATGATATCTTCCTCGCTCTCGCCCTGACCGAAAAGCGCACCTGAGCAGAGTTTAAGGCCAACCTTGCGCGCCGCCTTCAGCGTATCCAGACGATCCTGGTAGGTATGAGTTGTACAGATCTCGGGATAGTAATGCTCGCTGGTATTCAAATTGTGATTGAGCTGCTCCACACCCGCGTCATAGAGCGCCTGCTCCTTTTCTTCGGTCAACAGACCAAGATTGCAACAGATGGCGATATCGACCTCCTCTTTGATGCGGCGCACAGCTTTGGTCAGAAAGTTGATTTCGCGTGTATTGGCTCCACGAGTACTGATCACGATGCAGTAGCGACGGCTGCGAGCCTCCTTCGCCTTTTTTGCGGTTGTGTTGCAAAAAAGAAGAACAGAATAGAGCAAGGCATGCAGAGGTTTTCTTGTTCAGCTTAGGCGCCGACTCCAAACAGCATCTATCCTGGGCCTATTTCTTGTTACCTAGCCTCAAAGTCTGCAATTTACGTGAGATTCATCATTCTCCGCTCAAATTTTGCCCTGGGAAGATTTCCTAGGCAACCGGGCAATCTACCTGGAAAAACCTCCTGGCGCGACGGGAAGTTCGCTCATGACATGGGAATGTGCTTCCAGTTATTCTTTAGACAGGTTTCGCATTGAAACGCGACGTATTACTCACACTATGCAGGAAATGATTTTGCAAGGAGGTTATGAATCATGTCATCACAAACGTTGTCTCGTTGGAGTGGGGGAATCCTGCTCGTTGGCGGGCTGTTGAGCCTGGCAAGTTCTACTTTAAGTGCCTTTCTCTTTCCTGGTAGTAATGCCACTCCCCAGCAGATGTTGGGCACTCCCTGGTTTCTGAGCGAGCTTGTCTTATTCGTCGGGGTGCTGTTGCTGGTGATGGGTTTCCCTGTCAGCTATGGACGCCAGGCTGCGCGTGCAGGCGTTTTGGGCTTTATCGGCTTTGTCGTGCTCTGGGTAGGGATGTTGCTGGCAATGGGTTTCTCGATGGTCCGCATTACCGTCTTCCCGGTCCTGGCGCAGGTGGCGCCTTCGGTCTTGGCAAACGGGGATCTACCTATCGCTGCCGGGTTGCTGCTGATTTTCGGTCCCGCGCTGCTGCTCATCGTTGGGAGCATCCTGACAGGTATTGCCACGATCCGCGCCAGAGTCTTCTCACGCTGGGCGGGCTTCCTGCTGCTGATTGCCGGCGCCATCTACCTGATCGCGCTCGTCGTGCCGCCTGTCGGAGACATTATTGATCCGCTCAGTGACGCCGCCCTCTTCCTGGCGCTGGCGTGGTTCGGCTATGCGCTCATTGCCCCAGGCAAGGCAGCAGTAGCAGATCCATCGCCAGCATCATCTGTCGCCCAACCGATCCGCTGACAGCTTGTAGGGGCAGATTGATCTCGCTTGACAGCAGAGGGGATGCACGTCGCGTCACGCAGACATCCCCTCCTGCCTCTTCCATTGAACGCAGGTATCGTTTACACTGTATATACCTGCACGATGGGAAGAAACCAGACGTGACGACGTCTCGCTGAGAGAGGGGAGCAGACGAATGCAGCAAATACGCACAGACACGATTCAGCATCAACATGACCAGGCTGATACACAGGTGCATGGGAATTGGCTGGTGCTGGCACGGTTGGGCTGGTTGACCCTGACGCTGCTGATTCTGGCACTGACAGCCATTGCGCTTCCCCGATTCACAGTCCTGGCGCAATCGGTCTGCCAGCCACATGCGCCATGCCTCGACATCCAGTTGCAGCAGGATGATCTGCGTTTGCTCAAGCAGCTTGGCCTCTCGCCAGCCTTCTTTGCAGCGTATCAGGTAGGTTGGGCCGTGGTAACGGTCCTGATTCACTCGGCGCTGGCCGCCCTCATCTTCTGGCGGCGCTCCAATGATCGCATGGCGCTTGTTTGTGCGTACATGCTTGTGCTCTTCGGAGGAGCCACCTATACCGGCCTCTTTGACTACGGACTCAGGCCATTGGCCCCCACGTGGTACTGGCTCGTCGGGCTGCTCGACCTTCTAGGTCAGATAAGCCTGCCTCTCTTCCTGTTACTCTTCCCCTCTGGCCGCTTTGTACCGCGCTGGAGCCGCTGGGGAGTGATTGTTGTTGTCTTGCAGGCAACGCAGTACGTCTTCTTCAGCAACTTGCTCTATAGCAATACTGATGAATTCAGCGGCCTGTCATTTGCGGGCCTGCTGCTCTTCCTGATCGGTTTGCAGGTCTATCGGTATCTCAGAGTCTCCACCTTTCGAGAGCGTCAGCAGACAAAATGGGTGGTGTTCGGCTGTACCGTCGCTCTTGTGGGCTTCGCGCTCTTCATCATCGTCGGAAACCTGACCCTCACACCGGAAGTGCGCGATTCGCATACAATGACTATCCTGGTACTTGGGACAGCGGGCAATATCTTGCTGCTGCTGATCCCCGTCTCGATTGCTATTGCCGTCCTGCGCTCTCGGCTGTGGGACATCGACGTCATCATCAACCGCACGCTGGTCTATAGTCTGCTCACAGGGAGCGTCATCGGCATCTACGTGCTCGTTGTTGGCTACCTGGGGGCTCTTTTTCGCACAGGCAGCAATCCCATCATTTCCTTGGCGGCTACCGGACTGGTTGCAGTGATCTTCCAGCCGCTGAGAGGACTACTCCAGCGCTGGGTGAATCGATTGCTCTATGGAGAGCGTGACGAGCCGCACACCGTGATCATGAGGCTGACTCGTCAGTTGGAAACAACGCTCGCGCCCGATGCCATGCTGCCCACCATTGTCGAGACGCTTGTTCGCGCGCTCAAACTGCCCTACGCTGCCATTCTGCTCAGACAAGATGACGATTTCGTCACCGCCGCGAGTTTCGGCAGCTTGAAGGGCGAGCCGCTCACCCTGCCACTGGTCTACCAGCAAGAAACCATCGGCAAACTGCTGCTCGCTCCCCGCGCTCTCGGCGAAGACTTTGCCCCCGCCGATCTGCGCTTGCTGAAAGATGTGATAGGCCAGGTCAGCCTTGCGGCCCACGCTATCCGCTTGACTGCCGATCTCCAGCACTCCAACGAGCATCTCCAGGCAGCGCAGGCCCGTTTAATCACGACCCGCGAAGAGGAGCGCCGCCGCTTGCGCCGCGACCTCCACGACGGCCTGGGATCAGCATTGACCAGCGTGACCTTCCAGCTCGATGCTGCCTCCAACCTGCTCGACCACGATCTCGGCGCGGCCCAGGGACTGCTGAAAGAACTGAAAGGGCAGGTACAGGCATCCATCGCCGATATCCGCAGGCTGGTCTATAACCTGCGCCCGCCGATTCTCGATGAATGGGGCCTGATCGCAGCCCTGCGGGAACAAGTTGCACAATATCAGTTGAACAATGTGCAGGTCAGCATCGACGCGCCCGAGGATCTGTCCCCGCTGTCTGCTGCTA
The DNA here is from genome assembly GCF_016587395.1 of Ktedonobacter sp. SOSP1-52. Classification (NCBI taxonomy): domain Bacteria; kingdom Bacillati; phylum Chloroflexota; class Ktedonobacteria; order Ktedonobacterales; family Ktedonobacteraceae; genus Ktedonobacter; species Ktedonobacter sp. SOSP1-52. Next base: position 41,068 of record NZ_BNJH01000009.1, read on the forward strand.
TCGAGGTCGCTGCCTATCGCATCGTGCTCGAAGCTCTGGCAAACGTCATCCGGCACGCACAGGCCACCACCTGCACTATCCGTCTTGCCCTCATCGACAGCGGGCTGACGCTGGAAATTCAGGATAACGGCGTGGGGATACCCGAGAATTCCTCTGCAGGAGTAGGCATCAGTGCCATGCGCGAACGAGCAGCGGAGCTTGGCGGCACCTGCAGAATAGAGAGCACTGGCGGAACTGGCACGCGCGTCACGGCCTTCCTGCCGCTCCTGAAGGAGGAATGATCTATGACGAGCGAGCCACTGCGTATCCTATTAGTCGATGACCACCCACTTGTGCGCAGCGGTCTGCGGGCGCTGCTCACTTCCATACCAGAGATGAAAGTGGTCGGCGAGGCCTCCAACGGCGAGGAAGCGATAGCGCAGGCGGCGGAGCTGCAACCCGATATCATCCTGATGGACCTCAACATGCCCGGCATCAACGGCATCGAAGCCACACGTCGCATCGTGCAGACCAGTCCCCGTATTGGCATCCTGGCCCTCACCATGCTCGAAGACGACGCTTCCGTTTTTGCCTCCATGCGTGCGGGAGCGCGGGGCTATCTCCTCAAGGGAGCAGACCAAGCGGACGTATTGCGGGCGATCAGCGTCGTAGCTCACGGGGAGGCCATCTTCAGCCCATCCATCGCCCAACGCCTCATGCAATACTTTGCCAACATGCAGCCCATTCTGCCCCAATCCGCCTTTCCCGATCTCACAGAGCGCGAACGAGAAATCCTGGGATTCATCGCCCAGGGGAAAAGCAACGCCGAGATTGCCGAAGAGTTGGTCCTGAGTTCTAAGACGGTGAGCAACCACGTCTCCAACATCTTCAGCAAATTGCAGGTGGTTGACCGCGCTCAAGCGGTGCTGCGAGCCAGGCAAGCGGGACTTGGCCAGGGATGAAGGTTCTTACAGCGATAGGCCCAGGATGTTAGCATGGAGTTGCAGAGAGTGCGTCGCTCCGGTATCCTGGTCAGGTCAAGCTGACGGGGACGCTCGATCAGTACGCGGCGTCAGGGTTGGCCCGTTTACACGGTGGGACACCAAGCCCGACAGGATGTTTGGCCACCCGTCGAATCCGCTTAACTGGGAACGTGAAAGATCGTAGCCCGAATCGGTGTATGAATACCTCGAACCCTCAACGGCGTCCTCTTTGGATCTTCGTTGTTACCTCAACAAGGGAGAACTGCCTGCTTGCACCTGTTTCTGCAGAACGGTTTGTTGCCCTGGATATCCATAAACGGTATGTCGTTGTTGGGGCCGTCAACGCCAGGCAGCAGATCGTCCTCTCTCCACGCCGGGTTGAGTCTTGTTGATTTTCTCTTCTGGAGCCAACAGCACTTGCACGCAACAGATGCTGTCGTGCTAGAAGCGACCACCAATGCCTGGTATCTCTGCGATCAACTTCGCCCCCTGGTCGCCTCGGTCACGGTCGCGCATCCATTGCTTGTAAAACTGATTACGACTGCTCGCGTGAAGACCGATGTAGGTCTCACCTGGCACGTGCGCATGTTTGCTAGGTGGGGCAAAGAGGAAAGCGGGGCTGCTTCCGGAGAGGACTCCTCAGGGAAGCAACCCACGGGGTTTCAGGCGTCTGTACCTGGGCTTTCTGCATTACTCTTCTGGCGGCAGGGGCTTCGCCTGCCCAGGAACCGCGTCGCTGGGAGGAACTCTGGGAAACCCCATTCAGAACTCTTCCTGCACCATCTCCCAAAAGGAGGGCCAGCGCTGTGCCCCAAGGATCTTGCTTCCCAAAATCCAGGCTTCCCATTCTCCTTCCGGCGTGACCACTTCAGGATTGAGCAGGTAGACATACCCATCCTGTTGCTCGCTGATCTGCAAGGCTGTTTGCAAGTAGGCAGCGTGAAAATACGACGATTCCTGCTGCTTGCCATAGACACGGTGGTCAGCCTCAGACAGATCGAACATTTCCCAATCCCAATTCTCGATCCAGTCTCGTGCATAGTCTGGCTCCTTGACTTGGAACAGATCAACCTGCTCGATAGGCAAGAGGGGCTCGGTTAAGCCGCAGGGCCAGCCATTGGTGAGTTGCAAGAACTTCCGGTAGGAGGGCGGTAATCTTCGCCCCAGGCGCTGTTCTGCCGCAAGGAGTTGCGCTTCGGTGGCGCCAGGGGAGTCTACCCAGCCTGACTGGATGGCTGCATCGCGAGTCTGGTCGAGGAAATGGTCGATGACGTCCCATGGGTCTCTCATCTGTCTCTCCTGTTCATGTAGGGATGTTTGGCTTGTTTGTGGTTCAAGCGCACCCACTGGGCACGCTTGTGATCGGGTGAGAGGAACATGTTCCTGCCGTTTTCGTCTCTTTCTCTCTCTCCCCTTGAGAAACGGAAGCGGCGCTGCCTCTCACTGCCTGAACACAGTATGAGGACGTGCTGACTCTGGGGCTAGGGTGAGGATACTGTCAACTTAATTGCTTGTAATAAATAGAAATTGTAAAAATGGGAGGCGATGAAAGAGGCACGAAGATGGGGGGAAGGCGATCGTGGTTATGCAGCTTGTTTTGCGTGGGTTATTTCGTACCAAGTTGTACATCGCTCTTGTATCAAGATACGATACTCTGCGGCCTTGAGACGATGTCGTTGCGGTCGAAAATGATCGGAGATGGGGCCAAAGGTTGAGAGGAAACGTTGGGCGTGACCAGCCGACGCGGAAGCGACGCATGGTGCGTTCACGTTGTCTGGTCGGTTGATGCGAGTTCTCGGCTCGATTGTTCAAGCCTTTGTGCTGGCGATGCTCGACGCTTGGCAGGATCTCTTTCTTGGCTGCCGCATAGCTCGCCAGTGTATCCGTGATGATGACACGTGAAACGTACTGCAAACCTTTGAGCAGTTTGCGGAAGAATGTCTTGGCGGCATCCTTGTTGCGTTTGCTCTGGACCAGAAGGTCGAGGATGTTCCCGTGCTGATCAACCGCTCGCCAGAAAGAGTGCTGCTCTCCATTGATTTTGAGAAACACCTCATCCAGATGCCATGTGTCTTCCGGCCTTGCGCGGCGACGCTTCAGTTCATTGGCATACGTTTGGCCGAAGTTGTGGCACTACTGACGAACGGTTTCGTAGGTGAGCATGACTCCATGCTCTGCCATGAGTTCTTCGACAGCACGAAAACTGAGCGAAAACCGGAAATACAGCCACACACCATGACTGATAATCACTGGCGGGAAGCGATATCCTTTGTCGGGTGATGCAGAGATGTTCTTTGTCATGAAACCATTGTATCATGCTGTTCAGTTTTTTGTGCGTGGCTTCATCAACTTGACAATACCTGCAAAAACGCTCACATAGACAAACCTTGAAAGATACACCTTCAAAACTTGACATGAGCTGATAGTGAGTGTACACTATCATCATGAACAATACACCTGGGAATTTTGCTAGGAAATCGGCACAAGAACGCCGCGAAGACATTCTTGCCGCGGCTATTACCGAATTTAGCGAAAAAGGTTTTCATGGCGGTTCAACAGTAACTATTGCCAAACTCGTCGGCATCTCACAGCCAAACCTGTTTCGTCTCTTTCCCACGAAAAAAGCGTTGTTCATGAGTACGATTGAAAGAGTTGCGCTCCGCGTTCAACAAAAAATGATCGTTATTGGACAACAACATCCAGAAAATTCTTTGAGCGCTATGAAACGCGCCTATCGAAACGTGCTTGCTGATCGTGAACTAGTGTTGCTTTTGCTGCAAGGATACGCGGCCAGTGAGGATCAGGAGATTCGCGAGACCATGCGCCGTTCGACCTCTGAGATCTTCAAGCAAATTGCAGAGATGCCCGGGATTAGTAGGGAACAGGCTCGTACTTTTTATGCCGATGGCATGTTACTGACAATCGCCACTGCGATGAAGCTTTCTGAGATTGCCGATGACGAAGAATGGGCACACCTCTTTTTGAGTTAAATCTCGTTTTTTTTTACCAGTATTGATAGTGATCACTCACTATCAATACTGGTGGTGGCAAAGAGAGAGCAGGCGCTTTTTACAATGTGAAAGGAACCAAAAGAATGGATATGCAATCAACCAGAAACTCACATGGTGGGAGAGTAAAATCACGAATAATTCTCTGGGGGCTGATGGCTCTGCTGGCTATCGGCATTGCTGCTTACGCCGCTGTCCCTTACCTGACACTCGATCCCACTAGAAGTCGCATCCCTCTTAATCCTGCCGTGACATGGCACTTTACTATCCTTGTCATTCACGCAGTAACGGGAGGCGTAGCACTCCTACTAGGACCATGGCAATTTCTACCTCGTTTGCGTGCCCGCCATCCCATGCTTCACCGCAGATGTGGATTAGTCTATATAGTTTGCGTAGTTATCGGCAGTCTGGCTGCTCTCTACTCTGCTATTGTTTCAGTCGATGGCTTTGTAGCACAAGTGGGCTTTGTGTTCCTGGCAGTGCTCTGGTTTTACAGTGTAGCCCAGGCATACCTCGCGATCCGGCGTGGACAGGTACAATTACATCGCATCTGGATGGCACGTAATTATGCCTTAACTTTCGCGGCTGTCACGCTGCGTATCTGGTTGGGGCTGGGCATCGTTGTCCTGGTCCTCACCCACAATATGCATGGCGCGGTTACATCAAGCGTTGTTTATGTGAGCGCGGCCTGGGTTTCCTGGGTCTCAACGCTAGTTTTCACCGAATGGTTCATTAATGCGCGATTGCTACGCTCGTTAACCTTGAAACAAGATCACGAGGTCAGGAGTGAAGAAGCAACGCGCCAGCTTACAGCGAAGGCCATCAAGCATTAACCCGCTTAAGTGCTCTTGGAGGGAGGGCTAAGATCCTAGCAATTTTGTGTAGTAAGGTTTTTTTCGGCTGCTTTTTAAACTCCGTTTTGGCATGCCGATCCGCGTCGTAGAGCGGCGCTGTGGCATCCTTCAAGTAGTGAAACTGGCAGCGCCGATGGGGAACTTCCAGGAAGACAAAAGCCACGGCGCTGCCAATGGTCTCTTCTCCATCCGAGATGATGCCTGTGACTGGCACCTTCCATGACTCCAGCAACTGCTTGACCTCGGTAAGCAAGGCGGTCAAATCGCCCTGTGTACTGCTGAGTAATGGACGTGCTAAGAGGATCAAGCAGTCGCGGACGATCCAGAGGACCTCGTGCCCGACATCGGGCTGCAAGCCGTCGAGAGCCAGGATCACGTGACCCTGTTTCTGCAGTCGCGCTTTGACCCGCTCCTGGTCCGCGATACGCAAGGCTACCAGCTCCTCATACCGATGCATCAAGTGGGTGACGCTGCGATGCTCACGGAAGCGCCACTGACCAATGAGAGCAATGATGTCCAGGCCAAACTCGCCATGCGGCAGGGCCCAGCGCCCTTCTTCTTGCCGTCCGCTGGCGTCGATGGTAGTTGGGGCAGCCCGGCTGGATACATTGGCGAATGACGAGTGTTAATCTCCATTGGCCAGATAACGTGGCCACGCTGCGAAGGCCGTGATTGAAGACCGACAGGGGCTGGCCGCACTGGTCACATCGCTCTTTTAACGGAATGAGGGTTCTTTTCTGCGTCGCTTCGGGGCGTGGTGTGACTCTCGCCATACTCTTTCTCCTCTTGGGGTTCTCACACGCTTTCTCCTTCTAGGCTACACCTCCCTTCAACCCCAGTTTGCCACTCAGCGAAAAAAAACGCTGAGCCTGCGCTCTCCTCATCAGAGTCAGAAACAGCCGACTCTGTTCAAGCCCAGATTCCTTCTGACCTCCCAGTGCTGATTCCTCTCAGTGTTGCGGAAATTCGGCGGCTGTTTTTTCGTCTCGTCGGGGGTCAACTTTTCTCGTTTGCCTACTATCTGAGCTGGTCATGTTGGCGACGTGCGCACCAAGCACTTGCGCGCCTTTGCCATTATAAGCGCCGCTGCGCTCTTGTAGGTCATCTACAACTGTAGGACTAGGATGGACTCACCACATCTTCCTCAAGGGAGGAGATGAGAAAGTCACCTTCGAGCTGTATGATTTCTTGCAAGCTGAGGATCCCTCTGTGACGGCTCAACCAGGTCTTGCTTCGTTGATCCACCAAGCGCTGGAGACAACACGAGCATACGAAACGCGACGCAAGGTGACCACAGGTGTGATCTGGGCAGATCGGATCGAAATCCTCTCTGAGCGGGAAACTGGTCATGTGGGAATTATCGATTGGGGAGCTATCGAACGTGGACCACTCTTGTTCGATGTCGCCCTCACCGTCCTCTGGCTCTTTCCTGAAGGAAGGAGGATGCATGAAGAGTTTCTGCAAGCCTATCTGGCAGAGGCCCCAATCTCTACTAGCGAACTAGAAGGTCTTAACTACTACAAAGCGCTGGGGCGCAGCGGGTCTGGGCCTTGCCCTTTTTGACGGTCTTGGCTCTCTCGGTGTTGTCATATGAAGGCGATACCGTTCAAATTCCACGGGTGTTTTTCAATCACCTCGTGGAGACGCTCGCTTTTGCAGCGTAGTCAAAACCTATTGTCTGGAACATTTGGATAAAGTCTACCTCAGATAATTGCCAAAATTACCTCATGGAATTTCAATATTTACACATACCGCCCACATAATCCGCGGATTTTCGCCCACGAAGCAAAATGATTTACAAGTATGGGACACACTGGTAAATGCACCTTCAGGTTACATTAAGGATGATATCCTTCAATTCAATCAGAGTTTCGATTCGATAGCGAGCCTGTGAAAAGTCATGTGCTTTTGTAAAGTCGTTATAGACAATGATACAGTCAATACCGGCCGCCACGGCTGAGTTCAGCCCTCTGGATGAATCCTCTACAACCAGTGTCTCTTCTTTGGTGGCTCCGAGGCGCTTTAAGCCGGTCAGGTATGGTTCCGGGTGCGGCTTGGTGAACTGGTAGTCTTCGCGAACAAGGACGAAATCCATGAATTGTCTAACTTGGCGCTTTTCATGGATAATTTCAAAATCCACACGTTTTGCAGTCGTCACGATGGCCATGCGGACGTATTTTGACAGTTCAGCAAGCGTTTCAACGACGCCTTCAATCTCAATGGCTTCTGTTCTCAGATATTCCTGATAATACTCATTACGAACCTCACGCTGCCTACTGATGGTCTGTTCATCAATACCTGCCGCCCTGGCTTGGGCCCAAGTGCCTAAGCCCTGGTTCATGTCCCGGAGGTATTGATCCTTGTCCAAAGTCAAACCAATGTCCGCCAGGGCGCGTTCTCCAGCTTTGTAATACCAGAATTCGGTATCCACCAGAACACCATCATGATCGAAGAGTATATACTTTTTCACTGTCTTGATCCTTTCCGGTAGCCGCGGTGTAAATCATTTTGCTTCGTGGGCGAAAATTGGATAATTAGGTGGGCGGTAAAACAGGCATTGATGATTCGCTTCTTCATCTCATGCTTCTGTCCTTCAAATTTCGCATCTTTTCCCGTCTATCTCCCATCATACCGCCCACATAATCCGCGGATTTTTCGCCCACGAAGCAAAATGATTTACAATCAAGTGAAAATTTATCCGTCCACGTTGTTCGTGTTGATGAGCGCAAATATTATTTCGTCAACGAACTGGTTGTTGGCATATTGACGATCACGGAGGCGTCCCTCTTCCTGAAAGCCGAGCTTTTCGAGCAGGCGTGCGGAAGCGAGATTGGGATATGCAACCTGCGCTTCAATGCGATGCAAGTAGATGTGTTCGAAGCCGAACTGAATAATCGCGGTCAGGGCCTCTGTCATGATCCCTTTATTCCAGTAGTGTTTTGAGAGAATATAGCTCAGAACTGCATGTCGATTATCGACATCCCATGAATATCCACAATTGCCGATGACCCTGTTCTCACCCTTCAATGTGACGCCCCAGCGTAGTGCTTCATGTTGAGCAAAACGCCTTCGATGACGTTCAATACTCTTTTCTACTTGCTCGAGCTGTGTCATCGGGGCTGGATCGTAGTAGCGCATAGTCTCTTCATCGGACAGAAAGAGGAAGGAATCCTGCGCATCCGTTGCTGCGAGTTGCCGTAAGATCAGGCGCTCTGTTTCTAAGATCGGAAAGGTGTGCAGGTGGATATTTAAGCCCATGATGATTATACTCTCCTCAAGCGTATTCGATATAAACATGCGAATAGTATACGCTATTCTTTTTTTCTCCTTCCAAAAGCATGTGGTGGTAATGTGTAAATACGATAATTAGATAGAGGCAAAATCGTACAATTATCTGAGGTAATACTACCTTCGTCTTTTTCTGGCATCGCTGCTCAAAGCCCTTTGGAAGCCAATAAAGCTACATTGGCGCGGCCGAAGAGTTCCTTGCTTTACCTCAGATAATTGCCAAAATTACCTCATGGAATTTCAATATTTACAGCATACTATAAACATTAACGAAGAAAATAGACAAATAAAGCTTTTGACGCAAATTGCCTGCAAGTGTCCGGTTTCTGTCCTGTCAGTAAACAATTTTCTCTTTATATAATGGGAAACATGATCTAAATGACCTTTTGTCCTTCTACAACTCATCACCAACTTATTCATCTAAAAATATCTAGAGAGTTGGTCGATACAAAAACGTTTTTAAAAGCGAACAAAAAGGAGACAAGTACGAAACCAATGCCTCCAAAATCATATCAGCAAAGAAAGAGACCCAGAACATTTCGTTTTAATGGACTCGCAGCCCTCCTCGGAATAACCATTGCAGGACTGATACTGCATGGGCCGGACTTTTACCAACAACAACTTTATCAAATTGTATTCCTCGCTGTACTCGCTTACGTAATCGGGCGAGGAATATTTGATCTGCTCATATTTAAGCGGTCTAGAACAGAGAACTTCAATCAGGATGCTACCAGCGCAGACTTACAAGAACGAAACTGATGAATTACAGAGAAATTGGTCCTTCGGATTTTGTTGTGGATTCGGGCCGCGAATCCGCTTGACCGCGTGTGAACCCACAACAGATTCCGAAGACCTGTAATTTGTGTGCACTTGTCAGTGGGGAGGGTGGAGGCTCTTTTCAAAATGTTGCGTCATCCAACGAAAGAGCGTTTCGACCGTTCCTTTTGCGGATGGCGCATACGGTGGGGCTTGCTCTGTGATAATCCCCAACCGATCCACAAGCACTTGTCGCGCCCGCTCGGAGGTGAAAATCTTCCCCCGATCATGGAAGATAATGGCAGGTTTGCCAAAACACGGCCAGGAATGCCCACATCCATTGATGCCGACCAGGTGATCTTTCCTCTCCATGCTGACCTTGACCAGGCGCTTTCCTTCATTGTCCGTTTTAATGGATTTTGACACACCTCCTCTGGCTCTGCAAGCGGTATGACTCTACGCACTACGAGTCTTTTGCTTGCGACTGACCATCCTACTGATCTTGATCTCCTCCAGAGAAGAGTGGGGAGAAGCAAGAGCAGAGACAGAGTTGGTACATTGGCAATGGGACCATGCGCCCTTTGCGTTTCTACTCAGCTCGGACCTTCACTTTTGCCAGGCTCGGCACCAGGACCAGAATGAACAATGTCGCAAGAATACAGGCCACTCCGCCGCTGACGACGGAGAACATCGGGGTGAAAAGGCTAGCAACGAGGCCAGACTCAAATGAGCCCAGCACGGGTCCACCGATGGCAAACATGGCCATCACCGAACTGATGCGTCCACGCAACTCGTCGGGGGTCGTGGTCTGCACCACGATGCCTTGGAGAATCACGCTGACCATATCTGCCGCGCCAGTGCCAGCCAGGAAAAGAACCCTAACCAGAGGGGATTGGGAAAGAAGCCAAAAGCGACAACGCACAGCCCCCAGACAATGACGGCTAGCGCTACACCCAGCCCCTGACGCTTGATGCGCGTGATGAGTCCTTGAAAGGGCATCAACACCACCGCACCCATTCCGCCTGCGGCCAGCAAGAGACCAAGCCCCTGTGGCCCAATGTGCATGATATCTCGCGCGTAGACTGGTAACAGCGCGCGTGGTGCCCCGAAGAAGGTGGCGCAGAAATCGAGTGTGAGCAGTGCCAGGATCACCGGATGTGCACGCAAGAAACGCATGCCTTCACTCAAGGCCCGAACCCCGCCTGCGCACGCTTTTCTGCGGGGATTGGTGGCACACGTAGCACAAAGAGTGCGGCAATAACCACCAGATACGAGACGACATTTACCCAGTACGTGGAGGCGACCCCGAACCAGGCCAGGACCAAACCGCCAGCAGTTGGACCAGTGATGGCAAAGAGGTAGACTATCATGGAATCGAGGGAAATCGCATCGGTCATCTGCTTGCGTGAAACCAGATGGGGAATGATGGCCAAGCGCGCAGGAAACTCAAAGGACGAAGCCGCCGCACTCAAAAGAATGAGCACGAAAATGATGCTCAAATTGACGAACTGGAAATTGGTACAGAGGGCCAGGATGGCCGAGAAGAGCATCATGGCCACGTTCACGATGAGAAGCACCTTGCGCCGGTCCAACGCATCCGCCAGGACTCCTCCCACCAGTGAGAAGAGCAGGCGCGGAAGCGCCTGCATCAAACCGATGAGTCCTAAGGCGAGCGCCGAGTGCGTGAGCAGATACACCTGCCAGGCCACCGCAACCACCTGCATCTGCGTTCCCGTTGCAGAAATGAACTGCCCCCAGAAGAGCAGCGCGTAGTCTCGGTTGCCCAGGACCCGAAAGGTTCCAAAAGAACGTCGGGCAGCCGAGAGATTTTCATCTGAAGTCACAGGTAAGGCTGAATCTTCCACTTCCAACGGGGTTTGTGATTCGCTTTTCATGCGCGGAGAGTACTTTCTAGAAGGTGTGATTGCGCTTGCGCAGATTCATCTCGACGCCAAACGCCCGATGACGCTGCAATGTTCACCCATTTGTGAGTGACCCATATACTCTACAATGCTTTCCATCGACTGATCATCTCACCAGGTCTGGAAAGGGATCAGTCGAAGCTCATGCGGCGAGGGAATACGTTGTGATTTGGAATGAGAAAAAAACTAGGACCGCATTGGTTGCTGGCAAAAGTGCGGTGGACAACATCTCGCAGGAGAAGATCCTTGCAGCAAGAATTCTCTCCTGCGAAAAGCCTTCTCAGCTTCCTTGCTCATGATGAGCGCTCATCTCCATCTGGAGGCGAGGCTCGCGCACACGTCTCTCTCAATCTGCGTTGTCATCTTGACGAGCAGAAACCATTTCTTTTCGCTCCATCACTGCCAATTTGTGGTAAATACCCTACAAAGTGAAGAGATCTGGCCCTCAAATGTGGGGACAGATGGGGCCAGAAAACCTGACAACGTGTCAAGAAAAAAGAGAGAAGTTTCCAAATGTTCTTCTTCTCTCTCCGAAAGAAGAGACCTTGCAGGAAACTCGTTTGAGAAGATGATCTCCCAATGGGGACAGATGAGCATTCATGACGATTTGTCCCCACTTGCCTTCGATGTCTAAGAGCCATCCTGCACACGGAGACCTCGAACTCCTCGTGTTTTTGTGCGTCTCCCTGGACCTGTGGAGACCCATTGTCGAACACTGACTTCCAGGCCATGTGCAGCTAACGATTGAGAGACGCCTTTCGCCTTCCTTGGGACGTATCCGTGTGCCTCGCACCACTGCGCATAGGAGATCATGACCTCACTGTTCGCTACCCATGCCCCTTCCACTCTTTGACCGCATGCTTCCAGCCACCGTCCAACCGTGTCTTGTCCTGATCGCTGGGTCTGTGGAAGATGGTGGACCGCTTGAGGAGGATGAGGCCCCTGCCCCTCTTGTTGATACCACTGCTCCAGAAGCTGCTCCACTTTGCGAGGCGTGTCGGCTTCCTCCAACGGGGTATAGACGGTGACTTTGAGATCTGGCGTGTCAAAGACCTGAAAGGTGAGCCGTTCAAACAGAAGATACCCCACCTGTGGATGATTGAGCGCTTTTCGCCCTTCTTGTCCACTCCGGACTTCATGATCAGGCCACCAGGCGCGAAATTCAGGACTGGCGAGCATGAGATCATGGATCAACTCCGTCAATTGTGCATCTCCAGGATAACGACCACAACTACTCCGGAATTGTGCTAAGAGCTGGCGCGCATCTTCTTCCCAATTGACAATCTGTTGCCGAGCCAGGGGATTGGTAAAGATGCCCCAGATCGTATTGCGTTCGCGGGGAGCGGTCCTGCGGCGGTAATCGTCAAAGACCGCGCACCCGGCATCGTTCCAGGCCAGGATATCCCATCGTCTTCCTGACACAAAGGCTGGACGAGCACCAAACTGATCAAGGAAACGTTGTAACGCTGGGCTCACGATCTCGGGTTCCAGCAAAAGCGCTGGCGGTGGTTGTTGCTGGGCAAGCAGGAAGAGATGGGTTCTCTCATTTGCATCCAGGCGCAACGTTTGCACCAGGCGCTCTAAGACCTGCGTGGAAGGCGTAATCGAACGTCCCTGCTCTAACCAGGTGTACCAATCCACGCTCACACCCACCAGTTGGGCCACTTCCGCTCGCCTGAGTCCAGGTGTTTTGCGCCTGGTTCCTTTCGGCAGTCCTACCTCTTCAGGCGTCAGCCTTGCCCTGCGCGTCCGCAGAAAATCTCCCAGTTCATGCAGGCGATGGTCTTGTGGTTGAGGCTTGAGTACCAAACGCACCCCCTTTACGAAAGGCAGTTGGGAACGATGACCGAATGAACCATAGGAGTCTTACTCCTATGAATGTTGCTCATCTTGTCCCAGGATTCCCATCAGTATACCATAGATCTACAGGCAAAGTGCCTGGGACAAATCAAATGAAAGGCAAGGGAGAACCCCATGGATTTAAGACTGGCAGGAAAGAAGGCACTGGTAACAGGATCGAGTTCTGGGATAGGCGAGGCGATCGTGAAGCTGCTCGCTGCGGAAGGCGTTGCAGTCGTGGTGCATGGTCGCGACGAAAGCCGAGCCAATGCGGTCGCCGAGGCGATCCGCGCCAAAGGAGGGGAAGCTGAGGTCGCTCTGGGTGATCTCACCACCGATGCTGGAGCTGACGCGGTAGCCGTCGCGGCGCAGGCTTTCGGACCGATTGATATTCTGGTCAACAATGCCGGAGTCATTCCACGCCGTTCATGGACGGAGACGACGGCCACAGACTGGGCTCAGATATACAACAGCAACGTCATTTCTGGCGTGCGGATGATCCAGCGCCTGGTCCCGCAGATGCGCGAGCGACACTGGGGTCGGGTGATCCAGATTGGCGGTGGCCTGTCGCAGCAGCCCCAGGCTGGCGGGCCAAACTACAACGCGACATTGGCAGCTCGCCACAACCTTGCGGTGTCCCTCGCACGTGAACTGAAGAACACCGGCGTGACATCCAACGTCGTGGCTCCCGGCGCGATCCTTTCAAGCGAGGCAGCTCGGGCACAGCTCACCTATCTGGCACAGGCTCATGGCTGGGGGGGCGAGACGTGGGAGGAAATTGAACACAACGCAACGCAGGCCCTGGCTCCTAATGACGTAGGACGCCTCGGTCGGCCAGAGGAGATCGCCGCCGCAGTCGCCTATCTGGCGAGCCCGCTCGCTGATTATGTGAGTGGCGCAACGATCCGCGTCGATGGCGGCACGATTCGTTCGGTGATCTAAAACTGCAACGATGCTTCTTCCCTGGCAGTGCGGAGGCTGAATACCATTGGCCGTGCTGCCCCGCCGCGTATCATGGAAACGTGCGCTACGGTCCATGATACGCGGCAAGGTGCAGTTCAACAGATTGAGGAGGACGATGTGGGTCGCCCAACGCGGGTTTCCGATACGGAAACGGTTGTCTCTTTACAACCACTCTCGACAAAATGTCTTGCGTGCGGCAACACAGCGCGGGTTGCTTATCATACACAGCGGCGTGTGACGATCCTGCAAGGCCATTTCCGTCTCTCGACTTCCAGTTCGATGGTGTCATCAGGAATCCTGCCCCCGTTATCACCGGCCTTACCGAGCCTCCAGAGGAGGGACGGTGGGCACTGCCCTATGGAGAATACGGCCTGGATGTGATTGCACTCATCGGGATGTTACGCTATCGTTATCACCACAGTCTGGCAGAACTGCACCTGGCCTTATGTGATCGTGGTATTGCCATTGGAGAACGAACGGTGCTCAACCTTCTGGCCCGTCATGAGGAATTGGTGTCCCTCCATCTGGCCGAAAAGTCCCGCATCCAAAAGATTTTTGCCCAACAAAACTCAGCCTTTTTAGCTCTTGATGGGTTGCGCCCCGACGTAGGCCATGAGGTGTTGTGGGTCTTTCGTGAATGTGTGTCTGGAGAAATTCTGCTAGCACGCCCTCTCCTCAGTGAATGCGAAGCTGATCTGGCAGCATTGATTGCGGAAGTGCAGGCCGTTTTGCCCGTGCCGATACGGGGAGTGATTTCTGACGGACAACACTCCATTCGCAATGCGGTCGCCTCTGCGCTGCCAGAAGCGCCCCATCAACTCTGCCACTTTCATTACCTTCGAGAAGCGGCCAAGCCGATCTATGAGGCAGATCGCCACGCCAAGAAAGAATTGAAGAAGCAGGTGCGTGGCGTCCGTCCCATTGAGCGCACAATCGAGAAACAGAATGATGACGAAGCGGCAATCATTCGCAGTTACTGTTCGGCAGTGCGTGGTGCCCTCACGGATGATGGGCATCCTCCGCTCTCTGCGGCTGGGCTCAAGTTGCACGAGCGACTCACACTCATCGCTGCTTCCCTCGAACGCGTGGCGCAAAAAAGAGGCTTGCCAACCGCGCTTGAGCGTCTGCACCATCTTCTGACGAAGGGGTTAACCACAACTGCTGACCTCTGGCCCGATGTGCAGGCTGGATATCAATGGGTCCATCGGGCCGCACACCTCCTTACCAATACTGAACAACGATCTGCTAGTGAGGTGCAGCAGCTCTACCAATCCCTCCTCGACGAAATGCAACAGGAAGCATGCGCATCTGAGCCGCTTCGTCAGATGATCGCCACGTTTCTCAAAGTGACTGTCAGTTACTGTCGGGACTCTTTCCTTGTTATGATATGTCTGATCTTCCACGTACGAACAATGACCTGGAACATCTCTTTGGCTCAACCTGCTATCATGAACGGCAATGCACCGGTCGGAAACAGGCATCCCCTGACCTCGTTGTACGAGATGCTGTGCGAATCGTCGCCTCGGTTGCCAGCCAGCGCTATCACTTCAGTGGGCCAGAACTCCAACCACACGACCTCACGCAATGGCGAAGACTGCATACTCAGGTGGATGGTCGCCACGAAGCTCGTCGTGAGCAGTATCGT
The DNA here is from genome assembly GCF_016587395.1 of Ktedonobacter sp. SOSP1-52. Classification (NCBI taxonomy): domain Bacteria; kingdom Bacillati; phylum Chloroflexota; class Ktedonobacteria; order Ktedonobacterales; family Ktedonobacteraceae; genus Ktedonobacter; species Ktedonobacter sp. SOSP1-52. Next base: position 56,305 of record NZ_BNJH01000009.1, read on the forward strand.
TTCAGAAAGGCCCCTGTGGAGTATCTTGCCGCCTTGGAAGAAAAACTCTACCAGCAAACAATGCGGCCCTAGGAAAAAAACGGTCGATGAGCCGTGGAAACAGACTCATAGCAGCCTATAGGTCTGCGCATTCATGGGCTGTTCGGACGCGAAGCAGTTCGTCAACCAGCTCAGCCCTTCGCCAGGTCATGTAGGACTGGCGACGTTTGGCGAAAGCCGGATCTTGAGCACTATCTGGCTCGCTCATATCGATGGAAACGCGCTGGTTCCGGCGCTTCACCGCTTTCGAGGCAGTCGTTCGATACTTTTTGTAATATGCGTAGGCTTCCGCGTTTTCCAGAATGGTCGTGTGAGCCACTCCTGTACCTGTCGGGTCCAATTGTTTCGAGGTGGCCACGATCGTTGCAAGCGAGATCTGAACTTTGCTTCCCTGTTTTCGTTGGCTGACGAGTGTATCTACCGACTGTTTCACCAGATCCACCGAATGCTGGCGCTTCGGCTCGTAGACGCTATCTTCAAGCCAGGACGGTGCTGGCTGTGATTTACGCTTCGACATCAAAGTTCACCTCTGGCTCACGCAATTCATCGGCATGGCACGCCTCAATCATATCCATTTCGCGGAGTTCCGCGTCGCATTGCTTGAGTTTCTTTTGGTGCTGAGCCACTTCCAAAGCCAGTCCCTTTTTCTTTGCTCGTTCGATCTGCAACAGAATGATCTGCTGAACTTCCTCGACCTCACTGCGTTGTGCCGGATCAGGAACCTTCGCCGCGCACCCAATGCAAGCGAACAAGATGGGGCACTCTCCACAAAGGAGGCACTTTCCTCCGCGAGTGCGAGCAAGGGTGCCATGGGTCTCCTGCGCTTTTTTGAGGAGTTCTCGCAGTTCTTCCGGGCTGCGCAGGATCAGGTCGTCGATGTCAATGTAACTACTGATCTGATTCATTAGACCATGGCTCCGTTCAGCGATCAGGCGAGGATTTGGACGACCGTAATACTTTGTCACTGCAATGTGCAAGACAAGGAAAATGAAATCAGCGCCCTCAAGGGTATTGTCAACTTGGGGACGTAGCTGAACACTATGCTAGAATAGCTTCATGAAAACAACCACCACTCCTCCCTACTACAAAGGCTACCGCTTTCCGCCTGCAATCATCAGCCATGCTGTCTGGCTGTATTTTCGTTTCTCGCTCAGTTTTCGCGATGTCGAAGAGCTTCTGGCAAACACCAGTGGGCATGGCAGCCCCTTTTATCACTTTCTCTATTTCCATGCATTTCTATGCAACTATTCCATTCCTCCTTGTGGCTCCCCCCTTTATCATTTCTCCTCACGCCCACACTGGCATGATCTCCCTTTACTCTTCTCCCCACTTTCACCTACAATAGCATGTTCTTACGAGAGTATCTGTGGTTCCTTTCCTTCTCACTCGCCTTGGTTCCCTCTCCTCATGGCTCCCTCTTTTTCTCATTCGGAGCCATTTGGTCCCCTTCTTTGCCCGAAAGACGGGCGAACAGGTTGCCTTAGAGACGATAGCCGTCTCACAAGCAGAGCAACTGACCACCCTTCGTTTCCGCGTGAGAAAGGCATGAACAGACGCAACAGATGGGGGATGAACGCACCTCTCCGGCCAAGGGCATGCTCGCCATAGAGAGACCAGTTCCAAAACCTGGCATAGCAAAATGGCTCCGTACTTTCCATATAAAATGGCCCTTGTAGGAAGACCATTACCATTCTATAATTTTGCCAGGTGCTGGTCGCTAGAGGATGATGAGTACGGATAACCGTCACGATTAAAGAATAATACAAGGAGATAGATATGACCACGGCAAGTACCGAAAAAAATCCCTCGACTGGCCTGACCGTCGAAGTATTTGGACCCACTGTCGAGTTTCTGACAACGGAAAGTGGCTTCAGCGTGTTAAAAGGGGTTGTCCCACCAGGCGTCTTTGTTCCCATGCATAGTCACCCTGATGTGGAGGACTTTATCGTTATTGCTGGTGAAATGCAGTGCCTTAAACAAGAGACAGAAAGCCACGAGTGGATCACAGCGAAAGTAGGGGATTATATCCACGTGCCTGGGAATGCACGGCACGCATGGCGCAATGCCTCCAATGAGCCAGCAATCCTGCTCATCATCACAACCAATAAGATGGAACAATTCTTTAGAGAGTCGGGAAGATCGATAGATGGTACGCTTCAGCTACCCACACCGGAGGAACTGGGGAAGCTTGCGGCTATCAGTGCCAAATATGGTTATTGGCTTGCTACCCCAGAAGAAAATGCAGCAGTCGGAATACACTTTAGTTTCTAGTCTATCGCGTAGACATGTGGTAGAGCCACATTAAGATATTGTTGGCGAATGAGCAGAAGCTACGCAACAGCTACTTGCTTGACAGAAGCGAGCAGCTCTGCAAAACGAGAAGTTGGCGTGGTTGCCAGCTTCGCTTCTGCAATCCAATGACAAGCCCGAAGCATGTTGATGGAGGTCGCTGTTAGAAACGCCTGGAGATTGAGCTTTTTCACGCCAATGTATCGGGATCTGCGTATCTCACAGGTCCGTACACTTTGAGCAACGGTTCCTTCAATGCCTGCTCGCGCTGCATACAGGGCTCGAAATTCAGCGGTTTCCTGACGTTTTCGAGCCTGCTGAAGTGCCACATAGCTGGCTTCATCTGGTCGCAAAATGAGTACTTTGGCTGCGGTTGACGAACACTTCTCATGAAGTGTGCAAACCCGACAAAGGGGAAGGGGAAACCGGATACGCAGACTTGGCTTTCCATGTCGATCAGGGATATGTCCCCAATCTCGGCTTGTCTGCCCAGCCGGACACAGGACCTGTTTGGCCTTCCAATCAATGTGGAAGTGGCTATGATCAAAGCGCCCAGCTTCTTTTGAGGCCCAACTGGTATCAGGAAGAACCGGCCCAACCAGATCAACCTGATGGCGATGCTGACTCGTAGCAAGCAGTTCGGCGTCCACATAGCCTTTATCGACCAGGTGCTGGCCGGGGAGAAGTTGGTTGCCAGCCAAGCGTTCATGAAGATTTTCCATGACGTCTCCATCTGGGAGCGTGGATGCTGTCGTGGTAACTTCGAGCACAAAATGAGGCTGATCAGCGTCACATCCTTCGGTAAAATGCACTTTGTAGCCAACCCATCCTGTCTGCTTCTTCTTGCTGTATCGCGCCTCCACATCATATGGCGATTGGATCAAGAGCGCTGCCGGGGGAAGCTCCTGATCTTTTCTCCAAGGTGTTCCCTGCTCACATGCGTGATACTGCTGGATCCAAATCCTTCGCAGAATCTCTACGGCTGGGAGTTCTTGTAACCAGGCATGGGTTGTGCTGCCCCAGATGCTCTCCAGGAGCCTTCGGCCGTCAGCTCCAATCTGCTCTGAGAGCTCTTGACGCGCTTTCTCGTCCTTTGGTAAACGAAAGTCGCTAAAGCGTGATCGATATCGTTTTTCCCATTCAGGTTGAACACGCTCAAGAAGCCAATCGGGAGCTACTTCTGCCAGGATATTGAGGACATGGCGCATGGTTTCTCCAACACATTCCAGACGGTTGACAGCTCGAATAGCCGCCAGAATATGCGTTGAATCTGTCCGTTGTTTGCCTCGTGCTTTGACCCAGCCTCGTTCTCGGAACTGAGACAACATCAGATCAAACAAACGGCGTTCCGCTTGATTGGCAAGGAGGCGACCACGAAATTCACTTAACACGGAAAAATCAAATCCTGGATCCTTGATTTCTAAGCTCAAGGCGTATTTCCAATCAATGCGCGTTTTCACTGCGTCTGCTGCCTGCCGATCCGTTAACCCTTCTGCATATTGCATTACCATCACCAGTGCGAGACGCCAGGCCGATATTGCAGGCTGTCCTTTGTTGGAAAATAAGTCAAGGAAATCTTCATCGCGAAAAAACGTTCCTAATGCATCTCGCATATGAATACAGATGTTGCCTTTCGGCAAAATGGCTTGTGCTATCTCTACAGTTTCTTCTGGGACTGGCGGTATCGCTTGTGGCTGTAGTGTCATGGGTTCCCTCCCTCCTGAATGCTTGTTTTTTCTTGCTTCTTCAGTATCTCACATTTCGCCTCAAATTAATTCGCCAACAATATCATTAAATGGTGACGGCATCCTTGTTCGAGTTCATTTTCACAAGTTTTTCTGCGCTCTTCACCAGATCGTGTGGCTCTACCAGTTTCTGGAGTCAACAGGTAAAAGGAAAATTTCATGAGTACATATCTACTGATTCATGGAGCTTGGCATGGTGCATGGGTCTGGTACCATATCGCTCCGTTACTTCGAAAACAAGATCATAAGGTGATTGTTCCTGATCTGCCCGGATTTGGCCGAGATCGTAGTATATCTCCATCTACTGGAACGTTGCGTATCTATACCGACCATCTCAGTCACATCATTAAGCAACAAAACGAACCTGTGATTCTTGTGGGTCACTCGATGGGTGGCATTGTTATCAGCCAAACAGCAGAAGAATGCTCGGAGTCGATTCAAAAGCTCATCTACCTCGCCGCATTCCTTGTTCCCAACGGCACGACTTTACAGGAACATGCACAAAAAGATAAAAATGCTATTATACTTCAGAACACGCATATTAATGAAACACAAGGCGTGAGTGAAATTCCTCTAGAGAGAGTAGCCGACCTCTTTTACCATGATTGTCCCGAAAGCGATATTACGCTGGCCCAAATGCTTATCGGGCCAACTCCCCTGGAACCTTTTTCTGCGATTGTCAAGACAACTGATCGCTTTGCTCGTATCCCGCGTTTCTATGTGGAAACTCTCCACGATCGGGCGAATACCTTGTATATGCAACGGTATATGCAACGAAACCTTCCCTGTGAGCGCGTGTTCTCTTTATCAACTGGTCACTCTCCTTCTTTCGCAGCACCTAACGAATTGTCAGAGATACTCTTGTCGCTTGCATAGCGACAGGCGGGGAGACTTCTGACATTCTTGGGCTTTAACCTGCCGCAAGCCGTCTCAGACATGTCTTTTCGTGTCTGGGACATATCCCACCTTCTATCGTGTGGCGCTTCCAGAAAACACATCCTCACTCACGTCCACGCTCGCATCCTGTTGTGTCCGTGGACACCATCCTCTTCTGCACATAGTGTGTTCACAGGGAGAAAGGCAGTCACCAAAAGGCAGCAGTGGCGCTTCCAGTTGAGCAGAGAAACATGTAGTTCTCTGCAATCGCGATAGCGATATGAAGAAAAGGCATGCACCCCATTGCCTGGTCAATGCCTCCTCCGGGAGCGCAAAAAGCAAGCAGAAGAGACAACGAGACAACGGCACTCATCAGGCGGAGCATTGCGCAATGGTTTGATGCAGGCATAACGGCGATGGGCTTTGGAATAAGTGCCACTCTGATGGCCGACATCATCGATCACCACGGTGTAGTGCTTTTCGTCAGCCCAGTCGATGCCAGCGTACCACATGGGCAGGTTCCTCCTCGAGCAACAAACGTTCCTGTCGCCTTTCGGATCCGACAGTTCCTATGAGCAAGCATACCCTTGCTCAAGCCCTCTCGACAGAAGGGCTTGAAAGTAGTTTAACGTAGAAGGGGGTTCCGCGTCTTCTCACATTTCTCAATGCTGTTTCGAGATATCAGAGCAGGGAAGCATCTTCCTTCCAGGGATGGGACCACATGAAAGGGATAGCTACTGCATGATGTTGAATGGAAAACAGATCAGGTATCTCACGCTTCCACTCTGGAAGGCGCTCATCAAGCATATTGCTGTGCAGAAACGTGCGGAGCAGCAGCTCAAAGCCAGCGAGGGGAACTTTCGTGTCCTTGCCGAGACCGTGCCACAACTCGTGTGGACAGCCCAACCTGATGGTCTGTGTGAGTACACGAACCAGCGCTGGCGTGATTACACTGGGTTCACGCCTGAACAAAGACAGAGATGGGCTCATCTTCAGTTCATCCACCCTGATGATCGTGCAGGCAACCAGGCTCTCTGGCAGCATGCCCTGGACACGGGAACTATATATGAGCGCGAAGAGCGCCTCAGAAATGGCCAGAATGGAGCGTATCGCTGGTTCTTAACGCGCGCCATGCCGATGCGCGATGAAAGCGGTCACATCGTCAAGTGGTTTGGCACCTGTACCAATATCGATGAGCAGAAACGCTTGGAGGAAGCTTTACGCCAGAGTCAGGAACGCGTGAATGCCTTGATGAACTCCAGCATTATCGGAATCATTGTCGCCAAAGGAGAGCAGATTGTGGGCGCCAACGACGCCTTTCTGCACATGACTGGCTACACTCGTGAGGACCTAAGCGAAGGGCGCATCAACTGGATGCAGATGACTCCTCCAGAAAATCTGGCTCGGTCCCTGCAGGCCTATCAGGAACTGGCCACCCGGCAGTCGATGACGCCCTACGAAAAAGAGTACATCTGTAAAGATGGCAGTCGTCTTCCCGTGCTCGTGGGGGGAGTTGTCTTACAGCATCACTCACGCCAGGGTATCGTCTTTATGCTGGATAACTCCGCGCGCAAGGAACTGGAACAACGCAAGGATGCCTTTATTAGCATGGCCAGCCATGAACTGAGGAACCCCCTCACCGCTTTGAAACTGCAGACGACCTTGCTGCACCGGCAACTGACGAAGCAAGGCCTCCAGGCTCCTGCTCTTTCCAGCATGGAGATCCAGATCAACACCGTCACCCGGCTCGTAGAAGAGTTGCTAGATATCTCCAAGATCCAGGCAGGCAGACTGGAGTACGTCTGGGAGACGGTGGATTTCGACGCGTTGCTGCGGGAGATCGCTGACACTATGCAGCAAACCAACCCGAGCCACACCATTGTAGTGCGTGGTGCAGTGGCGGTCAGCCTGATCGGGGATCGCGACCGGCTGGGACAGGTCTTCACCAACCTGCTCAGCAATGCCATCAAGTATTCTCCCAATGCTCAGACCGTCGAGATGGAACTGAGCTCCTCCCCCGATGCGGCAACCATTCGGATCCGCGATCATGGATTGGGTATCCCGCGAGAGCAGTGTGACAAGATTTTTGACCGGTTCTATCGGGTTGCAGTTTCCTCTCAGCGAGCGATCCCTGGTCTGGGCATGGGGCTCTACATCGTGGCCGAGATTGTCAAGCACCATGGGGGAACCATCACGGTGGACAGCACTATCGGGAAGGGATCTACCTTTACGGTTACCCTTCCCATAAGGAGGGAGGCCTGAGCAGTTGACGCGCGTGGCGTACGCGCCAACTGAGATGATGATGGCGGCGGACGCTGTTTCGGCACGGCTGCCGCCATCATCACAGACCAGCTTCTTGCGGACACACTCGGCGTAGAACGCCCTGCCTGAATCTGGCGGCTTTGCTGCGCATCACAGCGCCACTCTTTTGCATCCCACTGGCTTGGATCATGACTTTTGACGCGTCAATCAAGCGCTCGCGCAGATCGGCCAAGACATCCGCCGAAGTGCGATCGCCGGTTATCTACACTGTAGGATGAGCCTTGGGATCGGAGAATTCACAAGCCCTGTCCAGAAGGGCTAGACCCAGACGAAACCTGGAGGAAATCTGCTAGAATAGCCTCATGAACAGGGTGCAGAACTCGACCGCTTACGACAAGAGAATTTAGCTCTGCGGCAGGCATTAGGCGTGAAAGATGAGCAGACCAAGCGGCCCAAACAAGAGAACCAATCCTTGAAAGAAGCCCTTGCAGAGACCTTCCAGGCAGTCAAGCAGTTGCGAGAACGAGTCAAAACGCTGGAAGAGCAGCAAGCCAAAGACAGCCACAATAGTCATCTTCCCCCGTCGTCGGATCGCTTTGGAAAGCGGAAGAAGAGCTTACGCAAGCCGAGTGGCAAGAAACCGCGAGGGCAGCGGGCCATCAAGGTCACAGCTTACAGCTCGTGGAGCAGCCTGACTTGGTGCTTATCCACCGGGTTCAGGAGTGGTGGTATAATCAACTCTCCCTAGAAATGCAACAGGATGCCAACGCGGCAGCGGAACTGCTAGCCTCTAGTGTCCCTGTCGCCCTTACCATGTTTCATCTCTATGCTAAATTAAAATATGGTTATATCTATCGAGCGCCTGGCTATTCCCTCTCAATGGAGGACTCTGAGTTTGTACTCAGAAACGCGAACTTGAGCAATGGCGCAGTCCGTTGGAACGTAGGGGGCGCAGATGGAAAGCAAGATCCGCGTCTAATACTTGACCTGGCGCTCCTCACGATGCTCCAGACGATGGATTCTGTTGAACCTCCAGCAAGATCCTATAAAATATGTCGTCAAGAATGCGCGCCAATCTCGGCAGGAGTAGAGGTTAGCCAGTGATGGATATTCATCCAGCCAACGCAGCCGACCCTCGCCTGCTGACCCTGATGGGTACCAGCTGACCGTCAATGAGAACCCCTGGGATAGATCCCCGTTGGGGAGCAGGTCCCAGCGTTCGTAGCACGTTCAGTGAAGGATCTAACAGGTGCTGGCAAACGTGTAAAGGGCAGAAAGGAGAAAGGAGATGCCAGAGCAGTTTGCCATTGGCGATCACGTCGAGTGGAACTCTGAGGCCGGGCGCGTCTCGGGTACAATCATCAAAAAGGTTACCTCCGAGATCGAATTCCACGGTTGCACAGTTCACGCCTCAGAGGCAGAGCCGCAGTACTTGATCAAGAGCGATAAGACCGATCACGAGGCCATGCATAAGGGATCGGCGTTAAAGAAAATATAAGATGAGTATAAAAAAAATACCCACCAAAGCCGTTCCATCCTGACCATCTGACTCTTCTTCTGAGCATCCATGCGCGGGGCGCGAGAGAGGTCCTCTTATTGGCCATTGCCCTGCCCTTACCGGAACGCCCACTGAGCATGGGACGATGTTCATCGGCTTCAGTTTGCCGGGAGGCCGTGCTGATTGTGCAGGAGGCCAGGAGCATCGCCGGGCTAGAGGTCACGGTCGTCAACCTCGATGCGCCAGGACAACGCGTACCCCTGCAGGTGTTCGCCACACCAACGTATATCCTGGACGGGCTGGTAGTGTCGCTGGGCAATCCTGCGTGACGCCTTCCTGGCCCAACTGCGCGCTGCACTATTCACATACTCCAGCGCGAGGCTTTTATGGACAAGAGCGATGGTGCCGCGATAGGCGTCGCGCACCTAGCGCACTCGATAGGCGCTCACATAGGCATAGGGACAGGCGAGATCGGCGTACATCGCAATCGAAATGGGTTCGCTCACCAGAGCTGCTCCTTTCTGGATCCCGTTTCGCCAGGTATATCTTTTCTTTCTCTCTACGTCAGGACGCGCCACCACAGACTCTCGGTTCCCTAAAGGCCACGAGTTCGATTCTCTTCGCGTTCGTTGGCACAAAGCAAAGCACGAGCGCGTTCATTCATTGGAGACTCTCTTCCTCTTCTGGATACCGCAGGATTTCCCCCTCCACCAGTAGAAACGGGGTCAACGTATGCTCTCTGGTGGTGTACTTGCTCATGATGTGGTAAACGCGCCAGCCAGCAACGGTGAGCGCATCGGCGATCAGGGACCTGTGACAGCGCCAGGGCACCGCTTCGGCGCACATGATGGCGGTGTGTTGACGATGAGCGCATTCTTCAAGCTCGGTCAAGCCCGCGCGAAAGGCCGGGGTCGCCATATAGTCAGCGTACCCACGAAAGGAGGCGTTGCGCCAGCCGGTGTTCGGCGAATCTTTCCTCGGATGGCGCAGGCCACCGAGTGCTTCCAGATGAAGATAGCCAATGCCAGCGCCCTGGAGAGCACCAGGAAGCTGATCGCTGCCAAACTGGAGATGCACCCGCGACCTGGGAATCGTGCGGACGTCCACCAGGAGCTGGATCGCGTGCATGCTCAGGAGTTCTAGAAACTCCTCAATGGGATGGGTTGAGTGGCCAATGGTGGCGATGGTACGATGCTCCATAGAAACCTTACCTCGTCGAGAGGAGACCTTTTTGCGCCAGACGATCAAGCAATAAATGGAAATAGACAAACCCAGCATAGGGGCACCAGCGAGCTGTCAACGTTTTGATGTGTTCATACGTTGGCCTTTGTTCGAGCGAGAAGATGCGTTGCAGATTCTTTTGCGCTCCTACGTCATCACCTGGAAAGGCCTCGATCCTGCCCAATCCTCTTAGCAACACATATTCGGCAGTCCAACGGCCCACTCCTCGCAAGGGCAGGATAGCCTGGCACACGTCCTCGTTGTTCATGCTTTCCAGACGCGCAAAAGTGCGCGGCTCTTCTGCCAGCAGGTGCGCGAGTTCAAGGACCGCCCGAGCTTTCTGACGGCTCCATCCGAGTGCCCTGAGCTGCTCTTCAGAAGTGTTGACGAGGTGTTCTGGACCTGGAAAAGCACAGGCTGTGCCCTGGTCACCTGCCCAGGATAGACCATACCGCTCCGCCAGTCGGTTGAGCAGCAGGAGACCCGCCTCGAGACTGACCTGTTGGCACGCAAAGGCATTGAGGAACGCTTCAAAGAGCGTTGGGAAACACGGTGGCTTGAGGCCCCGGAACCACTCTGCAACGCCGAGATCTCTGGATTATGTTGGGCAAGGGCATAAAAATCCG